>CAVPQE010000022.1:0-432168 GCA_963707205.1 uncultured Acidobacteriaceae bacterium
TACGAACAGAGCCACTCCGGCATGAAATCCTAACTGCGGGCAGACCGTTGGCGAGCTTTACAGAATCGGCACAGCGGTTATTGTCGCGATTATTTCCGCAATAATCTCTTCGACTCGCGGGGATGGATCTATTGCAAGCGCATCCTGTTCCGAGTCACGTGCTGCATGCCATCTGGCTTGCAATTGAGAGCTTACAATACCGACTGACTGGTCAAGGATGCGAGTCCGACCGGGGGCATGGAAGTCCTCCAGACAGACGATTTTGATCAGCGAGGACATTCTAGAGAGTTGCCTTCGATCTCCCTCCGTCAGCATCGGGCACGAAACCACTACGTCCCGCCACTCATAGATCCAGAAGTTGATCGCGGTCGATAGTGTTCCTACAAGCAAGGTTGGATCAGCATTAGCCAGCGAAGTACTACATCCGCGTCCATCAAGGTTGCCAGGAGGACGTAGATTCTCGGCATCGACAAATTCCCATCCCAAGGCTTCTGCGAGGAGCCTGCCCACGCTGTTCCTGCCTGATTCTGCGGCTCCGGTGATGATGAAGACCATGCTTCTCACCTCCCTTTCGGAGGCGATCTATCCGAACGAACCTATTCATTCGGCGAGCAAGGCCCCTACGACCGCCAAGGCAACTGCAATGACTGCCACCCAAACGATAATCGGCGCTACCCACTGGCTGATCACTTTACGACCTGTAGGGGCTGACCCCCAGCTTCTGTACTTGCTCAGTGAACTCCCGCACAACCTGCGCAAACCTCGGCCCTTCGGCCGCCGAAACCCATTCCAAGCGAAAGCGCTCCTCCTCGATACCAAAATCCGCGAGCATAAGGCGGATGGCTTCGGCGCGTTTCTCGGTTTTGTAATTGCCCTCCTGATAGTGACAATCTCCATGGTGACAGCCGCAGATGAGGACGCCGTCCGCGCCCTTAGTGAACGCATCAATCACCAGGTTGGGATGCACCATTCCCGAGCACATGACGCGGACGATGCGGATGCTGGGCGGGTATTGGGTCCGGGAAACGCCCGCCAAGTCTGCGCCGGCGTAGGCGCACCAGTTGCAACACAGGGCGATGATCAAAGGCTGAAAGTTGTTGTTCATCACTCTACTCCCAAAGCCGCATGGATCTGGGCCTCAATCTGATCGAGGGTAAATCCACGGATGAATACGCCCTTCTTAGGACACGTAGCCTGGCAGCAGCCACAGCCCTTACAAATCGAGTCGTTGGTTTCGACGACTTTTTTGATCGACCCCTGCCACTTATATTCGAGAAGAGTGATCGCTTTGTAGGGGCAGGTGTCCACGCAATAGGCGCAACCGTCACAGCTCTCGTCCACCACTTGTGAGATATTCGCCCCCAGTTCAAGGCTATCCTGGACCAGGACGGATGCGGCCCGCGCGGACGCTGCCTGCGCCTGCAGAATGGATTCCTCGATACTCTTCGGAGAATGGGCCAGCCCACACAAAAAGACGCCGTCCGTCATGAAGTCTACCGGGCGCAATTTCATATGAGCTTCGAGGAAGAATCCCTCGCTGTTGAGTGGAACCTTGAGGAACTGCGCGGTCTTGCGGTTATCTTCATGGGGATGAATGCCCGCGGATAGAACCACCAGGCCGGCGGAGATCATCAGCGGCATCCCCAGGGTCTGGTCGTAGACGGTGACCTCGAGTCCTTCGCCATTCCGCGACACCTCGGGCTTGCGATCCTCGTCGTAGCGCACAAAGACGACGCCTTGCTGGCGTGCTTTCGTGTAATAGCTCTCTTTGAAGCCGTAGGTGCGGATGTCGCGGTAGAGGACATACACGTTGGTCTGGGGAGAGAGCGCCTTAATCTTCAGGGCATTCTTGATGGCGTCGGCGCAGCACACGCGGGAACAGTAGGGGTGTTCGACGTCGCGTGAGCCCACGCACTGAATCATGACGACAGTCTTTGCGGACTGATTGCCGTCTTTCAGAAAGCCATCCCCGTAAGTGAGGTGTGCTTCGAGGTCCCGCTGCGTGATGACGCGGTCGTGCTGCCCATACAGGTATTCTTTGGGTTGGTACTGCTTCGCACCCGTGGCTACGATTACGACTCCGTGCGTGACTTCGGCGGTTGTGCCCTGGGCTGTGATCGTTGTCTTGAAGTTGCCGATAGTGCCTTCGATCTTTTCGATGGCCGCGCCGGTAAATAGATGGATTCTGCTATTTTGTCTGATCTCGTCGCGCAGGCGCGCTAGTTCGTCCTGTGGCCTGTCTCCGTTGAGTAAGTAATGGATGTGGCGCAGATTTCCACCCAGTTCATTCTCCTTTTCCACGAGATAGGTATTAAAGCCTTGCCGTGCCAGCGTCAGCGCGGCAGTCATGCCCGCCAGTCCTCCGCCGATGACTAAGGCGGACTTTTCTATCCTGACCGTTTGCCGGTTGAGTGGCTGCAACAGGCGGGCCTTGGCCAGCGCCATGCGGACCAGGTCTTTGGATTTCTGCGTGGCTTTCTCCGGTTCGTGCATGTGCACCCAGGAGCACTGGTCGCGGATGTTGGCCATCTCAAACAAATAAGGATTGAGGCCGGCCTCGGCCAGCGTGTTGCGGAAAAGAGGCTCGTGCGTACGCGGGGTACAGGAGGCTACTACCACCCGATTCAGATGGTGTTCGGCGATCTTTTCTTTGATTCGATCCTGGGTATCGTTGGAGCAGGTATAAAGATTGTTCTCGGCGTACACAACGTTAGGCAGGGTCTTGGCATATTCCACGACATCCGGGACATTGACCACGCCGGCGATATTGGTCCCGCAATGGCAGACAAAGACTCCAATGCGTGGCTCTTCTCCCTTCACTTCTCTTTCCGGTGGGTAGACCTTGGGAGTGATCAACGTGCCACGGGCTTCCCGCAAGAGCGAGAGCACCTGAGCGGCAGCCGCAGAGGCCTGCATGACCGTTTCCGGAATATCTTTCGGCTCGGCAAACGGCCCGGCGACAAAGATTCCTTCCCGCGACGATTCCGCAGGCCGGAACGTGGGAGTCTGACAGAAGTTGAAGGAGTTCAGCGCCACGCCGAATCGTTCGGCGAGCACTTTGGCGTCTTTCGGTGGCTGCATGCCCACCGATAGAACAACCAAGTCGTATTCCTGGGAGAGTTTTCTGTCGTTCTCGCCGAGATAGTTGACGATCAGGTTCCGCGTTCCAGCGACTTCCTCAATCTTCGGCACGCGAGAACGGATATAGCGCACACCAAGCTCTTGCGCTCTGTGGTAATACTGCTCGAAGCCCTTGCTGAAGGCGCGCATGTCCATGAAGAAGACATCGCACTGCAGACCTTCGCCAAGATGCTCTTTGGCGATAATGGCTTCTTTGGTGGCATACATGCAGCACACGGACGAACAGTAGTCGCGTTCGAAATCTCGCGAACCAACGCACTGGAGGAAGGCAATCCGCTTCGGCTGCTGCCGGTCGAAAGGTCGGCACACATGGCCGGAGTAAGGTCCGGAGGCGGAGAGAATCCGCTCGAACTCCAGGGACGTGAGCACATTCGGGAAGCGGCCATACCCCAGGTCCTTCTTTAACCGGGCGTCGAAGATTTCGAATCCAGGGGCGAGGACGATGGCACCTACCTTTAGCTCGTAAGTCTCCGCTTTCTGTGTATAGTCAATCGCGTTGGCTTGGCACGCCGTCGCGCAGATGTGACAATCGCAGCAGATTCCGCACGCCAGGCAGCGCTTGGCCTCGGCAATCGCTTCTTCCGGCGTGTAGCCGACGTGGACCTCGGCAAACGTTTTTCCTCGAGTCTTGGGGTCGAGGGCTTGTACGGGTATCTGGCGTTGCATCAGCACGCCAGCCGTATCTACGTCATACTGCGTCGGATACGGCCCTTCCAGTTCGCGCCCCCCACGGAGGTCTTGTCCATTGAGCCAGCGATCGATCGAGTTGGCGGCCTTTTTGCCAGCGGCCATTGCTGCGACCACTACATCGGGACCGGTCACACAATCCCCGCCCGCGAATACACCGGGAAGTTCCGTCTCCAGCGTGAGGGGATCGGCACGGAGCGTTCCCGATTTTGTGGTGGCCAGACCCAGCCGTTCACCTAGGGCATTCACATCGGGGAACTGGCCGATGCTGACCACGACAGCGTCGCAGGGAATGACGAACTCCGATCCGGGAATCGGCACTGGAGTTGGCCGACCGGTGGCATCGGGCCGACCGAGCTTCATCTTCACACACTCCAGGCCGACCACGCGCCCGTCAGGGCCCGACCGGAATGATTTGGGTGCCGCCAGGAACAGCAACCTGGCGCCCTCGTGCTCTGCGCCTTCGATCTCACGCTGGTCGGCAGGCATCTCTGCTCGGGTTCGCCGGTAGACAACCGTTACCTCGTCCGCCCCGCAACGAAGAGCAGTGCGTGCCGCGTCGAGAGCGGAATTGCCTCCTCCCACCACCAGCACACGATGCCCCGGCGCCGCCGGAACCGTGAGATTCACACGCTGCAGGAACTCCACGCCACCGGTCACGCCCGGCAGATGTTCTCCCGAAACTCCGAGCTTTCGTTCCACGTGAGCTCCGATGGCGACGAAAACCGCTGCGTAGCTCTTGCGCAATTCTTCGAACGTGATGCTGAGGCCCACCGGCGTCTCCAGCAGGATCTCGATCCCTATGGAGCGCAGCCTGTCCAACTCCGCGTTCAACAAGGCTCGGGGCAACCGAAAGGAAGGAATGCCGGCCGCCAGCATCCCGCCTGCCACCGGAAGCGCCTCGAAGATCGTAGTGCCGTAACCTTTCTGTCGGAGCTGGTAGGCACAGAGGAGGCCGGCTGGGCCTGACCCCACGATGGCAATCTTCTCGGGACGTTCGGCTACGGTGGGTTGCGGCAACTTGTAATCGCGGCAGTAGTCGGTAACGAAGCGCTTCAACGCGGGCACATTCACCGGATCGTCTACGTTCGTGCGCGTGCAGGCAGCCGTGCAGGGATGCGTGCAAATCCGGCCACAAATCGACGGAATCGGGTTATCTCGTAGAATGACCTGGAGCGCCTCGTCGAAACGGCCTTGCGCGATCAGAGTCACATAGCCCTGCGCGCTCTGATGGATGGGGCATCCAGCCTGGCAGGGAGATGTTCCGCGGCGCGAAATGCTGAAAATATTGGGAACGGCTTGCGGGAACGGCCGGAAGATCGCCTTCCGCTCTCCCAGCCCCTGATCGAATTCGGACGGCAGCGTCACTGGACAGTCCGTCACGCACGCACCGCAACCCGTGCATTTCGTCGCGTCGATGAAACGCGGCTGCTGCCTGATACTGACCGTGAAATTTCCCGGCTGCCCAGCAACGGCTTCCACCTGGCTCAGGGTGAGAATCTCGATGTCCTTGTGCCGGCCGATCTCGACCAGGCGCGGCGCCATGGTGCACATCGCGCAATCGTTAGTAGGAAAAGTTTTGTCGAGCTGCGCCATGACCCCGCCAATGGCGGGGCTGCGCTCGGCCAAATACACCTTGATGCCGCCGTTAGCGAGATCGAGGGCTGCTTGCATGCCGCCAATACCGCCTCCCACAACCAGCGCAGCACCCACCGGTACGGGTTGGGATTTCTCAGAGGGCATGGGAAACCACCTCCGCCGCAGCCGCCTGCTGCGCGGCTTTCTCCCGGACCGCCAGGAAATAGAGGGCTAGCGGTCGATAGACCATGTGCGACCACTTTCCAAACGACATCTCCACGAGCAGCATCGGCGTCGCGATGATGACGTGCAGGGCATATGTGAAGTGGCAGGTGAGTGCAAATCCGGCATAGCGGAATATGTGTGCAGCGAGACCGCTGAGCACGGTCAACACCAGCAAGATGGGAAAGATGAGATCATGAAACGTGGACTCTTTATAGATCTCTTTCTGTGCCCGCAAACGGCCTACGAAGATGTCTCCGAGGCCATATAGGATGAGGCCCGTGGCGAGGTATCCGAGCCAGCGCTGGGGATGGTACAAGGGGTAAATGTTGTCGGTCTGAAACCACCGCAGAGCGAAGACCTTGATGGTCAGCATTATGACCACCCCAGTAGCAAGCATCCAATGCCCCAACCACCGGCCTCTTTCCGGACACTTCCTCATTAACGAATGGGTCACCGACTGGTAGACGTAGATCCAAGCCTCGCGCGCGTAGAGGGAAAGCGGGGCACGCGCTGGCCTTTCGCCACTCATGGTGAGCCGCCAGATGCGGAAGACACGCGAGAACAACAGCAACAGCGGAAGCAGCATGACCGTCAGCGTGTAGTAGGTGATGATGGGGAACATGTGATCCAATCCGAACGCGGTAGCGGCGAAGTCCTTCGCCGCCATCCCCACGTACCACAAGTGGTATCCAACGATCAGAAACAGGACGATAACTGCCACGGAGAACAACGAACCGAGGTACCACGCCTTGGACTGGAGCACCTTGGACGCGATGCCCGTCCAGTCGTACTGCACGCAAAGAAAGCGCCGCAGCGTCTGCATAGAGATCCTGGGCTCCGACTGACGCGGGCAGACAATAGAACAATCGCCGCAGTCATGGCAGACCCAAGGATCCAGATTTTCGAGGAGCGGCTGCCTCAGTCCCAGCAAAGCGAAGCGAATGCTTCTGCGAGGAAAGGTCACAGAATCCTCGACCAGATCACACGAAATGGTGCAGCTTCCGCACTGATAGCAGCCTGTGGGATCGAACTTCCCATATCGCCGAATCTCGGCCAGCAGTGTCGGATCGCTTTGAACCGGCAATGTGCCTACTGCCATTTGCCACCTCTACTGTTCGTTACTGCGCAGTGACGACGACTTCTTTGGCGGTTCGCCTCGTGTATACCAGGAACTTCCCGCCATCTTCCACGATCTGAACCTGAAAGTCTTCGTTCTGGTATGACTGCGCTACGCGGGATGCTTCTTCTTTGTTGTCGTAGAGCTGCCCATCCCACATGAATTTCTTGCCATTGCTGATCATTGCGAGATTCGGGCTCATACGCTGCCTCCAGCCTGTTCACACGGTGTTGCGAAAACATTTCTCACTGGCGACGCTGTAGCACGGGGGAAATAGTCGCGGACCAGCCATTCCGCCGCTTGCGGCACGGCGCCGCTGACTGCTCTCGATAACCCCTGAGAGATTTCTTCCGGCAGGGGCTCGGTTTGGCAGGCCAGCACCCGCACTTCGACTCCGCAAGTTTCTTGCAAGTCGCGCAACAAGTTGGACGTGGGCAATTGGTGCAGCGAGAAATCATCAAGCTTCACACGCGGGATCTCGGCGGGATCGATCTCGAATATCTCTCCGGGATTGCGGCTGGCGTCGATCGCGTCCAGGATGAGCAAGCGCTGCGGACGCGCGGAACTCAGGCAGAGAGTGAATAAAAGCTTGCGCACGCCCGTGCCCACGTCCAGCAAGCAGACGGCTTCGGGCACCCGATAGTGTGCTTCGACATAGTCCACTACCGCGCACCCGAAGCCGTCATCTCCAAACAAAATATTCCCGCACCCGAGCACTAAGGTCGGCTTCCGACAGAAGTCGGGAAGATCGGATTGGTCGATCTCCGGCTGACCGATCTCCCGCATGCTTCCTCCTTCGTTTGCTGCCGATCAGTTGGCGAGCGTACCGAGCAACTTGCCCTCCGCGTCGAAAATATCCAGCTTGATGGAGATTTTCCCGTCCAGCCGGTGAGTCGCGCAGGACAAGCACGGATCGTAGGCGCGGATTGACATCTCCACTTTGTTCAGCACTCCCTGGTCGTACTTACCGTCATGAATCAAGCTCTTGGCGGCCTGTGTGACCGACATATTGATGGGAGCGTTATTGTGCGTGGTGCCCACAATCAGGTTGACGTTGGTGATCAGGCCATCGGCATCGGTGGTGTAGTCGTGGATCAGCGTGCCGCGCGGCGCTTCGGTCACGCCTACGCCTCGCGCTGCCCGCGGCGTACACTTCACCCGGGTTTCCGTGCTGGTAATCTCGGGATCGTCCAGCAAACGGATGGTGTTTTCGGCGTTGTAGAGCAGTTCGATCAGGCGCGCCCAGTGATAGAGCAGCGTCAGCTGTGCGGGCCGCCCGAACTTTGCGCGAAATTCTTCTAGTTCGGCCTGTGCCAGCGGCGTGTCGATGAAATCGCAGACGTTAATGCGTGCCAGCGTATTAGCACGATAGATGCCCTTGGGATGATCGACATCCATGGAGAATCCTTCGCCCCACTGTTTGGCGTAGGGGAACTTCAAGTAGCTCCACGATTCAACGTGCTCGGCGATGAATTCGGTGTAGCGATCATTCGGAAAATCCTGATAGGAGCCATTCGGCGCCATCAGGCGTATCTTCCCGTCGTAGAGGTTGAGCGCGCCGTTCTCTTTGACGGTCCCGATGAAGCCGGTAGTGATCACTCCCAGCGACTTCACCACATCGAGGTACTTGGGGAAGACATTCTCTTTGGCGAAAGCAATCGAGAACTTGGCAAGATCGAGTGTGTCCTCGGCTTGCTTGCGCAAAGCGTCACGATCGGCCGGAGCGAGCGCCTTGCTGAATCCGCCGGGAACGGCGGCCTGGGGATGGATGGACTTGCCCGCCAACGTTTCCAGCATCTTGGCACATAGGTGGCGCACCCTCACCACTTTTCTGGCAATGTCCGGCGCGGCCTGCAGCACGCCGATGACATTGCGGACGGAATAGTCAGCATCTGGACCGAGCAGGAAATCGGGTCCTGCCAAAATATAGAAGTGCAGGATGTGCTCTTCCATGTAGGCGATGCTGTTGCACAGCTCGCGCAGCTTCTTGCCAGCGGGCGGCGGTTCGACTCCAAAGACCGCGTCGCAAGCCTTGGCCGAGGCCAGGTGATGCGACCACGGGCACACACCGCAAATGCGCGGCGTGATGCGCGGAAGGTCTTCCACCGGCTTTCCGAGGCAGAACTTTTCGAAGCCGCGCAGTTCAATCACATTGACCCGGGCGGTGTCCACGTTGCCGGCATCGTTGAGCTGAATCGTCACCTTGGCATGGCCCTCGATGCGGGTGACAGGTTGAATGACGAGTGTCGTTGCCATGGATCACCTCCGAGGCGTCGGCCGCAGACGGCCAGCGCCAGCAAAACGGTTGAAAGTTGCGGCTCGATCCGGAATCTGCTTGGGATCAAGTCCGATGGAGGAAAGCGCGCCCATCATGTCCACCATGGGATTGGCTTTCTCCGACAGGGGGCCAAAGCAACCCTCGCATGGCATGTAAGCGCGGATGCAACGCGGGTTGCCCTCACTGCCACCGCAGCCAGCACGCGTCGCTGGCCCTAGGCACAGGATGCCCTGTTCCATCAGGCAGCGCATTTCGCTCAGAGGTGCACCCGGCGTGAACTCGGGCGCATCCAGGCGGCGCTTCAGAGTAGTAACTGCCTTCTTCTCACGCTTGGTGGGGCACTCGTCACACACACTCTTCGATGCCAGCGCGGGCAGCGGCTTACCTTCAAGAAGAGCAAGCAACGCACCCGCCACCATCTCTGGCGTGGTTGGACATCCGGGCAGATACGCGTCCACCTTCACAACTTCGTGGATCGCGTAGACTCGGTCAGTCAGAGCGGGAACCTGCTCGTTGGGTAAGCCGTTCTTCTCGGTGGTCACGCTGTCGCGGTAGACTTTTTCCAACAGCTCTTCTCTGCTGAACTGGTTCGCCAGCGCCGGCACACCGCCAAAGCACGCGCAAGAGCCGAGAGAAATCAGGATTTTGCATTTCTTGCGCATCTCCTGCGCCAATTTCTTATGCTCTTCATTGCGGATTCCTCCCGAGATCAGCCCGACATCCGCTGCGGGGATTTCCATCTCTGCACCTTCGCCAGTCTGACCGTAAAGCTTGTGGTCCATCAGGACCGGCATGTGTACGATTTCTACCTGTTTGAGTACATCGATCAGGGGTTCACCGATGTCGAGGATCGTTACCTCGCAACCTCCGCATATGGCGAACCATTCTTCGGCAAGTCGAGCTGCCATGCTGTACCTCCCACCGGACTTGAATTAGTGCTGCTTCGTTCTCTCATCTCCGACTTTTATTTATTACTGCGTTCGCTACTGGCTTGGGCGGAGGTTCCTTACCTGACGTGCTCGACTGTATCGGTGACCAGTCGGGCAGACCACGGGTGGTCGGAACCTGACCCCCCAGTTGGAAACCCTCCGGCGTTAATCCGCAATCTTCCAACATCAGGTTGATAGCATTGCCTCCCCGACTGGACCCGCAAGTTGTGCTTGATGGAATGGCAGTCGACGCGGTAACAGCTCAGGAATGGTTGTTGCAAGACGACGGTGAGGGGAACTTCCACAAGCCACCTCTTGGCATTTCGTCATGCCTTCGAAGCGCGCCGCCCGCGTTCTCGTGCCCGGCAACACTTGCGAACGCTACCAGTTATGGTCCAACCACCATACCGACGTCTGTGATTCGCGTCACAGATCTTTGTGACTAGAATGAGCTACTCGCCTCTCGTCACCGATTTCTTAAACGCATTGTTGAGCCTCGGCCTTGGACGGGACGACCTGGCGCCGACAAATATTTCGTCCAGCGGGGGCGGGAGTGTACCAAAGATGAGAAAAGGGCTGGAATCGGAAACGGACGGCATGGCCCTGCAGCCCATTTCAGACCACCCCGTGGAGTGATAAGCGCACTGAGTGAGCCGCCACGCTACAAAGCGAAATTGTTCCGGAACCGGGCGCTGGTGCCAGCGCTGGAATCGCCTGCCGACCTGCTGCCTGGAAGAGTGGCGTCCGGTATAAGCTGAAAATGGCTCGGTCGGAAACGCGGTGAAGATGTCACCTAAAGAGGTCAACAGCCGGACAGGTTGCTCGTAGAACAAAAGCGAGACTTAATATTTTTCTCCTGAGAACGTGCGCCCAAAACGATCCTCTACCTGACGGCGAACTTGACCGCCTCGGCAGGAATTGTGCCAACCCCAAAGTGCGATAGTATGGCGCGAGACATTGTAGGTAGCCGGACCAGAGGAAAGACTATGACTTGGTTTCTTGCGTTGTCGCTCATTTTCGCGGGTCTCTTAACGCCGACTGCCGCCGCTCCTTCATCTTCATCGAGAGGCCTGCTGCTCGTCGCCAACAAAGGAGACCAGACGCTCGGACTGATTGATCCGGATGCCGCGCGGCAGGTTGCGACCGTCGCTGAGAGAGGTATTAGCGGGCATGAAGTTGCCGCGTCTCCCGATGGCAAGCGGGCATTCGTACCGATCTATGGCAACTCTGGAGTCGGCATGCCCGGCACCGACGGAAGTACAATGGTTGTGATCGACCTCGTCGAGCACAAGCTGATCCACACACTTGATTTTGGGCACGGCGTCCGTCCCCATTGCGCTGTCTTCGGGCCCAAAGACGGTCTGCTCTATGTCACTACCGAGCTCGACAAATCTGTAGCCGTCATCGACCCGCTGACCCTAAAGATTGTCGGGAGCGCTCCGACCGGACAAGCCGAATCCCACATGCTGGCGATCAGCCCAGATGGGCGCAAGGGCTATACTGCGAACGTGGGGCCGGGGACCGTATCGGTGCTCGACCTCGCGGGGCGAAAAACCCTCACGGTGATTCCGGTCGCGGGACACGTGCAGCGCATCTCCGTCTCTCTTGACGGGCGGTGGGCGTTTACTTCCGACACCGAGAAGCCTCGGCTGGCGGTAATCGATACCACAACGAATAAAGTTGATCGCTGGATTGCACTGCCCGGCACGGGATACGGCACCGCACCCACGCCCGACGGGAAATGGCTGCTGGTTGCGATACCGGGCGCGAATGAAGTTGCAGTGGTCGATATCGCCACCATGCGGGTGGTGAGAGCGATTAAGGTGCCGTCTTCTCCTCAAGAAGTGCTAATACGCCCGGACGGTAGGGTCGCTTACGTCTCGTGCTCCGATAGCCACCAGATTGCCGCGATCCAGATCGACGATTGGGGCGTGACGCTGATCGAAGCCGGGCGTGGGGCAGATGGTCTGGCGTGGGCTAAGTGATTTTCGACTTCATCAGCAGCTTGATGTGACTGCGTAGCCCAGAAAAAACGGGGAGCCGAAGCTCCCCAGAGTGAAGCGACAGAGGCGTTCACTTAAGTAGACTCCGGGGGGGAGGAAAGAGTTGTCCCGCAGGGGAGAAAGTTTTGAATGAATAAAGTTCAGCAGAACCCGGCACACTCCGCTTTTGCCTTGAGCGAAGGAGTGGAAGAGTGTTGGATGGATTTCGATGGTGCCCGCATGCGCTACTTGCGCGCGGGTTCCGGACCGCCGCTGATTTTGCTGCACGGGCTGCTGGCCTATTCCTTCTCCTGGCGATTCACCATGCCTGCGCTGGCGCCATATGCAACCGTGTACGCACCTGACCTCCTAGGGGCGGGGTTCTCCGATCGGCCTCGCGGGATCGATCACTCGATGCGAGCGACGGCTAGGCGTGTTCTGAGGTTTGTTGAAAATCTGGGGCTCACCTCGTTCGACTTGCTGGGTACGTCACGGGGCGGGGCTGTGGCAATGTCCGCGGCTGCGGAGTGCATGAGTGCGGGCGGCTGCAGCGCGCGGCTCCGGCGGTTGGTGCTGGTCTGCCCGGTCAATCCGTATTCTCCGCATGGGACTTGGCTGGCGCCTTTCTTTGGTACCCGGTTCGGAGCGTCGTTGTTTCGTTCAGGGATCGGACGCATGCCTTTTCTCTTTCCTTACTGGCACGGGCGGCTCTATGCCAACCGCAAGAGGATTCCGCCTGATAGCCTTGAAGGCTACACGGCGCCAATGGCAATCCCTGGATTGTTGGAGCATGCCCTCAGCATTGTTCGCACATGGACGGCCGATCTCCGAGAACTGGAGGCTCTACTCCCCAAGCTGGCGCCAATTCCCACGCTCCTGATGTGGGGAAGCAAAGATCCTGCGGTGTACGTTTCGTCCATGGAGCCATTGGCCCGGCATTTTGCGCACGTCCAAACGGTTGTCTTTCCAGGCGTCGGGCACCTGCCTTACGAAGAGTGTCCGGAAGAGTTCAACCGGGAGCTCATCAACTTTCTGACGCGCCCGGAAGGTTTGGCATAGAGTTCTTGTATTCGTTACTCCAGGCTAAACTGCCGGCTACTGCCGACTGGACAATCGAGGCGCCTGTCCCACGTGATTATCTTGACCCACTCCATTTTCGAACTGTTGCGGAATGCGGTGGTGCAGTACGGATATTGGGCCGTGGGCGCGGCCCTGCTGGCGGAAAATGCCGGGGTGCCGGTGCCGGGTGAAACGATTCTGTTACTCGCGTGTTTCCTCGCCTATTCCGAGCACGATCTGCGATTTCCCTGGATCGTTTTGATTGCGACGATCGCGGCGACGCTGGGCGACAATCTGGGTTTTGCTCTTGGCTACTATGGCGGACGTCCGCTGCTGGCGCGCTACCAGGCCCTCTTCAGAATTCGAAACAGGACTCTGGAGCGCGGGGAGGGACTCTTCGCGCGGTACGGCGCGGTCACAGTCTTCTTTGCCCGCTTCGTCTTCGGCGTGCGGATCGTTGCGGGGCCCATGGCGGGAGCCCTGCGGATGCCGTGGCGAAAGTTCATGGTATTCAACGTTCTGGGCGCCGCTCTGTGGGTGGCGGTGATCTCCGGCGCGGGCTATCTGTTCGGCCAGCATTGGGAGCGGCTGCAGCGAGATGTGAAACGCATCGATATCTCGGTCGCCATTTTCCTGCTCCTCGGGGCGGCATTGCTGTGGTGGAGAAGTCGGCGCGAGAGATTGAATGGAGCATCCGGGGAGTAATCTTTTGCACGAGTCGACGCGCGCCTGTGCGGCTATACTGTGCGGGTGTCGCGGGCCCTTGACGTAGCGTGAGCGATGTCCGTGGCAGTCGAAATACACCGGTTACGTCCGAGCCGGAATTCGGACGAGGAGGAACACTTGAAAAAGATTGGGTTGTTGACTCTGCTCATCATGGCAACACTTCTCTTTACGCTGGCTTTCTCGGTGGCGGCAGCCGGACCGAAAGCCCCGGCGGCGCCCACTCCAGCAGTGGCTGCCGTTCCGGCCACACCGGCGGCGGCAGCCACGCCGGAGGAGCATCCCCACATCCACGAAGCTCTGGAAGCCATGCGGAGTGCCAAGCATCATCTCGAAACCGCGGCCAGGGATTTCCACGGCCATCGCGTCAAGGCCATCGAGCATCTGGATCAGGCGATCCACGAAGCTGAGATCTGCGAACAAGAGCACTAATCGGGGGATCAGCACACTGAGAGGCAGCGTCGGACCGACGCTGCCTATTTTTCTTCACAGCAGCTTTTGCCGCCGGCTCCGAATGTTATTTGTGGCCAAAAGTGTAGCCGACGGAAGCGCCCACCCGAAGTACGTTATCGGAGTGGAAATTGGAGTTGTTTACGATGTGGTAGAGGTGAGCTTCGGGGCGCACAAAGTAGTGCCGCCACGCGGTGTAGCGGATGCCGATGCCAAGGTGAAAGAGGAACTGATTGTTGTCAAGGTGGGTGGCGCAACCTGACGAAAAACTGCAAGAGCCGTATTGGTTATAGAAAAGTACGGTCTGTCCCCCGACCCCGGCCATGATTTCGGCGTCAGTTCGTTTGGCCACGTGCGGGGCAAATATACCGTTGAAGTCGTAAAGAATGGGACGGTATTCCTGGTAGCCGTTATAGAGATGTTGCTTGTAGCTGTAGGCAAACTCTCCGCTATAGCCATAGCGGTTCTTAAGAATCCGGACGATGCTGAAGCTGGGATAAAGCCCGCCCTTCTCCGGAGGGGGAAGGTAACCCTCGGAAGCAGTGATGTTCTTGGTAGATAAAAGAATGCCAGCACCAACCGCAACGTCAGTTTGCTGCGCACGGGCAAGAGTGGAAGACAGAAGAAGAACCGCACACGCGGACGGAACAACTGCGAACTTTCTCAAATACAGCCCCCTTATCAGTTCGTTCAGGCTTCTGGGATGTGGCCGCCACATGGGTGGTGCCCGGCAAGGCAGCCGCGAAAGGTTGGGCTGGCACAAAATTTGGCGGTCGGAACTGGCTGCCCGCACCAAATTCGCCCACCTGCCCCATCGAAGGCCTAGTCTGGGCCGATAGTGTAACCGATCGATGCCCCTACGCGGATAATGTTGCCGGAGGTGAAGTCGACCGTGTTGTTGAAGATCCTGTAGTAATGGGCTTCTGGGCGGACGAAGACATGGCCCCAGACGTAGTAGCGGAGACCACCTCCTACATCGACCAGGAAGTGGTTGGAACTCTGGTAGCAGGCGCCAAAGTACAAGCAGTTGCTCGTCGGTTGGTAGCCGTAGAAGCGAGTGCTCTGCCACCCAATGCCCCCCATCAGGTCCGCGCCTACCTTCTTGCTCAACCGTGGCTGGTAGACGCCGTTGAAGTCAAAAAGAATGGGGCGATAAGGTTGAACGCCGCCATAGAGTCCCTGGCCCGCTCTCCAGGCGGCGTCGAAGCCGAAGCCCATCCGTCGGTGGAAGATCACGTCGGCGCCGAGATTCATATACAGGCCTCCCTTTTCAGGGCAGGTGAAATTGAAAGAGGTCGATGCGCCGCACTCCGCGGCCCCCGGCGACAGGACGGTTCCGAAACCGATCATGGCATCCCCCTGTTGGGCTGAAGCCACGTTACCGAAGACAAAAAACGCGAACACGGTCGCAAGGAAGGCAAGTTTTCTCAAGAGAAACCTCCTGTGATCACTAATGGCGGTGAGATGCGACCGCCAAACCATTTGGATGCAAGCGCATGAGTGACCTACTCATCATAATTTCAACAGCGCCGGAATTCAATTGGCGCACGCCACGCTTATCGATTGCCATACCGAACTTTAGCGGACAGGGTAACGGTCGCAGAGTGAAACCCGAAGGGTCGGAATAAGTTGCGCTTGCGCCCAATCATTAGCTTTCTGTGCAAATCATGACCGCTGGGAGGCGCCCCTCCCTCCGCCGCGGAGGACGTGGTCAATGGCAATGGGACCTCCGCCAAAGAAGATCAGCGCGAAGGCGAGGGCGGCAGCCGCGAGGGCGAACTCATACCCAGGTCGGTCGGGGGTTCCGATGAGTCCGTTGTGGAAGTGCACCTTCCAAATGGCCACAAATAGGTCGATGAAAACGGCAAACGCCGCAGCGCGGGTGAAGAATCCCACAAGGATCAACAACCCGCCGAAAAATTCGGTGAAGGCGGAGACATAGCCGAGCCATGCCGGCAGGCCGAGACCGGAAACCATTTGCGCATGGTGATGCAAACCTCCAAAAACTTTGTGATAGCCATGCGCGACCATGATTACTCCCAAGGCCAAGCGCATTAGAAAAAGGGCGAGGGGCTGCAGGCGATCGAGATAGCGCAACGGTGTTCCTCCGGACCGAGGAACTACATTATCGCAGCCAGTCGCCCGAGGAAGAAGTGAAAATGCGAGAAAACGATTGCGCCTCCAGCCCGGTTTTGGTAACGTGGCTCCGCCGCAGGATGCCCGTTCCCGCACTTCGATGTGCTTCAACGAACCTCCTGCCGGTCTTCTTCCTGGGGCCCCAGAAAAGCGATTGGAACCAGCTCGTAAGTCTACTGTCACGCACGTTTGTCCCTAGGCAGCCGGATGAAATCTTTGAGTTTAGGAGTCTACGATGAGTTTCTCGATCAATGAAAGTGCCCTGCGAAAGTGTGTTTTGTTCGCGCTCATAATGGTGGTTCCGGCGCTCGCCTTCGCGCAGCACAAGACAAACGAACCGCCTCCGCGCCCGAGCGCTCCAGCGCCACATGCCAGTGCTCCCGCCCATACCTCCGCGCCCACTCATACGGGTGGGAACATGCAGCATGCAACCACGCCCAGCCACATGAACCCAACGACCCATACGACGACGACCACCGGACACGGAACCACGGGCGCGGGGCACGGAGTCACAGCAGCCGGGCATGGGACAGCTACCGCCGGACACGGAACCACGCTGGCCGGGCATGGGACAGCCACCGCCGGGCACGGGACTATGACCGCCGGACATAGGACCGCGGTTGGCGGACACGGAAACATGACCGGCGCGCACTCGAACATCAGCCATTCGGCTCCCGGTAGACAGGTTTCCCTGAGGGGCGGCGGATCGGCACACATCCGTCCGAATGGACAGATCCGTTCCATCAACCGGAATGGCATGCACATTGAGCACAACCTTCACGGTGGCCGAACCATTGTGCGAGAGCGTAACGGGGCGCGCATCGTGAGCACGGGAAGGCATGGAGGTTACGTACAGCGTGCTTACGTCACGCGCGGCGGACGTTCCTATTATTCCCGAACGTACTATTACCACGGCGGCTACCGGTCCGGCGTTTATCGCGGCTACTACTATGGCGGGCATCCCTATTACGGCTACTATCACCCGTATTTTTACCATCCCGCGTATTACGGCTGGGCGTATAACCCTTGGCCGGCGCCGGTGTATTACGGATGGGGATGGGGCGGAGCGCCGTGGTACGGCTACTATGGCGGCTATTTCGCGCCCTATCCCGTGTATCCGTCGGCCGCGTTCTGGCTCACCGACTATCTGATCTCAGCGAATCTACAGGCGGCCTATGCGGCTCAGGCGGAAGCCAATGCCGAGGCGGCGGGGGCAGCGAACAACGCCACTCCATCCAATGATCAGGTGGCCAGCGCTGGGCCACCGCCAGCCGCACCGAGTGGCCAGGTAGCGCTCTCGCCGGAGGTCAAGGAAGCGATTGCCGAGGAAGTGAAGGCGCAAATCGCTGCTTCCCAGGCCGAGGCTGGCAAGAGCGGCTCGTCGGGCGGTGGGCAGCAAGCGGCCAGCGGCGAAGTGCCTCCCGCGCTTGATCCCGCGCGGCGCACGTTCGTGGTATCCGATGACCTCGCCGTGGTGGCCGATGGTCAGGAATGCGCACTGACGCAGGGAGATGTCATCACCCGGCTCACCGACACTCCCGATGCCGACCAGAAAGTGAATGTGAGCATCGCCAGCAGCAAGAAGACCGATTGCGCCGCAGGCAAAACCGTTGCGGTTTCGGTGGACGACCTGCAGGAGATGCAGAACCACTTTCAGGAACAGATTGACGAAGGCATGAAGACGCTGGCCTCCAAACAGGGAACCGCCGGCTTACCGAAGGCGCCGGACACGTCCACCGTGGCTTCCGATGTTTCGCCTCCGCCTCCGGATAAGAGTGCCGCTAAGACGCTGGCGGATCAAGACACCGAAGCCGACAAGACTGAGGCCGATGTCAAACAAGAAGCTGCCTCATCGGGCGGCGGCTCGCAGTAAGTTCGCTGGCTCGCCCGCGCCGGACGGTTCTGCAGATTGCCTGAGGGGCGTCGCCCAAATGGGGGCGCTCCCTGTTTTTGTCGTTCAATCAGGATTCGGATGTCCGGATTGAGTAATAACCCAGCGTGATCTGTTCGGCCTGGGCAGGTTTTAATCTGGGCAGATCTTGAGAGGAGAATTCGAGCCATGGATCAGAAGTTGGAGAAGCTAAAGAAGATGATTCCGGCGATCGTCGCCATCGTTTGCGCTGCCGTCTTCTCGTCGTCGCGCGCCGACGCGCAAGGCGCGCCCGTTTCTCTTCAGGAGCAGCTCGCCGCGCAGTACAAGCTGGTGAAGATGGGATCGGACACCAGCGGTTATTCGGTGATCTCCGCAGGCACACTGCTCGCCATTCAAAAGGGCGGAATCCTCGGCGTACCGTACTCCGACACCAGCATTCTTTCCACGAAATACGAAGGTGGAACGGTACACACTCCCAGTAGCATTTTGTCGAAGGGAATTGGTTTCGGCATGAAAAGGTTCGGGAAGGAGCAGACCACCCATCTGTTTCAGGTGGGAGACAAGGTGTATCCGTCCAAGATCGAAGTCAATACAGGCAAGGACATCGTTGAATTGACGATCGTCGCTTGCGACACGTGCAACAAAACGGATCCGCCGACTTATAACAAGGCTCAAGTGATCTTTCAGTTCCCCAAGGGAACTCTGGAGAAAGCCAGTGCGGGCGATGTCGAGGACACGATCGGGCAGCTCCTCTCCATCAGCGATGACACGCAGCAGGATCAAGGTGGCCAGCAGGGAGGCCAGGCTGCGCAGGGCGGACAGGATCAGCAGGCCGCCCAACCGGCGGAGCAACAAGCCGAACCGCAAACCATTCAACTCGGAATGACGACGGACCAGGTGACGGGCGCTCTAGGCAAGCCGGAAAAAATCGTCAATCTGGGTGCCAAGCAGCTCTATATCTACAAAGACATGAAGATAACTTTCCTGAACGGCAAAGTTGCCGATGTGCAGTGAGAGCCTTGGAAATCAGCGGTTTGAGGCACCACATCATCAAAGCAGTGCAACCAAGCGAGCGGCTTGTGTATCAAACTTGGTAGGAGTTACCGTGGTCACGCCTCGTCCACTTGCTTACACAACCTCTATATGTTAGGAAATAAGATAGTCCTGTAAGTCTGGAATGCTGCAGCTGACAAATCTCGAATGTCCCTGGCGCAGGGGTTGGTGTGCGATCATCGTCGTCCTCGCCGTGTCGGCGCTGACCGTGAGCGTAGCTACTCGTTACTGTGCGCCTCAGAGTTCTTCGACATATGCAGTAAAGACCTTGCACAAACATTCCTCGCCGGAGCAAATTCGGCAGCACCTGACGCAGAACGCGGTCAACTGGATGCCTCAGGTGATGCAAACCGGCATCCTGCAAGCTCCAACTTCTTATCCCCGCATTGCCCCGACTGGGCCTCCGATACCCGGTGTTCTGCTGGAAACAAGCCTGTACAACCGTCCTCCTCCGTCCTGCTGATCTTTCTCTGTCTCCATTGTTCCGGTGGTTGCTACCGATGAGTTCTGCCTCATTGATGGAATGAGGGACCTCGGGTATTCCGTGCGGCTAGCGCGAAACCTGGCCGAGTTCAAAGGACAGAGCCTTGGAAGTCTGCCTTCGTGGGCATGCTTGGGTACGACTCTGGCTCTATATCGCGGTGGAATATGGGGATCTACGATTGTAAGCTCGGCGATCAAATTCGCTTAGTCAGGAGTATGTGAATTTGTCGGCCTGGAACGAAAATCGGATCCTGAAAGGAAGCGTACATGGCGCTTGCACCCTTGTTGACTGAGGGAGAGTTGGATGCTCTACGGCAATTTGATACTTGCATGGTCGCGAACGCGGTCGAGACTTTTAACGTTCGACTGCACAACACGGGATTCACGAACGCCAGCATTCGCTGCATGTTCGAAGACGCCCCTCCGATGGTGGGGTATGCGGCAACGGCGCGGCTGCGCAGCGGCCAGCCTCCCATGGTGGGCAGCACGTTCCGCGACCGAGGCGATTTCTGGAACAGCATTCTTGAGATTCCCGCACCACGCATCCTGGTATTGGAAGACAAGGATAATCCGCCAGGCCGCGGAGCTTTTGTAGGAGACATGCACTCTGCAATCCTCAAGGCGCTGGGCTGCATCGGCTATCTGACCAACGGCGCTGTGCGGGAACTGCCTTCCGTTCGCGCGATGGGGATTCAGTTGTTTGCCGGAAACGTCGCCGTGTCGCATGCCTATGCCCACATTTTCGATGTCGGCGCTGCCATCAGCGTGGGCGGGATGGAAATTCGTCCGGGAGATTTGCTGCACGGCGACCGTCACGGCGTTCTCACCATCCCGGCGGAGATTGCCGCTGCAATCCCAGCGGTTGCCGCGGAAATGCAACGGGCCGAGCAGAACGTAATCGACTTCTGCCGATCCAGCGGGTTTTCGGTGGCGAAGCTGGGTGAGGTGATGAAGAGGAAGGGCTAGGCCGGAAACGGCTTCTACCAATAGCAGGGAAGGCTGGTCCAAGACACGATGACTCAAAACCGCACAATGTCCATCACGCGAACCTACAGGCCCACGGCATCCATTGCCTTTTCTCTTGTGGCGTTCATCGTCGCGCTTGTAGTCAGCCTGTCTTCCTGTTCAGGAGATCGGACCGACCATGTGCAAGCGAACGGTCCAACCATCACTGTCGGCGTAACCAAGGTGGTGAAAAAGTCTCTCGGCCGGAAAATCACGCTCTCCTCCGAGTTAGTGCCATTTCAAGAGATTGACGTTTACGCGAAAGAATCCGGCTACGTCAAGAAGCTGATGGTCGATTACGGAACGCACGTGAAAGCCGGCCAGGTCATGGCCATTCTTGAGATTCCCGAGTTAGAGGCACAACTGCAGGAAGATCAGGCGGAAATCAAGAACGCGTTCAATCAGGTGACGAGGGCACAGCACGAATTGGAGCGTTACCAGGCGCAGTACAAGGCCCTGCATCTCCAGTACACACGGTTGAACGGAGTCTTTCAGAGCCAGCCCGGCATCGTGGCCCAGCAGGAAGTGGACGACGCCCAAGGAAAAGACCTGGCAGCATCCTCGCAAGTCGACGCCGGCCAAGCGGCTCTGGACGCTGCCCAGAGCCAACTCGCCGTCTCCAAAGCGAAACTCGTTCACGATCAAAGTCTCTTTGATTATTCCAAAATCACGGCGCCATTTTCTGGTGTCGTTACGGAGCGCTACGCAAACCTCGGAACGCTGGTGCAAGCCGGGACCGGTTCGAGCACGCAGGCGATCCCCATCGTGAAGCTTTCCGAAGATGATCTGTTTCGCCTCGTCATACCGGTTCCAGAAGCCTACGTTCGATACATTCGGGTCGGAGATCCCGTGGACGTTCGCGTCCCCTCGCTCAACCGCACCGTCCCTGGAAAAGTTGCGCGGTTCTCGGTGGATGTCAGGGAAGATACGCGAACCATGCACACTGAAGTGGATGTTCGCAATCCAGATCGGCTGCTGGTCCCCGGTTTGTACGCCGATGCTGATTTAACCCTCGAACACAGGGAAGACATTCCCTCAATTCCGCTGCAGGCGGTCAACCACGAGGCCGATAAGACGACAGTGTTTGTTGTGAACGGCAATGGTGAACTTGAGGATCGACAGGTAACTCTTGGGCTCCAAACCGCCACGGACGCGGAAGTGGTGTCCGGCATACGCGAGGGAGAGCAGGTTGTAATCAGCGATCGAAGTGGATTGAAGCCCGGCGAGAAAGTTGTCGCGCAGCCGGTTCAAGTTATGCAGTACCACGAAAGCACTCAGGAGTAGAGCTCAGTGCAGATGCAGTAGCAATCGGTACGAAACATGTCACGTTTCTCCATACGCAATCCGTACTTCATCGTCGTCATATGCCTGGCACTCATGGTGATTGGCGTGACCAGCCTGGTGCGGATGCCCGTCGACCTGTTCCCGTCCATCAATTTGCCCGAAGTCGTGGTCGCCACCTTTTACTCCGGCATGCCACCGCAGGACATCGAGACGGACATCACCGATCCTTTGGAACGCTTCTTCACGCTAGCCAGCGGCATCGACCACATGGAGTCTCGCTCCCTCCTGGGTGTAAGCATCATCAAGGTGTACTTTCAGCCGGGCACGAGCGCCGATGCGGATGTCACCGAGCTCTCGAACCTTGCTCTGGCTGATCTGAAGCGTTTACCCCCCGGCACGTTGCCACCAGTCGTGCTCAAGTTCGATGCCTCGAGCTTGCCGGTTTGCCTGGTCACGCTGAAGGGTGAAGGGCTGAATCAAACCGAACTTCACGACATTGGACAATTCACTATCCGCAATCAAATCGCGGTGGTGAAAGGAGCGGAGATCCCGCCTCCGTTTGGCGGCAAGTATCGCCAGATCATGGTCTATGTCGACCCGTACAAGTTGTCCTCTCGCCAGTTGAGCCCGATGGACGTAGTCAGCGCTGTCAATAATTCCAACCTGATCTTGCCTGCCGGCGACGTCAAGATGGGCGCGCTCGATTACTACGTTTACTCCAACAGCCTCGTTAATAACATGGGTGAGCTAGGCGAAGTCCCAGTCAAGACTGTGGGAACCTCCTCGGTCACGGTAAACGATATAGGGAAGGCGGAAGATGCGAATCAAATCCAGTACAACCTGGTGCGCGTCGATGGCCAACCGTCGGTGTATTTGCCCATCATGAAGCAAGGTGGGGACACCAACACCATCCAGGTTGTCGATGGCATTCGGGAGATGATCAGCCATCTCTACGACATTCCCACCCAATTGAAGGCAACGGTGGTCTTTGACCAATCCGCTTTCGTGAAGGAAGCCATCAGAACGTTGCTCCATGAAGGTTTGATTGGCCTGCTTCTCACCAGCCTGATGATCTTGGTTTTCTTAGGAAGCGTTCGCGCAACCTCGGCTGTTTTCCTCTCCATCCCACTGTCCGCTCTCGCTACATTCGTCGTGCTGTACATGATGGACAGCACGATCAACACGATGATCCTTGGCGGATTGGCGCTGGCCTTTTCGCGCGTGATCGATAACTCGGTGATCTCGCTCGAAAATATTTATCGTCACTTGGAGATGGGTGCTGCGCCCGAGGCCGCTGCCGAGGTGGGAGGGTCGGAAGTAAGCCTTGCGGTTCTGGCAGCGACGCTGACAACAGTGGTCGTGTTCTTCCCAGTCACCTTTCTCTACGGCGTCAGCAAATTTCTCTTCACCGCGCTTGCTCTCGCCGTCGTCATCTCTCTTTTCGCCTCTTACCTTGTGGCGATGACAGTGATTCCGCTGTTTTGTTCGCGCTTCTTGCAGGCGGTGCCGCATGGCGCGGGGCACGCGGAGGCCGAGGGGCAAATCGGAGCAGAACATAATCGCTCCTGGTGGGACCGCTTCAACGTCGGATTCAACCGCATGTTCAACCGGCTCCTGGATTTCTATGAGCGCTGGGTGCGGCGTGCAGTGCAGCGGCCCGGCCTCACCGTGGCTGCGCTGAGCGGAGTGTTCGTGGCCAGTGTGGCCATCTACCCGCTGCTCGGGCTGGCCTTCTTTCCGCAAACCGATGCCGGCCAGTTCACCATCAATCTGAAAGTCCCCACCGGTACGCGCATCGAAGTCACCGAGCAATATGTGGCCAAGGTGGAAGATCTGATCCGTCACACCATCGGCGCCAAGGACTTGAAAATGGTGGTCTCGAATCTGGGGGTGGTACCGGATTTCTCCTCGCTGTACACGACGAATGCGGGTCCGTATACGGCCACGGTTCAAGTAGCACTGCAGGATTCGCACACCAAGAGCAGCTTCGCGTACATGGACGAGGTGCAGAAGGAGATGGCGCGGCAGTTTCCCGACATTCGGACGTTTTTCTCCAGCGGTTCGATGGTGGATGCGGTGCTGAATATGGGGATGCCGGCGCCGATCGATGTGCAGGTGAGCAGTCCGGATTTGCACCAGATTTACGGAGTGGCGCAGGATTTGGCGAGCAAGATACGGAGCCTTCCGGGAGTTGGGGAAGTGTATATTCCGCAGGATTTGAACTATCCCGCGCTGCGGCTGGACGTGGACCGGGTACATGCGGCGGAGTTGGGGCTGACGCAGAAAGACGTAGTGGACAATGTGATCACAGCGCTGAACTCGAACTACATGATTGCGCCCAATTACTGGGTGGACCGCAAGAGTGGCAACGACTACTACCTCACGGTCCAGTATTTCGAAAAAGGCCAAGCTGCGATCCACAACATGGTTGATCTCGGGCAAATTCCTCTACGAACTGGAGCCGATGCGAAAAAGAACCTTCGCTGTGGGCCTGCGCAGCTGAAACCGGCTTCTTTTCAGTTCATGCACCTCCCCAATCAAAAGGCTGCTTGGGCATGTGCTCAGGCGATGCCTGATCCTAGGCGTGTCCACCCTCCCGAGATTGCCGGGCCCACTCGTCCCATCTCCGTTCTCGACAACGTGGTGAACGTGGAGTACGTCCAAACCCCAACGGAGGTAGACCATTACCAGATTCAACGAGTCACTGACGTGTATGTGACTCCAGCTTCGGAGGACCTGGGGAAGGTTTCGGACGAGGTTGCCCGGCTCATCCCGCAGCTGAATGTTCCCGAAAACGTGCGCATCAATATTCGGGGCATGGTGCAGGGGATGAATGCGTCGTTCCGCAGCTTTGCCATCGGCCTCTCGCTCTCGGTCATACTCCTCTACCTGATTCTGGTGGCCCAGTTCCGGTCCTTTAAGGATCCGTTTCTCATTATGCTTGCCATCCCAATGGGCTTCATCGGAGTCCTGATCATTTTGCCTTTGACCGGCACGACTCTCAATGTGATGTCGTTAATGGGGGTGCTGATGCTGGTGGGCATCTCGGCGTCGAACAGTATTTTGATTGTTGAGTTTACTCATCGCTTGGAAGAGCAAGGAACCACCATCGAAGAGGCGGTGATTTCTTCCTGCCGAGTACGTCTTCGCCCCATTCTGATGACTTCGCTGGCCACGATTATTGGAATGGTGCCCATGGCGCTGAAATTCGGAACGGGCAGCGAGCAATACGCTCCTTTAGCTCGCGCCATCATCGGAGGGTTGACCGCTTCCGTCGTACTGACCGTTTTTATCGTGCCCGCCGCATATTTGCTCGTCTACCGCAACCGGGAGAAAGTGACGCATTCATGATCTGGACAGTGGCCGTTTGCGCGGCGCTAAATGGGGGTCGCAAGAGCGATAGGAGTTAAATGCCAGGATTCTCAATTCGCAATCCGTATTTCATCATCGTCGTCTGCCTCGCACTCCTGGTCATCGGCGTCACGAGTCTGGTGCGCATGCCGGTGGATCTGTTTCCAGCCATTAATCTACCCGAGGTCGTAGTCGCCACTTTTTACTCGGGCATGCCACCCCAGGACATTGAGACCGACATCACCGATCCCCTGGAGCGCTTCTTCACTTTGGCCAGCGGCATTGACCACATGGAATCGCGCTCGCTGCTGGGTGTGAGCATCATTCGAGTGTATTTCCAGCCCGGAACCAACGCCGATGCCGATGTAACTGAGCTCTCGAATCTCGCTCTAGCGGACCTGAAACGTTTACCGCCCGGAACCCTGCCCCCGGTTGTGCTGAAGTTCGACGCCTCCAGCCTGCCGGTGGCGCTGGTGACAGTCAAGGGGCCGGGCCTCAACGAAACCCAGCTCCACGACTACGCTCAGTTCCAGATCCGCAATCAAATCGCCGTGGTCAAGGGAGCCGAAATCCCCCCTCCCTTTGGCGGCAAGTACCGCCAGATCATGGTGTACGTGGATCCCTACAAGTTGGCATCCCGCCAGCTGAGCCCGATGGACGTGGTGAATGCCGTCAACAACTCCAACCTTATCTTGCCCGCCGGCGACGTCAAGATGGGGCCGTTTGACTACTACGTCTACTCCAATAGCTTGGTCAACAACATGGATGAACTGGGCAAAGTCCCAGTCAAGACTGAGGGTACGTCCTGGGTTTCCGTAAACGATTTGGGCCAGGCAAAAGATGCCAATCAGATCCAGTACAACGTGGTGCGCGTCGATGGGCAGAGATCCTGCTACATCCCCATCATGAAGCAAGGTGGAGACACCAATACGATTGACGTGGTGAACGGGATCCGCAGCCTGGTCGGACATCTCTACGACATTCCCAAACAAATGACCGCGACAGTGGTTTTCGACCAGTCGGTCTATGTGAAGGAAGCGCTGAAAACGGTGCTCCACGAAGGCATCATTGGCTTGGTTCTGACCAGTCTCATGATTTTGATTTTCCTGGGCAGCGTTCGTGCCACCACGGCGGTTCTGCTTTCGATTCCACTCTCCGCCCTGGCTACGTTCGTCGTGTTGTACATGTGGGGAAGCACCGTCAACACAATGATCCTTGCGGGTCTGGCACTGGCCTTCTCACGCGTGATCGATAACTCGGTGATCTCGCTCGAAAACATCTACCGTCACCTGGAGACGGGCGCCGCGCCCATGGTTGCGGCCGAAGTTGGAGGCGCGGAAGTTAATCTAGCCGTGCTGGCTGCAACCTTAGTGGACGTTGTGGATTTCTTCCCGGTCACGTTCCTCTATGGAGTCAGCAAGTTCCTCTTCTCAGCTTTGGCTCTGGCTTTTTGTCTGTCTCTGTTGGCCTCTTTTGTTGTGGCGATGACGGTGATTCCGCTGTTCTGCTCTCGCTTCCTGAAAGCGGTGCCGCATGCCAGCGCACACGGACGGAAGAATAATGAATATGAAGTGGAGCCGACAGCAGCCGCGGGTGGTTCATGGTGGGACCGCTTCAATGCCAGGTTCAACCGCATGTTCAACCGGCTCTTGGATTTCTACGAGCGCTGGGTGCGGCGTGCAGTGCAGCGGCCCGGCCTCACCGTGGCTGCGCTGAGCGGAGTGTTCGTGGCCAGTGTGGCCATCTACCCGCTGCTGGGGCTGGCCTTCTTTCCGCAAACCGATGCCGGCCAGTTCACCATCAATCTGAAAGTCCCCACCGGTACGCGTATCGAAGTCACCGAGCAATATGTGGCCAAGGTGGAGGATCTGATCCGTCACACCATCGGCGCCAAGGACTTGAAAATGGTGGTCTCGAATCTGGGGGTGGTACCGGATTTCTCCTCGCTGTACACGACGAATGCGGGTCCGTATACGGCCACGGTTCAAGTAGCACTGCAGGATTCGCACGCCAAGAGCAGCTTCGCGTACATGGACGAGGTGCAGAAGGAGATGGCGCGGCAGTTTCCTGATGTTCGGACGTTTTTCTCCAGTGGATCGATGGTGGATGCGGTGCTGAATATGGGGATGCCGGCGCCCATTGATTTGCAAGTGAGCAGTCCCGATTTGCACCAGATTTACGGAGTGGCGCAGGATTTGGCGAGCAAGATACGGAGCCTGCCAGGGGTAGGGGAAGTGTATATACCGCAGGACATGAACTACCCGGCGCTGCGGCTGGATGTGGACCGGGTACATGCGGGGGAACTGGGGCTCACGCAGAAAGACGTAGTGGACAATGTGATCACAGCGCTGAACTCGAACTACATGATTGCGCCCAATTACTGGGTGGACCGCAAGAGTGGCAACGACTACTACCTCACGGTCCAGTATTTCGAAAAAGGCCGGGCGGCAATCCACAACCCCACCGATCTCACCAACATTCCACTCCACGCACCCAACCTGCAACAGCCTACAACTTTGGACACGGTCGTGAAGCTGGAAAACATCCAAACGCCAACCGAGGTGGATCATTACCAGATCCAACGCGTGATGGACGTCTACGTAACTCCGGCAGGAGAAGATCTGGGACGCGTCACCGACCAGATCAAGCGTCTCGTGAAGGACACAAAAATGTCCCCCAATGTGCGGGTTAACCTGCGGGGCATGGTCGAAGGTATGCAGGCCTCGTTTACGAGTTTCGGGCTGGGTTTTCTGCTCTCTTTCGTGCTTCTGTTCCTCATCCTGACCGCTCAATTCAAGTCGTTCGTCGATCCTTTCCTGATCATGCTGGCGATTCCCATGGGATTTGTCGGAGTGTTGATCATTCTGCCGCTCACGGGCAGTACGTTGAATGTCATGTCGCTCATGGGCGTCCTAATGCTGGTCGGTATCGCGGACTCGAACAGCATTCTGATTGTTGATTTTGCTCACAATCTGGAAAAGCAAGGAATGTCACCGGCGGACGCGGTCATTACCGCGTGCCGCGTTCGCCTGCGGCCCATTCTAATGACCTCGCTGGCCACCATCATCGGAATGATTCCGATGGCTCTGAAAATGGGGACTGGCGCGGAGCAGTATGCCCCTATGGCGAAGGCTATCATCGGAGGCTTGACTTCTTCCGTGGTGCTCACCATTTTCATCGTGCCCGCCGCTTATCTGCTGGTGTACGGGGGGAAACAGAGTCAAGCAAGCCGCGACCGCTCAGCCGACGGAGCCGACGCAATGAGGCAGAAACATCCCGCTTTCTGGAATTGCTCAGAGATGCACACCACACCTCGTGAAGGAGCTAGAGAGAACAACCCGATGACAAGGGTCAATATTTTTAAACTCTGCGCACCACTGTTATTTTTGTGGGCGCTTCTGCCCCAGCTTGGCTTGGCACAAACCTCCGACAAATCGGGGGCGGCCGAAAACTTGCCTTCCGCTCCGCAGCCACAATTCACGCCAAACCCGAGTCGGATCGTTCCGCCTCCGCAAGCTCAAATGGCCCTGGTCGCCAGCTTCCAAACCGGCGACGGATCTCAGACGAATTCGTCCGTTGACCCAAAAACGGCTCAAGCGGGGCAAGCGCCCATCACTGTGCGCTTAACCCGTACTCAGGCTGAGCAGTTGGCTCTCAAGAACAATCCCCGGATCAGTGTCGGGCGTTTGCTGGCGCTGGCACAACATCAGATCTATCGCGAGACCAGGTCGGCAGAACTCCCCAATTTTAATGGCACCATAACGGCGGTCGATGCCAATGAAGGCAGCCGCATTGGCGCCGGCGCCCTCAATGCGCCTCGCCTGCTTGAACATGCGGGCGGCGGAGTAACTCTCAGTCAGCTCATCACGGATTTTGGGCGCACAATTAACCTGGTCTCCTCCTCAAAACTCATGGAAAAGGCGCAAAATGCCAGTGCTCTGGCCACTACCGAGGATATCGTTCTCGCTACGGATCAGGCCTTTTACAACGCGCTGCAGGCCCAGGCTCTTCTCAAGGTCGCGCAACAAACGGTGATCACTCGCGGGTCAGTCCAACATCAAATCGACGAACTGACCAAGAGCAAACTGAAATCAACCCTGGATTTATCCTTTGCCGACGTCACCCTGTCGCAAGCCAAACTGCTGCAACTCGATGCCCAGAACAATGTCGATTCGACCATCGCCGCGCTGACGGCGGTCCTGGGCTTCGACAAACAGGTTGGCTACGAATTGACGGAAGAGAACGCGCAACTGCCTTCGCCGCCGCCGGACGTGGACGTGCTCATCAATACCGCCATGCAGCAACGCCCCGATCTGCAGGCCTTCACCTATGATCAACAGGCAGCGGAAAAATTCCGTCGCGCTCAGCGCGACCAACTCTTTCCTACCATCAGCGCGCTCGGCATGATGGGAGGAACTCCGGTTCGTCCGGACTGCTTTGGCGGCTGCTTCCCCAACTATTTCACTTCCAGCTGGTACGGTGCCGTGGGCGTGAATATGAGCGTCCCCATCTTTAATGGTTTCCTGTTCAGCGCGCAGGCGTCCGAAGCAAAATACCGGGCCCAAGCCGCAACCGAGAACACCCGAGATCTTCGCGACCGGGTAGTGCGCGACGTCCGCACTGCATGGCTATCGGCGAATACGGCATTTCAGCGCGTCGGCGTGGCTGCCGAGCTCGCCAAAGAAGCCGACTTAAGTTTGACTCTCGCTCAGGGTCGTTATCACCTTGGCCTGGGCTCGATCGTCGAACTGAGTCAGGCGCAGTTGCAGCAAACCGATGCGGCCATCGGCTATGTCAACGCTCAATACCAGTATCGGCTGGCTCTCTCAACCTTGAACTTCGAGATTGGAGTGCAGCCCTGAACCTCTGCCACACGGAGATTAGTTGCGGAACTTAGTCAGGGCAACAGCAGCAGAAGTTAGTTCGGACCTGCAAAGTTGCATTGGAGTATGACGACCGGGTGGTTTTGGCTGTCCTGGAGTCAGACCATAGGGATCTAGGAGAGCCCTTATTCCGACCGCGCAAAGAGCGGGCGATTGGACAAGCGGACGATCACGTAGCAGTTCATGAAAAGAAGTAACAAAAAAAATCACGCATCCTCGTTCACGACCCGTCGCGGACTACTACTTTCGCTCTATATTGGGGCCTTTGTTGCTGTTATTTTTATTCTGGTCTATTACATGTACGTTTTGCCAATGCAAAAATCGTTAGAATAGTTGCCGCTCCTGTTCTGAGGTTTCCCCATGTTGCCTTTCGTCTTGTATTTCGTTACCGGTGTGGTCACCGGCTTTCATGTGTACGCCCTGTTGTCGTTCGTTATATATGGTGTTCCCGTGAATCCTCTGGAGCTCGTTTCGTTGTTGGGCTCTTTCTGCCTGCTGATTGCAGCTTATGGGAGTCTTTTCAGGCCCCGCGCTGCAGGACGGCTGGCGCTGATCGCCTGTCTCGCGATGTGGTGCTTCTACGCTCCGGCGATTGCTAACTTCGTCCGCGCACGCGTTCGCAAGCCGGCCGCAGTATCCCAATTGATGTCTCCACACTCTGGTGCAACGCCGCGCACCGTGTCGGAGCCCGAAAGCGCCAGGTTCTGAATCTCGATGATGCTGGCGTATCTAGCAATCGCTCTTCTGGCTCTCGTCACCGTCTATTCTGCGATCGTAAGCTTCCGCCAGAAGCCCGCAGGAGAAAGCGCAGCGCCAAGTTGGATATTCCCTAGTGGCACAAGCCGACCCGCTCGAATCTTCGTCGGCATCGCGACGCTCATCCTCGTGATTGGCCTGGGAGCATGGTTCAAAATCAATGGGTCCCGCATCAACGCTCGGAATTCGAGTCCACGTTCCTTTCATTTCTTGATTCCTGAGGGTTACACCGGTTGGGTGCGAGTCGAGTTCGAGATCCCGGGCGCGCCTCCATTGCCAGCCGAGGCCGGCCAGACTGTGGTTAAGATTCCATCCTCTGGATTATTAAAAACATCCTCGCCCGAACAATACGGGTGGGCCAAAGACGACTACGCCTTTTACTCGAGCACCGGTGTGCGACCCCTCCCTGATTCCGGTTCTGGACAACGTATATGGGGAAAAATCAACGGCGAAGCGTCAGGCTCTTCCGGCAAACGAAGGTATGAGGAATTTTTCGTCGGAACCCAGCAGCAATTTAAAGATCAAGTTGGGGGCGCGAAACCTAAAGATTGAGATAAGGATGCACGCTTACCGCGTACGATTCCACGACCATTTCCGCTTAGCCCAAAAACAAGAAGGTGGCATGTGCGACCTGAGTCGCCATGCCACCCTTGGTTGAATCAACTCTTAGACGGCTTACGCTCCTGCACCGGCTGCCTTGACCAAAGCTTCCGGCCTCACGGTTTGCGCCATCCGTCCAAAGTACAACCGGTAAGAACGGTGGATTCCGTACATGACCGGGAATACCGCGAGCGCCAGTCCCCACCCCAGGTGAGAACTTACCGCCTGGACCATCGTTGTAACTCCTGCGCTGACGATGTAGTACGGGAACGAGAGATGCGCCAGGCTCCACCAGATCTGCCCAGCCGCCTTCCCCTCACTCACAGCCACGATCGCAGCCACCGGAGCGGTCTGTCCCAGGAACAGGGTTGCTGTCGCCAGCACCAAGCCCAGCGTGCTGGAACTCCAGTGCATTCCACGCAGCCAGTCGGCATGGAACATCAGGCTCGCCACGCAACTGGCAAAAGACATCATGCTGAGGTTGAACACCATCTGCTGCGGGCTGAACTTCGCGTCCTTTCGCGGCCAGCATTGCACCGCCGTCGAAACGCACGTGACCACCACCGCTTCGGCAGCGCTTAGACTGACCACCGCCGTCAGCAGGAAGGGCAGATTGACCGACATGTTGCCGTTGATTCCCGGCAGCTTGACTTTCATTCGCGATGTCACCGCCGCCAGTACCAGAACCGCCAAGGCAAAGTACGTGTGCAGGGCGTGGCTGATCAGTCCCGCATATCCTGCGGTGATTACCGCGGCTGCCATCATTGTGCCGATGAATGTCCTAATTTGCCGTGTGTTGTCGTTCATATGATCCGTCTCCTTTCTTTTAATTCACACGGCTACTATTGTTCATCGTCGCCCGCGTCCGAAAACGCACCGTTGGCAGTCGAGACCGATGCGCCCCAAACCACGCTTGAGGCCGTCGTGCTCGTCCCCGTGCTCGATCCCCAAACCACGCTGAATGCGCTCAGCGTATTGTCGTTCCAGGGAAGCGAGCTACCCCAGACTACTGATGTTCCGTTTACGATCGAACTTCCCCAAACCACCGAGGTTCCCCAGACCACCGAACTTCCCCAAACCACGGAAGTGGAAGCAACGGTCGAGTTTCCATTTACCAACGAAACCGTATGCGTCTGAGGGTTGTAGACTGCGGCCGGCGAAAGGGCCGATCCGATCGTGGCCGGAGCCAGGTCAGTATTGGCAACCGCTGCCTGCACGTTCAGCAATCCCGATCCCACCGAGAACAGGTCATAATAATCGAGGAAAGACTGCAGCAAATGCGGCACATAGGCCGACGTAGAAAACATTCCCATTTTGTACGCCGTCTTCATGAGTCGCGCCTTCACTTGATCCGGTGTAAGTGTGCTTTGTTCTTGCAGCAACAAAGCTGCCGCGCCCGCAACCGCAGGCGTCGCCATGCTGGTTCCGCTCAATGTGAAGTAGTCGCTGTTGCCGTCTGTGCCAGTCACTAATTCGTTCGGATAGGTAGCCTCCAGCGTGGCTCCCGGGGCCGCCAGAGAAACAATGTCATTGCCTGGCGCCATCATGTCCGGCTTCACTACGTGATCGTACGTCGTGGGTCCCTTCGAGCTATAACTCGCTTTGGTCTCACCCGAGGCGTAAGACGATCCGTTGCTCTTGGTCGCGCCCACGGTCAGCACCAGAGGGTCGTTGCCCGGCGCAGTAACAGTTCCAAAGCCGTTGTTGCCGCCCACGTTCAAGCGCCCGTAATTTCCAGCTGCCACAACTACCACGATCCCGCTGTTCCACGCCGCTTCCACCGCCTGGCAGAGAGGATCCTGCGTGTAGCTGACCGGGATTCCGCGGCCCAGCGACAGATTAATGACCCGGATGTTGTAGGTGTTCTGCAGGGCAATGGCCTGCTGAATGGCCGCGATCACGGTACTGTCCGTGCCCGCGCCGTTCGCGTCCAAGGCCCGCAGATCGACTAGATTGACGCCGGGAGCCACACCCTCGTATTGGCCACCAGATAAGGAGCCGTTGCCGCCGATGATTCCGGCGACGTGGGTGCCGTGACCATACAGGTCGTACTGCGCTCCGTTGGAGTTGGTGGTAGGAGTTCCCGTAAAGTCCTGGTGATAAACCACGCGCGATGACCCGTCCGCATTCCGCAGATCGGGATGGCTATCGTTGATGCCGCTATCAATTACGGCCACTCCGATGCCCGCTCCTGTAAGTCCGGAGCTCCAAGCCGTCTCTACTCCCGTGGCATCATTCGTCAGATCGTCCATCACATTCATGGGATGGTCGATGGTCACAGATGCGATTTCGGGATCAGCCTCTAACGCCGCCAGAGCGCTGACCGGAATCGTAAATGCGGCACCCTTGATCATGTGCAGCTTCGCATGCAAGAGTCCACCGCGGTTGCGCATCGTAGTGTAGTGCGCTGCCGTTGGCACCTGCCGGTACTGCACAATGACCTTTACGGTCTGGCCCTTCGCCGATCCCTGCCGCGCTTTCGCCAGAAGTCCCGAAAGTTCGTGAGCAACACGGCCACCCTCGCTGGCAGGTTGGTTGGTCCAGCGCTGTCCGAACGCCATGCCCGTTGCCAGCAGCAACATCATGCTCAGGCGCTTACCCCAAGCGGCGCTATGTCGTTCTCCGCGCCCTTTTGGCTTCCGCAATTTCTCTGTATGCACCATGAATCTCACCCTTCTTTCTTGATGGGGGAAAGATCGAGCTTGTACCCACTCCCCTGGTTGCACGGGGGCTACCAATCGAGGCTTCGTAAGTGATTGTTTTTATTGAAGATCATCGAACTTTTCTAATGCTGGTTGGGCCACTGTGTCCCGCCAAAGCGGGCGTGGGACAGTTTGTCTCACCCCGGCTTGGGAGGAATGTGACTTCAGTCGCGTGAGACCCGGTTACGCATGTATGGGATCGCCGAGGGCGTCGATGGGGCCGTCCCAACAATCAGGATGGAGTTTTCAAAAAAGACGAGACTGGGTCAGCGAGGACCGGTCAGCAACGCGAGCCGCACAACGCATCCTAGATCGCCGCTGCTTTGCCCGCTGCCATTCGCTGCGGCATCTTCGGCATCGCCGCCATCAGTCGTTGCGTGTATTCGTGGCGAGGGGTGGTCAAGACCTGCTCGGTGGTTCCGGTTTCTACGATCTGTCCCTGGTGCAGAATCGCAATGCGGTCGCAAATTCCCGCCACCGACGCCAGATCGTGTGAAATGTAGAGAATCGCCATTCCTGAGCTGCGGTTTAGCCCGCGAAACAGCGCCAAAATCTCGGCCTGCGTAATCACGTCGAGCGCGCTGGTCGCCTCATCGGCAATCAACAGCGCCGGACGATGCATCACCGCCATGGCAATCAGCACGCGCTGCGCCTGTCCCACGCTCATTTGTGAAGGATACTTCCGCAAAAACTCATCGCTCGATGGCAAACTGACGCTTTGCAAAGCCGCCCGAATCGCCCCCTCACAATCAGCACTCGGCCCGGCAGCATGCGCGCGCCAACCTTCCTTTAACTGGGTTCGAATCTTCAGTGCCGGATTCAGCGACGACAGCGGACTCTGCAGCACCAGCGCAACTTTTCGTCCGCGCAGCCCCCGCAACTCGCGCTCGCGAAGCGTCAACAGATCGCAGCCGTCGAACTCAATCGCCCCTTCCGCCCGCACACTCTTCCGGTCGAGCAAACCCAAAATCGCCATCGCCAGCGTGCTCTTGCCCGATCCGCTTTGTCCCACCAACCCAAGCACCTCGCCCCGCCGGATTTCCAATTCCACGTCGCGCAACACAGCAGGCTTATCTCCATACCGCACGGAAACGCGCGCAGCCAGGACAACGTCGGGTTGCATATTGTCCCTCATCCTCTGTGCGCCTCAGTGTCCTCTGTGGTCAAGATTTTGACTTACTTCACCGCAAGCCGCTCCGCATTCCAGTAAGTCTGCGGCACCAAGATCACTGGGTTCGCCCCCTGCACGGTAGCGGCGACCGCCGATAACGCATTCCGGTTCACCAGATAAATAAACGGTGCCTGCTGCACAGCAATCTCCTGCACGCGATCGAAACTCTCCTTCCGTTTCTTGGCGTCGGCGGAGGAGGCTTGCGCCCGCATCAGCCGGTCAATCTCCGCCTCCCATGCGGTTTCCGGAGCCTTTTCCTGCGGATTCCACTGGTGATTCTCCGACGAACTCAGCCACACGTTCATTTGCTCGCTCGGATCAAGCCCAACATTCGTCAGCCCCAGCAGAATCGCCTCGTAGTCGAACGTCTGCGTCATGCGCTCGATCAGGGAAGGGAAGTCGAGCGTCACCACATTGACGTGAACACCAATCTTCTGCAGGTCTTCCTGAATCATCGTGGCCATGCGTTCGCGATATTTGTTCCCCGAGTTGGTGATGATGGAGAACACGACCGCATTTCCGTCCTTGTCTTTCAGCGCTCCGTTCTCCATTCGGAAGCCGTCTCCCTGCAGCGCTTTCAGCGCCGCGTCCGGCGAATAATCCTCCGCCTTCAGTTTGGAATTGAACCAGAACTTGTTTGCGGGAGACACCGGACCCACCGCCGCCTGCGCGTGTCCGCGAAACACCACCCGGCTCAAATCCTCGCGATTGATCGCCTCGGAAATCGCCCGCCGGAACGTCGCCGATCGGAACCAGTTCTTCTTATACTCAGGCAGCGGAGCCTTTGCCACTTCGTTGAACCACATCTGCTCGCTGTCGAGCGACGGCCCCGCATCATGCACGAGTTGCGGAGACGTTGCCGCCAGCTTGTCAAAGTACTCGCTATCCAGCGAATTGATCAGGTCGATTTCCCCACGCTTGAAGCGCAGCATTTCCACGTCACGATTCGGTTGAATATCCAACTGGATCGAATCCAGATAGGGCAACTTCCGTCCCTGCTCATCCGTTTTCCAGTAATTCCGATTACGCTTCAACAGCACCGTGGCCCCAGGCTTGTAATCCGCCACCATGAAGGGTCCGAGCACCGCCATTTCCTTCTTAGGTGAGTGTGCCGAAAGAATCGCGACCTGGTCGAACTGCCGGTCGAGTCCGGCCACCGCCGCTGGAAACGTAATTGAAATCTGGCTGGGAGAAATGATCTTCGTTTCCACATTGCCCGGTCCCGACCGGAACGCATCCCCCGTCGGCGAATGCAGCGCCGGATCCATCAATTGCTGCACCGTGTAGGCCACATCCTCCGCGGAAAACGGCGTGCCATCCGAAAACGAGATCCCGCTGCGTAATTTGAAGATGATCTGCTTCCCGTCCTTCGATACTTTCCACGATTGCGCCAGTTCCGGCTCCAACGCCTGCGTCTGCCGGTTCATGCGCACCAGCACGCCCCCAGTCAAATACCGGATCGCCATCGACGCATCGTCTTCCACCTTCAAGGGATCAAACGTCTTCGGTTCAGAGCGCAAGCAAAACTTCAGTTCGCCCTGCGCCACCGCCGAGCCCGCTAGCATTACCAGGCAGACTATCCCGAGCACGATCGCTCTCCTGCACCTTGTTCCCATCATTCCCAACCTTCCCCGAGGGGCCGTCATGCGGCCACCTCCTCTTGCTTCGAAAGCACAACTTGAAACGAGGTCACCACCACTACCAGCAAAATCAACGGCACAAATTTCCAAGGTTCTTCCCCCACCGACACCAACCCTTCCAACTCCTTCAACAAACTTCCCCACGAAGGCATTGGCTCGGCCACACCCAATCCCAAAATCCCCAGATTCGCCTCGCTCAAAATGAACGCTGGAATCGAAATCCAGAATTGCGCGTACAGCACGGGCTTCAGATTCGGCAGCACGTGAATCCAGAACAGCCGCGCGCCCCGAATTCCGGAAGCTCTCGCCTGCCGCACAAAATCCGATTCCCGCAACGATCCCGCCGTCGAGCACAACACCCGCGCCGCACTCGTCCACCCCAACAGCCCCAGCATCAGAAACGTCACTAACACTGAAGCCAAGGGCGACACGTTCAAAGGCATCATTGCCCGGACCGTAATCAGCAAAAACAGCCACGGCAGCGACAGAAACAGATCTGTCACCGCCATCGCGCTCCGCGCCCACCCACCACCCAGATATCCGCCAAGCCCGCCTACCAGCGCCGCCATCAGAGTCGAGAGCAGTGCCGCAGCCGGCGCCAGCAGTAGCGAAATCCGCGTCCCATACAGCACGCGCGCAAACCGGTCGCGCCCAATCTCATCAGTCCCCAGCCAGTGCTGTCGTGTCGGACCCGCGTCCGCTGCCTCACGATACTGCTTCGCATAACCCGCCGGGGCGAGCCAGTTCGCCGCTAAGGACACGCCGACCACCAGCAGCAGAACCGAACACGCCAGGCTTCGCCAGAAATTGGTCCGCCAGATCCTCATGCTTCCTGCCCTCGGAGCATCTGTCCGATTACATCTGCCCCTGAATTGGCCAGCAAGGTTACCAGCGTCACCAGAATCGTCAGATTTGTCAGCAACGGCAGATCGCGCGCCAACGCCGCCTGCCACGCCAACTGCCCAACCCCCGCCAGTCCGCACAGCGCCTCCACCGGGATCGCCGCCCCCACCGCGATGCTTACCGACACTCCCGCCACCGCTAGCAACTGCGGCCCCGCGACCGGCACGACATGCCAGAACAAAATTCGCGGCTCGCTTAACCCCTTGGCCCGCGCGGTAATGATGTGGGGCAGGGAATACGCCTTTGCCAGCAGATTGCGCGCATAGCGATACACCCGCGGAAACACGATCAGCCCGATCGCCAGTGCTCCCGGAACATTCCACAGCACCGACAACAGCGCCAGCACCGCCGCCGGAATACAAAGGAACGTTCCGCTGATCACCGTCGTCAGCGCGTCATAAGCCGTTACCCGCATCCACGCCGCGCTCAGCGCCAAAGCCATGGCCACCGCCCAACTCAACAGCAGCCCAATCCCCACCAGTCGCAGCGTCAGCGGAGCCCGCTCCCGTAGCAGCACACTCACCGGTTGGCCCAGTGAAATCGACGTTCCCAGGTCCCCATGGGCCGCGCGTTGCAAGGAATGGAAATAGAAACGAAAAATGTTGCGCTGTTCCAGCCGTGCCTGGCGCAAGGCCTGAACGCTTTCCGAATTCAGATGAGGATCGAGCTGTGCCTCATCGACATCAAACCCCGGTGCCAGCCGCACCAGTGTCGCCGAGAGAAATCCCCCCAGCAGAACCGTTGCGACGATGGCGAGCCCATGCCGCGCAATTCTCCGCCCCAGCATGGTCAAGGTCTCCTAATTCGCCGTCGCTCCGGCCGTCTTAGTCTCGCGCGCGGCCGCTGCCGCGTGATGGATTTGCTTCATCGAATACATCCTGCGATCCGCCTCAGCCAGCAGTCGTTCCACGTCGAACCCATCTTCCGGACAAAATGCGACCCCCACGCTCAACGTGATCAGTTCCCGTCCGCACACATCCCGTCCCGACTCGATGGCCGCCTGATTCAGCCGCTCAGCCTTTTCCGTTGCCGCCTCGGCGGTGAGCCCGGGCGCGGTAATGACGAATTCGTCGCCGCCCATGCGTGCCACATAGTCATATCCGCGGCACACATCCTTCAGCCGCGTCGTAAACTCGCGCAGCAGTTTGTCGCCCTCCAGGTGCCCGAATGAATCGTTGATCTGCTTGAATCCGTCGATGTCGCACACCATGACCGCCAGCGATGTCTTCATGCGACGGCACCGCGCCACTTCCTGCGCCAGATGCATAAACAGCGACCGCGCGTTGGGCAGCCCAGTCAGATAATCGGTGGTCGCCGAACTTTCCGCCTGCTGATACTTCAACGCGTTCTCCACCGACAACGCGACCTTCGACGCCACGGCCAACAGAATTCTTAAGTGATCAGGTGTAAACGCATCCCGGTTCGCTTGATACATCGCCAACACCCCGACCACTCCATTCAGACCTTCGAGAGGCACCACCAGCGCCGATTGCAGCGCAATATGTTTTCCGGGATCCACCACATATCCCGTTTCCACTTGCGGATTCCCGTTCACGATCGGTCTGCAATTCTCCGCCACCCATCCGCACAATCCCTCGCCCAACTTGATCTTCAGCGATGACAACATGCGGAAGTTCTCGCCACTGACTAGTTCCGGCAGTAGCCATCCGTTCCGATTCACAAATACCGCAATCGAGTCGTACGGAATCATTCGCCGCAACCGCATCGACAGCACCGACAGCGTTTCGCTCAAACTCAGCGACACGCCCAGATCCTGGCTCAACTCAAACATGGTCTGCGCTTCTTGCCGCGCCGATGCAATCGATGTCAGGAAGTCCGCGTTATCCACCAGCCCGAGCGTGGGCTCGGTTCGTTCGAATCCTGTTGCCGGTGCCAGCCCTCGCTCCACCCGCACCGTCTTGGAAAGGCCACGGGTAACGACGGAGTCCTCCGCCATCTGTGCCACGGACATCTGCGCCATCCGCTCCAACTCCACATAACGGCTCTCCAGAATCTCCACCACTTGTGGATCGAACCAGCTCCCCGCCATCTCTTTTACTTTTGCCATCGCTTCGGCGAGCGGCAACGCCGGCCGGTACTGCCGGTGAGAAGCCAGCGCGTCCAGACAATCCACCGCTGCCAAAATTCGCGCGCCAATCGGAATCTGTTCTCCGCTCAATCCTTCCGGATATCCCGTTCCGTCCCAGCGCTCGTGGTGCGACCGCACAATCGGCGCCACCGGATACGGGAATGCCACGCGCTGCAAAATTTCCGATCCCACCAGCGGATGCACTTTCATCTTTTCGAATTCCTCCGCCGTCAGCTTGCCCGGCTTGTTGATGATTTGCTCCGGCACCGCCAGTTTCCCGATGTCATGCAAAAGTGCGGCCGCCCGCAGTGCCTCGATTTCGTCTTCCGGCAGATGCAACTGTGCTGCCACGGCCACGGCATACGTTCGCACCCGCTGCAGATGGGTGTGCGTCGTGTGATCCTTGGCCTCGATCGCCAGCGCCAGCGCCTCGATTGTCCGCATGTTCAGCGACGCGATCTGTTCCACGTGCCGCTTTTCCACCTCGACCCGCTCTTTCTCCGCTTCCAGCCGTCCCAGGTACAGCCGGTAGGATCGATACACCCAATAGATCAGCGGCAGCACCAGCAACGACGTTTCCCATCCCGCCGACCGGTTCACGATTCCAACCAGCCCCACCGCCGCCGCTCCCACCAGGTAATACGGGAACGACCAGAAGTAGCACTCCGACCACACTTTGCGGCTCGATTTTCCCTCCGTCAACGCAATCACAATCGAGATCGGCAGAGTATTCGCGAAGAAAAATACCAGCGCCGCGACCATCAGGAGGATCGGTTTGTTCGTCCCAAATCTTTGCGCAAGCCAGTGATAGCCGAGGTAAGTGAGCGCGCTGGCATTCGCCATCATGCCGGCCACGTTGAACAATACTTTGACCGGATCCAGCCGGTTGCGCGCCTGCCATACGCTCTGTACCAGAGTCGCCGTGCACCCAATCAGCAGCGTCTCAGGGAGGCTCAACTCCAGCACGCCCAGCAGGATGAACAGGAAATTTACCGACATCGTGCCGTCTATCCCCGGCAACTGCACCTTCAGTCCCGATGCCAGCACCGCCACCGCCAGGTAGCATAGGAATCGCAACAGGTCTTGCGACTGGAAATGCAACAAGGCAAACCCCAGCACCACTACGCCCACCGACGCAGTCATGCCAACGAATACCTTCGTCTGGATCGACAACCGTTCTGTCTCAGGTTTCATCGAGACCCTGACTACGGCTTTTCCTAAGCTCGAAACATTCGTTCCGTAACGCCCTCGCGATCCTCTCGCGAAGACACAAAAATTTGCACGCCGGCTCCCTCAGCCCGCGCTCGGCCGTCACGGCGCACCTCTGTCCCACTACGAGCCTTGCCGGAATCGTATTGCAAGGATTAGGTCTTCAGAAGCTTACTTTAGTAACCAGCCCCCGATGTCCGGCCGTCGCGCCTGCGATTTGCTCAGAGCGAAACGTTCTTCATGCCCGTCTCATCACACGAAAAGCCCGTTACCTTCGTAATGCCTTGCGTAACATGCTTCTCGGTCGAACCTGCCTGCCTGTGTCACCATCACCCCAAACGCACAATATGCCGACTCCGCACCGCAGTTCGGATCAGCAAGAACCGCTCACCAGCGTTCGTACCAATGGCGGCGAGTCTGCCGCGGGCGCGCAGCTCCAGATGGCTGTTTTCTCTACCGATCTGCAAGGAGAGTTTCGCGCATGTAACGCTGCGTTTACCGGACTCGTCGGCTATTTGCCTCACGAACTCCTCGGTCGCGACTTTTCTACGATCTTTGCCTCGACGGAAAAAATGAACGGCGACCAATCCTTATTGCGTAGAACAATTCTGACTGTCACTTCCATACAAGGGGACTATCACTGCCGGCTATTTGCTCAACCCAGATCTGGCGCGAGTTTTCCCGTTCAGTTCTCCGCTACGCTGCTTCGCGATTCCGCTTCCACACCAATGGCGCTGATCGCGGTGGTCGTGCCGCAGGCAAAGGCCGATGGCGCTTCCGCCAACGCCGCTTCACCGGAGGCGCTCGCGCCCGGCGTGATTTCCCGCAAGATCGATGACACGCACTTCATTCTTGCCAGCCCCGTCATGCACAAGTTCATGGGCCTGGTCGATCGCGTTGCGGGTCACACCGAAACAGTCCTGATCACCGGCGAAACCGGCACCGGCAAGGAACTCATCGCTCGCACCATTCATGAGTCCTCCCATCGCCGCAGCCGTCCCTGGGTCGACATCAACTGCGCCGCGCTTCCCGAAAACCTGGTGGAGAGCGAACTCTTCGGATACGAAAAAGGCGCCTTCAGCGGCGCCGACGTCTCCAAGCCCGGCCTCTTCGAACTGGCCGACAAAGGCACTCTTTTCCTCGACGAAATCGGCGAACTGCAACCGCAGACTCAGGTGAAACTGCTGCGCGTCCTCGACGGCCAGCCCTTCTACCGTCTCGGCGGTCACCGCAAGATCCACGTCGATGTCCGCATTGTCGCCGCCACCAATCAGGATCTCGAAGCCGCGGTCAAGGATGGCCGCTTCCGCCAGGATCTCTTCCACCGCCTCGGCCAAATCCAGCTCCGCGTTCCGCCGCTGCGCGAGCGCCCCGAGGACATCGTTGCTCTCGCTGAATATTTCCTGCGCCTGAAAGCCCCTCGCAAGAATTTTTCCTCACAGGCGATCTCCGCTCTTCTCTCGCATGCTTGGCCCGGCAACATTCGCGAACTCCGTAACCTGGTCGCCCGGATGGCGATGGAATCGGCGAGCTCGGAAATCGATTTCTCCAGCCTCAGCGCCGCACTCACCGGAGAGCCTGTTGCACTTCGTCAAACCGCCTCCCTGCCCGTCAGCAACCTCGACAGCATGGAAGAGCAAATGATTATCAAAGCCCTGGAGCGCACCGGCGGCCAACGCACTCTCGCCGCCGAGCAACTGGGCATCTCCCGCCGCACTCTCAGCCGCAAGCTCAAGGAATACAACATCAACTTCGCTCCCGGAGAAACCACCGCGTCTCTGGGCTTCATCAGCAACGAGCAGCAGAAATTCTTCCGCGCTCGCGTCCAGACTTCGGTCACGATCAGAAATTCTCGGGGAGAAGAAACTTGCGTGCAGGGAGTCAATCTCAGCACCGGCGGCATGGGCCTCGACGGTATCAAGGAGCCGCTGCGTTTCGCCGGATTGCTCGACGTGAGCTTCATGCTGCCCGAAAGCGAGGTCCTCTTTCAGGCCAAAGCCCGCCTCATGTGGATCGGCGACGAAGGCCGCGTCGGCATCCGCTTCGCCGTAATCGAGCCGGCCCTCTTCGAACAGCTCCAACACTGGACGAATAGAAAAATGAAAGAAGAAGGTTGGGAGTTCCCCGCCTAATGGCCTGCGGGCCCCCCGCCAATCAGAAAAAGGAAGTTGAGACTCCCTGCAGTCTCAATGTCAGAGTTGTCGACGATACGGAAAGTGGTTGGAATCGGCCTATTATCCGAGTCATTGCCTGGCGCTGGCGGACTCTTGGCCATGATAGGTCTTTACGGAGTGATCTCGTATTCCGACGTCCAGCGAAACCACGAGTTCGGTATTCGCATGGCGCTGGGCGGGCGCGCTCGCGTTGACCCGAGTTCTAGCGACCTTGCTGTTTGGGATCACGCTAACCGATCCTATTACGTTCGGCTCAGTCGCCATCTTGCTGGTTGGCTCAACACTCCTGGCCTGCTATATCCCGGCGCGGGGGGCGACGCGTGTCGATCCCATGGTCGCATTGAGACACCAATAGTCCTTCTTCGTGCAAGTGACCAGCAACTATTTCTTAGAAACCCTCTAAACTTGTGGGAGCTTGCGAAGCCCGCCCGCACCCCATCACCACAAGAAGACGGAATAGAGTTTCCACAGAGTCCAACCTCAAGGATGTGACATCTGACCTTGCCTTCCACAGCCAAAGAAGCAGATCATTGCCAAGGGCTAACAGTAAACGCAGCGACCGCGAAAACGATCGTAAGTCGTTTGTTATCAAGATTCTGACCTCTAACCCATTGCGGCTCAAGATTTTGCAAGCCATTTTTGCAAAGGCCGCGCCAGTCAAGGCTTTTCAAAGGGTGGGGGGAGGGGGGGTACCCCTCGAAGGCGCGGATTTCCCAAAACGGATCTCGCCCGCGAGCCCTCATTCGCGCAAGTCGCCAAACTTTTTTTCGGGAGTTATCCACTGCAGAAGTGTTCGACCTCTGCGATCACGGAATCTGCCAGACCGTATCGAGCACCGTACCATCGACCCATTTCACGATTGCCACCGGACGATTGCCGCGCTTGGCTCGCTGCGGTTTCCCGCCGCAAATGTGTTCCACTTCTTCTCTTATTTCCCCCAACGTGCGGATGGGAAGCTTCGATCCTTCGACCGCATCCACGAGATCCTGACGCCGCGGATTGATGGCAATGCCGCGCTCGGTCACGACTACATCAATCAATTCGCCCGGACCACACAGCGTCGTCACCTCGTCGACAATCACAGGAATGCGGTCGCGGAACGAAGGCACCGCCAGAATCGTGCATCTCGCCGCCAGGCAATTCTGCCATCCGCCAATGCCGTGCAGAAGTCGACCGTCGGAATGCGTGACGACATTGGCATTGAAGTTCGTGTCCACTTCGGTCGCACCGAGCACAACCGCATCGACCATCGAAGCGAAATTCCCTTTGCCGTGGTAGTTGTAAGAAGTGAACGGCGAAGTCGCCACGTGGCGCGGATTACTCGCCATCGATCGCACTCCGTCAAGGTCGAAGGTTTGCCCGTCGAGAATGTAATCGGTGAGTCCTTCTTCCAGCAATTCGACCAGGTACTTGGTGGAACCCCCGCGCACGAACCGAGCCTTCACGTCGGCCTGCTTCATCATCTGCTTGAGGTAGCCGACGAATGCCAGCGCGATTCCGCCCGCGCCTGCCTGAAAGGAGAAACCGTTGCGCATTATTCCCCCATCGCGCAGGAATCGCGCCACGAACTCGGCGATGCGCAGCCGATCTGGCGAGCGCGTGATTTGTGTTGTACCGGAGACAATCCTCGATGGATCGCCGATGGAATCGACTTCGACGACGTAGTCCACGTTGTTGCCCTGGATCTGCCACGGGACGCAAGGAAACGGAACCAAATTATCGGTGACAACAATGACGTGATCCGCGTAAATCGAATCCGCCAGCGCGAAGCCCAGAGACCCGCAGGCGGACTTTCCGTGCGAGCCATCGCAATTGCCGAAGGGATCAGCCATCGGTGCAGCGATCACCGCGATATCAATGTGCACCTCGCCGTCTTGAATGGCCTGCCAGCGCCCGCCATGCGAGCGCAGAACACCCATGCCATGCATCTTGCCCTGCGTGCAGTAATCGCCTAACGGACCGTTCATGCTGCCTTCGATGTGATCGATGACTCCAGACTCCATCAACGCAATCGCACTCTGCTGCGAAGGAAACGAGGCGCTGGGGAACCACATCAGATCCTTCACGCCGATCTTGGCCGCGCTTTCCAGCGCCATGAGTGCGACGCGATCGCCATCACGAAGATGATGATGCGAGGAGACAACACTGCCGTCGTGCAAGCCGCATTTCCGCAACGCGGTTTCGAGGTCTGGCACGCGCTTGTCGCCATTCGTGGGATAGTCCGCTGCGGTTCGCACTGCAGGCGAGGCTTTGCCATCGAGCGGCCGATATTTTCCGACGCCCATGTAGGGAACCTGACTGCGTCCGTTGACCGTCTCTGGGACCATACGTCCCGCGCCATTCACAACCAGTCCAGCTTTTTCGAGGATTGCCATCAGACCCCCAATTGACGAACAACTTGGAACCGCTCGGAGTCAGCGTGCTGCTCAATCTACGCGACCAATCCCATCGCTTGCGCACGCGACATGAGCTTCAGCGCTCGCTGCACGACTGGAGGATCGATCATCTTTGAGCCCAGGCTCACTACTCCGAGGCCCTTCTGCTGCGCCTCGTTGTAAGCAGCGACGATCTTCCGCGCGCGCTCAATCTCCCCGGACGTCGGAGCGAATGCCTCGTGGATCACCGCAATCTGCATCGGGTGAACGCAACCCATGCCTTCAAAGCCGAGAGCGCGAGCATTCAAGCCCCAGGTGCGCAGGCCTTCCCGGTCGCCAACGTCGCCGAACACCGAATCTATGGCCTGCAGGCCAGCGGCGTGCGCGGCGTTCACAATGCGCTGCCGCGCGTAGAGTGATTCCGCGCCGCTCGAAGTCTTTACCACGCCAAGGTCGGCTGTGTAGTCTTCCAAGCCGATTGTCAATGCAACTATCTGATCGCTGGCCTTGGCGATGGCAAACGCGTTCTCGATCCCGAGTGCGGATTCAAGGATCGGCATCATCCAGATCGCCCGAGTGATGCCGTAATCTGCTTTAATTCGCGCGACGCGAGCATTAGCCTCGATGATCTGACTCGGACTCTCAACCTTGGGAATCAGGATCAGGTCCGGCGACTCGGGAACGATCTCGTCCAAGTCCTCCAGTCCAAGCGGAAGTTGATTGATGCGCACCATGCGTTCGCACTGGAGAAAGTCGACGGCACGCAGCGCGTTGCGCACCAGCAGACGCGCAGCATCCTTCTCGCTGGCATGAACCGAATCTTCGAGGTCGAGGATGAGTGCATCAGCGCCGTGCAGCGCCGCGTTGATGAAATACTTGGGTTCGCTGCCGGGAACGTAAAGCCGCGAGCGCCGCAGGCGATCACGTGCAGAAGGCTCCGGAAGCGCGATTCTGTCGGGCAGCACGCGCGTGCCTTGGCCCAGTCCGGCGCGCCTTACCGCGGCCTCGATGCGCGCGGCAATCACAAAGGGTAGCGCTCCTTCGTCGTGAATCTGAACCTGCGCGTGCCGCACGCCGAGCGCCTCGAGCACCTCTTCGGCCTGCCTGTGAATCGAGTCGCCGTAGTAAGGTTTCACCCGCGATTCAAGTTCAACGTCGATTCCGCCGTGCTCGCTGGGTTCAATGCGAACGTGGAGATCGGATCGGATTTCCGCACCCCAGTGTCCAGCCTCTGCCGCAGCCGGCGCATGGTTCTCGATTAGATGACTCATGGCTCCAACTCCTGCGTTTCCAAAATGGCGGTCGCCTCAGCACCGAACGCAACGGCGTCCTTGTCGACCCATTCTTCATCAGGCCGGATCGTGTGGAATCGTATCGTGCAGGTGGGGCCGTAAAACGCGACGATGACGCGGAAGTGCTTGTCACCGTGCAGTTGGGAAAGACGTGTTTTGAGTTCGCGCGCCAGGGCAATCCCACGGCCCAGCATTTCCAGCGGAGGCAGTCCGCCATTCTCCAGGTAATCCTCAATGTGGATATGGTTTACGAAGCACTCATACGCCGTGCGATCGGGGAAATCCATCCGCTTCACCGGCGCAGCTTTCTTGAGAAGCGAGAGGAATACACACTCTTCTTCCTCAACGAAACCTCCATTCAGCAGGGCCAAGAGTTTCTGCGGCAGCGCTTTTGCATCGTCGAGGTTCTCTTCGTGAATCTCGTCGTAGAGAACGTCCATTTGGTGGTTGGTCTTCACACGGACTCCCGCTCTGAAATCGCATAAGCGAGTTCTCTGGTTGTTTCAAGTTTGTCGAAGACTGCGTCAGTCATTTGCGTCGTGCTGGCCGCGCCCTGAAGAATTGCTTTAGAGCCGCCCGGAATTCGCATCATGTCGTAGGTGCGCACTTTGCCTTCCTTCACGACGGCTGCGATCGCGTCGCGGATGCGGCGCGCTTTTTCTGTCTCGCCAACGTGTTCGAGCATCATGACCGCGGATAGGAACATTGCGATCGGATTGACGATGGGCGGATCGAGTTCCGCGTACTTGGGCGCGGAGCCATGCGTCGGTTCGAACACGGCTACTTCATCCCCGATGTTGCCGGACGCCGCGAAACCCAGACCGCCGATCAGCCCGGCGAAGGCGTCGGAGATTACGTCGCCGAACAGATTCGATGCAACCACGACTCCGTAATCTTCCGGATTCTTGGTCAGCCACATCGTTTGCGCATCGATGTTGGTAGACCTGAGAGCAATGCTCGGATAATTCTTAGCGACAGCCTTGGCTTCGTCTTCCATCATGCCGGAAGTTTCGCGCAGCACGTTAGGCTTCTCGCAGATAGTGACGGATTTGTAACCGTACTTTTTGGCCCATTCGAAAGCGGCCTGGCAAATCTTGCGTGCGGCCTGGCGAGTAATGATGCGCACCGAGATCGCAAGGTCAGGCCCAGGAACCGAGGTGAAGGGCTTGAACTTGGAATGCGTGGCGAGCGCGGCGCGAACTGGCTCCGGCGGATTGGTCCACTCAACGCCGGCGTAAAGACCTTCGGTGTTTTGGCGGAAGACAACCACGTTGACGAGTGGTTCCTCAAAACCTCCGTCGATCTTCTTGCGAATGAAGTTGAGCGGATTGCCGGGGAACGAGATGCACGGGCGAATGCAAGTGTCGAGATGGAAGCGCTGCCGCATGGTGACAATGGGGCTGAAATACGAGTAGCCCTTGCCGCGGAGCTCTGGCTTGAGTTCGGCTTCCGCCTGTTTCTTGGGCTTGGAAGTGATGGCCCCGAACAGTCCCAGCTTGTGTTTGGCCAGCAGTTCGGTGGTCCGTTCGGGCAGGGCATTGCCTTCGCGGCACCAGCACTCCCATCCAATGTCGGCGTGAATGTACTCGGCGTCGAAGCCAACAGCTTTCAGAATCCGCAGCGCCTCGGGAAGAACCTGATTGCCGATTCCATCTCCGGGCATGGTGACGACGGTATGTTTTGCCATGATTCCTTAATCTCCTGAAACGATGACGGCTTCTTTGTACTGGCGCTTCTGATCCAGTCTTTTCTGATCCAATCCCAGTTTTTTCGCGACCATATTCTCCGCGCCGCCCGCGATAACTAAGGACTGCGGCACGTTGCCGAGCGGGGGAAAAGCGAAAGTCTCCCCGCGCCATGTGACTGTGCTGGAAGTAAAGTCGATCGCCACGTTGTCGCCCGGAATGATCGTCTTTTCTTTCCCGGCGATATCGCTCGTGAACGGTTCGCGCAGACGCTTGACCAGCGCCGGAACCTCGATGCACAGGAATCCATTGTTATAGGCGTTGCGCAAGTAGGTTTGCGAAAAGCTGGCCGCGATGATCAGCGGGATGCCTTTGGCTTTCAGGCAGGTGACCGCCTGTTCGCGGCTCGATCCCGTACCAAAATTGAATCCCCCGACGATGACATCTCCGGCGTGAGTGCGAAGGGCGAATGACGGGTCATAGTTTTCCATGATCACTCGGGCCATCATCTCGGGCGTCATGTCATCGCGATAGGTGTAGTCCTTGCCGTAGATCGCGTCGGTGTTGACGTTATCGAGCGGCATGAACACCAGTCGCCCCTGCACGCACTCGGGGAAGCCGGAAAGAATTTCCACGCGCTCGGCGGAATGTCTGTTGGTAGCGAACTCTTCGTAGTTGCGCACGGGAGCGCGATCTGCAAATCGACGAGGCCCGGTAATGTAGCCGGCAATCGCCGATGCTGCGACGACCTCGGGACTGGCGAGATAGCATTGGGCGTCGCGCGATCCCATACGACCTTTGAAATTGCGGTTGGTGGCGGAGATGCCGACTTCACCCTTTTCCAGTAGCCCGGTTCCGAGACCGATGCACGGGCCGCAACTCGGCGGGAGAGGAATTGCTCCGGCGTCGACGAGCGCTTGCCAGACGCCGCGTTTCTCTGCTTCCTGCTGGGTCCATGCGCTCGCCGCTCCGACATAGAGCTTTACTCCAGGCGCGACCTTATTTCCGCATAAGACCCAGGCTGCGGCCTCGAGGTCTTCGACGCGCGAGTTTACGCAGGAGACCAGGTATGCCTTTTGAATTGCGACCGGCTTCTGTTCCATCGCGGTGAGCGATTGCATGACCTGCACGGTGTCGGGACCGGAGACATGAGGCGTGACCTGACTGAGATCAAGGACAATGCGCGCAGCATAGTTCGCATCGGGATCGGGACGCGGTGGAGTGTTGATCCATCGCTCGATGTCCTTTTCCGTGAAGCGCTCAATGCCTTCTTCCTGCAGGCGCTGGTGCGTGCGCCGCAGATAACGGATGGTGACTTCATCGACCGGAAACCAGGCTACGAGCGGTCCCCACTCGGTGCTCATGTTAGAGATAGAAAAACGGGCATCCATCGACAGGCTGGCTACGCCAGGACCAGAGAATTCAACTGCTGCGTTGAGCGCCTCGTCGTGATTGTAGAGGCCGCAAAGAGTGATGATTACGTCTTTGCCGCTCACGCCTTCGGGCAGTTTGCCTTCCAGGACGACCTGAATGGTGCGAGGAATTTGCCACCAGAATTCGCCCGTGGCCCAGACTGCGGCCGCGTCGGTGCGGACAATCGGCGTGCCGATAGCGCCGAGCGCGCCGTACATGTTTGAGTGCGAATCGGATGCGACTACGAAGGATCCCGGAAGAGCGTATCCGCGCTCCACCATAATCTGGTGGCCGATGCCCGATCCGGCGGGATAGAAATCGACTCCGTGTTCCTGGGCGAAGGCTTCAATGGAGCGATATTTCTTCAGGTTGGCCTCGTCGCGATTTTGGATGTCGTGATCGAGGGCGAAGACGAGCTGCTTCGGATCGTAGATCTTCTTGGCGCCGATCGATTTGAACTTGCTCATCACGGCCGACGTGTTGTCGTGAGTCATGGCGTGAAACGGGCGGATGGACAAGAAGTCGCCGGTGCGCAGCGGGCGTTGCGGGCCATCGGTGAGGTGGGCTTGCGCGATCTTTTCCACAATAGTTTGGGGCATAGAAAGACTCCAGTCGTTTCGCGGAGCACTTGTTGCCAGCCGAGCGACTTGTTAAGCGATCGCTGTTATGCGAGCACGTTATGCGAGTACGGAATTGCGACTCTTCTGGCTTTTAGCGCGCGGCTTCGTTCTGCTTTTGGTCTTCACGGACTTTGCTTTACGAACGTCGGATTCCATGAGCGCCATCAGTTCGCTCACGGAAGCAACGCGCTCCAGGTTCCAGATCGCATCTTTCACTCGCTTCTGGGCGCCGTTCGACAACACTCCGTCGGCCAGCGCAGAGAATTTTTCTTCGACCTCCTGATCCGTCAGCGGATTGCGCGGATCACCTTTGGGATAATCCAGTTGTTTGTTGAAGGAACGTCCGTCTGTCGTATCGATATGCACAATCACCCTCTGTAGTGCTGGAAATACTTTCTCGATCTCCGGATCGGCAACCACCTCGACCTTTCGCAGTTGCGCCCGAATCGTGGGGTCCATGATTTTTTCCATGGTGAACTGCACCGGCGTCACCTGGCGGTCGACCAGTGCCGCGGCGATCACGTAGGGCAAGGAGTGATCGGCAGTCTCTCTCGTGCGCGGATCGTATTTGCTAGGATCGGAAAGAATATCGGCTGCGCGGGCCAGCGAGCGGATCTGGATCTTCTGTACCTGATCGAAATGCAGGTCGTTGTGTTTGACCAGATCGAGCACGGCTGAGATCGGCGTGTGGGTCAAGGCTTCGGTGGGGAAAGCCTTCATGCCGCATTGCGTGATGCGCCAGGATTCGCCCAGGCCATCGGTCAGTAGATTGAGTTTCCATTCAGGCTTGAAGACGTGGGTCAGTCCCTCTTTGCCGTCGACCACGTGCTCTGGGCCGGTGTAGCCTTTTTCGGCCAGCAGCGCGGCGAAGACGCCGCTCTGTGTCGCCATGGGATCGACGGTATTTTTCATCATGGTCAGCTTGCCGGCGGTGACCGCGCCCAGCGTGCAGTGGCGGCTGGCGGAGATGCCGATGGCGTGCTGGATTTGTTCCCAGGGCAGGTGCAGAGCGCGCCCGGCGACGATGGGGGAAACGAAGGCGGTGAGCGTGGCATGATGCCAGCCGCGCTCGCGGATTCCGGGGAATGCGGCTTCGCAAAAGCGCATCTCGAATTCGTGGCCGAGCACGAGTCCGACGATGAGTTCCTTGCCGTCGCTGCTCACGCGCTCGCAACATGCAATGGCTGCGGGGAAAACATCGGACGGATGCGAGGGGTCCTGCTTCCAGTAGATGTCGTTGTAGTCCATGCAGCGGATCATGAGCGCGTTGGCCAGGGATGCGGAGACGGGATCGATGCGGTGGCCGGTACCGATCACGGTGGCGAGTCCCGGGCCGGCAATTTCGTCGAGAACCTCAAGAGCAATCTTGACGTCGTGCTGCTGGTAGCCGCCCAGAGCGCAGCCGATTGAGTCGAGGAGGAAACGCTTGGCCTGGTAGACGGCATCAGGGGAAATGTCCTTGTATTGCAGAGCGGATGCCCAGCGGGACATCCTGGCGGTGACGGTTTCGTTTGGAGGAGAGGTCGGTTTCGGCTCTGACAAGGTTCGCTCCTTATGGTTTCACCTTGATGTTTTTCGGATTCTTGAAGGGCAGGAACGCCATGAAATCGGCGTGATGCACGATGAAAGCCTCGGTGGTTCGCTTGACCAGATCGCCCTCGGCAGCATGGGCGGCGATGATGTGGCCGACGGCGTCGGGAACACCGCATTCGAGCGCGAGGGCGACGCCGGTGAAGGGATGGCGCAGAGCCTCGCCGCGTTCGCTCTGGCGGGCCTTGCCGTCGGGGCCGATTTCGTATTCCAGCAGTTTGCCCACGTCGGCCAGAATCGCGCCTGCAATCACGGTGTCGATGTTGACCGGCAACGCGCGTCCCATGAAATCTTGCATGGCGCGGGCGCTGTCGCGGGCGATGTGCACGACGCAGCGTTTGTGCTCCATGAATGTGATGGGGCAGTTCGGAACCAGCAGGGTAAAGGGAATTTGGTTCAGGTCGTCCGCTTGGAGGGGGCTGCGCTCGAGCGCTTTGATCCAAGTCTGGGTAACTTGTTCGCGCAATTGGAGATCTTCAATCCAATCGATCTCCGGCCAAAGGCGCTTGATGGTTTCCCGCATACGCATTCCGCTGCGAACCTCTCAGGCTAGCTTGGGGCCAAGGTCGGGGACGACGATTGCGATCACAGGGGTCTGTGATTAGAGCACGCGGCAACTGCAAGTCAGAGATAGGTAACGGTTTTGCTGCGTCCTATGAGGTCTGCAGAAGACTCAAGATTTCCTTCTCAAAGACTGCGGGATCGGTGGCTCCCATGTGCTTGGCATAGATGCGGCCGTCGCGGTTGATCAGAAACGCGATTGGCAATCCCAGGACTCCTCCGTACAACTCTCCCGTCTTCGCGGTGCCCATCACAACGGGATAGTTGATGTGGAATTGCTGATAGAACTGGCGGGCGGGACCGGGGCTGTCGTCCATGGAGACACCAATGATCTGCAGACCGCGGTCGCCGTACTTTTGCTGCAGTTCTACGAGATGAGGGGTCTCCACGCGGCAGGGCTCGCACCAACTTGCCCAAAAATCCAGCAGAACTACCTTGCCTCGGTAGGAGGACAGGCGAAGAGCTTGTCCGTCCAGTTGCGGAAGAGTGAAGTCGGGGGCGAGGACGCGGTTAGCCGCCGACGTTGAGACGCGCGGAGCGTGATTGTGCCGCACAGAATATACAGCTGCGGCAACACTAATTAGGGCGACTGCAACAAGGAGCATTCTCGCTGCCGGGTTCAGGATCTATTCTCCCTTGGCGACCGGGTAACCCTTGTCCACCCAGTTCGTACCGAAATTGTCGGCGATGTAGAGTACCTTGACGTTGGTGAATCCCAGGGCGCGCAGGGCATCGTCGGCGGGTTTCACGTTCGGACAATGGCTCCAGGGGCAGCAGCCGCAGTAGAGAACGATGAACTTTGTGCGTGAGAGGGACTCGACACGCTGGCGGAGTTGCTGCCGACCGCTCTCGCTGGCGGCGGGGCCGATGTATTCCGACCCGGGTATATGCGCCTGTGAGAACAGGACGTGGGAGCCTACCTGGATCATGAGCGGCTTTTGTTTGCCGGAGGTCTGGAGGAGTTTGACCAGGTCTTCAGGGTTGATCAGCCGCGGGGTGGATATTGAAGTTGCTTGACCGGCTGCATGAGCAACGGAGAGGACGGTCATTGCTACAAAGAGGGCGGCATATTGTGTATATCTCATTGCTATTCTCATAGAAGTTCTCACCAAAGTTTTGGTTGTTCGGACTACTCGCAAGAATACACCGACGGTTCGCGGATGGGAGTAACTATGACCGAGCGAGTTCGCGCAGGCGCTCGGCAGCACTCTCGGGAGTGATATCGCGTTGCGGAGTTCCCAGCATTTCGAAGCCGACCATGAACTTGCGGATGGTCGCCGAGCGCAAGAGAGGTGGATAAAAATGCGCGTGGAAATGACACTCGGGATGATCGATGCCATCGGTCGGCGACTGGTGGAAGCCCATCGAGTAGGGGAAGGGAACTCGGAAAACTCGATCGTAGGTGGAAGTAACGCGCTGGAGAATGTCGCTTAAAGATCGGACTTCCTCGGTCGTGAATTCATGCATGCCTCCGAAGTGGCGGCGGCTGCAGACCAGAATCTCGAACGGCCAAACCGCCCAGAAGGGCACGAGCGCGACGAAGCCGTCGTTCTCGCAAACTACGCGCACCTGCTGGCGCTGTTCCAGTGCGACGTAGTCACAGAGAAGACAGCAGGCGCGCGACTTCGAGTAAGCCCGCTGCGTAGCGAGTTCCTTGGAGGGGGCTTCCGGAATCGAAGAGGTCGCCCAGATCTGGCAGTGGGGATGCGGATTGCTGGCGCCCATCATGGCGCCGCGGTTTTCGAAGATTTGTACGTGGTGGATGTCGTTCAGGCCGGCTAGTTCCCGAAATTGTCCGACCCAAGTGTGGACGACCAGTTCAATCTCATCCAGCGACATCGTGGCCAGGGTGAGGTCGTGACGTGGAGAAAAGCAAATCACGCGGCAAATCCCGGGCTCGGCTTCAGCGACCAGCAGGCCCATGTTGTCGACGTCGAGACGAGCGTGGACGGTGTGTGGTTTCAAGGCGGCGAAATCGTTCTCGAAGACGAAGGTTGTGGGGTACGGAGGATTGCGGATCCCGTCGGCCCGGGTGTTGCCGGGGCAAAGGTAGCAAGTCGGATCGTAGGCGGGCTCGGACGTGGTTGGGAGTTGGGCTACTTCTCCTTGCCAGGGGCGCGTGGTGCGATGGGGCGAGACCAGGACCCATTCGTTGGTCAGGGCATTCAGTCGGCGATGAGGGTCTTCGGTGAGTTTCAACTTTTGGCCTTGCGGCATTTTACGATGAGTGGAGCGAGGTGTGGATAGCATCGTGCTTGTGCGGCGCCCTTAGCAACAGAACAGACCCGAACGCAATGCGAAGGTTCCTCCGGGCTGCGCCTCGGCGGGACAGCCGAGGCGGCTGTCGCTAGGTGAGTGCTTATTGGCTTGCCGAAGCTCCTGAGGATTCAAAGGTTTCCGGAGGATCAAAGAAGCATTGGTGCCAGAGTGCCGAATCCGACAACGTGCCGGCTCGCCATTGCTGAAGCGTGGCCATGGTGGCGGCGATCATACCGCCATCGGCGGAATCAAAAATCACCACGATGCCCGCCAGTGCCGAGGGGGTCTGGGGCAATTCCTTGTAGGTTTTTTCGAGGAGGAATTTTGTGTACTCGAGCCGCGCTTTAGGGCCGGGATCTTTGGCATTGTCATCAATCTTCTGCACGGAGATGATTTTCACGTTTTTGTTCCGAAGCTGCTCCCAATCTCCGGGGAACGTCGAGGTCTCTTCGCGAATAACGTGAAACAAGTCCGCGACGGGCGTCAGAGCAGAGGCGGAAGGTACGTCGGTGTCGCGGATACCATCGGGCATCTCGACGCTGTTGCGCCAGATCCATCCGCGAGACAGGCCGGAAATACGGACATGCACCCAATCCGCGTTGAAGTCGAGCATTTCGAATTCATCGTGCATGCTGGCCAGAAACTGCGGCTTCGCATTCAAGCTGGGAGTGGAAACCACCGGCGTGCCCGATTTCTTGACGGCCACCAGGTTCTTAGGATGAGCCTGGTTTTTGAGAATCTCCTCCAGGCTGTCGGCTTCTGCCTGCAATGCGTTGTCAGATTTTACGGGGCTCTGTGTATTGGCAGGACGCTCACGCTCCTGAGCTGCCAGGCCTTGGCTCAACGACGACGAGAAAGTTCGATCAGTGTCAGGGAATTTGGGAGCGGGAGCCGAGATTGTTGGCTCTACTGCCGGGGGCTCGTTAGACGGCTTTGGGGTCGAGACTGACGCCGTTTGGCTACTGCTTTCAGTCGAGCTCTTGGCGAGTTGCTCCGTCAGTTGATCCAGCAGGTCGGCTTCGAGCCGGCCATTGGAGGTCAGCAGCTGGTATCCCGAGCGAGAAGGCAGCGGATCGGCGTACCATGCCGTGACTTTTGTGCTGACCCGCACGAGCGATCCGCCAGAAGCCGTCGAACTGACCAGGACGGTGGACTGGTAGTAGGCGCGTTGGTAGCGGTCGAGGGGATGTTCTCCGGGCGTGGCGAATCCGTCCAACCCCGGAAGGTGGCCGGCGAGGTTCGGTTGCATCGCGGTCAACGCTTTTTCAACCGTAGCTTTGGACTGCGGAAAGGCGCGCTCGTTGGGATTGGTTTGCGCCGGGACTTGCACGGCGACCAGAGCGGCAAAGACCATGCCGGACGACACTGCCCAGACTGCAAGTCGGCCCGAGGCTTTTAACCGAGATCTCATGGGATCGGCTCCAATTCGTCACGCAAGATCCATCCGTGTTGGCCTTCGTGGGTTTCTACTCCGAACCAATAAGGCGTGGAGACCACGATCAGAACCTCTGTGCCAGTGGGCAGAGATTGCAAGGTGGTTGCGGTGTGGAACGGCGCGGACTGGAGCGGCGCTCCTGGCGCTTTCACCAGCCGTTGGACCTGACGCCTGAGATCCTGAACGTGCTGTTCCAGAGTCTGGGGAGTGGTCTGCGCATCGCGGTTGGTTGGAGTATCGGTACTGCTGGTGCTTGCGACGGTGTTCGCGTTGACTGCCGGTGGGACGACGGTAGCGGCCGCGGGTCCGATGGGAGCGGGCTTTTGCACCTTGACAGACTGCTCTTGCTTTTCTTTCTGGGCCTCGACGGTCTGGGCCTTCATTAACTCCAGGGCTTCCAGGTGGTCGTGGATGTCCTTGTACTCGGCACCTTCGACGGAGCCGTTGGAGGGGTGAGCGGAGTGGCGGAAATCCTCCACAAAACGCGCGTCAATGCGAAGGACGGTGTTCTTATCGCCCTGGGGCTGTACGACGTAGCGGACAGCCAGAGTTCCGACGTCACTGCTGTCCTTGAAATTCCGAGGGTCCAGCGCTTTGAGGCGCACTTTGTAGAAAACCTTGCCGCCCTCGGTCCACTGCGGAAAAACCCGGGTGGAACTGGCCGGGGTCGCGCCGGTGATGTATTCGTCCTTATTGTATTCTTTGGTTCCTCGGATGATTCCGTTCTGAATGACCTCCTGTACTACCTGGGCGACTTCGGCCTCGGGAAACGGAACGTTCACGATAAGACCCATGCCGTAGGGAGTTGCGTTCTTTTCGCGGGCGGCCAGCGGCAGTGCGGCGAGGGAGCAGAACAGGATCAGGCCGATTTTCCACAACCAACCACTTGTCCCGCCGATAGAAACGGGAAGTGCTTCGGCATGAGTTTTTGAGATCTCCACAAAATATTCCTCTACTGGCACAGAGTCTCAACTATGGCTGGCGCTGTCAACTCCAGCCCATTTTTTCTCGGCGCGATCGGCGGAAGGAGATTCTTCCGATTTTACGTTGTAAAAAAATTGTAAAAAAAAGTCTTCGAAACTTCTTGCAAAGTATAGTGAGGCCATTGTAGGATTCTGCGCGGTACAGTGGTAGGACCTTTTCGAAACAAAAACGGTTTAGGGGTTCTTGCCGAGGCAGCATGAGAGACGGGGTTCTCCGTGCATGCCTTCGCAGTTGGTGTCTTGTCCTTGCGTTTGTGGGAACGCTGTGGATTGAAAGAAAAAACTGCTAGGAGTTCGGCATGCGTATGGGGATGAAGTCTCGCCTTCGTGGGGAGGCGCCGTATGGGCAACATTTCCTGACGGCGGCTCTGATTCTGATCTTCCTGATCCTAAGCGGCAGCCAAAACGCAAACGCCCTTCCGGCATTTGCCCGGAAGTACGGTCTGCGCTGCTCGGCTTGTCACGAGTCGTGGCCAATGCTGAATTATTTTGGCCAGAAGTTCAAAGACAACGGCTATCAGCTCATGAACGACCGGGATGCACCGATCTGGCAGAACCCGGGATACTGGCCGGTGACGTTCCGCATCACGCCGATCTGGCATCGGGTGAGCACAGGGAAGGTCGCGGTCGACACCTATGCGGGCGGCGCAGTTTCGGGATCGACGATCCAGCGCGTCACAACGTCAGGATTTGACCTGAGCGGGCTCGACTTCCATACCGGCGGCACGCTGGAAAAGAACTTCTCGTTTTATGTGCTGCCGTCGTCCGACAATACTGCCTCCTTCCACTTCGAGACGGTAATGGCTCGACTGGACAACCTGTTCGGCAGCCCCTGGCTCAACCTCAAGCTGGGTAAATTCGAACTCGACAACCTGCTGTCAGAAAAGCGCATTTTGACGCTGACTGGGAATGGCGGCATTTACCAGCTTTATCACTTCATTCCGGTTGGCGACGGGAACATCTTTGGCCAGATGGGAGATAACCAACTCGGCGTGGAAATCATGGGGCACTCGAACAACGACCGTACGCGATACTCGGCGGCGCTGCTAAGTTCGACGGACGGAAACGTGAGCCTGCCGTACGGCAATGCCTACACGGGCTTCTTTACGGCGAGCCAAGCGTTCGACACGGGCAGGCTGGGGGTGGATCGCATCGGCGCTTACGCCATGATCGGGCAGGCGCCAACGTATTACCTCACGACAGGGGGGCACACCACTTGCGGGCAGCGGGGCTCAGTAACCAAGGTTTTCATCGAGAAGGCTTTGTCGGACAGTTTTATTTCGGCGAGCACGTCGATCTGCAGGTCGTGACCCAGCATGGCTGGGACAACGCATGGTTCGGGCAGGGCTATGGAGACTTGATTGGGGGCACAGTCACAGGGAACAACACGCCTGGGACGGTGCTGCCTGCCGGTTCGCAGGCGCCGACGTGGAACGGCGTTCTTTTCGAACCTCACTACGTCTACAGTCCGCAACTTCTCTTTCTCGCGCGGTACGAGACGATCCGGATGTCGCGTCAGGCGACGCCCGGCACCGCTTCGAACCTGGGCAACATCTCTACCTATACCCTGGGTTTCCGCTTCAACCCGTTCATGACCAGCCGGGCGGGATTTGCGTGGCACAACGAGTACAACTGGCTGCACCAGGATGGTACGGGGCCCATGGTTGGCCTGAACACCAGCAACATCAATACCAGCGAAGTGTTGACCGGATTTGATTTCGACTTTTAGAGGGGATTGGACATGCGGATAAGATTGCGGATGTGGACGCTGTTCGTGGGCGCAGCTGCTACTTTAGTACTCCCGATGCCTTCCCGGGCTCAGCTTACGCAGTACGATTTGCAGTCGCGCATGGGCATGGAGAGTCACATCGGAAATATTACCGGTCATGCCAACGATGCCAAACACGACTATCGCCGCTACTGCGTCAGTTGTCATGGCGAACTGGGCGACGGAAACGGCGAAAGTTTTCCCTGGGTGGATCCCAAGCCCCGCGATTTCCAACTAGGTATATTCAAGTGTCGCTCCACCCCAACCGGAACCTTACCCACCGACGAGGATCTGTTCGACACCATCGCCCGAGGGCTTGACCGCTCGAATATGCCGCAATGGAGCACCTTCACGAAGCAGGAGCGCGCAGATCTGGTGGCCTGGGTTAAGCACTTTTCACCGCGCTGGACCAACGAAAAGCCGGGAACGCCTATTCAGATTCCGCCCGAGCCTGAAGTTACCGCAGACCGCATCAAGGCCGGGCGTGATGTATATGCCAGAGTGCAGTGCTGGAAGTGCCACGGCGTACTCGGTCAAGCCAATGGTCCCTCGGCTGCGACCCTTACCGATGATCTCGGCCGGCCAATCGCTCCTTATAACTTTACCGAGGGAGCTCGGCCGAAATGCGGCGATACGGATCGCGATATCTACAGAATCTTCATGACCGGTCTGGATGGCACTCCGATGCCTTCGTTTGCCGACAACATTAAGCCGGATGAGGCATGGGACTTGGTGTTCTATCTGCGAACGCTGATGTCGCAGCCCAGCAAGGAAAAGGAGATGGCGAAAAAACTCGACCTGAAACCGGTCAACCCCAACGCGCCAGCGGGCCAACAGTAGAAGCTGGAATGGCATCGCAAAGCAAAGTCAACTTTGCAGTTTGTAAGGAGAGATTTTCAATGACAAAGCAAAACAAATTCACGGCGGTACTATCGGCAGTGATTCTGGTCTGCTGTGGCGCGCTCTTTCTGAGCCAGAGAGTCAACGCTGCGGGAGAGGGCAAAATCACCGGGACGGTCAAGCTCGACGGCACAGCTCCGCACATGAGGGGGATCGATATGTCCAAAGACCCCTATTGCGTGAAGGCCAACACGGCCTCGCCCGCGCACCTGGAAACCTACGTGGTGGGTCAGAACGGCGGGTTGGAGAACGTGGTTCTCTACATATCCGAAGGTTGGACAGGAAGTGCCGTCGACATCGACCGAGGTGCCGGTGTTCGACCAAAAGAACTGTATGTATACACCGCACGTGCTGGCGCTCGATGCGGGCCAGACGTTTAAGGTGGTGACCAGCGATCAAACCACCCATAACATTCACCCGCTGCCGAATCCCATGACCGGCAACATCCCGTGGAATCAATCGCAGCCACCAGGAGCTGCCCCGATTGAGAAGAGCTGGAAAAATCCGGAGGTGATTCCGGTACAGTGCAACATTCATCCCTGGATGCACGGGTGGCATGTGGTGGTGAAGGGTCCGTATGCTACGACGGACGCAAGTGGCAACTACACCATTAACAACGTGCCGCCGGGAAATTACACAGTGACGGCCTGGCACGAACCCGATCAGACCCAGACGCAAAAAGTTACGGTCGCCGCGGGTAAGCCGGGGACTGCCGATTTTACGTTTAAAGCAAAGTAGAGTAGGTTTCATCGCGGTGTGCAGCTAAGAACATCGTTGAATTGCAGTAGTCCTCAAACTACGGCAATTCGTTAGAAGTCCCAGCTAACCTGGCCAAAGGCGGAGCGATATGGCGAAGATATTCGCGGTGACGATCATTTTGATCGCAATCGGTTCGGCGATTCCCATCGTGATGCACACCTGGCATTTGCCGCAGGACATCTCCACTCACGGTCCGCTGATTGACGAGCAATATTCGGACACGATGGCGGAGGCGGGCATTTCATTCCTAGCCTCGCAAATCTTGCTGGCTTTCTTCATCTGGAAATTCTCGAACGTGAAGCCTGGGACCAAGACCCGGAACTTTCCGGGTGGGGCGATGGGACTGGTGATCGCGGCGTTCCTGCTGGTGGGGACTGAGGTCTTGGCGCTGGGCGTGTTCGGTGCCAAAGCTTGGGCCAGCGTGTATTTCACTCCACCCGCAGCCAATGCCATGCCAATTCAGGTACAGGCGGGACAGTTTGCATTTTATTTCCGCTATCCGGGTCCGGATGGAAAGTTCGGGCCGCTTCATGCCGACCAGATCAACGAGGCCAATGCCAACTTCTTTGGACTTGACCAGACGCACGATCAGGATTCCAAAGACGATATTGTGACCGCTGAGATGGCAATTCCGGTGAACCGCGAGATCCATTTGCTGATGCATTCGAAAGATCTTGGGCACTCTTTCTTTGTGCCCGAATTGCGGGTCCACCAGGATTTCGTCCCGGGCCTGGATGTCTCGATTCATTTCACCGCAACGAAGGTTGGCAAATACGAAATCGTCTGCACGCAACTTTGCGGGCTGGGGCATTACAACATGAAGGCGTATCTCGAGGTGATGAACCAGGAAGACTTTGATAACTGGCTCAAACAGCAGGCGGCATTGCAATAGGTTGTGAGCGGCGCAGCATCTGGACAAACCATCATCTGGACAAACCAAAGTCTCTTGTGAGGTGAGCGCAATGCACGACATGTCGGCACACGCAGTGCATCACGGAGCTCCGACAAGCTTCATCCGGAAGCACATCTTCAGCCTTGACCACAAGGTCATCGGCAAGCAGTACTACGCGCTGGCCCTGGTTGCCGTGGTGTGGGGAATGGTGCTGTCCTGGTTGATGCGCATCCATCTAGGATGGACCAATTTCGCCATTCCCGGTCTGCACCTGCTTTCCAGTACGGGTGCGCCCGGCAACATCATGACGCCGGAGTATTACCTGCAGCTGATGACCATGCATGGAACGATCATGGTCTTCTTCGTGCTGACCACCGCGCCTTTCGCCGCGTTCGGCAACTTTTTCTTGCCCATCCAGGCGGGGGCAGAAGATATGCCGTTTCCGCACTTTAATATGATGTCGTTCTGGGTTACGTTCGTGGCCTTCCTGGTTCTGGTGTCATCGTTTTTTGTGGGCGACGGGCCAACCCTGGGTGGTTGGACACAGTATGCGCCGTTGAGCGCTGTGGGTTCCGTGGCAGGCCCGGGCCAGGGTTTGGGCGTGATTCTTTGGGCGGCCTCGATTGCCATTTTTTGTGTGGGCCAGTTGCTGGGCTCGTTGAACTTCATCACTACAACGCTCGACATGCGCACCCGAGGCATGTCCCTTATGCGCCTGCCGCTCAGCGCCTGGGGTTGGTTCATCACCTCGGTCATGGGCTTGACCGCATTTGCGGTCCTTATGCCGGCATGTATCCTGCTGATTCTCGATCACGTCGCTGGAACCAGTTTCTTCGTACCGTCCAACCTGGTGATCAACGGCCAGTTGTTGCCGCATACCGGCGGCTCGACACTGCTTTGGCAGCACCTGTTCTGGTTCTTCGGACATCCCGAGGTCTACATCGCGATTGTGCCCGGGATGGGAATCGTTTCCCATGTTCTCGTCACCAATATGCGCAAGCCGATGCTCAGCCACAGGGTTCTGATTTATTCCATGGGCGCCCTGGCGGTTCTCAGCTACATGGTGTACGGCCACCACATGTTCGTCAGCGGAATGAACCCGTTCTCCTCGCTGGCGTTCTCCTTTCCCACACTCGTAATCACGATTCCATCCACAATAATCGTGTTGATCTGGCTGGGCAGTCTATATGGCTCCAAGTTGCGGATCAATACGGCATCACTTTTCGCCTTGGGATTTATTTCGATGTTCATCAGCGGCGGCGTGAGCGGCTTCTTCCTGGCGCAGCCCTCGATTGACATCATGCTGCACGCCACTTATTTTGTGGTCGGCCACTTCCACCTTGTCATGGCGGTGGCAGCTATCTTCGGAATTTTCTCCGGCACCTACTTCTGGTTCCCGAAGATGGCCGGGCGCATGATGAACGAGACCTTGGGCAAGCTTCACTTCTGGCTGACTTTCGTAGGGACGTACTGCATCTTCATGCCGTTCCACTATCTGGGAATCGCCGGCAACGTGCGGCGCTACCAAGCCTTCACCGACGACTATCTGGTCCCACTAATCCCGGTGCATAAGTTCATCACCATTGCGGCTTTGCTCACCGGCCTCGCTCAGGTCATTTTCATCTACAACCTGATCTACAGCCGTTTCAAGGGCGCGCCGGCAACGGATAATCCGTGGGATTGCACTTCGCTGGAATGGAGTACAGCCACGCCGCCTCCGCATAACAACTTTGGCGACAAGCTGCCGGTGGTTTATCACGATCCCTATCAGTACAGCGTTGAGGGCGCGAGCACCGAGTTTGTGATGCAGACCTCACCAGAACAATATGTGAACCCGCACGAAGAGAAGTAACTTTCGAGCAAGTTGAACAGTTCTAGGGAGACTTAGCAGTATGGCGACAACGATTCAACAACCGCCGAAGATCGAGCCCGAACGCTTACCCAGCCAAGGTTTTGGCAAGGGGGGCTGGCGGAATCTGGTTCCCGCCGATGGAGAGCTGCGGAGAGTAAGGAACTATTCTCCTCCTCCGGCGAGCACCGGGATCTGGGTTGGTTTGGCGGCCATCACGATGACCTTTGCCGCCTTTACCAGCGCGCTGATTGTTCGTCAGGGAGCTGCGCAGGATTGGCGGCACATCACTTTGCCTCCAGTGCTTTACCTGAATAGTTTGGTGATTGTTGCCAGCAGCTTCACTTTGGAAATCGCGCGCCGCCGGATTGCGACTTTTATGGGCGGCTTGCGAGATCAGGCCGAGAGCCCGGCAAGATGGCTCTACATAACGCTGTTCCTGGGGCTGCTGTTTGTCGCTGGACAGACCTTTGCCTGGGTGCAACTGAAGTCCCAGGGATTCGGACTCGCCACCAATGTGAGCTATTCCTTTTTCTACGTGCTGACGGTAGCGCACGCGCTGCATGTATTCGGAGGGCTGGGTGGTCTGGTTCGTGCGATTGGGAAACTGAATCACTCCGTGCTGCGACGGAGCACTCTGGACGCGACTTCGCGTTATTGGCATTTCATGGGCGTGTTGTGGCTGTATCTGTTGTTGCTGCTGTGGATGAAGCTCTAAACCAGTCAGGTGGGAGGCAACGTGAGCCAAGCCGATTTAACGATGCAAGGAGTTTCAACCGGGAGTATGGCGGAGCCGGCATTCTCGGTCCCCGCAAAAAAGATGGCGATGTGGGTGTTCATCATCGCAGACACGGCTACCTTTGCCGGTTGTCTCGTCGCCTATGGATTTATTCGCAACGGCACCCCGGATTGGCCAAGACCTTTTCATAGCATCACCAACGTAGCGCTGATGACGTTCATTCTCCTCACCAGCAGCTTGACCATGCTCATTGGAGTACGGTCGGCCCAGAAGGGCGACAAAGCCGGAGCTTTCCGCTGGACCATGATTACGGCCGCGGCCGGAATCCTGTTCGCCGCCCTGCACCTTCGGGAGTGGATGGGAATGATCAGGGAAGGCGCGACGTTGTTTCACAATCCGTGGGGAACGCCTCTTTTCGGCTCGTCGTTTTTCAGCATTACCGGCCTACACCTCCTGCACGTAACCGGCGGTGTTGTCGCTCTGATAGCAGTGGGATTGCGCTACCGGGGCGGGCGTTACAAAGCCGATGACCTCGAAATTACAGGCCTCTATTGGCACTTTGTAGATCTGGTTTGGATGTTCGTGGTGCCGCTGGTCTATCTTTTGAATCTAGCCCACTGACAGACTGAAGGAGGCAGGAGCACACTACTATGACTACAGCCGAAGATCACAAGAGCAATGGATTGGGGAAAGACCTCGTCGTTTACTTTTGCATATTGGCTCTGGCAGCGATACAGTTCGTCATCGCCTATCAGAGTATTGACGGGTCGCAGATGTTTGTTCGCATGCTGATAGTCGCTATCGTCGAAGGTACGTTGGCGCTTTTGTTCTTCATGCACCTATGGGAGAATCGCGGGCTTTTGTGGTTTTTCGTGATCTTCACGGGTTTTGTGCTGCTAGCTTTGCAATATGGATGGACAGACAGTTTCCGCTTGTCACATGGCGTACCGTGGGCAAAGTAACCTCGGACGCCCCAGCTTGCTCCAGATGGGCGCAACCATGAAACTTTCGAGATCAATCTGGATTTTTGCAATTGCGTTAGCGGGACTGATCATCCTGCTAGCGCCAATGTCAGCTTTTGCCCAGAGTTGCGCTCTTTGCTACACGCAAGCTGCAGCCTCGGGATCGCGAATGATCCAGGCCTTGAAGAGTGGGATACTGATCCTGATCACTCCTCCCACGCTTGGGTCGATCGGCGTGATTGTTGTCATGTATCGCAAGCGCAACCAGGTCAGGCGGGCCGAGCACAGTGACCAACCCGGCCAAGATTGGTAAAATGGCAACCACACTTCTGATGGCTAATCCGGTTTCCCTGCAAACACTCAAGTCGAAGCTCCGGGACTATTACACCCTGACCAAGCCCGAGGTAAACCTGCTGATCTTGATGACAACCTCAGCGGGCTATTACTTGGCCTCTCGAGGTCCGGTGCGAATCGCGGGCTTGCTGAACACGCTGGTCGGGACGTTGCTGGTGGCCAGCGGCACGGCAACTTTGAATCAATGGATGGAGCGGGTTTGGGATGGCAAGATGCGGCGCACGGCCTCTCGTCCGCTGCCCTCGGGCCGGCTCACGAGCCGTGAGGCTTTGCTGTTTGGCATTGTGCTGAGCGTCGCCGGGGGACTCTATCTTCTGGTCACAGTGAACCGTCTATCGGCCTTGCTCGCCGTGTCCACGTTGCTCTCCTACCTGCTCGTCTATACGCCACTCAAGCGGAAGACGCCGCTGTGCACGCTTCTGGGTGCTTTCCCGGGTGCAATGCCTACCTTGATCGGCTGGGCGGGAGCTTCCGCGGCTATCAATCGGCAGGCCTGGTTTCTGTTCGCGATCCTCTTTCTTTGGCAGTTCCCTCACTTTCTGGCTATCGCACTGATGTATCGCGATGATTACAGCCGGGCGGGGTATCACATGCTCCCTGCTTTCGACCGGGATACGCGCTTTACCCGTGCTGAGATCGTGGGTTTCACGCTTGTCCTCGTTTTCGCGACGATGCTTCCGCTGGCGGGCCGGGGTGGCTTGTTCTCCTGGGCTGCAATGGGCATGGCCGCAGCGTTCCTGCTCTATCACGTAGGAAGACTTGCGGCATCGAGCTCGACAGTCAGGGCTAGCCGGCTCCTGCACGCTTCGGTTCTCTATCTCCCTGTGGTGCTTGTGATCATGGTCGTCGCGAAGAAGTAGGAAATGAAGATCGCGGTTGCCGTCCGACCTTTCTAATTGTGTCTCACCGGAAGCCATCTTTCGCCGTCCTGGCGACGCTCTGGGATAAGATCCGCTTCGTAACGATGGCTGTTGGTGTGACTGCGGTAGTGGCGCTAGCGGTGACCGCTTACGCGCAGATCCAGACGCCAGCTCCAGCAAGACGTTCGGAGATCCAGCGGGCGCTGCCCATCACAAAGTTCTATAACACGCCCGATCCACTTCCCGCCGGGAAGCCAGGAGCATTGATCCGCTCGCAAGAATTTGACGAATACGAACTACCTTATTCCATCTCGGCCGTTCGCATTTTGTACCACTCGCGTTCCGCTAGCGGGGCAGATGTAGCGGCGTCTGGGGTCGTGCTGTTTCCCTATGACAAAAAACCGCCTGCCGGGGGCTGGCCGGTCATTGCTTGGGCGCACGGTTCCACTGGAGTTGCCCGTCCCTGTGCCCCCTCGCTGATGAGGAATATAGGGCACGGTCCGTTCCTCGCGATGTATGTGAACCTTGGATACGCCGTGGTCGCTACGGATTACACAGGATTGGGAACCAGTTTCCGGAATGCATTTCTGGATAGTCCGTCCAACGCGACCGATGTCATCAATTCCGTTGCAGCGGCCCGCGCCGCCGTCCCACAGTTGGGCGCCAGGTGGATTGTCATGGGAGAGGCGGAGGGAGGTTTAACGGCTGTGGCAGTCGCGGAGAAGGAGAACGAGATTCGCGATCCGAATTATCTTGGAGCTATTGCGATTTCGAAGGTAGCCAACGTAAAAGAAATCTACGAGCACTCTGCCCCTGGTTCTTCCAGCTTGATGCTTACGTCCTTGGCTTATGGGATTAAGACGGTTTATCCGCAGTTTCAAGTCGGCGACATGCTGACGGAAAAGGGGCATGCCCTTTATCACGAGATCGAGCAGATGTGCTCGCAGCCAAGGACGATGCCCGAGTTGTCCCCCATCGAAATGGTGAAGCCAGGCTGGGAGAGCAATGCGTTTGTGCGCCAGTACTTTGAGCGAAATAATCCTGGTTTGACGCGGGCTTACGGTCCAATCCTGGTCATCAGCGGTACAGACCCTGCAGCGACCCTCGCAACCATGACGAGTCAAGCGATTCGCCGCATGTGCAAACGGGGCGATCGGGTTCAGTGGGAACGATATCCCAATCTCGACGCTGGGAGCGTGATTGGCGATTCCGTGAGAGACCAGATTGGATGGGTTGAAGGCCGCTTTGCCGGTCGTCCGTCTCCTACGAATTGTCCTTGAGTTGGTTTTATCTATGTCCTCGTCATAGTTTGGCCCGTTTTCGGAATCGGAAAACATCTCTGACGCATTCCACCTGCCTCGTGGCATAATCTTCGGCAACGTTTCCCCATCAGGTGCCAAAATATGCGTCGAATGCTGGTTGCTGCTCTTTGTCTATACGTTTTTATAGGGGTTGTGCCTTCCGAGGCGGCTCAGACTCCCAATTCCAAGTCGCTGCAGATTTATTTTATCGACGTGGAAGGGGGGCAGTCGACTTTGGTAGTGAGCCCATCAGGAGAGTCGCTGCTCATCGACACCGGCTGGCCGGGATATGAAGGGCGCGACGCCGACCGAATCTTGGCTGCCGCCCATCAGGCCGGCATCACGCAGCTCGATTATGTCCTGATTACCCACTATCATCGCGATCATGTTGGCGGTGTCCCGCAGTTGGTAGATGGAATCAAGGTTGGCACGTTTGTCGACCACGGGCCGAATCTGGAAGATTCGGCCGTAACGCGCACCGATTACGCCGCCTACGAGAAGGCGATCGCAGGGCATGCCCACGTCGTCGTGAAGCCGGGATGGGGGCTTCCGATGAAAGGCATCGAAGTGAAGGTGCTGAGCGCGGCCGGTGATCACATTACGAGTCCATTGCCGGGGGTCGGAGAAACGAATTCGTACTGTGGTTCGGACCTTGCCGCCCCTGCAGACAGCACTGAGAATGCCCGTTCCGTCGGAGTTCTGATCACCTACGGGCACTTTCGCTTTCTGGACCTCGGAGATCTCACTAAGCAAAAGGAGATTGAGCTGGCCTGTCCCAACAACTTGCTGGGCAAAGTCGATCTGTTTCTGGTGACGCACCATGGAGCGGACCTTTCGAATCCAAAAGCGCTGGTGTGGGCGCTGCATCCTCGAGTGGCGATTATCGACAACGGCCCTCGAAAGGGATCGAGCCCCGCGGCGTGGCAGATCGTCCACGATTCTCCGGGGCTGGAAGACTTGTGGCAGCTTCACTACGCGGAGGAATCGGACAAAGCGCACAACGTCGCCGACGAGCGCATTGCGAATGTGAAAGAAAACTGCGAAGGCAAGTACATCAAGGTCACTGCGGAGTCGGACGGCACGTTCACCGTAACCAATGGCCGGACGGGCGAGCAGAAGACATATTCCAAGAAGTAGGCCGGCTCTGGCGATATCCTCTCGCCCGCAAATGCGAAGGCAAGATGTTCGCGACAGCAAGATGCCGGCGCTACGAGGAGCTCAACGAAGCTCCCAGTAATAGACGGACTGCAATCCTCCATGATCGTGATTGTGATGGGAGTCGTCGGGGCCGGGAAGACGACCGTGGGGCGCCTGCTGGCCGAGCAACTGGGGTGGGAATTCGCCGACGCGGACGATTTTCATCCGGCGTCGAATGTAGAGAAGATTCGGCATGGCATCGCGCTGACCGACGACGATCGGCGGCCTTGGCTGGAGGCTCTTCGGGAAGCGATCGCCCGTTGGATCGCCGAGGGGAAGAATGTTGTGCTGGCGTGCTCTGCTCTTAAACGTGGCTACCGGCGGGAGCTCGAGGTGGGTTCGGAGGTGCGGTTCGTGTACCTGAAGGGAAGTGCTGGTCTGATCGCGGAGCGCCTGCGCTTGCGGCAAGGGCACTTCGCCGGCGAACAGATTCTGGCCAGCCAGTTTGCCGACTTGGAAGAACCGGAGGCCGGGGCGACGGTCGAAATCGCAGCGACGCCGCAAACGATTGTGGCCGAAATTCGGGAGAAGCTCGGCTTGGCGTAGAATCCTCGCACCGCAGAACGGCTCTACAGAACGACCCGGAACTTACTCTTGGAAACTGTTCCCAACCGCCTGGAATCCGCCGTTGTTTCCCGACTTATGTGGCGGCTGATGCCGTTTCTGTTCCTTCTCTATATTGTTGCCTACCTCGATCGCATCAACGTGAGCTTCGCGGTGTTGCAGATGCGGGGGCAGCTTGGGTTGAGCGACCGCGTTTATGGTCGCGCGGCGGGGATGTTTTTTGCGGGATATTTTTGCTTTCAACTTCCCAGCAACCTGGTGCTGGAGAAGTTCGGAGTCCGGCGCTGGATTTCAGGCTTGATGGTCACTTGGGGCGTAATTTCCTGTCTGATGATCTTTATCCGCGGACCTGTCAGTTTCTACGGGATGCGATTCCTGCTGGGCGCCGCGGAGGCTGGATTCTTCCCCGGCATCATCCTTTACATGAAGCGCTGGTTCCCGGCCAACGCGCGAGCCCGAGCGGTCGCCTGGTTCATGACGGCGAATCCGCTCGCGGGCATTGTGGGCAGTCCAGTCTCCGGGGCATTGCTCGGACTGAGCGGCAAAGGGCTCTCTGGATGGCAATGGATGTTTCTGATGGAAGGTCTGCCGGCCATCCTTTTGGGTGTGACCGTGTTTTGGACGCTGTCCGATAGCCCTCGCGAGGCAGGCTGGCTGAAGGGGGAAGAGCGAGCCTGGCTGCTGGAGAGGCTGGCTCTCGAGCAACAGGCGGAGTCGAGTCTAAGGAAGGAGAATCTTTGGGCGGTTCTCGTCAGCCCCAGAATCTGGATGCTGTCAACCGTATACTTTGGGGTCTCGACGACGATGTATGGAGTCACTTTGTGGCTGCCCAGCGTGATTCGATCGCTGTCGGGGCTCAGCTATTTCCTGACGGGCGTGGTGTCGGCTGTTCCGTTCCTGGTGACTGCGATTGCGATGGTGCTGGTGGGAATGCGCTCCGATCGTGCAGGAGAGCGGCGCTGGCACACGGCAATTCCTGCATTTGCGGGAGCGGCGGCCTTGGTGGCGGCGGGTTATGGGGTTTCAACGGCCGTGGTGGTGGCATGCATCGGACTTGGGATGGCCTGCGCCGAGGCGATGGTGGGGCCTTTCTGGGCTATGGCGACCTCGCGGATGGCGGGTCTTTCGGCTGCGGCGGGGATAGCGGTGATCAACTCGCTGGCCAATCTGGGAGGGTATTTCGGTCCCGATATCATTGGATTCTTTCGCAAGGCGAGCGGCGGGTTTCGCGGAGGCTTACTGGTGATTGGGGCGACGCTAGCTCTCAGCGGCGGGATTGCGTTAATTGTGGGGCGCCAGCCATCCGGCGAGAGAAGCACCGGACCGTTATGAAGCCAGATCTGTGCTGTCAGACTTCAGGACGCGCCATCTTAACCAGAATGGCAACGAAGGTACGGCTTGCGCTTCGCTCCACACCGTCAATTGTTTACAATAGAAGCTTCGCCTGTCTGCCAGTACCGGACGTCCCGTAGAGGAACGAACAGCAATCTTGGAACCGACAAACCACAATTCCAGTACCGGCCCCACCGTCTACTGGCGGGTGGAAGGGAGCCTGCTTGACCTGACCGTGGTCGAGCCGGTGGCATTCTTTACGTGGAATGCGCAGACGTTTGCCGAGCGCTTTCGGCGAAGAGGACAAATCTTCCTGATGGCGCTATTGCGCCCCTTTCTTTATTCCACCAACCGGAAATTCGCCACACGGGCGATCCATAGCGTTCTGCGCGGAGTGACCCGCGACCGCCTGGATCTGCTAGGCGAAGAGTTCTTTCAATATAAGTTGAAGCCGCGCTTGAAAGAGCGAGGCGTACAGAAGGTGCAGGAGTTGGTGCAAGCCGGGGCGGAAGTCGTGCTGGTAAGCCAAGGGTTGGAGCACGTGATGCGGCCGTTGGCGCAGCATCTCGGGGTCAAACGGATCGTGGCCAACCGCCTGGAGTTTCGCGACGGCACGGCGACCGGGAGATTGCTGACTCCGGTGATTCGGCCGCGCGGGGCATTCGCACGCATTCGCGAGGAGAATCCAGACGGTCGCAGGGCGCCCAAAACACTGGCACGGCAACTGAACATTTCCGCAGAAGAACTGCGGGCGGCGGTGATTCCCGCCGAACGGCCGGATGTCGAGCCAACGCGGCCTATCGTCCATTTTGACGGGCAAAGACAGGCGCAGGGCTTCTCCGTGCGCCGGGCATTCTCGGGAAAGCACGTGATGCTCATCGGCGTGACCGGATTCATTGGCAAGGTTTGGCTGGTGAATACGCTACTGGACTTGCCGGACGTGAAAAAGATCTACCTGCTGATCCGGCGGCAGAAGTCGAATCCCGCGGAGCGGCGTTTCGAGAAGATGGCGGAAGAGTCGCCTGTGTTCGATCCGCTGTTTGAGCGGCATGGGGACAGGCTGCCAGATTTTCTGCGCGAGAAGATCGAAGTCATCGAAGGGGACGTCACCCGGCCGGGGCTGGGGCTCAGCGCCGAGATTGCGCGAGGCTTGCAAAAGGCCCTGGATCTGATTATTAACAGCTCGGGCCTGACGGACTTCAACCCAGACCTGCGCGACGCGCTCGCGACGAACACGGATGCTGCTGTCAACATTCTCGAGTTCGTAAGAACGTCGGATCACGCCGGGCTTCTGCACCTGTCCACGTGCTACGTGGCAGGCGAGCAGGATGGGCGGGTGGGTGAGAAACTGATTCCGAATTACAATCCGCGCGGGCTGGTTGGGTTCGACGCCGAACAGGAATGGCGCTCGCTCCAGGACTTTGTGAAACAGGCCGAGGCAAAGGCCGAGAGCGACGAAGTCACAGCGGAGTTGCGCACGCAGGCACGCTCCAAGGAACATGCCGCGAAAGACTTGCACGGTGCGGCGCTTGAGAATCAGATCCGCAAGAACCGTGTGCGCTGGCTGAAGACTTATCTGACTGAAGCGGGGACGCGGCGCGCGAAGGAACTGGGCTGGCCGAATACTTATACGCTCACCAAGAGCCTGGCCGAATCGCTGATCGCAAAACACGGCGCCGGACTGCCGGTTGCGGTGGTGCGTCCGGCGATTGTAGAGACCTCGGTCGCCAAGCCTTTCGCGGGGTGGAATGAGGGCATCAATACTTCTGCGTCGCTGTCGTATTTGCTGGGAACGTATTTCCGGCAGTTGCCTTCGAACAAAAGCAAGCGGCTGGACATCGTTCCAGTGGATGCAGTTTGCAGCGGCATGACCCTGATTGCCGCCGCCGTCATGGAACGCAGACATGACCCGCTCTACCAGCTCGCGACTTCCGTGACCAACCCCTGCGACATGGGACGGTCGATCGAGTTGACGTCGCTGGCGCACCGCAAACACTACCGCGCACAAGAAGGGCTGGAATCGTGGCTCCGCCTGCGGTTTGATGCGATTTCGGTTTCCAAGACACGGTACAACCGCATGTCCGCGCCGGCGCAGAAGGCGATTATAAAGTCCATTCAGCGCATCATGTCACCGTTGCCGCTGAAGAAGCCGCTGGTGAAGACTGAGCGTAGCCTGGAGCGGGTTGAAAAACTGATTGAGCTGTTCGAGCCCTTCATCTTGTTGAACGAGCATGATTTCGCGGCGGAAAATATCGAAAAAGTTTCGTACGCCCTCGTGCCGGAAGAGCAGGACATTTTCGGCTACGACACACGCTCGCTGGATTGGTGGGAGTACTGGATCAACATTCACATTCCGGCCCTGCGTCGCTGGACGTACCCCTTGATTGAAGGAAGGCCTTTGGAAGCACGGCCTCCTCGCAACGTTCAACTTGCGCCCGCTAACGGAGAAGCCGTGAAGACTGGGACGGACGGAGCCACGTGGCGATATTCCTGACCGGGTCGACTGGATACATCGGTGCGCACGTTGCCGCGAATCTGCTGGAAGGGCATGGCGCTGCTTTGAATGTGCTGGTGCGGGCGCGTGATCCGCAGGAAGCGCAGTTGCGGCTGTGGCGCGCACTGCAGTTGCATCTGGACTTCTCTCATTTTTATGAGTACCTGCAAACGAAGGTTCGCATTTTTTGTGGGGACCTCACTGCTACCGGCTTTGGTCTGGGACGCGATGAATATGACCGGCTGGTGCACACCACGGATTCGGTGATTCATTGCGCGGCATCGCTGAACCGCAAGTCGGAGAAGAGCTGCTTGAACGTTAACTTGCGTGGGACACTCGAGGTGCTTACACTGGCGCGGCACGCGGAGCACTATCACGGCTTGCAACGGTTCAGCGAGGTCAGCACGGTCGCCGTTGCGGGCAAGCGCAGTAACGAGGTTGTGACCGAGGATCGCTCCATCGAGTGGGACCGCTCTGACTACGATCCTTACGCGCGCACCAAGAAGTTTTGTGAGCACATGACGCGAGTGCTGCTCCCGGATACGCCCAAGACCGTGTTTCGTCCGAGCATTGTGCTGGGGGACAGCCGGCATGCGAAAACGACCCAGTTCGATATGGTGAAGGCGTTTGTGTTTCTAGCCGGGCTGCCGGTGTTGCCGTTTCGTCCCACGGACAAGATCGACATTGTGAATGTGGATTTTGTCGCAGACGCGATTGCGACCTTGCATCAGAAAGACCAGCCGCGGCACGACACCTACCATCTTTCCTCGGGAACGGGGTCGCAAACGTTCCGGGAGTTGACGACGGCGCTGGCTGCCGCACAGCAGAAGCGCGCTCCTGTTTTTCTGCCGTTTGCGGAGAAGCCGTTTGCCGGCTCGGTCAACTTTCTATCGAATCGGAAGGGATCGATGGCCCACGGGGCTGCGCTGCTGAAGGTGTTCATGCCTTATCTGGTGTGGAATACCGTATTCGACAACACGCGGGTGACTTCCGAACTGGGACGGAAGCCGGTTCCGTTTTCGCAGTACAGCTTTCCCCTGCTGAAGTTCAGCCGCGAAAGCAACTTCCAGTACAACTACGAGCCCTGGCCTGCGACTCGGGGAGGGACAGCCGCATGATGGACTTCATTCTGGAGGCGTGGGTCAGCGGCAACATCGAGCGCGCCAAGGCGGGCTGGATGCTGGGAGCGGGGAAGCCGTGGCAGCCGGGCGAGAAACTCAAGCTCTTGTTCGCGGGGTACAACGGTACGCGCAACATGGGTTCGGACGTGCGCGTGGAGGAGATGCTGCGCCAAATCCGCCATATTCTTGGCTCGGAGCGGGTAGGCTTCACCGCCATGACGTTCGATTTTGAGCGTTCTCGAGGCTACTTCGAAAATACCGCGCAGATTCGCCTGCCCGATATCTTCCCTCCGTTCCTGTCGGACGAAGTGCCGCGGCACCACGGCGTGGTGGCTTGCGAAGGCTCCATGTTTAAGAGCAAGTTCGCCAATGCTCTGACCACGATGATGATTGGCTCTCTCGGCATCGCCGCAGCCCAGAACAAGTTGTCCGTAGGCTACGGCGGAGAAGCCGGCGACATGGACCCGTTGCTGGCAAAGATGTGCGGACGCTACTGCAAAAATTCGCTGGTAATCACGCGCAATGAAGAGTCGCGCACGGTGTTGCGAGAGTTGGGCGTGCCAACTGAATTGGGCACGGATACGGCGTGGACTTTTGAGCCACGACCGGCGGAATTTGGACAGAGCGTTTTGCGACAGGTGGGATGGGATGGGCAGACGCCGGTTCTTGTGGTGTGCCCGATCAATCCGTTTGAGTGGCCGGTGAAGGGCTCAGTGGCCAAAGCCGCCCTGCACAGTCTGACCGGTGCTTACAAGAAGAGCCATTATCGCGGGCCCTACTTCCACAATTCAGGCCCAGCAGCCGATCGCGCCTACCAGCACTACCTGGCTTCCATTGCGAATGCGGTCGATGCGTTCCGCAAGCAGCGGAATGTGTTTGTCATTCTGGCGGCGACGGAGCGCATGGATGCACGTCCGGCAAGCCGTATCTCGGAGAAGCTCGGCGGAGTGCCGGTTCTGACCTCGGACCAGTACAACATGTATGAACTGGTCAGCATTCTGCGCGCTTGCCATATGATGGCCTCGTCGCGCTATCACGGCATCGTGACCTCCATGCCAGCGCTGGTCCCTTCGGCCGGGATCACGATGGATGAGCGCATTCGCAATCTGATGCGGGAGCGCGGCCATCCGGAGTTGCTGATGAATGTGGATGATCCGGATCTCGAGCAGAGGTTGCTGGCGGCGCTTGAGACGCTGGCCACGCAAGGCGAGCGCATTGCCGACGGCATCGCGCGCACCGTGGTGAAGAATCTGAAAGTGATGGCACGGATGGGCGTTTTCTTCGAGGAAGAAGTGCAACGGCGATATCCGGAATTTCCGACGCGCACCGGCGAATGGAGTTGGGAAGATTATCTTCCGCCGATGAATGCCTCACTTCGTCAGTTGGTGGCGGCTTACAGCTAAGGCTGCCCTTCCGGTACAAAACACATGCCATTTGTCGGGGAAATATTTTCGCAACTCAAGGTGGCCGCGGACACCGCTGTGCTTCAGGAAATCCGCGATGGCCAGGTCACCGGAGTGGCGGGCGGCGAACTCCTCGAGTTGATCCGCAAGGCGCGGACCTTTCTTGCCGCGAAAGGGCTGAAGAAGGGCGACCGCTGTGGAGTGCTGGCGACGAACAGCATACGCTGGATGGCGATCGACCTAGCTGCGATGGCCGAGGGGTTAATTGTTGTGCCACTGTATTTCCGCCAAGCCCCGGCGGAATTGGTCGCGATGATGAAAGACAGCACGCCGTCTTTAGTCTGCTGCGGCGACGCGATCCTACGTGACGGAATTCAGCAGAACTGGCCCGGGGCGCCTCCGCATTTTCTCTTTGACGAGATCTTTGCGGGTGTGGAGGGAATCGTGCTCGATCGGCCGCAAGTGCGGGACGACGATGCCGTCACCATTATCTATACTTCGGGCACGTCGGGCGAAGCCAAGGGCGTAGTGCTGACGGCGTCGAACGTTGGGTTCATGCTGGGCTGCACCTCGGCGCGGCTGGACTTGCTGATGGGCGGCCGGTCGGGACAGGATCGTATTTTTCACTATTTGCCCTTTAGTTTTTGCGCTTCGTGGATCGCCACGCTGACTTTTCTGCTACGCGGGAGCCTGGTCACTCTGAACACCGACTTGACGAAAATTCCGAGCGACATGCCGGCGATGGCTCCGCACTATTTCCTGAATGTGCCGCAGTTGCTCGAGCGTATGCGGCGCGGGGTCGACGAACAGGTCGCGCAAAAGGGCGGTGTGGCACAAGCGATTTACTCGAGAGCCAAGGCTGCGTGGATACGGCGGAAAGAAAAGCGGGCGCACGCGGGCGATGGGGCTTGGCTATGGCTGGCCAATACTGTGGTCTTTCCCGCGATCCGCAAGAAGATGGTGGGTGAGAATCTGAAGGCGCTGATCTGCGGTTCGGCGCCACTGAGTCCGGAGACGCAGGACTATTTCAGCATGCTCGGCATTTCCGTATTGCAGGTCTACGGTCTGACGGAGACGACGGGGATCTGTACGATGGACGATCCCAACCATGTTGAGCCGGGACGAGTTGGGCCGGCGATCCCTGGCATTGAGATGACGGTCGGCGACAACGATGAAATCGTGGTGCGTGGGCCGAATGTGTTTCGGGGCTACTGGAATCGGCCGCAACAGACGGCGGAAGTGCTCCGCGACGGATGGTTTCGCACCGGCGATCAGGGCGAGATGGACGCGGCAGGGAACTGGCGGATCGTGGGGCGGATCAAGAATCTGATTGTTCTGGGCTCGGGCCACAAGATTGCGCCGGAAACCATCGAAGAGGAAATCGCCCGCCATCTGCCGACTGCGCAGCAAGTGGTTATCGTGGGGAATGGCCGCGGATATCTTTCAGCAATTGTTACGGGAAAAGTCACAGGGGAACAGGTGCAGGCAGCGCTCGATGCGGTCAATCCGCAGCTTCCGCACTATAAGCAGGTGCGGGCGTTTTGCCTGCGGCAGGAGCCGTTCTCCAACGAGAATGGAATGCTCACGGCAATGGGGAAGTTGAAGCGGGACTTAATCGCCGCCCGCATGAAGAGCGAGATTGAGGACATGTATCAGGTGAAGCAGGCGGTATAGGCAAGGCATTGGCGGAAAGGGATTGTTCTGAGCGTGAAGCAATTCAGAGGGCAAGCGCTGTCGTGGCAAGTGCAGACTGGAGTTATCGAACTGGCGCTCCATCGCGAGCCTTGCAACGAGCTGGGTTCACTTTCGCTCGGTGAATTCGAACGATTCGCGGCTGCGCTGGACGGTTTGGAAAAAGACGCGCACGCGCTCATTCTTTATAGCGACTTGAAGTGCGGTTTCTGCGCCGGCGCTGACCTGCGGGAACTTTACGAGCGGTCGCAGACGATGGAAAAGTCCCAGGCTGCTCAGGGCGTGCGCGATTTTCTGGAGCGAATTCATTGCGTTTTGAATCGGATCGATGCCGCGCCACTGACTACGATCGCTGCCGTCCATGGTGTGACGTTTGGCGGAGGTTTTGAACTCGCACTGGCCTGCGATTTGATCATCGCCGACAAGATGGCGCGCTTTTGTTTTCCAGAACTAAGGCTGGGATTGATCCCGGGCTTCGGCGGAATCCCGCGCCTGAAGCGGGATTTGGGGAATTCGGTCGTACGAGACCTGTTACTGACCGGGCGCAGCTTTAACGCCACCAAAGCGCAGCAGATTGGGCTGGTGAGCCAGGTCGTAGCGGAAGGCGAGGCGTTGCGCGCGGCGCGGGCCACCGCAGCTCAGATCGGGAAGTTCGACCGGCAAACCGTGGCGGCTGCCAAGGAGTTCATCAAGCCGATTCCGCTGGACGAATTGCGGAAGGAAATCGATATCTTTTGTGAGTTGTTTTCGCGGCCGGCGGTGCGGGCCGGATTGAAGAAATTTGTGGAGAGCACGGACGCGCAGCCCTACTTGCCATAGGGGATTAGAATAACTGCTTATGGAAACAGCGGAAAAGACGCTCGATGAGATACTTACACTTGCCGCGGCGCACTTTAAAGTGTCGCGCGAGAAACTCTCTCCGGATGAAGACTTCTTCAAGGCACTCGGTATCGACAGCTTGCAGACGCTCGACTTGCTCACGAAGCTGGAAAATCACTTTCGGGTGGAGTTGCCGGACTACGAACTGCAGGGCGTGACCGACTTTCGTACGCTGGCCGCCAAGATTCAGGCACGGTTGTAGAAAAGATGTCCGCGCGGTGAGAGCGAAACAACCCTCTAATCCGTCCGCTCTTCAAGCGTGAAGGTCCATTCGAGATTTAACAGGTAATGAATTGATAACTAAGCTTTTCTCTGTGTCTCCGTGCCTCTGTGGTGAAATAAGTCTTTGATGCTCGATCTCCGTCAATACACATGTCTGGGCGCAGCGTTGCGCGATGCGCTGGATCGTTTTTCCTCCGAAATCTGCTTGATCGAAGCGGAGCGCGATCGCGAGAAAGTCCGCCTAACGTATTCGGATTTCAAAGAGATCGCGCTGCCGCTGGCGCGCGCCCTGGAGGACGCCGATTACGATGCCGGCGACCGCGCCGCCATCATCATGACGAATCAGTCGAAATGGCTGATCTCGGCGTATGCAATTTTTTACTGCGGCGGCGTGCTGGTACCCCTGGACTACAAGCTGACCGCGGCAGAGCACCTGCAACTGCTCGCGCATTCCAAGGCCAAGGTGCTTATCGTCGAGTACCACTTGTGGAGGGCGATGATGCAGTCGCCCGACTTCCAAAAGATCGGGACGAAGATCGTTCTCGTGACGGAAGCCCCGCTGGGCGTGGAGTTGGCGGGCGCGTTTCGCTGGGAGGATTTCAAGCGCAAAGGCGCTCCTGACTTTGTCATGCGTCAGAAGGACGACGTCGCCTGCATCGTCTATTCCTCGGGAACGGGCGGACGGCCCAAGGGCTGCGTCCTCACCCACGAAAACTATCTGGAACAGTGTCGGGCGCTCACGGCGTGGTATCCCTTTTGGCCAGGCGTGAAGTATTTGAGCATCCTCCCTACCAATCATGCGATCGATTTTATGGTGGGCTTCATCGGGCCATTCGTATGCGGGGCGTGCGTGGTGCATCTGCGCACTCTGCGTCCGGAGTTCGTGCGCGATGCATTTGTGCGCTACCGGATCACCTATGTATCACTGGTTCCGATGATCGTGAAGAATCTGGAGCGCGGCCTGCGCGCGAAGTTCGACGAACTGCCGTCGTGGAAGCGTGCGTTTCTGAATGCCATGATTGCGACCAACCGGGTGCTGACGCGCCGCCGGCCAAATGTGAAACTCAGTCGCATGTTGCTTTCCAGCGTGCACCGGGGATTTGGGGGAGAGTTGCTGGCGTTGATTGCCGGTGGCGCGTTCATGGAACCGTCGACCATGCAGTTCTTCTATGATCTCGGCATTCCGGTGGTCAACGGCTACGGACTCACTGAAGCCGGCACCGCACTCACGCTCAACGACCTCAAGCCATTCCGCGCAGACACGGTCGGGAAGCCGCTGCCGGGAGTCGAACTGCGAATTCTGAGTCCGGATGCCGAAGGTGTGGGGGAAGTGGCCGTGCGCAGCAATACGGTGATGTCGCATTATCTCGACGATCCCGAACTTACCTTGGAGACGATCGTCGACGGCTGGCTTCTGACGGGCGATCTCGGCCGTTTTGAACGCGGCGGCCATCTGCAGCTCTTCGGGCGTAAGAAGAACATGATCGTGACCGAGGGCGGAAAGAACATCTACCCGGAGGATATTGAAACCGTTTTCGACGGGCTGCCAGTGAAAGAGTACTCCGTGTTTGCGGCGAACTATATCTGGCCGAGAAAAGAACTGGGGCGCGAAACGCTGGTCCTGGTGCTGCGGCTGGAACAGAATCAGAAGTTTGACGGCAAGTTGCAGGAGGAAATCTCTGCTCGAAATCGCCGGCTGCCCGATTTCAAGCGCGTGGGCGGATATTTGATCTGGGAGAAAGACTTTCCCCGGACTGCCTCGATGAAAATCAAGCGACAGGTGCTGGCGGAGGAAATCGGAAAGTCCGTGGAGCGGAAGGCAATAGTGGGATTGTGATCGGCCACTGAACCTGGCTTCGCCGCGCGAAGATTGCAGAGTACCTGCCTTCGCCTTAGAAACTGGATCTGGCACCTTGGGGCAAAACTATCTTGCAATCGTGAATCCGGCGGCAGGAGGCGGGCGGAGCCGCAAACTCCTGGGCCCGGCGCTGGAGCGCCTGCAGGCTGGCGGCATCGAGGTGCAGGTGTCGCAGACTCGCGTTCCCGGAGAGGCGACGGATATTGCGCGCGAGGCTTATGGGCGTGGCGTACGAAACTTTATCGCGGTCGGCGGCGACGGCACTTCTTACGAGATCGTGAACGGCTTGTATCCGCAGGCCCTCGGCGGTGGGCGCCCGACTTTGGCGTTCTTGCCTCTGGGCACCGGCAATTCTTTTGTGCGCGATTTCAGTGATCGGGGCGTGGAATACGGGATCGAATCTCTGCTTGCTCAGAGGAGTCGGGCTTGCGACGTGATGCGCTTGCGCCACCACACCGGGGTGATCCACTACATTAATCTGTTGAGCGTCGGTTTTACGGCAGACGTCGCCACGTTGCGGGCCGGGCGCTTCAGCAACTGGGGAGAGATTGGCTATCTAACCTCGATTCTTCTGACTCTCGCCCGATTCAAACGCCGCCCTTTCCCGGTTCGAGTCGAGGGCTCGGAAAGCTTTGATAACCGGCGCTGCCTGTTCTTGACTTTCAACAACAGCAAGTTCACCGGCGGGACCATGATGATTGCCCCCAAGGCCGAGATCGACGACGGCCTAGTGGAATACGTTCGTTGGGGGCCGATCGGGCGATTAGGACTGATCCGCAATCTGCCGGGGCTTTATGACGGCACGCATATCGAGCATCCGCTAGCCGAGCGCAAGGCGGTGAGGCGAATCGAGTTCAACCTGGAGGGTCCCGCGGACGTGATGGTCGACGGGGAAGTGCTGACGCTGCACTGTGAAGAACTGGATGTATTGCCCGGGGCACTCAACGTTGTAGCGTGATCGTTGAGCTCTGGAGCGCCGTGATATAAGGATGAGACATGTCTGAAGAACGACGGAAGAAGCAACTGGAGCGCGACGGTGGCGGCTCAAGTGAAGCTAAAACGAAGAAGATGCTCACTTACGGCGTCGTGCTGATCCTGCTCGCGGCCGCATTTGTAGGGGGCCGCTATTACCGGAATCACAAATACGATTCTTTCGCGAAGTGCCTGGCTAGCAAGCAGGCTAAGATGTACGGCCTCTACTGGTGCCCGCACTGCATCGACCAGAAACAGATGTTTGGCGAAGCGTTTCACTACGTGCCGTATGTAGAGTGCGCGATCAAAGGCTCAAAGGAAGAGGCGCCTGAATGCAAGATCGCCGGAGTCAAGTTGTTTCCCAGTTGGCAGTTTGGGATGGAGCCGCCAAAGGAAGGAGTTTTGTCCCTGGAAGCCTTGAGCGACAAGACCGGGTGCAACCTGCCGTGACGGATTCGGCGCCGGTTCCATCTTCGGAGACATCGGTAATGCGGGGTACCAGCCGAGTTCTCTTCGGATTCATCGCGGTGTTGTCTCTGGCGGGTGTGATCGTGTCGGCTGTGTCGCTGCAGCGCCATTATGCAAAATCGGCGACCGCGTACTGCGATTTCAGCCAGAAGTTCAGTTGCGACATCGTGAACCGCAGCGAGTATTCGACTCTGATGGGAATCCCGGTGGCGGCGATCGGGGTAGCCGGGTATGGAGCGCTGCTTGCCCTGGCTACATACTGGAAATCGCGCGCGGAAACGCCAAACCGCCTTCTGGGAGCGGCCATCGCTGGATTAGCCTTTGCCCTTTACCTGACGTATATCGAAGCTTACGAACTAATGACCTGGTGTATTTTGTGCCTGAGTTCGCTCGTGCTGATTTCGCTGATCAGTATTCTCGCGGTCGCCGTGAAACTAAGACGCGCGAGAGCGTAAAGCCGGCCTGCCGTTGTATTCTGAGAGTACCGTTTCCTGATGGAAGAAATTCAGCCAACTGAAATTGATCGCTCTGGGGCTGCTTCTGACGTAATCCGCGTGCAAGCGGCCACCGGAGATTTGCGGCTGCACAAATTGCGCAGCCGCGTTTTTCGGAACACACGATTTCTGCGGGTGTGGCTGCCTCCGGGATACGACGATCCGGCAAACGCAGGCCGGTATTATCCGGTCCTCTACCTGAATGATGGTCAGAACTTGTTTGAAGCTGCGACCTCCTTTACTGGAGTGGAATGGCAGGTGGATGAAACCAGTGACCGCTTGATCCGGGAAGGCGTGGTTCCACCCATGATGATTGTGGGCATGGACAACGGCGGCAAAGACCGACTTCGCGAGTACATGCCGCACCGCTCGCTGCAGCCAATGATGTTGCGCGTGCAGGGCAGCCGCTACCCCAACTTCCTGATGATGGAAGTGATGCCATTCGTGGAGCGAAACTACCGTGTGGCTGCTGGAGCTGAGAATACCGGACTGGGAGGATCTTCACTGGGTGCGCTGATTGCGCTTTACACCGCGGCCTTGCGCCCGGATGTGATTGGCCGAGCGCTGATAGAAAGTCCATCATTGTGGGCGTCGAACCGGCAGATGATCCGGGAGAGCCGCGAAATCAGACGCTGGCCGCAACGGGTTTTTCTGGCGACCGGAACTGCCGAAGCGGGGCAGGCGGATCGAGATCAGAGCATGGTTGACGACGTGCGCGAATTGGGCGCGATTTTGCGCCGCGCGGGATTGGACAACACCCGTCTGCGGTTGGTCATCGATGAGGGCGGGTCGCACCACGAGGCGGCTTGGGCTCGGCGGTTTCCCGAAGCGCTGGCATTTCTGTTCGGAAAGGCACGATAGCTTTAACCCTTCCGGCGAGCCTTCTACGTTTCCGCAATCCGAGCTGTATCCATTCTGGTTATCACAGTAAATGCATTCGCACTGCCTTGCCGGCAGATCTGCCAGATCACGTATACCGCAGCCGCCATCGCAATCACTGAAAGCTGGACATGTGTCCATCTGGTAAAAGGGCCGATGAGCGGGAGCATGTACACCAGGTAAAGAAGAGTTCCTAACTGGCGAGTCGAGGCCATAAGCGGCTGAGCAACGAGCCAGTCGGCGAGCAGGATAAACGCGGGCGCCAGAATCACCAGATCGTACACCGTGAGATGCGGCGCAACCAGCACACTCGCCAATAGCAACGCCGAATACCGCAACGACAGGGGCACGGCCTGGCTGCGCTGCCAACATGCGATCGTCAATCCGAGCACCGCGGCTGCGCACAAGACGTAAAGGACGAGAGAAAGTCCAGGCCAGGGCACGAGCATGGACCAGAATGTTCGCAGGGAGTGGGTTTGATAGGGCTTGGGCTCGAGCAAAGGCAACACGGTGCGCACATTCCACAGTATGCGCGTCCATTGACGCAGTGGTCCGATTCCGTAATACAGAACTCCTACTAAAAGTTGTGCTGCCGCGGAAAGGCTCGCTCCCAGCACGGTTTTCCCGACGCCAATCGACACGAAGAGAATGGCTGCAGCCACTCCCAACTGCGGCTTGAAAATCAGACAGCCGAGTACCAGGCCGGCAAGGAAGGGCCGTCGGTCGCGCAGCAGGAAGAACATCAGCGTGAAACAGGCTAGCGCAACGGCAGAGGTTTGACCCCAGGCGATCAGGTGAAAGAAAGCGGGGAATGCCACGGCGAGAAGAACGACGGTCCCTCCGCGCTCGCGCAGGTTCGGGCATGCGCGCCAGACGGTGTAGCAGCAGATGCCATAAATAGCCACACTGCAAAGCCACCACAACAGCAGTGCCCAGCCGTAGGGGAGATGAGCCAGCGTCGCGAAGACGATCGAAACCTGCGGCGGATACAAAGGCAGGTACCGGGTACCGGCAGCTTCCGGCACACGCTGTACGGCCAGCGCAGCTTGGGCATTCATGTCGTACAAATCGGCACCGCAGTGAGCGGCCGCGAGCGAGCCCAGCGTGTAGAGATGGAGAAAGTCGGTTCCTTTGAGATTTCCGTTCCGGTCGCGCAGGCCCGGAGTCGCGAGGGTCCACACGTAGAGCGACCACAAGCACAGCGCAAGAATCGTGCCGTGAGCGCGCAACCGCTTGGCTGTCAGCCATGAGCCGGAGTGATCGGGAAAGGTCGTCAGGAGTTTGGGCCTCAATTCATGGGATACGGCTCAAGCAGCGGTGGGGATTCATCGCCGGACATCAGCCATGCATGCCGATCGCGGAAATAACGCAACAGTTCAAGATTCTGTTCCTTTCCCATGTCGCGGGCCCAGACGATGCGGGCTCGATCGATATCGGGAGCGTTGTAGATCCAATCGCGATCCACATTGTGATCGGGGCCGTAACGCACAATTACCAGATGCGGACCCGAAATAGCGTTGAGCCGTTCAACAATGCGTACACGATCCATGTTGCCCAACGGCCAGTGGGGTTCGAGCGGAGCCTGCGCTACGATTCCGGCAAGGCGAAGAATGATCATTCCCACACATACAATTGGGACACTCCGCACAAGAAACTGCCCGACCGGAGCGCCCTCGCGGCGCCACCCATGGAGATGCCGCATGCACTGAACAAGCACGAGATAGACCAACCCGAGGGCGGGGGCGACATAGTGCGGAAAGGTCCACGTCTCCACCAGCCATCCCAAGCAAAAGACAAAACCGGCAACAAGCGTCAGACGCATGCGACGATCGCGGAGGATCCACGGAAACGCAATCAGTGGCAGCAAGAATGCCGGCCCGATATAAAACCGCCAGAGCTGCACAATCTTGTTGGCAGTCCTGCGCAAGAAGCCAGCTAGAGTGTGAGCCTCGTCGAACTGGCTGACTTCCCATCCGGCATAGTAGTCACGCATCACTGCGTGATGATACTCGGGAACGGCGCGCTTCGAAAAAAACAAAAAGTAGGGAGCCACGGCATAAGTCTCGCGGTCGACGGCATAAGTCATGCGAAACGGACTTCCGGTGACTCGCCAATAGTAGTACCCGGTGGCCGTGGCTGCGACGATGAGAACGCACGTTGCCGGCAGAAACATCCGCCAGAATATGAGCGGCCAGGGCGGCAGTTTTCGACCTTTCAACCATACGAGAAGACCAGCCGTGACGGCGATGCTGAAAACTAACCCTTCGTAGGGCCGGCTGTTCGCCATCATCGCGAGGCCAAGCGCGAGCAGAATTCCCTCCCAGGCACGAGGGTGGTTGCGGATCCTTGGAATTGCACCCAGCACCAAGGCGCCTCCGGTTGCGGCCAGAGCGGGGCACCAATAACTATTCATCCAATAGCTGAAGGTCGCAAAGCGCAGGACGGAAAGCATTGCACCGAAGAGAGCCCAAGTGGGCGGAAACCAGGCTTGCAGCATCCAGCAGAGCGTGGCGCACATGATCGCAGTGATCAGCCATATCCCGATCCAGGGATGGCCACCGAGGGCGATCCCTGCAGCCATCACGAGGGCCTGCCCGGGCGCATACATCGACATATAGGTCGGGTGCTGGATAATCTGAAAACTTTCGAAGTGGATCCACATCGGGTGAGTAGGATTGGTCAAACGGCCCGAGGCGAAAGTGTTGGCAGCGAGGAGGTGGCTATATTCGTCATTCCAGTCAGGAAGAGGAATTCCGAGTAGTGGGATTAGAAGTGCACGGATACTCAGGGCCAGGACGGCGGTGAACCATACTGCCATTGTGCGACGGCGCGCGAGCCGCCCGAAGAGATTCTCAATGCGATCAAAGAACGTCGAGGTCTCTGGCGCACGGCGGCGAAGAGAGATGAATACGGCAGCCAGCACCATGATTGCTTCTGTAATGGTCAGCAACCAGAGCGCCAGATGTCGATAGATTTGGTTCATGCGGATCTGGCCGGTGAAGCGGGCAGATCACTTCCGATTCCGCCGCAGGATGGTTAGTTGCCGGCGGCTTCCTTTACGCCGATCTCTTCGAACAGGCCGTCTACGATCTGAATCATTTCGTTGTCAACAACGCGGTTGCGGGAGATCGCTTCTTTCAGCGGGATCGATACGATCTTGTTCGACCGCAGAGCTGCCATGCAACCAAATTCCCCGCGATGAACCATGTCGATCGCGCCCAGGCCGTAGCGCGTCGCCAAGACCCGGTCGAAAGCGCTGGGAGAACCGCCGCGCTGGATGTGTCCCAGCACAACTGCGCGCGTTTCGAAGCCTGTGCGCTTCTCGATCTCACGGGCGAGAATGTTCGCGATGCCGCCCAGTTTGGCGTGACCGAATTCATCCTTTCCCATGTCTTGCAGGATGGGAGCGCCGGAGCCGGTATCGGAGGAAAACTTTGCGCCCTCCGCCACCACGACAATAGAGAAGTAACGGCCACGCTCATGGCGCTGGCGAATCGACTCGGCCACTTTGTCGACGTCGAACGGCCGCTCGGGAATCAGAATTACGTCGGCGCCGCCGGCGATGCCGCTATACAGGGCAATCCAGCCGGCATCGCGTCCCATCACTTCAACCACCATCACGCGGTTGTGTGCTTCGGCGGTGGTATGAACGCGGTCAATCGCTTCACACACCACGTTGCAGGCCGTATCAAATCCGAAAGTGTAATCGGTTCCACCCAGATCATTGTCGATGGTCTTGGGAACGCCGACTATCTTCACCCCTTTTTCGTGCAGCTTGTTGGCGACCGACAGAGTGTCATCTCCCCCGATCGCGACCAGGGCGTCAATCTTGTGCTTGTCAACGGCGGCGACGCAGCGGTCAATGCCATCCGGACGTTTGGAGGGATTTGTCCGGGAGGTACGCAGGATGGTTCCACCGCGGGGCAGAATTCCGCTCACCGCGTCCAGGTCGAGCGGCATGCTCAGGTCTTCGATCAGACCGCGCCAGCCCTCCATGAAGCCGACAAACTCGTCGTGGTAGTGAAACACGCCCTTACGCACCACGGCGCGGATGACCGCATTCAGTCCAGGGCAATCGCCCCCGCCGGTTAACATGCCAATTCTCATCGTATGGTCCCCTTCCATTATGAGTTCAGAATGAAGCCCTCCGAATACACCCCGGGGTGCCGCATTAGGAAGAATCCAAGAGCGAGGGTGAAAATCGGTTGGAAAAGATAGAGTAACACTAAATCGACGGGCGCCAAAGCCAAAGAGCCCAGAGAAAATCGTTCAGGCGCGGCATGCTGCGCCGGTTTACATTAGCGTTGCGCTGGGGCGCGAGATTCGACACAATGCTCGACGGACATGAATAAGACCCTGTCGATTCTTGCCTGGGGAGCGGTGGGCCTTCTCGGTGCCGTGGCAGTGGGCGTGGTGGCCGTTCACCGTGGAGAACCGATTAACGGGCTGTGGCTGGTTGTGGCTGCGACCTGCTGCTATGCCCTCGGATACCGGTTTTACAGCAAGTTCATTGCGGCGAAGATTCTTGCGCTCGATGCCCTCCGGGCCACCCCCGCCGAGCGATTGGAAAACGGTCGCGATTTTCTGGTTACAAATAAATGGGTCGTGTTTGGGCATCATTTTGCCGCCATCGCGGGGCCGGGTCCCTTGGTCGGGCCGGTGCTGGCCGCGCAGTTTGGCTATCTTCCCGGGACGCTGTGGGTGCTGGCGGGTGCCGTCTTTGCCGGTTGCGTGCAAGATTTCGTGATTTTGCTTTTCTCCGTGCGCCGCGACGGCAAGTCGCTCACCGAAATGGCGAAAGTAGAAATCGGGCGCCTGGGCGGCTTTGTGGCGTACACGGCCGTGATCGCGATTCTCGTCATTCTGCTCGGCGTGGCCGCGCTGATCGTGGTCAATGCGCTGAAAGACAGTCCCTGGGGAACGTTTACCATTGCGATGACGATTCCTATCGCGCTGCTGATGGGACTCTACTTGCGGCGGATTCGTCCCGGCAAAGTGCTGGAGGTCTCGGCTCTCGGATTCATCCTCGTGCTGCTGGCAATCTGGGGCGGGCAGTGGGCCTCGCAGAATCCTGCCATGGCGCGCGTGTTCACCTTGCGGGCGCCCAGTCTGGCGATTCTCATCATTGTGTACGGATTTGCGGCGTCGGCTCTTCCGGTGTGGCTGCTGCTGGCGCCGCGCGACTATCTGAGCACATTCGTGAAGCTGGGGACGATTGCACTTCTCGCCATCGGCATTGTCGCTTTGCATCCCACGCTGCATATGCCCGCGCTCACGCGCTTTGTGGACGGCTCTGGGCCGGTGTTTGCGGGAAAGATTTTTCCTTTCGCCTTTATCACCATTGCTTGCGGAGCCATCAGCGGATTCCATGCTTTGATCTCGAGCGGAACCACGCCCAAACTGATCGCGCGCGAGACTCAGACCCGGATGGTGGGCTACGGCGCCATGATGGCTGAATCTGCCGTTGCGGTGATGGCGATCATCGCCGCCTGCGTGCTGCAACCCGGCGTGTATTTTGCAATTAACAGTCCCGCAGGTGTGGTCGGACAGACCGCTGTTGCCGCAACTGCGACGATCTCCTCCTGGGGATTTCCCGTGACCGCCTCCGACATGCAAGCGCTGGCCCAAGCGGTCGGCGAGCAGACTTTGTTTAACCGCACCGGCGGCGCGCCCGCATTCGCGGTGGGCATGGCGCACATTTTCTCGCAGAGCCTGGGAGGCGCGACAGTGATGGCGCTGTGGTATCACTTCGCCGTCATGTTTGAGGCCTTGTTCATCCTGACGATCCTCGACGCCGGTACGCGCGTAGCCCGCTTCATGATTCAGGACGCGCTCGGGCACATTTATCGACCTCTGGGGCGGACCAGTTGGTATCCATCGATTCTGGCCACCAGTGCCCTGATTGTCGGTGCCTGGGGATTCTTCTTGTGGCAAGGCGTGAAAGATCCGCTGGGGGGCATCAATTCGCTGTGGCCGCTGTTCGGCATCGCCAATCAGTTACTGGCTACCGTGGCGCTGTGCGTGGCCACGACGATCATCATCAAGATGCACAGAACGCGCTATGCCGCGGTCACGCTGGTGCCGCTGGCGTGGCTGGTCGCGGTTACGTTCACGGCATCGTGGCACAAGATTCTCGATCTTGATCCCCGAGTAGGATTCCTGGCGCAGGCACGGGTGCTGGCGGCGGGTCCAACGACCAATGCAACCGCACGGCTAATCTTCAACAACCAGCTGGACGCGGCGGTGACGGCTGTTCTTGTCGTGATGGTTGCGCTGGTTTTGATCGAATCGGTGCGACAGTGGATCAGCATATTGAGTGGCAGGGAAGAAGCGCGGGTGAAGGAAGTACCGTTCGTTATGACGCGCCTGGCGGAGGACAGGGGATGAGCCGCTTGGTGAAAGCAGCCCAGATTTTGCTGGCGACTCTGCGTGAAATTTTCGACGAAGCCGCCTACGAACGCTTCCTTAGTCGTACGAAAATGGAGTCTTCGCCGTCGGCCTACGCGTCCTTCTCGCGGGAGCGGGAATCAGGTCAGGCACCCAAGCCTCGATGCTGCTGACTTCGTTCCGCTAGGATCTGCTCCCCTTCCGCGATACACTGCACTCACATGCGAGTCCTGGGCATCGATTGTGGCGGAGAATACACCGGCTACGGCGTGGTCGAGATGCATGAGAGCGGGAAGCTTTGCTGCCTGACTTGCGGCGCGATTAAGCTCTCTCCGCGTGAAGCCCTGCCGCGTCGACTGTCTCGCATCTTCACTCAACTTGGCGAAATCATTGCCATGCACCAGCCCGATGAGGTTGCGATTGAAGACGTTTTTTACGCTCTCAATGTGAAGTCGGCGCTCAAACTGGGGCAGGTGCGTGGAGTGGCGATGCTGGCGGCCGCCGCCGCAGGGCTGGAAGTCGCAGAATATTCGCCGCTGACTATCAAGTCGTCGGTCGTTGGTTATGGGCGCGCCGAAAAGCAGCAAGTGCAGCACATGGTGACGCGGCTGCTCGAGCTTTCCGTGCCGCCGCAACCCATGGACGCTTCTGACGCGTTGGCCATTGCCATTTGCCATCTGCATACCGCCGGGACCCTCAGTCGACAGCGCGCCGTGGCACGATAAAGTTCCATCGACATCCACTTCTGGCATAATTTCCTGTGCTGACTTGTGCGTGAGCTCACTACAAAAACGAAGCTGAGGTTGACGATCGCAACCGGGCAGGCAAGATCGAATCGCGTGAGCTGCAGACGGCGATTCGACCGTAGATTGCTGGCCGTTCTCGTTGGATGCATCGCCTTGCTTTGGATGCTCCCGGCGCGCGCGGCCGAGTCGGCCACGGTCACCTTCACTTACGACTTTCCCGGCTCCGATCCCGAGCACTATTCCATCTCGCTGCAGTCCGACGGACGCGCCCACTACGAATGTTCCGCGAAGATCTCGGAGGAGTCCGAGGACCGCGAGACGTACGCGACCGAGTTCAAGTTCTCGGATGCAACGCGGGCCCGGGTTTTCGATCTGGTTGCGCAAGCCCACTATTTTTCCGGCAAGATCGACTCCGGCAAACGCAAGCTGGCAAACACCGGTGTCAAGAAACTGTCCTACAAAGACGGGCAGCGAGAATTCGCCGCGGCTTACAATTTTTCCTCCCTGCCCCCCGTGCAGCAGTTGACCGCGATGTTTCAGAGCGTCTCCGCCACGCTGGACTTCGGCCGGCGTCTTTCCCACTATCACCGCTACCAGAAGCTTGCGCTGGACGACGAGTTGAAGCGGATGGAAGATCAGGCCCGCCGAGGAGATCTCGTCGAACTGCAAGCCGTGAAGCCGGTTTTGCAGGAGATTTATGACGACAGCTCGGTGATGAACGTGGTGCGGGCACGGGCACAGCGGATTATGGAGATTGGCCCGGGCGCCACGGCAGGACGCTAACCGATTCAAGTCTCATCGTTCCTTTCTGGCCCACTCTCGGGAGACTGGGACGGTCGGCTTCGGCATACTAGCCACTGTACGGCAGAGGCCGAATTTTACAACTCCCACGGCGAAATCGTGTTCTAATATGGCAGCGAAGACCTTTGGAGGTTGTTATGTCCAAGCTCTCTCGATCCAGCTTCAGGATGGTTTTTCTGACGGCCGCTGCTTGCGCGCTTTTGGCGCTGCCCGCTCTGGCCGATTCGCAGGCACGCATCGTTCGCCTGAGCGACGTGCAGGGTTCGGTTCAAATCGACAAAAACACGGGCATGGGGTTTGAGAACGCATTCCTCAACCTTCCCATTACGCAGGGGGCGCAGGTCAGGACGCACGACCGCGGCCGCGCAGAAATCGAGTTTGAGGACGGCAGCACGCTGCGCTTGACTCCAAACACCACGGTCGAGTTCAGCACGCTCGGCTTAAGCGACTCCGGCAAGCGAATTTCAGTAATCAACCTCGTCGACGGCATGGCCTACGTCAACTGGCTGGGCAAGAGCGGAGACGAATTCAGCCTGAACTTCTCCCGCGAGAAAATCTCGCTGGACCGCGCCGCGCATTTCCGTGTGGAAACCTCACCGCAAGCCGCCAACCTGGCGGTCTTTAAAGGCGATATCGACGTCGAAGGTCCCGCGGGTAAAGTCATGGTCGAGAAGAAGAAATCGGCGAACTTTGACGCGGCGGATGACGACAAATACACCCTCGCCAAAAACATTGAAGAAGCTCCACTCGATTCCTGGGATAAGGATGCCAGCGACTACCACCAGCAGTACGCGAAGAATAATTCTTCGTCGCCGTACCAGTACGGTATGAGCGACTTGAATTACTACGGCGCTTATTCCAACGTCCCCGGCTACGGGATGATGTGGCAACCTTACTTTACTGGGGTCGGCTGGGATCCGTTCATGGATGGTGCCTGGTCCTGGTATCCCGGCTACGGGTACATGTTCGCGTCGGCTTATCCTTGGGGCTGGATGCCCTACCGCTACGGAAGCTGGATGTCAGTCCCTGGAATGGGCTGGATGTGGCAGCCCGGAGGATGGAATACTTGGAATACCGTACCGCGCTTTGCGGGTACGATGCCGGTCAATTTCCATCCGCTCGTCGCGCCTACGGCGGGGACCGTCAGGCCGGTGGTCGTAGGCAGGAGCGCATCGTTCTCGGCTTTGTCGGCATCGCACATGGTGTTGCGAGCTGGATCGGCGGGCATGGAGATTCCACGCGGTTCGGTCGAGAATCTCCATCAACTGAATCATCAGGTTGCCAGGTCCGGATTTGCTGCGGTGCAGTCCGCGCCCCAGTTTTCCGCGACTTCGGCCCGCAGTTCGGGCTGGTCTCCAATCGGCACTGAAGCGATGGCCTCGGGTGCCGGCCCGCAACGAAGCGGGATGTCCTCTCCGGCGGGCCATGGCGGCAGTATGTCGTCCGGGCACGCTTCCGGCGGTGGTGGTGGTGGTCATCGCTAGGCGTAACGTTAGTTAAGAAAACTCTAGGGCGGCTTTGGGCCGCCCTGTTTCATTGGAGCTCTGAGTTGAATCGCCGGACGGTGCTCACCGTCGCAGACTCACAGAAGTGATTACCTTCTCGCACAACGATTGCAACTGTGGCGACGAAGCGTGGTCGGAGCTGCAGCTTATGGGCACAACTTTCTCCCACGGCGTCAGCATGAGTCCCAACACGCCATGGATATTGGCAAGATCGCGCTGCGTGGCGCTGAAATCGGTGATAAGTCCTGGATATCCATCGAGCGTGGCGCCGCTAAAATTCGTTCCGATTCCCGGTTTAGCCGCCATCCAGACATAATTGTCCAGGTAAAAGTTCGCCTGTTGCTTTAGCTGTTCGTCTTCCGTCAAGCCGCTGGAGCGGCAATCCAGCGCCGGTCCCACGGCAATGCTCAGCAGAAGTTCTCCCGTCTTGGCCAAGTACACGGTCCGAAGCGGGGTATCCTCGGAAACTTCCACCTCTCCAGGCAAGGCCACCGACACGGTCGCGCAAAACCACGCGTCACGGCACAAGCCTTTTTCGTAGCGGGTGAACCCGGCGGGGGTAGCTACGAGCGAGTCGGAATCGACGACCACGCGCGTAGTTCTTTTCACCACTGCGGGCTTCGCCGCCAGAATCATCTGATTGGGCAGCAGAGTCTTCGTAACCGGAATTGGTGTAGTTCCAGACTCGGGCTCGGGGGTGGTCTCAAAGCGTTTCAGGGCCGCCAGCCACTCGACGGACCGTTGATCGGGCAGGAGGCGCGCCCGTGCTTCCTCCTGGAAGTGAAAGGTCAGGAAGGGATATCGCCCGGGATTATCGGACCGCATGCTCGACAGGTCCGGCATGGGATTCTGCCCGTCCGCGGGGTCATCTGGCTCAGGTGGATCGTCCGGCAGATCGCTATCGTCGTAGGGCGAAGCTAACGTCAGCTTATTGTCGATAGTTTGCGAGCGGTGCAGCCAAGCCACGTGATGCGTCTCCGGATCCAGCAGCAACGAAATGTGCAGAACCGCGGCGACCGCGTTGTTCCCCGCTGCCGGCACAGTGCGACCGCCGCTCGCGGTGCCAACAGCCGGAAGGTCGATGGGCGAGAAGATGTACTGCGACGTCACCCAGGCACAAGACTTCCCGTCGACTTGAACCAGATTTCTGAAACGCAAGTCCGCCCCGCTCAGTTCGAGATCTTTCAAAGCGCGGTCGCGGGAATAAGCAAACTGTCCCCGCGGCTTCCAGGAATCGCCCTCGGCCACGGGCTGCGGCGAGAGCTCGGTCTGCAGCAGATCCTGTGTCACCTTCCGCAGCAGATCGCCACCGTCCCAATACTTGAAGTAGCCGTCGCCGATATGGCTCATCGCGGTCTCGCCGTGCGGCCCGACGCGAAACATGACGGCCGAAGACTCGAGCGCAGCCAACCGCTTCTGAAAGTCCGGCGCCGAGAACAGCGCGCAACGCACGCTGGTGACGCGAGTGTGACTGTACATGGCTTCGACCGGAATGTTGCCGTCTTTGTCCGGAGCCTGCGGACGCAATGTAACGATCGCGCTCAGCGCATAGTCACACGGACCCCGCGGAGGGCTCAGAATGGCTCCGCTGGCATCTGCGATCGGCAGGAACGAGCCCGCCGCTTCCAGTTCGTAGCGCAGAACCTCACCCGGCTTGACGGTGGCGCGCAGCAGGACTTTGTGTCGTCCCGGCGTCGCCGGAGCCGGGCCTTGCGCCTGCATGCGCACCGCTGCGGGTCCCGCCAAGATTAAGAACAGCAAAGCCAGGCCGGTGATCGCGAGGATAGAGAATCGCTTCATTGCAAGTATTCTGTCCTTACTGGGGGTCATCCTCGTCCGGGTCGTCCGGCGAATCGTCTACCGGCGGATAGACCTTACGGATGAAAGACGACTGCAGTTCCTGGTACCGCGCAGACTTCACAATCGCGTCGCAGATACTGGTACCCACCGCGGAATCCTCTTCGCGAAACACGCACGCGAATCCAAAATTGCCGTTGGGCGAACCAGCGACCACGCTCAAGCCGCCATATTTGAGAACAGCGGTGGTAATGGTGAAGTGAGTGATCGTCCCGGTGGACCAGTCGATCGGAACGTGCTCATCCCGCAAAAGTTGTGCCGATTGGCCGAAGTATTCCGGGCGCGCGAACCATGCTTGCAGAAACGTCCTCTTGAAGGCGTCGACAAAATACTTCACGTCACTCGACTCTGCCGCATAGACCCGGATCGCACGGCTTGAGTCTTCCTCGTGTCCTGACACAGGAATCAAGACAGGTCTCGGCTCCTGCGCCGCCCGGCTCCATTTCGGATTCTTGGGGAGAGAGATTGAGAGTTCGTAGCAGGGCGTGATCGTACACAGGCGCATCCGCCAGACGCCACTGGAATCGGGTCCGTCGTCGTCTTCGGTGGCAATTTTCCGGGCGGGAACGTGGTTTGTGGCCGAGCGTTCCTGCCGCGTCTTGCGGGCGACGTCGCCCAACGATTGCCCTGAAGAGTCTTGCCCCAACGCGCCCAAACTGACGCAAAACACTAACGCCGCGAGGAACATCGATGCGCGAGTTGTATTTCCTGACAATCTCATGGCAATCGCAACGAATTCACCAAAGTGGTGCACAGGACCTCCGCGTCGGCGAAGTGCTCTTCCGGCGCCGCGCATCCCAACAGAAACTGTGCGCCCCGGTTCTCGATCAGGACGCGTTCCCCGATCCACCATCTTTTTTGATCCCGCTGGTAGCGAAAGCGCGTCATCAACGCCGGCCTGCCCTCGATGGTCAAGTCTTGTGTGCTGACGCCGTCGGGCTTCTCTCGTGACCACCCGTTCGAGTTCGCGAGATCCCGGATGCGAATGTAATCCGGATCGGTAAGACTGCGGTAAGGAGCATTCACATCCGCGGGCCCGGCATAGAGCATGACCCATTCGCCATCCAGCGCAGCCTTGAAAATATGCTGACCGTTGACGCGCGACACCACCTCGGCTTTCTCGGGAATGTCGATCGACGCCTCTGAGCACTGCTGCGGGTTCAGGCAAAACTGGAGACTGAAAGACTGGAAGCCTCGAGGCGCCGAGCTTCCTTCGGCATTGTCGAGGGTCGCTTGCGCCTTGTCATGCGGCGCCTGCCGCGTTTGCCGCGCCAATTCAGCGAGGGATGGAGTCTGCGGCTCAGAGCTCTCGAGGGAACGATCCTGCGGGACACTCACCCGAGCGACCGGAGTCTTTCCTTCAGGAATCGACGCCGGGTGCACGACGATGTCTTCCTTCAATTGGATTGAGGGATAGATGATCTGATCGCACATCTGCCCCGTAGTCACCTCATCGCGGAAGCGCGTGTTGATAGCGGCTCTGGTCTTTTGGACTTCGTCCCACGACGGATTGCGGTTATTGCAGGTATGGTAGCCGAACTTGTCGTAACCCAGACACTGAAACTCATCCGGGCTCACGCACATCACGGGAATCAAACTATTTGACCCGACTACGAACGCCATCGAGCCCCACACTTCGTGGCCTAGCAGGTAAGGTGAGCCGTTCCATCCGCAGCGAAAAGCTTTGCGCTGGCCGAGCTTGATCGCGGAGCAGTAGGGCGTCTGCCCATGCTGGCCTGCGAGCCCGCGCGCCAGGTTGAACAGCTCATTGTCACTGAGATTGGCCGGGATCGGATTCGGCGTTCCTGCGAGCACTTCGGTATTGGTTATGCCGAGACGCGATCCCAGCAGCACCGCGCCGCCATTGTCTCGTCCCTCGAGGCTGAATGGAAACGGAACCAACAGCCGGTAGTCGCCGGCGTTGTAACTCTTGAAACCGGTGGGAGCGTTTTCCGCTGCTTCCTGTTCCTGCTGCATCTCATCGACCAAGCTTTGAGCCTTGCTGGATTTATCTTCAGGGGCCGAAGCATGCTGGGCGCGGGTTTGGCGGGCAACGTCGCCTAAAGAATTCGGGTTTTCGGGGTCTTGCGCCCACAGCGCGGCGCCAAGGCAGGTCACCGTTGCGGCCGCTGCCAGTACTCCGCGAACTGATAGAAGACTTCTCATAATCCTCGCACGGATGTGATCAACGTCGAGCCGTTTGAGATGCTGTCTGTGGTTGTTCTCTGCCGCTCGTTCTCTGTGCCTTTCAGTCGACCGGAGTCTCAGTTCGACCCGGTACTTGCATTGGCCGACTGTAAAACGGATTCGGGCACGTCGAACTGGATCGGCGAGTTGTAATCGGAGAACGACGATCGCGAGTGCTCCCAGTCGACAGTCATCTCATAAGGAAGATGATCCTGCAGGCCCAGGCAGACCGTGTCGTGTTCAAGGCCGTTGGGCGCGCCCTTCATGGTGACCAGCCACTCGCGGCAACGAACGCCGTTTACGGTTTTCTTGTCGCCTTTTTGCAAAATAGCGCGCTTGATCATGGTGGCGATTGGCGGCAACAAGCTGCTGTCCGCGCCTTGAGCAAGGTCGTCGCAGTACCGCTTTGCCGACCGGCCTCGCATAGCATACCGGGGTTTCGACCAGGAACCATCGTTCTCGTGGTCAAACTCCAGATTCGCTACGTGGACCTCGTCGCGGGCCATCCCCGTCTCGGGACGGGAGCTATCCATTACTTGCCACTGATAATGGAGGAGGTCGCGATTGCAGTCGACCTCCCACAGCATCTCATTGTGTTGAGTTCCGGGGGTTGCCGTAGAAGCCACGCGGAAGGTGTGGACCTGCTTCAGGGCATCGAGCGTTTTCTGGAATTCTTTTTCTCCGCCGCCCGGTCGCAAATAGGTCGCAGCCCAAGCCACAATGGCCACGCCCACGGCCAGACGAACCAACACCCAAAACCAGTACCGATTGCCCATTAATGGACCTCTCCCGAGTAATCTCTCTGGCTAGGTTAAATGGGGGTAACGAGGAGCAGAAAGTTACGGATGTACTGGATGGTATGCCCGGTTTTGCCCTTTATTTGCCAGGTTTCCTGGAATCCACGTAGCGACGGCCGCCTCGGCTGTCCGCCTGGGCGAAGCCCGACGGAAACAACCACAAATGTAATCAAACCACCACAACTCCCGCATACCCCACGACCATGTCGCGGTCGCCAGAAATATCGCCAGAGGTCGCATACTTCACCAGTTCGGCCGACTTCGCACCCAGTTGTCGAGCCGCCGTGAGCATGGCGACGGCCGGCCCGAAGCCGCACATGCTGATGTCCTGTTGCGTAACCACGTCGAAAAGCCCGCGCGGATCCAGGGTGAGAATTCGCTCGATCGCCCGGTGATCCTTCACCCGCGTGACCGCGTCCGACTCGTAGTGATTCATGTCGCTGGAAGCGACGATCAGCACGGGATCGCTCTGCGCTGCGATGACATCGGCGAGGGACTTGCCGAGTTGTTCCAGCACTTCGAATTGTCCCGTACCCAGGGCGATGGGCACAAATTTGAGCTCCGGCTGCCGCAGTAACAGGAAAGGAAGCTCGACCTCAGCTGCGTGCTCGGCGCGATGCGCCGCGGAGTCTTCTTGCAGAGCGGGGAACCGCCGCTTCAGAGCCCCAGCCAATTCGGAATCAATCGGAACCTCGCCCAGCGGTGTTTGCCACGCGCCTTCACTCATGATGGCAAGCGCGCGACCCATCCCGGTATGGTTCGGACACAGCACGATGCAGCGCCTGGGCACTTCCACCCGCGCAAATACCGCGCCCGCCACATGCCCGGAATACATGTATCCCGCGTGCGGCGCGATGCATCCCAAAGCCCGGAGGGGAGTCTGTTTCGCGGAACTCGCTTGGGAGAGATAGGCGCGAGCTTCGGCGCGCAGGTCGTGCGGATCGCCAGGATAAAAACGCCCTGCGACCGCGGGATGACGCAACATGGTGGTAGCCATGGCCCCCTCCTCACCCACCGTGGGACCAACAAGCTAATGCTATGACTCAGTCTCGTGTTTGCGCAAGCCGCGGAAAATCGCCGCGCTTTGCTCCAGGCTCAGCGTCTCGGCACGTGCCGTAGGTTTCACCCTAGCCTCGGCGAGAGCGCGTTTCAACTCCGGTCCCTCGTAGTTCGCCTTGAGGTTGTTCCACAGAGTCTTGCGCTTTTGCCCAAACGAAAGGCGGAGAAAATCGATGAAGCCATTGCCCGCCACGCCCAACCTTTCCTGCTGTGGCTCGATGGTCAATCGCAGGACCGTCGAGTGTACCGTCGGCGGAGGCACAAACGCTCCGGGCGGCAGGGAGAACAGCTTTTCCACGCGGGCATACAGCTGCGCCGTGGCTGAGAGCATGCCGTAATCGCGGCCGCCCGGCTCCGCCGCAATCCGGTCCGCTACCTCCCGCTGCACCATGATCACGATGCTATCGAAGTACTTCGAAAACTCAAACAGTCGCAGCAAAATGTCGGACGTAATGTAATAAGGAAGATTGCCTACGACCTTCACGGGCTGAGGCCTGAGTTCGATGCCGGGTTGGCTAAGCCCGGGTTTCGGTCCGAAAAGAGAGTCGAAGTCGATGGCCAGGATGTCGGCCTCGATGACTTCCACATTGCGCTCCATGCCAAACTTCAGCCGAAGCTGCGCCGCCAGCACGCGATCGAGTTCCACAGCGATCAGACGCCGCGCCCGCTTGGCCAGCAACGACGTGAGGATACCCCGCCCCGGGCCGATTTCCAGCACCGTGCACTGGGACACGTCCCCCAAAGCGTCGATGACGCGCACCGCGAGGTCTTCGCTGGCCAGAAAGTGCTGTCCCATTTTAGGCTTGGTTTGCGGACGGCGGGTAGAAGCGACCTTTGGCACGTTGACCCTCACTGCCTCGGGAAGTAGACTTTGAAGTCGGTCCTCGCATCCTAGCTGCTGGACCCTCTGGGCCCCGAGACACATTCATAATAGCGTGCGCCGCGAAAAACGTGCGCGCTCTGGGAGGTTCCGCACTCATGAATATTGTATTCGCAGCTTCGGAAGGCGTTCCATTTTCCAAGACTGGTGGACTAGCCGACGTGGTCGGCGCCCTGCCGCGTGCCCTTGCGGCACTGGGCCATCAGGTCAGCGTCTTCCTGCCCCGCTATCGTCAGACCAAACTTACGGAGCCCGCGACGGTGGTTCGCAGCGTGACCGTCCCCTTCGACGATCAGTACCGGTTTGCGTCGGTTGTGAGTGGAGGCAATCAGCATGGGGTGCGCTTTTATTTCGTTGAATATTCGCCATACTACGACCGGGACGCCCTCTACGGTACGCCGGCTGGAGACTATCCCGATAATGCCGAGCGCTTTGCCCTGTTCTCCCGCACCGTGCTGGAAGCCTCGAAAATCCTCGGGGTCCCCGACATTTTTCACTGTCACGACTGGCAGTCTGCCTTAGTGCCGGTACTGCTGCGCACGGTGTACGCGGAGGACCCCGCTTTCCAGAACGTCGGAACGGTCTTCACCATCCACAATATGGGCTACCAGGGATTGTTCCCGCCCGACACGCTCCCGCTGCTCATGCTGCCATGGGATCTTTTCACTATGTCGAAGATGGAATTCTTCGGCCAGGTGAACTTCCTCAAGGGCGCGTTGACCTATTCCGACTTCATCACGACGGTCAGCCGCAAATATAGCCAGGAGATTCAAACGGCGGAGTATGGGTTCGGTTTGGAAGGTGTGCTCCGCGACCGTGCGTCGACGGTGACCGGAATTCTCAATGGAGTCGATTATGAAGAGTGGAGTCCGCAAACTGACAAGTTCATCGTAGCCAAGTATTCACCCCAAGACCTCTCCGGCAAAGCCAAGTGCAAACAAGACCTGTTGGCGGCGTTTGGCATCTCCACCGCCGATGTCAAACTCCCAGTGATCGGAATCGTTTCCCGCTTCGCCGCCCAGAAAGGCTTCGATTTGATCGCGCAAATCGCGGACCGTCTGGCCCGCGAAGAAATGATCGTGCTTGCTCTCGGCGCGGGCGACAAGACTTATGAAGAAATGTTTCTCCGCCTGAACAAGCAGTTTCCCAACAAGATTGCCGTCAAGGTGGCTTACGACAACGCGATCGCGCACAAGATCGAAGGCGGAGCCGACATGTTCCTCATGCCGTCGCGCTACGAGCCTTGCGGCCTGAACCAGATCTACAGCTTGAAATATGGCACCGTGCCCATCGTCCGCGCCACCGGCGGCCTCGACGACACTATCGAGCCCTGGGACGCCCGCACTGGGAAGGGAACTGGCTTCAAGTTCACCGAATACAACGGCGAGTCGCTCCTGCTCACCATCAAGCAAGCGTTGACGGCTTTCCGCGACCACACGTCCTGGCAGGCGCTCATGCGCAACGGCATGAACAAGGATTTCTCCTGGAACGCCTCTGCCCGGGAGTACGGCAAGATCTACGATCGGGTTCGGCAACTGCGCGGCGCGACGGTCACGCCAGCACCAGAAAAAGTGCTGGTGTAGCCGAAGCTCACGCGGGTGTCCGACTAGCGCGAAGCCGGTCGCCCTACTCCGAATGCAAGCCCTCGGCACACGCAAGATTGTCATCCCGAGCAAAGCGAGGGACCAGGGTTCTGGCTCGTGCTAAGAAACTGTGGCTGTGCAGAAACCAAGGTCCCCCGCTGAACTCGGGATGACAGTCGTATCAGTCGACCCAGAAACCTCCGGTCCATTGCTACAATTCCTTGAAGCATGGCCGCGCCTCGCCCCATTCCCGCCTTCACCCGCACCATCTTTCACGTCGATATGGACGCCTTCTTTGTGTCTGTGGAGGAGCTTTATGATCCGTCACTGAAAGGCAAGGCAGTCGTCGTGGGCGGACAGCGCGACGAGCGCGGCGTAGTTTCCGCAGCTTCCTATGCAGCGCGCAAGTTCGGTGTGCATTCCGCCATGCCGCTGCGCACCGCCGCCAAGATGTGTCCCCACGCCATCTTCGTCGATGGCCATCCGGACCGCTATCGTGAGTTTTCGGAGAAGGTCCACAAAGTCCTCGGCACATTTTCGCCGCAAGTGGAAATGGCTTCGATCGACGAGGCTTATCTGGACATGACTGGCACCGAACGTCTGCTTGGTCCTCCGCTCAAAGCCGCGCACACTCTGCACCAGCGCATGAAAGCCGACACGGGCCTGAACTGCTCAGTGGGAATTGGAACCTCCCGCCTGATCGCCAAGGTTTCCTCGGCACAGGCCAAGCCGAACGGCTTGCTCTGGATCGTTCCGGGCGAAGAGGCCAAGTTCCTCGCTCCGCTCGACGTGCGCGAAATTCCCGGCGTGGGCAAAGTAATGGAGAGCCACCTGCACGCGCTCGGCATCAAGAAAGTTGGAGACCTGGCGCGCCTTGACGAATCCGAACTGAGCAATCGCTTCGGAAAATGGGGCCTAGCGCTCGCCGGGAAAGCCCGCGGCGAAGATGCCGGCGGTTGGTTTGACACCGAAGTCGGAGCCGATACTGAAGCCAAATCCATCAGCCACGAACACACCTACAACGAAGACACTGCTGATGCGAGCCAGCTTGAAGCGACGCTGATGCGCCTTTCTGAAATGGTGGGCCGCCGCTTGCGCGAATCGCAGTTTCACGCCCGCACGATTCAACTCAAACTCCGCTACAAAGATTTCACAACGCTGACCCGCGCCCACACTCTCGCCGCCCCAACCCAACTCGACACGGAGATTTTCGAGGAAGTCCGTGCGCTGTTCCGCAAGAACTGGAAGAAAGGCGTACCAGTCCGCCTTCTGGGCGTGCAGGCATCGGCGTTCACCTCCCAACCCGATCAGATCAACCTACTCGAGGGCAACCGCCAGCAGCGATGGAAAGATGCGATGGCCGCCGCCGACCGCCTGCGTGACAAATTCGGTGAGTCCAGCGTAAGTCTGGCTGCGGGTCTGCGCGGAAGTTTTCGCGAGCGGGTTCACGAGAATCCGGCGGGCCTGCCAGGGAAGAGCAGACCGCGCAATTCATAGTCGATGCGAGCGCCTTGCATCGCCTGTTGACCACCATCCTCGCCGCGCACTAAGATTCCCGTTCGCCTAAAATCTTCCGGAGTCCACATGTGCAAACTCGTTGCTATTGTGTTGTTCGCCCTCGTCTCGACATTCCTACAAGCCGCCGCTGCTCAGTCCGACCCTCCGTTGCTGCTGCGATTCCCCACCGTCAGCAAGACTCAAATTGTCTTCAACTACGCGAACGATCTCTGGATCGTAAGCCGCAACGGGGGCGACGCGCGTCGGCTCACTTCTGGAGTCGGCATCGAGGCTCTCCCATACTTCTCCCCAGACGGCTCGATGATCGCCTTCACCGGCGAATACGATGGCAATCGCGACGTCTATGTCGTCCCCGCCGCCGGCGGCGTGCCGCGACGCCTGACGTATCATCCCGCTGAAGAGTACGTGGCGGGCTGGACCCCCGACGGCAAGAATATCCTGTTCAACTCCTGGGGCAACAGCTTCATCCACTTCGAGGATCAGCTCTACACGGTCCCCGTCGAAGGCGGACTGCCCAGCCAATTGCCTCTCCCCATTGCCGAGGACGCCTCCTTCTCGTCCGATGGAACTCACATCGCCTATGTCCCCCATCCCAAGTGGCAGCAAGCCTGGAAGCGCTACCACGGCGGCCAGACCACGCCCATCTGGATCGCCGATCTCAAAGACTCCTCGTTCGTCAAGATTCCGCGCGACAACTCCAACGACCACCATCCCATGTGGGTGGGCGACACGATTTATTTTCTTTCCGACCGCAACGGTCCGGTCAGCCTCTTCGCCTACGACACCAAGACCAAGCAGGTGTCGGAGGTTCTCCACAGCGATGGATTCGACTTTAAGACCGCCTCCGCTGGTCCCGACGCCATTGTGATCGAGCAGTTTGGAGCCATCAAGCTCTACGACCTGAACACTCATCAGGCCCGGAACGTTACGATCCACGTAGTCGGCGACATCCAGTCGGTGCGGCCGCACTTCGCCAAAGTCGAAGCCAAACGCATCCAGAATTTCAGCATTTCGCCGACCGGTGCGCGCGCGGTCTTCGAAGCCTGGGGAGAGATTTTCACCGTTCCCACGGATAAGGGCGATATTCGCGATATCACGCGCAGTCCCGCCGTGGCGGACCGCGACCCGGCATGGTCGCCCGATGGCAAGTCCATCGCCTATTTCTCCGATGAGTCCGGAGAATACGAACTAGCCATCCGCGATCAGAGCGGCTTGGGAACAGTTCGCCACATCAACCTTGGTAACCCGCCATCTTTTTTCTACACGCCCACGTGGTCTCCCGACAGCAAGAGAATTGCCTACACCGACAAGCGGTTGCAGTTGTGGTATCTCGATCTCGACAACCCTGCCCCTAAATTGATCGATACGGATTACTTCGGCGGCTTCGGTCCCACATCGCTCAACCAGACGTGGTCCCCGGACAACAAGTGGATTGCCTACAGCAAACAGCTTGCCAGTGGCCTGCACGCTGTTTTTGTGTACTCGCTCGATCAGGGCAAAAGTTTTCAGGTCACCGACGGCATGAGCGACGCGCTTTATCCCTGCTTCGACAAGAACGGCAAATATCTCTATTTCACCGCCTCAACCAACACTGCTCTCTCCACCGCCGGTCTCGACATGACGAGTCAGGAGCACCGCGTCTCCCGCAGCGTCTACGTCACTGTTCTCAGCAAGGATGGGAAGTCGCCCCTGGCGCCCGAAAGCGACGAAGAAAATAAACCGAAAGAAGAAAAGAAGCCCGATCAGGATAAAGATAAGTCCGCAGACCAGGACAAAGAGAAAGCTAAAGAGACCAAGAAGGCAAAAGAGAAGAACAAAGCCGAAGACAAGTCGGCTGAGGATGCGGACAAAAGTAAAGACGACAAGAAAAAAGAAGAACCTGTCGTCGTGAAGATCGATATTGATGGCATCGGTCAGCGGATTCTCTCGCTGCCGATTCCGGCGAAGAACTACCTCAACATGCTTCCGGGCAAGTCAGGCATCCTGTTCCTGGCCGAAGGTCCGCTGGTGGTCACCGAAGACGATCTGCCCAACGTGAATCAGACCATCCAGAAGTTCGACCTTAGCAAACGCAAGGTCGACAAATTAATGGACGAGGTCAACGACTTCACGGTCTCCTTCGATGGCGAAAAGATTCTCTATCGCAAGGGCGAGTCGTGGGCGACTGCATCGGTCGACGACGCTGGAGGGAGTTCCGCTGGCGGAGCCCCGCCCAAACCAGGTTTCGGTCCTCTCAAGCTGGATGGATGGGAAGTCTACGTCGAGCCGCGGGCCATGTGGAAGCAGATTTACAACGAGACTTGGCGCATCGAGCGCGACTTCTTCTACGATCCGCACTATCACGGCCTCGACCTCGACAAGGCCAAGAAGAAGTACGCGCCCTACCTGGATGGCATCGCATCCCGAGACGAACTTACTTACCTCTTCCAGGAGTGTCTTGGCGAGATGACGGTCGGCCACATGTTCATCGGTGGTGGCGAAACGCCAGAGCCGAAGAAGGTGAAAGGTGGTCTTCTTGGCGCCGATTACAGTCTGGAAAATGGCCACTATCGCATTGCGAAAGTCTATGACGGTGAAAACTGGAATCCCGGCAACGAAGCGCCGTTGACGCAACCCGGCGTGAACGTCAAAGCCGGAGACTACATCCTCGCCGTAAACGGACGCGATCTGCACGCCTCCGACAACATCTATAGTTTCTTCGAGGAGACCGCGGGAAAGCAGGTCGTGCTTAAGGTCGGAGCAAACGCGGACGGCAAAGATTCCCGCGAGGTTACGGTCGTGCCCGTCGAAAACGAAGAAAACCTGCGTCACCTCGCCTGGATCGAGAGCAATCGCCGCCGCGTCGATCAGGCCACTGGAGGCCGCGTTGCCTACGTGCACGTGCCCAATACCGCCGGCGGTGGATACACCAGTTTCAACCGCTACTTCTTTTCTCAGGTGGGCAAGGAGGGCGCCATCATCGACGAGCGCTTCAACGAAGGCGGCCAACTCGCCGACTACATCATCGACTACCTGCGCCGCCCGATGATGAGCAAGGTGGTCACTCGCGAAGGCCACGACTGGTCGAGCCCGTCGGAAGCGATCTACGGACCCAAGGTCATGATCATCAATGAAATGTCGGGCTCCGGGGGCGACGCGTTGCCCTGGTACTTCCGCAAGGCCGGTATCGGGCCGCTGGTTGGCAAGAAAACTTGGGGCGGACTGGTGGGCATCGGCGGCTATCCTGAATTGCTCGACGGCGGGCACGTCACGGCACCACGCGCTGCCATCTACGGCCTCAATGGCGAGTGGGAAGTCGAGAACCATGGTGTCGCGCCAGATGTAGAAGTCGATCTCGACCCCGCGGCTTTTCGGCAGGGCCACGACGCACAACTTGAAAAGGCTATCGAGGTGGTGATGCAGCAACTGAAGGAGCATCCCTTGCCGCAGATCAAGCGTCCGCCTTACCCGAACTACCACGAGCACGACGATCTGGGCGCAAAGTAATTCGTCCAGTTGGCCCATTGAGGGGAATCTCTGCGTTCTCACCGATTCCTTGGCGATCTTTGCGGTCAAAAGCTCTTAACCGCTAAGACCGCCAAGGTGCGCAAAGGAAACAGCCCCCGCTAGACTAAGATAAAGACTGCTATTCGTCTAAGCTGTTTTGAGGACCCTTCGGGATGCCGAGCAAGGCCGTTAAAAAGTCCGCAGTGCCAACCTCTGCTGTCGCGCTGTTTGCGCGCAACTTCTTTAAATATCCATCTATGCTCGGCTCGGTAATCCCGAGTTCCCCATTCCTGGTAAAAGACCTGATGGCACAGGTCGACTGGAATCGCGCGCGGGTATTGGTGGAATTCGGACCCGGCGTTGGCACCATCACTCGGGAAGCGCTCAAGCGTATGCGGCCGGATGCGGTCCTGGTGGTCATTGAACTCAATGAAGATTTTGTGCAGTACTTGCGTATGACCGTTTGCGATCCGCGTCTGCGCGTGGTTCACGGCTCAGCTGCGCACGTGCGCCGCATTCTGGCCGAGCAGGGCATAGCGTCCGCTGATTACATCATTTCCAGCATCCCCTATAGCTTGATACCCGAGCCGCTACGGCAGGAGATCGTTACCGAATCCCGTCACGCGCTGAAGGCGGAAGGCTCGTTGCTCGTGTTTCAGTACAATCTCACGCTCTTGCCTTGCCTCAGGTCCAGCTTCAGTTCCGTGAAGTTGAACTTCCAGTTGTTTAATATCCTGCCGGCATTGATCTTTCACTGCACACCGTAACCGCTCTCGTTCGCGGTTGGTCGCCACGTCGAGGCTCGAAGCTCGCAGCTTTCCTTCGTCGCGCGACTTAGACACATCTCGCCCAGCGCTGTGTAGAATAAACTTCTGCGATCTCGTGCTACTTTTTCGGCACGAAAAGACAATTCCTCCGCCTCGAGGTTCTCAGCATGGCCGATAAATCCGTCGTCGGTACCCAGGACCCTAACATCGATTCCATTCTGAATGAGCAACGCAAGTTCGAGTGCCCCCCCGAATTCAGCAAGCATGCCCACATCAAGACGCTTGAGGAATACGAGCATGTCTATAAGGAATCCGTCGCCGACCCCGAAAAGTTCTGGTCGCGCATTGCCAGCGAATTGCACTGGTTCAAGAAGTGGGACAAGGTTCTCGAATGGAATTGCCCGTGGGCGAAATGGTTTGTCGGCGGCCAAATCAATCTGTCTTACAACTGCCTGGACCGTCATGTCGAAACCTGGCGCAAGAATAAAGCCGCGATCATTTGGGAGAGCGAGCCCGGCGACATTCGCGTCCTTACCTATCAGCAACTGCATCGCGAAGTGCAGAAGTTCGCCAACGTCTTAAAATCGCTAGGGGTGAAGAAAGGCGACCGCGTCGCCATTTACATGGGGATGACGCCCGAGTTGCCCATCGCCATGCTGGCTTGCGCGCGCATCGGGGCGCCACACACAATTGTCTTCGGTGGATTCTCTTCCAACGCCCTGGTGGATCGCATACACGACTCGCAAGCGACTGTGGTCATCACGCAGGATGGATCCTACCGCCGCGGCGCTGAAGTCAAATTGTTCCCGGCGGTCGAAGAAGCGCTGAAATCCTGCCCCAGCGTGAAGCACGTTGTCGTTTACAAGCGCACCGGAACTGCAATCAACATGCAGCAAGGCCGCGATCACTGGTGGCATGAACTAATGGCGAAAGCGTCTGACGTGTGCCCGGCCGAGCCGCTGGATGCCGAACATCCGCTGTACATCCTCTATACGTCTGGAACTACAGGCAAGCCGAAAGGCGTGGTTCACACGACTGCGGGATATTCTGTCGGCACTTACCTGACCACAAAATGGGTGTTCGATCTGAAGGAACAAGACACCTACTGGTGTACCGCAGACATCGGATGGGTGACCGGGCACAGCTACATTGTCTACGGCCCGCTGCAAAACGGCGCCACCAGCCTGATGTACGAAGGGGCGCCGAATTTTCCGGAGCCCGACCGCTTCTGGTCGATCATCGCGCGCCACAAAGTGAACGTGTTTTACACGGCGCCCACGGCGATTCGCACGTTTATCAAATGGGGCGACGTATGGCCGAAGAAGCACGACATGAGCAGCCTGCGCCTGCTCGGCACCGTGGGCGAGCCCATCAATCCTGAGGCCTGGATGTGGTACCGCGAGACTATTGGCGGCAACCGATGCCCCATCGTGGACACGTGGTGGCAAACGGAGACGGGACACATCATGCTGTCGCCTCTTCCTGGCGCGATTGCGACCAAGCCTGGGTCGGCTACGCGGCCGTTCCCCGGCGTCGTCGCCGAGATCGTCACCCTGGAAGGCAAGCCCGTTCCCGACGGCTCCGGAGGATTCCTCGTCATCAAGCGGCCGTGGCCGGGAATGCTGCGCACAGTTTACGGCGATCCCGACCGCTACGTGAAGAATTACTGGTCGCAAATTCCCGGCATGTATTTCACCGGCGATGGCGCGCGAAAAGACAAGGACGGATATTTCTGGATCATGGGGCGCGTCGACGACGTGCTCAACGTCAGCGGACACCGGCTCAGTACCATGGAGGTGGAAAGCGCGCTGGTCGCACATCCGGCCGTGGCGGAGGCAGCGGTAGTGGGGCGTCCCGACGATCTCAAGGGACAGGCCATTTCGGCGTTCGTTACGCTTGAGCAGGGAAGACAGCCCACGAACGAACTCAAGGAAGAGTTACGCAAATGGGTGGCAAAGGAGATCGGCGCGCTGGCCAAGCCCGATGACATCCGCTTCACTGACACGCTTCCCAAGACGCGCAGCGGGAAGATCATGCGGCGGCTGCTGCGGGAATTGGCGACGAACGGCAGCGTCAAAGGCGACACTACTACGCTAGAAGATTTCGGCGTGATCGCCAAGTTGCAGGAGCAGGACGAAGTTTAGGACGTGGACGGGGTATCGGCCGAGTTGAGTGAAATCCCAACCCTTTCGCAAAGAGCGCGAAGGGACGGGGCACTCAGAGTCGTCATTTCGACACCGCCGATGGGCCGTGCGGTTGCAGATCCTTGAAGGCGGGGCTGGTCTTTAGCCGGTGCGGGAAACTTTTCTCGTACGCCGCGAGCTCCGGACAGATCACATGATGCACCCGAGTAAATCCGAATGCCCTCATCTCGCTCATGGCTTCGTCGGCCGACCAGCCCTCTTCGGCCATGCGGTACGCTGCCACCGCCATCCCGGTGCGATCATCGCCTAGCCGGCAATGCATGAAGACTTTCTTCTCCGTATTTTCCTGAATCAGCTTCAAAAACCGGGCAAATGGTTTGTCGCTCGGAAACGGACAGTGCCACGGAATCGAAACGTACTGCATGCCAAGCTTCTTCACCTCTGCCTCTTCGTTCGTGTTCCGACCGCCGCGCATATTCACCACGATGTCGACGCCCATCCTTTTGAGCTCCTCCAGCGCCTTAAGATCGGGCTGTCCCCCGCGATAAAGGCTCGGAGTGACCTCGCCAAAACCCGGAATTGCGGCCGTCTTTTGGCTGGCTCCTGTGGAATGCTTCGGGATAGAGCAGGTCGAGGTGTCCGCCGGATGCGGCCCGGCGCCGACGCTGATCGACGATGAGAGCAGGAAGATGACCGCGCCAACTTGCGCGATTAACAGGTTTGATGTCACGGGAGAGTTAGATGCATTCCAGGACAGCGCAGAGATTACTGGCTTAACTTGATCGCCAATTGCCGCTCCGGCTGCGTCATTTCGCCCCATAGCTTCTGCAGATCCCGTTGCACAGACTGATTGTCAGGATCCTTCCGCAGGGCCATCGCGAACCACCGATACGCAGTAGGAAGGTCGTGCGGAGTGCACAATCCTGCCGAATAGAGGGCCCCCATCTCGATCATTGCCTTGGGATTCGCTTGTGCAGCCGCAGGTTTCAGGAGGCGCATTCCACGCTCGCAATCCTGGCCCACGCCGCGTCCATAAATATATTTCTCCGCTTCGCTCACGGCATCGGCCGACTTGGTTGGCGTGATTCCTGCATGAGGCTTCGGTGTCGGTTCGGCCGCCGGTTTTTTGGGTTTCGGGGCCGGGGCCGGTGGAGTATCGGGAGCCGCTGGCGCTATTTCTTTATCTGGTTCTTTAGCGGCCGCCTCAGTCGTGGCGGACGATTCTGGGGAGGAATTCGACGCGTCGCTTGGAGCGGCAGCGTCTCCTTTAACGGGCGCCGTACTCGCGGGCGGGTTTCCGGCGTCAGGAGGCGTTGCCGCAGGATTGCCAGCGGCCGGGGTACTGGCGGGAGAAGAATCCGCTGCAGGCTGCGCCGTAGTTTGCGTGGCGGGCTGCGCTGGCGCTGGGGTTGGCGGTGTGCTCGTACCACTCGATGCGGGCGTCGTAGAAGTCGTGTCCGTCGCATCGGAATTTTGGGCTGCTATGGTAGGGGCTTTGCTGGGGCGTTCACGCAGCACCTTAAAGCGCACATATCCAAATCCCACAGCTAATGCCAACGCCAACAGAATAAGAGCGAATTTGTCCCCCCACCGCGTCTGGGCGCCATCCTCATCTTCCAGCAAGTAATCCAGATTGTTCGAACTGGAATGCGGGTCAGAACTCAAGCTCGCCCTCTTGCGGGGAGCCGGATCGCTCAATCCCAGAAATGACGGCCCGCTGATGACGGGCGAATCTTCCGACGCCGGCGCTGAAGGTCGAGGGCGAGTGACAACTTGCGGCTTCGCAGAAACGGGCGCTGGCGCCGAGGGAGGAGTAGCCGGTCGCACGGCTGGAGCCTGCGCCGGTGACGAGGCAACTGCCGTCGGTGTAGAAGCAACCACAGCTGCAGCAGGCAACAACTTGGCCCCGCACATTCCGCAAAAGCGGTTCTCCTCCGAATTCTCATTGCCACAGCGAGGACAGCGCACCGATCCTCCTTATGTCTCTATATAGCTTACGATATCTTGGAGATTCGATGCAGGACAGACGCTACGGGGTACCAAAAATGACTCTCAAACGGTCCGAAAAAGGACCCCGAAAAACCCCTCACAACCCATCATGAAACACAAAGCAGGCAACCAAAAAGACACCTTCCATCTTACGGTGCAAGGGCGCAGCCTCGAGGTACAGCACATTCACGGCCGTAACATGCGTGCGGCTGAACTTATCTTCCTCCACGAGGGTCTGGGCTCGGTCTCGCACTGGAAGGATTTCCCCGCGCGCGTTGCCGACGCCACCGGATCTCCTGTCACGGTGTACTCGCGCTATGGCTGCGGCAACTCCGATCTCCTCACCGAGCCACGTCCTGTTAGCTACATGCACGACGAAGCGCTGTGCTCGCTCCCCGATCTTCTCGCGCAACTTCGCATCGAGAATCCCATCCTCGTGGGTCATAGCGACGGCGCTTCCATCGCTCTGATCTACGCCGGGGCTCACGACCGCGTGCGTGGCCTGGTGCTTCTCGCTCCGCATGTCTTCGTCGAGGACCTCAGCGTTGCCAGCATCGCGCAAGCCAGGACAAGTTTCGAGACTACAAATCTCCGCGAAAAACTAGCCCGGCATCATCGCGACGGGGCGCGCACGTTTTGGGGCTGGAATAAGATATGGCTCGATCCCGACTTCCGCCGGTGGAACATCGAAGAATTTCTTCCGCGCATCACCTGCCCAATTCTTGCGATACAGGGACTCGAGGATCAGTATGGAACCATGGCGCAGGTGCGGGCGATCGCCCGCCAGTCCGGCGGTCCTGTTGAAATTCTTCCGCTCGCCGAATGCCGGCATGCGCCGCAGCGCGACCAGCCCGAAGCCGTGCTGGGGGCGATTACGAGGTTCGTGAGACAAATTGGTGGGAACAAATTGGTTGGTGATGGAGTCTGAGGACTGCAAGGATCCGCATTTCTGAGAGCACTTGGAGGTTCGTATGGCATTGCGTTTGGCGGCATCGTGCTTTTTTCTGATTTGCGTCGTGTCGTTCGCCACTCCTCAGGCGAGCACCCCGCAACGCGTTCGCGTGTCTCAAGACGTCGCGCAGGGCTTGATCCTTAAGAAGGTCAATCCCATCTATCCTCCGACGGCGCGGCAGGCGCGTATCCAGGGCACGGTGATCCTGAAGGTGCAGATCAATAAATCCGGGGACGTCGCGAGCATGCAGCTCGTCAGTGGACATCCCATGCTCGCATCCGCCGCCATCGACGCCGTCAAGCAGTGGAAATACAAGCCTTATCTCCTGAACGGAGAACCCGTCGATGTGGAAACTAGGGTGATGGTGAACTTCGCCTTCTCCGACAATCCTCCCCCAGAGGGTGTCGTAGGCGATATGCCCGGAGGGATTCCGCCCGATGAGCAGGGAGGCATCGCTCCCAGCAACCCAGGCGATGCAAATCACCCCGCAGTTCCTCAGCGCGTGCGCGTGTCGCAAGGCGTGATGGCGGGCCTTGTGGTCACCAAGGTGCCTCCTGAATATCCGCCTGATGCTAAGGACCATGGCATTCAGGGGACGGTTGTGATGAGGGTGAACGTCGACAAGGAAGGGAATGTTTCCAACATTCAGCTCATCAGCGGACACCCGCTGCTCGCGCCGGCCGCCATCGACGCCGTCAAGCAATGGAAGTACAAGCCCTACCTGCTGAATGGCATGCCGGTTGAGATCGAGACCCAAATCCAAGTGAACTTTACGCTCGCAAACTAGTGTAGCGTCACTCTCCCGGCGGCTCTCCGGCGGGCGTTCTTGCCCGCCGCGCCTTCGGGGGACAGCCGGCAAGATGCCGCTGCTATGCCTTGCCCGCGCCGCGTTCCGCAGTTCCACTCGCCAAACCAAAGTCACTCCTATCCTCGCCTTAAACAATTTAGATTTCTAAATGGGAGAGAAGATTGCGCCGCAAGAACCGCAAGTGGGTGGCGATTGCTGTAGGGGTCTACTTGTTTGTGATGTGGTCCGCTTACCGCTGGGCCACTGCGCAGCGCCCGGCCGACGGCAGTATTTTCGATCGCATCGAGCGCGAAGGAGTGCGCAGGCTAGAGGATGAGCGCGCAAAGGAGGAGGCGGCTGGACCTAAGCCGACGGGTGAGTCTCGGCTAAACGCGGCCGGACCTGCCTTCGTTGCCGCTCGCTACGATGCGACGCATGTAGTCTTCATGGTCGCCGCGGAAACCGAATCTAGATTCGCCTCCTCCTCCCACTTCTCCGGAACTCCGATCAAAATTCCCACACCTGCAAAGCTCGCGGCGCCGCTAGCCGGCTTGCAGGAATTATGGGAGCCTGATTCGCAGGCTCTGCATTTCTTCCCTGAGATCGTGCAAAAGACGCAGCCGGGCGAGCAGTGGTCGCTCAATCTATCCGCCAACTCGACCGTCCCGGTCGTCATCGATCGCGCGGTCATCGCGCCGACGGGATGCTCGCTCGCGATGGGATTTCTGGCCACGGTACCGCCCGAGCAGCAGTCCGCCTTCGCCGCGTCCGCGCAGGAATATTTTGCCGTTCGCCGCAAGGCAGTCGAATCCGCTGACCCGCCCGTGACCTCCTACATCTCTGAACTCAGCGACTGGAATCTCACTCCCGCGACTGCGAAGCGAATCGAACAGCAACTGAACGAGCGCATGAAGCAAGAGGTCGCCAAGATCGACGCGCGCCTGATCGCCAACGCAGGGAGTCCCGGTGCAACGGCAGGCGAATCGTTCGTAGGCCACGCGCAGCCGCGACTCGATGAGTGGCTTCACGTTGACCGAGGGCTGATCCGCGGGAAAGGCACGCTCGACTACGACATCCGAGCCTTCCGCCTCACACCCGATGGAGCGCCGCGCCTGTTCGTGCGCGCGCGCTGGAAGCTGGCGAACGCCCCGGTTTTCCTGATGACTGCCTGGTTCAAAGCGGAATCAGCGACGGCAGAGGCCTCGGAAACAAAAACTTCGGGAGCAAGAACGTCCAAGACAGAATCGATCAAGGCATCTCCGAACCCAGCATCGTTCCCGCCAAATTCGGCGCACGCCGAAGTCTCGCCCCTTCTGCTCTCGGCGGACGCCAGTTGGTCGTCTGTATTGCGCGAAGGCGTGGTCACCGGCACTCTCGGCGATAGCCTCGACTTCCAAACCATCCTGAACGAACTTGACGCGGATCATGACGGTTGGGCCGAACTGTTGGTCCACTCTGACCAGGGCGCCGCCACTACAATTACGCTCTATCTTTACTCCGACATGGGCTTGGCCCCGCTGAAAACGCCGCTGCGACGCGACGCTCAGTCCCCGGAATCGTGCGTTGACCCATAAACGATTGGGCTAAACCATGCTCGTGGACAACTTTCGTTAAGCGCTACTTCGCCATGTCGCGACTCATTGGGGTCGGAGTCCCGACGGTGGTTAGACTATCTTTTGCTGACTTCGGCAGCTTATCTGCATTGGCCAGCAACAAACTGACCTGCCACATTTGCGTGGGCGAGAGCATCTTCTCGAATCCCGGCATCCCGGTCATCCGAATACCTCCCGCAACTTTCCAATACGTTTCTCCCGGAGGATCATCGGTAACGCCGGTCCCTTCCATGAGCTTGGGCGGCTTCGGAAACATTCCTTGCGCGATCGCGGTCTGGGCCTGTCCCGGCAGGCCGTGACAGACGGCGCAATCGTCTTTATAAATTTGCGCCCCCGCTACATACGCCGCTTCATCTGCGGGGATCGGGGCGGACTTCGGCATCTCTTTGCGCAGTCTCGCATGCAGCGCCATACTCGCCAGCATCTTCTCAAATGGCATCGGCGCCGCCGCCGTCGCTACCGGCGCGCTGCCAGAAGAGAAATACATATAAACGCCTACCGGAATCACGATTAATCCTACGATCAGACCCATTAGAAACTTGCCCATGCACATTCTCCTCGAGATTTCGTCGGATATTGATACTAACCGAAACTACTGAAACACGCGGAGTCTGAAGCGGAGGAATACAGGAAACGTCTGATAGCCGCAGTGCGCACACAACGGTAGCCTCTGAAGATTTGCTTGCCGTTTGCCGGAGGAGAATTTATTCACATCTTCAACGCTGTGGTCTAGCAACTAACCGTAGCAGAGGACGAGATGAAGGGATTGCTGCGATCGTATGCTTGCGGAATGGCGCTCCTGTTGGCGATGACTTTGTGTACCGCCAACGCTGGCGGGTACTCCGTTCTGACACACGAAGAACTGATTGACCTGGCGTGGAACGATTCCATCCGTCCCTTGCTGCTGGCGCGTTTCCCAGGGGCGACGGAAGATCAGTTGCGCGAGGCGCATGCCTACGCCTACGGCGGTTCCGCCATCCAGGATATGGGTTACTATCCGTTCGGTAAAAAGTTTTTCAGCAACCTGACGCATTACGTACGTACTGGCGACTTCATCGCATGGCTCTTTCGGAATGCGCACACCATCGATGAATACGCCTTTGCCATTGGGGCTTTGTCGCACTACTTGGGCGACTCCATCGGTCACTCGCAGGCGATCGATCCAGCAACGGGCGTCGAATTTCCCAATCTAAGGCGTAAGTTTGGTCGCAGTGTGACCTATGGCGAGAGTCCTCACGGTCACATTCGAACGGAATTTGCCTTTGACATTGACGAAATGACTGACGCGGCGTTTGCGCCCCCGGCATACCTGCGTTTTATTGGTTTCCGGGTACCGAAGATATTCCTGGAACAAGCTTTTCTAGAGACTTACGGATTTGATATTCATGAGGTCCTGGGCCGAGCCCACCCCGCTCTTCGCAGCTATCGGACCTCCGTGCGCAGCTTCGTCCCGGCATTTGCGCAAGCTGAGGTGGTGCTGCACCGCCGTCAATTTCCTCCTCATCCGACTGATGAGGCTTATCGCACGTTCGCCGCGCGCGTTTCGCGCACAAATTACGAGCGCCACTGGAAGGGAGCGTACCACTGGCCCGGCTTTAAGGCGCATCTGCTGGCCATTCTGGTGTTCATCATTCCGAAAGTTGGCGCGGCTTCTGATCTGGCAATCAAGATTCCCAGCTCCGATACCGAGGAGTGGTATCTGCGCAGCGTGAACCACACCGTGGATTCATTTCGAGCCATACTAGATAAACTCCGCCTTGATGGTAACGCGCCAGTTGCGCTCGCCAACCTCGATCTCGACACGGGAAATGGCGTCAAACGCGGGGACTACCCTCTCGCCGACCAAACCTACGCGGAACTGCTCGCGCGCTTAACCTCCAAACCTGGGCGCACCGTCTCCGAAGATGTTAAACAAAACATCATCGAATATTACGCGGCGTCTGGAATAGAGACGGATCCGGGGCGGCGAGTGAATGCGCAGTTAGACTTGTTAAAAGGGATGAGGACCGCTGAAGTCCAAGTAGATCGCCCCGGCTCTTCGCTGTTTCAGTAATCGTGTCTTTTAATTCTCCACAAAGGCGCTGACAGAGAACTGATATTCCCTCCTAATGCTAAACTCAGCATCGCTATGCTGACGCACCTCGAATGTACTCGTTGCGGCGAACACTATCCCGCCGACCGTCCGCAATCCGTTTGCCCCAAAGACGCCGGCATTCTTTATGCGCGCTACGATCTTGCCACCATCAAGCGCACGTTTTCTTCCGCGCGCCTCGCCGGACGCGCGCCCACCATGTGGCGCTATGACGCCGTTCTGCCCGATGCCAATCCCGTCTCCCTTGGCGAAGGTTTCACGCCCATGCTTGCCAGCCGCGAATATCCCAACGTCTACATCAAAGACGAAGGGCTCAACCCAACTGGCTCGTTCAAGGCGCGCGGCCTCTCTGCCTGTGTGACCATGGCTCGCCACTTCGGCCTGAAGAAACTTGCGATCCCCTCCGCCGGAAACGCCGCCGGCGCTCTCGCTGCCTACGCTGCCGCCGCCGGCCTCGAAGCCCACATCTTCATGCCTAAAGATGTTCCCATGGCCAACCGCATTGAGTGCGACTACTACGGTGCGCACGTTACCTTCGTCGACGGCCTCATCAGCGACTGCGCCCGCAAAGTCACCGAACTGAAAAAAGACGCCTCGTGGGAGAAAGACGGATGGTTCGACGTCAGCACCACCAAAGAGCCCTATCGGGTCGAGGGCAAGAAAACCATGGGCTACGAAGTCGCCGAACAGCTAGGTTGGAGAATCCCGCAAGGCATCATCTATCCCACCGGCGGCGGAGTTGGTCTGATCGGCATGTGGAAGGCATTCGAAGAAATGGAAGCTCTGGGCTGGATCGGTTCCGAGCGCCCCAAGATGATCACGGTACAATCTGCCGGGTGCGCGCCCATCGTAAAAGCATGGGATGAACGCCGGCCGACCGCCGAGATGTGGCCTAACGCAGCAACGCTGGCTTCCGGTCTGCGCGTTCCGAAACCGTACGGCGATTACCTGATCCTCGATATTCTGATGAAGAGTAACGGTACCGCCATCAGCGCCACCGACGAAGAAATTCTGGAAGCGACGCGACACTGGGCAAAGGTCGAAGGCATCTTCGCCGCGCCCGAAGGCGCAGCCTCCCTGGTCGCGTACCGCAAGCTCCGCGCCAATGGATTCTTCAAGCCGGAAGACGCGGTAGTGCTCTTCAATACCGGCAACGGTCTGAAATATCTGGACGTGCTGGATGCTCGTGTGGCCGCGGGCGACTCGCCCGCGCAGCCCGCGCAATCGGGCAAGCCGGCCGCGCGCCAAATCGGCGGCATAATCGGCCCATACTAAAGACTAAGAAAGAACAGCTGGTTCCTCATCGGGCTTTCAGCCCATTCGGAACCACAATATCGTTCTTCGGGTGGCTTTCACGCCACGACACACTGCGCGATCTTTGCGCTCCTCCGTGTTGCCCTATTTGCTCTGTGGTTAAATGGTTTCTTCTTCTATGACCACTCGTCTCTACTATCAAGATTCATTTCTCTACGATTTCGACGCTGAAGTCCGCGAAGTCCTCGAGATCCCGCGTCCCGGGCTCATCCTCGACCGTACGGCCTTCTATCCCACAAGCGGTGGCCAGATCTTCGACACCGGCTGGATCACCGCTGACGCGAACTCCAAACTTCGCGTTACCGAGGTCGCCGATACGGAAGACGGCAAGGTGATCCACTATCTGGAAGCGCCGCTTAAGGACCTAAAACCCGGAACCCGAGTCCATGGCCAGATCGATGCCACGCGCCGCCGCGACCACATGCAGCAGCACTCCGGACAGCACGTGCTGTCTGCTGCTTTCGTCCGGCTGTACAACATGCCCACCGTTTCGTTCCATATGGCGGACGATTACTGCTCCATCGATCTCGACACTCCTGCTCTGACCAAAGAGCAAATCGAATCGGCCGAGCGCCTTGCCAACGAAATCATTCTCGAGAATCGTGCCGTCGACATCCGTTTCGTAACCCGCGAGGAGGCAGGGAAACTCGGCCTGCGCAAACTGCCGCCCACCGAGCGTGATGAACTTCGCCTCATCGACATCCGCGACTTCGACCTCACGGCCTGCGGCGGCACGCACGTCTCCCAAACTGGACAGATTGCCAGTATCCTGCTGCGTAAAGTTGAAAAGGTTCGACAGGGGTTCCGGGTGGAATTCGTGGCTGGGCAGCGTGCCGTCGCGACCGCGCGCCGTGATTTCACCACGCTCACCGAAACCGCCGCGCTTTTCTCCGCGCACATCTACGATGTACCACAGCAGGCCCGCAAATCACTTGACGAGATCAAGTCGCTGCGCAAGCAAAACGAGCAGTCGCAGGAAGAACTTGCCGCAGCCTATGCCGCGGTGCTGCTCGCCGATGCTCCCGATACCAATGGCCGCAGGCTCGTCGTCCGTACGCTCTTCGACCGGGATCTGAGCTTTGTCAAACTGCTGGCCCAGAAACTGACTCGCCTTTCTCCAAGCGTAGTCGCGCTTCTCGCGACGACTTCGCCGCAGCCGTCGCTGGTCTTCGCGCAATCCGCGGGCCAACCATTCGACATGGGGGCTCTGATGAAGGAAACCATGACGAATCTCGGCGGACGCGGCGGCGGCAGCAAGGATATGGCGCAGGGCGGAGTCCCGAGTGCCGAGGGAATCGAGGCCAGACTCAAGGCAATAGCCACGACGCTGGGTGCCTGAGTACCCGGAGCACACCTCAGGAGCGATGCAGCGGGATTTTCGAAATTGAATGAAAGGGAAGAGAAACGGATTCGCATCGAACGACTGCAGACCACGTTTCGAAAACCCGAAACGTGGAGACCACAGGCGGTCCGCTGCTTACGCCTGCTGCGGCCTTCGGGATCGCTCCCACCAGACCTTGGGATCGTCAGGACGGTTAAGCATGTTCGACAATTCCTGTTTGATCTCGCGCAGGCGGTTGGTGCGCAGTTCGAGAGCGGTCTGATCGAGCGCATTGTGCCCGCCCTTTTCCGCGAAACGGGCGTTCAGGTTGCGCAAATCAGCGATTTCCTGGCGGAGGCTGGAGAGGTGTTCCGTAATGTAGGGCATCTCCTTCATCATACGCCCTATTTCCCGCGCCGCCTTCGAATTCCGCCGCAGTTCTGAAGGATTGTTGGTTCAAAGACGAACGGATCTGTCCAGCTTCTGAGCGTGTCAGAGATCGGGACTCCGTAAGACAGCAGCGCAAATTGGGAAATGTCGGAATACTGGGGCTAAGGACAGCGGTATGCTATGAAGGCATGCAGGGTAATTGACGATGAGCGGTAAGGCTTGTGTCATCGGCGCCGGTCCGAATGGGGTGGCAGCGGCCATCGTTCTGGCGCAGGCTGGAATGCCGGTAGACGTGCTGGAAGCGGAGTCTACGCCGGGGGGAGCGGCGCGCACGCTCGAATTAACTTTGCCTGGCTTTCGACATGACTTCGGATCTGCAGTCTATCCGATGGGCGCAGGGTCGCCATTTTTCTCGTCCTTGCCTTTGATCAACCACGGCTTGGAATGGATTCACTCGCCCGCCGCTTTGGCGCATCCACTCGATGACGGCACGGCAGTGCTGTTGGAACGTGACTTGGATAAAACCAAACACTCCCTCGGTATTGACGGGCCGGCGTGGGACAAACTCATGCGCCCATTCGTCGAACGCTGGACTAAATTTGCTCCCCAGATACTCCGTCCCGTTTCCTTTGTGCCACGACATCCCTGGCTGATGGCGCGCTTTGGAATGGTAGGGCTGCAGTCTGCCCAAGCTGTCGCCCGCCGGTTTCGTGACCAACGGACTCGGGCGCTGTTCGCGGGCTTCGCCGCCCATTCTTTCCTCAGTTTCGACGAACCCTTGAGCGCGGCGTTCGCAGTCCTGATGGCAGTGCCGGCACATGCCGTGGGTTGGCCGATTCCTCGCGGCGGGGCGCAGTCCATTACCAATGCACTCTGCTCGTTTCTCTCGACCTTCGGAGGCAAAGTTTGCACTTCATCGCCAGTCGACGATTTGGCGGCATTGCCGAACTATGATCTGTTCCTTTGCGACTTGACTCCGCGGCAGCTTGTGAAGGTTGGTGCGCCAAGATTATCAGAGAGCTACAAGCGCCAACTTGGACGGTACCGCTACGGCGCGGCCGCCTTCAAAGTTGATTACGCGCTGAACGCACCGATTCCCTGGAAGGCTCGCGAGTGCTTGCAAGCAGCCAGCGTACATCTGGGCGGAAGCTTTGAGGAGATCGCCGCCTCGGAAAAGGCGGTGCGAAATGGACAGCATGCCGATCGTCCGTTCGTGCTGCTGGCTCAGCCTAGTCTGTTCGATCGTCTACGGGCTCCAGCAGGCAAACACACGGCTTGGGCTTATTGTCATGTGCCCAACGGGTCCAAAGTTGACATGCTTGAGAGATTGGAGGATCAGATTGAGCGCTTCGCTCCCGGTTTCCGCGACTGCATTTTGGCGAGGCGCGTCTTTTCTCCCGCGGATCTCGAGAGCATGGACGCTAACCTCGTGGGCGGCGACATTGGAGGCGGGGTCATGGATATTCGTCAGTTTCTATTTCGACCGACATGGCGACACTACGCCACGTCGGCGCCGGACATTTACATTTGCTCCTCGTCCGCCCCGCCCGGTGGAGGAGTGCATGGCATGTGCGGCTATCATGCGGCGAAGATGGCGCTGTCGAGGTTGGACAAACGGTATCGGAAGGCGTGAAGTGCGGAGCATTCACGGAGCGGCCGCCTCGGCTGTCCTGCCGTGCGAAACGTGCCGGCTTCGATAGCAGCGCCTCGCCTGCGCTCGGCGGGGCCGCCGAGGCAGCTGTCCCCAGATAAAACTTACTCGCGTGGACCCGCGGTTGGCCATTCGACGGCGTGAATCGTTCCATCAGGTTCGCGTTCTAGCGTTGGGGCATACAATCCCAGGAATTGACGGCGCCACCACAGACCTTGCGTACGTTTTTCGGACATCGTCGTGAACCAATACTGCCACATCACCGCGCGCACTTCGCGTGGAGGCTCGTGCGGGAAGGGATTGCTCGCGAAAAGATTGAGAACGTCGTCGTCATTGGAAAGCAAACGCACTTCGGTTCGCGGCACGATTGAGTAGTCTTGCCATTGTCCCAGCGAAGCGAACCAGAGGTTCCAGTCGAATCGCGGCTGATACGGTGCGTAAATGCCCGGTGGCTTATTCAGGTCCTGCGGCTTATAGCGGAACGGATAGGCCACCCAGGTTTTGCCGTCCTCGGAACCCTGGAACTCGATCTCGTATCGGCCGCGGGTCATGATGCCGAAAAGACCGTATCGATTGGCGATTCGAAACGGCTCAAGCGCCACGACCGGGGCGGTTGGCAGGGGTACTGGGGAGAACCAGATCAACTCCGCTGCCGTGGCATAAAAAATCCAGCTGAGGATGATGCCGGTTAGAGTCAGCTTCGCAATCTTGAACAGACGACGGGAACCTCTCGAAGTTTGCATTGGGCTCGGCGCCGTGGCTCCGCCCGGGACAAAAGAATTCTTCCATCGCTCCGGGAAAAAGCGCAGTAGGGAGCGATCATCCAATAAGAGAACTCCCAGCGTCAAAACAAGGTAGTTTAGGAACGTATAGTTGGCCGTGAGGATGACGCCCAGTTCCCAGGGGGTCACAATCAGGAAGCACAGGATGCGCCAGCGGCGCGGCAGAAATAACATCCAAACCAGAGCCAATTCAAGCGCGAGAGTGGCGAAGGCCGTCGAGGCATGGAACCAGTGCGGCAGATGCTGCACGTACCACCCGATCCATGTAGGCAGCGGGCCGTTCTGATAGTACTCGTCCATCGCGGTAAAGTGCCGCCACTCTGGGTCGCCACCGGCAATCTTTGCGACCCCGGACTCAAAGTAGATGCGAAACCATTCCCACTGCAGCAGGAACAGGCTGGCACGCAATGGCGGCGACGCGAACCCGAAGCCAGGGCGCAATCCGGACGGAGCGAAGAAAAGTGCGATGAATCCCGCTTCCAGCAGCATGCCATCGGACTGATAGCCGGAAAAATCTTGCGCCGCACTTACAAAGGAAAGGAAGCAGATGAAACAGATGGCCAGCATTCCGCGCGGCCAAAGATTCAAAACCAACAGTAGCGAAGCCACCATGCCGACGCAGCAAATCGCGGTCAACATGTGTGGGCCGCTCGAAAGCCAAAGCACGGTGGGCGCGAACCATAGGCCGCGGCCGTAGCCGAGGGAATGCGCTACAGCTTGCAAGTAGTCGGTTGCGGGAAGAATTCCTTGGGGCCCGATGAGCCCGCGGATCTGAAAAACAAGTGAGAAGAAGGCGGAAAAATAAATGCCACCGAGTGCACGCAAGAATAGCCAGCGTGGAATCAGGCGGTCGACTGCGCCCTGCTCCGAGTCGAATAACCACCGGGTGGCGGACGGAAGCCAATCCATGGGCGACAGCAATTATAGCGATCGGAGAGACGGGCCCGGCGCTCGCGAAAATGCTGCGGCGGGGCTTCGACGAATTTCAAACTACGCAGCGATGATCTTCCGCGCCTTGTCGGCGAGACCCGGTTTGCCGACTGGAAGGCTCGCTTCCCAAGGCTCGTCAACTCCCATAAGGGCTAATGCTCCGCCCGCCAGCGCCATGTTCTTCATGAACATGATCATGTTGTTCATTCGAGTTTGCGGATCCTCGTCGCGCCAGAAGTCGTGCATGATGGGAGAAACTCCAGCCAGGAAACCGAGGAGGGCCATGGCTCCCAGCTTGGGCTTGACACCAAGCAGCAGGCTGGCACCGCCTACCAGCAATGGCACCGCCGCAAGCGTCACCGCCAGCTCCGGCGCTGGCACGCCCTTGGCGCGCGCGTAACCCGCCATTGACTTGCGATTTTGCAGGTGGCTGATTCCGCTGTTTATAAAGAATCCTGCGAAAAGCAGGCGACCGATAAGAAAGGGGGCTTTCATCTCAAAATTCTCCTTCAGCGGAAGTTCTGCCTGATGGACGAGTGCGCAGCGTTGGGATGAGAAAAGAACGTCAGCAGTTGGCAAGGAAGAGTCCAGTGTGCGTTTTGGTGCGCAGCTGTGCGTCGGTCGTCTGGGTGTGACAGGGAGGGATCTAAGTCGGATATATCCGTTCACAATTTTTTTGCTGTGTCGCCCTAAAATCTTTGTTTCCTTAGATTTGCCGAGGGTGGATATGAGCCGATGCAGGCAAAATCTTGAGCCACAAGCACTTATGGCTAAAATATTTCGGAATAAGGACTTAGCTTCGGATTCCAGACCGTTGAGGGGAACGGTTGTGGCGAACTGGTTGGGAGAGCCCTCGCGCATGTAGCGAGCTTGCTCTACTTGGAATGCTCAGTAAAGGTTGTTCGTCACACGAATTGAGATTCTTGTTGTGGAGGGCTGTGGAAAAAGGAAAGGTTGGAGTGGATGGGATTCGATTGGGTGCGCCGTCGGCACCGGTGGTGCCCACCCCTCGCAAGAATTTTGGGCTGTACTGGTGCGGATCGACCACCGTCGGGAGTGCTTCAATAGAAAAATGGTTTCGCGGTGTTGCGAACGGGCAAGACGAGTGTAGTATGGTGCCGCTTTCGACGCAAAAAAGGAAATTGCAGATGACGGTCCAGCGCAATACAGAGGGGGTGCTGGTGGTTCAGAACAGCACTCTGTGGCTTTCCGCCGTGTTCGGGGTGGTGGGTCTCGTTATGATTGCCGCCGCTTTCTTTTCGGGCGACAAGAGGCTCGCTGCTCCCGCTTGGTCATGGGAGTGTTCGCCGTGCTGTGCCTAAGTAAATACACGTTTGTCTTCGACTCGACGCAAAGAATGGTTCGTTGGCAGATCATGCGCTTCGGGAAGAGGAGGGCGGGCAGCATGCCGTTCGACGACGTCAAGGACGTGGTGCTGCAGAGCGAACCTGGTAAATCAGGACGCCCTACCTATCGTTTGGCAATGCTTACGGCGGAAGGATCGATGCCGCTGTCGAGTGGCTATGGCGACACGAGCGACCGGTGCCTGGCATTGCAATCCCAGATCCTGCAGCTTCTGAGGCCCGGGCAGGCCGTCGCCGCAACGGCGCCTGCATACGTCGATTGCTGCCCATCTGGATGTCTTCAGTACGAACGCTGGTGGCTCAGGGACGCAAGATCGACGCCATCAAACTGCTGACCTCGACGGGTATGAATCTCACGGAGGCCAAGCAGCGGGTGGACGAAATCGAAAAGATGCAGGTCAGCTGACCGGGTTCCTCCTCATATAAGTATTTATATACAAATGACCCGGCTTCTGTTACATTGCCTTTGTGGCTGAACCCTCCCCGCCCGATGTAGTTTTCGAGGGCAATTCCTTAAGCGTGATCAGAGGCTTTCCCCCGGAGGTCCGCGAGAATTTGGGGGCCGATTTGAGGCGATTGCAGAACGGAGAGCGGCCACTGGATTCCGGTTCCATGGCTCCTGCACTGCCGGGAGTTTTTGAGTTGCGGGATCAGGACAAGGCCACGTGGTATCGGGTGCTTTTCGTCAAGATCGGCGGTGTGGTGTATGTACTCCATTGCTTCACGAAAAAGACAAACCAGACGCCTAAGGGCGACATCGAGATTGGCCGCAAGCGTCTGAGCGATTTGAAACATCGGCTGGCAAGGCACTAAGAAGTAGACGAAGCTGCGGTATGACGAAGGGATGATCTGTCATGGCGAAAAACTTATTCGAGGACTTGGGATTCTCACCGGAAGAGGCGGCGGCGCTCAAGCTAAAGACCGACTTGCACACCAAGGTCGTGAAAGCGGCGGCGCGCTATTCGCAGCGGCAACTGCAGACGATCTTGGATGAGCCGCAGCCCAGGGTGAGCGATTTGTTGCGGGGAAAAATGTCGAAGTTCAGTTTGGAGATGTTAGTGATCTACGCCGAAAAACTGGGGCTGCGCACCGAGATTAAGATCAGGAAAGGGCGGTCGCGTGGAGCGGCTGCGGGCATGGCTGTCACACTCTAGTGGGGGCCGGCTGGCACGCAACCGACACAGGCTGCCCCACTCTGCGCGAGGTTCGCAGGGTGGGCACGATGCTGGTGGCATCTTGAGCCTTTGATCTTCGGGCCTGCCGTTGATCTTCCGGACTTTAAATCTCCTGCTCCCATCGGCCCGAATGCCCAGCCTTCGAAAACCGCGAAGGCTGGGGCAGCCGCTCTCGGGGTGGTACAAGCAAAAAACAAAGGTGGGCCAGCCCCCCACCCGGCTAAGCGCGTGCGGGCACTTTCTTCACCAAACTTTGCATCATAATGCGGACTGCATCGCGCAAACTCCCGCTCAGAACGGCATTCGATAAAAATAGCTGGACCTCCTCACGCTTGGACTCGTGAATCTGCAACCCATCATCAAGGAGTCCTTTGATGGAAATGCTCGAGACTATCCCCTGCTGCTCGAGGGCCCGCCACACCTGATCGCAGATCGGCGATCTTGAAATCCTGCCACGCTTGCAACTGCTTCTCGGAATGGCCTTGAAGCCTACACCCTTTTGAAATGCCTGAAGCGCCAAACGAACGGTCCAGCGTACCTGATCTTCTGTGACGTCGATCCGGCCCAGAGGGTCATTGAGCTGAACTACCTCCCGCGCGCGAGGCCCGAACGTGCATTCGTCGTAGCTCGCGTCGCCAAAATTTTCACAGTCCTCCACATCGAAGGCGCCCTCGAATGTGCAACGTGAGAATCGAGTCGACCTATCAAACATGCACTTTGAAAATCCTGCATTAATAAAGCCCGAGTTCGCGAAGGTTACGCCGCGCAAATCCAGCCCTGTTATCGTGCCCTCAAGGTGAAGATCACTGATGACCTTCGGGTCTGTTCCTCCCAGGACATTAACAAGGGCGGACGTGCGGTCGCTGCGCGGCCCCGAGCCAAGCTCTTTCTCAATGGCCTTCAGGATGATGTGGGTCAAGCCGCTTCGCGCAGGTTTGGACAGATTCTTAGCGCTGCTCCAGCATAAAGACAGTGTATCTAGTACGCTTTCCAGATGCCGTGCGAACAGGCACTCGACTGCCCTCTCTATCACGACCGTTCCCCCCCGCGATTCTGACTCCAAGAATCGCTCCACCTTCGGGTTGAGCGGTTCTGCGAGGAGATTGTTAACGAGGGCATGCGCCGCCAGGTAACGTCCGAGAAAATCGAATCGAAAGGAATAGTTAGTCCCAGCGGTCTTTAGAAGGGCATGGCTTTTAAGCGCGTCAAGCTGCGGACCAGGTTGAGTTAAGCCATGGATCGCTGCAAAAAGCCGCAATTGTTCTCCGCTGAATATGTCTCCGCAGTTGAGAGCCAGCTGTGCGAATAGCTCAAACTGTTGTTCCGGTGTAAGGGCCAGCTTTCGGCGCTCCCGCTCGCGCTCAAATAAGATCAATAGCAAGCCGCGTAGGGGATCGTCCGAGCCGAGCAGGTTGCCGTACTTGAGCACAGCGGCTTCAGAGGCTTCGATGTCGGCACACTCCGCGGCAAGCGTCACAACCAATGGAACTGCCGTCAGACGCTGACGAACCTCAGGCATGTCTTCGCCGCCTTGAGCGTGCGCGAGCTGCGCAATTCTTTGTAAGATCTTCTCTGCTACGTCCCGCTTCGCAAAATCTTTCGGCTGGCGAAACCGATTTTCGAGATACTTCGCGGTCTGCGGTTTGTTGAATGCCAAGAGTCGGAAGTGCTTCAGCTCGGTCCGCCGTGTCGACGCTAACGCTTCGAGCCAGAAGGCGTCCCGGGTGGTTAGGAGAATTCTTCCTTCTGTATCCTCCAGTAACTGGAGCAACTGCGTGAGCGTCTCTCCGACGACGAAGTGCGCCCCGAGTTTCGTGCAGAGCTCGTCAAAACCATCGAAGATAGGCAAGAAAAGGCCGTATTCGACCCCGATTTCAAAATCGTCTCGGGCTAACGCGCTACTGTAGAGAGCGTCTAAGGACTCGCGCCATACATCCCAAAGGGAAAGGCTGCTGCGATCCGACAGTTTCGCCCACTGATCACTCTCGACGAGAATTGGGAATCGTCCCTTTCCGTCCTTCCCACGCAAATGGCGGAACAGCTGCCGAGCAACAGTCGTTTTTCCGACGCCAGCATTTGCGACCAAAACACCCACCCTCGATCCCCTGCCTGAGTCATCCATCAGCCAATCGGACAATGTCGGGAGCGCCTTCAGCGCTGCCTCATTGCCAACGAGTTCCAGCTCTGAAGACACTGGCTGCAGGTCGGGCGGAACGAAGAGTCTATCAGCCTCCTCATCCTGCAACTGCCCACCAAGACGCTGACCGATTGTCTTGCTCAGCATCTGGCGCACCGTCAGAGCGGAGACGGCGCCGGTCACCTTCTGCAGACGCGAAAGGTCCTTCGCCAGATCGCTGCTGTTCTGACAGATAGCGTGATATCGTTGCCTGCTGGTCAGTACGCGAGACTTCGCCTTTTCGACCGCTTCATCTACGGTACCCCAGACCGCTCGACTATCGAAGTACAGCAGATGCAAGATTTGCGCTTCGCCAAAGGCCCGCTCTTCACTCGCCTGCCAGAGCGCCCACCTATCGCCAGACAAGACACTCTGTGGATTTGAAAGGCCAACGCAGGGAAGAACCTGACCGAAGAGTAACTTCATGGACCACCCACTTTCTCGGGGAATTTAAAGGATAGGACACGCGGTGGTGAGGGTCAACATTTTTAGTGCAGTTAGCGCGGAATTCGTGGACAGACGGGGCGTTCACCAATCTATCGAACCGCAGCCCAGCGTCTGCGATTCCTGCGCGGGATGGGCATTCTCCAACTCACGAAGGCCGCTTGTTGAGAATCCGGTCAACCTCCCGCCGACCGTGCAGAATCGAGACGATCTGCAGGGGTTTCGTCTCGGGACGGTAGACGATCAAGTACGAATACACGGGGAAGAATCGCACGCCCATGTCTGTAAGATCCCTACGTTGGTGGCCCGCACTGGGGTTACGCGCCAGAAAGGCAATCCGCTCCCGAATGACGGACTCCACGCGATCCGCCATTTCCACGCTGCTTTGTGTTTGGATGTAATGCCAGATCGAGGCCAAGTCCTCTGCTGCCTCAGGAGACAGGATGTAGCGCGACTTCATCGCGACTTAGCTTTGAGAGCCTTCAGGCGCGCATCCAATTGGTCTTCTGGAATTCCTTCGCCGCGATCCAGTTGAGCAAGGCCGCGACCAATCTTGGCATTGATGTCTTCCCGATTTTCCAGAAGCCATCGGTCCTGCTCCTCCTGGGTCTCTAAGAGGTGGGCGAGGAGTTCTTCGATGCTCACAGTGCCGGTCGCCTCAAGCTGTTTCTGAATGCGAGCTTTTAAGGTCGAATCCCGAATTTGGATGTTCATCGCGTTTCCTTCTCAATCGTAGCTGGGGCCGTCCTAAAGTCAAGCCACAATCATTCCGCCATCCTACTCCTTTACCGTCCTCAACCCCCCGTGATATCCTCAATAACGTCACATAGACAATCGAATTAAGAAGACAGGAGTGCACCAGGCAAGTGTTAGCCAGAGAGCACAAGAAATCCCTCATCGACCAGTACGGCACGCATCCCAGCGATACCGGCAGTCCGGAAGTACAGATCGCCTTGCTGAGCGAACGCATTGGCCAGTTGACGGAGCACTTCAAGACGCACCAGAAAGACCACGGCTCGCGCCGCGGCCTTCTCATGCTGGTCAGCAAGCGGCGTAGCTTGCTCGACTACCTCAAGAAATACGATACCGAGCGCTACAAGACCGTCATCACGAAACTCGGCATCCGCAAGTAACCGCTTGGCCCGGAACATCCCCGCGCTAACCTCGCAAGATGCGCGACGTTAGAATGGGGCACCCGCGAAATGCGCCTCCGGGCTATTTCTGGAAATCCGTCTCCGGAGAGACGGTCCAGCATCGAGGAACTCTCCACACGTGCGTTTTTTGAGCGCTGATCCCACGTCACTACCCGGCACCGCTCCGGTGCCCCGGCCTCTCCCCGCGTTTGCGGGAGGTTCGCCCGCCTGTCTCATCTCAAAGGAATGAAATCATGAAACCAGAAGCAACTAGCGTCACAGTCAATCTCGCCGGCGGCAAACAAATCTCATTTGAAACCGGAAAGCTCGCCAAGCAGGCCCACGGGGCCGCCGTCGTGCGCCTCGGCGAAAACGTCGTCCTGGCCACCGCCGTCGCCAATCCCGAACCCCGCGAGGGCATCGATTTCTTCCCCCTCACCGTTGATTATCGCGAATACACCTACGCCGGTGGACGTTTTCCCGGCGGCTTTATCAAGCGCGAAGGCCGCATGAGCGAGCGCGAAGTTCTCACCAGTCGCCAGATCGATCGGCCTGTGCGTCCCATGTTCGCCGAGGGATTCAAGTGCGAGACCCAGGTCATCGCCTTCGTTCTCTCTGCCGACACCGATAACGATCCTGACGTGCTCGGCATCAACGGCGCCTCCTGCGCCCTCACGCTTTCCGACATTCCGTTCCTCGGTCCCATCGGCGCGGTTCGCGTTGGCTTGGTCAACGGCCAGTTCGTGGTGAATCCCACATACGACGAAATGCGCGAGAGCCTGGTCAACATCATGGTGGTCGGAACCTCGGACGGCATCGTGATGATTGAGTCCGGCGCCAAGGAAGTGAAGGAAGATACCGTTCTTGACGCCATCGAGTTCGGCCATACCGAAATCAAGAAGATCTGTGCTGCCATCAACGATCTGCGCGCCAAAGCTGGTAAGCCGAAGCGGAAGGTTGAGCCTCCGCAGTTCGACGACGCGTATTACAACGATCTGAGGGGGCGAATCGGCGCCGAGTTGGCCGACGCACTCGATACCAAGAAACATCCCAAGGCAGAGAGCTACACGCTGGTCAAAGACATTAAGAAGAAATTGGCGGCCGCGCTGCCGGAAGATGATGAGGATGCCAAGAAGAAACTCGATCACTATTACGAGGCTCTGCGCGAGCGCATCTTCCGCGAGCAGGTCATCAATCAGAAGCGCCGTCCCGATGCCCGCGCCTTCGACGAAGTGCGCGAAATCTGGATCGAAGCCGGCGTGCTGCCCAGAACCCACGGCAGCGCTATCTTCACGCGCGGCGAAACCCAGGCGCTGGTTACCACCACGCTAGGCACCAGCGATGACATGCAACGTCTGGAAGGCTTCGAAGGCGAAGCCAAGAAACGCTTCATGCTTCACTATAACTTTCCTCCGTTTTCGGTGGGAGAGGTTGCGTTTCTGCGCGGGGCTGGGCGGCGCGAAATTGGGCACGGGGCATTGGCGGAACGGGCGGTTTCGGCCGTGCTTCCGAGCGAAGAGAAGTGGCCGTATGCCATGCGCGTGGTTTCCGACATTCTGGAATCGAACGGATCGTCGTCGATGGCTACCGTCTGCGGCGCGTCGATTGCGCTGATGGATGCGGGCGTTCCGCTGAAGGCTCCGGTGGCGGGCGTTGCAATGGGACTGGTGAAAGAAGGCGATCAGTACGCGATCCTTACCGACATCGCGGGCGCGGAAGATCACTACGGCGACATGGACTTCAAGGTTGCTGGCACGAAAGATGGCATTACGGCGCTTCAGATGGATATTAAAGTGGCCGGCATCACTTCGCAGATCATGCGCGAAGCGCTGGCGCAGGCACAGCGCGGGCGGCTGCATATCCTGGGCAAGATGGAAGAAGTCATTACATCCGGACGCGAAAAGATTTCCGATTACGCGCCACGTTTCTACACGGTGCAGATTCCGGTCGACAAGATTCGCGATCTGATCGGGCCGGGCGGCAAGATGATTCGCAGCATCGTGGAGCAGACCGGGGTGAAGATCGACGTGGAAGATTCCGGACTCGTGAAAGTGGCGTCGAGTGACCAGGCATCGGCGGCCAAGGCGCTGCAGATTATCGGTGACATCACGGCGACGGCCGAAGTAGGGAAGACTTACTTGGGCAAAGTCACGCGACTGGCGGACTTCGGCGCGTTCGTGGAGATTCTGCCGGGCACCGACGGGCTGCTGCACATCAGCGAAGTGGCGGAACATCGCATTGCCGATGTTCGCGATGAGCTGAAGGAAGGCGACCAGGTGCTGGTGAAGGTGCTGGCGGTAGAAGGCAACCGCATCCGGTTGTCGCGCAAGGCGATTCTGAAAGAGCAGCGCGCGAAGATGGGCGGCGGAGAAGCTCCGCCTTCCGCGAGTAGTGTGGCGCCAGCTGCCGAGGGCGAACCTGCCTTAACGGGGTCGCTGGTAATCGAGGGTGGCGGGGATTTTCCCGATGAGCCCGACGCCGAGCCGAACTTCAACCGCGAAGGCGCTCCGCACGTGAGCGCTGGCGCAGGCGATCGTCCGCGCGGGGGTGATCGAGGCGGAGACCGTGGTGGACGTGGTGGTCGTCCAGGCGGCGGAGGCGGCGGCCGTGGTCGAGGTCGCGGCGGACGTCCCGGCGGTGGTGGGGGCGGGCGTCACGGCGGTCATGGCGGCGGCGGCGGAGGACGGCACTAGACTTCTTCCGAGGATTCAACGGATCGCACGGATAAACCAACCAGGGCCGCATAAACGCTGCGGCTCTTCTTTTTTTTTGTCGTTCGGAATAGTTTTCGGCCGGGTGAGCAAGAAATGCTCGCGATCTTCGGTAACAACCGGGTTAGCGGTGATGTTTTGGCTACAGCGTCCCATGTATTCCGCAAAGAAACATACCTGATACACGCACCCGGCAGTCCTCATAAAGCCCAGTTAAAGCGTGCAAATCCAATGCGGACTCGAGTCGAGTCAAATCAAGTGCAATTTGACGGCAAGCGATTTGCTAAGCATTCCGAAAGAGCCGAATGGCTCCTGGAGGATTTGTGAAAAAACGGATTCAGTCTCTTTGCTTTGTCGCCACCCTGGCAGTTGTCTTGGGCATGATCTCCTGGGGCAGCGCGCTCGCTCAAACCGCGCCGTCTTCGTCGACGGATCAAACAACGCCACAGAGTCAGCCGACGCCCGACACGCCGCCCTCGCAGCAGACGCCGCAGACCCAGCCAACACCCACGCCGGATACACCGCCTGCCACGCAGCAGACGCCGTCTTCGCAGACTCCGGATCAGGCACAGCCCCCGAGCTCTAATAACGGCGGGTCATCCGCGGGAAGCTCAGACACAGGGTCAGCCGCTGCTTCTGACACCCAGAGTTTCTCAGGAACCGTCGTAAAGTCCGGCGACAAGTACGTGTTGAAGGATGACTCCGGGAAGACGTATGACATCGATCATCAAACCGACGTCGCCAAGTTCGAAGGCAAGCGCGTTCGCGTGAAAGGGACGCTTGATGCCAGCGGCACGAAGATCCTGGTGAAGTAAGTGGAGGAGCAAGAGGAATTCGGAAGATAGTGCACCGAGGACACGGAGCAAACTGTTCTGTGATCCTCGGTGATTTTTTCCCTTCGAGCTGCTACTTTGTTTTTTCCGCAATTGTGATGACCCAGCCTTCCGGATCTTCAAAAGCGAACTCCCGCATCCCGTAGAATTGTTGCTTCAGCGGCATGGTGATCTTTGCGTTGCTTTTCTGAATGGCGGCCAGAACCTCTTCGATCCCTTCAACTTCAATAAACAGCGTGAGGCTTCCGCCGATGTGCTTGGCTCCGAGCGCGGGATAATCTTCGGCGACAGCTTTCTGGTCGTTGAAGAAAATCTCCACGCCGCCCGCTGTGACTGAGCCGAATACGTATGGCGGGTGTTCGGGCACAGTGATGGCGGTTCTAAAGCCCAGAACGGAGCGGTAGAACTCCATGCTGGCAGCGACATCGCGGACGACAAGGTTGGGCGTGAGCTTTTGGAATTTCATGAAATCTCCTAGCTGAATTTCGTTGTGGGTGGGCGCGGCCTGCTGAATCCGGAGGCGCGACGCACACCGAAGCTGTGTGTTCGCAACGCCTCCATCCACGCTCCTTGCGAGGGCAACGCAGGTAGGGCCGCCTCATTTTCTGTGGCGCTGCTGCCGGTGAAGAGACAGGCGCGCGGGGCCCGCGAGGTACGAGGAGAAGAATAGCATGAGAGTCAAGTTCTTTGGGGTGGAACTCTGAGAACCTTGAGCGGAACTCTGTAGGTTGCTGTCCGATAGAGTGTTCCTTGCTGGCCGGTGTTTTGAGAGGAAAAATATTGACGATCAGGAATGCCAGGTACTGGATTGAAAAGTTGCGACTCGATCCGCATCCCGAGGGCGGGTATTTCCGCCAGACGTACAGGTCGGAAGTCGTGATCGCGCGAGAGGCTCTGCCGGCGGGGTTTTCGGGTGCACGGGCGGTTTCGACGGCGATCTATTTCTTGCTGGAAGGGGAAGGCTTCTCCGCGTTTCATCGGTTACGGTCGGATGAGGTTTGGCACTTCTATGCGGGCGAGCCGTTGCTCGTGCAGGTGATTGATCCGGAGGGAAATTATTCCCGCATTCTTCTGGGTAGCGATCCGGGCGCGGGACAGGTTTTGCAGGCGGTAGTCCGGGCGGGGTGCTGGTTCGCGTCGCACGTGGCGGATTGGAAATCGTTTGCGGTGGCGGGATGCACGGTGGCGCCGGGATTTGAGTTTGAGGACTTTGAGTTGGGGAAACGGGAGGAGTTGGTGGCGAGGTATCCGCAGCATCGGGAACTGATTGAGCGGCTAACGCGGGAATAGGAGTTCCTCGATTCTCTCGTCGCTGCTTGCCCTGTCAGAAAAGCAAGCTCTGTGAGTCGATGAGTATAAACGCGCCTGTTAACGTCAACCATCTGAGAACCTGCCGCCGACCAAGTGACTCCCCACCGTCAAGACATTAATCTGTATTGGTTAAGATAGAGTCTTCCTTGCTGTTGACCTTCCGTCCCGCGATTTTTTCATCTCAATGATGCGGCAAGAAATTCTCGACTTTCTGCAGACTGTCCTTGCTTGCTGGAGCCAAAGCAAAATGGTCGCTGTCAAATTGAAAATTCAAATTCACGATCTGCGTCGGCTCCATGCGGATTTCGGTTTCGCCGCATGATGCATCACCGGACGGCGCCAAACCTCTGGTCTGCGTAACCACGACCATGAAACCGGTGTCTGATGGCACTTTTTCAAACGTGGTGATGTCCTGCTCATAACAGTAGCCTGCTGCGGGGGAACCAAGCGCCATGTTCCCACCGACGTCGAGCAGGGTTTCCGCGTGCAAGGAATTGTCTTTGTATGACAGAGCGCTGATCCAAGAGGCAGAAGTCCCGAAGTGCGCATCGCCTGCGAAGCAGACCAGACGGTCAAGACCGTCACGGGCCTTGAACGATAAGCACTTCGTTGGTTTTTGACCCTTAAAATAAGCTGACTTTTTCCAGACCGTCCCATCGCGCGTCAATAGGATGGACCCTCCAAAACCGGAGGCATGTGGCTCGCATCCGGTCAGCGCGAGCAAAAGCTGCTCGCTGTTCGTCGTAGAAAAGCGTCCCTGATACACCGCCTGAAGATCGAATGATTCACGATTGCCGTGGAAATCCGTATACGAAGGACACACGGCACATCGAAAATGCCCATTTGGATCAACGCTGATCGTGGCACTGCTCTCACAAACCTCTTGCATGGCGCGGCGGTCTATCTGCTTTGCACCCGGGATCTCCTCGGCCGCCTGCCCATGGGCTGCCATCGTAAGTACAACGACTGTGATGGTGACGCAGACATTTGCGCTTAAAGAGGCAATCATGAGTACAAATCTTCTGACCGTGAGAAATGCAAGCATTTGACCTGCATCAAATCTAACGCTGAGTAATCTAAACAGTCCACGTTACATCGGTCTTGCGTTTGGCTGTAACAGTGGATTGTTGACGAACATCGACATTACGCTCATCGGCCTCTCTTGCGGGCGGGGCACCCGCGCCACATAGAGCACGGATCACTTCACTGCTGCCGCTTTCTTGGGGAACATTTCGCCGATGCGGCGGATTTGCGCGCCCACTCCCTTTAACTTCTCTTCGATGTGTTCGTAGCCGCGGTCGATGTGGTAGACGCGGTCGATGATGGTTTCTCCGTCGGCGACGAGTGCGGCGAGCACGAGCGACGCGGAGGCGCGCAGGTCGCTGGCCAACACGGCGGCGGCGCTCAGCGGAGTCTTGCCGCGGACGACGGCGCGGCGGCCTTCAATCTTGATGTTTGCGCCCATGCGTACGAGTTCCTGCGCGTGCATGAATCGGTTCTCAAAAATATTTTCGGTGATGATCGACGTGCCTTCGGCCTGCGTCGCCAGCGCCATGAACTGCGCCTGGCAGTCGGTGGGGAATCCGGGATGTTCTTCGGTCGACATGTCGGCTGCGGTGAAAGGATTGTCGCCCATGACGCGGACGGAGTCGGCGGAAGACTTGGTTTTGACGCCGACTTCGTGAAGCTTGCTGAGAAGCGCATCGAGGTGCGAGGGATCGCATCCGGCGATGTTGAGGTCGCCTCCGGTCATGGCGCCGGCGATGATGTAGGTGCCAGCCTCGATGCGGTCGGGAATGATGCGGTGCTTGGCGCCTTTTAACTTGCTCACGCCTTTGATCCGGATAGTGGGCGTTCCAGCGCCTTCGATCTTCGCTCCCATCTTGTTCAGAAGAGCGGCGAGGTCGGCGACTTCGGGCTCACGGGCGCAGTTCTGCAGAATAGTCTCTCCGTCGGCGAGGGTCGCGGCCATCAGCAGATCCTCGGTTCCAGTGACGGTGATTTTGTCAAAAACAAATTCCGTGCCCTTGAGCCGATCGGCCCTGGCTTCGACGTAGCCGTGTTCCTGCGTGATCTTGGCGCCGAGGCGTTCGAGTCCTTTGATGTGGAGATCGATAGGCCTCTGACCGATCGCGCAGCCGCCGGGAAGGGAAACGTGCGCGTGGCCGCAGCGCGCTACGAGGGGGCCCAGAACCAGCGTGGAGGCGCGCATGGTTTTGACCAGTTCATACGAAGCTTCAGGAGCGGCAAGTGAGGCGCAATGAATGGTGGTGCGGTGCTGGGCGCGTCCATAGCCGAGTTCGACTTCGGCGCCCATGGCGGCCAGGAGGTTGCGCGTGGTCTGGATGTCGCGAACCTGAGGAATATTTTCGAGGATGACGGGTTGATCGGTTAGCAGCGCGGCGGCCATGCAGGGAAGCGCCGCATTTTTCGCGCCGCTGACGCGGACGGTGCCGAGCAGCGGCTCTCCGCCGCGAATGACGAACTTATCCATGAGTTAAGCGTCCTGAACGAACCTACATTTTAGCGGGGAATCGTGGCGGGGCGGTTAATCGAAAGAGCACGGACGAATGAGATTTAACCTGCGCTTCGCGCCCTGCGCAGCAAATGAAAATATCGCCGCGCTTTTTTCACGTCGCGTGCAATCTGTTCCCGCAGAGCATCCACGGTCGGAAACTTGATTTCATCCCGCAGGCGCTCCAGGAAGCGGATCTCAACCTCCGTTTCGGGAGCTAGTTCAATGGGATGGAAGTTGAGCAAATGGGTTTCAATGGCAAATAATTCCGTTCCGAAGGTAGGACGATTGCCCACATTCGTGACGGAATCAAACCACTCCGTCCCGACGCGCGTGCAGGTGATGTAGACGCCATCTTTTGGCACAAGTTCTTCGTAGCGTGCCAGGTTGATGGTGGGCACCGTATATTTCGACCCGTATCCGCGCCCGCGCCCCGGTGCACCGAGAATGCAGAAGGGACGAGCCAGCAGATGCCGCGCCCGGCTCACGCGACCGGCGGTGAGCAGTCTGCGAATCTGGCTGCTGGAGACGGTTTCGCCGCGCAAACTCATCTCGGGATAAACCTTGACCTCGAAGCCCATCTCGCGCCCGAGTTCGGCGAGCAGGTTCATGTCGCCCGCTGCCTTATGGCCGAAACGGAAGTTAAACCCTTCATGCACTTCGCGCGCGTGCAGCTTTTTCTTCAGGATGCGCTCGGCAAACTGCCGCGGAGTCATCAGCGAGAGATCGCGCCCAAAAGGAAGCAGCAGAACGGCGTCGATTCCTGTGGCTTCGAGCAAACGCAATTTCTCAGGAGTAGGCGTGAGCAGCTTCAATCCCGCCTCCGGCCGCAGAATCCGCGTCGGATGTGGCTCAAAGGTCACGGCAACGGTCTTGGCTCCGCTGGCTCGCGCTCGTGCAACAATCTCCTGCAGGACGTGCGCGTGTGCGCGGTGCACTCCGTCAAAGTTACCCACGCTGACCAATGCCGGACCAAAATTGGCGGGGACCTCGTCGAGTTTGTGGAAAACCTGCATAAAAACGAAAGGTGGCGTCGGGCCCCAGACCTCGTACTTTCGCGGGTAGCTTTCGGCGCTTAAGCTCCGCTGGCAGCCATGCAATCTAGCTGAGGTCTGACGTCTGACGTCGTCCTTAGATTTCGAATTCCAATTTCATCCCGTCATGTGACAACCGCACGTGGCGCGGCAACGTAGCGTTCGTGGCCTCGTGCGCCAGGTCGTGGCAAATGTGCGTGAAGAACGCCCGCTTTGGTTTCAACCGATCCACGATAGCCAGCGAATTTTTCACCGTGGAGTGGGTGGGGTGGGGTTTGTGCCGCAGCGCATCCAGGAACAGAATGTCCAACCCTTCCAGTTGATGCAGCGACGATTCCGGAATTTCGCTGTGATCAGTGAGATACGCAGCCGAGCCAAACCGGTAGCCGTAAATCTGCGTTTCCCCATGGATGAGAATGACCGGCTCAAACCGCACTCCCAACACATCCACAGGGCCATCGATGGGGCGCAGTTCAAGCAGAGGGAGTCCGCCAAACTTGTAGTCGGCGTCAAAAATATAGCTGAACATCCTGCGCAAAAATGCCGCCGCGTCGGGCCGCGCATAGAGCGGCAACTTCTCCGGCTTGTGGCGATAGCTGAGAGGCCGCAAGTCATCGATGCCCAGGATGTGGTCGGCGTGCGTGTGGGTGTAGAGCACGGCGTCCACGCGGGTAATATTTTCGCGCACGGCCTGGGCGTAAAAGTCTGGAGTGGTGTCGATGAGCACGACCTTCCCGTCGTACTCGAGCATGATCGAGGGCCGCGTACGCCGGTCGTGCGGATCCGTCGAGTGGCAGACGGCACACTCGCATCCCAGCGTGGGCACGCCCATGGACGTGCCGCTGCCCAACACGGTCAAAGTTGCTTTCATCTTCCGCTAGTTCCGGTGGCGGGTCCTGGCTGTGGGGGCCGCGCGAGCGCGTTGGTCACCTCGACATAGGCCATGCGCAGTTCATAAAGACTGTTCTGCAGGAAGTTCTCTTCCGCAGGAGTGAGGTTGCCCTTGGTCTTTTCCGCGATCAGGCTCAGGGTGTCAATGGTCTGACGCGCGCCAATGATGTCGACCTGCGGCTGCGCGCCTTGTTGCCGCATCAATCCCAATTGCATCATGGCAGTCATGTAGAGCGACGCCAGAAAGCGTTCAAAGGTGATCTCGAAATCCTTGGCGGAATGCCCGCTCAGTTCGACCTGGGCATCGAGATCCTTGGAAGACTGTCGGTAGGCGGCGGCCTGCGCATCCTGCTCTGCGCCGGTTGGAGGTGGAGGCATTTCTCGATCCGGCGGCGCGCCAACCTCAACCGCGCCGACCACTGCTGCCACAGGCGAAGGAGTCTTTGCCGCGGGCGAAGCGTCTCTCGTCGCAATCGGGGTCGCCACGTTCGGCGCCTCGACTTCTTCGGGCACATCGGCGCGCAACTCGCCCTCCGAAGTGAACAGCCGCCGGTCTGTTACCTTAAATCCAGATTGCTCCTGTCTCTTCTCAGCCATAGATTCCTTTCCTAACAAGACCGCAAGATTTTCTCTGCTCGCGTTTCCCTTTGCGATCCGCGGCGATCTTTGCGGTCAAAGGTTTTTCATCACACCGGGCGCTGTACCAGCCAACCCTCTTCCTGTAACAGCATGCTATCGGTGAACGGCAGCTGCGCCACGGTCGCCTTCTCCGTGCCAATCGTAACTTCGCGCCCCGGTACACCTACTTCACGTCGGATGTATCCCAGTGCCACGGTTTTCTTCCCACCTGCCAGTTGCAGGGACGCAGCGCTGGTGATCTCTCCGACTTCCTTTTCGCCAGAAACAATCCGGGTTCCGGCCGCGAGGTGTACCGTGCCCTGCGCCAAAAATCCCGTGAACTTACGGTGAACTGCTCCGCGCGAGCGAATGCGCTCCACGATCTCCTGGCCGACGTAGCATCCCTTGTTGAAGTTCAAGGCACGTGCCTGCTCGGTCTCCTGCGGCAGGTCGCGCTCCCGGATATCCACTCCGTAGCGCGGAATGCCTGAGACAATGCGACGCAGCTCCAGCGCCTCAGAACCCACGGGCGTCACTCCGGCCGCCAGCAAAGCCCCCCAAAGCTGTCTTACGCTGTCCGGTGACAACCAGATCTCATAGGAGAGATGCTCCGCGTCTTCGCCGCGCACCAGCGTGCAATCCATACCTTGCCACATCAAGGATTGCACCTGCAAAGCCCGCATCTCAGGAATCGCGAATCCGGCGGCTGCCAATACTGCGCGCGACTTCGGTCCAGCGATCCCCAATGCAGTCAATTGCTCACTGAGATTCGTGACCTCAACGTCATCCATGATGATGTAATGGTCGAACGTCGACAGGATCTTCTCCGCCTGTCCGCAGTCGGTGTCAATCGTAATGGACTCCTCGCGGTTGTACGCATAAAGATCGCCCAGAATGTGTCCCTGCGGATTCAGCAGAAAGGCGTATACTCCTTCGCTCACCGCCAGATCGCGGATATTGTTGGTCACCATGCCGTTCAACCAGCGCACGCGATCGCCGCCCGTGAGCGAAATCTTGGTCCTGAAACCAAGGTCATAGACGCCACACCCGCTGCACAGTGCCGCGAACTCCGCCTGCGGATCGGCGAAGCGGACTGCCGTCGTCGCCCCACGATACTCGGTGACGCTCGCCGCGCCCAATCCTTCGCCATGATCCTGAAGTGCAGTAATCCCCATACCGGTAGTTCGATTATAACGATTGTGTTAAGTTTTCTGCCGTGGACCTTCGAACAGCTAGGTGAAGGCAAAAAGTGGCGTATTTCCCAGATCTCTCCGCGTACTCGTACGGACACGGTCACCACCCGGGCGTTGTTCATGTAGGCTGGCTTGATGGGGTGCATCCTTTTCCCACAGGGAAGGTCGAGCAGTGTCTGATCGAGAAGATGAAATCGCTGGCCTCTAGACCGGTAGAGCTGTATCGAGGAAGACATATATGCGAAATTTGTAGTCCGCCAGACATCATTAGATTCCTGCCCGACAGAAAGGTGATCGATCCGGACTGTCCATGGGCGAAGTGGGCGAGCCAAAGGTGGAGCAATGGCGAAATCAGAGTTGCCGACGAAAAGGTTGTTTTTGCTGCGCCGGTGCTGATCGTCCACTACATTGAAGAGCATAGTTACTTGCCGCCTGTGCAGTTTCTTGAAGCTGTCGCAAAGACGACATGAGGTCAGCGAAAGAATTGGCAGGCTGGCGTGAGACATGATTGCGTCTTAATTGAAAAATGAACTCGCTAACATCTGCAAAAAGAAACAAACGTATAGCCGTGATCCCGGGGGATGGAATAGGCCAGGAAGTCATTCCCCAGGCGGTGAAGGTGATCCAAGCCTCGGGAGCAGACGTTGAATTCACCGATTTCGATTGGGGCGCCGATCGCTACCTGCGCGACCAGGTCGCGGTGCCCGCCGACGGATTTGCCATCCTGGGGCGTGACTTCGATGCCATCTTGGTTGGCGCCTTCGGCGATCCGCGAGTCAAAACGAACATTCATGCCAAAGAAATTCTGCTGGGCATGCGCTTCAAAATGGATCTCTACGCCAACGTGCGTCCAGTTCGCCTGCTGGATGCAGCGCTGTGTCCACTGAAAGGAATCGAGCCCAAAGACGTAGACTTCGTCGTGCTTCGCGAAAACACGGAAGGTGTTTACACGGACGCTGGCGGCGTTTTCAAGCAAGGCACGCCCGACGAGATCGCCACGCAGGAAGATATCAACACCCGCAAGGGCGTCGAGCGCATCATCCGCTACGCCTTTCAATATTGCGAGCGGCACACAAAACTGGACGGTTCGCTGCGCAAGAGAGTCCTGATGTGCGACAAGTCGAATGCGATGACCCATGCCGGCGGCCTGTGGCAGCGCGTATTCAAGGAAGTCAGCGACGAGTATCCGCAAATCACCCCACAGCACATGTATGTGGACGCCCTCTGCATGCAGATGGTGCGTGACCCGCGCCAGTTCGACGTCATCGTCACCAACAACATGTTCGGCGACATCATCACCGACCTCGCTGCCGGCCTGCAGGGCGGCCTTGGAATGGCCGCCAGCGGCAACATCCACCCAGGCAAGACGTCGATGTTCGAACCAGTACATGGCTCCGCCCCGCCCATCGCGGGCAAGAACGTGGCGAATCCCTTCGGCGCGATCCTGACGGCGGCGATGATGCTCGCGCATCTGGGGATGGCGGCGGAAGCGGCGAAGATCGAAGCCGCCGTGCTCGAAGCGGTCCGCCAGAAGCAGGCCACGCAGGACATTGGCGGGAGGCAAGGAACGAAAGAAGTAGGGGAATGGGTGGCGAAGCGCGTCAGCCAAGGATAGTCCCTAAGGCATATGGGTCGGACCGGGCTTACGAGCGGACGCCTACCAGCAGCGCCAGCTCCCGCCACTTCCACTGACAGTCCACATCCACAAAGCCAATGTCGCGCAACCAGCCAAGTTGGGTCTCGATGTCTAACAGCTTGTTGGACGGGTCTTCGGTTTCCACCGTAAATCCAATGCGCTCCAAGAACTCCTTGTGCAGCCGCGGAGTCGGCGAGGCCACGTGCTCCAGATTGCAGAAAACGCCGTCCGGATTCAGCAGGCTATAAATCTCGACGTAGAGCGCCCGCTTGCGTTGGTGGACCAAATGGTGGATGGCGAAGCTGGAGATGACGGCGTCGAACTTGCCCAGAGGGGGCAGACGCACGTCCAGATTGTGAGCGATCACGCGAACGGAAGATTCCCCGGCAAAGCGCTTGCCGGCGGCTTCCAGCATGGTCGGAGAGAAATCGAGGGCGACGGCTTCGGTGTCAGGATGGTCATGCTGCTCTAGACTCCGCCGGACCAGACTCAGCAGGCGTCCGTCGCCAGTGCCAAGGTCAAGGATTCGGCGCGTCGCCCAAGGAATGAATTCGAGCAGAGCCCGCTCGCCCTCTTGACGGTGGGAAATCGAGTCGGCGCGTTCGAGATAGTCGCGGGCGTGCTGGTTCGAGGTCCAGAGATTGACGGGCTTGGTGGTCATGAGGGAAAAGTATACGGAAACGTATAAACTCAATCTCAATGAATACGGCTAAAGCGCATTCCTCAGGGATTCTTCGGCTACTTTTGGCGGTTGTACTGGCTGCGGCTCCGTGGGCACTGTTGCCCGCGAGCGCAGAAGATGGGCAGCCGGCGGACCAGACTGCCCAGCCAGCCCAAGCCCCCACCACGCAGGAACAGCCCAAACCGATTCCGCCCACGGCACAACCGCCGAAGGAAGAACCGCCAAAAGAAGAGGTTAAGATTACGCCGCGGCAAGCCGAGGAACTCTTCCACTCGGTCGACGAAATTCTGGAATTCGACAGCAAGCAGACCGGCCTGCCCATCAAGAAAGAAGTTAAACGCAAGCTGACCAGCCGCGATGAGGTCGTCTCCTATCTCACCAAGCACTTGAACGACGAGGATACGAAGCGCTTGCGGCGGTCGGAACTTGTGCTGAAAAAGTTCGGCCTGCTGCCGCGAGATTTCGATCTGGAAACATTTCTGGTTGCCCTGTTGCGAGAGGAAGTGGCCGGCTACTATGACCCGAAAACAAAAACTGTAAACCTGCTCGACTGGGTGCCCATCGAAGAGCAGGAGCCAGTCATGGCTCATGAGTTGACACATGCGCTGCAGGATCAGGCGGTCGGCCTGCAGAAGTGGATGAAGAAGGGCGAGAAAGACCTGGGCGAAATCAGAAAGGATCCCACCCCCACCGACATCGAAAATGACGAGATGGACAACGCCCGCGAAGCCGTGCTGGAAGGCCAAGCGCAGGCCATGATGTTTCAATATGCCCTGGCGCCAACCGGGCACTCGATTACAAATTCTCCGGCTTTGGTGGACGCGATGGAAGAAGAAACCATGACCGGCACTTCCAGCACGAAGGTATTCAACGACGCGCCAATCTTTATGAAAGAATCGCTCACGTTTCCCTACAGTTACGGAATGGAGTTCGTTGTCAAGCTGATGCAAAAAGGGGGCAAGGAGAAGGCATTCGCCGCCGTGTTGCAAAATCCTCCGCACACCACGCGCCAGATCATGGAGCCGGATACTTATTTGTCAGGCGAGAAGATCGAGCCCATGCGGGTGCCCGACTTCAAACACGACTTCAAAAATTATGAGAAGTTTGATATCGGTGCTATGGGCGAGTTCGACGTGGCAGTGCTGATTGAACAATATGCGGGAAAGCCCTTGGCGAAACATCTTTATCCGGATTGGCGTGGCGGATATTACTACGCGGCCAAGCCCAAGCCCGACGCGAAGTCAGATCCCGGCGGAACAGCGCCTCTGGGTCTGCTGTACGTTTCGCGCTGGTCCAGTGCCGATAAAGCGGCGGAGTTTGCGGAGATCTATGCGCGGTCGCTAAAGCAGCGCTACAAAAAAGCAGAGGAGGAAGCAGATTCCGTGCCTGGGAACGCTGACCCGCAGAATGAGTCCAAAGCAGACGTCTTGAAGGGCCGCCATGCCTGGACGACTGAAGACGGCGCGGTGGTGATCGAGGAACATGGCGACACAGTGTTGGTGAGTGAGAGTCTCGACGCTGCCACGACCGCAACGCTGGAGAGGGAAGTATTTGGAGAGTCACCGGCGCCAAAGTAAACAACGGATTGCTACTTCCTTTTCTTCCTTTCTTTCTCGTCCGGCAGTTCTCCCAAGAAATGTTGGACCGTCGCCGCGACATTAATTTGTCGGCCGCTGCGCTCGATAGTCAAGTTGCGCTCCTGGCCTGGAGTTCCTCCGAGCATGTTCCATACCTGTCCCATGGTCGATCCTTGAACTGGGATGCCGTTGATCGCGACGAGACGATCGCCGGGCTGAACGCCGTCCGCCCCTTGCGGCACCGACGGTTTCCCGTCGAAATCCGCGACGCCGAGGATCGTGAATCGGCCGTCGTCTTCCGGCCGCAGGGTGAGTCCGATGACATCAAAGTCTGGAAAGTTGAACATGCGGCCAAACTCGAAATAGACCATCGAGTGGGCGTAGTCGAGGCCGATCCGGTAATTGAGCAGTGCGTTCGAGCCCAGAAGGCCAGCGGTCGGCACGCCGGCGCGCTTCGTGAAGAAATCCATCCGGTCTTTGGGGAAGTCGACAGCAACTACGTTTGCAAGGAATAGCGGTCCGTACTGCACGCGGTCCACGCGCATGACCTTCCATTTCGGCTCTTCATCGAGACCCCACAGGTTGGCCGAGCCCACCGCACCGGTCATGTGGGGCCAATCCGGGTGTGCCGTTGCTAGTTTGTCGTACAGTTCTTCAGAAAGAAAACTGATGCTCGCTCCGACGTCGAGGGCGAGATTGTATTTCTTGTTTTCAATCTGGCTCGGCACCTGAATCAGGCCGTTCTCCGCATTGACCTGGACCTTGCCGCTCGGTCCTCGGAAATGAATTGTGCCGGGCGCACCGATGGAAAACTTGCGGCCGGGAAAATCAATCAGCACGTCATAGTGGCGGAGGATGCCCGAGGGCAGATTGATCTCGGCGCTCATGCCGGGCGCCAGCACCGAGGCAGCGTTGACAGGCTTCAGAGGAATCTTCGCTTGCTTGACATCGTTGAGAGGGATCTTCATCCCGCCGACGATCATCTCTGGCGGCGGAGGAGAAGAGCATTCCTGGTCATTGCAAGAAATCGCCAGTCCCAGCAGACTAGCCAGTCGGCGAGATAAATAGAGATCAGGATTGCCGTTATCCACCCAGACACGAACGCGCTCGGCGGAGCCGCTGGGGAGCGTGATGTCAGCGTTGATAACAATGCGGTTGTGATCAATGGCCGTAGGCACGGTCACCAATTTCGGCTCAGGCTGGAGCGCGGGTTTGTCCTGCGCAACGATAAAATCGCACAGCAAGAACAATGTGCAGGCTGCGATACAAAACTTCATGCTCCAAATTGTAGCGCCACTCTCCCCGCCGCCTGCGACCCGCGAGGTCACGAACGACTCTGCCGCCAAAGCGCGGACGGCGGATTTTTGTCCTGTATAATCGCCAGTTTGACTTGCGGCGCGTGCGGGTTCTGGAGGGAGATTGGCACAGGCGGAAATCGGAATCATTGGCGGCAGCGGGCTGTATTCCATGCCCGGACTGAGCAAAGTGAAGGAAGTGCGGCTGAAGACGCCGTTCGGCGCGCCTTCCGACGCCTACGTGTGCGGCACGCTGGAAGGTCGCAAAGTTGCATTTCTAGCGCGCCATGGACGCGGCCATCGCCTCCTGCCCAGCGAACTGAATTTTCGCGCCAATATTCACGGGTTCAAGCAGCTTGGGGTCGAGCGCATCCTTTCGATCTCGGCGGTTGGTTCCCTGAAGGAAGAGCATAAGCCGCTGGACTTTGTGATCCCCGATCAATTTTTTGATCGAACGCGCCATCGCGTGGATACTTTTTTCGGCGGCGGCGTGGTGGCGCACATCGCTTTCGCCGATCCCGTCTGCGGGGAACTGGCGGGAGTGGTCGAGTCCGCGTGCAAGAAAGTTGGCGTCGTCGGCAAGCGTGGTGGAACGTACTTGTGCATGGAAGGGCCGCAGTTCTCCACACGGGCGGAGTCGAACGTATATCGCGGCCTGGGCATGGACGTGATCGGTATGACCAACCTGCAGGAAGCCAAGCTGGCGCGTGAGGCGGAACTTTGTTATGTCACGGTGGCAATGGTGACGGACTACGACTGCTGGCACCCACATCACGATTCGGTGACGGTCGATCAAATCGTCGCTGTGCTCCTCAAGAATGCGGAGAATGCAACCAAAGTGGTCCGCGAGACGGTGGCCGCGATGCCGCGCCAACGCTCGTGCAAATGCGCCTCGACGCTTGCCCATGCCATCCTGACAGATCACAAGAAAATTCCAGCAGCAACGAAGAAAAAGTTGAAGCTGATTCTAGGCAAGTACGTGAAGTAAGACGAATTTGCTTAGCCACTAACCACAAACCACAGCCTAAGAATAGGATTCGCGGATGAGTATTCTCGTAGTCGGTTCAGTTGCGTTTGATGATGTCACGTCGCCCTCGGGCAACGTGAAAAACATTCTGGGCGGTGCGGCCACGTATTTTTCGCTGGCGGCCAGTTATTTCACAGAAGTGCGCGTCGTGGCCGTGGTTGGCGAAGATTTCGGCGCCGAACAAGAGCAGGTCTTTCGCCAGCACGGTATCGATACTCGCGGCCTGGAGCGAGCGAAAGGCAAGACTTTCCGCTGGGGAGGTTCCTATACGGATAACCTCAACGAGGCGAAGACGAACTTCACTGACCTGAATGTATTCGAAACTTTTCAGCCCCGCATTCCGAAGGAGTACGAGGATACCGATTTCCTTTTCCTGGCGAATATTCAGCCCACCCTGCAAGCCGACGTACGGCGCAGGATGAACGGCGTGCGCCTGACCGGTTGCGACACCATGAATTACTGGATCAAAGGCGCACTCAAAGAACTCCAGGAAACGCTGAAACTCGTAAACGTCCTGCTGATTAACGACACCGAGGCGAAGATGCTCGCGAGCGAAACTAATCTGCCGCGGGCCGCGAACAAGGTGCTAGCCATGGGCCCGCAGGCGCTGGTCATCAAGCACGGCGAATACGGTGCGACCATTTTCTTTCGCGAGGGAGCGTTTGGCATCGGCCACCATCCGTTCCGCGCCCCGGCGCTGCCGATCGAAGAGGTGAAGGACCCGACCGGCGCGGGCGATTCCTTCGCCGGCGGATTCATGGGCTACCTGGCATCGCAACAGGAATTGAGCCGCGAGGTGCTGAAGCGCGCTCTGTTCTACGGCGGGGTCATGGGATCGTTCGCGGTTGAGCGTTTTGGTACAGAGCGTCTGCAGTCGCTGACGAGGGAGGAGATCGACGCACGCTTTCAGATCTTTCGCGAACTCACTCACCTCGAGTAGTCTGCCTTCAGACCCCACTCGTTTTTCGGAAACCGTTTGTGCCCAAGAAAATGAAGAACGCACCTCCCAGCTCCCGCTGGGACTCCGAGGTCAGGCTGCTGGCTTGGCTTGCGACCTGCGTTTCTGTCTTTTCATTTCTGTTCTATTTCCAGCGCGGCGATGTATTGCTCTATGGCGATGCCGTCGCGCACATCAACATCGCACGCCGCGTCTTCGATTCGAAAACTCCCGGCCTTCTGCAACTGGGAACCGTGTGGCTGCCTCTGCCGCACCTGCTGATGATTCCTTTCTTGCTCTCCGACGAAATGTGGCGGAGGGGCGTAGGCGGATCGATTCCCTCGATGGTGGCGTATGTGTTTGGCGTAATCGGAATATTCCGGTTGGTTCGCGGCGCTCTCTCCCGCGACATTGAACCGGATGGGCCCGCTCGGGTTGCCGCGTGGACGGCGGCGCTCGTGTACGCAGCGAATCCAAATTTGATTTACATGCAGGCCACCGCCATGGGCGAGGCGTTATATCTGGCGCTCTTCATCTGGACCGTCGTGTATTTTAGCGAGTCCATGCGCGGGGATGCGAAGGCCCTCACGAAGTGCGGCCTGTGTCTTGCCGCGGCTTGCCTGACGCGCTACGACGGATGGTTCCTGTCCGCGTCGATAGCATCGACAGTCGTGTTGTTCAGCTTGCTTGCTGGCAATGGAACGGCGGGGAGGCTTCCCACATTCCGGTTCCCGCGAGCGACGGTGATGAAGTTCGTCTTCATTGCAACGGCCGCACCAGCGTTGTGGCTCGCTTACAACGGAATCGTCTATCGCAATCCCCTCGAGTTTGCCAACGGGCCTTACTCCGCGAAGGCGATTGAACGCAGGACGGAAAATTCTGGGAATCGGGGGCATCCAGGCAGTGGCAATCCCATCCTGGCGGGACTGTATTTTCTAAAGTCGGCCGAAGTCAACCTGGCGGAAAACGAATGGCTGCAACGGGCATGGGTTTTGATCGCCGTTGCCGGCTTGATGGCCGCAGCGTTGACTCGTTGGCTCCAGCCAACCGTGCCCGGAGCATGTTCTCTTAGCGCGGGCTTGCCGCTGATGTTCTTGCTTGTCCCAGTGCCTTTTTACGCGCTGTCGGTGGCCTATGGCGGCGTCCCCATCTTTATCCCACCTTGGTGGCCCTTTTCTCATTACAACGTGCGTTACGGATTGCAGTTGCTCCCGGCTTTCGCCGCGGCGCTGGCTATCCTCGTGCATCTTACCGTGCGCTACGAAAGATGGAATCCCCGGCTGCGTCTGACGTGCGGGCTGGGCGTGTTCGCACTGGTGCTTGCAAGCTATGCTTCAATTTGGCGCGCTACGCCCGTTTCATTGAGGGAAGCTGAACTGAACATGCGCACGCGGAATCAACTCGAAAGTCAACTCGCGATCTGGCTCCGAAAGTTGCCTTCGAATTCCACTCTACTAATGTATCTGGGAGACCATGTTGGCGCACTACAGCAGGCGGGCATTCCGCTCAAGCGTGTGGTCAATGAAGGCAATCACCGTGTCTGGAAACAGCCCGCCGATCCCGATGGTTTGTGGGAACATGCTCTGGCGGATCCTGCGCGGTATGCCGACTACGTGGTCGCGTTCGAGGGCGACAGCGTATGGCAAGCAGTACAGGCCCGGCATCTGCAGGCACTGGTAGAAATCCACGTGACCGGGCAGGCGCGGGCCGTCCTCTACCGCGCCCGGTAATCATGCAGGTAACGCGGCAGCGCAGGGTCCGATGATAGAATCCGGCATCGGAAGCCTGCTTCGGGCAGGCGAGCAACTCAATGACCTGGCAACATTTCATCGATTTGCTGCGCTGGGAAATGGCGAGCGGAGCCGTTGGCACTTCGCTGGTGCGCTTGGTATTGGCGGCGATTCTTGGCGGCCTCATCGGCTTGGAGCGGGAATTTAAGCATCGGGCAGCAGGCCTGCGCACGAACATGTTCATCTGCTTCGGCGCCGCGCTGTTCACGGCGCTATCGCGGGGCCTGGCGGCGGAGCCTTCGGACTACACGCGCATCGCCGCCCAGATCATCCCCGGCATCGGCTTCATCGGCGCAGGCTCGATTCTGCACACACGCGGGCTTACCACCGGCCTGACCACCGCGGCCACCCTGTTCGTAGTTGCCTCGGTTGGAATGGCCGCAGGCGGCGGCCTTTACCTGACGGCAATTTTCGCCACCGGATTGGTGTTGCTGGCTCTCTTTTTTCTGGGCCACATGGAAGAAACGTTCAACATCAAGGTACTGCTGACCAGTTACGAAGTGGCCGGCGCCAGCGTCGAGGAAATCAGCAACGAGGTTAACCGCATTCTGGAAAGTTATCGCCGGCTGATGAAGAATGTGGTCAGCGGGAACACGGACCAGCACGTCCGCCTGCAGTTTGATGTGGAGGGCTGCAATCGCGAGCAGAAAGTATTACTGCAGCAATTGAAAGCGTCGAAGGTATTGCTCGGCGCGACCTCCCTTGGCCGGGTGGACCACGAGTGAACTCGGGCGTTCGCACTATCCCATTCGTGAAGGCCAGCGCCTGCGGCAATGATTTCCTCTTGATCGATTTCTCTCTGGCTCCGCCTCCGGCACACATCCATGCCTTTACGCGACGCATCTGCGATCGCCACGAAGGCGTAGGCGCCGATGGGGTCGAGTGGATGTTGCTACATTCTTCAGCTGATGTCGAGATCCGCCTCATCAACGCCGACGGTTCCGAAGCCGAGATTTCCGGCAACGGTACCCGCTGCGTCGCCGCATACTTGTGTTCCGAGCAAGGGAAAGAGAAGATTACGATTCAAACCGGGGCTGGAATGAAGACTTGCGTTCTAACTTCGCGTAGCGATTGGGAGTATGAGTTTGAAATCGAAATGGGGGAAGCCGTGGTCGACAGGGAACTCGCACTGAAAACTGGGACCGTGGAAGTGCGCGGGATTCCGGTGTCGATGGGCAATCCCCATTACGTTGTCTTCGTCCCTGAGTTTGCGGCAGACTGGCAGGCGCAGGCGGCCGAAATCCAGCGCAGTTCGCACTTCAAACACGGGGTGAATGTCGAACTCGTCGCGGTCGATGGCAAGCACGATGTGAGGGCGCGCTTTTTTGAGCGTGGCGTCGGGGAAACGCAATCTTCGGGCACGGGTTCCTGCGCGTCGGCAGCGGCGGCGTTGGCGACAGGGCGGGCGGATTCTCCGGTGAAGGTCCACGCCCCCGGCGGAACGCAAACCGTGCGCAGGGACAGCAAGAATATTTTCTTGCGAGGGCCGGCGCGGCTGGTCTGCCGGGGAGAATTCTTTCTGAGTTAAAGTGCTGATTGCGCCATTGTGCTTCGCTTGGTGCACAGTCCTGGAGCCAATGTCTTCGTCCTACGTTCAGCCCGTCAAACCATCCGCCCTTCGCCCCGGCGATACCGTGGGTATTGTCGCGCCCGCCAGCAACATCAAGCGGGCGGATTTGGACGCGGGCTGCGAGGCCTTGCGGCGCGCCGGATACCGCCCGTTTTATTTCGACTCGATTCTCGAGCAGGACCTTTATTTTGCCGGATCGGTCGAGCGAAGAACGCGCGAGTTGGAAGAGATGTTCGTGCGCGACGATGTGCGAGCGATCGTGTGCGCGCGCGGGGGCTATGGTGCGAATTATCTGCTAAAAGAGCTTGACCTGGAAAAGATCAAAGCGCATCCCAAGATCTTCGTCGGTTACAGTGACATTACTACGCTGCTGACCTGGTTTCACGATGTGGGAGGCTTCATCACCTTTCACGGACCGATGGCAGCTAAGGACTGGGCGCATGAAGACGGTGTCGACCTGGCGTCCTGGCAGGCAGCGGTTTCGGGCACGACAGCCTGGGACGTGGCGCTGGGCGCGGCAGTCAGCGGCTTAGTCGAGGGCGACGCCGAGGGCGTCTTGTATGGCGGCTGCCTCTCGATCCTGGTCGCATCTCTGGGCACGCCGTACGAAATCAAGACTGCCGGCACAATTCTGTTCCTCGAAGATCTCGCTGCCAAGCCCTATCAGATCGACCGCATGCTGATGCAACTGAAGTTGGCTGGACATCTCAATGCGGTGCGCGGCATTGTCTTCGGAGAAATGCTCGATTGCGTGCAGACCGCAAACCAGGGTTACACTCTCCAGGATGTGGTGACTCGAATTGTCGGTGACTTGCGAGTGCCCGTCGCCTTCGGCGTTCGGTCGGGACACGTAACTTCGGGCAACATCACGCTTCCGTTCGGAGTGCAGGCGAAACTGACGGTGCGCAGTGCACAGGTGGGCCTGAGGATATTGGAATCCGCGGTCACGCCGTAGCGGCTGCACGCGATTTTCCTCTGAAACAAACGAGATGAACGAAGAAAAACACATTCACCTGATCGGCATATGCGGCACGGCGATGGCCTCGCTGGCGGGAATGCTGAAGCAGCGCGGATTTCACGTTACCGGCTCCGACGCGGCAGCCTATCCCCCAATGTCGGACTTTCTGCGCGAATTGGATATTCCCGTGGCGCAGCCCTTTGATGCCAACAATCTTGAACCTCGGCCGGATCTGGTCGTGGTCGGCAATGCCATGTCGCGCGGCAACGGGGAATTGGAGGAAGTGCTCGACCAGCGCATTCCTTTTTGCTCCTTGCCGCAGTTGCTGCATGACGAATTCCTTCGCGGCAAGGAGGTCCTGGTCGTAGCCGGAACCCACGGCAAGACCACGACGACGTCCATGCTGGCATGGATCTTCCACTCCGCCGGGCTGCAACCATCCTTTCTGATCGGCGGCATCGCCGAAAATTTCGGTTCAAGCTTTCATCTCGGCACCGGCAAGCACTTCATCCTGGAAGGCGACGAGTACGACACCGCTTTTTTCGACAAGGGACCGAAGTTCCTGCACTATTTTCCTGACTCCGTGATTCTGACTTCGGTCGAGTTCGATCACGCCGACATCTACAAAGATCTCGATGCGGTCGAAACCGCATTCAAACGGTTGGTCAATCTGATCCCGCGCCGGGGAGGAATCATCGCCTTCGACGGTTTCGCGGGTGAGTCGTTAGAAAGCCCAAGCTTGGAGCGCTGTTTGGCGAGAGCGTTTTGCCCCGTGCAGCGCTACGGCGCCGGGCCACATGCGAACTGGAAGGTCACGAACCTGCGCCTCGAACCGGCACGCACTTCCTGGACCGTGCTGCGCGACAACAAACCGTGGGCCGATCTCGAGTTCGCGCTTGCCGGAGAGTACAACGTCTGGAATGCCACAGCAGCGGCCGCGCTGGCAGCTTCCTGCAGCGTTCCGAAAGATGCAATTGCGGCCGCGCTGAAAACTTTCAAGAGCGTGAAACGTCGTCTGGAAGTGAAGGCGCAGGTGAACGGCATCACCATCATCGACGACTTTGCCCATCATCCCACCGCGATCGCGGGAACGCTGAAAGCACTGCGGGCGCGCTACCCCGAGGCGCGACTATGGGCAATTCTGGAACCTCGTTCCAACACTCTGCGTCGGCGGATTCTGCAACGTGAGTTGGCGCGCAGCCTGGCGCAGGCCGACGAAGTGATCGTGGCGGGCGTGTTCCGTTCGGAGGCGGTTCCGGAAAGCGAACGTCTGGAGTTGCCCGCCCTCGCTGCAGAGATCGAGCGCAACGGCCGGCGCGCGCGGCTTCTCGCCGATGCAGACGCAATCGTGCAGACCGTCGCTCCGGAGATGCGCAGCGGCGATGTCGTCGCAATTCTCTCCAATGGCGGCTTCGGCGGAATTTATGAAAAGCTGCCGGCACGCCTGCGCGAATTGGCAGGGAACCGATGAATTCATTTCCCCGGGTTGCTCGCACTCTGCGGCTGGCGCTTTGCTTTGCCTTTCTCGCCCTGTCGTCTACGTCGGTCGCGCAGTCACCCGCTTCGGTCGCGTACACGATATCGCTCTCGTCTCCGGAGCAGCATCTGGTAGAAGTGCAGATCTTCCTACCCCAGGGGACTGCGCAGCGTGAACTCCAGCTTCCCGTGTGGAACGCCCTTTATCAGGTTCGCGATTTCGCCCAGTATGTGAACTGGGTCCGCGCGAAAAATCGTTCCGGCAATCCGCTCTTGGTGCGCGAACTCAACGAGAGCCGCTGGCAGATTGAAGGCGCAGAGAGCGGCGCAATTGTGGACTATCAAATCTATGTCGACTCGCCGGGACCTTTCAACGCGCAGCTGAACACTCATCATGCCTTCTTTAATCTGGCGCAGATCCTGATGTATCCGGTGGACGCGCGCTATGCCCCGCTGAACGTGCGTTTCAGCCATATTCCCGAGGGATGGCACATTGCCACTCCTCTAGCATCGGCCCCCGGCGACGAGTTCACCGCCGCGAATTACGATCGGCTGGTAGACTCTCCGGTCGAGATCGGCAACTTCCAGGAGTCTGACTTCGACGAGGGAGGCGGGCACTATCGCGTGATTGTCGACGCCGACTCCGCCGACTACGACATGGCAAGAATTATTGCCGCGCTGCATAAGATTGTCGCGGCAGCGACCAGTTGGATGAACGACCGTCCCTTCGACACCTACATGTTTATCTATCACTTTCCTCACGGGCCGGCGGGCGGTGGCATGGAGCACGCCTTCTCCACGGCCATCGATCTGAATGCCGAGTCGATGAAGCAATCTCTGGATGCGCTGACGGGCGTCACCGCGCATGAATTCTTTCATCTGTGGAACGTGAAGCGCATTCGCCCGCAGACGCTCGAACCGGTAGACTATACCAAGGAAAATTACACGCGGGCGCTGTGGTTCAGCGAAGGCGTCACCAGCACTGCTGAAGGCACCATTCAGTTGCGCGCCGGCCTGCTGGATGAAAAGCAATATCTTTACCGGATCGGCGAACAGATTACGGAACTTGAGCGGCGCCCGGCACACCTGACGCAGTCGGCGGAAGAGGCGAGCCTCGACGCGTGGCTTGAGGGCTACGGTTATTACCACCGTCCAGACCGCAGCGTATCCTACTACAACAAAGGCGAACTTCTCGGCGTCATGCTTGACCTCGAGGTGCGCGAAGTGAGCCACGGGCATGCGTCGCTGCGCGAAGTCATGGAATGGATGAATGACAACTACGCAAAAAAAGGCCGCTTCTTCAACGATTCCGCAGGCGTTCGCGAGGCCGCTGAGGCCGTCAGCCGGGCCGATTTGGCTGCGTTCTTTACGAAGTATGTGGCTGGAACCGAAGAAATTCCCTGGGATGATTTTTTTCGCTCCGTCGGTCTGCGCGTGCAGGCGGTCCCGAACACGGTGACCGACGCAGGCTTCACGGCATCGCGCAACTTCGATGGTCCCATGTCGGTGGGAACGGTGACGCCCGGCAGTGAGGCAGAGCGTGCGGGTTTACGCGTGGGCGACACCATTGTTGAGCTCCAGAGCAAGCCCGCCGGGCAAGAGTCTCGCGAGGAGTTAACCCGGCTGAATCCCGGCGACACGCTCACCGTGAAGGTTCGATCCCGGCGCGGGGGTGATCGCGAACTGAAATGGAAGGTCGGCAGCCGTCAGGAAATCTCGTACGAGATAAAGGATCTCGACCAAGTCACCGCCCAGCAACAGGCGCGCCGCCTTGCCTGGCTGAAGGGTGAAGCCCAGAGCGCCGCCGACGGAACGTCCGGAGCCGCGGGAACAGGAACGGCAAAATGATCCGCACGATCCTCATGCTGATCTTTTGGGCGCTGGCCGCTCCGGTGGCTGCGATTATCGGCTTCTCTGCAAGCTTCATCATGGGCGATGTCCGCGTCCTGTATCGCCTGTTCATGTGGGGCGCATGGGCGGGCGTTTGGATCACCGGCGTACGGGTCGAAACCGTCGGACTCGATCAGTTCGACCACTCGCGCAGCTACATTTTCATGACGAATCACGTTTCGAATCTCGATCCGCCGATTCAAATCCCGCTGATCCCCAGACGCACGTCGGTCATGGTGAAAAAAGAACTGTTCAAAGTTCCGATTCTGGGTCGCGCCATGCGCATGGGGTCGCTGGTGCCCGTCGACCGCGGAAATCGCGATGCCGGCATCGAGGCCGTCCGAGCCGCCAGGTCCGTCGTCGTCGAGCAGGGAGTCAACATGACCATCTACGTGGAAGGCAGGCGCTCGTTCGACGGCAAGCTGCTCCCCTTCAAAAAGGGTCCGTTCTATTTGGCCATGGAGTGCGGGGTCCCGGTCATTCCGGTTACGATCGTGGGCACGCACTACACCATGCCGAAGGCGAGATTCTCCATCCGACCGGGGCCCGTGCAGGTGATTTTTCATCCGCCGATTGACCCGAAGGACTTCGTCAGCCGCGATTGCCTGATGGAACAAGTTCGCACCGCCATCGAGAGCGGCCTGCCGGAACAATACCGCCAACCCGCGTCGTCTCCCGCAGATGACAGAGAGCCGCAGGGAGGAACAGCCTACGCCTGAAGATTCCTCGGTGAACTCCAGTGTCCTCCGTGGTTATTCTTTCGGTGTTTTAGCCCGCACCGCCCGCGCAATTTCCGGCAGCCGGGGCAGGATCGCGGAATATTTCAGCCACAGCTTGTGATCCACGGCGGGAGCGCCGCTGACCAGTGCGCCCGCCGCGATGTCATGCGCCACACCACTCTGGGGCGTGACGATCGCGCCTTCCCCCACTTTGCAATGCCCCACCACGCCAACCTGTCCCGTAAGAATCGCCTTGTTGCCAATCTCCGTTGAGCCAGCGAGTCCAACCTGTGCGCAAAGAAGTACGTCTTCGCCGACGTGCGACCCGTGCCCCACCTGCACCAGGTTGTCGATCTTCACCCCGCGCCCGATGCGCGTTTCGCCGACGCTGGCGCGGTCGATGCATGAGTTAGCCTGCACTTCCACGTCGTCTTCAATCACCACCGGCGCCGGCTGCGGAATCTTGTGCCAGCGGCCCTCCGCAGTCTTGGCGAACCCGAACCCGTCCGCCCCAATCACCACGCCGTTCTGCAGAAGCACGTTGTTACCCACCCGGCAGTTCTCGCGCACCACCGCGTGCGCATGCGCGAAAAAATCGTTGCCAATCTTCACCCCGCGATAGATAACGACATGCGCCAGCAGCACCGCGTTCGCCCCAATCTCGACATTCTCGTCGATGACCACGTAGGGCCCGATGTGAGCGTTCGCCCCAATGCGTGCGCTGGCGTGCACGACCGCCGTAACGTGTATGCCAGGCTCATACCGCAGAGGTCGATGAAAGAGTTCGAGCGCGCGGGCGAACGTCAGATAAGGATCTTTCGCGCGCAGCATGGCCGCCGGAATCACAGGGAAGTCCTCGCCGACGATGACGGCAGAAGCCTTGGTGGACCGCGCTGCCGCTGCGTACTTGGGGTTCGATACGAACGTGAGTTCGCCGGGGCCGGCATGTTCAATTCCGTTGAGCCCGGTGATTTCCGTATCCGGAGAACCGTTTTCGAGACGAACGTCGAGAGCCGAAGCGATCGCAGAAAGTTTCATGATCGTGGAATGGAATGCGAGTTAATCGTACACCACTCCAACGCTTGCTCTGTGCGATCGCCGGCCCAGTCCGCGAGACAAAGCCCCAATTCTATTGCACGGAAAGAGTGAAGCTCGTCTGGCTCACCGTGGACCCACTGGTAGCGGTCACCACGACGTTCGAGACACCAGTGGGAGTGCCAGTATTCGGAGGCGGGCCCTTGCTCCCTCCGCCGCCACCGCCACCGCCGCAACCCGGTACCGCGACGATCAGCATCAGCGTGAGGAGCAGGAAGAATGCACGCGCACGTTGCTGTTTCCCGCACCCCAGAGCGATCGAGAGCAGCAGCCCCGTGCCCAGCATCCATTGCGCCAGCAAGGACTGCCGTCGCTGAGACCTGAGCATTGCAGTGGCCGCGGTGGTGGTGACCGTGATCGTAGCAGTCGTCGTGCTGAACGTGCCCGTTGCCTTGATGGTGGCGGGACTGAAGGTACAGGTGGCTTCGTACGGAAGCCCTGCGCAAGCCAGATTGATCGTGCCGTTGAAGCCCGTGGAATTCGAGACCGTGATTGCCGAGATCCCCGTCGCTCCCGGGGCCGAGATCAAAACTTCGGATGCGTTCGTCGGTATCGTAGCGAAGAAACCTGGAGTGATGGTCAGCGACTGAGACTGGGTTGTGCTACTCGCGTTGAAACTGGAATCCCCGCTATAAGAGGCAGAGATCGTGTGCGTCCCAGTGTCAAAAGCTACGCCATTTGGATTGGCTGTGTTACCCCGACTGTTGAGTGGGAACGAGCTGCCGCCTGGGATAGCGCCGAAAGTATCCGCGAAGGTGACGGTCCCCGTCGGGAAGCCCTGTCCTGAAGCACCCTGAACGTCGGCGCGCAGGTAGATGAAACTCCCGAAGGGCACGTCACTGAGCGGCAGGGAATTGCCGGTCTGACCGAAAGCGAGGAGGTTTTCGGTGATGGTGCTGGGCTCGGGGTTGACCGTGACGGAGACCGCCAGGGAAGTACTCGCGGCGTAGGTGGCATCCCCTGAATAGTATGCAGTCACCCAGTAGGGTCCGCCGCCCGGGAGGTCGCTTGTCGAGGAGACGACCGCTCCTTGTGCGAGAGCATAGCTTCCTGCAAACGTTAACCCTGAGGAACTGAGGCCAGTGAAGGCAGACAACGCCACGTTGCCCGTGGGGACAGGCGATCCGGTGCCACCGTTCGGTGTGACCGAGACATTAACGCTTACGGCCGAGCCGTGAATAATGCTCGTGGTTGGGCTCAAAGAGAATACGGTCGTAGTCGGGTTGAATGTAACTGAGCTCCACTGATTCACCAAATTGGCAACGTTGACGGAGCCCAGTCCCGTTGCCTGGTCGTAACCAGCAGTCGCTTGGTATTGCGAGCCAAACTCACCAGGAACTACGTTATTGCCAACAGTTACGTCATTGAAAACACAAGTGCTGACCGGAGGTGTCGAAGCGTTCGAACCGTTACACTGCGACGGATAAGCACTGTCCGACGCTGCCAGACGATAGAGCACGTAGTTGGCGAGACCTTGACGCATATTGCCCGTTTCTAAAACCTGTTCCTGATCTACCAAAGCCATAATTCCCGCGAACGCGGGCGTCGACGCCGAAGTGCCACTGATGAAATATACGTAGAACTGGCCTTGGTTGTTGAGCACACAAGAACCTTCTAGACACAGAAGGTAAGGATCATGGCCGGCTGCGGTCAGGGAGACGTCAGGTAGGTCGCGCACTCCGTCGTCTGGAATGCCGATTACGCCATACTGCCAAGCCGGTTTTGGAACGCCTGGGGTCGTCCCTCCAAGTCCGCCTTGTATATTTCCGGCGCTAGCTCCGCCACTGCCCGCCCACAGGCCATTGGTAAGACTGCTTTCATTCCAAACGTTTTCCGGGATGTAGGAAATGGCAGACTCTTGTACAGGCGGCTCGGCTCCCCAATACTTGGCAACCTGTTCGTTTTCGTTGAATTCGGTGCCACCTACGGCGACATCAAAAGCCGTGGAGGCTATCAAATTGACGGAAATTGGATTCGTAGCCGGCGCAACCGATGGATCGTCACAGCCAGCTGCCCCGTCATCGCCTGTCGAAACAAAGTAGGTTATGCCCTGTGCTGCGGCCTGCTCTGCAACGCTAGAACTAAAGGCAAGCTGACCATCGGTGGCGTAGAGTTCACAACTGCTGAAACTTTCGGTCATGATGTCAGCGAGATTGTTCTCGACAATGTAGACCTCGGACAGGTCGATGCCATCCGTGGTGTTCGTTGAAGCGGACACGACTAGATTCACCGTTGCACCGGGCGCGATGGCGCTCGACCAGGTCGAATCCAACGTGGCTTCCGCTTCCTCGCCGCCGCCCAGATCCCCGGGATCTGCCCCGTCGAGGATGATGTTGAAAGCGCCGCAGCATCTTCCGAAATTGTTGCCGAAATTGTAGATGTCGGCCCCTCCGTTGAACAGATTGCTACGTCCGACCACAGCGATGGTAATGTCGCTGCCGTTGTTGTTGCTGTACACGGGATTGATGTTGTAGATGGTTGCGTAATCTTGCGGTGCCAGCGCGTTGATTGCCGGCTGCCCATTCTGCGCCGGAAACGTTACCTGCGGCTTCTTCCCCGGGATGAGCTTGGCTGGAATCGCCTCCCCGCTGAAGTGAAGCGCCGGTTTCTTGATGAAGTTATGCAGCGTCAGCACCCCGGCCACCACCGGCGTCAATGCCGTCGGAACCATCGGGTCGCTCGCGTTCGCCCAGTGCTGCTCGCCATTGACGATGTATTTGTGAATCGTAGTGTGAAACGCTTCCTGCACTTGGCTGGCCGAACCGGAGAACTCCAGCACCGTGCGTCCCTTCGTCGAGCCGACCTCAAATCCGTGGGACTGCAACCATGCCGTCAGCGTCTGGATGTCGGTCTCGGTTGGCCCAAACTGTTTGCCGAACTGCTGGGGACTGAGCCACTTGTGATAATTCGGTGAATGCTTGTCCTGCTGATCGTCGAGCAGTTTCCTGAGCGCTGTCTCCTGGTCGGAACTGCGCTTCAGCACCAGCAGCATTCGCTTCATAGGAAGGTCGGCTTGAGCCGTGCCCAGATCGAACTCAGGCCGCGCCAGCGGATGAGTATTGCCCTTCAGCGTAGTGAGTTGCGACTCGTCCACGCTTTGGGTGATCAGCGGAAGAGGAACTGAAGTCGTTGGCTGCGCCGTTTCCTGCGCGAAGATCGGGGTGCACAGCATCAGGACACAGATAATCGTTGCGATCAGCACGGAATGCACGGCGGAAAAAGAACTGCTGGGACGCGATACTGAAATCGCTGTCATTGGGGACACACCTATGGTCGAGATGGTAGACATCCACCGGAGTCCGAGCGGACGGGAGAAGGGGGAACCGATCGTCTCTTGGTCAGGCGTAGAGCCTGCGTGGACTTCACACGGTACATCAACCCTTGTCCCGACTTCAACGCATTTCGGGTGACTTCGGAGCTGTGGCACTTTGCAAAATGGAACCGATTCCGGTGGAAAGAAAATGAGAAGGGGAGAGTTAGTCGCTTACTCCTCGAACATTACTCTTCGAACATGGGCACTTGCCGCTGATCCTGCGAACCGCGCCGGTGTCGCCGCGTCGCCCCGATCACCGCAAGCACGGTTAGGGACTCCAGCGCCGTGCGCGGCACAAAGATGCGCTGCGTATTCGATCGCTGGTCGGGAGGGTTCACCAGAAATCCTTCCGGCGTGGTCTGCGTCAGATCGGCGGGCATCAGCCCTTCCAGAATCTCACTGTCCTTGAACCGCAGCCGCACCCACAGTCCTTCCGATCGCGGGCGCGAAGTGAACGTCTTGCGCGTTAGGGACTCCGAATCTCCAAACTCCCGTACAAAATACACGCCCTTGATCTCGCGCAGGTCCATGGAAATCACCGTGCCCGAGGTATTCAATAATTCCAACTTGCCCTCGTGGACGAACTGCTCCGGCGCCACATAACCGGAAACCGTGTCCCGGTCCATCTTGCGAACAATCACTTTTTTGTGGGTCGAGGACATAGGTGTGGCTTGCGGCTTCCGCTATGCGGTTTCTGGACGTCGCGAACCGCGTGCGCTCAAGCGAACAGATCTCAATAGCGCGGCATCTCCAGCATCCATTCAGCGCGGACGCCGAAGGCCGGGAGCCGGAATCCGCATTGATTCTCGCACCTTTTCGTCGAAAGCGACCGGAATCCGCCTTGGCAGTAGCCAAAATGTAAACGGTGTGTTATTTTCTTTAACTTGCCGCAAAGTTTCCACTTTCTATAAGTACTTTGTATTTAGCCACTTGCATCCCAGTGGCTGAGGGGCCAAAGGGTGTGGTCGCCAAGGTTGTGGAAATCTTGTGGAAAGTTTGGCTCGTCTGACCCCGTCCGGGTCGCGATTGCCCTATGAATCGCACCCGGATTAAAGGCCTGACGACCGCTTAAAGCGAATGGCTGACTACATTTACACGATGGAAATCCGGCTGACCCCGGACCAACTCAAGGGCGTCGGCATGGTGCAAGAGGTAGCCCGCGCCGCCGGCATGAATCTTTACCTCACGGGCGGCGCCATCCGCGACATCATCAGCGGCTTCACCATCCGCGACCTGGATTTTACCGTCCAGGGCAATCCTCTCAAGCTGCAAAAAGATCTGGAAAAAGCTGGCGCAAAGATCACCGCGGTCGAAGAAGACCTGCGGACAATCTTCATCTCGTTGCCCGGCAACGCCCGTGCCGAAATCAGCATGGCGCGCACCGAGCGCTTTGAGAAGACGGGCAAGCCTCCTATTGTCATGCCCGCCACCATCCACGACGACCTGCGCCGGCGCGACTTCACCGTCAATGCCATGGCGCTCTCGCTGAACGAGGGATCCCGCGGCCTCCTCCTCGATCCCTTCAACGGCGTGGCCGATATCGAGACCAAGGTCATCCGGATTCTGCATAACTATTCGTTTCTCGAAGATCCGTCGCGTCTTATTCGCGCCACCCGCTTCGCCGCGCGCTTCCACTGGCCGCTCGAAGAACGCACCCAGGCTCGCTACGACGCGGCCAAGGAAGGCAAGTACATCGACCACATCCTGCGCTCGTCGATCGGCCACGAGATCGCCGCTCTGGCGCATGAAGACGATCCCCTGCAGGTTGTGAAGATGCTGGAGAAAGAGGGCTGGCTCGCGATCCTGCATGAGCACTGGACCGTGGCCAAGGTCGACACCAACGGCATCAGCCAGCTGATGAAGACGCGGCAGCAGATGGTTGACATCGGATACACTCCCGACGCCGGCCCTGCCGTCATGTACTTCCTGACCGCGCACTTCTCCGACAAGGATGTCTCGGATATTCAAAAGCTGATTCCGCGCAAGGATTTAGTGGAGGCCTGGCGCGACATTGAAGATCACGCCAAACAACTCGCCAAGCGCCTCATGGGCAAGGAGGCAGCTACCCCGTCGCGCACCTGGCAGTTGCTTTCTTCGGCTCGGCCGGAGATGGTGTTGTTCCTGGCCGTGACGGCCAAGCAGCAGTCGGTCGAACAGAAGATCAAGAACTACCTCACCAAGTGGCGTCAGGTGCAGCAGAAGCTGCCGTTGCCAGAAATGACGGAACTGCTCATCACGCCGCAATTGCCCGAGTATCCCAAGCTCGCGCACGATGTCTTCATGCTCTTGCTGGATGGAAAGCTGCGTTCCCGTACGGAGACGCTGAAGTTTCTGAAGCCGTTCGCACCACCGCCGCCTCCGCCCCCGCCTGCACCCAGGCGCGGACGCGCCGCCAAAGCCGCTGCTGAAGCTCCCGCCGCAGCCGCGAAGCCGGTTCCTAAAGCAGGGAAGAAGGCGAAGGGTGCTGCCGCGCCGGCAGCCCCAGCCACGCCTCCGCCCCCAGGACCGCCCGCGAAGACACAAGCAAAAGCGCCCGAAAAATCTAAGCCCGCCAAGCCCGCGCCCAAGCCGCCAAAACCAGCCGCGAAACCAACAAAGAAGCCGGCTCCTAAATCCTCGCCGAAACCCGCCAAAGGAAAGAAAAAGAGATAGAGCGATCCTACTGAGCAGAATCATGCTGCGGTGAGCGGATCGACCACACCTGATCATTGCGATCGACGATAGAACTTTGGGAGCGCGGGCCGGCTCTCCAGGTGTCTTAGCCTTACTTCCCGCCAGTTAAAAGTGTTGCTCTCCTGCTTCATGGCTTGCAGGTACCGCCGAGCATAGTATCGAATCCAGTGCAGCAGCGGATCGCCTTGCACGTGTCCCAGACGGCCGATGCACGGAACCTCCGCGAGAGCTGACAGGACGGGAGCAACATCTCGGCTCTCGGCGATCGCCAGGCGGATCTGCTTGGCAATGAACTGCGCCCCTGGTTTCCGCCATTGTAGTTCCGTCGCATATCGATCAGGATCGGGGCCAGCGATTTCGCCGTCTTCGAACAAAACGAAGTCGATCTCGAAAGACAGTTCCTCAGAGGTAGGAGAAGGATGTCCACACAACTGGACCAGATCGCGAAGAAGGCAAAGTCGAATCCGAAGCTACGCTTCACGTCGCTAGCGCATCTGCTCACACCGGAGTTCCTCACGGAAACATGGAAGCAGATGAATCGGCGGGGTGCGAGCGGGGTTGATGGAGAGACGACAAAGGAGTTTGAACGGGACTTGGACACACGAGTTCAAGAACTATGCGAACGCTTGAAGCGAGGGGCCTATCGGGCTCCACCGGTGCGCCGAGTGGAGATCCCGAAGGGACCTGGCAAGGCAGGGACGCGGCCGCTCGGAATCCCAACGGTCGAGGATCGCCTGCTGCAAAGAGCGGTGGCGCGGATCTTGGAAGCGGTGTTCGAGGCCGATTTCCTGGAGTGCTCGTATGGATTTCGGCCCGGATGTAATCCCCAGGGAGCCCTACGGGCGCTACGCGGGATCATTGTCACGAAGAAGGTTGGACACTTATTCGAGGCCGACATCCGCGGCTATTTTAACCACATCCAGCATGAATGGCTGCAGAAGATGGTGGCTCATCGGATAGCAGATCCGTTCATCCAGCGCCTGATCGGCAAATGGCTGAACGCAGGTTTCATGGTGGGAGGAGTCGTTACGCGAACAGAAGAAGGATCGCCACAAGGCGGGCCAATCAGCCCGATCTTATCCAATATCTACCTGCATTTCGTTCTTGATCTCTGGTTCGAGAAGAAGATCAGACCGAGCTGTCAGGGAGAGGCGTACCTGACCAGGTTTGCTGACGATTTCGTGGTGAACTTCCAATACCGGCGCGATGCGGAAGAGTTCCACAAGAACCTGACGGATCGATTCGGGAAATTCGGATTGGAATTGGCGGAGGAAAAGACGCGGGTGATGCGCTTCGGACGCTTTGTCCGGGCGGACCTAGCGAAGACCGGAGAGAAACCGGAAACGTTGACTTCCTAGGCTTCAAGCATGTCTGTGGCACCGATCGAGGCGGCAAGTGGACTATCTTTGGCTCGGCTCGGCCCACGTGCTGCGCTCCCACCCTCGCTCCGATGAGTCCACCACCCGCGTGCACATGGTCGATCGAAGCTTCATCCACACTTCCCGAGGGACTGATGAGGTGGCGCGATCCAGGCTCCGCAACCGCCGAGTAAATATCGACCATATAACTATCGCTGGAAACCGTGCGGCTACGATGCTTGCCGGATTCGTCGATCGTCCCCCATCGGTAACGCAAGGCTGTAACTGCTCTCTCCGATCGGTTCTCAAGAACAATGGCAGCAGAAGCTTCCTCTGGATCGAGAGCAAGAAGTCGCAGAGGCGATGATGATGAGTCAGCTTTAAACAGCTCTCCGAACTTCGGGAAGGCCGCTTCTTCGTAGCGAGTGAGGAAAATTTCTTCGCTAGGACTCGGAAGTATGTTGACCCGCAACACGACTGAATTATAGGCGCGACAAGAGATCCATCCGCGATTGCTCTCTATGAATCGCAGTCAAAAAAGGTTCCAATCTCTCTGGAAGAGTGGGCTTATAATAGAGCTGTATGCGTCGCCTGATGGCCATCACGGCGTTCGCGCTTTTCCTGGCTGTCCCCGTGTGGGCGCAACGCGGAGGCGGAGGTCACGGTGGTTTTGGCGGCGGCCACGGGGGCGGCTTCGGTGGCCACGCTGGGTTTAGCGGCGGGCACCTCGGTGGAGGCCATTTCTCGAATGGAATGCGATCCGGCGCCGGATTCTCTCACGGCCTGACTCACGCCTCCCGCTCCGGCTTCTCTCGCGGCCCCTTTTTGCATAACGGGTTTCGCGGCAACCGCTTCCGCAATGGATTTGGCAACCGCTTCCGTGACCGCGGGTTCCGCAACAACTGTTACGGTTATGGATGCTGGGGAGGCTACGGCTACTACCTTGGGCCTACGACGGATATTACGATCCCTTCTGGTGGGGAGATTCCGGCTCTTCGTATGACGAGGACTACCAGCGCGATCGAGCCACCGCGAACGATATGAACGAGCAAAGCCTTGAAGAACAGCAGATGCTCCGCCAGGAACAGGCCGATGGCGATCGCGATCTCTACGCGCGTGCTCCCGCGCCGCGTCCCGCGCCCGCCGGCGAACCGCAGGGAACCGCGATCATGCCCGCTACAGTTCTGGTCTTCCGCGATCAGCATAAGCAGGAAATTCAGAACTACGCCATCGTCGGCCAGACGCTCTGGAACTTCGCTCCCCAACGCACGGAAAAAATTCCCTTGTCCAGTCTCGACCTGGCCGCCACCGCGAAAGCCAACGACGACCGCGGCCTAACTTTCCGCGTTCCGGCCAGCAACGAAGCCCAATAACTCCTCCGGCTTAAGTCATCCCGACGCCCACTCGCAGCACCCTTTCGCCTTTCGCTGCATCCAACCGTGCATTCGCCCCAACGACATTCCCTTTTGGCCGCAGAGCTAGTACATTGAAATCAAGCGTTTAGGTCATGTCCGACGGATGTGGGGAACCTGCAGAAACACGGTGTCAAAGCGCGGAAGACCCCTGTCCGAATGCTAAAATTAAAGAATACTCACTATGCCTCTAAAAACACTGTTTCTAAATCCTCCATCGTTTGAAAACTTCGACGGAGGCGCTGGTTCCCGTTGGCCCGCCACCCGCGAAATTGAGAGTTTTTGGTATCCAGTTTGGCTGGCTTATCCGGCAGGGATGTTGGAGGGGGCGCGGCTGCTGGATGCGCCGCCGCATCACGTTTCGGGCGAGCAAACCATCGAGATCGCCAAGGAGTACGAGTTCCTTGTGCTGTTTACTTCGACGCCTGGATTCCCGGGCGACATTCTTCTATCGCGGGCGATCAAGCAGGCGAATCCGAAAATCAAGATTGCCTTTGTGGGGCCGCACGTGAGCGTGCTGCCGGAGAAATCGCTGCGCGATTGTTCGGAAATCGATTTTGTTTGCCGCAAAGAGTTTGACTACGCAGTGGTGGATTACGCCAAGGGCAAGCCGCTGGAAGAAATTCCCGGGGTGTCGTTCCTGAAGGACGGAAAGGTCGTGCACAATCCCGACGCTCCGCAGATTCAGGATCTGGACACTCTGCCGCATGTCACCGAAGTTTATAAGCGGGATCTCGATGTCACGCGATACAACGTGCCTTTTCTGCTCAATCCCTTCGTGTCGCTCTACACCACGCGCGGTTGCCCGGCGCAGTGTACGTTCTGTCTGTGGCCCCAGACACTGAGCGGTCATCCGTGGCGCAAACGCTCCAGCGATGATGTTGCCCGCGAAATGGCGAAGGCCAAACAGATGTGGCCGAACGTGAAAGAGTTTTTCTTCGATGACGATACTTTCAACATTCAGAAGGCGCGCACCGTCGAACTCTGCGCCAAGCTGAAGCCGCTCGGCCTGACCTGGTCCTGCACTTCGCGCGTCACCACCGACTTCGAAACCCTGAAGGCGATGAAGGATGCGGGATGCCGCCTGCTGATCGTCGGGTATGAATCCGGAGACCAGCAGATCCTGAAGAACATCAAGAAAGGCGCAACGATCGAACGCGCGCGCCAGTTCACCAAGGACTGCCACAAACTGGGCCTCGTGATTCACGGCGACTTCATCATGGGGCTGCCGGGCGAGACGCACGAGACGATTAACAACACCATCGCGTTTGCTAAGGAGCTCGACGTCGAAACCATCCAGGTTTCGGTGGCGCACGCCTATCCCGGCACTGAGCTTTACGACTACGCGGTGAAGAACGGGTTTATGGTCGGCGACAACAAGATGGTCGACGAAGGCGGACATCAGTTGGCCCACATTCAGTATCCGGGGTTGCCCGCGGACGATATTCTCTCGGCCGTGCATCGGTTTTATGATGAGTATTACTTCCGTCCGAAGGCCGTGTTCCGCATATTGCGGAAGGCGGCGTTTGACAGTAACGACCGCAAGCGCCTCTACAAAGAGGCGAAGACCTTCTTGAAGCTGCGCTCCGCGCGCAACAAGATGGTAAAGAAGCATCACGACGCGGCGGCTGCCGAGCCGGTTAAGGCCTAAGTCTTCGGCGCTGGAATAACTGAGCTTCTAGTGACCTTTCGCAAGTATCTGGTGCTGGCTGGAGTAACCGTCTTTGCAGCGGCTGGGGACTCCATGCTCTCGCACGGGATGAAGCAGACCGGCAACATTTCCCTCCGTCACCTGCAGGGAATCATTCTCGCGGTGCTGAATCCGTGGGTCGCGGTGGGCATCGTTCTGCTGCTCGCCTTTTTCGCTTCGTATATGAACGCTCTCTCCTGGGCGGACCTCACTTATGTGCTGCCGGCCACATCGCTGGGATACGTGTTGCTGGCGCTGGTGGCAAAGTTCGCTCTGCATGAGAATGTTAGCCCGCTGCGCTGGCTGGGGATCGCACTGATCTCGGGTGGAGTGGGATTTGTCGCGGGAGGGCCGGCGCTCACATCGCACCAGCATTCCGAATCCCCACTTCTCGCAAAGAGCGCGAGAAATGGGGTACCCGCTGAAGAGAATGTGCATGCGGTTTCCAGCGGGGTGCAGCGATGAAGAACGTTTATACCTGGGGCGGGATTCTGGTCGTCGTCTTCGCCTCCGTGGTGGGGGACGTTCTGCTGGCGCGCGCTATGAAGCAAGTCGGCGACGTGCATGACCTCTGGCGCCGGGCGGGACTGTGGGCCGTGGTCTCGCGCATTCTGGGTAATCCCACCTTCTTCTTAGGCGTGACTGCCATGGCGGTTGCGTTTTTCAGTCTCCTCTTCGCGCTCTCGTGGGGAGATGTGAGCCTGGTCGCCCCCGCCGCCGCGTCGCTCACCTTCATCGGCAACGCGTTCGCGGCGAAAATCTTCCTGCACGAAAAAGTCGATCGGCGGCGGTGGATCGCTGCCGTGCTGGTAGCGGCGGGAGTGGCACTGCTGGCGGGGTAGGCGAATCGTGTGGGGCGGACACTCTTGTCCGCCGCTTTGGATCTCGCTGGCACCACCAACCCAGTCGGTGCCGCGTCCCTCGCGCATTTTGCGAAGGGCGGGAGTCAGGAATGTTTGCTGCGATGGGGTCCGATCACGCCGCAGGCGCTCGAAACGCAATCATCGTCCAGCCTTCATTCGCACGCATCGGCCCGGCTTCATCCAACAGATAGAAACGATGGCTGCTCCAGTGCCATTCCTCCGCCGAGCTCACCAAGCCCCGCTTGGAACCTTTCCCACGTTAAGTAGGGCGCCCACCTTGGCCCTTTTCCACAGCCCTCCACAGCAAGAATCCCCAATTCCTGTGACGGACAACCTTTACCGAGAGTGCGGAAAAGAGCAAGCTCGTCATATGCGCGAGGGTTCTACCAACAAGTTCTCCACCACCGATCCACTTAGCGACGGCTCTGGGTCCGAAGCTAAGTCTTTATTCCGGAATATTTTAGCTGTAAGTCATTACGGCTCAGGATTTTGCCCAGGTTCCGCCATATCCAATGCCAGCAAGTTCTTAGAAATGAATATCTTAGGGAAAAGGATTGAAAAAAATATCGAGACGTATCCCCGGCTAGATCTCCCTTGGTCGCAAAGGACCCCGAGTTGCGGTCGGCGGAACAGCCGAGGGCGGCTGTCCCCATATAAGCGGATGTTCGGGTACAGGTGTGGCAGTGAGATTCACGGGAGAGCGACGCGGCGTACAGGAGTGTCGGTTCCACATGGGTACTTCTGCATTCCTGACTCCTGCAGCTGAAATCTTATCGGCTGGCGGTTTTTGTGGTCGGCGGGGACGGAGTGAAATAGCGCACTGTAACATCGTCTCCGATGTGTGCGATCCGATGGGCCGGAACACGGGTCCGCTTGGCGGGGGATCTGTCCGTAAATGTGCGCACCGTGACATCCTCTCCGATGTAGTCGACTTCATTCGGGCCTACCCGTACTCGCCTCAGCGCCGTTCTCGCATGCGCGGTCCCTTTCGGTGGAACTGGCACAGTCTGGGCTGCGGACGCGACCTTTCCGGGCAATGGTTTCGGGACCTGTGTCTGATCGATGGCCCTTGCACTCGGTAGCGTTGAAGATTCCCAGGACTTAGCCGGGCCGCGGCCCCTGTAGGCGATCAAGGTGAAGGCGAGCACAACGGCGACTGCCGTCAGGGCAATGTTCCGCCGACGGGTGGGCCAGTTAAGGTTCTTGGCGCGCTGCGTGAGCATCGTCGCGGACGAGGCTGTGCGCTTGAAGACTGATGAGAATTGTGCGGCCGCGGCTTGGGTGGAGGTCCGCCAGCGGTTGGGCCAGGTTAGAGTTTTCGCTCGCTGCGTGACAGAGAAGGCTTTTTGCTTAAAGACCGATGACAACTCCCTGGCTGCGGCTTGGGTGGAGGTCCGCCAGCGGTTGAGCCAGGTTCGGGTCTTCGCTCGCAGCGCGAGCATGGTGGCGAGCATAGTTGGGTGCTTGAAGGTTGGCAGTTTTTTAGCCACGACCACGGTCGAGTTGCGCTGGCGGCTGGGCCAACGGATGTTTTTCGCTCGCTGCGTGAGGGTGGTGGCGAGCAAGGCTGATTGCTTGAATACTGGCAACTCCATGATATCCGCCAGGACGGCTACGCAACGCGCGTAGAGCGAATGCTCGTTTTGCGGGAGCATCATAAATTCAGGAGGGGGGACAAGGGCTTCGTCGGGCGGTGTGATTTGCTCAAAGGTGTCGGGAATGGGCGGCAGGTCGGCTGCGAGGTTTTTCTTTTGTTCTAGCTGAGCCGCATGGAACAGGGCGGCCTCGATCTGTTCGGCCATCAAGCGATAGGTGCGTACCTCGGGATCCTGAAAGGCGTGGGCTTCGCTGAAGCGGACGTCCAGCACCCCCGCCAGGACGCGATCGTGATAGATCGGCAGGATTAGAAGCGCGCTGGCGCCAAACTGCCGACAAATGTCTGCTTCAATCCGCGTATCCGTTTGCGCATTCTCAACGCGGAGAATTTCGCAGTTGGTCTTGGCATCTGCTGAAACCGTCAGCGAGGCCGTCACCTGCCGTCCTGTGCAGGCGGCGCTACTTCCGCTTCCCGCCCGGTAGGTCAGTTGGTCTCCCTTTAACAGAGCGATGGCGACTCCAGTGGCGTTGGCGACGTTTCGCGCCGACTCAACGATGTGAGCCATGGCGCCATCCAAGTCAAGTTTTCCGCTCGCGACCGAGCGTTGGACTTCCATGATGGCGGAGAGGGATTGAGTATTGATGCGACTTTCTTGCACCGCAAATGCGTTGGCCAAAAGCTGCTGAAGAGTTTCGCGATCGAGGCTGGGAGGGTTGCTCATACTGCGGTAATACTGTCTGGCGACGTTTGGCGGGCGAGCGCGCCGAAGCACTTATAAAGCCGGCAACCGAAGTCTCTCACCCAGCAAAATCCACTGTCAATAGAAATGCTAAAAGGCTGCCGACCCGTTTGGATGCCAACCGGTTCGGGGTCGTTGCCGCTCAATTTGAAGCTGAAACACTACTGCCAAAAGCGCTTCGCCGTGAATCGAGCTGACCGGACGTGGGGGTCGGGAGGTCGAAAGGGACACCGAGCTTTGCTCGGCAGAGCAGGGCGTCCGGGAGTCGTGCCATGTGAGCCCGGGACGAAGTCCTGTCAAGACGTTCAGGGGAGTACGGCAAAATCTCACGATGAAGGCCGCGGCTTGCAATCTCCGTTAGGCTAACTGCTATAGAGCTTTATTCGGCATAGTTTTTCACAGGCCGCATAAGAAATGAGGTGTTGCTCAATCCGCTATAGAGTACTATACTCCGCCCGTTCGTATTTTCCGCAGCACTGGAGAGCCTGTCATGTCGAAGATCATCTCACCGCGCGCATGCCGAGAGGTATTGATCGGCTTACTGACCCTGATTGCATCGGTGGTTCCTTCCCTTACACAAAACAACAAATCGGTAGTTCCTTCCTTCGGACAACACAACACGAAGATCCTAGGGGGATACTTCGAAGAGTGGAGTATCTACTATGCCGGGTACAACATTGCGAACCTGCAACAAAATGGGGTCGCGGGAAAGCTCACGCACCTGATGTACGCCTTCGCGAACGTAACCACGACGCCTGCTCCCGCCTGCTCCATTGCGGATTCCTGGGCCGACTATCAGAGTCCTTACCTGCCGAGTGTAAGCGGGGTTACGTATTCCGGGCCGCTCTATGGAAACTTTGCGGCGATTCAACAACTCAAGCAGCTCCATCCCAACCTCAAGGTTTTGATGTCGATTGGTGGGGCATCGGCGACGAACACTGCGGCTTTTGTAACCGCTGCGAGCACGGCGGCCGGGCGTCAGGCACTGGCTGCCTCGTGTATCGATCTTTTTGTGAACGGCAATATCGCTTCGGGGATTACCGCTCCTGGGTTGTTCGATGGCTTCAATATCGATTGGGAATTCCCTACGGCAAGCGACACGCAGAACTTCACTGCGCTTCTGGCGGAGTTCCGCAGCCAACTGAAGGCGCTGGGAAAAGTGACCGGGAAAAACTATGTGATGTCATTCGACGGGCCGGCCGGCTCGCAGAACTATGTGAACATTGATCTGAAAGCAGCCGCCAGGCAAGTGGATTTCATCACGATTGATGGCTACAACTATTCCGGCTCGTGGGATACCCAGACCAACGATGCTTCTCCGCTGTTTGATAGCAAGAAGGACCCGCTGTACGGGCAGGGCCTCGATATCGACGCAACGGTGAATGCCTATCTGAAAGCGGGCGTGCCAGCATCGAAATACACGATGGGGCTACCTACCTATGGAGCGGGCTGGACTGGCGTTCCGAACGTAAACCGCGGGCTGTACCAGAATTCGACGGGGCCTTCTCCGGTTCCGCTGGCAAACGGAACTGGCCTATGCACGGACCTGAGCGGCAACACTGCCGGATGCGATCCACTGTTGACGCCGGGGCTGGCAACGTACGCGACGCTGGCGAACCTCACAGCGAATGGATACAGCGTTTATTTCGATCCACTTCGAGTCGCGGTGACGCTTTATGATCCAGTCGGCGGAACCTTCTATACCTACGACAACCCCACGACGGCGTTTCTGAAAATGCTCTACATCGATCTGAAAGTGCCGGGAGGTCTTGGCGGAGCCTATGTTTGGGCACTCAAGGACGACGATGCGAATGGAAGCATGGTGAAAACCATGGCCAAAGGGCTAGGTCGATAGGCGACACAAGCACAGGTTAAATAGCGTCATCTCAAATAGAGGAGAGCGGCGGGCTGGAGCCAATCCAGCCTGCCGTTTTCGTTTGGTTTTGCCGATGATGTTGTTATGGACGAACCACAAAGATGATGCCGTGCCGAGAAATTCATGTAGACATTTCTGGGATCGCCTGTCGGCGCTTGGGAAAGAGGGCAGCACAAGATTTGTGCTGCGCAGTTTTACCTTCCAGTAAAGGCCTCGGGGACCCGGTTCGGTTGTGCGGGCGTGCTGCCTGCCGGTTCGACGCGGACGGAGGAGCCGGAGGACGCGGCGGCCGCATTACTAAGAGGCGCCGAAGCTGGCTGCTTTGTACACAGGTCGATCACTTCGGAAATCCGCTGGTTTTCGTATTGCTTCTGCATCTGCCAGTTGCGCAAGGTTTCTTTCTCTTGCGCCACCTGGTCGTGGTTATGCTGGATGCGCTCGGCGTAGTGCGCGGTGACGCGCTCAATCTCCGCCTGAATTTGGGCGTTTTCCTGGGCCTTGCGCGCCTCGAATTCCGCAAGCTGTTTCTGCTGGCCGGCTTCATAAGAACCGAGGGCTTGTTGTCGCCGGGTCGCGTCCTGGAGCAAATCATCGGTCGAGGTGCCGGCGGCATCGAGCGCCATGAGCACGGAGGCGCGCTTGATGTCGGGTGACAAGTTGCGGATGCGATCGCTGTTCAGCATGTCGACGACCTTATGGATGTCATATCCTGAGTCCGGGCTTAGGATTCCAGACGCGCGGTAGATGTCTTCGTACGAGAGCAGATTGGTTTGGGGACCGGTAAGGCCTTCCGCGGGATGGGGGTGCGACTGGTTCATAGGAGCCTCCGTGAGTGTGGCTTGGTTGGGCGCGTCGGTACCGTCTTGCTTGCGCCAGAAATTGGGAAAGAATCCTTTGGACTGCATAACTTTCCTTTCTTGGCGTGGGGACGCGCCTTCGGGTTGAGACTGAGCGCGTCGAACCGGATCGGCGCGACGAGTTGTGCGACTCTGAGAATTGCTCTCGTGTGCTCCGCCCGTGCCGCCGCTTGCGCGGCGCAGCGCATCCGGCGTCTCCGCCAGAGCACTTGCAGCGGTTGGGAGTGGCGCAGGTTCGGGGAGGGAAGCGGGGGCAGCGGATTTCTGCTCGCCGTCTTCCTTCTTTGCCGGAGTGTTTGGGGCTTTTGCTGAAAGCAGAGGAACGTGTTTTGGGGCGCCGCTGGCTAGTTCGGGCGGTGCCGGCTCGGAAGCCTGCTTGGAAGTAATTCCCGGTGACGGCGGGCTGGCTGGGATATGCCTCGGGTTCGTATCGCGGCGGACTCCCAGCAGAAATTCTCTGCCATCGCTGCGGCAGTTTCTGGCAATCGCGGAAAACTGTTCCCTCTGCCACTTCACGATGAGCCTGGACCCAACCGAGATGGGGCTTTTGAGCCGAATGCAGGCCCCGGACGGAGATGTGTCTTCAAGCGTGGCAGGGGCACGATTGGGTTTTCCGGTGGGATCGTCCCAGGAAACCTCGGCCACTGCCCATAAGACCGTTCTTGGTTCGATGTTGCGGCCGTCCATGCCATCTGTATCGGCGTAGCAGCCGCGGAGTTTAGTTACCAGAGGGTTAGGAGCCTACTGTGGAGAAAAGATGTCCTTCGTGATCAAAACGGTAGGTTTTCCCAAATTGAATCGTTACACAGGCGAGAGCAGCTGAGCCTTGCTCGGCCTGTCCGGGTCAAAGAACCGGACCCATACAAAAAAAACAGATCACGCAAATAGACGCATTAGACCCGTCGCGGGCAGGTCGGATGAGAGAAAATGCGAATCTTTGAATCCGGCGGATTGGGCCAGCGCTTCGGCGGCGAGATATCCGCTGCGGACGGCGCCTTCCATGGTCGCGGGCCAGCCAGTCGCAGTCCAGTCTCCGGCCAGAAAAACGCGCGACCATGCGGTGGATGCGGATGGACGGTGGGCGTCAATTCCGGGGCGCGGCGAATAGGTGGCGTGGAGTTCTTTGATCACAGTGGATTTTACGAGATTGGCTTCGCGTGCGGCAGGGAAGAATTCGCGGACTTCACTGAGGGCGAGATCGACGATGTCGCCGCGCGATTTGTCGATCAGCGTCTTCGACGAACTTACCACCAGTTCGATGTAGCTTCCGGCTGTGCTAGTGCCCGCCTGCGTGCGAATCGGCTGCAGTCGCGATTTGTGGAACATCCACTGAATGGTGCGCTCGAGAAGCACGGCGTGGTCGAGATCGGAAATCTGACGGTCGAACCAGAGATGGATGCCGGTGATGGGCGCGGTCTCGAAGTGGCTGAGTTTCTCGCGGATGGGTGCGCTCTCCGGGGCTTCGGGAAGGATGCGGTCGAGATTATCGAACGGGAGCGCGAGGATGAGATAGGCAAATGCTTCTTCCTGCTCTGCTTCTCGATTTTCGTCTTGTCCCCGCGGGCGCAATCGCACCTGCGAAGAATCGGCGGCGAAGGTTTCGAGCGGACGGCGAAAGTGCAGCACGCCGCCGCGCGCGCGAATGTAGTCGCCAGCGGCATTGTAGAGATTTGTGAGGGGAACGGTGGGCACTCCCATTTGCCGGGCGGCGGGAGACTTCATCGACTCGCGCACGACCTGCGCGGCGGCGGAGATGGAAATGAGATCGAGTTCTTCGCTGAGGGCGCTGACCAGGATTGGGCGCCAGAAGCGCTCGACGGCTTGTTTGGTTTGACCGTGGTGATCGAGCCAGTACTGGAAGGATTGTCCAGTGTCGCGCTGTGCGGTGAGGGTGAGCGGGACCAGGGCGCGCGCGATGGCGACCTTGTCGGCTGCGTTCAGGAATTTGAAGTGCAGAAACGAGGGCGCGGTGTGCAGCGGCGCCGGAAGGGGCGAAGATTTCATCACCGAAGTGCGGCCGCCCGGTTCGATGAATGTCATTTCGTCATACCAGCGGATTTGGTTGGCGACGCCGATGCGGTGGTAGAACTCCATCAGATTCGTGCACACGCGGAAGAGCACGTGTTGGCAGTTGTCGACCACTTCGCCGGTGCCGGGATGTTCCCACGACGAGGCTCGGCCGCCGAGGAAGGGACGCTTCTCGAACAGAGTGACGTGGAAACCTGCGTCGGACAAGGCGCACGCGGCGGCGAGTCCGGCCAGACCGCCTCCGGCCACGGCTACTGTGGGTTGGGATGGGGTGGGAGGCATGGAGTCAGGGTCGTGCGAAAGGCCCCACTTCTCGCGCCAAGAACGCGCGAGAAATGGGGCACCCGGGCACGGGATGACCACGAAACAATATTACTTTTCGGGTCACGTCAGGCGTCTTAGGAACCCTTTCCCAAGGATGCACAATTTCTCCCAGGTGCTCAGGGTGACTTTGGCGGTGAAGACGTCGTATTGCTTTTCTGCGATCTTCTCGAGCAATCGGCGGTAGATCGTCACAAGGACCCACAATGCGGGCTGGCTGTCTTCAGCGACGAAGGGGACGAGCGCGTCGCCTGAGGCGTAGAACTCGCGGGCGCGATCGGCTTCGAGCGCAAGCAAGGGGCGGAAGCGCGCGGGATCCGGGGTTGCCAGCAGTTCGGAGGGAGACAGATCGAACTTTGCGAGGTCTTCTTCCGGGAGATAGATCCTGCCCATGCTGGCATCTTCCTTCACGTCGCGAATGATGTTGGTGAGCTGAAATGCCAGGCCGCAACGTTCGGCGAGAGGCTCGGCCGCGGGATCGCGGTATCCGAAGACATGGATGCAAACGAGGCCCACTACGGACGCGACGCGATAGCAGTAGAGGCGAAGGTCTTCGAAGGTTTTGTACTGGATGGTGAGGCCGGGAGCGCTGGTGGTTTGTGCGGAAGCCTCAGCCTCCTCAACGTCCATGGCGGTGCCGACGGCGAGTTCGTCGAGCAATCCGGCGGGAATGGAGTAGCGGCGCTGAGCGTCGGTCAGGGCGAGCAGGATGGCGTCGTCCGTAGGTTGGCCTTGCTGCGCACGGTGCAGAGCGTCCAGCCAGGTGTCGAGTTTCTGACGGCGCTCGGGCAAACCTAACTTGGAGTCGTCGGTAATGTCGTCGCAGAGGCGCATGAACGCGTAGACGGCACACAGCGCTTCGCGCTTGCGGCGCGGTAGGACGAGGAACGCGTAGTAGAAATTCTTGGCCGCCCTGCGGGTGATGCCCTTGCACACGGAATACGCCATGATGAGCTGGGGCGGAGCAGGGGTCCACGGAATGGGAACCTGCTGGGTTCCGGCGCTCATCGTGCGCCCCCCAGTTTTCCTCCAACTCTGTTGCGAAGGAGTTTTGCCGTGGCGGCGCGAGCGACTAGAGCCAGTTTGCGAGGCTTCGAAATGGCCGGACGATTTCCGAGCACGGCGTAATCTTGCTTTTCAATCGCGTTCAGGATTTCCTGTCCGCCGCGGCTGAAAAGATCGAGATCGATCGCCAGTTCGCGGTCGACTTTTCCGATCAGCGGCAAGCCCTGACGAAAGCAATCACGGGCGCGTTCGACTTCGAACTTCATCATGGCGTAGAAGGCTGGTGTGTTTTGATCACGCGCGATTTCGTCTTCGCGAACGTTGAAGCGGCGAAGATCTTCGAGCGGCAGATAGATGCGGCCCTTGGCGTAGTCGGTGCTGACATCCTGCCAGAAGTTGGCGAGTTGCAATGCCGTGCAGGTGAAGTCGGAAAGCTGCTGGCGCTCGGGGTCACGGTATCCGCAAAGGTAGAGGACGAGATGGCCGACGGGATTGGCAGAGTAGCGGCAATAGGCCAGGACGTCGTTGAACGTTTCGAAGCGCGTGACAGTTTGATCCTGGCGGAAGGCGCGGAGGAGATCGGAGAACTCGTGTTTGGGAATGTCGAACTGGCGGACGGTTTCGGCCAGAGCTACAAACACCGGATGTTTGGGGGCGCCTTCATAACAGGCGTCGAGTTCGCGCTGCCATTGGTCCAACAGTTCGAGCGAGGCGGCAGTGTCGCCGACTTCGTCGCCCAGGTCGTCGGAGATGCGGCAGTAGGCGTAGACGTTGAAGAAGTGCTGGCGCAGGCGGCGAGGGAGGAACCAGCTAGCCACGGAGAAGTTTTCGTAGTGCGTGCGAGCCAGTCGGGCGCAGTATTCGCGGGCTTCGGCGGGGCTGGGCGGGGTGGAGGGGATAGCATAGGTGGCGGGCAGGCGGCTCCAGCCCAGCGCGGCGTTGGGCGTGAGTGGCGAGTTGGTGGAGGCGGTCAGATTCATTTCACCCAAACAGTTCGAGAGCGTCGTGAGAATTCCTCTTTGCGCTTGTGCCGGCATCAGGCAGTGCACGGATTCTTCGACTGCGTAGCTGATTCGCATTCGCGAACCAGTTACTTCGCTCGGGATGACAAATACCGTGGGACTTTGCCCGGCGATCCTGCTAAGAATCAGTGGCCGGGGATGATTGCGGTTTTGATGTCGCCCCCGCGGTTCAGCATGTGACGCAGAACCTGCTGCAGGCGCGACAGCGGCGCCTCTCCGGTGATGTAGTCGGTGGGGCGAATCTTTTTGGCCGCGATCAGTCCGAAGGCCCGGCGAACCGTTTCTGGGGTGTGGTGGAACGTCGCTTTCAGCGTGATTTCGGAGTAGTGCAGGCGATTGGTCTCGAGTTGCACTTTCGTTCCACTGGCGCAGCCTCCGAAGAAGTTAACCGTGCCGCCTTTGCGAACCATGTCGACGGCCCACTCCCACGCCTCCGGCCTGCCCACGGCTTCGATTACGACGTCGCAACCGCGTTTCTGCGGAGAAAGTGCGCGGACAGCGTCGACCACGTTCGCCACTTTTGTCGTCTGAATAATCTCGTGCGCGCCCATGTGTTTGGCGGCTTCCACCTGACCGTCGCGCTTGACGACGGAGATCACATTGCAGCCGATGGCGCGAGCTACCTGCACGAACATGAGGCCAATGGGGCCGCCGCCGAGGATGGTGACCGTGTCACCGATCTCGACTCCGGTTTCATGCAAACCACGGAGGACGCAGGCCAAAGGTTCGGTCATGGCGGCGTCTTCGACGCTCACGTTGGGCGGGATGATCAGCATATTCGCTTCAACAATACGGCGGGGTACGCGAATGTACTCCGCATAAGCGCCATTGTTGAAGAGGAGATCTTCGCAGAGGTTCTCCTGATGCTTGGAGCAGTAAAAGCACATCTGGCAAGGGGCGGAGTTGAGGGCGACGACGCGCATGCCCTTCTTGAAGCCGTTGACCCCGGCGCCGACTTCCTCGATGACGCCGGCCAGTTCGTGGCCAAACAGGGCGGGAGGAACGATCATGCGGGCGTGGTAGCCGCGCTGGTACACCTTGAGATCAGTGCCGCAGGTCAGAGCAACTTGTACTTTGACCAGAACCTCGCCATCCCCCACGCGAGGGATGGGTACTTTCTCAATCTTCAGATCTTCTTTGCCGTACAGGACGGCAGCAGTCATTTTTCCGTTCACTGCGGGCTTCCTTCCCAAATACTGCCGGGCTGAATCACGATCTTCATTGACGAAGGTTGTGGATGGGCGGCCAAATCCAAGGCTTGCGGGCTCTGCGCGAGCGGGAAGCGATGACTGACCAGCCGTTCCAGATCCATCTCACGGTTCATGACAAAACGGACCGACTCTTCCTGCAAATCGACCGATGCACTGTAGGACCCCACTAAGGTTTTCTCGTCGACACAAATGGCTGCTGGATCGATGACGGCCTCTCCGTGCTGCGTCTGCGCAAAAAGCAATATTCGGCCACCGGGACGGGCCGCGTCCATCGCGGTGCGAATCAGGGAGTTGCCGCCGACTGCGAGAATTACCGCGTCGGCTCCCCGCCCCTGGGTCAACTCGCGGACGCGCTCGACCACGTTTGCCCGCGACGCATCAATTGTAAGGTCTAATCCGAAACTGGTTCCTATTCTAAGCCTCTCGGGATACAAATCGGAAGTAATTAAGGTGGCCCCGGCCCGCCTGGCCAGCACACTCAATAGGATGCCGATGGGGCCTTGCCCGATGGCCAGGACGGTTTCACCACGGCGGAGGCGCAGGGCCTCGATCCCTTTCATGCAGGTGTTGACCGGTTCCACGAAACAGGCCTGCTCGAAGGAGACGCCGTCGGGGATGCGGACCGTGCCGTGCCCGACGATCCAGTCCATAACGCGGACGTATTCGGCGAAACCGCCTCCGGAGGGCTCGAATCCGGCGGTGCAGCCGACTTTCTTGTAAGCGGCGCACTGGGCAAAGGTCTTGTTCTGACAATAAAAGCACTGGCGGCAAGGGATATGGTGGAAGACCATGACCCGGTCGCCGGGGCGGCAGCTCTGGACGCCTTCGCCGACCGCGGCGACGACGCCGGAGGTTTCGTGTCCGAAGATGCGGGGGGCGGAATGGGAACCGGTGGAAATTTTCTTGAGGTCAGTGCCGCAGACGCCGCAGGAGTGGACGCGGACCAGCATCTCTCCGGGGCCGATCTTAGGAACAGGGACAGTTTCCAGGCGGACGTCACTCACGCCACGGTACACAGCGGCGAGCATGGTCGTGGGGATGGAGCGCGCGTCGGTCTCGAGCGCGTACTGTCCGGCTATGGCCATCAAGCTATTTTAGATGATGTCGGGGGTGAGTTCGTTTCAAATCAAGGGTGTGGGTGGACTGATGGTAACGGGGCCCGCTGCCGTCCGGTGGCGTACATTCTCTCATTCGTGGAGCCTCTGACGCCGAGGGCGAGGACGTCTTCCGTACAGTCGGAAGGTGTCGGCGTCACCCTTGTTCGACGGTACGTTTGTATGGTGCTACGGACGACCGCTAACTTTCATGCTATGCTGCGCAAAACTTCGGATTCCCGGGACTGAATGTGCTGATTGAAATGCGGCTCGAGAACTATGCGGTGATCGACAATCTGGTGGTGGAGTTTAGGCAAGGGTTGAACCTGCTGACAGGCGAGACCGGCGCGGGGAAGTCGATCCTGGTGGATGCGCTGGCGTTGCTGTTGGGGGACAAGGCTTCGAGCGATGTGATTCGCACCGGCGCCGAGCGTGCCGTAGTGTCCGCGGTCTTTGAGGCGGAGGGCGCGGCGGAGAAGCCGCTGACTGGGATTCTAAAAGCTAACGGATTGGACGAGTCGGACGATGGGTCGCTTATTCTGCGGCGGGAGATTGCGGTTGGAGGCAAGGGACGCGTGTTCGTGAACAACCAGCCGGCGACGGTGGCTGTGTTGCGGCTACTGGCGCCCTATCTGGCGACGATTCACGCGCAGAACGAATCCATTTTGTCTTTCGATGGGCCAGCGCGGCTGGGGCTGCTGGACGCATTTGCGGGCAGCCAACTGGAGGCGGTGGAGATAGGATTCGGGGCGTGGAAGGAGATTCGCACCCGCATCGACGAACTGGAACGCGGAGAGCAGGACCGGTTGCGGCTGGTGGATCTTTGGATTTTTCAGAAGCGCGAAATCGAAGACGCCCGGCTGCAGAGCGGAGAAGACGAGCAACTAGAGACCGAGAAGCGCGTTCTTGCCAATGCCGAGAAAATCTACAACGCGGCGATGAACGCCTTTGACTTGCTGTACGAGGGCAATGGGTCAACCTCATCGTCGCTGCGGGCGGCGCAGAAGCAGGTCGAAGAGTTGGTTCGCTACGAGCCCAGGTTTCAAGAGGCGTTGGCCGCGCTGGATACGGCGCGCATCAGCGTGGAGGATGTGGGCGCGAGCGTCCGCGACTATGCCGGAGGGATTCACGCATCGCCGGAACATCTGGCGCAGGTGGAGGACCGGCTCGCGCTGCTGGACCGGCTGAAGCGCAAGTATGGGCCGACGCTGGATGAGGTAATGCAGTTCGGGACGGAAGTCTCGCGCAAATTGTCGGAGGTCGAGAACAAAGACGAGATTCTGCGGAGATTGCGGCGCGAACTGGCGAAGACGGCTGGGGATTACCTGCGGGCGGCGCGGACGCTGTCGAAGAAACGGGCGGACGCGGCACGCAAGCTGGAAAAATTGGTGGAGGCGGAGATCAACGATCTGGCGATGAAGTCGGCGTTCCGCATCGAGATGACGAGTTCGGAGGAGGAAGGGAACTGGACTGGTTCGGGCATCGATCAGGTGGTGTACATGATCTCGACCAATCCCGGCGAGCCATTGCGGCAACTGGAACACATCGCGTCGGGCGGCGAACTTTCGCGGGTAATGCTGGCGCTGAAGGCCAGCGTGGAGGCGGGCAGTGATCCCAGCTCGCGCAGGGAACGTAATGGAGAGGGAGATAAAGACCCCAGCCTTCGCAAAAAACGCGAAGGATGGGGCACCCAACGGACTCTCGTGTTTGATGAAATTGATACCGGGATCGGAGGACGTGCGGCGGAGGCTGTGGGCAAGAAACTGAAGTCTCTGGCCCGATCGAATCAGGTGTTGTGCGTGACCCATCTGCCGCAGATTGCGACCTTCGGCGATCATCATTACGTCATCGAGAAGAGAGAATCCGGCGGACGGTCGCACACCAGCATTCGGCTTGTGACCGGCGAGGAGCGCACGGAGGAAGTGGCGCGCATGCTGAGTGGGGCGAAGCTGACCGAGACTTCGCGCAGGCATGCGGAGCAGATGATTAAGGCTAACGCGTGAGGATGAGGATGCGGTCGGCGCGGCTCTCGGCTAGTGTAGTCTTCTCGGAGTTGTCGGCGACCTTGATTGTGAAGTTGACGACGATCTTCGCCATCGTTTCGACCGGATGTCCGTCCTGCATGATCGGCTTGAAGCGCCACTCGCGAACCGCCTGCTGCGCGGCTGCGGCCAGAATCGCCGGACCGCTCAGCACGTGAAGATCCTCAATAATGCCGTCCGCGCCGATGACCGCCTTCAACACCACCGAGCCCTGCACGTTCATATGCTGCGCCAGCAGCGGATAGGAGGCCTGTGGAGCGGCCTCAGCCGAGATTTGCTCGCGCCCTGCTGCATTGGTTACTGCACTAATACTGGCGTCGGAGCCGGGATTTGTAGACCCTACGTTGGCAGCTTTGGTGGCGGGATGAATCGTCCGGTGTGAGTCTCCGGCCACGATTTCAATGTTGAGAGGAGGCAGTACGGTACGAGTGGTTGCTACGACGGGTGAGTCCGAAGCTTTCGGCGCGGCGGATTTTGCGGCAGGCAGATGCTTTTTCGAAGCGGGCGCCAGCGCTGGGTGCGATTGTTTAGCAGTGCTCGGAACCGGTTGTGTGCGTGGTGCGACCGCAGGCTCAGTTCCATCTGAATCCAAAATTAGTGGATTCGAGCCGAACCAGAACTGCCGATCCGTCACCACAACGACGGCGATGGCAGCCAGCAGGATCACGAGCGCGAGCAAGAGCCGCTGGGATTGCCGGGTCTTAAGCGCTAACCGCTCCTGTGAAGTTCCTACCGTCGGTCTTGCTTTTGATTCCATTTTTCGCTGACCTGGAAGTCTGCGCGACAACATTGATATGTTGCGCGAACTGGCATGCGATGGCAATGGCACGCGCCGGGGGGATGGGGGCACAAGCGGGCCATAGGGTGCAGCGGCTGATTTTCGTGTTTGGAGAGCACTTTGATTGTGATTTCTGTCACTGCGAGGCGCGTTCTGGAGCGATATACCTCACAAGAGTGAGGGCACAAGACCAGAAAGATCGCGCCGGCTGGCTGCAGGGACCTGCGTTTCGCTGCAAGGGCGTGCCGGAGAGTGCTCCGACTCCCTGGAGACTTGTTCTTTTGGGAGCGCCGGGCGTAGGCAAGGGTACCCAAGCAGACCTGCTGAACCAACGACTGGGCGCCTGTCATCTCTCCACGGGGGATATTCTCCGCGCTGCGGGGAGCCGAAGGGACTGTGAGCAGAGCCCCGCAATGAAAGAAGCCTTGGAATACATGCGTCGCGGTGCCTTGGTGCCGGATTCCACGGTGTGGGAGATGGTTCGGGAGCGAATCGATTGCCTGCGGTGCGATGGTGGGTTCATCCTCGATGGGTTTCCGCGGACCTTGGGGCAGGCTGAGTCCTTGAAGCAATTGATGGACAGCGAAGGGCTGGGGCTGACCGCAGTGGTGAACTACGCGCTGCCTTTTGCTGAAATTGTGGAGCGGTTGGGTGGCCGCCGGACTTGCGAGAAATGCAAAGCGGTATATCACGTGACCGAACGTCCTCCCAAGGCTGCAGACCACTGCGATCGCTGTGATAGCAAGCTGTTTCAGCGAGAGGACGACCGGCCTGAATCCATCAAGGTGCGGCTGGAAGCCTACGAGGAGAGCACGGCGCCCCTGATCGCGTTTTACCGGAACCTTTGTCTGCTCATTGACGTGGAGGCTAAGGGCTCTCCCGAGGAGATTTGCAATAGGACCTTCGCGAAGGTCCAAGCGCACTACGCTCGGCGACTCGGCCCTGTTGCCACACTCGACTAACCACTTTCAGGCCCTCTTCCGTTCGAGGCCCGAATTCCGCTGTTCGATGCTAATCCCCGCGCTTTCTGTGGCTTACGTTGACCATCCCGGCACTTTCCGGTAGTTTATTAGTATCGCCACAATGGGGATCGTGTACCTTAAAGGTACGGGTTTTGTGGCGGTTCTTGCATCGAAAGACTAGGAGCAGATTCCTCGCTTCGCTCGGAATGACAACCCGGCGGGAAGCAGGGAATTTGAGGAGCGGGCTGACATCGTGGCTGGAATTCTAGCGAAAACTGACGGAAAGACCTTACTGTTGCTCAAGCCGAGAGGTTTCTGCGCGGGAGTGGTGCGGGCGATTGACGTGGTCCGCATTGCTCTGGAGGCGTTTGGGCCGCCGATTTATGTGCGCAAAGAAATCGTCCACAACAGCTTTGTGGTCGAGGAACTGCGCGGCAAGGGCGCGATCTTTGTCGACAGTGAAGACGAAGTCCCCAACGGGGAGCGCATCATTTACAGCGCGCACGGAGTTTCCCCGGATGTACGCGAACACAGCGCCCGGCGCGGCTTGCGGGTGATTGATGCTACCTGTCCGCTGGTTACCAAAGTGCACGTGGAGGCCGTGAAGTTTGCCAAGGAAGGGTATTCGCTCATCCTGATCGGGCACAAGGATCATGACGAGGTGATTGGGACACTGGGTGAGGCTCCGCTGGTAACGCAGGTTGTCGGATCGCCGGAGCAGGTAAAGTCCCTTAGCGTGCCGGACCCGGACCACGTGGCCTACCTGACGCAGACGACCCTGAGCCTGGACGAGACCAAAGACATTATTGCGGCGCTGAAGAAGAAGTTTCCCAACATCAAGGGACCGGCGGCGCAGGATATCTGTTACGCCACCGAGAACCGGCAGGTCGCAGTGAAGCAGGTGGCTTCCGAAGCCGATTTACTGCTCGTGGTGGGATCGGAAAACAGTTCGAATTCGAACCGGTTGGTGGAAGTGGCGCGGAACCTGGGCACGAACGCTCATCTCATTGATAGCTGCAGCGACATCCAGCCGGAGTGGTTGAAAGGCGTGAAGACGATTGCACTGACCGCTGGGGCTTCTGCACCGGAGTGCCTGGTCGAAGAAACCGTGACGTTCCTGCGCAACAAAGGGTTCGACAACTTGCAGGAACTGGAAGTGATGCCGGAAAACGTGCGCTTTGGGCTGCCGCCGGAGATTGTTGAGGCGATCGCCGCCGCTCCGGCCAGCGCGAACGCGGATTAGCGGATGAATGGAGCCGCAATTCATGAATACTGACTCCCCCGAGTCCCATATAGCTTCCGTACCTCTCGGTTCGACCCCACAGCTTCGCTTCGGCAAAATTGAGGAACTGGGCGCGCGCGTGGGCGCGGCAATTGCGGCCGCGCGGAAATATCTTTTCTCGCAGCAGCACGAAGAGGGGTACTGGTGCGGAGAACTCGAAGCGGATACCACACTCGAGTCGGATTACATTCTGCTGCACGCGCTGCTGGGAACGGGGAACCAGGAGCGGTTCCAGAAGGCGGCGAACTGGATTCTGCAACATCAGAACGAAGACGGCGGGTGGAGCATCTATGCCGCCGGACCCTCGAACATCAGCGCGTCAGTGAAGGCCTATTTCGGGTTGAAGCTGGCGGGGTATACGGCGGATCATCCGGCTCTGCAGCGCGCCCGCAAGAAGATTCTGGAGATGGGCGGGGTCACCGAAGTTAATACATTCACCAAGATTTATCTGTGCTTCTTTGGGCAGTATGACTACGATGCGGTTCCGGCGATTCCGCCGGAGATCGTACTGTTTCCGAACTGGTTCTGGTTCAATATCTACGAAATCTCTTCGTGGTCGCGCGCCATTCTGGTGCCACTGTCGATCTGCTACGCCAAGAAGCCATTCAAAAAGATTCCGCGCGAGATGGGCGTGGAGGAGTTGTTTGTAGGCGGGATGCAGAAGTCGCGCATGCACCTGCATTGGGCCAAGAAGCTGGTTTCGTGGCGTAATTTCTTCCTTGTGCTCGATCGCATGACGCATTATCTGGAGCGGGTGCATGTGCGGCCTTTGCGTTCGGTTGCGCTGAAGAGCGCGGAGAAATGGATGCTCGAGCGCTTCGAGATGAGCGACGGCTTGGGCGCGATTTATCCCTCGATGATGAATGCGATCATTGCGCTGCGATGCCTGGGATATTCGCTGGACGATCCGCAGGTGATACGCGCGATGGACGAGTTTGAAAAGTTGGGGATTGAAGAGGAAGATACCTTCCGCATGCAGCCTTGCATGTCGCCGGTGTGGGACACGGCGTACGCGATGTTTGCCTTGGGCGAGGCGGGAGTTCCGGCGAATGATCCGCGGATGATCAAGAGCGCTGACTGGATCCTGCAGAAGCAAGTGCGCAACGTGGGCGATTGGAAAGTGAAGAACAAGACAGGACAGCCGGGCGGCTGGTATTTCGAGTTCAATAATGAGTTTTATCCGGATGTCGACGACAGCGCGATGGTTTGCCTGGGACTGAGCCGAGTGGAGCATCCCAATGGACGATACCAGCGGGAGTCGGTGCAGCGCGCGATTGACTGGATCTTTTCGATGCAGTGCAAGAATGGCGGCTGGGCGTCGTTTGACAAAGACAACGACAAGATGGTGTTCGAGCACATTCCGTTTGCCGATCACAACGCCATGCTCGATCCGCCGACCGTGGACATTACAGGCCGCATCCTCGAGATGCTGGCGACGTACGGGTACGACAAGAATCATCGTTCCGTGAAGCGGGCGATTCAGTTCATTCGCGACGAGCAGGAGCCGGATGGAAGCTGGTTCGGACGTTGGGGCGTGAACTACATTTACGGTACGGCGCTGGTATTGCGTGGGCTGGACGCGATCGGCATGGACCTGCACGAGCCTTGCGTGCAGCAGGCGGCAGAATGGTTGCGCATGGTGCAGAACGCCGATGGCGGATGGGGCGAAACGGTGGGATCCTATGACGATCCGAGCTTGCGCGGGCAGGGGGACAGCACGCCTTCGCAGACGGCTTGGGCGATCCTGGGATTGCTCGCGGCCAACGACATTCGCAGCGACTCGGTGGCGCGCGGTATTGCCTACCTGCTGCGCACGCAGAAAAAAGACGGATCTTGGGATGAACCATACTTCACGGGCACCGGCTTCCCGCGCGTGTTCTATTTGATGTATCACCTCTACCGGGATTACTTCCCGCTGCTGGCGCTGACGACCTACGCCAAGGTGATGGAGAAGAACGGGAGCTAGTTCTCAGTTCCCAGTTGCGAGAGGGGTACTGGCAACCGGCAACTAAGGACCAGCCCTTATTTGTCGACGGGACGGTTCCTAAGGTATGCCAATAATCGAGACAGTTCTGAAGCATTTTGAAACACCCGATGAGTTGCGAACGTTCGAAAAAGGAAAATTCGAACTCGTCCGTCTCGAGGGTATGACCATCGGCCGTGCCACATACGAGCCGGGATGGAAATGGTCCCTCCACGTCGGACCCAGTGTGGGCGCGTCGCGCTGCAACGTAGAGCATGTGGGGCTGGTGCTCTCTGGCCGTGCCACGGCTGCGATGGAGGACGGCACGATCCACGAACTGCGCGCTGGGACACTCTTTCACATTCCACCCGGACCTCCTGGCCACGATAGTTGGGTAGTGGGTGACGCGCCGTACGTCTCACTACATTTTCTTGGAGCCGACCAGTACGCGAATAAATAATCTTTACGGAAGACCCGCGCTCGCGTAACTGGAACTCCTCCTTTAACCGAGAACTGAGTACTGCCTTTGAAAGCTTTCGTCACAGGCGCCACCGGATTTCTAGGATCGCATGTCGCCCGCGTTCTTGCCGATCAGGGCGCGGACCTGCGTCTGTTGGTGCGTACTACGAGCAATCTGCGCAATCTGGAAGGGCTGAAAGCCGAGACCGCGACCGGGGATCTGCGCGATGCTGGCTCCCTCGAGAAAGCCATGTCGGGTTGCGATACAGTTTTTCACGTGGCCGCCGACTACCGGCTCTGGGTTCGCGACCCGGCAGAGATGTACCGTTCCAATGTCGACGGGACACGGGCTATTCTGGAAGCGGCACGGAAGAACAAACTTCGGCGGGTGGTGTACACCTCGAGCGTTGCGACCGTGGGGTTTACCGGCAACGGACATCCTGCGGATGAGGATTCTCCCGTTTCCCTGGCCGACATGATTGGCCACTACAAGCGGTCGAAGTTCATGGCGGAGCAGGTGGCGCTGGAGGCTGGACGCAGTGGGATGCAGGTGGTGATCGTGAATCCGACGACGCCGGTTGGGGAACAGGATGTGAAGCCGACGCCGACGGGACGAATCGTCGTCGATTTTCTGAAACGCAAGTTTCCCGCCTACGTGGAAACTGGATTAAACCTGGTTGACGTGCGGGAATGCGCGCGCGGGCACGTAGCGGCTTTGGAAAAAGGGAGGCCGGGGGAGCGCTATATTTTGGGCGGGGAGAATCTTACGCTGAAGCAGATTCTGGACAAACTCGGGGCGATCACGGGACTGCCGTCTCCGAAGGTGAAGTTGCCCTACGTGTTTGCCTTGGCTGCGGGAGTCGTAGATGAGGCGATTACCGGGCGCTTGTTGCGCCGCGAGCCTCGCGCCACGGTGGACACGGTGCGCATGGGCAGGAAAAAGATGTTTGCCAGTTCCGGCAAGGCGGAACGCGAACTGGGTTGGAAGATTGTGCCGGTGGAAGGGGCATTGCGGCGTGCGGTGGAGTGGTTCCAGGGAAACGGATATGTCTAAGGTCGCCATTGTGGTCGCACTGGAGCGCGAGGTCCGTCCTGTGGTTAAGAAGTGGCGCGTCTGCGCCAAGGAAGTGGGCGGGCGGCGCTTTCGGTTTTTCGAGAAGGATGAGATTGTTCTGGTTTGCGGGGGGATTGGAGCGGAAGCGGCGCGGCGGGCGGCGGAGGCGGTGATCGCGATCTACGCGCCCTCGGTCATTTATTCGGCGGGCTTTGCCGGAGCACTCGATCCCGCGCTCAAAATTGGGGATGTGGTGCATCCGCGGCGGGTAGTCAATGCGGGCGATGGCAGCAGCGTGAACCTTGATCAAGGGGAGTGTGTGTTGGTCAGCTTCGGATCGATCGCGAGCCCGGCGCAGAAGGCGAGGCTGCGAGATTCGTTTGGAGCGCAGGTCGTCGACATGGAGGCGGCTGCAGTCGCGCGCGCGGCTGAAGCTCGAGGAACAGGATTTGCGGTGGTGAAAGCAATTTCTGATGAATTCGATTTCACTCTTCCATCGACGGAACGCTTTGTCGATTTCGACGGACAGTTTCTGGAGAGGCGATTTGCATGGTTCATGGCTTTGCGGCCTTGGCTGTGGCCACAAGTTGCGCGGCTGGCCCGGAACAGCAATCGCGCCTCGTGCGCTCTGTGCAATTGGCTGCGGAACATGAATACGGCCGCGGGGTCAGGCGGTTCAGGCATTCACAGCCGGCAGGCGGTCAACCGCTGATGAATCGAGTTGCACGTTCAGTTCTCTGCTGGTTGATGTGGGCGGGTCCTTTGCTGGGCCAAGGCGCTCCGTCCACAATCTATGCCGAGAGCTTCCGGCAGGGCGTGACGAGCATTACGGAGGAAACCTTCGAAGCCAAGCTCAGTCCGGAGAATCCGACTTACCGGGAGCGCATCAAGGATTCCCGGGGCAATGATCGTTACGAGCTGACGATTACGCCGCAGGGGCCGGAGGGCGACAATAAGATCACGTCCTGGTGTGTGAAGCTCAGGGATTTGCACCACAGCCTCTACAGCAACATTCTGTTGGCCGAGCAGGAGCCTTCGCCGGACGCGAAGAACAATCTATGGTGGCTGAACCCCAACCGATTTAGTCCGGTTCCAATCCGCGCGAAGCGGATCATGAAGGTCGACGGATTTTATGTCGTGATCCAAGTGAAGGATCTTCACTTCACGCCGCTGGATTCGCCGTACCTGGATTCGATGGCCGTGCAGTTCGCATTCGCCAATAGCGATCCGAGAGCGAGCCGGTGAGGTACATGCATCGCGCAAATATTTCGTTGGCAGATCGGGTACGTTCGGAAAAATGCGAGACATGGTTCATCTATAATCGCAGAAGGCGTTCTCCAAAAAAGCGATGCATCTTTTTCCCTTGCTAGTAGTGTTCGTCGGCGGCGAAATCGTCGATATGATCTCCAACACTGGCTCGGTAGCCAAGCTGGTATTGCTTGCGCTGCTGGTCTTCAGCCTGATCTCGTGGGCCATCATCCTTACCAAGTGGAGCCTGTTGCGGCGGGCCCGCTCGCAGAGCGGGCGATTCGTCCGCGCCTTTCGCAAAGCCCAGCGACTGCAGGACATTGCCGCAGTGGCTGAGCAATTCAAGCCCAGCCCGCTGGTCGGCGTGTTCGAAGGCGGGTATGAGGAATACAAGCGACAGGCCGGGACGTTCGGCACGCTGCGGAATCTGGTTACGATCCAGCGGGGAATGCAGATTGGGGCATCGGAAGAGATCACGCGTCTCGAACGCAATCTTCCGTGGCTCGCGATTACCGCTGCGGTGACGCCATTTATCGGATTGTTTGGCACGGTGTGGGGCATCATTGATGCGTTTCATGGACTGGGGACGGCAGGAGCGGCGACGTTGCGAGCCGTGGCTCCCGGTATTTCAGAGGCTCTAATAACAACAGCTGCCGGACTGGCGGCTGCGATTCCGGCCGTCATTGCGTACAACCTGATTGGCGCGTCGATCCGCGAGTTCGCGGCGCGCAGTGACGATTTTGCCCTTGAGGTTCTCAACGCGGTGGAGCACAGCCAGGCGCAGGCTCAGTCCCAAATTCCGAGTGAAGTGAGGCGCTGATGGCATTCACTGCTTCCAACGGACGCACCCAGACGGCGATGGCCGACATCAACATCACTCCGCTGGTGGATGTAGTGCTGGTCCTGCTGATTATTTTTATGGTAACAGCGCCGGTGCTGCAGTCGGGAATCGACGTCAGTGTGCCGAAAACGCGGACCGTGAAAGAAATCACCGAAGAGCGGACGGTGATCACCATTAACAAAGATCAGCGCGTCTTCTTGGGCAATGAAGCCATCAACATCAACGAGATCAGAAACAAATTGCGGCAGAAGATTCGGGATCCGCGCAACCAGTTCATTTTTGTGCGTGCCGACGAAAACGTTCCCTTCGGCGCCTTTGCCACGGTCATGGACGCGGTGAAGCAGGCGGGGATCACCAACGTCAGCATTGTGACGCAGCCTTTAGAGCAAAATGGCAGCAAACGCTGAGATTTACTTCGAGCACGACCGCTGGGGCCCGGCGCTGGCGTGGTCCGTGGGACTGCATGTGGGAATCACGGCGGCGCTATTGATTTACTCCGCGTTTTTCTCCGGAACTAGCGGAGACACGTGGGGCGCGGGCGGGGGCGGGGAAGCGATTGGCGCGACGCTGGTGAGTACGGTTCCGCTGCCGGCGAATCCTGCGCAGACCAAGAACGTATTGGCCAATGAATCGAAGGGGGTGACGCAATCGCAGCCGAAGATCGAAGAGAAAGCACCCGATGCAATTGAGATTCAGGGCAAGAACGCAAAGATAAAGCCGAAGAAGAAACAGGAGACGGCTTCCAAGGAAAAGCCGCTCGCCGCGCCGGAAGAAGAGACGAATCAGGTTGCATTTGGGGAAGGCGGACCGGTCAGCGGACCGTACGGGACTTTCAGCGCAGCGGGCGCCAAAGGTGGATTCGGAATTACGGGAGGCGGCGGGGATTTCGGCACAAAGTACGCTTGGTATGTTCACGTGATTCAACAAAAGGTTTCGGAGAACTGGCTGAAGTACGAGGTCGATCCCAGGATCACGGCCGCGCAACGCGTGTATATCACTTTCGATATCGCGCGCGACGGTCATCCTTCGAACGTGCAGATAGAGCAATCTAGCGGCGTACCTTCGCTTGATATTTCGGCGGTGCGCGCACTGCAGCGGATTGATACTTTCGGTCCGTTGCCGCCGGACTATTCGGGTAGCAAAATTTCCGTGGAGTACTGGTTCGATTACAAGAAGTGAATCTTTCCGGTAAACAGAGTGCACTACTGACTGACTTTGTGCTTCATAACGGAGGCACAATGAGAATGAGGAGTATTCAACGCAGTGAACCACGGCACGAGGGAAGAAGAAACCTTGCAAAGCAATTCCTATCGGCATACGATATTGTCTTATAGAGTACCTTTCACTCCCAGACGGATGGACGCAGGCGATAGACCCACTTCCTGGCGTTGGCCAAGCGGCCCGGTATTGGCGCTTGTTCTTATCTTCACGTGCTGCTCTCTTTCTTCCGAACTTTTCGCGCAGGATTGGGTTAAGACCGGGACGAGCCTGGGCGTGTCGAAGGTGCGACTGGCTGTCCCAGACTTCAAGCCTTCGACCGCGGACCCGCAGAACGCCGCACTGCTCAAGACTTTCAACGACACGTTGTGGAACGACCTGGATGTCTCCGGCGTAGTCGAGCTGGTTTCGAAAAGTTTTTATCCGTTGCAGGTTCCCGGTCAGCCGCCAGAAGTGAATAACCTGGCGTGGAACGCGCCTCCTCCCGATGCAGCCATGCTGGCTTTCGGAAATCTGGGCGTGACGGGTGGGAAGCTAACCGTTCAGGGCTGGTTATACGACGTGAAGAATCCGCAATCCCCCCAGATTCTGGGCAAGCAATACTCCGATACATCCAGCGACGCGGCGGCGCGATTGATGGCCCACAAGTTCGCCGATGAAATCATCTTTCGGCTGGGCGGTGGCATCACGGGCATAGCCGAGACACAGATTTATTTTGTCAGCGACCGGACCGGGCACAAGGAAATTTGGGCGATGGATTATGATGGCTCGAACCAGCACCAGATTACACATCTAGGCTCGATCTCATTGTCGCCGCGCATTTCCCCCGACGGATCCCGCGTTGCCTTCAGTAGCCTGACGAAAAGCGGCTGGGAGATTATGATGTACTCGCTCGACCTTAACCGGGCGGTGAGTTTTCCGCACCTGGGCGGAACGAATCTGTCGCCGGCGTGGTCAGGGGACGGGATCAAGCTGGCGTTTTCGTCTTCGCGCGGAGGCGAGCCCGAAATTTATGTGGCAGACGCGTCCGGGGGGAATTTACGCCGGATGACCACGGACAAGGGGCCGGATGTTTCGCCATCGTGGAACCGGAAGACGAATGCGCAAATCGCCTTCGTCAGCGGGCGCACGGGATTGCCGCAGATTTATGCCATGGAGGCCGACGGCACGAACCAGCAGCGTATGACCGATCAGGGTTACGCAGTATCGCCGAACTGGGCGCCCAACGGGCAGTTTCTTTGTTTCGCTTGGGTGCGCAAGTATGGCCCCGGCGAACCGGGCGCTTCCGACATTTACCTGATGGACATTGCCAGCAAGCAGTGGGTGCAGTTGACGCACGACGGTGGGCGCAACGATTTTCCTTCCTGGTCGCCGGATGATCGGCATATTGTGTTTCAATCCAGCCGTTCAGGGAAGGAAGAAATCTGGACGATGCTGGCGGACGGCACAAAGGTCCAGCAATTGACTTTTACAGGACGCAACACCCAACCCAATTGGAGTTGGAAATAGTAAATACGCTTCGTCTGACCTTGGGGGCAAGCCTTTGGGGTCGCAGGGAGGAATAAAAGTGAATCAAAAAAGTATGAAGTGGTTCGCACTCGTAGTCATGCTGGGTGCCGTGATGATGCTGGGCGCCTGCAAGAAGAAAGCGACTCCGCCACCACCACCACCACCACCGCCACCACCGGCCCCAACCGCTTCGATTTCGGTGAGTCCCAACACCATTCAGGCGGGGCAATCGGCATCTCTGACCTGGCAGACCAGCAATGCCACCGACGTGTCGATCGACGGCATTGGCGCGGTGCAGCCAAACGGCTCGCAAAGCGTCTCCCCGACGGAATCGACGACCTATCACCTGACCGCCAAGGGATCGGGCGGTTCACAGGAGGCCACCGCGCGACTCACGGTGACCCAGGCGCCGCCACCGCCGCCGCCGCCGACTCCGTCGGTGACCGACGAAGACTTGTTCAGCCAGAACGTGAAGGATGTTTACTTCGACTATGACAAGTCCGATATTCGCGCGGACCAACAAGCTTCGGTGCAGGCCGACGTGCAGTTCCTCAATCAACACGCCAACATGAACTTCACGATTGAAGGACACTGCGACGAGCGCGGATCGACCGACTACAATTTGGCTCTGGGCGACAAGCGTGCCACAGCGGTCAAGGATGCACTGACCGCCGGCGGCATCAGCGCTAACCGGATCAAAACCATCAGCTACGGCAAGGAAAAACCCTTCTGCACAGAAAGCAACGAAGCTTGCTGGCAGCAGAACCGCCGCGGCCATCTCGTTTATCAAAAGTGAGGCTACCGGGGGACGCCGGACGCGTCCCCCGTTTCTTCTGGCGTGGACTGGCGCATGCGTGTGCCCCGAAGGGGAAGCGTGTGCGGGATGGGGGCATCTCCCCATTGAGTCTTACGGTTCCGGGTAACTCCCTTTCTGTGTGGAATATCCCAGCCTGTGGGACAATCAATGCATCTAAACTGTAGGCGTGTTCAGGGAATCTCTATGAAACTACATCGCATTTCCAAATTTGTCGCGTTGCTCTCGGTGCTGTGGCTGGGAGTGGCTCCGGCGTGGGGCGCTAACAAAGACATGGTGCAGTTGCAGACGCAGGTACAGCAACTGCAGGAACAAATGACGGCCATGCAGCGCAGTTTTGACGAGCGCATGGGCGTGATGAAGAATCTGGTTGAGCAGGATACGGACGCAGTGAATAAAGTGGCGAACGCCCTCAACGGTCTGCAGATGACTCTGCAGAAACAGCAGGCCGAAGGGGGCTCGAAGGTCGACCAACTTTCGGGCCAGATCCAGTCGCTCAACGACACTCTGGATGAACTGAAGGTGCGCCTGGCCAAGGTTAGCAAGCAGCTCGAAGACATGCAGGCGGCGCAACAGAGTCTGAGCGCTCAGCAGGCCCAGCAGCAAGCGCAGCAGCAGGCCCTGGCGCAAGCTCCCGCTCCGGACGTGCTCTACAACAACGCGCTGCGCGATTACAACGGCAACAAGAATGACTTGGCGTTGCAGGAATTTTCGGACTACATCAAGTTCTATCCCAACACCGATCTGGCTGGAAACGCCTATTTCTATCTGGGAGAGATTCAGTTCCGTCAAGGAAACTACCAGCAGGCGGCGCAGAGCTACGATCAGGTATTGCAGAACTTTCCCAGCGGAAACAAGGCTGCGTCCGCGCAGCTGAAGAAGGGCTTTTCGTTAATTGAACTCGGAAAACAGGATGATGGGGTCAGCGAGTTGCGGCACCTGATCCAGCGTTATCCGCACTCTCCGGAAGCGCTGCAGGCGCGGGAGCGGTTGCGCAAGCTGGGAGTTCCGGCCACGGGCAGAAACTCCTAAGCAGCAGATGGGGTTCGTGAAGGAGCTTAGTGAACGGAGTAACCCCTAGACCCCGCGGTGGTGTGAACGCTTAGGACGATGATGCTTGGCGGCTTTGTGGGCGCGATGGCGATGGACGCGCTGATGAGTTGCCTTCACCGGGATGAGTGCAGCCTCCGACGGAGCCGCTAGGGAGAAAGCGCTGGTCAAGACGGCCAGCATGAGTGCTGAAAAGAACCGCTTCATATACCTTTTCTCCGACCACCTTCTCCTACTTTATATCTATATTATTCCGAAAGCTCCAGGACTAAAGTGTTTTCGTTAGGAATTGAGGTTTAAAGATGCTACACAGCGCGCCCGATCAAGACACGGCGAAGGGTGCCACGGAAGCTGAGGACCACAAGGATCCGGGGAATGTGGGCCTGCAAGAACAGCTTGGGCATCGCGATCAGGACCCGATGTTGAAGGATGCAGACTCCGATTTTCCCGAACCTGGGCAAAATCCCGAACATAGCGGCGAGCCGGAACGAAAAACAGCGTAACCAGCTTGCTGTGGAGTCAACCGTAGAAAGGCCTTCACTCAGGAGAGGGCCTTTTTTTCGGTGGGCGTGTTAGCGCAACTCTTCCATGACGGCATCCAACACTTCTTTACCGGGACGCGTCATCGAATCGGGTAGCGTGGCCAGAGGCTGGTCGACTACGTTTAGCATGTCCATGAAGTTGGGGGCCTCGGGATTCACGTAGAACACGCCGGTCAAAACCTCGCCCTTGTCATGGGCTTCGGTGAGGCGTGTGATGGCGCGAATCTTGTCAGTCGGGTCGTAGTCTTCTTCCAGCTTGCGCAGGTGCAGGCGAGAGCCGTCGTGCATGGTGACTTCTACGGTTGAGCCGGGATCGTACTCGACGGCAATTTCCTCGAAGTGGGGGACGAAACTGATGTCCTGCAACGTCTCTTCGTGCTCCTTCACGTACTTGTAGGACTTGGTCGAACCCTCGTGATCGTTGAAGGTGACGCAGGGTGAGACCACGTCGAGCATGACCGTGCCCTTGTGAGCGATCGCAGCCTTCAGCATGGCGCTTAACTGGCGCTTGTCCCCGGAGAATGATCGGCCGACCAAGGTCGCTCCGAGCTGAATTGCCAAGGCGCAAGTATCGATCGGTGGAAGGTCGTTCACCACGCCGGTTTTGAGCTTCGAGCCCAAGTCGGCGGTGGCCGAGAACTGGCCTTTGGTCAGGCCGTACACCCCGTTGTCTTCGATGATATATATGATCGGCAAATTGCGGCGCATGAGGTGGACGAATTGTCCGATGCCGATGGAGGCGGTGTCGCCATCGCCACTGACGCCGATGCAGACCAGCTTGCGATTGGCCAGAATCGCCCCCGTCGCCACGGACGGCATTCGGCCATGCACCGCGTTGAAGCTGTGGGAGCGGCTCATGAAGTAAGCGGGAGTTTTCGAGGAGCAGCCAATGCCGCTGGGTTTGATGAGCAGCTCGGGCTGAACGCCCATCTCGTACATGGACTCGATGATGCGCTCGGAGATCGCGTTGTGGCCGCAACCGGCGCATAGCGTGGTCTTGCCGCCCTTGTAGTCCATTACGGTGAGGCCGATGCGGTTGGTTTTTGGTCCGGCTGCTCCGGGCTCAACGGTGGGAGTGGTCGCCATTTACTTGCCCTCCATACTGGTCAGTTCGTCGGTGATGGACCGCGCGTCGAGCGGCAGTCCGGTGATATGGGCGATGCTGCGCAAGCGCGTGGTCAGCTCGGGCTTGACGTCGAGTCGGAGCAAGGTGAGCATCTGCGCGTCACGGTTCTGCTCGACTACGTAAGTGCGATCGTGTTGCTCAATGAACTCATGCACTTCTCGAGTGAAGGGATAAGCCTTGAGTCGCAGGTAGTCAGTCTCGATGGCGTATTCGTCACGGAGTTGATCGCGGCTCTCCGTGATCCCCCAATGCGAGGTTCCGTAACCGATGATTCCAATTTTCGCGTTATTGCCTTTGGTGATCTCGGGCCGCGGCACAAACGAACGCGCGGTTTCGAACTTGCGGTTCAGGCGCTCCATATTATTTTCGAAATCGTCGGCGCGCTCGCTATATTGCGCCTTTTCGTTGTGACCACTACCACGCGCGAAATAGGCTGCCGCGGGATGGATGGTTCCGGGCAGCGTGCGGTAGCCGATGCCGTCGCCGTCCACATCTTTGTAACGCGCAAATCCGCCGAGGCGGTCGAGGTCTTCCTTGCTGAGCACTTTGCCGCGATTGATCGGCGTCTTCGGGTATTCGAACGGATCCGACATCCAGTTGTTCATGCCCAGATCCAGATCGGACATGACAAACACCAGCGTCTGGAACTGCTCGGCCAGGTTGAAAGCTTCCGGCGCCATGCTAAAACACTCTTCAACGGAGCAAGGAAGCAGCAGGATGTGTTTTGTATCGCCATGCGAAAGGAATGCGGTGGAAAGAATATCGCCCTGGGAAGTGCGCGTCGGCAGGCCGGTTGAAGGGCCTACGCGCTGGATGTCCCAGATCACCCCAGGAACCTCGACGTAGTAGGCAAGTCCAGCGAACTCCGACATCAGCGAAATCCCCGGGCCGGCAGTCGCGGTCATGCTGCGCGCGCCTGCCCACCCTGCGCCGATCACCATTCCGATCGCGGCCAGTTCATCTTCGGCTTGTACGATGGCGAAGGTAGCCTTGCCGTCGGGACCGATACGGTACTCCTTCATATATTCGATCAGGGTCTCAACGAGCGACGACGAGGGCGTGATTGGATACCACGTGACGACCGTGCAGCCGGCGAACATGCAGCCGAGCGCGGCTGCCGAGTTGCCGTCGATGATGATCTTGCCTGCGGTCTCGTTCATGCGCTCGATATAAAAGGCGCCGCGCTTTTGCAGGTTCGCCTTAGCGTAATCGAATCCTGCCTGGGCCGCGGAAAGATTCAGATTGGCCGCCTTCACTTTGTTGGCGAACTGCTTGCGGATGGCTTTTTCGACTTCCGCCATTTCAATGGTGAGCAGGCTGGCGACGACGCCAACGTAGACCATGTTCTTGACGAGTTTGCGCAGTTTGGCTTCGGGGCAAACCGCGGCGACCAGCTTGTCGTAAGGAACGGCGTAAAAGATCAGATCATTGCGCAACTTGTGCAGAGCGAGAGGTTCGTCGTAGAGGACCGAGGCGCCCGCAGCCAGCGACATCGTATCCTCGTGCGCGGTCTCAGGATTCATCGCCACCAGGAAATCGATCTCCTTCTTGCGGGCGATATAGCCGTGCTTGTTGGCGCGAATTGTGTACCAAGTCGGAAGGCCGGCGATGTTCGAGGGGAACATGTTCTTGCCGGAGACGGGTACGCCCATCTGGAAAATGCTGCGTAAAAGAACGGTATTCGAACTCTGCGAGCCGGAACCGTTGACGGTTGCGACCTGAATGCTCATGTCGTTGACGATGCGCTTGTGCCCCACGCCTCCGGCAGATTCCCGGGGCGTAACATCCGTAGTGGCCATCCCAACACCTTCCTTCAGTTAGAGGGCGGAACCCAGTCGCCCATTAGTTTGTGAATCGCGGAAGAGGAAACATTCCATTATAAACGGCGGCAACCCGCTCTGCGGCGTCAAATCGCCTGTCTGCGGCTCACGGGAACCTGCGTAGGAAACGAGGAGTGCAGCCGCTGCAGAAAAACAAACGAAGGCCGGTATCCCGGAAGGAAGTTCCGGATCCCGGCCCACGTCTTACTTCAACTTGAGTAGAAGCTCTCTTTTTTAGTCGACCTAGTTGCCCGACCCCGAGTTGGCGGCAGCGGTGGTTGGAGCCGCAGTTGGAGCGGCGTTTTCACCGTAACGGGCTAACCGCGGAAAGAAAGGCGTGACCTCAAACGGCATCTTGTCACGCGCCGAAGTGATGGCGACCGGAGCCGTCTTCACCATTTCCGCCTTGTCGTTCCAGGGATTGATCTTTACGCGGCCGCCTAACGGAAGTGCCGCGATCTGATCCAGTTTGGCATTGTTCAGCGCTGGGCCTTGCGTGGCCAGGGCGGACAACCGTATTACCGTTCCGCCTTCTGCCAAAGGATTGCCCAGGTGCGTGGTCAGCAACGCGCTCAGTTGCGGAGCCCGCAATTGCAATTCCTTTAGGAACAAGCCCACATTGTCCAGCTTCTGCGCGTAGGGCGAATTCTTCAGCAGCTCTATTGCCTTCTTATCAGCCGCCTGTTCTTCTTCCGGAATGTGTTTGAATCCCAGGTTCTGATACGTCGAGTCATCGTTGAAGAGCATGCGGTCGTTGAACGCATACTTGCTCCCCAGGTTGTGGCCCAGCACGATGTGCGCGAGTTCATGCGCGAGCACCGCGGCCAGGCTGGCCTCATCCGGGAGCACGTCCACTAGCCCGCGGCTGATCACGATGGTGTTGCCGACACTGAAAGTTTCCAGCGGAGAAGTGAGCAGCACGCGCGTACGCACCGGGCGTGGCAGATCAATATTGTTGGTGACCTCCAGATTGTTCACCACGGTCTGGAGAATCCGGTCCACGTCGCCCTCGGGGGCGAGCAAGCCTCCGCTGATCAGGCGCTCGACGACGTTGTCTTCCGCCTGCTGCTGCCATACACGCTCAGCCTGCAGCGGGGAAGCATCCTGCGCGGTCGGACTCTCGTCGGTCACGCTGTCGACGCGGATCTGCGTCAACTCGTCGTCCTTGCTGCCCTTCTTCAGGTCATAGCCCCAGATGCGGGTCTGCGCCTTGAAGGCTTCCTTGTTCTTCACGCCGGCACTGAAGTCGCCTTCCTCGCTGTAAATGTAGGATGGCACCCAGTAGCCCGGAATCAGGTTCAGCCGCCAGCTGTCCATATGGAAGAAGAGCGCGTTGCGCGGCGCCGGAGCGTAGGTTCCGTTCAGGCGGACGATGTTGAAGGCCTGATCTTCCACCCAGATGCGGCCCAGGAAGCGGCCTTTGCCGGAGTTCTTCTTCGGGGTGACGTCAAACACCAGGCAGCGCACATCGCCCAGGAATTCGCGACGCACGTAGCGAAAATCATAATGCTCGCGGTCGAAGTCGGTGCGGTCGGCATAGACCATCCACGAGAAGCCCAGAGGCTGATACTGCACCTTGAAGAGCTTCTGGAAGCCGCCCATCAGCCGGGACTGCATGCCTGTGTTCTCGTCCTTCAGATAGTCTTTGCGCTCGACGGATTCGCCCATGTCCATGCGACCGAGGAAATAGTGATCCCCGCTGGGCACCGGGCCGAGTTGTGAATCGGCGGTCAGATTCTGCAGGTACGTCTCAACCACAGGCGTGCGGTTCGAAAGCGCCTTCATCAGAGCGTGTTCGCGCTCAATGAAGAGGTTCACCACCTGGTCCATGGTGGTGGGAGCGGGCGCAACGGCCGGCTGCTGTACCGAGGCGGCTTGTGCCGCTGTCGGCGCGGTGGTCGGAGTAGCCTGCTGAGACGGTTGTGCGGCCTGCGTCGCGTCGGGAGCAGACGGCTGTGAATCGGCCGCTCGCTGTGCGGCTGCGCTCATGGACGCCAGTAAAGCCGCGGTAAGTATCGCTTTCCAAGTACGCATGACTCTTTTCTCCAAGGTTCAATGACTCGAGTTTCTATTCAGTGCCAAATCGCCAGAGTACTTCGCCAAAACTTTTCAGTACGCCAACTGGAACGTTACGTGCACAATCGCCGTGGAATCGATCGGCTCCCCACTGCGCAACGCCGGTTTGAACCGGATCTTGTTGGCGGCAGCGACGGCAGCCTCGTCCAATCCATGGCCCAGACCGCGCACCACGCGATTCACGTGCAGCGTTCCGTTCGCCGAAAAACTGACTTCGAGAAGCACTTCGCCTTCGAGCTTCATACTGCGGGCTTCATCGGTGTAAGCCGGATTCGGCTTGAACGTAATTTCCACCGGAGTGCTCGCCGGTCCGGAATCCGGTTGCGCGATCTTCGGTCCACCCCCGCGCACCACCTGCTCTGATCCAAATCCGCCGGTAGCAATTGCGCCCTTGCCGTTGCTGCGGCCGTTTCCGTTGCCGCCGCTCGCGATGCCGTTCCCGAAATCCGCGCTGGCAACCGTGCCTTTAATTCCTTTTGCTCCGCCTGATCCATTGCCCTGTCCTGCACCTGCAGGCATGTCAAACGATCCGGTCGAAGCGGCATATAATTTCGCGCCTTGCCGGCCTGTGCCTGGCAAACCATTGGGATCGCCAAAGCCGCCCGTCTGCACTTTCTCTACGGCAGCGTTGACCGTTGGCTTCTGCGAACTGCCACCAAAATCTCCCGTGTGCACCAACTGCGGACGCGCTGCGCTGGCCATTTTCAACTGCGGAGCCGCGAACTGGTTGACCACCACTTTTGGCGCCTCCACCGGTTGCGGAGCCTCGCGGCGAACTTCGTGCGGCAGCACCAGTTTGGGCTGTTCAAATACTGGAAGCTTCACGGCTGGCAGTAGCTTGGCCTTTAGTTCAGGCTTCACCTTGACCGGTGCTGGCTCAGGCCGCAACGACGGCATGGGAATCATTTCGGTGACGTGATACTCCCTGAGTTGCAGCTTTTCCGGCAGGATCAGGCCTAGGTTGATGACGATGAGCAGTAGCAGCGTCACCAGTCCGTAGCTGGTCACCATGGCCCGTTTGTTGATCTTGCGTTCGGGCAGTAGCCCTAATTGAAATCCGCCGTAAACCGTCGCCATACAATGTCACTCCATTGGGACCCAGCTGGGAGAGCTGCCGGGACTTGGAGTCTTAAAAATACGGGAGATGGTACAGGGGGTAAACGTGTCAACGGCTCTTGACCTTAGGTAACATTGGTGGTGCCGTTTTTGAACGACCGGCCCGAAAGGGGGCGTGGATGAGCGTTCCCGCCGATCAAGCCCGAAACGACAGCTGAAACAGGGAAGAAACCCGGAGGAACAAGGAAGAACACTGGCGTGGCTGGGCTTCTTTGCGACTAGCGGCTGCCGGGAACTGTGCGCGAATTTCGCCGTCGTGCGAAGTAGGCAAATACTGGAATTCCGGCCAGGATGACGAGCACTCCGTAGCCGGAGTTTGGCCAGTCGTTCTTGAAGGTGTAGCACAGAAGAGCGGCCGCAACTGCCACGAAAATGACCGGCACGAAAGGATAGCCCCACATGCGATATGGACGCACTGCTTGCGGTTCGCGTTGTCGGAATATAAAGATCGTGCTGCCCGCGATCATGTAGAAGAGCCATTCGGCAAAAATCGCCAGAGAAAACAGTTGCCTAAAATTTGCCCCCAGCAGCAACAACAGAATTGACAGCACCGCTTGCACCGCGATCGCCACCGAAGGCGTGTGAAATCGCGGATGCACCTCGGCCAGGGCGCGAAAAAAGTACCCATCCCGAGCGACCGCGAAAGGCACGCGCGCTCCGCTCATGATGGTGCCATTCAGCGTGACCAGCATCGACAGCGCCATGCCTGCCGAGACAATGCTTGCGCCCATTCGCCCCATCACCAGCGCTACTGCGTCCGATGCGGGACGCGGCGAAGCCGCGATGGTGCTGGCTGGAAGCACATACTGCACCCCGGCGTTGACCAGTACGTACAGCACACCAACGGTGGCCACGCCTGCAATCAATGCAATCGGAATGTTCCGCTCCGGACGCTTCACCTCGCCGGCCACCATGTTGAGATCATTCCATCCGTCATACGCCCACAGCGCCGCCACGAGCGCTGCCATGAAGCCGGCGACTCCACCCTTCGCGCCCGCGAACGTGCCTGCGAAGTTGCTCCATCCGCGCCCCGCCGCGTTGCCCATTCCGCTGAAGCACACCACCACGATTCCCAGGATGATTGCCACTTTCAGCAGCGTGAACACAAGCTGGAACTCGCCTGCCTTTTTCACTCCAAGGTAATTCAGCAGCGAGATCAGAATGGCCGCGGCGATGGCAAACATCTGCCCCCAATTCACGGCAAACGGGGACGAGATGACGTTGGTGGAGAAAAAAGAGAAGGCCGGAAACGTCCCCAGAATTCGCACCAGACCCGTGACCACGGTTGCCACCGAAGCCGGCTTCGCAATGACAAACCATGTCCACGCGTAGAGAAATCCTGTGAGCGGCCCATATCCGTCGCGGACGTACACGTATTCGCCGCCGGCCTGCGGCTTCATTGCTCCCAGTTCGGCATAAGTGAGCGCGCCGAAGAACGACAGCAATCCGCCCACCACCCACGCCAGGTAGACGAGTTTGGCCGAGCCCACTGCCTGCATCATCTCGGCAGGCACCAGAAAAATTCCGCTGCCGATGATCGTACCGACGACCACCGCAGAGGCGTGGCTGACTCCAAGATCACGGGAAAGTTCAGGACGAACTTTTGCTGGACGCAGAGGGTCATTCATGCTAGAGATCGGAGTATATCCGACTGGGAAGAATCTCAAAGCGCAGCAACAAGAACGCGGAGCGTTTAAGCTGAGGGCGTGGTGTCTTTAAAGACCAGACTCGAGGCATAGCCTACCACGAATGTTACGCTGGTCCCCACAATCACCCACCAGGTCCACGGGATATGGATCCGCCACAAATACAACTCCACGGACAGCCCAAATAGCATCCCGACCATCGCCCCCCGCTGATTCGCCCGGCGCGTCAGCACGCCCATCAGAAACGCGCCGAGCAAAGCCCCGTAGGACACTGAAGCGATTTGCAGTCCCACTTCCACCACTCGCCCCGCTTTGTGCAGCGCGATCACCGCCAGCCCGAACAACACGAGCGCCCAAGCCAGCGTTGCCAGCCGGGAGAGTCTCATCTTGGTTTTCTCATCCGCCTGTGGGCGCAGCCGCGCGTAAAAATCCATAATCACGCTGGAAGACAGCGAATTCAGCGCGGCACTTAAATTCGACATCGCCGCCGCCAGAATTGCAGCAATCAACAGCCCCGAGATTCCATGCGGCATCCGCGTGACAATGAACGTGGGATAAATTCGGTCAGATGTCCCAAACACCCTCGACGGCGCCCGGTAGTAAGCCCATAACATAGTGCCTACGGTCAGAAACAGCGCAAACTGAAACAGAACAGCGACTCCACTCGAAACCAGCGCCGTCACCGATTGTTTCTGCCCGCGCGCCGCCAGCAGCCGCTGCACAATGAGTTGATCGGTGCCGTGACTCGCTACTGTAAAGAATGTCCCGCCAAGCACTCCCGCCCAGAAGGTGTACGGAATCCAAACGCTTGCTCTGAAATCAAACACCTGTAGTTTGCCCGCGCCGGCAGCTGCCGCATGAATTGAGTTCCATCCTCCCGGTACGAGGTGCACAATTGTCGCGAGCCCCACCAGCGTCCCGCCAACGTAGATTGCGGTTTGCACAACATCGGTCCAGATCACCGCCGCCAGCCCGCCTTCGAATGTGTAGATCAGCGTCAACGCCGTGATAATCGCAATCGACGCTACTTCGCCCGTGCCTAGCGCAATCGAGACGACAATCGACACTGCATACACGCGCACACCTTCCGCCGCCGCCCGGGTCAGCAGAAATAAACCTGCAGTCAGGGAACGCAGTCCGCGCCCGAAGCGCCGTTCGATCAGTTCGTAAGCGGTATAAAGATCGCCGCGGAAGTAGTGCGGCAATAACAGAAAGCTGATGACTACCCGGCCCACGAGGTATCCCATTACTATTTGAAGGAACGTGAAGTTCGTGTCGTAGGCGAGCCCGGGAATGCTGATGATGGTCAGCGTGCTGGTTTCCGCGGCTACAATCGACAGGGCAATCGCCCACCAGGGAATATCGCGCCCCGCAAGAAAATAATCGCGCAGGGTGCGCTGCTTCTTACGGAATCGCAGGCCAAACAGAGTGATTCCCGCCAGGTACAGCGCTATGATCGCGAAATCAAGACGACTCAGGCCCATGTTTCCATTCTGCCGGGGAAAGCTTTTAACCGCGAAGATCGCAAAGAAAACCTAATCCTGGTCTGCAAAAACTACTCTTGTCTTTCTTCGCATCCTTGGAGGATTTCCTTACCGAGCTTTGCGGTCAAAAGGTTTCTGCCGAAGCAATCTCGAATTATGGAAGCAACCCCCATTTTGCGCGAGTGAGACATTGTAGTCCCCGTCCGCCTGAGGCCCAGGAACTGGTAACTGGCATCCGGCAACTGGCAACTACTCTGTGTTAGAAATAATCCTTGCCCTACTACCTCGGCATCGACGGCGGCGGTACCAAAACCACCTGCGCGGTGGGCGACGAATCGCACCTGCTCGCCGCTGCCACTGCGGGTCCCAGCAACATCGTGCGCGTCGGAGAAGTGGAAGCCCGCGAGTCGCTTCATCTGTGTGTGCGCCAGGCATGTGCCGCCGCCGGCATTGCGCCTGAGGAAGTTTCGCGCACCTGTGTCGGAGGTTCCGGCGCCGCCCGATCTGAGTTGGCCGACATTGTTCGGGACTTCCTGGCCGAAATTCTGCCAACCCCCATCGACGTTGTAGGCGACATGCAGATCGCCCTCGAAGCCGCCTTCGATACGGGACCGGGCGTCATTGTCATCGCCGGCACGGGCTCGATCGCTTATGGCCGCGACCGGCAGGGAAGGACCGTCCGCGCCGGAGGCTGGGGATTCGCTATCGGCGACGAGGGTTCCGCCCACTGGATTGGCCGCGCCGCCGTTAGCGCCGTCCTGCGCGCTGCCGACCTGACTGACGACGCTGCCGAACGCCGCGCTAACTCGTCATTCGCTGCAGCTCTCTCCAAAGCCTGGGGAGTGACTTCGCTTGCCGAACTCGCTCGCGCCGCAAACTCAATCCCGCCTCCCGACTTCGCAGCTCTGTTTCCAGCCGTCGCCTGCAGTTCCGACGCTTTAGCCATACAGGTTCTCGCCAACGCGGGTAGGGAACTTGCCCATGTGGCCGCTGTCGTAATCCGCCGCCTCTTTCCAACGGACCGGACCGCTTCCGTGCCGGTGGCCATGACCGGAGGCGTCTTTCGTCATGCGCCGCTCGTGCGCCAGGTTTTTTACAATGAACTTCGCACGCTCGATCCGCGCGCAGAAGTGAATCCGCAGGTTGTCGAACCGGTCGAAGGAGCACTACGCATGGCGCGAAGAGCGGTGTAATGTGGGGCGGACACTCCTGTCCGCCGCTTTTGACCTTGGATTTTGAAGTTGATCTTGATTTGATCCGCGACCCAAGCCGCACGACATGAATTCGGAAAGAGAGAATTCGATCGAGTCATCACTCGCGCCGGAATCGATCCACGGCCACGCACCCGCCAATCTCGAAGCCACCGCCCCTGCTTTCACCGCTGATCTCGCCCTTGCTGTATTAAAGGACCGCGACCTGTCCTCCGAGGTTATCGAACAAATCAGCAGGAAAACCGCGGTGATGAAGTCTCGCAAGGTTCGTCTTGCCCTCGCCGTCCATCCCCGTGCTCCGCGCCGCATCGCACTGCGCCTGATCCGTGAACTTTACAGCTTTGATCTCATGCAGTTCTCGCTGATCCCCGCCGTCGCAGCCGATCTGAAGCGTGTTGCCGATGAACTGCTGGTGGCGCGCATGGCCTCCATTACGCTCGGTGAGCGAATTTCGCTCGCACGCCGCTCCTCCGGCAGGGTGGCCGCCGCCCTGCTACTCGACTGCGAATCGCGTGTCTGGCAAACAGCCCTGGAGAATCCACGCCTCCCTGAATCTGGCGTTGTGAAAGCACTGCTGCGACTCAGCGCTTTGCCAGCTTTCGTCAAAGCGGTCTGCCATCACGCCAAATGGTCCGTGCGTCCTGAGATCCGCATGGCCCTGCTACGGAACGAATACACGCCCCTCGCCCGCGCTCTTGAGTTCGCACGTCGACTTTCGCCCGCGCAATTGCGCGACGTGCTGCATTCTTCTCGATTACCGGAGAAAATAAAGATCTACTTACGGAAGGATCTGGCGAGCAAAAGGGGATCTCTGGAAGGGTAGCAATTCGCACTTAGCAATCAGTGTTCGAAATCAGTCGATGAAGAAGATAGACCAGAAGTCTAAGAATTGAGAACTAACCCAGATCACCGCCCACCCCCAATCGCCAGAATCGCCCCCGTCGTGTACGAAGCCGCAGGCGACAATAGCCAGAGCACTCCCTCCGCCACTTCGCGAGGTGTGCCCGCCCTTCTCATCGGGATGCTTCCCATCAGCCGTTGCCCTTCAAGATGAGCCGCCTCGCCAGACCACTGTAGCAAGAAAGGTCTGCGTCATGCGACGCCCACGGGTCCGGGTCATTCGGGTGCCGGCCCAATGCGTGCACGTGTCAATTTGCAGGATGACGCACACGTTCGTAACCTGCGGCGCGCAATTCTGTCCCCGTAAAATCGTCTCAGACGCGCATGATCGAATCCTGGCAATTGATTCTCGACGAACCGTGGAAGCCCATCTCCCGCCCTGCGTTGGCGGCTTGGCTGGTTTTCTACGTAGGATTCCTTGTCTACGCCTTCTCGGCTCACGACGGATTTCTCTTCATCGACAACGCCAATCTCGTGGTCCACGAAGGTGGCCATAATCTGTTCGGCTGGTTCGGTCCCACGCTCGGTCTCTGGGGAGGCACGTTGCTGCAATGGCTTGTCCCGTTTCTGCTGGCCGCATATTTCTTCACGCAACGCCAGACCTCCAGCTTCGTCTTCTGCCTGTTTTTCTTTTTCGAGAACTGGCTTTACACGGCAACCTATATGGCCGACGCGCGCGTGCAGGCGCTTCCTTTGGTCACGACCGGCGATTCTGATTTCGTTGAACACGACTTCTACGCCATTTTCTCGAGTCTTGGAATTCTGAACTACGATACGAAGATCGCAGGCGCGGTGCGCTTTTTGGGCTGGTGCGGAATGATTGCAGTCGTGGTGTGGTTAGCGCTTCGCACGTTAAGAAATCAAGAGAACCAAGGATCCACGACTGCTGATTCACAATCTACAATCCGAAATCAACGATCAAACATACTTTCTAAGGCACCCAATCCCCGATAAAAATATTCGTCTCGTGCGGCGCCTTGGCATTCCGGTTTGAAGCCCATACCAGCTTCTTTCCGTCCCGCGAGAACATCGGGAAGCCGTCGAACCCGTCGCTGTAGGTGATGCGCTCCAGGTCGCTGCCGTCTGGATTAATCGTCCACAGCTCAAAATTGCCCATGCCGCCCGTGGCATGTGTGTCCGGATCATAGTTCGACGAAAAGATGATCCGCCTTCCGTCGGCGAAATATGCCGGCCCAAAACTGGCGGCGCCCAGATTCGTGAGCCGCCGCTTGCCGCTGCCGTCGGCCTTCATGACCCAGATTTCGAGCGACGTCGGACGGATAAGATTCTGCGCCAGCAATTCTTTGTAGTCGGAGATTTCTTTTTCCGTCTGCGGATGATAGGCCCGGTACACAATCCACTTGCGGTCCGGAGAAAACGTCGGTCCGCCGTCGTAGCCCAGTTCGTGCGTGAGTTGTTTGACGTGCGTACCGTCGGCGTCCATCGAATAAATATCGAGATCGCCGTGCCGCATGGAAGTGAACACAATCTTCTTGCCGTCGAGCGAGATCGTTGCCTCCGCGTCATAGCCCGGTGTGTTGGTCAGTTGCTTCAGATTTGATCCGTCCGGATTTGCGGTGAAAATGTCGTATCCGGAATAAACCGCCCACACATAACCCCTCGAAAAGTCAGGCCGCGGCGGGCATTCCGGACTCGCCAGGTGCGTTGATGCATAGAGAATCTTCTTGCCATCGGGGTAGAAATAGCTGCAAGTCGTGCGTCCCTTGCCGGTCGAGACCAATGTGCTGGTCGCTGCCGTCGACGTTCATGATGAAGATCTGGTCGCATTTCACGTCGCCATGCGACGACTGAAAGATCAGCTTCTTGCCGTCGGCGGAAAAGTACGCTTCGGCATTCTGGCCTCCAAACGTCAACTGGTGCACATTGCGCAGATGCTTTTCCGGCGGCGTGGCCTGATCGGGCGGGTTCGAAGTTTGCGCGGAAACGGCCTCCAGTGCCGCGATTGCCAGCACGAACAAAACGAGCAGAGGCAAAAGAAAGCGTTTCATGATGGTGGGCGCTAGTGTAGCAAAAGCACGACTGTGTTTTGCGTCTTTCGCGAGTCGCTGTTGTTTTGGCGCCTTCGTCCGAAGGACAAATCTTGAATCGCTAAGGACGCAAAGAGATGCGAGTTCGTCGTGCGCCGTCCGCCAGAGTAAAATGGGCGCGCACTTTCACGGAGGCTGCAATGAGATCATTCCTGCCAGCAGTCGTCGTCGCTTTCCTTGTGGCTACGATGGTCTTGCCCCGACCAACTATGCAGGCCTCGCCGAAAGCTAATGTTGACACGTTGAAGCAGCTAGAAGCCGAATTCATGAAAGCCGCGGCGGATAAGGGCTCCGAGGGATACATGTCGTACTACGCCGACGACTCCGTCGAACTCCCCAATGGCGGCCCGGTGATTCAGGGCAAGACCGAGATCGCGCTGGGGATGGGCTTTCTCGACGATAAAAACAATCGCCTGATCTGGACACCGGTTGGCGCGGACATCTCGGCTTCGGGCGATCTCGGCTATACCTATGGCGCCTTCGAATTCCACGCGAAAAACAAAGACGGCAAGGCGGTCGTTGAATACGGCAAGTACACCAGCATCTGGAAGCGGCAGAAAGACGGAAACTGGAAGGTTGTCCTCGACATGGGCAACTCCAGCCAGAAACCAAAGTAGCGGTACGTTGTTCTCCGCGCTCTTTGCAGCGGTACTCTCGCGAACTTCGCGGTTAGAGTGTTTTCGGCAGGAGGCCTATTTCCGGAAGTGATTGCGGATCGCTTCTGCCTGGGTTCGGGTCACGACCGCCGACAATGCAGCCGGATCAGCCTGCCTCACCGCCTGCACGCTGCCAAAGTGTTCCAGCAATCGCCGCGTTGTGCTCGCGCCCACGCCGGGGATTTCCAGCAATTCGGTGGATCGGTCGCGCATCTGCCGGCGCTTGCGGTGGAACGTAACCGCAAAACGATGCGCCTCATCGCGAATGAGTTGAATCAGGTGAAGCACCGGTGAGTGATGATCGAGCGCAATCGGGTCTTTCTCCTGACCGTGAACGTAGAGAATCTCTTCGCGTTTGGCGATGGCAGCCAGGGGCAAGTTAATGATCTCCAGCGAGTCCAGTGCTTCCGCGGCAGCGTGCAGTTGTCCGAGGCCGCCGTCGATCAGCACGAGACTGGGTATGGGTTTGTTTTCGTCGCGTAAACGTTTGTAGCGCCGCGTGACCACCTCGCGCATCGAGGCGAAATCGTCCACTCCTTCGACAGTGCGAATGATGAACTTGCGGTAGTCCGACTTCTTCATCTTGCCGTCTTCCCACACCACCATCGACGCGACAGTCTCGGCGCCTTGAATGTGCGAGATATCGAAGCATTCGATCCGCTTGGGGAGTTCTGGCAGGCTCAGTGCCTCCTGCAATTCTTCCTGAATTTTTTGGGCGTTGGGTTTGAGCACGCGGAAGCGTTGGTCGTAGGACTGCTTTGCGTTGTTGCCGGCAAGATCGATGAGCGAGCGCTTGTCCCCGCGCTGCGGTACTAGGATATGCACGCGGGAGCCGCGGGAATTTTCTCCTGCGCCCTGTTCCGAGAGCAGATCTTCCAGCGCCTCGCGATCCTCAAAATCGACCGGCACATAGAGGTTGCGTGGGACATAAGGCTGGCCGATGTAGAGTTGCTTCAACAGGGCAGAGAAGAATTCCCCAGGAACAAATTCCGTAGAGACGTTGCTTGCAGCGTCTCTGCTAGCGGCGCCTGTGCTCTCGCCGCCTTCGGTTATGCTGTCGGCCGAGACGTTGCAAGCAAGGTCTCTACGAGTAGGGCTTTCTGGCGAGGCAAATTCCGGCAAGTCTTCCCAGAAGAATTCGCGGCGATCGACCATTTTCCCGCCGCGCATGTGGAACAGGTTTACTGCAATCATGCCGTTCTCGTAGTGGTAGCCGAACACATCGGCATCGTCGCCCTCGGCGGCGGCAATGCGTTGGCGCTCTTGCAACTGCTCGACGGTTGAAATGAGATCGCGATACCGCGCCGCGCGCTCGTACTCCTGGGCGGCGGCCGCCTGTTCCATGCGGGTGTGCAGCGAACGGCTCAAATCCGTGGGCCGGCCTTCCAGAAACAGTTTCACGTCCCGCACAGCTTCCTGGTAGGCCTCAGGCGTAGTCAGTTCCTGCACGCACGGGCCCAGGCAACGGCGGATGTAGTACTGCAGGCACGGCCGCGGATGGAAGCGCGTGAGGTCGACCTTGCACGACGGAATCAGAAAATTGCGGTGGATCAGATCGACGATTCGGTACGCCAGGTTAGCAGGGAAGTAAGGACCGTAGTAAGCGCTGCCGTCTTTGCGCAAGCGTCGAGTGACGTAGACCCGCGGCCAGCGCTCCCCGAGCGTGAGCTTCACGTAAGGGTAGGTCTTGTCATCGCGCAGCAGGATGTTGAACCGCGGCTTGCGCTGCTTGATCAGATTATTTTCGAGGGCCAGCGCCTCTTTGTTGTTGGCGACAACGATGTAGTCGACGTCGACAGCCTCCCGGACCAAGGTTCCGGTCTTCGCGTCTTCCCAACGACCTTCGTGGAAATAGCTGGCCACGCGGCTGCGCAGATTCTTCGCCTTGCCCACGTAGATCACGTCGCCCTCGGCGTTCTTGTAGAGATACACGCCGGGCTCCATAGGAATCGTGCGGATTTTGGCCTGCAAGTCCATGTTGAGGGATCTATTCTATTGGATAGGAAATCGAGGCATTGTGTTACAAAAAGGTGAATGACTCCCGCTTGCGTCTTCCCGCGAAATTTATTGACGACCGCCTTCCTTCTGAGCATCTTCTTGAATGCCGGTTCGAGCGCAGGTTCGGCGCAGAGTATTAACCAGGTGCCGTCGGACCAGTCCAATCAACCCCAAGTGACGAAGTCTCCGCAAGGCAAGCAGGAGGAAGCGGCGCGGGCTGCGGCCCGGGCAACCGCTCGCCATTTCGACCGCGTGCTGATCATCGTTCTCGAAAACGTGGATTACGAGGTAGCGAGCAAAGACAAGAATCTCGCCGACCTAGCTGCACGGGGCGCGAGCTTCACCAACTTCCACGCTCTATTTCATCCCTCTTACCCAAATTATCTGGCCATGGTTGCGGGAACGGACTTCGACATCCATCGCCGTGGACGTCTGGTTGCTGACAGCCAAGTGAACCTCCCCAACGATGCCGCGCACCATTCGATCGCCGATCGTCTGATCGCCGCCGGTCTTGACTTCAAACAATACGCGGAAGAACTGCCCAACGAGACCTGCCCATGGAACTACTCGTACCAACATGTTCCCGCCAACCGAGGCAACTACACACGTCGTCACGTGCCGTTCCTCAGCTTTCGCGAGGTGCAGCAGAAATGGTGCGATCGCGTGATTCGCGTGGACTCCAGCAAGTCCGATAATTACTTTGTGCAAGACGCGCGCAAGGGCTTGGTCGCCTATTCGTTTTACACTCCCAACATGAACCATGACGGCCACGACACCAGCGCGCAGTTCGCAGGCGCGTGGGTGAAGAAGTTCCTCGACGAGACCTTCCCGGAAAAGCTGCGTCAGGGAACGCTGGTGGTTGTGACCTTCGACGAGTCCGGCGGAAATGTCGACAATCGCATCTACACGTTGTTTCTTGGCGACATGGTGAAACCAGCGAATCAGCAAGATCCGGACGCGCTCGCCAAGTTCTACAACCATTACAGCGTCCTGCGCACGATTGAAGACAACTTTGGTCTGGAACCTTTAACGGCGAATGAGCGTAATGCCTCGCCGATCACGGACATCTGGAAGTGACAAATCAGGTCCGTCGGGCACCGCCCGAACCTGAGCCGAACCATATAAAATTTCCACTCCGTGTGTGGGCTTTGCGTTCCGCTACCCCCGGCCCCCCAAAGGGCTTGTCTATTCTTCTTTCGCAAGCCATTGAAAATGTATATACTTAGAGTGAATATTCGGAGTACAGAAAACTGGCATGTCCCGTGCAGAAGTAGCTGCGGGAGTTGTAAGCAACAAGCAGTCATTCCCAGGGCATCAAATTTGCATTTGGCGCGGATTACCCAGGCGCGCCACCAAGATTGGATTAAGGAGCCATACCCTATGAACCGCACTTCGTTACTAATTTGCTTGGCTGCCAGCATGATCGCCACCGTTGGCTGTGCCAGCAAGAACTATGTCAAGCAGCAGACGACCCCGCTAATCAACAAAACCAACGAACTCGACGATCTGGCCGCAAAGAATTCCAAGGACATCAAGGACGTTGACGCGCGCGCCCAGTCCGGCATTCAGGCTGTGAACGCGAAGACCGCCGAAGTGGAGCAGAAGGCGCAGGCCGCCGGACAGACCGCAACCTCGGCCCAGCAGATGGCGGATGCGGCGAACGGCCGCGTAGGCGTGCTGACCAACACAGTCGCCAACCTGGACAACTATCACGCCGTGGCCGAGACCTCGGTGAAATTCGGCTTCAACAAAGACAACCTGACTCCGAAGGCCCAGGCAGCGCTCGACCAGCTTGCGGCTACCATTTCTTCGACCAAGGGCTACATTATCGCGCTGGAAGGCGGAACGGATTCAGTGGGCTCGGCGGACTACAACTACGATCTGAGCCAACGCCGCGCCAACTCCGTGATCCAATACCTGGCCACCAAGTACAACGTTCCGGCGCACAAGATCTACGTGATTGGGCTCGGCAAAGATAAGCCGGTGGAATCGAATAAGACATCGAGTGGCCGCGCCGATAACCGCCGCGTCGATGTGCGCTTGATGACGAATACTGTGGGTGACAGCAACCAGCCGGCGACGCCGCCAACCACGGGCCAGAACAATCCGTCGTCCATGTAGATAAAAGTTTACCCTCCTCCCCGGAGGACTTCGCCAACCAGGCCGCTCAGTGCCTCCCCCCAGAGCGGCCTGTTTTTTTGCTCGCTCTCAGCTCTTAGCCTGGATTCAGAAAATTACTGCGTAGGATGTGGCGGATGTCTGAGCGTCCTACTGGAAGTCCGTCCTAGAAGCGGTCGTTAGTATCGATGCCAAAGCCCAAGATCGCCGTGACTTCCACTGGCTGGTTGTCACGCATGGCTGGTTGGAACTTCCAACTGCGCAGAGCAGCGAGGACTTTCGCGGTCATCTTGGCGGGGCCGGTTTCTAAAACGCGCACGTTCTTCAGATTGCCGGAAGCGTCGAGGGTGCAGGTGACTACCATGCGGGCGCGTGGCAGGCCGACGGCCAGATCAGTGCGCATTGCTGTAGGGGCAGCGAGGGTTCCACGGAAAGGATGGCCGGCACCTTCGTCGGCAAATTCCATAACAACAGTACCCAAGGAAGTATCGAAATAAGTGGTGTATTTCTCACCGCGCAAAAGATTCTTGTAAGGCTCGAAAGCTCCACCGGAAGTCGCGGTTGCGACCACGGTCACTCCCAGTGTTTGCCGCGGCTTGAGTGCGGAATGACCCGGACCTTGAGGATCACTGGCAGTGGACTCCGACCCAAAGCCGGGAATCGTGACAATGCCGCTGCCCCCGCTGATATCGACGCCGCGAACCGGCGGAGTGCCAGAGGGTGCGTTGCCAGCGCCACTCGGGCCTGCGGTCGGAGCGATGCCGCCTCGCGTGTTGGGATCTGAACCGTGTCCGGCAGCAGTTTTTCCGGCACCGGGCCCTGCGCCATTCATGCCGCTGCCGGGACCGCTCCCATGGCCAATGCTACTGCTGACGCCGGCCCCGCCAAGGCCGGGCTTGTCTCCGCCTGCGGGCGACATAGCCAGCGAACCTGTGCCTCCGCTGGGCAGTCCAACTTTGGAGCCGGGCTGGCTGGAAAGCACTGCGCCGGCGTTGGCGCCGCTGCCGCCGGTAGTGGGCGGGGAGACGCCTGTGCCTTCGTCTAGCGGCGCGCCGAGACCTGCGCCGTTGCGACTCAGGCCGGAGCCAGCGGGGCCAGAACCGGCAGCAATGGAAGGGGGCGGAGGGACAATATTGTTAGCGAGCAGCGTCCCGCGCGGACTCCCCGCGCCACCGCCGTTGTTACCCGTGCCGCCACCAGCCCCAGGGAGCGAAGGCGGGGGCGGAACAACGCTTGGCGTACCGAGCGTCGGGCCAGAGGAAAGGGAGCGCGTTCCGCTCCCGCCGGATACACCAGTTGAGGGCGGTGGAGCGACTACGTTTGTCCCGAGCGCTACGCCCATGCCGGTGCGCGTTCCGCGCGGACTGCCCCCAGCTATGCTCGCGCCGACGCTGGGCGGAGGCGGGACGACATTGGCGGCGAGCGAGGTTCCAGTGACGCCGCTCGCATGGGCATTCACCGATGGAGGCGGTGGCACCACTTCGGTGGCGCCAAAGATTTTTCCCATCAGACTGCTCATGAAAGATCCGCTGCCCGTTTGCGTGGGCGGCGGAGGAACGACTGTTCCTGACGAATCTGGAATGTTGCCGTTGGCGAGGCGGTGCACGTCTTGCGAGATGTCGGCCGAGGGCGGCGGCGCTATGACGGAGGGTGCAGGCAAGTTCAGCTTAGGATTGCGCGTGGCGGCCCGTTCCGGAGCCGAGACCGGCGGCGGCACTACCGAGGCATTCATCTGCACGGGCGAGCGGGAAAGTTCCCGGCTCACCGCGGCGGGCGCTGGCGGAATTACATTAGCAGCAAGTGCCGGATTGGAGCGCGCTTGATCGCGGGCAACATTCGGAGCGGGCGCTACCACCGACGTATTGAGCGACGGCGCCGTCTGAGTGCGATCGCGGGAGACGCTAGGGGCTGGCGGAATCACGGAGGGGCGCAGAGCCGGAGCCACGAGAGTATGGTCGCGGGCAACGCTGGGCGCGGGCGGAATCAACGTCGCGCTGAAGTTAGGGGCCGTCAGTGGCTGGTCGCGCGATACCGAAGGGGCCGGAGCGATCACCGAGTCGAGTTGAACACCGTTGCGGGTGTAATCGCGGATTACATTTGGAGCGGGAGCCACCAAAGCTGCGGCTAGATTTGGAGCCGTGCGAGTCGAGCGCAAGCCTTCCGAGGGCGGAGGTCCGGGATTCGGCCTGATCGCCAAAAGATTGGCCACTGCGTCGCGCGAGGAAGGGAGCTTCAGGTTGGGCGCGTCGACGACCCTGGGAACGAGAGAGCCGCCGCGGACGACCCTGATGGTCTGGGTGCGATGGTGCGCTTCGCCGCCGCCGGCGCGGCCGGCGGTTCCAGCCTCAGCGCCGCCGAGATCTTCGGTGCGAGGAAGTTCATCGCCGCTGTAGTAGATCACGTCGTGGCTGGACAATCGGGGCGCGACGAAGGGTTGCAACTCCGCAATCTTTACTTGCACGACGATCGCGGCAAAAATCAGAAATGCCTCCAGCACATAGGAGGGGATCATGATGCGCAAGGGAATCAATCCGAAGGGAGCCTCGCCGGCCAGGCGGCGTTCCGAATGCACAAGCGCAGGGCGAACGGACGTGACGAACTCGTGCCAGGGCGACGACCAGTCGACCAGCAGCTTGGGAGTGTCGTAACGTTCGACGACGGACTCTTCGAGTTCGAGGGTCTCAATCACGCGGTCGGTACTCTACCATCCTTTTCGATTGTGATTTGGATTTTATCGCCCACCGCAGTCTGCGTCTCAGCCGCGGTGCGGCACGGCAGTTCCAAAACCGATGCCGCCTGCGTCCGGACGGGGGCAAAACGCCAAGGCCGCAGGTCACGCTGAATGTGGATTACTGTCAGGGCATTATCCAGATAAACGACGTCGATGGGAAACCCCATACCCAGAGTATGAACGCCGTGGCAGGGGACAATCCAGAGGCCGGAGCCGTTACGGAAGTCACTGGAACGAAGTCCCAGCAGGCCACGCAGCCGGGTCCAGTGCGTGTTGGCGACCGCCAGAGCTGTGGCAAGGTATGCCTGGCGCGTTTGATTAAAGGCCTGCCCCTGTGAAGAAAAAACTGCCATGAACACCAACGCCTCGCCGTCCTGCTTTGCTGCTCGCGCCGCCTTCTACTTTCCGCCCGAAACCGGTCCCAGTTGCCGGATCAGCTCGATGACCGCCGGGCCGATCGTGACAAAAATAATCGACGGCAGAACAAATATCACCAGTGGGGGAACCATCTTGATGGTAGTCTTTGCAGCTTGTTCTTCGGCCCGTTGCCGGCGTTCCGTGCGGAGGGAGTCGGAATGCACCCGGAGGGCTTGGGCGACGCTGGTGCCGAAGCGATCTGTCTGAATCAGTGTACCCACAAGAGAGCGGATGTCGTCAACTCCCGTGCGATCCACCAGGTTGCGGAGCGCTTCGGCGCGGGGCTTACCGGCGCGCATCTCCAGGTTCACCAGATGGAACTCATCGCTGAGATCGGAGTGGGCATGGTGTAGATCCTGCCCCACGCGCATCAGAGCCTGGTCGAGCGCGAGACCGGCCTCGACGCAAATGACGGTGAGGTCGAGGGCATCGGGCAAGCCGAGCCGAATGCGATGCTGCCGATCTTTGATCATGCGCTTCAGGATAAAGCGCGGCAAGAAGAAGCCGAGGCCGGGAACACCCGCGAGAAGGAAAACGTTGTCAAAGCCGGAGAACAAAGCGACGGCGGCAAAGCCGGCGGCAGCCATCAGAACACGTGCTCCGAAATAATAGTTGACATCGATGGCATCGCGGAATCCGGCTTGAATCAGCCAGGCGCGGGTGCGGGAAACATCAGCCGGAGAAAGCGGAATGGCCTTGCTGAGAGGATCCAGCGCTTGCTCCATCCGTTCCCGGAATGCAGGTTTATTCTCTACGGGCTGCTGCTGTCCGCCGAGTGCGCGCAACCGGGCGCCGAGCATCGAACTCGGGGTCACCGCAGCGGCGCCGAAAGCGAACACCGCCATCACCACCGTGATGAATACGACGACGATCAAGATTATCGGCAGCATGACTATACCTGCTTCACTAGACCTGCTTCACTAAACTTGCTTCACTAAACCTGGATCCGGATGATCTTGCGGATCACGAAATATCCAATCGTTTGCAGAATGATTCCGGCGACCAGCAGCGTATGGCCGATCGGGTCGGAAAAGAGCGGGCGAATAAAACTGGGATTAAGCACCAGCATGACAGTCACGATGATGGGGGGCATCCCCATCAGCAGTGCCATCGTGAGCCGTCCCTGGGCGGTATAGACGCGCACCTGACGTTGAATTTTGAAACGCTCACGGATGACATAGGACAAATTGTCCAGAATCTCGGCCAGGTTGCCGCCGGTCTCGCGCTGCAGCATAACCGCAGTGACAAAGAATTTCACGTCGACCAGGGGCATGCGCTCGGTCAGATTGATGAGAGCATCGCGGACCGGCATACCAAACTTCTGTTCTTCGTAAAGCTGGCGAAACTCGCCGGAAACCGGTTCGGCGACCTCGTTGGTTATCATTTCGAGCGCGGTCGTGAATGCGTGTCCGGCTCGAACCGCGCGCGCGAGGGTATCAATGGCCTCCGGGAAAAGTTCCTCGAATTTCTCAAAGCGCTTGTTGCGCCGAAACGAAGCGTAGGAGTAGGGGAGCAGGAAGCCGACGAGCAGAGCGACCCATGCGACTTCGACGCGTTTGCTGAGGATATAAGCCACGATCGTGGCCACGACGCCGGCGAGCGCGGAGAACCCAAGAAAGTTGCCGGCGCGCATGGACATTCCCCCTTGCGTCAGCAGTTTCTGAATCTCTGTAACCCGTGCAGACCGCCGGAGCAAAGTGTCGAGCGCAGGAATCTGGCTCAGTTGCTCATCCCGCAGGAGGGCGAGTTCTTCCTCGGCGGCACGCTCCGGGGCCTTTCGCTCGTTGGCCAGCCGTTCTTTGATGAGACGGGCGCGGGCGCTGCGCTGGTCGAGAAGCGTCACTGCAGCGAAGACCGCGAGCGCGACCAGGACGAACACCAAAAGTGCGATCAGAACTGCAGGCATACCAATCCTCAGACCTCGGTTTTCGATTCAAACAGAGCCGGCCGCAAGCGGGCTCCCGATGTTGCCAACCGATCGGCAAACCGGGGACGAACACCAGTCGCATGGAATACACCGCGAACCTTTCCGCTCTCATCGGTGCCAGTGCGGTCGAAGCTAAAGATGTCCTGCATCCCGATAGAGTCGTCGTCCATGCCGGTAATCTCCGAGACCGTGATGACCTTACGGGTACCGTCGGAGAGTCGCGCGATCTGAACCACTGCATGCACTGCGGAAGCGATTTGGTGACGCACAGCGCGCTCTGGAATGTTGAGGTTCGCCATGGAAACCATGTTTTCGACGCGCGCCATCGCGTCGCGCGGGGAGTTAGCGTGGACGGTGGTAAGTGATCCTTCATGGCCGGTGTTCATGGCCTGTAGCATGTCGAAGGCCTCCTCGCCACGCACCTCGCCGACCACGATGCGGTCGGGACGCATACGCAAGCTGTTGATGACCAGTTGCCGCTGACGCACCGCGCCTTTGCCTTCAATGTTTGGCGGGCGAGTTTCCAGGCGGACCACGTGCTCCTGCTTGAGTTGCAGTTCGGCGGCATCTTCGATGGTGACAATGCGGTCGGAGTTGGGAATGTATCCAGAGAGGACATTCAGCAAAGTCGTTTTGCCGGCGCCAGTTCCGCCGGAGACCAAGATGTTGAGGCGTCCCTTGACCATAGTCGAGAGCAGTTCGAGCATCGATTCGGTCAGGGTTTGATTCTCAATCATCTGCCGCGCCGTGACCGGCTCGCGTCCAAAACGGCGGATGGAGAGGCAAGGGCCGTCAATGGCCAAGGGCGGAATGATGGCGTTGACGCGCGATCCGTCCGCCAGCCGGGCATCGACCATGGGAGAGGATTCGTCGACGCGTCGTCCGACTCGCGAAACAATACGCTCGATGATTTGCATGAGGTGCGAATCGTCCTTGAAGGAGAGGGCAGTGCGCTCGAGTTTGCCGGCACGCTCCACGTAGACGCGGTCGAATCGGTTGACCAGAATATCGGAAACGCTGGAGTCCTTGAGCAGGGGCTCGAGCGGACCGAGTCCGAAGATCTCGTCGAGGATCTCGCGGGAGAGTCGTTCGCGTTCGGCAAAGCTAAGAGGCACAACTTCGCTATTGACCGCATTGCGAATGACCACCAGAACTTCATCGCGCGCGGAATCACCGGCGGCTTTGCCGAGTTTTTCCAGGTCGAGACGATCGAGGATCTTGCGATGCAGGTCGGCCTTTACCTGCTGGTAATCAGTGCGCTCGAACGATTGAAGATTTGCCATAGGGGCCTAAATTCTTAAACGGATTTGAATAGCGACCACGCGGCGCGTTTTGCGTCCGCGTCATTACGAGTTAATTCCTGCGCCAATCCTGCGAAACAGCGGGCCATCTCAGAAGTCCGCTGGTCCATCACCGGTGTACCCCGGTCGATCGCGCCGGATACGGCGAAATACTGGTTCGGAATCCGCCACAAAAGTTTAGCGCCTACCGCCGCCTCGGCGTCGGCCTCACTGAAGCCCGGCACCTTCCGGAAGCGATTCAGGACCAGGCGGACGCGGTCGCGGCTGCCGGTTTCTCCCAGATATTGTTGGACACGGGCAGCGCTCCAGAGCGACGCCACATCGCTGCAGGCGACCAGCAGAACGGTTTCTGAAAGACTCGCGATGAGACGGCTGACTGCGTCAAAACGCGATGACGCATCGACCACCACATAGCGGAAGTGCGTGACCAGCATGTCGAAGAGACGAACAAATTCCGCGGTCGAAGGATCTACTGCTGCAGGCATATTGGTTCCGGCCAGCAATTGCAAGCCGCCGCTGTGGCGCGTCATGAAACTTTCGAGCAGGGAAGCATCCATGCGGTGAAGGTTGCGGTTGGCGTCGGCTACGTTGAAGACGGGCTTAAGGTTCATGTGCAGCGCGGCGTGGCCGAGAGGAGCCAGGTCCACGAGCGCAGTTTGTCCATAGGCGGCTTGCAGAGCGAGTGCGAGATTGACGGCGACCGTGGTCGCTCCGTTCCCACCCTTCGCATTGATGACCGAGAAAACTTTGCCGCGGATACCCTCCTGACGCCCCCGGCGTTGCGCGCTCGTGAGGCGGACGAAGGCCTCGAGCAGATCGGTGGTCGTGGTGGGGCGTTCAATGAATTCACGGGCTCCGGCCCGCATGGCATTGACGATGATCTGAGGCTGGTTCAGATTTCCGATCGCAAAAATGGCGGCGTCGGGCATCTCCTGATGCAAAAGCTCGATGGCTCGCAGTGCCAAAGTAGGATTGTCGGCGGGAATATCGACCAAAGTAACATCGGGATTGGCAGTGCGTACGCGCCGGGTCACAGGATCGGAGGCTGCCACCGGAAAACTTGCACAGGTGTGGACGGTGCGCGCCACACTCGTGCCGTCGACGAGCACTTGCAGCACCGCGCGCTGCTCGTTGTCCGTGGCGACGATGACCACCGATAGTTCTGGCATAACGACCTGCGGTTTCCTGATTTCCTGCAAAACTCTATTGCGCGCCGGTGCGCTTCGCCAACTCCCTGCCTACTTGCTCTTGTCGAACTTGCCGGTGTCCATGAAAGGCGTCGGATTTTTGGGCGGGGCAGGCGGCTCCGCGTTGGGAGAAATGCGGTGCACCGTGCACAAGACCATGAGTTCCGAATTGCTCTTCTGCAAGCTCTTGCTGCGGAAAAAATTCCCTAGAATCGGGATGTCCCCCAGGCCCGGAATTTTGTTGTAGATGTCGGTAACGCGATTATCCATGAGCCCCGCGATCACAAAGCTCTGCCCATCCTGCAACTCAAACTCAGTTTCGGCCTTGCGTGTGCTAAGCGCGGGCACGGTGAATCCGGAGATGGTCAGTGCATTGGCAAAGTCCAACGTGCTCACTTCCGGGGCTACCTTTAAGTGGATATTCCCGTTGGGCATGATGACGGGGGTGAACTGCAGGCGCACGCCGAATTCCTTGAAGGAGATGGTCACGGCGGTAAAGCCCGCGCCCGGCTGCACGATAGGGAAGGGAAATTGGCCTCCGGCGAGGAAACTCGCTTCCTTGCCATTGACGGCAATAAGATTGGGCTCGGCGAGAATCTGCAGCAGGTTCTTGGTTTCAAGTGCCTGGATCGTGGCGCCGAGATTAATATCGGACCGAAACAGAAACAGATTCAGAACGTTGTTGATGGTCGTCGCGGGCGTGGTGGTGACAGTCGTACCGGCAGCCGTTTGGGTGCCAGGGGTCAAGGTCTGAGGACCAAAGCCGCCAAACTGTCCCGTAGTCACGGTGCCGAGTGGTATTCGCGGCGTCCGGTGGAAATGAAGTTGACGCCCAGTTGGGTCAGGGCGGTGCGGTCCACTTCCGCGAATTTCACTTGCAGCAAGACTTCCTGGGCGCCGACTGGCCCGAAGGTAAGCACATTCACTACTCTGGGAGAATAGGCGCCGGCCAGTTCTCCGGCGCGCTTGGCGACATCTTCGGTGGAAACGTGTCCGGAGAGAACCACGGCGGCTCGCGAAGGCGTGACGGCGATCTGCTCGTCGGGAAAGACGCGGTGCTCTTCCTCGGCGCATGCGCTGACATCCACATCAACGCGAAGATCGAAGCTGCGCGAGCGTTCCAGTTCATCCCAGATGAGGAGCGAAACCTCGCCCGGCGTTTTGCCGTGAACTAAAATCTGCGTAGGCGTAATGACTTGCGCGAAGGCGATCGCCGGATCGGTGACGGAGATGCGCTTGAGCCGTTCCGTCGTATTGATGAGCAGGGATTTGCCAACCATGACCCGCAAAGGAAACGATCCTTGGGTCTGCTGGGACTCTGGCGGTAGCGTCGTGGTCTGAGTGCTGTTGGGTGCGGAACTTTGGGACTGGCCCGTCGTATCCGCCTGTTGCATGATCTCGGAAAAGGCGGGAAGCGCGAAGGCAGCCGTGACCACCAAAGCCCCGAGGAATGGTATGCGAACGCTCATTTTCAGATTTCTCTCCCCGCGACGAAGCTTGCTAGTGTCCAACAAGGCGACTTGGACAATCGAATTCTTTCCATCACTTGGTTTCGGAACCCTCGCCTGGGAATTTAACCAGATCCTTCGGCTTGTCGCCCTGATAGACCTCAATGCTCACGCCGGTGGAGGCGGGCGGAGCCGCTGTGATTCTCTTGTTTGCTATGTGATGAACGACCGGTTGCACGGGGGGAGGCGCGGCGACTCCCCGGTACAGACCCCTGGAATTGGAGGAGGGAACCTCGTCCTGCTTGGTATCGAGGGGATTGCGCAGCGCGAGTTGAATATGCCCTTCGGAACTGGCAAGGGTAAGCCGCTGGGCATCATCGGGTGAAACCAGGAGCGTGATGACGGCGGTATTCTGGGCCTCGCCGGTCGCGGTTCGTTCCAGGGTGTGACCCGAGGCCAGGACGGCAACGTTCTGCAGAACGGTCGTGGTCTCCTGTTCGCCCCCGCCGGGTGTTCCGGTAAGAAGCACATCGACGCGCGTTCCCGGGGTCACGAATCCCGCAACCGAGACGACTTCATTCACTCGCACCGAAACCGCGCGCATGCCGGGAGGGATGAGCGAGGGAAGCCCCGATCCCGCGTTTTCGCCGGCCAGCCGGTTGGGCAGGATAAATTCCCCCTTTGAGATGGGGACGATGACACCGTGTCCCAATACGTCGGAACGTCTCCGGGGCGCTCCGGGAGGCAGATCGGCTGCGGGAATCTTGATGATTTTTATGTCGTGTTCTTCTACCCGCGCCCCCACTTGCAGATCCTCCGCCGCCACAATCACGTCGACGCCGGATTCGAAGCCTGGGCCGCTTTTTGATTGTAAGTTCCGGTAGACATACACACTTGCAACAAAGCCCAGTGCCAGAGCCAGGACTCCGATCATCAACAAACGTGTGCGGTTCATACTGCTCCCTTTAGAAACCAAAACTCACGCACTGCCACAAAGCAGGGTCTGCAGCCTTGTTCCTCAATCGGGTTGTTTTCTACTGGATGGAACTGGCGACAGAGGAGAACACGTTATTGGCATTGGATCCGATTAATCGGACGGTGCCAACAACAATGACCAGGATCACCGCCAACATAACTGCATATTCCGCAATATCCTGTCCTTCCTGTTCGCACCAAAGTCTGCGTAAAAGCTCCATAGACATGGCCCCTTTTCTGATTACTTGAGATCGAGTGGAACGCACCCACAGCTTCTGGGACTAAGTCGCCTAAGATTTGGTCTACTCGACTACGTCATCATACCCTGCAATATGACAGAAAAGTCGTAATTTATTGCATACCTGGGGGAAAAAGAAGTTACCCCGGGTACGGCCCTCTGCCAGGTACTTAGGGCGTTAGGCGTCAGATTTGTAGGGTTTGGAGGCAGAAGCCGAGGCGCTGAGACAAGAAGTCTGCATTCCCGAGGCGGTGCCCAGGAAAGAGCCTAGAGCCAACGAAACGGCCATTGGCAGAAGCGGACTGGTGTACAGCGGAATGGCCCAGAAGCGTAGCAGAGTGGACACCGGAACCCGGATGGCGGCCACCAACAGTCCGAAGGCGGCAATCCAGGGCCAAGCCAGCAAGGCCCAGGTGGCGGCTGAGAGCAGCTTGTTGAGCCTACCGGAGAGCAACGTCCGACCCCGAAGCAGGCACAAGAACCCGGGCAACAATAATAGCTGCGCGTGGGGAGCCAATGTCGGAATAACCATCAGAGTCACAGCCAGGAGCAGACTGGTAACCAGGAAAAACCGCATTGAATCGGCTGGTTGGGAACGATCGCGCCAGCCGAGCGCCAAGGCTGCAAGCAGAAAGCAGGCGGCGACCGGCAGTCCCCACCCCGGAGTAAACCAAACGTCGAGCAGAGAGTGACCGTAAGTGTATTGGCGATAGGCGTGTACGACGTTCAGAAAGCGGCGAATCCAGCCCGGTAGCAGCCATTCACTGACGAGAAACAGCAGCAACATCGAGATGAGAAAGCTCCCGGCCAGGGGACGACGGCGGCGCCAGTCACTCATAGTCCAGAGAGCAAGCCAGGGAATCAACGCGATGGTGAATTGCGGTTTGATTGTGGATACGGCCAGGAAGATCCCGGCGAGAACCAGCCGATTGTCAGACAACAGAAACAGCGTGACCGCAATGAGCGCGGCTGCAATCACACTCAGATTTTGCAACTTCATCGCCTGTAGGGAGGGGAAGCTGCCCAGGGCGAACAGCGCAATGGTGAGCCCTCGCAGTGGCGAAGGATGAAAGCGAAGTGCCCGCAGCCACAGCACCAAGCTAAGCAGCGTCGCCAGGGCGGAGACGCCCAGAAATACTTTCTGCGCGTCCGAAAACGAAAGGTAGACAGTCGGCCAAAGAAGTAGTGCCGCATAGGGAGGATACGCAAATCCACCCGCGATGTTTGAGGGATCGTCCGTAGGACTTGCGCTCGCCGGGGAGCCGTAGATCACAGCTTGGATCTCGTGCGCAACGGCGGGCGAATACGGATTGCGGCCGTGGAGCAGGAGTTCGTGCGCTGCCCACCAGGGTGCGTAGAAATCACTGAAATGCGGAGGCTGGTTGGCGCTCCATATCTCAGCGACGTAGAAAGCCATGCTTCCCGCCGAGAAAATGCTGAGGAGCAGCCATAAAATAGCCTTCGAAGTGTCGTAATTATTCATTGCGTGGTCCGGCAAGGCGGTGAGGTTGCCTCGGCGTTCTTGCTATGAAACGGGCCGCCGGTGATCGCGATCGCCAGCGCGGCTACCGGCAAGCCGACAAGGATGTCGATCACATAATGCATTTCGAGCATTAGAATTGCGGTAATCAGCAATAGATCGTACGCGGCGAGTGCAATGACCATTCTCCGCCAACGCCGCAGAAACCACAGCACAATGATCGGCTGCACGATGTGCATGCACGGAAACGCGATGAAGTAGTCGGTGGAAATCCTGGAGATGGGCTCATGGTGCCATAGCGCCAGCGCGTGCGGAATCAGCGTCTTTTGAATGTTGTAAGACTGAAGGCTGGCCGGGAAGCGCGAGAAGTGAGCGGGGCAGAGAGTATAAGGTCCTTGCGCGGGCCAAATATAAAAAATGATGAGGGCGAGATAGTAGGAGGTGAGGATCGTCCCGACGAACTGCAGTGCCCGCGTTCGTCCGTCGTAGAGAGCCAGAAAAATGAGGGTTGCGCCAATCTGGAGAAACATTCCAAAGTAAATGAATTCTAAAGCCCTGAAAAACAAGAGAGGAAGCGCTTGCAAGGCCCAGTGACTCAGGTCCGAAACAGAGTGCCCATGCAGCAGCCAGTGATCAATGGCGGCTAGAGCCGGGTCGGTTGCGAAGTTGTAGCGCACCGACACGATGACATTGTTATAGGCGAGCACCATGAGAAATCCAAAGAACAGATAGGCTGCAGGCGCGAGAATCGCCGCCGCCGTATGGCGTAGTCCTTTCGCTTTTTGCCGGTTGAGCAGTTCGAGCAAAGCTACCGCATCAATGCCGAGGACCAGCGCTCTCAGCCAACTGGTGAGCCAGACGAGAATGGCAATGAACAAAACCAGGGGAATGATGCGAAACGGGTTCTCTCGATAGCGCGCCAGGAATGGCTTTAGCACTTGCTCGCGAGGCAGGCCTATCAGGCACAGAAGTACTACCGCGAAAATAGACTGCGCAGCCAACAAAAGCCAATAAGCCACGCCGAGCGTAATCCAAGCAAATTTGAGCGGAAGATTCTCGAAGCGCAGAACGGGAGCCAGGGCCAGACACAGCAGCAGACTAACCCAGTAGTGCCAGTAGCGCGGCTTCATCGGCGTGGGCTCATATCGACTGAGAAGGCTCGGTCCAACAATTTACACGGAGGTCAGATGACTAGAAGCATTGGCGGTCGCGACATTGTTTTGTCCCTTTCGTAGCAGCACGACGGCCAGCATTGGCAGATAGAGGAAGATCACCGTGGAGCGTCCAACTTCGGTAAAGCTGGACGGCATGTGATACCAGCGCCAGATCCCCGCCCCCCAACTGAAGAAGACAGTCCAGATGATCTCCCGGCGCGACTGCGGAATCAGCCAAAGGATGAAGCTGTCAAAAAACCAACGTTGCGGCATGAGTGTCGACAAGAAAAGAAGCTGCGCATCGCGATTTCGGTATCGCAGCAGTGCGAGCAAGAGCAGCGGTCCCGGAAGAACCAGGATTGGAATGAAGTGCTCATAATTTTGAATTTGTCGAAACCACAGCACGGGCCACTGCGGCATTACGGCCAGGCTCACCAAGCCCACGATGGCGCACGCCAATAGTCCACGCCGGCTGAGGCGCGTGAGGAAGACGGGCAATCCGACCTGAGGTTTGGCCATGGTTGCGGGCAGCAACAGCGGGAAGAATCCGCTGGCTGCGATGATGGGAGACCATTGCACGGCGAGAAGTCCGGCCCAATAAGGATAAGCGAAAAAGATGAGCAGCCGGGTATAGCCGTGACGCGTCAGCCCGAAAGCGAGGGCGGATGAACTGATTCCCCAAAAAAGTCCGGCGGCCAGGTCAGGCCGCAGAGGCACGAAAGGAAGAGCGAACAGCCCCGCGGTCAGCGGATATTGTTCGAGCGGCGTATCGTAGGGATTTTGCCGGGCCAGTAGACGATGCACGAGATGCAGTGCCCAGTGGAAGTCGGCCGCATCCTGATGGAGACGTTTCATCAGGAACCAGCAGAATGCACCACTGGCAAAGCCGATTGCGGCCGAGACTCCGATGCGCCATCGCATGAGGTGGGTTGTTGCCCACACAGTTGTAACATGAAGCGGTTCGTCTGAAGTGGTTGTCGGGTTGTTAGAAGGGAAAGCACTCTACTTTGCCGAAGCGCCCGCCATTCGTCGTCGGACTCGCCTTGGCCATTGCGGCTTCGGCGAGCACATGGTTTTACATGGATCGGATTCTGAGGCCGCAACAGCTTGCCGATGCTGCTGCGCACAGCCGGCCACGCGGCAATCTATCGGATCTCTACCCGCGCTGGCTGGGAGCCCGTGAACTGCTCCGGCATGGGCGCAATCCTTACAGCACGGGGATCACGCGCGAGATTCAACAGGGATACTATGGGAGACCGCTCGATCCAGGGCGTGCCGACGACCCCAAGGACCAGCAGGGATTCGCTTATCCAGCCTATGTTGTGTTTCTGATGGCTCCAACCATTGATCTGCCGTTTAACGTGGTGCAGAAAGGCTTTCGATGGGTATTGTTGGTGTTGGCCGTGGCCACCGTTTTGCTCTGGCTCTATGTTCTCCGTTGGAAGACGTCGCTCGGAACCGCACTGATCTTCATCGTGCTGATGCTCGGTTGGCTGCCCATGGTGCAGGGGATGAAGTTGCAGCAACTCAGTCTGCTGGTGGCGGGATTGCTGGCGGCGTGTGGCGCATGCCTGGCTGGCGGATGGTTTCTCTTGGCGGGAGGACTGCTGGCGTTGGCGACGATTAAACCGCAACTGACGTGGCCGCTTGCGTTGTGGCTGTTGCTCTGGGCCGGCAGCGAGTGGCGTTCGCGGCGGCGATTTGTGTTCGGGTTTAGTTTGCTCATGTTGCTCCTGCTGGGCGGAGCGCAGCTGCTTTTGCCGGGATGGTTGCGGATGTTCGTCGATGGAATTGGGCAGTATCACCAGTACACGCAGAGTCAGTCTGTGCTGACTTCGCTGTTTGGTCTCATACTGGGCTGGATTCTCGGGGTGATCTGCGTTTTGGCCTGTGCCCTCGGGGTATGGGGGCTGCGAGGAGAGGCTGCTTCCAGTGCGGCCTTCGGACGCGCCATCGGACTTGTGCTGGCCCTGACCGTAGTCATCGCTCCCATGTCCGCGCTTTACAACCAGGTGCTGCTGGCACCGGCGATCTTGGCATTGTTACGCAGCGAACGTTCGGGTGACCGCATCCTGCCGGCGGTTCGGCGGGCACGCGCTGTCGGCTACCTGTTGCTGGTGTGGCCGTGGATCGCCACGGTGGGACTGAGCCTTGCTTACCTCTGGCTGACGCCAGAACTGAGGCAGCACGTTTGGCCGATGCCGTTGTATTCCAGTTACATGGTGCCTGTGTTCGTCTTCGGATTGGCGCTGCTGGATGCCTGGAGGAGCGAACCGCGTTGCTTGCCGGACAGCGCGGCCGCAGAGTAGTCTGTTGCTGCAAGAGATATTGCCGCACAAGCGCTGCCTGTCGCCTGGCGAAGACGAACTGCGCTTTGAACGACCATCCATGCCTCTTACCGCAATTAGTTCTCACAGCTCCAGTTCGGGTGCCTTGCCTGCCCTTGTGTTCGTGCAGGGCAGCGAGCAGAAGAATCTCTTCATGGACCACACTCCATTCACCGTCGGACGGAAAGTGGATAAAGATCTGGTAATTGCTGATCCGCGTGTCTCGCGCGACCATGCGCAGATCCTGCAGGAAGGACTGGACTTTTTTCTCGTCGATCTGGGCAGCAAACACGGCACGTTTGTGAATGGAGAGCGCATCCAGCGGCAGAAACTGGAGCGCGGCGATCGGCTGGAATTCGGGGCGCGCGATTCGGCGTATCTTCTGTTCAATCCTGGCCGCGCTACTTCCAACACGGCTCGGGAATTTCTCAGCCAGATCTCCGGCATTCAGATCAAGCAGGAAGCGACCGACCTGGAAAAGCTCACGCTCTTTCTGGAAGCCGCGCGCAAGCTCAATACGGCGGGCGTGCTCGACGAGATTTTGATGACGATGCTCGACGTCACGCTGCAACTGACGAGCGCCGAACGCGCCTTTGTTTTTCTTAAGGATGAGGAAGGGAAGCTCCGGCTGGCCGCTGGACGCAACTCCAAGAAGGAGCCACTGCTCGACGACAAGACGATTTCCCATTCGATCTTGGAAGAATCGCTGCGCTCGAACTCCGAATTTCTCCTGACCGACACGAGCCGGTCGCTCGATCTTGCGGGCAGGCAGAGCATCGTGGCGTACGATCTACGGACCGTAGTCTGTATTCCGCTGCGCAAGATGCAGGTCCAGGCGACGCGCGATGCGCAAACGCCGGTGCCGGCCGCGAATTCCGCGGAGGCGATGGGAGTTCTGTACGTCGACTCGCGATTCGCCTCGCGCGACATCAGCGGAGTGAGCCAGGATATCCTGCACGCCATCGCGACCGAAGCGGCGTCGCTCATCGAGAATGCGCGACTCGTTCAAGCGGAGGAAGAAGCGCGCCGCTATCAGCAGGAGTTGAGCATCGCGGCCAGCATTCAGCAACGGCTGATGAAGGTGAAGATTCCCGAAGTTCCGTTCGCGAGGATGGACGGCAGGAACCTGCAATGTAAAGAAATCGGGGGCGACTTCTATGATGCCGTAAACACTAAGGAAGGGCTCGCGGTGGTGCTGGCCGATGTCAGCGGCAAGGGAGTTTCGGCGGCGCTGCTGGCCTCGACGTTACAGGGGATGATCTACTCGCATTTAATCGCGGGCATGTCCCTGCTGGAAGTGGTGACCGCGGTGAACCGGTTCTTCACCGAAAAGATGGGCGGTGAGAAATATGCGACCCTGCTGCTGGTGCGCCTGCGCCGCGATGGCGATCTCGAATATGTAAACTGCGGTCACGTGCAGCCGCTTTTGGTGTGCGCCGGAGAGGTGATGCGTCCCCCGCACGGGAACGTCCCAGTGGGCCTGCTTCCAGACGCGACTTTCGAGAGCGCCAGATGTCAGATGAAATCCGGCGACCGGTTCATTCTGGTGACCGACGGTGTTACCGAGGCGGAGAACGCCATGGGCGACTTTTTTGAGGACTTTCGGCTGGAAGCGGCGGCGGCCAAGTCCCCCACACTCGACGGAATTTTTTCCGCCGTCACGGCATTCTGTAGCGGGACTCCTCTCAGCGACGATTGCACCGTCGTCGAGTTGTGCTACACAAGCGTGGATGCCTGAGCGGGATTCATGGGCCTCAATCAGCTGTTCTCTACCGTGACGGTATAGTCCTTGCCTTCCCAACGATTCTCCTGGGGCCAAAAAAACGTGAAGACAGCCTGACCTCCCACCGGCAACGACGCAGTTGGCAGACTGAGTATGTAGATGCCGAGGCCGGTGTCGCGTGTGTCGGTATCGTGTACCGTCTTCCAGCCGTCGATGCTCCAGTGCACGCGGGCGGGTGTGAGGAGCGCGATGCGCAGGGTCTGGTTGCGCGGTATCGTACGGGTTTTATTATTAAACCTCCAGCCGAAGTGTTGGCGCCCATGTTTCTCAATTAAATATCGTTTAACGGTCTGGGGAGGCTGGTCAAAGATCTTGTTGTCACGAACCGAGCGGCGCAGCTTTACGTATTCGGAGTGGGCCCAGACCAGCGGGCAAGCTGAGCCGGTGGGCTTGCCGCGGAAAAGCTCGAGGGCTGGGATGTCGGCGGCGTCCCAAACTTGTTCGGAGAGCAAGCGGCTTTGCCCGGCGGGCGAATTTTCCAGGACGGTGAGCAGGGCCTCAGCCTCATCGCGATGGCCACCAGCTAACGCGTAGTGCGCACGCTCGCCAGCGAGCAAAGGCCACGGGCGGCCGATTCCGGTTCCGTCGAAGGCGGAGCCATCTTTGTGTTCGCCGTAGCCGTCGCCGTTGTAGCGATACCAGCATGGACCCTGGGGTAACTCGACGCTGAGCAGGGCATCGATGGCCCGCAGTGTATTCAGAATACGGGGATCGTCGGGCGCGCGCAGGCCGAAGCGCACCAGCGCCAGAGCGTCCGGGCTGATGATGTGATAGGCCCGTTCGCCCTCCTGCCCCGGCGGACGGTTCTTGATCGGAACGAATCCTTGCGTAGGCGAGGCGGCTCCGTCTGTACTCGGAGGGGCGATGCGCACATAGTAGCCTTCGATGCCGAGTTGTTGCGCGAGATCGCCTCCGGTGGCATAGACCCAGCGCTCGATATTGTCGTTCCAGGCGTCTGCGGTGTCGCGCATCGTCACGGCCTGGTCGGAGTGTCCGGTGAGGTCGGCGATGTCAGCCCCGGCCAGCAGCGCGGAGATTTCAGCGGCCAGGGTGAACGGCGAGTAGCCCGCGTCTTCTTCCCAACGATCTTGTTGCGTGACCGGCCCATTGCGCACGATGAAGCTTACGGCATTGTGCACCATGGGCCACCAGCGGTCGAGCTTGCCTAATGCTTCGGGTGCCTCGCGGCGCAGGAGATCGATGAGCAGGATGGGAAAGGCGGTCTCGTCCATCTGAATACCGCTCCAGTAGGGACGTCCGTCGAGCCATAGATTCTGTGCCCAGTTGCCGGCAGCTTCTTGAGTCGCTTCCAGGTAGCGCAGGACGCGCACCGAGTCGGTGACCGCTCCGGCGGCCAGAAGCGCGCCCGCGGTTTCGACCAAGTCGCGGGGCCAGACCAGATGGTAGCCGCCAAGATCTTCGTCGCCTTTGTTGAATCCCCACGGAATGGAGAGGCTGGCAATGATGCCGCCGAGAAAATCTTTGGACTCGTGGGTGCGCAGCACGGCGGCCGATGCGCGATAGAGATCGCTCTGACGTAGAGGTTCGTCGAGTTTGAGCAGTGTATTTTGCCAGTTTTGCCACTGCGAGACGTAGTGCCGGCGAGTCTCTGCATAGTCCTCGAACAGCGCGGATCGTGCCTGCTGTCCCGCCTCTGTCCAAATGGATCCGAAGCCGAGAGCAAGCACGAACTCGCCGTTGCAGGCGGCGAGATCGATCTCTCCGGTGAAGGCAATGTTGCCGTTCTCCGCTCGGGTATATTCCCATTCCATCTGGAAATGCTGAAACAGATCCTGCCAGCCGTCGGAGACGCCCACGAATCCCACAGATGTTCTCTTCCACCCGGTCGACGATGCAAGCGACAGAGTGGCGCCGTCGCGCTCGGCGAAGAACATGGGGACGCCCTTGTAGTCGCCGATCCAGCCCGTATTGCCGTATCCGCAGTTTGCCAGGTGCGGCGAGAGCAAAGCATAAAGGTGGTAGTCGGAGAGTTGACCCTGCAGCGGCTCGAAGCGGACCTTCTGCAGAACGACATTGCGGTAGGGGTCGGTAAGGACTTCCTTGTGGATGCGATAGCGTCCGCTGTTGCAGGTATTGGTCAGCTCATAGGCGGGCACACCGGGCTCGAAAGGACGGTTTTCGAAGATGCAGTGACGCTTCTCCTCGGAAAAGAAATCACGGCCATTGGTGACAATGAATCCCAGGTCGCGGGTACAGGCCTGGTCGACGCGCGGAAAATAAACTTCGTTGAGGATGCCGTGGCTCAGCGTGAACCAGACTTTACTGTGCTGGTTAAGTGCCGTACCGGCGCCCGTCTTGGCGCTCGAAGTCCAACGTGGCGGGATGCCGGGCCAGCCCGGAGCATAGCGTGGGGATAAATCAGTCATGAAGACTTTGTCCTCGGGCTGGGAATACATGATACATTGCCAGCGGAATTGACAAATCTATTACAAGGCGGGACTTTCGGTTCTGCGGCAGGCGTCATCAAATAGTTGGCGGCACTGAGAGAGTAAACTGCAACCAAAATACAGATCAACGATAATAGACCACACGGCGCGGAAACATGGTCAAAATATTGGATGCACGGGGGTGGAGAATAGTAGCAGTCTTGTGTGCCTGTTGCATTTTCAGCCTGATTGCGAAAGCTAACGATCTCCCGCCGGGGGCCACATCCTCTCCGCTCGACCAGGGATTTTCCGGACTCTATAATCTCGACTTCGCAGGGGCACAAAGGGACTTCGCGGTGTGGCAGCAACTGCACCCCGATGATCCAGTGGGTCCGGTCAGTGAAGCGGCAGGCTTTTTGTTCTCCGAGTTCAACCGGTTGGGGGTGCTGGAGGCGCAGTTCTTGGAGAACGATGGAGCATTCGCCAGGCGCCCGAAGCTGACACCCGATCCAGTGATACGAGAACATTTTATGGCCGCGATCGGGCAAGCCGAAAATCTTTCGCACCAGCGACTGGCCATAGACCCCAAAGATCAAGACGCCCTGTTTGCCCTGACCTTATCGTCGGGCCTGCAAGCCGATTACGCTGCGCTCATAGAAAAACGCAATTTGGCATCTCTGCACTTCACCAAGGAAGCTTCCGTGTCGGCGCAGGAACTGCTTGCAGTTTGTCACAATTGCTACGACGCACTGGTGGCGACTGGCTTCAGTAAATACATCATCGGAAGCATGGCCGCCCTCGTGCGATGGATTCTTCGCATGGGAGGGCTGTCCGCGGATAAGCAAGGCGGAATTGCCGACCTGCAAACGACCGCCGAACATGGACACTATCTCGCACCATTTGCGCGAATCCTGCTCGCCATTGCGTATGTGCGCGAGAAGGATAACTCGCGGGCGCTGCAGTAGCTAACCGGGCTGCGTCGCCAGTTCCCGTCAAATACGCTCTTTCCTCGCGAGATTGCACATCTGCAATCGTCACACTAACGCAACGCAGAATTTGTTTTCGACCATTCTTTCCCTACAGTTTCGCGACCTCATCCGTCCGGCCCCGGGTCATTCATCAGAAATTTACCCGTTTGTAACCCTCCTGTAACACTCCGCCGATAGAACGGGGTATCTATTCAAGGAGGAGTGATCTGGTTATGCGCAAAATCGTGCTGCTGTTGGTGTCTGTCCTTCTGGCCTTGCCGGTAGTGGGGCAAACCACGCTGAACGGAGCAGGCGCCACATTTCCTTATCCGATCTACTCGAAGTGGTTCAGCGAGTACCACAAAATTCGTTCAGACGTGGAAGTAAACTACCAGTCCATCGGCAGTGGCGGCGGAATCCGCCAGGTAACCTCCGGCACCGTGGATTTCGGCGCCAGCGATATGCCCATGACCGACAAGCAACTGCAGGAAGTGAAGACCAAAATACTAAACATTCCAACCGTGTTGGGCGCAGATGTACCGGCTTACAACCTTCCCGGAGTGAGCGGGGAAGTGAAGTTCACGCCCGAGGCACTGGCAGGAATTTTTCTGGGGAAGATCTCCAAATGGAACGACACGGCGATTACCTCGGCAAACCCGGGAATAAATTTCCCCGACAAGGATATCGTCGTGGTGCATCGCTCCGATGGCAGCGGAACCACATTCATCTGGACGGACTATCTTTCCAAGGTTAGCCCGGAGTGGAAGAGCCAGGTGGGCGCCGACACCTCGGTGAAATGGCCGGTCGGGATGGGAGGAAAGGGCAACGAAGGCGTCGCGGGTTACATCCGCCAGTTGCCGGGTTCGGTTGGATATGTTGAGTTGATCTATGCCATCCAGAACAACATCCCATACGGCAGCGTGCGAAATTCTGCGGGGACCTTCGTGAAGGCCTCTCTGGAAGGCGTGACTGCGGCAGCTGCTTCGGCTCCGAAGATGCCGGCTGATTTCCGGGTGTCGATCACGAACGCACCGGGGAAGGACGCGTATCCGATCTCCAGCTTTACCTGGCTGCTGATTCCGGCCCCGTCCAAGGACCCGGCGAAGGGCAAGATTCTGGCCGACTTTCTCAACTGGATGGTTACGGATGGCCAGAAGATGACATCTGCACTGGCCTACGCGCCGTTGCCGGACAACGTGGTGGCAAAAGTGAAGGAAGCGATCAAGCAGGTCAAATAGTCCCCCGCAACACAGGAAATTTTGCATTCATCGCAGGACAAAAAGGAGAGAACCATGAAGTCTGCGTGGACGTTGTGTGCAATTCTGTTTCTGGCGACGGGACTGGTGGGGCAAACCAGCACCGCGCCCAAACCGAGGAAGCCGAAGCCGGCAGCCGCGACCGTGACGGCGGCCGACGTGCAGGCCTTGAAAGACGCGATCGCATCGCAACAGGCGGCGCTGGCGCAGCAGCAACAACAAATTCGGGAACTGCGGGATGAATTGCGCAACAAGGATCAGGTCGCGCAGCAGGCACAGACCGCTGCGACCGATGCTGCGAGCAAAGCGGATGCCGTTCAGGCGCAGGCTGTGCAGCAACAACAGACGGTGGGCGAATTGAAGAACGATGTGACTGACCTGAAGACCAACCTGGCCAGCACCGTGGTGACCGTGCAGGAAACCCAGAAGAACATTTCTGGACCTCCGACGGCGATTCATGTGAAGGGAGTCACAATCACGCCCGGCGGCTTCATGGCGGCTGAAACGGTTTACCGCCAGCGTGCTCTGGGGTCCGATATCAACACGCCCTTCAACTCGATCCCGATGCCCGGCAGCTCAAACTACAACACGTCCGAATTCTTCGGTTCTGGGCGCCAGTCGCGAGTTTCGATGCTGGTAGAGGGGCGACTGAAGGGCGCTAAGCTGACGGGCTACGTAGAAGCCGACTTCCTCTCAGCGGGCGTGACCTCCAATAACAACGAGAGCAACAGCTACTCACTGCGCCAGCGGCAAGCCTGGGGCCAGGCAGCCATGGACAACGGATGGAGCGTCACCGGGGGACAGATGTGGAGTCTGATCACAGAGACCAAGCATGGCGTGGACAACCGTACCGAAGCACTGCCGATGACCATCGATCCGCAGTACCACGTTGGCTTCAGTTGGGCGCGGCAATACGGTCTGCGCCTGGCTAAGAACTTCGGCAACAAGGTTTGGTTCGCAGTGTCAGCGGAAAACTCGCAGGCTACGTTGACGGCGCACAATAACGCCTCTAATTTCTTGGTGGGGTCGGCCGGGGTCGGTGGTGGTCTTTACAACCTCAACGCGAATTACTCGTTCAATCCGGCGCCTGACGTAGTCGCCAAGCTAGCGTTTGAGCCTGGTTTCGGCCACTACGAAATCTTCGGCGTATACAGCCGCTTCCGGGATCGCGTCTTTCCTTGCGAAGATGTAGCCGCAACCACCGTCTGCGGCAGCAGCACCAAGGCTGGTCCGAATGCTACCGGTGCCTACAACACCTCAAAGAACGGCGGCGGCTTTGGCGCCAACGCCCGCTGGTCGTTTGCAAACAAGCATGTCGATCTCGGATTGCATGGCTTTGGAGGCAGCGGAGTGGGCCGCTACGGCACGGCAGGACTGCCGGACGTTTCCGTCCATACCAATGGAACGCTTTATCTCGTCAAAAGCTTGCAGGGTCTGGGGACTCTTGAATTCCACAACTCAAAGGCCGATGTCTACTTCAATGGCGGAGCAGAGTACGCCGGTCGCGCGGCGGACTATGACCCGATCCAAAAAAAGTATGTCGGTTACGGATCGCCGCTCTTCAGCAATACGGGCTGCTTAACCGAAACTGGACCGGGAGCGGGCGGGTTCCTTCCGGGTGGTCTTTCCAACTGCACGGCCGATACCCGCGTAGTCATGGAGGCAACTGCAGGTGTCTGGTTCAAGGTGTACGACGGAGCCAAAGAGAAACTGAATTGGGGCCGAATACAGTTTGGTCCGCAATACTCGGTCGTGATCCGCAATACCTGGTCCGGTGCAGGCTTCCCAAGCGAGGCGCAGGGAATTGACAATATGGTCTTGACGTCGTTCCGTTATTACCTGCCGTAACACGGGTAGGGAAGCTGAACGCGCAAGCTACGACGAGCACACCTGCCGGCACTTGGACAGAACCCACGCTGTCCAGGTGCCGGTTTTGATTTTACGTACACTGTAAGGAAGGGATACGCTATCGGCCTACTGCGGCTTCCTGGAATGCTTTATACTGATGTTCCCGTACCTAGTCAGGGTTTCGCCCAAGGGTTCGTTTCGTAAGAGAAAATCACACGAATTAACGATAAGCGCGTCTCCCATGGCTCGTATCTCGCTCGACAATCCACAGTACTTCCTGAATCGCGATACTTCCTGGCTCGCCTTCAATCGCCGTGTGCTCGAAGAAGCATCTGACGAGGGCAACCCGCTGCTCGAGCGCCTGAAGTTTCTTTCCATCTCCGCCAGCAATCTGGACGAGTTCTTCGAAGTGCGAGTGGCCGCCATGATGCAGCAGATTGAGGACGGCTACAACGAGGCCGGTCCCGACGGTCTGACCTTGACGGAAAAACGGGATCTGCTGAATACGCTGACCCACGAATTCGTGGACGACCAGTATGACTGCTGGAACGCCCGGCTGCGTCCGGCGCTCGCGGAGAACGGAATTCGCGTGCTGGGATTGCACGAACTGGATCCCGAGGCGTTGCGCTTTGTCGATGAATACTGCGAGAAAGAACTCGACCCTCTTTTGACGCCGGTCACCGTGGACCCGGCGCATCCTTTTCCACGAGTCATTAACAAAGCCTTGTGCCTGGGATTTCTGTTGCGGAGGCGCCGGCGCTCGGCGCTGACCTATACGGGCGTCGTCTCGGTCCCGCGAGCTCTGCCCCGGCTGGTGCGGCTGCCGTCGGAGGGCACAGCGGATTTTATCTTCCTGGCGGACCTCGTGGCGCATCATGCCGTACGCATGTATCACGGCTATGACATCGTTTCGTCGGCGCCCTTCCGTGTGACTCGCAACAGCAATCTTTATCTGGCGGAAGAGGAGGCGCGAAGTCTTCTGGAGTCGGTGCGCGCGGAACTACATAATCGGCGCAAGGGTGATGCGGTTCGGATGGAAATTGAAGCCGACGCCGATCCCGAGATTATCGATCGTTTACGCACTGTGTTTGAGCTGGATCCCTGGCAAGTGTTTCCCGTGAACGGGCCGGTGAATCTTTCGCGCCTGTTCAACGTCTACGAGCAGGTAAATCGTCCTGACCTCAAGTACCGTGTCTTTTCCCCGCGCGAGTTGCGGTTAACTTCGAAGTCGAAGGATCTGTTCGAAGAGTTGCGCGGGCATGACATCCTTCTGCATCACCCCTTCGATTCCTACGACGCCGTCATTTCGTTCATAGAGTCGGCTGCAGAAGATGAGCACGTTCTTTCCATCAAGCAGACTCTCTACCGTACCAGCGAGCATTCGCTGATTGTTCCTTCGCTCATGGACGCCGCGTCGCGCAAGGAAGTAACGGCCGTGGTGGAATTGAAGGCGCGCTTCGATGAGGCCTCAAACATACGCTGGGCGCGTGATTTGGAAGACGCGGGAGTGCAGGTCTTCCACGGTCTCGTCGGCCTGAAGACGCACTGCAAGCTGTCGCTGCTGGTGCGGCGCGATCCGGACGGGATGACGCGGAGTTACGCCCACATCGGAACCGGGAACTACAATGCGACTACTGCACGAATTTACACCGACCTGAGCGTGTTCACGGCAAATCCAGAGATCACACGAGCGGTGCACGATGTCTTCAGTTTTCTAACGGCATATGCTGAAAATCCCAGTTACGAGCCGCTCCTGGTCGCGCCGCTCGATCTGGCGGAAAAATGCATTGCTCTGATCGATCGTGAAGCAGAGCATGCCCGCCAGGGCAAGGAAGCTCGCATCATCGCGAAGATGAACGCGCTGCTCGACAAGACTGTGGTGCAAGCGCTGTACCGCGCCTCGCAAGCCGGAGTGCAAATCGATCTGATCGTGCGCGGGATCTGCGCGCTTCGTCCGGGAGTGCGGGGGGTGAGCGACCATATTCGTGTGCGCAGTATTGTGGGCCGATTCCTGGAGCACAGCCGCATCTTCTACTTTGCCAACGGTGGCGAAGAAGAGATCTACGTGGGAAGCGCGGACTGGATGCCGCGGAATCTTTACGAGCGCGTCGAAGTGCTGGTACCGCTGCGTGACGAGAGGCTGCGGCAACGGGTGCGACATGAAATCCTCGACGCGTATCTGGCAGACAACCGCAAGGCGCGCATTCTGCTGAAGGATGCGACTTACATCCGGGCTTGGCAGCCGCTGCATGGCACGCGGAACCGCCGCCCGCCGACAGGAGACGCGGCCTTCAGCGCACAGGATTTCCTGATGGCCGTTGCGGAAGGGAAGGCCCCCGCAGCCCTCCCGGCGCCTCTTCCGACGCGAACGCGTAAAGTAAAAGTAATGGTGCGAAAGGAACGATAAGCCCCGATGATCCTTTATTTTCTACGCCACGCCAGCGCGGGCGAGCAATTTGCGAATCCGAAGAAGGACGAGAAACGCGCCCTCGACAAAGAGGGAATCGAGCAGTGCGGCTACATTGGGCGTGCCTTGGCCGCACTGGACGTCCAGGTGGACGCGATCGTTTCCAGTCCGTTGAAGCGGTGCACGCAGACCGCGTCGCTGGTGGGCAACGAGTTGGGCTACGAAGGCAAGTTGCAGATCGATACCGGGCTGCGCCCTGAGGCCGGACTCGCCGATTTTCGCAAGCTTCTGGAAAAATATTCTCGCCAGGAGGCCATCATGGTGGTCGGGCATAATCCGAACCTAAGCCAATTCCTGGGTGCGGTGATCAGCGACTCCGGCTGCGAAGCTTCGCTGGAACTGAAGAAGGGTGCGGTGGCCAAGGTGGAGATGCGCCGCACGGCGGGAATGTTGCAATGGTGCGTCACGCCGAAGATTTTGCGCAGTCTCTACGACGCGGCCGTGGAAAGTTCGCGTCCGAAGACTTCGCGGAAATAATCCCGCTCTTTCTCAATCGCCCACAGTTCCAGATCCACTCCCATTCGACGCCGGGGCACCAGCGTCAACTTCACTTCGGCTGAGCGCACTCCGACGCGCACCCTTTCCACGGCGCGGCTGCGGCCCAAATTCAGGGCTCGCGCCAGACGAAGCAACAGAATCGCCTTCTGCACGTCGGCACGATCGCCCGGGCCCAAGAGCTTCATCGGACCATCTTCGAGGGCGGGGCGTGATTTTCCCAGATAGCGAGCAATAGCAGCAATAATGCGCCGCTGTTGGGGCGTGTAGCCCAGAATCTCCGAGTTGGAAATGATGTAGTGGGTATGGCGGTGGCGTCCGTTCCGATTCACGTAGTCCCCCACTTCATAGAGCATGGCCGCGGCTGAGAGCCACTCTCGGTATTCGGGCGGCAGGCGATGCAGCGAGCGCAGCGCCGAGAACAACAATGTGGCATGGTCGCGGACATCCAGCGCGTGCTTGCGGTCGACACGGTAATGGTCGACCGCGTTCATGATGGATTCCCAGCGTTCGAATTCAATTTGCCTGCCGGAGCGCGTGCTGCGATCGTAGTCGGCGGCCATCTGGGCGAGGATTCCGTCGCGCAGGCCGAGCGGCGAATAGCGGAAGCCTTTGAGTCGCAGCCGATCCAGCAGTTCCTGGTAGACGGTGGCGCCAGCGACGATGATCTCCGCCCGCCGCGGGCCGATGCCTTCGATCTTGCGTCGTTCCGCCACCGGCAAGCGCGCGAGGCGCTTGGCAATGCGGTTCATTTCGGCGGTGGACACCATTAGCCTCTGATGGCTTGCGCCGCGACGCAGGTGGCTGGCAACAGCCGCCAAGGCCGCCGCCGTTCCGGATGTCGCGATTACGTTCTTGACCTTCGCGGTCGGAATGCGGTCGATGATGCGATTGACCTCGCGGGTGATGAAGCCACGTAGACGCTTCAGTTCGCCTTTGCGGCCGGGATCGTGGCGCAGAAATTCATTGGTCAGACGAACCGCACCCAGAGGAAGGCTCACCGCGTCGCGAATGTGTCCGCCCTGCGAGACGGTCAGTTCACAACTGCCACCGCCGAGATCCATCATGAGCGTGGGGGAGCGGTCCACGCGCGGACTGGAGACCAGTCCCAGGTGAATGAGCCGCGCCTCTTCCACGCCAGAGATGATCTCGACGCGCCAGCCGGTGGCCGAACGCACCCATTCCAGGAATGCCTGTGAATTGCGTGCATCCCGCAGTGCACTGGTTGCAACCACGCGCACAGTGTCCGTCACGATCTGTTGCGTGGCACGATGGAATCGTCGCAGAACCTTCACCGTCTCTGCGATGGAATCGGGAGTAAGGAATCCGGAACCAAAAACGCCCTCGCCGAGGCGCGTGACCTCGCGGTCTTCGTGGAGGGCGCGGAGGCGCCCGGCTTGCAGTCGAGCAATCTTTAGCCGGACGGAGTTGGAGCCGATATCGACTGCGGCAAACGTGGGCATGGGGAAGGCTCACAGTTTACATGCGAGCGGCCAGATCGTCACCGCAGTTTACGAGGCGGTAGTGGTGCAGCTTGAAATCCACAAGCCTGGTAATAGGTAGTGGCCTATGGGAAACTTGAGTCATGCCGAAGCACAATCTTCGCATCGTTACGCAAAGGTCCCCTTTTCTCGGGATTTGCGAAGCCTGCAATGCTCAATTCCGGTCCTTAAAAGCCGGAACAGAAAGATGCGGAGCAGGTTATCAAGTCTCAGTTTGCTACGCACGAGCGCAAGCCGCCAACCAAAACGCTGTCCAGGCGGTGAGGGGAGCTACCGAGAACAAGTAGTCCATCAGTTTTTGGATTGATCCTGCTCCCGCCCCTTAGTCAGTATCGGTCCGTCCAAGCTGCACCAGCACCCGCACCCGCTTAACTGCAGTAGGCATGTTGCGAAGAAAGCTATGCGGCAGACTCGATCCCCTCCACCAACGTCGGACTCTTCGTGCTCACTTTGCGCGATTGTTCGGAAGAAATGGAGACCGGTTTCACCACAGGCTGGATTGTTGACGCCGAAAGTGCAGCGACCGCGTGGCGGAATTTGCTTCCCGTCACATTGTGCAGTACGGCCACCAGCGAAGATTGATTGACATCGCCCAGTTGTTTGGCAGCGGCCTGCGTCAGAATCAACCAGTCGTGCCAATTGCCCACGGCATCCTGCAGCCTTTTAACCTGGCTGATGAATTGCACAGCCTCGGCAGACTTTGGGGCGAATTCGGCTGCATAGCGTGCGCGCTTCACAACCGTGCGGTACTGATGCAGCACGTCTTCGTTGACCGGCCCAGCTGGGCGGACTACTTCATTCAACATCGAGCGGGCAACCTTCAGGGCGTCGCGGCTGGTTTCAGGTCTAACGTCTTTTGCTCCGCGCTTAAGCCTCTTACGGAGCTCCCAGATCACGTCTTTGGTCAGCATCTTGCGCAGTTTCTTCTCATGTTTTCCCCGAAGCTCGATCAGCCTGTGCATCAGCTGCGTCTTGCGGCGCGGCTCCTGCGGAACCTTCAGGCTGCGCAAGGCGGCAAGTTGAACATCCAGGTCGCGCACTTTGCCTGCACGCCTGCGAATCCGGTTCAGCATCTTCAGGAGTTTCTTCTGTTTCCGGTCGCGTTCGGGGAGGAGTTGTTCCAGTAACGTCTGTAGCCTGCGGGTCGCAGTACGGAAAGCATGCACGCTCTCCGCGTTCTGCCCGGAGGAAAGCCTTAGTAGAGCCCGCTCCGTCTTCTGAAAGACAAGCTGGCTACGATCGAGTGCAATCGACATAAAAAACAAACCCTGGTAGCGGGAGAGGATCAATACTGCGCTAACTCAAGAAACATGGTTTTGCAGACAGCAACGACTCGAGATTCGGGTTGATTGATGGTCCCCGGCGGAAAAAAGCCTGTCTGATTTTAACACCTTTGTAACACGTCTCTGCTACCGTTAAGCCGAATGGCCAACCCAGCGTTACCTCGGCCTGATATGCCCGGACCGCAACCCGTTGAAGGGACGAAGGTTACATCGGTATCGGCGCTCCGGGCAGTGCCGTTGCTGCAAGCCTCCGGGGGCGAGGTTCCCGACCGCATTTTCAAGTCTGCCATGACCGTCTGCGGCTTGGCCGTCCTCGGCGTACTGGTTCTCATCGTTTACGAACTCACGTCGGGTTCCGGACTCTCTTGGCACGCGTTTGGCTTCAAGTTTTTCGTGGGCAGCGATTGGAACCCCGTGAGCGAGCAGTTCGGCGCTCTGCCATTCATCTACGGGACGCTGGTTTCGTCACTATTGGCGCTCATCATTGCAGTTCCGCTTTCGGTAGGCGTGGCCGTGTTTACCACCGAGATGTGCCCCACGGCGCTGCGCGGTCCGCTTTCGTTCTTCGTGGAATTGCTGGCCGCGATTCCGAGCGTGATTTATGGATTGTGGGCAATGTTTGTCCTGGTGCCAATCTTGAGCGGATACGTCGAGCCTTTCTTGGCGAAGACCCTTGGATGGAGCGGCGTGTTTGAAGGCCCTCCACTCGGGATCGGCATGCTGGCTGCGGGGATCATCCTGGCCATCATGATCGTGCCCATTATTTCCTCGATTACCCGCGAGGTGCTCATGGTGGTACCCCAGCATCAGCGCGAGGGTGTCCTCGCCTTGGGCGCGACGCGCTGGGAGATGATCCGGGTGGGCGTACTGCGCAACGCGCGCGCCGGGATTGTCGGCGGAATCATTCTTGGGTTAGGGCGAGCGCTCGGCGAAACCATGGCGGTCACCATGGTGATCGGCAACCGGCCGGAGATCGCGAAGTCCTTGTTCGCGCCCGGATACACCATGGCCAGCGTGCTCGCCAATGAGTTCAGCGAGGCTACTGGCGATGTCTATCTTTCCGCCTTGGTTGAGATTGGCCTGGCCCTGTTCTTGGTCACGATCGTCGTGAACGCGCTGGCACAGCTGCTGGTGTGGACCGTAACCCGCGGCCAGCCTGCGAGGGGACATGCCTGAACTCGGTGGCAGGTCTTCCGTGCGACAGGGCGTGCCGCCCATCAGTTGGCGCCGCCGCATTACCGATCACCTCATGACCGGCGTTGCCGTCTTGACCGTCGTATTGGTGTTGGCTCCGCTAGTGGCCATCTTCGGCTACCTCGTGTACCGCGGCGTAGGCTCCATCAACTGGGCCTTCCTGACCCAATCCCCCAAGCCCGTGGGAGAGCCGGGCGGCGGCATGGCCAACGCGATCATGGGATCGGTGCTCATCCTTGGAATTGCCAGCGTCATCGGCGTGCCGTTTGGAATCGGATCCGGCATCTACCTGGCTGAGTTTGGACGCAATCGCTTCGGTAGCGCAATTCGCTTCACCGCCGATGTGCTGAACGGAGTGCCCTCTATTGTAGTTGGTATCGTCGCTTGGGCCATCATGGTTCGCGGTCGGGGATTCTCAGCGCTTGCGGGCGGAGTGGCGCTGGCGATCATGATGGTCCCGACCATCTGTCGCACAACCGAAGAGATGCTGCTGCTGGTGCCGCAAGCGCTCCGGGAAGCAGCGTATGGACTGGGCGTCCCGCGCTGGCGGACGACCCTTTCGATCACTCTCCGCACCGCGACGTCCGGCGTGATCACCGGAATCATGCTGGCTTTCGCTCGAGTGGCGGGCGAAACCGCGCCCTTGCTTTTCACTGCTCTTGGCAATACGTATTGGAGCCTCCGCTACGATCAGCCCACGGCCGCGCTGCCGCTGCAGATCTACGTGTACGCCAATTCGCCCTATGATGACTGGCACCGCCAGGCGTGGGCGGGATCGTTCGTTCTGATCTTTCTTATCGTAACCGCAGTCGCGGCCGTGCGCTATGTGGTGCGGCGTGGTACTTTCGGAGCGGCATAATCTATGGGCGTTGGAATCCAGGTCGAGAACCTGAATGCCTGGTATGGCAAAGGGCAGGCGTTGTACGACATCAACCTGAAGGTGGCGGCGAACCACGCCACCGCTCTGATTGGTCCGTCGGGATGCGGCAAGTCGACGTTTATCCGCTGCATCAATCGCATGCACGAAACGATTCCGGAAGCCCGCGTCGAGGGCCGGGTCCGCATCGGCGAAATCGACGCTTACAACGGAACCTCGGCGACGCAACTCCGCCGCCGCGTCGGGATGGTGTTTCAAAAAGCGAATCCGTTTCCCACGATGTCGATTTATGACAACGTTGCCTCAGGCCTGAAGCTGAACGGCTTCCGTGATCGCCGCAAGCTGGACGAAATCGTGCAGCACTCGCTCGAGGTCTCGGCCCTGTGGGAAGAAGTCAAGGACCACGTGCACAAGAAGTCTGGAGCCAGCCTCTCGGGCGGCCAGCAGCAGCGCCTGTGCATTGCGCGCGCGCTCGCGGTCGAGCCCGAGGTTTTGCTGATGGACGAGCCCTGTTCGGCGCTCGATCCGATTTCGACTGGAAAGATTGAAGAGTTGATCTTCCAGCTCAAAGAGCGGTATACCATCGTAATTGTGACCCACAACATGCAGCAGGCGGCGCGTGTGGCCGAGTTCACCGGCTTCTTTCTGCTGGGCAAGATGATTGAGTTCGACAAAACGGAAAAGATTTTCACCAAGCCGTCCGACAAAAAGACGGAAGACTACATTACAGGCAGGTTCGGATAATGCGCACTCGCTTTCAGCAAGGGCTTGACGATCTGCGGCAGCGGTTGCTTCGGATGGGCGGACTGGCGGAGCAGGCGGTGGATCGCGCCCGCCAGGCCTACGTCGAGCGTGATCTCACCCGGTGCCAGATGGTGCTCGAAGGCGAGAGCATGATCAACACGGCCGAGCGCGAGATCGACGAGGCCGCGTTTGACCTGCTCGCCATGCAGCAGCCCATGGCGGTAGACCTGCGCTTCATTCTGGCGGTAACGAAGATTAACTCCGATCTCGAACGCGTAGGCGATCAGGCGGTGAACATCGCCGAGCGAGTTATGGATATGGTCGAACTTCCGGCCGCGGAGTTGCCGGTGGACATTGCGCGTATGGGCACTGCCGTGAGCGCCATGGTCCGGCGCGCCCTGGAGTCATTCATCGAAGGCAAGGTGGAATTGGCGCAGGCCGTGCTCGAGATGGATAGCGTGATCGATCGCATGCGCGACGACGCCTTCATCCAACTGGTCAAGTCGATGAATGAGCGGCCCGAGTTCGTACGGCAAGCTCTGGATGCCCTGCTGGTGGCCCGCAACCTGGAGCGGGTTGCCGATCACGCCACCAACATTGCCGAGGACGTCATCTTCTGGGTGCAGGGCGCCGATGTCCGCCACAACGTGCATCCCGGGGATTCGGAAAGCCCCGAGCCGGAGCGGCCGACGTCGAGGCTTTCAGGCCTGTAACTGGAAATGCCCAGGTTCCCTCGTTCTGGCAGCTTTGACCGTTTACGCCGCATTGAATTACGCTCATCACCTCTTTTATTTCCGATTCAATCGTTCGCGGAGGCGCCGTGACTCGTTCCTTCCTTTATTTCTTGTGCACTTTTGTGTTGGTCACGACCACAGTGGTTTGCGCGCAATCACATTCCGGCAACAAGCCCCCCGTCATGTTGCCGACTAGTAAGATGCTCACCGTCCCCTCGCCGGGACGCATTGGCAGCACCAACAGCTTTCCTGCAACGATGGTGCTGAGTCCAGATGGACGCTATGCCGCGTTGCTGAACGATGGCTACGGAACGCAAGAAACACTCGCGCACCAGTCGATCTCGGTCCTTGATCTGAACACGAATCAAATCATCGACTATCCTGACGCGCGGCTCGACGAGGAAGCGCATCAGAGTTATTTTCTCGGGCTTGCGTTCAGTTCGGATGGCAAGCACCTGTACGCCTCGGTGGGTTCATTGACGGATCCGACCGGCGCGAAACCCGGCAACACGGGAAACGGCATTGCGGTCTACCGCTTTTCTGAAGGCAAGGTTGCGCCCGAGAAGTTCATTTCCATCGCGCTCCAGCCGCTTTCGACGGGAAAAAGAATTGCAGTTGGTCTGACCGCGCCGGCTCACACAGCAATTCCGTATCCCGCCGGGCTCGCCGTGATCTCCGACGGAGGCCGCGACAAAATTCTGATCGCGAATAATCTCGCCGACAACGTGATCTTGCTCGATCCTGCGACGGGAAAAGTGCTGCAGACTTTCGATCTCACCACCAATGACCTGATCCCGTCATCGTTTCCTTACACCGTGGTCGCCACGCACGATGGCCGGCGTGCCTGGTGCAGTTTGTGGAACGCATCGCGGGTGGCGGAGCTCGATCTTACCAGCGGGAAAGTTGCCCGCTGGCTCAAACTGAAACAGCCGGAAGATCCGCTTGCGCCGGGTTCGCATCCCACGGCGATGCTGCTCAGTCCGGACGAGAAGACTCTATACGTGGCGCTCTCGAACATCGACGAAATCGCGGTCGTTGGAACGGGTACAGGATTGCCCCTTGCATTCTTGCGCACGTCATTGGCCGATCAGAAATTCGCTGGCGGTTATCCAAGCGCGCTGGCACAGACGGCCGACGGCAAGCGGCTCTTCGCGGCGAATGCTTCCCTGGACGCCATCGCCGTTTTCGATGCCTCCGGCCTATCCGGCGGAGCCGTGCCCAACAGTGGTTCTGGGGGACTCGGTTTCATTCCCACTGACTGGTACCCCAGCGCGCTCGCGGTTCACGGCAACGATCTCTTGATTGCCACAGCCAAGGGCGAGGGCGCTGGCCCGAACAAGGACATGGGGAAGACGGCGTATGAAACCAAGCACCACGCTCATCCCTACATTCCCACGCTGCTCAGGGGATCGATTGCCCGCCTGAATATTGCGTCGACTCTCGAAAAACTCCCTCAGCTGACGCAGATGGTGGAAAGAGACAACCTGCTTCACAGCGATCCCGGAACCATTTCGTTTGTTGGCGGCCAGAATCCCATCAAGCACGTGATCTACGTCATCAAAGAAAACCGCACCTACGATCAAATCCTCGGCGACTTGAAAGTTGGCGACGGCGATCCTTCGCTCACCATGTACGGCGAAGACATCACGCCCAACGAGCACAAACTCGCCCTGCAGTTCGGTGTGCTGGACAATTTCTACGATAGCGGCGAAGTCTCGGGCGACGGGCATCTCTGGTCCACCGCCGCGATCACTTCCGACTACAACGAAAGGACCTGGCAGATCGCCTACCGTGGCAAAGAACGCACCTACGATTTCCAGGGCCAGGTGGCAGACGAATATCCCCTGGAACACAATCAGCCCGACATTGACGATCCTTCCACCGGATTTCTCTGGGACAATCTCGCGCGCAACCACGTCAGCTATCGCGACTATGGCGAATTTGTAAACGCGGAGTGGTGCAACGAGAAACGTAGGGCGGCAAGTCCGAAGCAGGGAACTCCGTCGGGACAGCAAGCGCCTTGTCCACAGAGCGTAGTTCAGCAGGGTGAACCGCTCGCTGCTAACGTCGGCGATCCGCACGCCGCGCCCAGTCCGTTCCCGTGGGCGGTGCCCTTGTTTAGCGGAGTGAAGCCGACCAAGGCGGTTTTGCGCGATCACTTCGATCCGCTTTATCCGGATTTCAATACGGATTATCCCGACCAACTCCGGGTCGACGAATTTATGAATGAATTTGGCGCCTACGTTCGCGCCCGCGACGCTCACGAGGGCCCGGAGTTGGAATTGCCGGCGTTCGTCCTCTTATATCTGCCCGATGATCACACGGGTGGCACGCGTCCCAAGTTGCCGCGCCCGGCCGCCTCCGTTGCCGACAATGACCTGGCGCTCGGCCGCGTGGTCGATGCTGTTTCGCACAGCGCCTATTGGGATGACACCGCGATCTTTGTTCTGGAAGATGACGCCCAGAACGGCGCCGACCATGTTGACGCGCATCGCTCGATCGCCTTCGTCATCAGCAAGTATTCTCCAGGATCCGCAGCGCAGCCAAACGTGGAGCACCGCTTCTACACCACCGTGAACCTGATCCATACCATGGAGACGCTGCTCGGTCTTCCGCCCATGAATCAGAACGATGCGTACGCGCCAGTGATGGGGCGGCTGCTTTCTGGACCCGGCGATCAACCGGCTTATAAGGCAGACTATCGCAACCTGAAGAATGGCCTTATTTACGAAACGAATAAACGTGAAGCGCCAGGGGCGAAGATCTCATCTCGCATGGATTTCTCGCGTCCCGATGCGGCGGGGGCGGCCCGTCTGAATGAAGTCTTGTGGCGCGACCAGAAAGGTTCGGCGCCAATGCCCGCGGCGAAGCACACGGTCTTTCCCGCGGGCGGCGACGACTAGCGCCGCAATATGCAGGCGCTACAGGCATCTTATTTCAGGCTTACGGATTCCTTAAGCGGCAGGCTCTGCGAAGAGCCGCCGACCATGAAGCCGTAGTCCCCTGGAATCAGCTGCCAGCCATTTCGCTCAGCGTTAAAAATGGAAAGATACTTCGGGTCCACCTCGACCGCAACTTCTTTGCTCTCTCCGGCGTTGAGTGTGACTTTGCTCCATCCCACCAGGCGTTTCGGAGGCTCCGCCGCCGCGGCCGGTAGGGAAGCATACACTTCCGCGACTTCGGCTCCAGCGCGATTGCCCGTGTTCGTAACGGTGAAACTTACGCGAGGATTCTTTCCCGGCGTCACCTTCAGATTCGAGTACGAGTATGTAGTGTAGGAGAGGCCGTACCCAAAGGGGAACAGCACTGGCTTATTTTCCGCGTCGTACCACTTGTAGCCGACTTTTACTCCTTCGTTGTAGGTGATCTGAAATGCCGGCAAGCCTGCAGCGATCCGTCGCCAGCCTTTGCTATCGGCGTCCCTGGTGACCTTGGGAGGTTTGATAATCGTAGGATGCGGCAAATCGGCTTCTCTCTTAGGAAAGGTGATGGGCAGTTTCGCGCTGGGATTTACGTCTCCAAAAATTACATTTGCCACCGCTTCGGCTCCGCGGCTGCCCGCAAACCATGCTTCCAGGATCGCGCTCACCTGATCCACCCAAGGCATTGTCACCGGACCGCCGCTCTCAATTACGACGACAGTATGCGGGTTGGCAGCCGCAACCTTCGCGATCAGCTCATCCTGATTGTGTAGAAGAGACAGGCTATCCAAGTCCATCCCCTCGCTCTCCCACTGGTAGGCGAAGACGATGGCCACATCGGCAGTCTTGGCCAGAGCCGCAGCCGCCCCGGGGTCCGCACCGGAGTCAAACTGCACATTCGCAGCCGGAACCTTCGCTCGAATCGACTTCAGCGGCGACGTCGGAAACCAGATCTCCTCCAGCCAATGGGTCTGGCCTTTGCCCGGAGGCATGATTGCGTTTCCACCCGGAGGATCGACCTGTGCCGAACCGCCGCCGGAGATCATTCCCACGTCCGCGTGCGGACCGATCACAGCGATGCTGTGGATTTTCGAAGCATCAAGCGGAAGCTGCGCGTGATCATTCTTCAGAAGCACGGTGCTTTGCTCCGCGATTTTCTGTGCCACTTCAAACCCGCCCACCACGTCCACCACACTCTTCTGCGGTGGATCGTCGATTACGCCCGTGGCGAACATGGCCCGGAGGATCCGATGCACATGGTCATCCACTTCCGCCGTCGGCACCTTGCCCGACTCCACCGCCTTCTTCAAATCGTCTCCGAAGAAGATCCATCCCGGCTCCTCATGATCGAGTCCGGCGGCCGAGGCCTTCTCCGCGCTGTGCGTGCCGCCCCAGTCAGAAAGCACAAACCCCTTGAAGTTCCAGTCTTGTTTCAGGAGATCGGTGAGCAGATATCGGTTTTCGCAGGCATAATCGCCATTGACGCGGTTGTAAGAGCACATCACGGCAGCCGCGTCCGATTCCTGCAATCCAATCTCAAACGCCAGCAGGTCACTCTCGCGCGCCGAGCGCTTGTCGATGTTCACATTGACAGCATTGCGACCGCTCTCCTGATCGTTGAGGGCATAATGCTTGATGTCGCCAATGACATGCTCTGCCTGCAGACCCTTCATTACTGACCCAACCATCTTTCCAGCCAGAACCGGATCCTCGCCCAGATATTCAAAGGTGCGCCCATCGCGCGGTTCGCGGGTGAGGTTGATGCCTCCCCCGAGCGACATGTTGTAACCCTGGGCGCGCAGTTCGCGGCCAATCAGAGCTCCGTATTCGTGAGCCGCATCGAGATCCCAACTCGCGGCCGAAGCTATGTCCGCAGGCAACGCTGTCGAATATCGGCCATTCTCGCCGCTGCTCCGGACTCCGTAGGCGGCGTCCGACATCTGGAGGGGGGGAATGCCCAGCCGCAGAATGCCCACCACGTATCCCGCGCCGCCGTTGGATTTGACAGCCAGCGGGCTCATCGGACTGAGTCCCGCCATCCCCGTTCCGTGAAGCAAGGAGATCTTCTCGTCCAGCGTCATCTCCTTAACCACCATCGACGCGCGCTCGTCAGGAGAAAGGCTGGAATTCGCCCAGGGATGCGCTTGGTCGCCCGACTGCGCCAACGAGGGCGAGAGAGCGATGCTGAGAATCATCATGAGAGTGAAAAATCGATTTAGCAGAGAAAGGCCGTGCAGGGGCATTGTCTTTCCTCGAATGAAATGTGGTTGCCAAATCGTTAATGTTACGCCTTTTTGCAAGATTTCTATTGTTTAATTTGGGAGTGTCCGCAAGCTAACAAACACGTAGCGCTGCTGTCGTGGGGGCGTCCCCGCCCGCACCCGCCGAGGGCAAGATGCCCCCGCGACATTGTCATTCGGACGGCTGGTATCGTCGGTCTCCCTTGGCCTTCGTAGTCCACGGCTTTACACTAGAGGAGTGAAGATTGCGCTGGGTCAAATCAATCCCACGGTCGGAGACTTCTCCGGCAACGCCGCAAAGATCGTTGATTTTTCCCACCGCGCCCAAGCCGCCGGGGCGGGGATGATTCTATTTCCCGAGTTGTCGGTGTGTGGATATCCGCCTCGTGACCTGGTCGAGAGACCTTCTTTCGTTGTACGCAATCGCGAGACGGCAGAGCGGATTGCCGCGGAAACGCGGGGAATCGCCGTGATCTGCGGGTTGGTCACTGCCGCCCACTCAGACGCCGGCAAGGCCGCCATGAACTCCGCAGCTCTGCTGATGGACGGCAAGATCGCCTTGATCCAGTCCAAGATGTTGCTGCCCACTTACGACGTCTTCGACGAGATGCGCAACTTCGCGCCCGCCAAGAGTCAGGAATTGTTTTCGTTCTGTGGCAATCGCATGGCGCTGACCATCTGCGAAGACGCGTGGAACGACAAGCGATTCTGGGAGAAGCGCCTATATACCACTGATCCCGTAGAGTCGCTGATTCAGGCTGGCGGAAACTTTGTGCTCAACATTTCTGCCTCGCCGTTCTGGATCGGCAAGCGAGAACTCCGCCGCGACATGCTCGCCAGCATCGCCCGGCAGCACAAAGTTCCTGTGGTGCTGGTCAACCAGATCGGCGGCAACGATAGTTTGGTGTTCGACGGCTCCAGCCTGGTGCTCAACCGTGAAGGACAAGTCATCGCGCAAGGCCGGTCCTTCGAAGAAGATCTCATCTATTTCGATTCGCACGATTTGTCGGGCGAAATGCACGAGCAGATCGTCGGAGACGAAGCGAGCGTATATTCCGCTCTGGTGCTCGGTACGCGAGATTACATGCTCAAGTGCGGATTTCAGAAAGCGATTATCGGTCTGAGCGGCGGCATTGACTCCGCTCTGACGGCAGTGGTCGCCGCCGATGCCGTCGGTCCGGAAAATGTAATCGGCGTCGGTATGCCCGGTCCCTATTCGTCGCAAGGGTCTATCGATGACGCGCGTTCTCTCGCGAAGAATCTCGGAATCCGTTTCGAGTTGCTTTCCATCAACCCGGCCTACGAAGCGTATCGCCGCACGCTTCAGGATGTTTTCGCCGGAACGAAAGAAGACGTGACCGAAGAAAACATACAGTCTCGGGCCCGGGGGACGTTGCTGATGGCGCTCTCCAATAAATTCGGAGCGATCGTTCTCTCCACCGGCAACAAGAGCGAGTTGGGTGTGGGCTACTGCACACTCTACGGCGACATGGTCGGCGGTCTTGCTGTCATATCCGACGTGCCAAAAACGCTGGTGTATCGTCTCAGCGAATACGTGAACTCGCGCCGCGCCGTGATCCCGCAGGCCACGCTGGAGAAGCCGCCTTCCGCGGAGTTGCGGCCTAACCAGAAAGACATCGACTCGCTACCGCCTTACGAAGTGCTGGACGCGGTGCTGGAAGACTATGTTGAGGATTCCCATCCGGCGGAGCGCATCGCGGCGGATCGCGGACTCGACATTGAAGTAGTGAAACGCGTCATGCGAATGGTTGATCGCGCCGAATACAAGCGCCAGCAGGCTGCGCCCGGTCTCAAGATTTCTCCTAAGGCCTTCGGTTATGGCCGCCGGTTTCCGATTGCCGCCAAGGGTGAAGCTTGAAGTAGCTACTTTGAAGTATCCTGATAGATCGCTTTCCTAAAGCTCCAAGACCTTGCACTCGAAAGGAAGCCATGCGCAGTTTCTTTAACTCGATCTGTATTCTTCTGCTGGCCGGCGGTCTGGCCACGGCACAGACCACGCCGGCGAAATCGCCTCCCGCGAAGCCTGCGGAAAAGCCCGCAACCTCGGAATCTGGCACTCTTCCCTCGGAAGCCACCGTGGACTCTTTCCTGCAACAGCAGTTTGGCTATGAGACAGATTTAACCTGGAAAATTTCCAGCATCAAGCCTTCCACGATCGCAGGATTGGCAGAAGTCACAGTCGTTCTCGCCGCGCCGCAGGGGCAGCAGCTGACCCGCTTTTTCGTGGCTCCTGACGGCAAGCAAGCCCTCGTCGGCGAAATTATTCCGTTCGGCGCCCGGCCGTTCGATCCGGCGAAACAGCTCCTCGACAAGGGCATCACCGGCCCGGAGCGCGGCCCCAAGGACGCGCCGGTTACGATCGTCGAGTTCGGCGACCTGCAGTGTCCAGCCTGCAAAGCCGCACAGCCCACCATCGAGGCGCTGGTGGCCGCGGAGCCCACCGCCCGCTTCGTGTTCCAGAATTTTCCCCTGGAAATGCACAATTGGGCGGCCAAGGGCGCGGCCTACGCCGACTGTGTTGGCCATGCTTCGAACGACGCCTTCTGGAAATTCGTCTCCAAGACCTACGGGACGCAGTCTGACATCACCGCCGAGAACGTCGACGAGAAACTTACCGCCATCGCCGATGGAGCAGGAGTCAAAGGCGCCGACATCGCAGCTTGCGCCGCGAAGCCGGAGACCAAGGCTCGCGTGGATGCCTCCATTGCGCTAGGCAAGTCCGTGGACGTCTCCGGTACGCCCACAGTTTTTATCAATGGACGCCGGATCTCAAACTTCGATCCCCGCATGTCGGATGTCTACAAGAGCCTGGTCGATTTCGCCGCGAAGCAAGCAAAATAGCCCCGAGCCTCCGGTGGTCGGCTTTCGGACAAATCACGGGCTGGAGCTTGGATTCTTGCAGGTTGAAGGCGGAAGCGAAGCCGGAAAGCGGAAGCCGGAAGCCCGAAGCCCGATTTCTTATTTCCCGCCCAGCCAAATCTCCGGAGTGGTGCGATTGAAATTTGCCAGGACGTGCGGAGTGATGACGATCATGAGTTCGTCGCTATCCGATTCCTTGGTATTGGTGACCATCGCCTGGTTCAGGACTGGCAAGAAACCAAGCCCCGGGATCCCACTCATGGAGAGAGTATCGGTTCGCGATACTTCACCGGCTACCACGGCGGGCTCGCCATCCTTCAGGTTGATGCTCCCTTTGTATTCCCGGTTCGAGATAATCGGAACTCCGTTGTTCGATTGCCCGGTGAGCGAGCGCACTTGCAGCTCAAGGTCCAGGCTCACAGAGCCGTCGCCATGGATGACCGGCTTCGCCTTCACGTTCAAGCCCAGATCTTCGTAGCTGACGGAAGGGAACGGCGGAACGTAAGTCTGATTGCCCAACACCTGCGAAATCTGAGGCGAATTGAAAATCGGCGCGTAGCTCGCATTTAGAACCGGATAACGCTCGCCCAGATGAAAGGTAGCGTCGTTTCCCTGGCTGGCGCGCATGTTCATGTTCTCCAGGCTGCGTACCCATGATTCGTTGACGGAAAGAGCCGCGGCAAGCTGGTCGAGGCTCAGTCCCATGAAAGTGAGCCCGCCACCGAACGTGGCCAGCGGCTGGCTGAAGATGGAATTCTGTTGTCCTCCCAATTGCGCCAAAAGCCCGGAGAGAGCCGAACTGCCTGCCTGGTTGATCCCACCCGATGCGATCAACTGGTTGATGAGTTGCTGGATATTCTGTCCTCCGAGCCCCGCCAGTCCCGCCAGCGCCGCTGCCGGAATGTTGTACATGTTGAAAGTATTGGGAATGTGTACTCCAATGTTGCGCGTGAGCTGGTGACTGATCTGAAACACGCGAACATCGAGCATGACCTGCGGCCGCTCATTGCTGAGCTGTTCCAGCATTTTGGAGCAGGCCTCGAGCATCGGCTGCGGCCCCCGCACTTCCACCGTGTCCGCCGTCTGTCCGGAGTTGACGAAGCGCAGTTCGAACATATTGCGCATCGTGGTGACCAGATCGGTCGCCTCCTGCGGCGTGGAATGCGGCGGCAGGATGAAGGTCCGCAGCGACATGCGGTCGAATTGCTTGTGGTTCTCCAGATTGTCGGCGGCGATCAGTAACTGATGCGTGTCGAGGGCCGCCCACATGGTCTTGCTGACCTCGCACGCCAGTTTCAACGCGGTGAAGAATTCCACGTCATCCACGTTGAACCGCACCTGCCGGGCCTGCACCGAATCGTCAAACTGCGTGGTCACTCCATAAGCGGCGGACAGTTCGGCGAACAGGCCGCGAACGTCTCCGCTGTAGTGGAAAGTGGCCCGGTCATCCCTGGGTTCGAGGTGGATTTCGCCGGAATCCGTCAGACGCACAGGCAACGTGCGAGGCACTGCGGGGGCCAAATCTCGGGTGGCTTCCTCCAGTCGTTCCCGCGCGTACTGGTTTTCCGGATCGAGATCAAGGGCAGCCCGAAATTCCGCAGCGGCCTGGGCCCGCAAGTTTTCCCACAGCAGCAGATTTCCGCGCTGGACGCGAGCGAAGACCAGTTGTGCCTTCACCACTTCCCGGGCCGTCAGAAACTGCATATTCTGTGGCGCCAGCCGCGTTGCTTTGTCGAACCTGGCGAACGCCTCTTCCAGTCGCTGGTGCTCATGAAGCTTTACACCCTCGTGGAAAGCGTAACGGGCTTCTTTGAGTTCTTTTTTCGAAACCAGGCAGTTGACCCCGCCCGGAATTCCGTTTCCACAGGAGACCGGTGGTGCGGAGGAGGGATCGTCACCAGCGAAGGCAGCCGAGCCCAGCGTTGCCGCCAGAATTCCCGCTGCGATAATGAATGTTTTCCGCCGCATCTCGTGTGATTCTAATGTAGCTTCCGCATGTCCGGGATAGGCCGATAGGACCTCGTACCTTCGTGTTCAATGGGCCGAGACCAAGTTGCCCATCCCAAGAACGTAAGATTGCAGCAGACTTGCACGCCTTCGACAATCGTAGAGACATAGCTCGCTACGCCTTGCCCGCGCGCGCAAGAAAGACATTGCCAGCACCGTCGCTACGACAGCATGAGCCGCTCGATCTTGCGAGCCTTGCCAGTGTTGTCGTCGCCATCGATGATCACCGCACACAGGCGCGTATCCCCCGTGGCGGGCTCAAACCGCACTGGCATTCCATTCAGGAATTTGCCCACCACCAGTTCCTTCTTCACTCCGATCACGCCGTCGTAGGGCCCGGTCATGCCCACGTCGGTCACGTACGCGGTTCCGTTGGGGAGAACCCGCTCGTCCGCCGTCGGCACATGTGTGTGCGTGCCGACCACGGCCGTGACGCGGCCATCCAGATACCAACCCAGGGAAATCTTTTCCGACGTTGCCTCGGCGTGGATGTCCACCAGAATCACCTTGGCCTGAATTTTCTGCAGAAGCTGGTCGGCGGTGCGGAATGGATCGTCATTCGAGGCCATAAACACGCGCCCTTGCAGGTTGATCACCGCGTATGGAACTTTCCCCTTGAAACCCTCATACACACCCGAGCCGGGCATACCCGCCGGATAATTCGCTGGACGCAGGACGCGCCGCGCCGGCCCGTGCCCATTGCCCTCTACCGTCTGAAAGTAGTCGATGATTTCGCGCTTGTCCCAGACGTGGTTCCCGGTAGTGATCACGTCGATGTTGAGCTCAAAAAGCTCCTCCGCCAGCGCCGGAGTAATCCCAAAGCCAGCGGCCGAATTTTCCCCATTCGCGATGATTAGGTTGATGGCGTGATCGCGGACGATTCCTGGCAGACGTTCTTTGACGATATTCCGTCCCGGCCGCCCGAAGATGTCACCAATGAAGAGAATTCGCATGGTATCGAAGGTAAAATTCGATGGTAACACGGGCTCAAGATCACCCTTGGCGGCCTGTGGGCATTCCGGCCAAACGGTGGGTCAGCGAGGCAGTTTGGGTAGATCGCTGCGTGCAAGGACCGAGCCCCACGCATCTAGAACGTAGACATCAGTCCACTGCGCGCCCGGTGTCGGGCGGACAGAAGTATCTGCGATCGTGAATGTGATTGTGGTTCTGGGCGAAGTGCAGCCGGTTAGCTGCCGCATGTCCTGCCGCGCGGCGTCAGATTCCAGCTGATCTGGAAGCCGCTCCGGGCGCGCCATTACTTCGTGCCCGGAACTGGTGCTGAGAACCACTTCCACCGCACCGACCAGGTTCTGACACCGCAGCGGAATCTGGATTTGCCATTCTTTCCCTCCAGTTTTTCTAACCGTAGGCTCTTCGGCAAACACGACCACCGGTGGATTCCCGCCCGGCGAGGCATACCACTCCGGCCATCGACGCGCAAATTCAATGCTCGCCACGACGTAGGCACGGCTCAAGTCGCGGTCGCGCTCTTCCCAGTAAGGATGCATCGCGTAAAGCGACGCTTTACTCGTGCCCATGGCTCGCGCATGCAACAGATGGTGCAGCGCGGGGACGAAGTCGGGATGGTAGCCTGCATGGGCCATCATCATCAGGCCTTCCCGGTCGGCTTCCAGTTCCATCTGGCGGCCGAACCGGCCCATCTCCGCGCTCGCCTTTTCCGAGTTTTCCCATGAGGCCGAAGGCAGACTGGGATCGCCCAGCACCATGGCAGCGCCTCCGCCATGCTCCAGGTATTTCTGGTATAGATCGAGCCGAGCCCAGTCGCGCCGCACGATGTGAGCGATCTCGTGCGACAGAATTGCCGCCCACAGTCCGGCGCTCGTACCGGCCACCCGCGCCAGGCCGCTTTCCACATAGACGGTTCCATCCGGCGACGAGTAGGCGTTCAGCTGATCGTCATCGACAATGCGCAAGTGCCACGCAAACTTGGCGCGAGAGGGAACAAGGACCTGTTCCACGAGTCGGTCGAAAACGAGGTAGCCCGTGGCGTAGCGCCCCGAGGCAGCACTGCTTTGCGCTATGCGTTGAGGCCGCAATCGCGCCGCGGTTTCCATGTCGAGCTGGAATGGGGAGGCTACTTCAGGAACGTCGGGAGACTGTTGGCCCGTTATCGGAATTGCGCATAGCAAACAGAGAAAAATTGCGAGAGAGCAGACGCGCTTGGCCGCACCACAACTTTCCACTGGACTCCTCTGCGGAGATCACTCTGACACTCGATTATGCTCCTCTTGGAGGTACGTAACGCAAAAATGTTCGAGAGTGTTGTTGTCGCCTCAGTTTGGGGACTCCAGTTCAACGGTGCGCAGGAAGTCGTAGTTTCCCGCAGGACTCATCTTCAGATTCCGCACCCGCCGCGTATGCACCACGACGTTGTCGAGGTACCACAGATCGATGTATGGCAGATCGTCCGCCAGGATGCGTTGCACCTCGGCATACAAGGGCTTGCGCACGTTGGGATCGATCTCCCGCCGCGCTTTGTCGATGAGAGCGTCGACCTTGGGGTTTGAATAGTAGCCACGGTTCGCCCCATTCGGCGGAAACTTCGCAGAAGCAAACGCATATTCGAAAATGTCGGGATCTTCGTTGCCTCCGATCCAACGCAGCCCGTACATCTGAAACGCCCCGTGCTGCACGTCCGAAAAGAACGTGGCGAACTCGAAGCTGCGGATATCGAGCGCAATCCCCGCTTCGCGCAACTGCTGTTGCATTACGGCCACCATCAGACGAGTGTTCTCGTCCGTCGAGGTCTTCATCGTGATGTGGAAGCGCACGCCATTTACTGCCGGATAGCCTGCGGCATCGAGCAACCGGTTCGCCTTATTGAGGTCGTGATCGTAAGCCAGTTCACTTCCGTCGTATGCCCAACTCTGCGGCGGCAGCACACTGCGCGCCGGTTCCGCCTGTCCGCGCCACAAATATTCGATCATCGGCTGCCGGTCGAGGGCGTAGGCAATCGCCTGCCTCACTCGCGCATCTTTCAAGATCGGATCGCGCAGGTTGAATCCCAGATACGCAAGCCTGGTTCCGGCCGCGCGCTCGACTTCAAGGTTGGGATCTTGCGCCAACGTAAATACGGTGTCGGGTGTAAGGGAGTTGATGGCGATGTCGCCGCTGCCTTTGCGCAATTCGAGAGCCTGCGTAGTCGCGTCAGGCACAACAGCAAAGCGCACCCGCGCCAGTTTGGCCGTTCCGCCCCAATAATCGTCGTTGCGTTCGATGACCACTTCCCGGTCGGTCTCAGAGCTGACAAACCGGAACGGGCCGGAGCCGACGGGGTGCCGCGTCATTTCGTCCCCGCTGCCATCCGGAACAATCCCCATCGCGCCGTCCGACAGATTCCATAGCAGGGTAGCGTCCTGCTCTTTCATGTGGAAGATCACCGTAGCATCGTCGGGTGCATCGATCCGGTCCACAAAACGGTAGACCGCCGCTTTGGTGCTGCGAATCTTGCCCTGCAGCAGCGAGTCGAAAGTCCACTTCACATCGCGCGAACTCAGCGGGCGCCCGTCGTGAAACTTAACGCCGCGATGTAGATGAAAGATGTATGTGAGCGGATCGGGAATCTCCCAGCGCTCGGCCAGTCCGGGAGCTACGTTTAGATCCTCTCCGCGCGACAACAGATCGTCGAAGATCAGGTTATCAATTCGTTCCGAAAATGCGTCGATTCCCACGCGAGGATCAAGATTTGTTGGGCTCGACTCGATAATCATGACTAGCGTGTTGGGATCGGGCTTCGCCGAGCATGATGGCAGAGGGAGAATCGCGACAAGGCTGAGCAGCGTGAAAAGTCCAGTTGCGACACGTCGACGGACCGCAGACCTCGAACTTCGGTACCTGAGGTCAGAGGTCAGAGGTCCGAGGTCCAAGGTCCTGCCTTTACACATACGAAATCTTTCCCAGTACGGCAGCTCGGTTGGCGCCCGTGGCGGACGGCACATTCGACGGCCGTCGGTTCCACGTCTCATACGCCAGCACGGCGAACGCCACCGCTTCTTTAGCCTCCGACGGCAAGCCGAACTCATCTGAGAATCGCAACTGGATTCCGAGCTGCGCAAGGATTTTCGCCAACATGGCGACCAGCGTGGCATTCCGGGCGCCGCCGCCGGAAAGAATCATTTCGCGGAAAGAGTTGTTGGAGCCCGACTTCTGGATCACGAATCGCCGCACCGCCTCGCCGATCGATCTTGCCGTCAGCGCCGTGGCCGTAGCGACTACGTCTTCCTTGCGAAAGCCCCCGCATCGCCGCAAGAAGTCGCGAACAAATTCGCGCCCAAATTCCTCACGTCCGGCTGTCTTCGGAGGTTCTGAACGGAAGAACTTGCGCTTTAGCATTTGCTCAACAACGGGCTCCAGTACCATCCCCGAGGCGGCAATTCTTCCACTGCGATCAAACGCCTGCCCAAACAGCGCTTCGGTAACCGCGTCGATCACCATATTTCCCGGCCCGGTATCGAAGGCGAAAATGCGGCCAGAACTGGCGCTCGCCGGAACCGCTGTAAGATTGGCAATCCCTCCGATGTTCTGCACAATGCGGCCGATCTTCGAATCACAGAAGAGCATGCAATCGAGATAAGGAACGAGCGGCGCGCCCTTGCCCCCTGCGGCCATGTCCGCCGGACGAAAGTCCGAAACAACCGGTACGCCCACCCGCGCCGCGATCACCGCCGCTTCTCCCGTCTGCCAGGTCGCGGCCACTTTTCGTCCGAGGAACGGCTGCGGTTCGCCCTGATGGTACAGAGTCTGCCCATGGCAGCCGACAAGCGCAGCCTTCACGCGAAACTGCCGCTCGGTGGCTAGCACTGCGTCGGCATACAACTCGCCCAAAAGAAAGCTGAGCCGTGCAAGATCAGCCACGCGAGCGCGTTCCGCATTCATCGCCGCGAGAATGGCAGCGCGAACCTTAGCGGGATAAGAGTATTCCACGTGCCCCAGCAGTTTGATGGCGTGGTGCGGGCGCCCCCGCCCGTGAATGCCAGTGCGCGGAACGGACGACCGAGGCGAACCCGAATCCCGCTGTTCGTCGACGCGCACCAGCGCCACGTTAATTCCGTCAGCCGACGTCCCGCTCATCACCCCGGCCACGACCATTGCCTTCTCGCTCATGAGCGAGACCGTCGCTTGTCCGCTTCACGACTGAAAGGCGCCAGACGCACCTGTTCGCTAAACTCCCACAGCCGGCGCGATAACTTCCCAACCGTTGCGTCCGACGGAACGTTCCCGCGACGCAGCGTCCTTGCTGACTTCTTCTTGAACGCCAGTACGCGCCGCGCCGCCTCTGCAACTAGCCGCGCGAACTTTGAATCTCGTTCCGTTGTCTTGATCAGTGCATCGTAAGCTTGGACGATGAAATCTTCCTGATGGCAAACCAGGCACAGATCCCCGCCCGCCTGAACAAACTCTACCGCCGCCTCCCCGATCGGCGCCGCCGAAAGCACTCCGCCCATCTCCAGATCGTCCGACACAATCAGATTCCGGTAATCGACGCGCTTGCGTAAGATGTCCGTGATCCACACCTTCGAAAGGGACGCGGGAGTTCGATCACGCGTGACTTGCGGATACGCCGCATGAGAGATCATCACAAAGGGCAGTTGTCGGCGGAGCGCTCGGTAGGGAAGCAGATCCTCGGCCCACATTCTCTTCAAAGATTTTTCAATCACCGGCAGTTCGTGATGGCTGTCGAGCTTGCCCTCGCCGAGGCCAGGAAAGTGCTTGCCGCACCCCATCACGTTCTCGGCCCGAAGCCCGGCCAGAAACTCTCGAGCATAAGTCACCGTTTCTCGCGGATTCGCCGACGCCGCACGCGAGCTCATCACGCTCCGTGACGCCTCAAACGCCAGATCGAGGACCGGAGCGAAGTCCACGTTGAATCCCATAACTCCACAGTTCTCGCCGATGACTTGTCCATGCCTGCGAAAGAGTTTGCGATCACCCGTGCCGAAGACGTCTGCCGCCGAAGGCGCCGCTCCCAGTGCTTCGCGAAAGCGATCGACGGTTCCGCCCTCAAGATCAATGCAAGTGAATAGGGGAGTAGCCACACACTTCTGGCAATCGCGCAACAGTCGCCACGTCTGTTCTGGGTTCTTGATGTTCCGCGCGAACAGGATCACTCCCGCCGGCTGCAGCCGAGCGAGCAGGGAACTGAGTCGCGGCGTCATCTCCGTGCCGTTGAAGCCAACGATCAGAAGCTGCCCAATCTCCGAGATACCGCGCGATTTTCGTGAGCCCATGATTCTGGCTATCGACTTCCTCCGTGCAACCCTGTGTCCTCTGTAGTTAAATTTCTTTTTTTAACTCCGCCAGCAGATTCAGTGCTTCCAGAGGCGTCAACCGGTTCAAATCCACCTCCCGCAATTTTTCCAGCACCGGCTGCGACAGTGGCGTAAAAATCGTCAACTGAGTCGGGGGCGGAGTCGCTCCCGGAGATGCTCCCGGCGAAAGATGCGCCGTCGCCTGCTGCTCCGCGAACTCGTGCTCTGCCAGCACATCCCGCGCCCGCAAAATGACTTCGTTCGGCAATCCCGCCAGCTTGGCGACTTCGATGCCGTAGCTTCTGTCCGCCGCGCCCCGCTCAACCCGTCGCAAGAACACGATCCCTCCGCCAGTCTCTTTAACTGAGACGTGATAATTCTTCACCCCCGAAAGCTGCTCAGCCAACTCCGTGAGTTCGAAATAATGAGTTGCGAACAAAGTTTTGGACCGCACCCGGGCGTGTAAATATTCGACCGCAGCCCATGCAATCGCCAGCCCGTCGTAGGTGGAGGTGCCACGTCCAACCTCGTCGAGCAGGATGAGCGAGCGCGCCGTCGCCGTGTGCAGGATCGCCGCCGTCTCCGTCATTTCAACCATGAACGTCGAGCGGCCGCGTGCCAGATTATCGCTCGCCCCAATGCGGGTGAACACGCGGTCGACCACACTCAGCCGCGTCGAGCGCGCTGGCACAAAGGATCCCATTTGCGCCAGAATCACGATCAGCGCGGTCTGCCGCAGGTAAGTCGATTTGCCCCCCATGTTCGGCCCAGTCAGCAGCATAATGTTGTGCGTGGTGCCATTCAGATAAAGATCGTTGGGCACGAAACGCTCGCTGCCTCCCGCCATTTCCTGCTGCTCGATCACGGGATGCCGGCCTTCGATGATTTCTATTTCACTGCCGTCGGCGGTTTCCACAAACGTCGGGCGGCAGTAATTGCGCAACGCTGCGATGTGCGCGAACGACGCGAGAACGTCCACTTCCGCCAGCGCCAGCGCAGTCTGCCGGATTCGCTTGGCCTCGCCCCCAATCGCTGTGCGCAGGTCGGTAAAGAGTCGCCGCTCGATCTCGACAATCTTCTCCTGCGCGTCCAGAATCTTGGTCTCGTACTCTTTCAGTTCAGGCGTGGTGAAGCGCTCCGCCCCGACCAGCGTCTGCTTCCGTTCATAGTCCTGCGGAACCAGGTGCAGGTTCGGCTTGGAAACCTCAATGTAGTATCCGAAGATGGAATTGAACTTCACCTTCAGCGAGGAAATTCCGGTGTGCGCTCGTTCTCGCTGCTCGATCTGCGCCAGCACCTGCTTGCTATTACGCGAGAGTTCCCGCAGTTCATCCAGGTCGCGGTCCACGCCCGCGCCGATTACGCCGCCGTCCGCAAAACTTAGGGGCGGCTCCGGCACGATGGTCTTCTCAATCCGCTCGCGCACGTCCCCCAACTCATCAAGCGCTGCATGCAGAGTTTTCAGCCGCTCCGCGGCTAGCCGGGCCAGCGCCGCCCTGACTGCCGGAATCTTCCCCAGTGATGCGGCCAGCGCGAGCACATCCCGAGGATTCGCGGTCTCAAGCGTGATGCGGCTCAACAGCCTTTCTAGGTCCAGCACGCCATTGAGCGCTCGCCGCAACTCCTCGCGCGCGACGATCTCTTTCACACCCGCTTCCACGGCATCGAGCCGGCCATGAATCTCCCTCAAATCGAGCGACGGCCGCAGCAGCCATGCCCGCAATAACCGCTTGCCCATGGGCGTGACCGCACAATCGATCGATCGGAACAGAGTGACGCCTGCATCTGTACCTGCAAACAGCGGTTCGATCAACTCCAGATTGCGAACCGTGACCGCGTCGAGCACCAGGCAACTCTGGCGCTCATACCAGCCGATGCGGTCGACGTGATCGAGCGACCCACGCTGCGTAGACCGCACGTAATATAGAATCGCTCCCGCCGCGGCTGCGGCTGCCGTTCGTCCCGCCAGCCCGAACCCTTCCAGCGACAGCACGCCAAAATGATTCTCCAGCAGCGGAATCGCATGATCCGGCGCAAAGATCCAGTCATCCAGCGGGGTCTCGGTGCAAGTACCTGCCGCCGCGCGCGGCTGCGGAGATAAACCATGTGGGGACAGCCGCCCCCGGCTGTCCGGCCGAGCGAGGCTCGGCTCTTCCTTTCGGGGGTTTCCCGCACTCTCAAACAGCGGCGCCGCCGAGCCATACAGCAATTCCTTCGGTCGCAGTTGCTCCAACTCTTCCTGCACCCGCCGCAGCGCACCCTCGCCCGAAAATTCCGTGGCTCGGAATTCCCCGGTTGACAAGTCCAAAGCCGCAAATCCCACGCGATCTCCCACCTGCGCCAGTGCCGCCAGAAAATTATTCTCCTCCGACCCCAACGACGAATCCGCCGCAGTCCCTGGCGTGACCACACGCGTCACTTCCCGTCGTACTAATTTCTTCGCCTGCCGCGGATCCTCCATCTGCTCGCAAATGGCCACCTTGAAGCCCTTCCGAATCAGCTTCCCGATATAACCTTCGGCTGCGTGATAGGGCACGCCGCACATCGGCACCGCGATTCCCTTTTCCTTATTACGCGAAGTCAGCGTGATCTGCAGTTCCTTCGCCGCCAGGATCGCGTCGTCGAAGAAAAGCTCGTAGAAATCCCCCAGGCGAAAAAATAAAAGCGCAGTGGGATGTTCTTTTTTGACGGCGGCATACTGCCGCATCAGCGGAGTGGACGGCTCGGTCATCTGGGCGGGCTTCGGCGGATTATAACAAAGCGTGCCGTCGTTCTTCTGCCGCATTTCGCATAAGCCGGCTGGAAATTACGGCAAGAAATCTCGGTTGACTCCGGTTCTCTTCCGGTGTTCTCCTTCCTCATGGAACTCCGCAAGGATCCCATCACCCGCTCCTGGGTCATCACCGGCGATGATCCTGCCGAAGCCGGACCACGTCCCGAGACCGCCTGCCGCTTTTGCGATGGCTCCGCGGCGCCTTTGCAGGTGATCGCGAACTCCCCCAACGCGCCGGGTGTCCCGTGGTCCGCGCGTTCCGTCGTGCATCCCAAGCCTCTTTACCGCATTGAGGGCGAACCCGACCGCCGCGGCGACGGCATTTATGATCGCATGCACTCTGTCGGTGCGCATGAAGTACTTGTCGAAAACCCCCGACACGATCGCCATCTGTGGAGCGCCAGCGATGATGAGATTGCGCACTTTCTCCGCCTGGCCGCCGAGCGCATCCTGGACCTCAAGCGCGACCCGCGCATCAAGTACGTCAGCCTGTTCAAGGACCACGGCAAGAATGCCGGGCAGGAATTCAGCCATCCCACGTCACAGATTACGGCGACCATGTTTGTCCCGCGGCGCGTGCTCTACGAGTTGCGCGCTGGCCGTGAATATTTTGTCGGCAAGGAACGCTGCGTCTTCTGCGACATCATCCAGCAGGAGGAGCGACAGGCCCAGCGCGTTATCGAGGCCCGAGGAGACTATCTCGCCCTGGGTCCTTACGCCCCGCGCGTCCCCTATGAAATCTGGATTATGCCGCGCAACCACGACGCTTCTTTCGAACGAACCGGACTGAACAAGCCGGGATTGCGGGTGAACTTGGCGGCCCTTCTGCGCCGGACCTTGCAGCGCGTACGTTCCATTACCGAGGAATTCCATCTCGTGCTGCATACCTCGCCCAGCAGCCTCCATCCCTCGAAGAATCTCGGCTATTGGAGAACAATCGACGACGATTACCACTGGCACATCGAGATCCTTCCAGTCCTGGGCTCCAAGGCGCGGTCCTACACCTTTAAGGAGGTGTACTATTCGCCCGTCAGTTCCGAGACCGCGGTGAAGCAATTGCGGGAAGCGAAAATTGATGGCTGAAGATTAAATCTGAAATGATTTGTGTGGGGACAGCTGTTCTCGGCTGTCCGCCGGGCACAGCCCGGCGAGGATTTGCTGGGTGGCGATAGTGTGATGGGATCCCTTAATCAATACTAATGATTGCCAAAGTTACAGGCCTCATCCCAATGGCACACGCTGCCGACGTGCAGCGCTCCGTCGACTTCTACAAACTCCTTGGGATGGAGGTTCGCGGCAGCCTGCGCAATCCCTCGGGCGAACTGCAATGGGTGCACCTGGCCAGGGACCACGCCGAATTGATGTTTGCTCGCGCCTCCGACCCAGTCATCGCCGGCCAGCAGGCGGTATTGTTCTACCTCTACTCGCCCGATTTGGTCGCTCTGCGCGAATATCTGCTCGCTAGCGGAGTAAACGTCTCGCCGATTACTTATCCTGATTACATGCCGAAGGGCGAAATTCGCGTGGATGACCCCGATGGCTATTGCTTGCTCATCGGGCAAGCAGGATAGCGGAGAAAGTCACTCCTCGCGTTCTTACTTAGTCGGTGAAAACATGAACGACAGCAAACGTCGGGATGGTTGCGGCCAGCAGCGTAGCTGTGGTCAGCAGACCGATCGCTAGACGTTCGTGGCATTGCATGGTAGCGACTTCACACCCTGCTACAATCGCTGCCGTCAGGAGAGCGTCTGTGAAGCCCTTTTTCTGCTGTTTACTATTCCTTGCCACGTGCTCTTCCCAGACTGCCGCGCCGTCCGCCGTCAAGCAGAGAGTTCTTTGGCAAAAACTTGAGTCTAGTATTCAAGACGTCGACCAGCACCTCGACGGCGTGATGGGTGTCGCCATTGAAGATCTGACCACCGGCGATCACTCCTTCCTGCACGAGGACGAAGTTTTCGCCCAGGCCAGCTCCATCAAGATCACCGTCCTGGCCAATCTGTACTTGCAGGCGCAGGAAGGCAAGCTCAAGCTCGCCGATCTATACACGGTGCAATCCTCCGATCTCGTTCCCGACAGCGACATCATGGGAGGACTCACGCCCGGCGTGACGCGCCTCACGCTGCGCGATCTGGCGACGATGATGGTCGCCGTCAGCGACAATTCCGCCACCAACGTCCTCATCGACCGCGTCGGCATGCCCAACGTAAATGCCATGCTCGACTCGCTTGGCCTGACCCACACCCGCCTGCGCCGCAAGATGATGGACCTGCAGGCCGCGAAGGAGGGCCGCGAGAACATCTCGACCCCGCACGAAATGATGACCCTGCTGGATGCCATCTACCACGGCAAGGTCTTGAATAAAGACTCGACCGCCGACTTTTTTAAGATGCTGAGTACGAACAAGGACTCCTTTATTCCACGCGACTTGCCCGCCGACCTCAAGGTCGCCAACAAGCCTGGCGAACTGGAAGCGGTGCGCAACGACTCCGGCGTTGTTTTCGTGGAGGGTCGTCCTTACGTGATCTGTGTCATGACTTCGTTCCTTCGTAACGAACGCGACGGGGAAGAGGCCATCAGCAAAATTTCGCTCGACGCCTGGCGCATGTTCGACCGCCTTAGCCGCGCGACGGAGTATGGAAGAGTCGTCTCCGTAGGCAATGGCGCGCGATAAGGTTTATGTGGGGCGGACACTCCTGTTCGTCGCTTTTGCTTTTGTTTTGAATTCTTTTAATTGTGAAATTCTTTTGGTTTTGACTTTGACTTTTTGGCCGCACCCTACTTCCCCGCACCCCTCGTGCGTGCTGACGCGACTTGCTGGCGCATGAATTGCTGCGCCGCTTTCGGTTCCATCGCCTGGGAGAAGTAGTAGCCTTGCCCGTACTCGCATCCCACTTCAAGCAAGCGCTCCACCTGCCTGGCATTCTCGATGCCTTCCGCAATTGTTCTCAGGTTCATTTTCTGCGCCAGGGCAGCGATCAGCTCAACGATGTCGCAGGCAGCGCGGTCGGATTGCATCTCCCGCACCAGCGACCGGTCGATCTTTAACGCATCCACCGGGAACTGCCTCAGCCCGCGGAGCGACGTAGTTCCCGTGCCGAAATCGTCGAGAATCACGCCAATCCCCATATGCTTCAGGTGGGAGAGCACGGTGACCGTAAGTTTAGGATCCGCCGCGGCGATGCTTTCGGTAATTTCCAGTTGCAGCCGCGAAGGCTCAACGCCGGTCTCTTGCAGCACATTCTGAATATCGCTCACCAGCCTTGCGTCGGCAAATTGCCGCGCCGATACGTTCACCGTAATGTTCCTGGGCTGCTCGGAATAGTTGCTCATCTCCCACTCGCGCAATTGCCGGCAAGCCTGCAGCATCAACCAATGTCCGATCGAGACCAGGATCCCCGTGTCCTCGGCCGCTTCGATGAAGCGGTAGGGAGAAATCAGTCCTTGCGAAGGATGGTCCCACCGCAGCAGCGCCTCAAAACTCACGATGCGCCGCGTGGCTAGATGAACCACCGGTTGGTAAAAGACCCGAAACTGGCGCTCGGTCATCGCTGCTCGCAAATCTGATTCCAGCCGCAGTCGCCCTACCGCACGCGTGTGCATGGCCTCATCGAAAACTTCGCAGCGCGATCCTCCTAACGCCTTGGCACGGCGCATGGCCACGTCGGCATCCTTTAGCAAGTCCTCCGGCCGCTCGTGTGTCCGCGTGCTTAGCGCAATCCCAATGCTCAGCGAGACCCGGACTTCGTGCGACTCGACGAAGAAAGCCTCCGCCACTCCGGCTTGCATTCTCTGTGCCACGCGCATGGCATCGCTGGGATCGCCGAGAGCGTCGAACAAGATTGCAAATTCATCTCCGTCCAGCCGAAACACCACAACCTCCGCCGAAGCACCACTGCTCTCGCGGAGTGCGATGGTGTCTTGTGCTCGTAAATGCGCTCCGAGCCGGCGGCCAATTTCCTGCAGGATCTGATCGCCGGCTGCCGTTCCCATCGTCTCGTTAAAAACTTTGAAGTGATCCACGTTCGCCAGCAGTAGAGAATGAGGTCGTCCGGAATTTCTCCGCGCTCGCACAAACGAGTTTTGCAGCCGGTCGAGAAACAGGCGGCGGTTGGCCAATCCCGTCAGCGGGTCGTGAAACAAGTTGTGCTCGAGTTGCGCTTCCGCCCGCTTGCGTTCGGTAATATCGCGATTCACAATCACTAGCTTCGCCACTTCGCCTTTGGCGTCCCGGATCGTGCTTGCCACCGACTCCAGCACACGCCAACTGCCGTCCTTGTGCTTGATCCGGTACTCCAGCCGTTTTCCGATGCCAGTTTCGCGCGCTTCTCTCGCCGCATCGAGCACTTTGAATCGATCGTCGGGATGGATTTGCTCGAAGGCGGAAGTCTCGCCCAGCTCTGCTGCCGAGTAACCCAGGATTCTCTTGTAGGCCGGACTGTTGTACAGCCGCCGTCCATTCACGTCCACCAGTGCAATCATGTCGGCGGCGTTCTCGGTGACGATCTGAAAGAGTTCTTCATTCTTCTTGGATTCCCGATGGATCTGGTAAATCCGGAACTGCTGGTAGATCACCAGAACGGCCAGCGCGCCCAGCGGAATCCAGAACCATTGCAGCAGCATGCACAGGTCTCCTGAGCGGATCTATCGGCTGAAGATTGCGGGAGGTTGAATGGGAGGTTGCGATTAGGCTGGAGCAAATGCAAAGGCCGCAAGCTGAGGAAATCTGCCGCGAAAAATAGTCTGAGGACAGCGGTGAGACGGCGAGCGGTTAGAGGAAAGTTGAGATTTAATCTATCGGCCGCAACGAGTTAGGGGCAAACTCTTGACTCCCTAGGATAACGGCGGTGGGACCAAAGGCAAAAATTCAAAGGCAAAAGTCAAAGGCGGCGGACAGGGAGTGTCCGCCCCACACGGGAAATCGCGGGACTACAGCAGCGCGGGATTCTGTCGTAGGTGTCTCCGTCTGTGTCGTCGTGTAGTCCAGCGCGCAATGATCCAAACCATGGCGAGCAGAATTACAGCGACAAAATATATGCTCGCATTCAAGTAATAGCCCTGTTCTTTGGGAAGCGCGAGCCAAGCAGTCACGGGAATGCCCGCTTGATTCAATTGACGCACGAGCTGCGCACGGTCCGCGTTCAGGTCTGGGACGTCGAGAGCGATGCCCGCGTGCAGAGATGTCAGGTCAGAGATTACGCCGGGCTGCGAGAGCAGGGATAGCAGTTCGCTTGTCGGCCGATCACATGCAAACGTCAAGTCGGGAGGTATTCCTCCTCCTGACAGACGCAGGTCGTCCGAGGAAGAACTACCTGGTTTCGACGGTCTTGCTGCAATGAATAGGCTCGCGCTGGCGGCCAGTGCGAGCCCGGAGGCTAAACCCCAGACTAATATTTCTGCGAAGAGCCGCTTAAGTTTCGCTTGCCCGACGGAAACTCGCATTCTGGCGCAAGTGGGTATACGCACCTTGGCAGACTCCTTCCGCATTCTACGGGAATGGGCGGATCGCTCAAGGATCACGATCAAGTCTGGCGGAGCCGAGGGCATGCGGGCGCGGCTCTTTTGAGGTCCCTCTATTACCTCCGTAACGTTTCGGGCCTTACCGTTTCGCTTTAACCTTGAGTTTCAAACTTGCGTTTCGAGGAGCTTGCTATCTCCGTCACAAATACATCGCAAGGTGCGCGCGCCGCGTCTGCGCGCGCATTTGTCCACAGCCTGAACATTCTGATCAAGTATGCGCGGATGTATGGCTACGGGCACAAGCGCACGGAGGCGCAGTTCGAAACTACATGGAATGAGTTGAAGCAGGGGCTGCCGACGACGGGGGACGCGGGCTTCCTGCTGGGAGTATCCGACAACAAGTTGCTGCTGGATGGTATTCCTCTGGAAACGGGAAATGCGGAGCGCAGCTTCGCCACGCTGTTGACGACGGCGGGACTGGCCAGCCTCCATTTTTCCAAAGATGTGACGGAGGAAGACTTTGTTCGCCTGGTACGCGCCTTCACGGTGGCGGGATCGAAAGCGCAGGATGTGTCGAAGCAGATCAAAGAAGCTTTGGGCGCGAACAAACCGGGCAGCACGATTCGAATCAACGAAGTGAAGTTCGTGGCAGCCGATCCGCTGACCGGGGATGTGAGCATCGCAGCGCAGATCGCGGCGCAAACCCTGGGACCGGAGTTCAAGCAGTGGCTGAATGATCCGCAGAAGTTGTTGCAGTTGATCGCGGCCGCGGAAGGGGCGAACGCTGGCGGCGGGGGACAAGTAGCAGCCGGGGGAGTTCCGATGGTTCCGCTGGGGAGCGTGCCTAACCTTCCGCAAGGGGCGGGCAAGGGAAGATGGGTTCCAGAGGGCACTCCAGTCGGGACTCCAGGCGGCGCGGCAATCGGGGCGGCGCCGGCGTGGACTGGAGGGATGGTTCCTCTGCAAGAACAGGAAGTGATTCAGGCGATCCGGTTGCTGACGCGGTTTGGGCAAGTGCAGCAGGATCCCAGCGTCAGAGAAGAAGATCTGCAGAAGGAACTGACGCAGACAGATCCAAATACGCGGTTGAACCTGCAGCAGTTGCTGGGAAGTCTGGCGGCGAAGGCGTCGACGGCGGAAGAAGAAGACACGCCTCTTCTGATGAAGGCGGCGGAGCACATGGCGATCCGCTTCGCGTTGGAGCGCTATCAAAAGGGCGAAGTCAAGGTCAACGCAGTGCACCAGATGATGGAGCACATGAGCCGGCAGATGGACTCGCTGCGGCAGATTCTGAAGCTGCAAGAAGAGAAGATGAGCAAGGCCGGGATTCTGGTGGAGTCGCACGCCGACATCCTGGACCGGATGTTCTGGGCGGAAGTGCCGGAGTCGGGCAAGAAGAGTGTGCTGATGTCGCACGAGGCGCCCTGCGTACCACCGCGGAACCTGCGGCAGTTCGTGGAAGTGCTGCTCGATCGGGACGACAAGCAGGCGGCAACGGAGATCCTGAATAACTATTCGACTTGCCTGGGCGCGAGAGAAACAGAACCGCGTCGCCGAACCGCGATTGGGCTGAGCCAGTTGGCGGACCTGTACGCGCGAGTGGGTGGAGAGCCGATGGGCCAGGCGATCCGGAAGTTGAGCGAGCATCTGATCCACGAGAAAGATGCGGAACTGCAGAGCCTGTTCAGCGCGGCATTCGTGCGGCTGAGCCAGGAAGCCAGCGCGGCGAAGAACTATGCCGCGGTGAATGAAGTGTGCGCCGGCATGGAAATGATCAGCATGGAGCGGCCGGTGCTGATGAGCGATTTGCGTCCGCGAGTGGGAGTGGAAAATCGGCTGCCGGAGTTTATTGAAGAAGCGCTTCAGTCGGAACCGATTCCTGCGGAGATGTTGTCGGTTTTGCGGCGCACCAGCCAGTCGGGGGCCGAGCATCTCGCGGACCGCTTTTTCCGCTGCATGCGGCGCGACGAATGCGATCGCATGGTCGAACTGGTGAAGGAGTTGGGATCTCCGGTGCTGCTGCAGTTGCGGGAGATTCTGCGCACCGGGCAGCCGAGGCAGGCCTCGGGTGCCGTGGGGGTGGTGAGCCGGCTCGATGTGGGGACGCTGCTGGAACTACTGCCGGCGCGGTTGCCGGAGTGGAACCGGTTCTATCACGACATTGTGGTGCGGCAGATTGCGTATGGGGCAGCGACGGATCGCGGGCGCACGCTGCTCGAACTGGCGGAGATACTCGATCCGCTGGTCTTGCCGGAGGCGGTGGATGAAATTGGGATGAGCGGCGACGTCACGGCGACTCCGCCGCTGATTGCGATGGCACGGCCGGGGGAAGCGGCTTCGCGGTCTCCTTACGTGCAGCTCAAGGCGATTGAGTCGCTGGGCCGTTTGCGAGATGCGGAGGCGGTGGCGACGCTGCGGGAAATCCTGGAAACCAAGAAGACGTTTGGATTTGTGCATCACCGCGAGTTGAGGATCGCGGCGGCGCAGGCGCTGGCGAAGACGGATCCGCGCTACAGTTCGCAAGTGTTGGCGGACAGTGGGCTGGAGCCGGCGGAGTTAGCGATCGCGCCGCTGGATACGGCACCCGCATGTCCGTGGGTGCGGCAACGGCGTTACGAGCGGCTGGTGCTGGCGAAAACGGTATATGGGTTGCTTGGCAGTTCGTGGGGGAAGTCGAGGATTCAGATCCGCGAATTGAGCCTGGGCGGAGGGATGGGCACGAAGGAAGACAACCTGCGGATCGGCAGCGAAGCCGATCTGGAAATTTCGTTGGGGATGCGGTCCAAGATTCGCGCGCATGTGCTGTTGCGGCGAGCACGCGTGAATGAAGTGGGATTTGAGATTGTGAATACGGATTTGGATAGCCGGTACCGGCTGCGCCGGCTGCTGGTGGATGCGCTGAACCACGCTCCGCAGAACAAGGAGCAGGAGTGGAGTGGAGAGCGGAAAATCTAAGGAACGGCTATCAGCTGTCAGCTTTCAGGGTTCAAAATCAAAAGCCTCTGCTTGCTAGGCAGAGGCTTTCGTGTGTTCAGCGAATTCCGGTTTACTTCACTTTCAGGAAGATGATCGCCAGGGTGTAGAGGGCGAGGGACTCGATCAGGACCAAACCCAGAATCAGCGCGAACTGGATGCCGGGACGGGCGGCGGGATTGCGGGCCAGGGACTCGGTGGCGGCGGCGACAGCCTTGCCTTGGGCGAGGCCGCAAACCGCGGAAGCGATCGCCATGGAGAAGCCTGCGGTGATGGCGATCCAGTGGGTGTCGCTGGCTGCGCCGCCCTGCGCGAAGGCAGGCATGGCGAAGCACAGGGCGGAGAGTGTCATGAACAGATAACTCAATTTGCGCATTGTGTTTCTCCTCTATCAAGTTACCGCCAGTGGGTGGTTGACGTCGTACCTTGCAGACGCCCTCACGCTTGCGGCGGGTGAAAATTCTAATTCTCGGTTCTCAGTAAAAACGTTCGATACCAAGCGGCCCGTCGCCCGCAGGGGCTAGAGCCCAATGCCTATGCGGCGCCTGGCGGCTCGGCTGAAGCCGGGCCCTGTCCAAGAGCGTTTGTAAAACTTTCAAGAACCATCATAGAAAGCCAGCTATCACGTAACGTACTTACCGAGAACTGAGAACTGCTTCTAGTGCTCTTCGGAGACGGCGCCGGAGACGTAAATGATCGCCAACAGCATGAACACGTAGGCCTGCAGAATCGCTACCACGATGTGAAGGCCGCTGAAAATGATGGGAATGCCGATCGGGATCATGGAAAAGAAGACCAAGGTGATCAGATCACCGGCAAACATGTTGGCCCAGAGACGCACCGTGAGCGAAAGCAAGCGGGCCAAATGGCTGACCAGTTCGATGGGGAGCATCAAAACCGCCATTGGGATGCGTGCCCAGAGCGGCATGCCCTCCATGGGCGGTCCGAAAAACTGTAGGAGATACTTCGGTCCAGCGTGTTTAAAGCCCTGAGTGTGGTAGTACAAGAACGCGCAGATGGCGCACCCCAGGGGCACGGTGGGAACGCCCGTGGGCGACTCGAAACCGGGGATCAGACCGATCAGGTTACAAATCAGGATGAAGACGAATAGGATTGCGAAAAAAGGCGTGTAAGGTTCGCTGTGATGGCCGATAATTTCGCGGCTCTGGTCCAGCACGAAACCCTCGATGGCTTCGAATCCGTGCTGCAAACCTCCCGGGGATTCGACAGAGAGTCGCGATCGCACGAGGAGGAAGAGGGTCAGCAGAAATGCAAAGACGAGCAACTCCATGGCGAAAGAATTCGTGATCGGTGCCAGGGGATGCTTGGGCTCGATGTGGAGCGTCCGCAGAAAAGACGTGACGGGCGCGGCGAACAGGTGGTTCAGGATTTTGGTAAACCAGAGTTGTTCCATAGGACAGCTTCTAGCTACTACCTACTACTTTCTGATCGCGACTCCTATTCAGATCCCACGAGTTACGGATGCATACAGTTCGTAAAGCGCTTCGCAGGCAATGCCTGCTACGGGCAAGAATAAGCCCGCAAAGAGGCCACGAAGGCTCGCGGGAAAACTGGTTAATATACCATACGCGGCGGCTCCCAACAACAGATAGCGGAGGAGGAAGCGGGCGACGATTCCCTTTCCGGACTGCGGTTTAGCGGTATCGGTGACGCGGTCGGCTAGGCTGGAGACGCCGCTTTTCAGCCAATGGAAGTTGAGGTAGGCGATGACGCATCCCAGGAAGAAGCCGAGTGCCGCCGAGCGGCCGAATTTCCACCAGGCGGCAGCGGACAGGGCGAAGGCAAGGACGATCATGGAGTGACGGATGCGATTCAGAGCACCGGAGTAGAAGGCTTCGGCGGGGATGGAGGGCGCGGTGGGATTTGGCGAGTCTGGGTGCATCGTGTTGAAACATCGAATGTTTCAGTCGGAACTCTTTACGCCGGGAAAGAATCAGCGGGATAATCCGTGCTGCCGCTGCGGGAGATTGAGTTTTTCCACTCTCTTCCCCCGGCACTTCCGTGCCGGGCTTTCGCGCGCCCCCGCTTCGCGGCTAGAGTTTGGCAGATTTCGCACCGCCGCTCTCCCAGAAATCTAGCTTGCAGGCCTGTGCAGAAATCGCTTCGCCATCCAACATCTGAGTTCCTCCGCTTTGTGATCTTACTTTGTGTCGCGAAGGGCGGTGCGAATTAGTTCGATCATTCCAGCGGCGATTCCGAGGAAGAGGCCGACGATGCTGATCCAGGAGGTGTGAAGCCAGCGGTCGAGGGCGGATCCGAGAAGCCATCCGGCAACCGTGCCGGCAGGCAGCATCATGGCCAGTTGGCTGTAGCGGCCTACTTGCAGCCATGGACTTTTTTTCTGATCGGATCTTCGGTTCTCGGGGGGAGTGGAAGGCGGCATGGATCGCGCTCGCTGGAAAGCGATTCTATCCTACAGCAGCAGTGGAGATTCGGCCGATCTTCGCTCTGGCCGGACAGCCGAGGCGGCGGTCGCCACATGAGCATCTTAGTGCGTCAGCTTGGCGATGCTCGGATTCTGCGCGATGCCTAGGGCCCAGTTTACGAGTTCGATGAAGCGGTTGGGGAGGATGCCAATATAGAGCGTGGCCAGGGCCGTCAAGGTTAGGGCGGCGCGCATGGTTAGGCTTATGGGAAGTTTTTCTTCGCCCTTCTCCACTTGGCCCATGAACATCGCATTGGCGATTTTCAAGTAGTAGTAGAGGCCGAAGACGGAATAGAGGACGCCTAGCGACGCCAGGACGTAGTGGCCGGTTTCGATCAGGCTTAAGAAGATGAAATATTTTCCCCAGAACCCGGCAAGGGGCGGGATGCCGGCCAGCGAGAGCATGAAGACCAGCATTAGAACGGCTTCGACCGGAGCACGGGAGTAGAGGCCGTTGAGGTCGTCGAGTTCGTCGCCCACCACGTTGCGGTGGCGCAGCGAGGTGATCACGGCGAAGGCGCCGAGGTTCATGAAGGTGTAGACCAGCAGGTAGATGAGGATGCCTTTGATGCCGTCGGGACTGAGTTGAGTAGCCGTGCCGGCGATCAGGCCGAGCAGCATGTAGCCGACATGGGCGATCGAGGAATAGGCCAGAAGGCGTTTGGTGTTGGTCTGGGTGAGCGCGGCGAAGTTGGCGCCGGTCATGGTGGCGATGGAGACGAAGACCAGCAGGGGCACCCAGATCGAGCGCATGGGCATGAGTCCGATGACGAGGATGCGGAGCAGCATGGCCCATCCCGCGGCCTTGACGGCGACGGACATGAATCCGGTGATGCTGGTGGGCGCGCCTTCGTAGGCGTCGGGCGCCCACTGGTGGAAGGGGATGGCGGCGATCTTAAAGAGCAGGCCGGTGATCGTCGTCAGCAGAGCGACGACGGCGACGGGCTTGTATTCGCTGTGAAGAACGTGCCGCGTCAGTTCCTGTTGGATGATTGCAAGATTGGTGCTGCCGGTTAAACCATAGAGCAAGGACAATCCGTAGGCGAAGATGCCGGAGGAGAACGCGCCGAGCAGCAGATATTTTAGTGCCGCTTCGTTGGAGCGGCGGTCGCGGCGCAGAAACCCTACGAGCACGTAAGTGGAAATAGCCATCAGTTCGAGGCCGATGAAGATCAGGACGATGTCGAAACCAGCGGCCATGCACATCATGCCGGCAACCGAGAGCAGCATGAGGGCGTAATATTCGCCGTGATTCTCATGCTCGGTTTCGAGGTAGCGCACCGACATGAGGATGGCGATGGCGGTGCCCGCGAGGAATAGATACCAGAAATAGAGGGCGAAGCGGTCGACCAGCATAGTGCGCATCAGGCCGAAGGAGCCGGGGGACGCTCCCATCCAGAGCTGAATCTTGTAGACGCCAGCGGCGGAGAAGAGCACGCCGATCATGGCGGTGACGGCGTTGGCCCACTTCATCTCGCGGGGGAGCATGAGGTCGATGAGCAGGATGCCGAGCGCGAACAGGGTCAGCAGCGTGATCGGCAGCGCCAGAAGGTAGTCAGTCCAGACCACTATTTCTTCCCCTTTGCTTTCGCTGGCGCCGAAGCGGCCGGTGGAATCGTGGTGTACGTCATGTCAGTCGGCGGGGCGACTGGCGCTGCCGGTTGGACGGCAGCATTGACCGCGGGCTGCGGATAGTCAGGGCGCACGATGGCAATCGTGTGATTCACCGGCTGCTCGAGAATCTGGAAAAACGGCTTGGGATAGAGGCCGATCCAGAAGGCCATGATGAGGAGCGGCACGAACGTCGCGACTTCCCGCGGCGTGAGGTCGTGCAACTTTTCATTTTTGGGATTGGTGACCGCCCCGAAAAAGACGCGCTGGTAGAGCCAGAGTAAATACGCAGCCGCCAGAACAACTCCGGGGACAGCCCAAGCGCCCCAGCGCCAGTTCTCCATGAACGTTCCTTGCAGAATCGTGAACTCGCCGACGAAGCCGTTGAGCAGGGGCAAGCCCATCGAGGAGAGGAACATGATCATGGTGATGGTGGCGTAGACGGGCATGACGTTGGAGATACCGCCGTATTCGGAAATTTCGCGGGTGTGACGGCGCTCGTAGAGGATGCCGACGATCAAGAAGAGCGCGCCGGTGGAGATGCCGTGGTTGACCTGCTGCAGGACGGAGCCGCTCAGACCAAGGGGCGTGAGGACGAAGATTCCCAGGGTGCAGAAGCCGAGGTGGCTGACGGAGGAGTAGGCCACGAGCTTCTTCATGTCTTTCTGCATGAGGGAGACGAGGGCGCCGTAGATGATGGCGACGATGGAAAGGAAAATCATCCAGCCGCGCACGGTCATGTGCATGAACGTGCCGGGATTTGACAGCACGTTGGGGAAGAAGGGAAGCGAGAAGCGGATGAAGCCGTAGGTTCCCATCTTCAGCAGGACGCCGGCCAGGATGACGGAACCGGCGGTGGGGGCTTCCACGTGGGCGTCGGGCAGCCAGGTGTGGAAGGGGAACATGGGGACCTTGATGGCGAAGGCGAAGAAGAAACTCAGGAACAGTAACGTGGCTACGTGCGGGCCGTAGTCGAAATAGATGCGCGGCGCCGTGTCGTAGAGCGCTTGCAGGCTGAACGAGTAAACGCCGGTCACGTGTTGATGATGGAAGTACAGGAACAGAATGCCCAGCAGCATCAGCACGGAGCCAGCCAGGGTGTAGAGGAAGAATTTGATGGCGGCGTAGAGTTTGCGGGGACCTCCCCAGATGCCGATGAGCAGGTACATGGGAACGAGCATGGCTTCCCAGAAGACGAAGAAGAGGAAGAAATCGAGCGCCATGAAGACGCCGAGCATGCCGGTCTGGAGGATGAGAAACCAGATGTAGTATTCCTTGACGCGATTCTCGATGGCAGTCCAGGAGGAGAGGATCGAGACCCAGCCGAGAAGCGTGGTGAGCATGATCAGCAGGAATGAAATGCCATCGATGCCCAGGACGTAACCGGCGCCGATCGAAGGGATCCAGTTGCCAGGGGCGCCCTCGATGAACTTGAAGCCGGGCTCGAAGCGCTGTTCCCAGAACATCGGGATCAGCGGCAGCGAGACCAGGAGGCCGGCGAGCGCGAAGATGTTCGCGATCCAGCGGATGGCGGCCTTGTTCTCCTTGGGAACGAAGAGGAGGAAGAGCGCGCCCAGGAGCGGCGTGAAGAGGATGATGGATAAGATGTGAGTCTGCATGAGCTTCTAGCTTCTAGCGTCTAGCTTCTAGCTCCTCGGCTTCAGCTAGAAGCTAGGAGCTAGCAGTGAGTAGCTGTTTCAGTGGTACACGTAATAGAACGCGAAACCTACCAAGCCTGCGGTCATGACCAGGGCATACCATTGCACCAGGCCCCATTCGAAGAGGCGCGCGGGATAACTTAGCATGCGCGCCAGGATCGCGGGGCCGTTGACGCCGATGCCGTCGATGATCCACTTGTCCCACCAACTGGAGAATGTCGCGGTGAAGCGAGTGATCCAGCCGGCGGCGTTGACGGCGCCATCGACTACGTTGGAATCGAACCACGAACTGGCTTCGCCGAGACCCATCGCGCCGAGGCGGACCTCGCCCACCTTGCGGCGTCCGGTGAAGACGTAGTCGTAGCCTTCGTCGACGTAATACTTGTTGAGTAACGTGTTGTAGACCGGGGCCGACGCGGACGCGATGGGCTCGGTGAAGCCTTTGTCGGCGTTCTTGTAGGCACGTCCGGCCATGAACCAGCCGACCCCTGCTGCGGCTACGGATAAGAACATCAGCAAATATTCTGACGGGCTGGTGCGCTCTTCTTCCTTTTCACCCGCGGCCAGCTGACCAGCTTTGCCTTCCTCCACTAAAACGCGGGCTTCGCCGCGCGCGAAGACTGGATCGAGAAAGTGGGCAAAGCGATCAGAACCGCCGAGGCTATGCGGCCAGCCCAGAAATCCTGCAAACAACGAGCAGACGGCCAGGATGACTAGCGGCATGGTCATCGAGCTGGGCGACTCGTGGATGTGGTGTTCGACGTCGTGGCTCATGCGCGGCCGTCCGCTGAAGGTGAGATAGATCAGGCGGAACATGTAGAAGGCGGTCATCAAGGCGGTGACGTAGCCGATGAACCAGAGGATGCGATAGGCGCCGCCTTCGGAGGTCCAAGTCTGCCAGAGGATTTCATCTTTCGAGAAAAATCCCGCGAAAGGCGGGATGCCGGTGATCGCGAGACTCGCGATCATCATCGTCCAGTAGGTCGTGGGAATGCGCTGACGTAGGTCGCCCATGTTGCGCATGTCCTGCTCGCCGCTCATGGCGTGGATGACGGAGCCCGCACCGAGGAACAGCAGGGCTTTGAAGAAGGAGTGGGTGAACACGTGGAAGACGGCGGCGGAGAAGGCTCCGACGCCGAGCGCGAGGAACATGTAGCCGAGTTGCGAGACGGTGGAATAGGCGAGGACACGCTTGATGTCGTTTTGAACCAGGCCGATGGAGGCGGCGAAGATGGCGGTCAGCGCGCCGACAATGGCCACTGTCTTCATCGACGTAGGCGCGAGCACAAATAAGGCGTTGGAACGCGCGACCATGTAGACGCCAGCCGTGACCATAGTGGCGGCATGGATCAGGGCGGAGACCGGGGTCGGGCCTTCCATGGCGTCAGGGAGCCAGACATAAAGAGGAAGCTGCGCGGACTTGCCGCAGGCTCCGACGAAGAGCAGCAGCGTTGCTGCAGTGATGATGGGATCGCCGATTTGGAAGTGGCCGCTGCGAGCGGCGGCGGTTACGTCGATGAAGCGGAGCGAGCCCATGTACCAGGCGATGAAGAACATGCCGAGAAGAAATCCGGCGTCGCCGATACGGTTGACGATGAAAGCTTTGTTGGCGGCGTCGCTGGCCGACTTGCGATGGAAATAGAAGCCGATGAGCAGGTAGGAGCACAGGCCTACGCCTTCCCAGCCAACGAACATCAGAACGTAGTTGTTGGCGAGGACGAGCGTGAGCATGGAAAACATGAAGAGGTTGAGGTATCCGAAGAAGCGGTAGTAGCCGCCTTCATGCGCCATGTAGCCGATGGAATAGATGTGGATCAGCATGCCGACGCCGGTGACGAAGAGCAGCCAGATGCTGGAGAGGGGATCGAGGAGGAAACCGACGTCGGCTTGAAGCGGGGCTTGGGAACCGTCGGACTTCAGGAAGTTGGTGTGGCCGGTATCGGTGCCGAGCCACGTGTAGAGAACTTTTTCGTAGGGCTGGTGGTTGTGCGCGGCAGCCCAATTCGTGTATTGCAGGACGGCGCCGCAAGCCATGAGGAATGCGAGGACGACGGAACCGACGCAGACGGCGCTCACCGTAGGCTTCTGCAGCTTGCGGCCAAAGAAGAACATGAGCGCCGCGCCGAGCGCGGGAAGCAGCGGGATGAGCCAGATGTGGTCTAGGAATAGCATTCAGCACTCGGCAGTTAGCTTCTAGCTTCTAGTTCCTAGCTTCTTGCTCAAACGCTGAGGGCTTCAGGGTTTAGCTAGACGCTTGCAGCTAGAAGCTGCTTTTCTACCACTTCAATAAGTTCACTTCGTCTACGTTGACCGTCTCCTTATTACGGAAGAAGGCGATGAGGATGCCGAGACCCACTGCGGCTTCGGCGGCGGCGTCCGTGATTACGAAAATTGCGAAGACTTGGCCGTGCAGGGCGGTCGGACCATGGATTCCCTGCCAGTAGCGCGAGAAGGCGACCAGGTTCAGGTTTACGGCGTTCAGGATCAGCTCAATCGACATCAAGACGATGACTACGTTGCGGCGGGTCAGGACACCGATCACGCCTAGTAGAAACAAGGCTGCGCCTAGCACCAGGTAATGCAGCGTCGTGATGTGGAGCATGGCGTCCATTTTGATTACGGCCAACCAGCACCCGCTAGTCGATCGTCGCGCGTTAATCCGGCTCCGACACACTTCTTGTCATTCCGACCGAAGGGAGGAATCTGCTTCCGGCCGGCACATACGCCGCCGCCAGCGACAGCAGATTCCTCAACGGCTGAACGCCGTTTCGGAATGACAAGAGTCCGATTGCTGAATGCCGATTGCTCACTTCAGATCCTTTTCTTGGCCATTACTACCGCTCCGATGATCGCTACCAGCAGCAGCAGGGAGGCGATTTCGAAGGCGAACATGTACTGTCCGGCGTTGCGGTCGAAGAGCAGGGCCGCGATTGCCTGGGTGTTTTGCGTTTCGCCGTAGGTCATTCGGCCTTCGGGGAACAGCACTTTGCCTTTCGTTGTCGTCGTGTAGACCGCAATGAACAGGCCTCCGAGGGCGGCGGCGGCGGCGATTCCGACCAGCCATTGCTTGTTGAACTGGCGCTCTTTCTCGGCACGCTCGATGGAGATCAGCATGATCACGAATAAGAACAGGACCATGATGCCGCCGGCGTAAAGAATGATTTGCACGCCAGCGACGAAAGGGGCGTAGAGCATGAGGTAGAGCCCGGCCTGCGCCAGTAGTGTGGTGATCAACGCCATCGCTGAGTGGACGGCATTTCTGCGCGTGATTACTAGGACGCCTCCGATGATCATGGTGGCGGCGAGTAGGTAAAAGAAAAATGGCGTTGCGACCGGAGGATTCGTTCCTACTGGAATCATGGGCGCCACACTCCCTGCAATTCTGCCCAGAGTTCCGTCCGCATTCCGACCACGGCGGTCAGGATCAAGAGAGCCAGACCCGTGGGGAGGAGAACCTTCCATCCTACTTTCATGAGTTGGTCAAAGCGATATCTGGGGAACGTGCCACGATACCAGATGTAGAGGTACATGAAGGCGGCAACTTTGGCGGAGAACCAGAAAATATCGGTGACTCGCACGCGGACGGCTGGGATGAAAAGAATCAGGCCGATCAGGCCGAGGACCAGGCCGAATCCCGCCAGGCCAATGGTCTGGACGCGGAATAGTGGATGCTTGGGCATGCGGGCGGTGTTGTAGAAACACATCGCGGCCAGGAGCAAAAAAGTAATTCCCGGGAAGAGGGAGAAGACCAGATCCCAGGTAGAGCCAGTCAACAAGTTGGGGAAGGGGCGCAGCCAACCGCCGAGCCAGAGTGTGACGGCGATCGAGGAGACGGCGATCATGGCCGAGTATTCAGCCAGGAAGAATAAGGACCAGCGGAATCCGCTGTACTCGGTGTGGAATCCGGCGGTGAGTTCGGATTCGGCTTCGGGCAGGTCGAAGGGGGCGCGGTTGGTCTCGGCGACCATGGCTATGGCGAAGATGGCGAATGCGATCAGGCCTAAGGGAAAGAACTTGAAAATAAACCAGACACCTTGCTCCTGCTGGGCCTGAACAATTCCGATCATGCTGAGGGTGCCGGATTCCTGCGTGCCGGCTACACCGATACCGTAAAGGCCAAGGCCATGCAGGCTGGTCATCAGAATGACGGAGACCACGGCCAAGCCCATGGCCACTTCATACGAGACCATCTGCGCGCTGGAGCGCAGCGCGCCGATCAGGGGATAGTGCGAGTTGGAGGCCCATCCGGCGGTGACGATACCCAGCACGCTGAGCGAGGAGACGCCGAGCATGAAGAGGATGCCGATGTTCATGTCGGTGATGGCGTGGGTGGGGCCGAAGGGGACGACGACGAAAACGGTGAAGGCGGCGAGAACGACGATGAAAGGGGCGACCCAGAAGACTAGAGCGTCGGCTTCGGCGGGGATGATGTCTTCTTTGAGCAGCAGCTTGATGGCGTCGGCGATGGGCTGGAGCAGGCCGTGCGGGCCTACGCGCATGGGTCCGAGACGGACTTGCATGTGAGCGAGGATTTTGCGCTCGAGCCAGTTCATGGCGATGACGGCGACGGAGAGTCCTACGAAGACGAGCAGGATATAGACCGTGGCCCAGAAGATATTTCCGGCGCCGCCGGGCGTCTTGTCGCTGTCGAGGTAGGACTGGATGTACTGCAGGAACGCGTGCATCAGCGGTCTACCTCGCCGAGAACGATGTCGAGCGTGCCGATGACGGCGATGACGTCGGCGACGAGCTGACCGCGGCACATGATGTCGAGCGCTTGCAGGTTGACGAAAGATGGCGGCCGCACGCGGATGCGGTAGGGCTGGGTCGAGCCGTCGCTGACGATGAAGTATCCGAGCTCACCTTTGGGAGCTTCGATGGAGTGGTAGACCTCGCCGACGGGCGGCTTCATCACTTTGGGAACTTTGGCCATGATGGGGCCTTCCGGAATTCCTTCGACGGCTTGCTCGATGATGCGCAGCGCCTGGCGCATCTCAATCATGCGAACGATGTACCGGTCATACGTATCGCCGCTTTCGCCAGTGGGGATTTCGAAGTCGAAATTCTTATAGTTGGCGTAGGGCTGGGCTTTGCGGATGTCCCACTTGACGCCGCTGGCGCGGAGAACTGGGCCGGTCACGCCGAGCGCGATGCAGTCTTTGCCGGAGATTTTGCCCACACCCTTGGTACGTTCGAGCCAGATGCGGTTGGTGGTGAGGAGTTCTTCGTATTCGTCAATTTTTGGCTTCACGAAGGAGATGAAGTTTTTCACGTCTCGCTCGAAACCGTCATAGGCTTCGTATTGCAGGCCGCCGATGCGGAAGGCGTGGGTCGTGAGGCGGGCGCCGCAGTATTTTTCGAAAATCTTGAGAATCTCTTCGCGGTCGCGGAAGGTGTAGAAGAGCGGCGTGATGGCGCCGATGTCAAGTGCGTGTGTTCCAAGCCAGAGCTGGTGACTGGCAATGCGGTTCAACTCCGTGAGGATGACGCGGATGTATTGCGCGCGGGGCGGGGCTTCGACACTGAGGAGTTTTTCCACGGCTTCGCAGTACCCCAGGCCGTTGGAGACCGCGGCGACGTAGTCCATGCGGTCGACGTAGGGATTGAACATCGTGTAGGTGCGGTTCTCGGCGATTTTTTCGACGCCGCGATGCAGGTAGCCGATCACGCACTCGAGGCCCATCACCTTTTCGCCGTCGAGCCGCAGGATAACGCGGAGCACACCATGGGTCGCGGGGTGTTGCGGGCCCATGTTGATGACGAGCTCGTTGGCATCCAGAAACGTTTTGTCGGGCGTTTCGAGATCCAGCGGCGAAAGTGCGTTCGGGTCCGTCATTGCTTGGGTCTAAGGTCTGGTCTTAGGTTTGTTGCCTACTGGCCGCTTTCGATTCCAAGGTTGATTTGTACCCACTCATTGTCCTGCTGCAGGATGCCGTAGTCTTTGCGCAGGGGATGGCCCTTCCAACCCTCGGGCAAGAGAATGCGCTTCAGGTCGGGGTGGCCGTCGAACTTGATGCCGAACATGTCGAACACCTCGCGCTCGAGCCAATTGGCCGTTGCCCATATGGGGACGGAACTGGAGACAGTCTCGCCGTCGGCGATTTGCGTTTTGACGCGGATGCGTTCGTTGCGCGGGAACGAGTACAGGACCCAGAGCACGTCGAACTGCCTCTCGCGCTTGGGATAGTGCACTGCGGTGATGTCGACGCAGTAGTCGAACTGCTCTTCGTTGCGCAGAACTTGCAGGATTTCGGGAATCAGGGAGCGATCGACCACCATGTAGTTCTGGCCGAGATGCGTCAGAGGCTCGATGCCGGAGCCGTATTCGCCCTTTAGCTTCGCGATCATTGGAGAATCCCACGGCGTGGGTACGGGAGCCGCGGGTTTCGGCGGAGCGGCGGCAGGCTTGGCGGTGGCAGGGGCTGCGGGCGCGGCGGCAGCGGGTTTCGAGGCAGGGGCGGCGGCCTTGTCGGGAGCCGGTTTGGTTTCCGATTGAACCGAGCCGGAGGGAGTCGCTTTCACCCCACCCGGGGTCGCGGGTCGATCCGCCGTCGGTTTCGGTTCACCTTCCGGCGGCGGTGAAGAGGGGGATTTAGTTTCGTCCGGCATATCGCGAAGGCACAAACCTCCGGCGCAGAGTGTGTTGAAAAGAACGTTAACTTTTATCAGCTTGAGAGTGCGAAGTCAACGAGTGAGGGAGAGTGCATGCTGTGAATTCTCTCGTGTCGCGGATTGAAATCGAGTGACAACCTTGGTGGGAGAGTCAAAAGCATTCTGCGAGAGCGAAATGGCGCTGCTCACGGCGTCGTCGCCAGAATGTCCCCATAATACTGTTGACAGTGCACACTGTTGTTAGAGACGGGATGACAGATTTGTCTGGCGAAACAATCGCAGGGCTCGAGCGGGTGGGGATGAAAGCTCTTGAATCTAGGGCGCAGGAAAAGATTTCCACAGCGTTCCTGCAGGAACGTTTTGAGGACATAATTGTACGTACGCGTACACAATTGTACGTACACAAGCGGCGATGTCGAGCGATGCACGCCGTTCAACCGTGGCGTCGGCCTTGCGGGCGGGCGCGAGGGCGTCTCTCGCCCTCCCAGTGGCGGCGGGACGCCGCCACGGCAGCCGCCGGGACGGCGGCGCTACATTGTTCCAGGCGGGGCAGCCGCTTGCGGCGTGGAAGACGGCTGGGCTGGCTGCACGCCATTCGGACGAGGGGCGACGTACGGCACATTGGGCAGGTGAGTAACCTGGCCGCGGGTGGCGTCGGCTATGTCGATTCCGGCGTGATCGAGCAGCAATCCGGTGGCGCGATCGAGTTCGATGCGCGACTTTTCGTAGGCCGCCTTCGCTGAAACCAGATTGGATTCGCCCGTTCTCAACGTGGAGGCATCTTGCAGGATTACGGTCTGCGTAGTGAGGCCCACCTGCAGTTTTTGTTGATCGGCGTCCAGGGTCTGGCGTGCCAGGTCCACGGCGGATTGCGCCGCCTGCACTGCAACTCGGTTCTGATGCACGTCAAACTGAGCGTTGCGAACCTCGATCCGCACCTGATTCTCAAGCTGAAGCTCACGGACCCGGGCCTGGCGATACTCGAGTTCGGCGCGGACCTGGTCCGCTTGTGCCATGCGGTTGCGAAGGGGAATGGTGAGTGTCAGTCCAAGCCCCTTGTCGGGCGACGTCGAATTCACCAGTTGGCTCAGGGTGGTGCCATAGCCGACTGAGGTGCTCGACCGGAGTGGGGGCGGAGCCTTTTTCTGATCGAAGCAAAAAGCGCTGGTGGTGCTGGCGCAATTCGGCACAAGAGGATTCACATCGCCACCCACTCCCGAGCCGCCGTAGTAGGCAAATGCCTGCAGCGTGGGAAGCATGTTATTGCGCACGGCCTTGGTGCTGATGTCGCGCGACTGCAGATCAATTCGCGATTCCACCAACTCGGCCCGATGGTGCAGCGCGTCATTGATCAGGTCTTGTATAGGGATGACGGTTTCTTCCTGCGGCACCTGCATGGCCGACGTGGGAATCACATCGGCCTCGGCCAGCACCGGGTCCTCTATGCTGCGGCTGAGCGCGTTTTTCATGAGCAATTGCTGCAGTTGCAGGTTATTCTGGGCCACGATCAGGTTCTGCTGGCCGGTGGCGACGGTGCTCTGCGAACTCACGACCTGAATAGGAGGCGCGGTGCCGACTTGCGCCTGGCGTTTGGAGTCGTTGAGGGCTTTCTGGGCGTAGGTCAGGGCTTCCTCTTGTACACGAACATTCTCGAAGGCGTAGACGAGGTCCCAGTACATGTTCTCGATCTGGTCGACGGTGGTGATGACCTGCAGGCGGAAAGCCACGTCGGAAATCTCGCGGTTGTTTCTGGCAATTCGGATAAAGCGGGTGTTGGGCAGGAAGCCGAAACCTTGCAGCAGGTTTTGCGTGAAGCGAAACTGGAAGTTCGAGCCTAGCTGTGGCGTGAGCAAGCTGGTGGGATTGTTGGTGGTGACGTGAGTGTTGTTAAAGGCGCCGGTGAGCGCGCCACCCCACTCGAAGCCCTGGGTGTAGCCGAAGTTCGAAGTGTAGGTGTTTTGGGCTACGATGGGGACGGGGCTGAAGATGTTCACCGATTCCGTTTCGTTTTTATCGAGTTGGAGCGTGCTCGTCAGCGCCGGATCGAAGCTGGTAATGGGTGCGCCGATGCCGAGAGTCGAACTCACCAGTCCATTGGTTCCGGTACCTGCGCCGCCGGCCGCGACAGTGGTGCCGCCGGTGCCGGAGCCGACTGTGCCGCCGAGTCCGCCGACACCGCCGCCCGGCGTGTTCTGAACGATGCCGGTGTTGACGCCGAGGATGTTGGCGCCGGACTTGGCGCGGAGCAAGTCTGCTGCCGCGATGTTCAGGTTGTAGCGGGCGATCTCCAAGTCAAGATTATTTTCCAGAGCGAGTGCGACGGCGTCGTCGATGGAGAGATAAATCTTGCCATCTTTCATGAGCGAATCGATGCGCGGCGAGTTGCCGAGGTTCGGCTGCGGGAGTTCCTGCGGTGTATAGCGTTGCAGCACGTTAGGAAAGGCCGAACGTGGAATCGAGTAGTCCTTCAGATGGACAGCTTGCGGCTGCACCGGCTGAGGCGCCGCGGGGGGCGCCGACTGCGCCGACGATACGGGCGGCGCTGCTTGTGCCCAGAGCGACGTCGGACTCACTAAGAATATGGCGGAAGCGACGTACAGCGGCAGCAGCCGTACCATCTGTACGATAGAAATCAAACGCGGTAAAAGCATCGGTCTTCTCCTCGAATCAAGCGTCTTTGCATAAGAGCGGGCGAGCTTTCGTTCATGATCAAACTTCGGATGATGCCAGTGTTGGATGCAGAAGACAGAAATATGTCACTTCATCTTAGCGGGAGAAGTTTCCGGGAAACGGCAGGGGATTGTAAAGAATTGTGAGGAGGAAAGCGAAAGCGCCGCTATTCAGGGGGGAATAGCGGCGCCTCGGGATGCTCGGTTAGCTATGGTTGAGCCGGCGGCGTTGTCGGCTGAGTCGCTGGCGCTATCGACGGCAGTTCCTTGCGCGGCGCAACGTAGGGAACGTTGGGCATGCGCGTGACCTGGCCACGAGCGGCGTCGTCGATGCTGACGCCGTTGTGGTCAAGCAGAGTGCCGACGGCGCGGTCGAGTTCGACACGCGACTTTTCGTAGGCCGCCATCGCCGACATCAGGGTGGATTCCGCCGTGGCCAAAGCGCTTCGCGTCTGCAGAACCGCCGTGGTGGTCGAGGTGCCGAACTGATACTTCTTTTGCTCGGCATCGAGGGACTGTTGGGCATAATCCACAGCGGCCTTGGCCGACGCTACGCTGGCCTGATTTTGCTCCACCGCGAACTGGGCTTGCCGTACCTCGATGCTGACCCGGTTCTCGGTTTGCTGAAGAGCCATCTGGGCCTGCCGGTATTCGAGTTCCCCGCGAATCTGCACTGCCTGAGCGGCGCGGTTGCGCAGCGGGATGTTGAGCTGCAAGCCCATACCCTTGTCGGGCGCGGTGGAGTTAACCAGTTGGTTGAGCGTGCTACCGTAGCTTACCTCAGGCGTTGGCGTGGTGGCGCAGCCGAAGCCCCGCAATGAGGGAGCAAGATTTGAGCAGAGGTTGGACGGATTCTGCGCGCCACCGACCCCCGAGCCTCCGTAGTAGGCAAAAAGGTCGAGTGTGGGTAAAAGAGCGCTGCGAATAGCTTTGTTGCTGAGTTCCTGGCTGTTCAACTGGATGCGTGATTCGACGAGTTCGGGGCGATGGCGCAGGGCATCGTTGACTAGATCCTCCGTCGGTTGGACCTGCTCGTTTTCCGGAACTTCCATGGTGGAGGTTGGAATCACGTCAGCTCGAGCGAGCATGGGATCATGGAGAGTCCGGCTGAGTGCGTTCTTCATGACCAACTGCTGCAACTGAAGGTTGGTCTTGGCAACGGTGAGAGCCTGCTGGTCCGCCGCCACGGTGCTTTGCGCGCGCACCGCTTCAATGGGCGCGAGACTGCCGATTTCGACCTGTTTCTGGGTGTCCGAGAGTGTCTTCTGAGAAAAAGTCAGCGATTCTTCCTTCACCCGCTGGTTCTCGTAGGCATAGACGAGATCCCAGTACATGTTTTCGATCTGATCCACCGTGGTGATAATTTGCAAGCGGAAGGCCACATCGGAAAGTTCGCGGTTGTTCTTGGCGATGCGGATGAAGCGGGTGTTGGGAGCAAACCCATAGCCTTGGAGAAGATGCTGAGTCAAAGTGGCCTTGAAGCCCGAGTTCAATATAGGACTAAGACTCGAAAAGAAGCTGTTGGTTGTGCTCCGGGTGTTGTTGAAGCTCACCGTCAGGTTCGTGCCCCACTGGAAAGCCTGCTGGTACGCGAAATTTACCGTGCCGGTGTTTTGGGCCAAACTAGTGCCCGGAAGCACGCCTTGAAAAATACTGGTGGCTTGTTGACTGAAATGATCCTCTTGAATGGTGCCCGTCAGCACCGGATCGAAGCTGGTGATGAGCGGCCCGTAAAGGCCACCCGCGGTCGAGCCTACCAAACCACCGGCGCCCGCCCCCGCCCCGCCCGCGCCGAGAGTGGTCCCCCCAGTGCCGGAACCGACCTGGCTTCCGATTCCGCCCACGCCACCACCGGGTGTATTTTGCACGATGCCGACAGGCACACCGAGGATCTGAGCGCCAGCGGTGGCCCGCAGCACATCGGTGTCCGCAATGTTCAGGTTGTAGCGTGCGATGGCGATATCCAGATTGTTCTCGAGAGCCAGCGCGATCGCGTCATTCAATGAAAGATAGAGCTTGCCGTCGTGCATGAGAGCATCGATGCGCGCGGTGTTGGCTAAATTGGGCGCTGCCAGATGCCGTGGCGTGTAAGGGCCAACCAGATTGGGAAAATGCGACACGGGCTTGCCATAATTGAGCACCGGCACCGGCCGAGCTTCCGGCGTGTTCTGCGGGGTGGGAGCCGTGGGCGCCGCGGGCGGCTCCTGGCCCCAGCACGCGAGGGTCAGGGTTGCGAATAGGCTTGCGGCGGCGGCGAGCCGCAGGGTCGAGGCTAAACGTGCGAATGGCATCTACTCATCTCCGTTCGTTTAAGAACCAAGTGATTAAGACCGTGGTACGAGAATGTGGTGCGAAAATATTCAGGTTCGTGAGACTGCCAAACTGTCCAGACTAAAGTTCTGCTCAAGCATTGGTACGCAAAGGACGGCCGGAAGGTTCCGGAAAGCTGAGAGAAAATCGACCCTGCCCGCGGCCACGCCTATCTTCGTTTTCGTCCTTGGTTTCCTGCTCTCGGTGTTTCCTGGGATGTAGCGATGAAGAGATATCCACCCTGAAAACCGGAATTGCGCGGAAACTATTCAGTATATCTGACCGGAATACGACTGGAGTTACGCCGCGCCGCTCCTGAAACTGGTAAATTGCTGGCGAAGCCCCAAACCGCTTCGATGATTCAACCGCGACCTGGGACTCGAAAGATCGCCGCATGCGCAATCTCAAGGTCATTCTCTCCTACGACGGAGCAGAGTTTTCCGGCTGGCAGGTGCAGCCCGATGCCACGACGGTGCAGGGCACACTTGCCTCAGCCATTGGACGGATTACCGGGGAAAAGGTATTGCCGCAAGGCTCGGGGCGAACCGATGCAGGAGTGCATGCGCTGGCGCAGGTCATGACATTTGTCACGGAGTCTTCCGTCCCTACGGGGAATTTTCTGAAGGCGATGAACGATATTCTGCCGGCTTCGGTGCGCGTGTTGGAGGTGGCGGAAGTGGCGGCGGATTTCCATGCGCGGCATTCGGCGCGGGCGAAGACTTATCGCTATCGAATTTATCGGGAGGCGATTTGCCCGCCGTTTCTGGCGCGGTATGTTTGGCATTATCCCTACAAGCTCGCGGAAGAGACGATGGGACGAGCGGCGACGCTGGTGGTGGGCGAGCATGATTTTACTTCGTTCGCGGCAGTGGATCCGGAGCGGGGGCGCAGGGAAGCGGCGGGCGTGCGGCCCGCAACCCCGTCCCTTCGACTGCGCCCAGGGCAGGCAGAAACCCGGCCCCACAGGAGCAGTCCCGAGGCCGGCATTGCTGCTGTGTCTAATGTCCGGAATATATTTTCATCGTCGTGGGAGCGCTTGGGGCAGGAGCTGGTCTATACAGTCCGGGGTTCGGGATTTCTGCACCACATGGTGAGGAATCTGGTGGGTACATTCATTCTCGTGGGCAAGGGGACGTTGCAGGTTGAAGAACTAACGCACATTCTCGCGGCGCGAAACCGGTCGGCGGCGGGAGCGACCGCGCCTGCGAGCGGATTGTATCTGGTCGGTGTTGAGTATTAGGGGAGCGGGAGATCCATGCCCGAGCCACATGCCGCTTTCGGGCGGGATTTGTCGGAAGGGAAGGAAGACGTAGCAAGCTGCGTCTCTCCGGACTAAGATTTCTTTATGGCTACCGATCTACAGATTGCGGCGCGGAAGATTGCTTCCGTGAATCCGGCGACGGGAGAAGTTCTGCGCGAACTGGAGTGCGTCGGCGAAATCGAGGTCGAGGATGCTGTGACGCGGGCGCGCGTGGCCCAGGGGAAGTGGGCTGAGTTGGGGTTGCGACAGCGGATTGCCGTGCTGCGCGAGTTTCAAGCGAAGTTGTACGCGAGGAAATCTGAGATTGCGGCGGCCATCACGCGCGAAGTCGGCAAACCGCTGGTCGAGGCGCTGGTCACTGAAGTGCTGGTGGTGCTGGATGCTGCGCGATTTCTGATCGACAACGCTTGGGGGCTGCTGCGCGATGAACCGGTGCCGCATGCCAATTTGGTTACAAAACTAAAGAGCGGATGGCTGGTGCGCGAACCGCATGGCGTGATCGGGATTATCTCGCCGTGGAATTATCCATTCTCGATTCCGGCAACGGAAACGCTTGCGGCGCTGGTCGCGGGCAACGCCGTGGTGCTGAAGCCGTCGGAGCTGACGCCGTTGGTGGCGCTGGAGTTGGCGTCATTACTGCATGCTGCGGGTGTGCCCGAGGATGTGTTTCAGGTGGTGGTGGGTGCTGGCCCGGCGGGAGCGGCGCTGTTGCGTTCGCCGATCGACAAGCTGGTGTTCACCGGCAGTGTTACGACCGGGAAACGCATTGCGGCGGCCGCAGCGGAGCGCTTGCTTCCCGTGGTGCTGGAACTGGGTGGGAAAGACCCGATGCTTGTGCTCGACGACGCCGACGTGGACGTGGCCTCAAGCGCGGCGGTGTGGGGAGCGTTCGTCAACGCGGGGCAGGCGTGCCTGTCGGTCGAGCGCTGCTATGTGCATCGCAGTTTGTACGAATCGTTTGCCCGGGCGTGCGCGGAGAAGACGAAGCAGTTGCGCGTGGGCAATGGCATGGAGGCGCACACCGATGTAGGGCCAATGATCCAGGAACGACAGGTACGGATTGTGGAATCGCATGTGGAGGATGCGAAGTCCCGCGGGGCACGGGTTCTGGCGGGCGGTACGCGTTTACCGGAACTGGGGGTGAATTTCTATGCTCCCACCGTGCTGGCCGACGTGACGCAAGAGATGCGCATCATGCGAGAAGAAACTTTCGGTCCGGTGCTGCCCGTAATGGCGTGTGCGGACGACGATGAAGCGGTGCGGTTGGCCAATGACTCCGAATACGGGTTGGCGGCCAGTGTGTGGACGCGCGACCGCAAGCATGGCGAGAGGCTGGCACGGCGCATTCATGCGGGTACCGTCATGGTGAATGACGTGATTTCGTGCTTCGGCATCAGCGAAGCTCCGCACGGTGGCGTGAAGGCCAGCGGCGTGGGGCGCACCCACGGACGCTTTGGGCTGGATGAAATGGTGAGGGTCAAATATTTGGATATGGACCGCATGCCGGGGATGAAGAAAGTCTGGTGGCATGGGTATGGGGAGAGCTTTCGACGGCAGATGGAAGGGTTTTTGGATATGCAATTCGCGCGCGGAGTGGGGACGCGGCTGCGGGGGGCGCTGCGAGCTGCGGGAGTTGTCAGAAGAAAGCAGCTTTGATTATGGGGCGGCCGGGCTTCGCTACTTCGACTCGCTGCGCTCTCTCAGGGCAGGCTCTGGCCGGACAGCCGACGCGGTTGTCGCCACGGTGGGTCAATCGTCGATGCGGTCGCCCTGGCTGGGGGGCTGCGAGATGACCAGGAAGCGCACGGGGCTGGAGGACGGATTGCGGATCTGGTGGCGCGTTCCTGGCTGGATTCGGACGCCACTTCCTGCGGGAATCAGCATGTTCTCGCCATTGATTTCCATCAAGATTTCGCCGGTCAGGATGTAGAAGAATTGCTGGGAGCGCTCGTGGTGGTGGCGAACCTCGGCCGCGCCCGGGGGCATGAACTCCTCGATGACGCTCAGTTGCGCATCTTTCACCAGATGCCAGCCATCGCAATCTACGCCCCAGCGGTAATGTTCAGCGTTTTCGCGGCTCACGGAACCGGGTGTCGCCGAAGTTGTCTGGACTGCGCCTGCTTGAGGCGAATCAGATTTGACTTCCTTCGCCATACTTTTCGTCTCCTACGGTCCAGTGTAATCTTGTCGCCATGAGCAATCCTACTCATGCCAACCCCGGCTTCGATCCCAAGCGCGAACTGTTACGGCACACTTTGGCCACGCTGGCTTATCGCGGCGGAAAAGCTGTGCGGCACGCGCCGGAGGGCTTCGGCGAGTTTCAAGCAGGCGAGGAAGTGCGCACTCCGGGGCAGATTCTGGCGCATCTGGGAGATCTGTTGGAGTGGGCGTTGTCGATTGCTATGGGCCAGCAGAAGTGGCACGATTCGAAACCTTTGCCGTGGGAGCAGGAGGTTGCGAGGTTTTTTGCGGCGCTCAAAAAGTTCGACGACTTCCTGGCTTCGAGCGAGCCGGTGCAGGTTCCACTGGAAAAATTGTTTCAAGGGCCGGTTGCCGATGCACTGTCGCATGTGGGGCAAGTTGCCATCCTGCGGCGCCTGGCGGGCGCGCCCGTGAAGGGCGAGAACTATTATGTGGCTGAGATCGAGGCGGGGCGAGTGGGTGCCGACCAGGCCAAGCCGAAGCGCGAGTTCTGATCGCGATGTCGATTTAGTTTAGGCGTCGCCGCAACATGTTTCGCCTGCACGGTTTCGGTTACAATGAGCGCGTAAGGCCGAATCTGGCGGCGTTTGGGCCGCTCGAACGAGGGGTACGTCCTTGGCGACTAGCGAAATGACCGCTTCTGGCTCGCAGAGTATTCCGCAGCTTCCCAATCATAAAGTCAAGATCAAGAAGGCTGGGCAGCGCGCTTGCAACGAGAAAAATGAGAAGGGCAAATTTTGCGGCGGGCATTTGAAGCGCTGGTTCTACACCACGGACATCCTCGAGCAGGCGTGTGGGGATGCGGAAAAGGCCTGGGGCCCCGATGCCGAGGTCTATCGTTGCGAACACTGCAAGACGCTGTACCTGCCGAATCCTGGGGAAGCGAAGGTTAATGTGGCGGGGCAAGGGATGATTTCGGTGTTCGGATTGACACTGCCGCCGAAGGAAGAAAAGAAATAGTCGCGAGTATCCGTATCAGGAATTCAATGCGGGTTGTGGGGCTCGCTTGTATCCTTCGTCAAATACAGATTGCCGGTTAAGCAGGAGCCGAGCCTTGCTCGGCCGGACAGCCGAGGGTGGCCGTCCCCACATAGACCTGCTAAGAGCCGGAAGCTAGGAGCTAGAAGCTTTTCTGATGAACACTCCGGACCTGATCTACGACTGGAACAAGAACCACCCGCCGGGGCTGAAGCCGCCGGGGCCGGTGTTGATCAACGACGAGACTTTGCGCGATGGGCTGCAGTCGCCTTCGGTACGCGATCCTTCGATTGCGGAAAAGATTGAAATCCTTCATTTGATGGAGGCGCTGGGGATCCATTCGCTGGCGCTGGGACTGCCGGGAGCGGGGACGCGAGCCGTTGAGGCGGTGACTGCGTTGGCGCGCGAGATCGCTGCCCACAACATGAAGATTCGCGCCAACTGCGCGGCGCGGACTCATGAGAATGACATCCGCCCGATTGCCGAGATCGTGCAGCAGACGGGGCTGCGTATCGAGGCCGCGACTTTTATCGGGTCGAGCCCGATTCGCAGATTCACGGAAGGATGGACCGACGATTTTCTGCTGCATACCACGGAGAAGGCCATCCGGTATGCAGTTTCGCTGGGGCTTGACGTCATGTACGTGACCGAAGATACCAGTCGGTGCGATCCGGAGACGGTCAAGCGGCTCTATGCGACCGCGATCAATTGTGGTGCGCGGGCGATTTGCATCTGCGATACGGCTGGGCATGCGACGCCCATGGGCGCGCTGGCGCTGGTGCGATTTGTGATTGCGGAAGTCGTGAAGCCCTCGGGCGAGCAGATTCGTGTGGACTGGCACGGACACAGCGATCGCGGCCTGGCGATTGCGAATTCGATGGCGGCAATCATCGCCGGGGCGAATTGCGTGCATGGCTGCGCCATTGGCTTGGGAGAGCGCGTCGGCAATACCCAGGTGGATCAGATGCTGGTCAATCTGAAGCTGATGGGCATAGCGCCCTGGGATGAGCAAGATCTGACCAAATTGAAGCAATATTGCCAGGCGGTGTCTCGCGCGACGGGCGTGCCGATTCCGGCGAATTATCCGGTGGTGGGGGACGATGCCTTCCGTACGGCGACGGGCGTGCACGCATCGGCGATTATCAAGGCGTATCACAAAGACGACGTCGTGCTCGCCAACACGGTGTATTCGGGAGTGCCGTCTCATGTGTTCGGGCTGGAGCAGATCATCGACATTGGTCCGATGAGTGGAAAATCGAACGTGCTGTGGTGGCTGGAGCGGCACGGCATTCCGGTAAGTGACAGGGTGGTGGACCGCATCTATCAGCGCGCCAAGCAGAGCGATCACACGCTGAGCGAGGCGGAAATTCTGGAGTGCGTGCCCACAGCGGCGCAGAGGAAGTGACCCGCGCATGCCTCCCTTGCGACATGCGATTCTCGGCGCGGGTGGAGTTGGCGGGCTGGTAGGTGCGTGCCTCGCGCGGTGTGGCGCGTCAGTTACGATGGTGGTGAGGCCGGAATCACTCGAGCAATATCCTGAACAACTTCACCTGGAAAGCGCTTTCGGAAACTTCAATGTGCCGGTTTCACGCGCAGCGGAGGTTCCGCCCGCCGACGTGCTCTGGATAACGGTGAAAGCAACGCAACTTGACGCGGCGCTGGCTGCTTTCACGAAACCCGACTCGGTTAAGGCGATTGTTCCTCTGCTAAATGGCATCGATCATCTTGCGGTGCTGCGTGCGAGATACGGTGCGGGGCGCGTCATTGCGGCTACGATTGCCGGCGAGACCGAACGCGTTGCACCCGGACACATCGTCCACCGCACTCCCTTTGCCCGTCTGAATGTGTCTTCGACTGGGCGAAGTCTGCTTGGCGCGACTCTCGACGAGCTTCAGAAAATGGGATTCGAGTGCCGGTTCATCGACGACGAGGCAACGCTTATGTGGGGCAAGGTTGTGTTCCTCGCGCCGTTCGCGCTGACCACGACCGCTGCGGATCGAACGACGGGAGGGGTCATCGCCGATCCCGAATGGAAACGGCAACTAGAGTTTTGTGTGCGAGAAGCCTGCGCAGTTGCCTTGGCAGAAGGCGCCAAAGTGGACGCGGAGTCCGTCCTCGCGTCGATGATGAAGATGCCGCCGAATATGCGCAGTTCCATGCAGAAGGACGTAGAAAACGGAAAGGCCCCGGAACTCGACGCGATCGCCGGACCAATCCTGCGCGGCGCTGCCCGGCACAGAATTGAAGTGCCCACGACGAAGAGTCTGGTGGCGGCGGTCGAGCGCCGGGCCGGATCTTCACACTCCCTTAAGTCGCATCCGAAATGAAGTATGCGGAAGTCCTTAGCTCTATAGGACGTTCCTAAAGTCACTTCCGCGACATCCGCGGCCTATCTTCCGTAACGTCTTAGCCAATCCCCAATCTCTTCTATGCGTTGTAAACTTACGCAATACTTGTCATGAGCCCGACTCCCCCGCGCCCGGATTTGCCGGACCTTGCGCCCTCGATGCAGCAGGAAGTGGCGCGCCTGGCCGCTTCTCCAGAGGTGCGGTCGGCATTCAACTGGTTGCGCACGCAGGAACCGCAACTGGCGCACTGGCAGATGGAAATGGCGCGGATTCCGGCGCCTCCGTTTGGCGAATCGGCGCGCGGGGCGTGGCTGGCGGAGCGCTTTCGCGAAGTCGGGTTGGACGATGTTCGCATCGACGACGTGGGCAACGTGTTCGGCACACATCCCGGATTTGGGCGGCGATATGTGGCGCTGAGCGCGCACATCGATACGGTGTTCCCGGCGAACACGCCGCTGAATATTCGTCAGCAGGGAAGCCGCATTTACGGCCCGGGGGTTTCCGATAATGGCGCGGGCGTGGCGGCGCTGCTGGCAATTGCGGCTCTATTGCGGACGGTGCGCATCCGGCATGCGCTGCCGTTTGTGTTTATTGGGAACGTCGGTGAAGAGGGCGAGGGCGACCTGCGCGGCATGCGGCACATTTTTTCGACACCGCGCTGGAAGGATTCGATTGCCTACAGCCTCGTGCTCGACGGGGCGGGAGCCGATACGATTGTGGCCGAAGCGTTGGGCAGTCGGCGGTTTGAAGTGATCGTACGTGGGCCGGGCGGGCATTCGTGGAGCGATTTTGGCGCGCCCAATCCGATCGTGATTCTGGCCAAGGCGATCGAAACATTTACCGCAACTCCGGTTCCGACCGCGCCCAAGACGACGTTCAACATTGGGGTGATTCGCGGCGGGACCTCGGTGAATTCGATTCCCGAGTCGGCCAGCATGAAGGTGGATATTCGCTCGACGTCAATGACGGAGATGGAGCGACTGGAACAGTCGCTGCGTCTGGCGCTGAACCGCGCGGTCGAAGATGAAACCATCGCCGCAGAGATGCGATCGTCCGCGCAGAAGCGGCCGTCCGGGGTGAGTTGCGAGGTAGTGGTGATCGGGAACCGTCCCGCGGGCGAGTTGCGGGCAGGGGCGCGGATTTTGCAGGTGGTGCGCGCGGTCGATGCGCAACTGTCCAATGCGGCGCAGGTACAGCGGGCGTCGACAGATGCGAACGTCCCGCTCTCGCTGGGGCAGGAAGCCGTTGCCATTGGCGGCGGCGGGTCGGGCGGAGGGGCGCACACTTTGCAGGAGTGGTTCGATTCCAACGGGCGCGAACTGGGGTTGAAGCGGATTTTACTGACCATGCTCGCGCTGGCGGGGGTGGGGAATGAGTCTGATGTCAGGGGGGCTTCATGAAACTGTTACCGCAGGTTAGCGGATTACCTCGGGGGCTAAAGCCCACATTTTTCTCCGGACTCAGCGGCACGGCTGAAGCCGTGCCCTTCCCGAGGCAATTCTCGCCATTCGCGAGCCGATTTCTGGTCTTCCCGACTCGCTTCCTAACGTTTCCGACTCGGATCCTGACGTTTTCGATTCCAGTCTTGACGTTCCCGACTCGAGTTCTGTCATCAGCATTCTTGCTGTGTTCACTTGCTGTGCTGGGAGTGCAGTGCATGGCGCAGAGTACTTCTGACAGTGCAACGACTGACGCCAAGCCGAAGGCGGACATCATTTTCGAGCACGCGAATATTTATACGGGCGTGCCGGCCAACGCGCAGTTCAGTTCGATTGTGCGACAGGAAGCCATTGCGGTGCGCGGCGATCGCATCCAGGCGGTGGGCAAGAACGCTGATATGGAGAAGCTGAAAGGACCGCAAACGCAGGTGGTCGACCTGGGTGGACATTTCGTCATGCCCGGATTCAACGACGCTCACCTCCATCTTGATGACGCGGGGACGACCAAGCTGAGCGTTGACCTGACGGGCGTGCAGTCTCTGGACGAATTGCGTGTGCGAGTAGAGAAAAAGGTCGAAGAGGCGAAAGCGGGAGATTGGATACTGGGATCGGGATGGGACGAAACGTTGTGGCCGGTAAAAGTGCCGCCCACGCGCTGGGATTTGGACGAAGTGTCGGACGGGCATCCCGTATTTTTGGTACGAATCGACGGGCATATTGCTGTTGCCAACACTCGCGCTCTGCAGTTGGGAAGCATCACGCTGGCCAGCCGCAATCCGCAGGGCGGCCGGATTGATCGGAACGAGAATGGCGAACCCACAGGCATTCTGCGGGAAACGGCGCAGGCGGCGGTTCTGGAAGTCATTCCGAAGCCGAGCCATCGACTTCGCCAGGAAGGTCTTGAGCTTGCCCTCGCCGATCTGGCCGAGCATGGCGTGACTTCAGCACAGGATTATTCGCCGGTCTGGGAAAATTTTCAGATCTACGAAGAGTTGGAAAAGGAAGGCAAGCTGACGGCGCGCATCACGGAATGGCTGCCGTTTGATGATTCCGTCGAGGAGTTGAGCCGCAAACGCGAATCGCATCCGCAGTCGGACTTAATGCTGCACACCGGGATGCTGAAGGGATTTATGGATGGCTCTCTGGGATCGCACACAGCGGCGATGCTGGAGCCATACACCGATGATCCCAAGAACTCCGGCTTGCCGCGATACGATGCCGCCAAGTTGAATGACATGACCAAGGAACGCGTGCTGGCGGGCTTCCAGATTGGTTTTCACGCGATTGGCGACAAAGGTGTACAGATGGCGCTCGACGCTTTTGGCGGCGCCGAGAAGGCCGCGCGCGAAGCGCACGTCAAGGCGCCGGATGCAGGCGACGATTTTCGCCTGCGCATCGAACACGCGCAGGTGACCACCCCCGCGCAGATCGCCCAGTTCAAAACTCTGAAAGTGATTGCTTCGATGCAGCCCAGTCATTTGCTGACCGACATGCGCTGGGCCCAGGACCGGCTGGGGCCAAAGCGGGCGGCAACGTCGTATGCCTGGCTGGCCTTTCTCAATAAGGGCGTGACGCTGGCCTTTGGCACGGATTATCCGGTGGAACCGGTCACGCCGTTCCGCGGGCTCTATGCAGCCGTCACGCGCCAGAGCGAAAACGGCAAGCAGGCATATTTCCCTGCGCAACGGCTCACGATAGATCAAGCGATCGCGGCCTACACCACAGGTTCGGCGTTTGCCGAGTTCGAGGAGAACGAGAAAGGCAAGCTGGTGCCGGGAATGCTGGCGGATTTTGTTGTCCTTGATCGCGACGTGACGTCGTCCTCGCCGGAGAAGATACTGGCAACCAAGGTGCTGCGTACGGTGGTGGGCGGGAAGACGGTGTACGAGGCGAAGTGAATCCCCAGTCCTGCTAAGGTATCCGCAAACAATACTTTACCAATAGAGCATGAAACGGTTTCGACGGTTTATGCGTCTAATCCTGGAAGCCCTCGGTGTGAGCATCGCCCCGGACACGCAGCCCGGCCGCATTGTTCAAACGGGTATACTATAAGGGCTTAAACAGTTTCGGAGGCAAGTAGACATATGGATTCGGGCGCGATGTGGATGCGCATGAAGGCTCATCGCTGGGCCTATACGCTCAGTATTCTGGCAACGCTTTCGGTCGGCATTCTGATCGGGACGGTTATTTCCTACGGGGTTAAAGGGAAAGAGGGGCAAAAGAGCGACGCGACGCCGCTCACTCTGCCCTCGCCGCAGCAGATGTCGAATACGTTTTCGCAAATCGCAAAACAGATGGAACCGAGCGTAGTCAATATCAATACGGAATCGACCATTAAGAACGTGCACCGCCGTCGGGGACAGAATCCTGACGACGATGACAGCGGCGGCATGGACGATTTCTTCAACCATTTCTTCGGTGGTCCCGGCGGCCAAGCGGGGCCCGGCAGCGATGGCCCGATCCGGGAGCGCTCGCTCGGGTCCGGCGTAATCGTCGACCCCAAGGGATACATCGTTACCAACCGGCACGTGGTGGAGAAGGCGGACCGCGTTCGAGTTCGTTTTCAGGATGATCCGCCGGGCGTGCAGCACGATGCCAAGGTGATCGGCACCGATCAGGAAACGGACTTGGCGGTGATCAAGGTCGATGTCGATCGTTCACTGCCGACCGCGAAGATGGGCAACTCCGACAGCATGCAGGTGGGCGACTGGGTTCTGGCCGTGGGCAGCCCGTTCGGCTTGTCAGAGACGGTGACGGCGGGAATTGTTTCGGCCAAAGGGCGTGACATTGTGCCCGGCCGGCAGTTCCAAACATTCATTCAGACCGATGCCGCAATCAATCCGGGCAATTCGGGCGGGCCGCTGGTGAATATGAACGGTGAAGTGATCGGCATCAATACGGCAATTCTGAGCGAGACCAACGCCTATGCGGGTGTGGGTTTTGCGCTGCCTTCAAAGACTGTAGCGGAGGTTTACAACCAACTGATTGGGCCGGAGCACAAAGTTTCGCGCGGTTCGATTGGCATCATGTTTGACGCGGTGGAGAATCCGGCGATTGCCCGGGTGTACGGGTCGGGTACCGGGGTCACCGTCTCCAGCGTGGTGGCGGGCAGTCCCGCTGACCAGGCAGGCCTGAAAGTCGGCGATACGATCACCACCGTCGATGGCAAGAAGGTGAACAAGGGCTCCGAATTGGTGGCCGACATCGCCTCGCGCAAACCGGGGTCGAAGGTGAACCTCGGGTTCCTGCGCAACGGCAAATCGCAGGAAACCACCGTGACCATTGCGGATCGTGCCAAATTGTTTGCCGCGCGGCTTGGGGATGACCAGGAGAATGATGACGAGAGCGCTCCCAAGCAGAGCAAGTTCGGGGTGACCGTGCGCAAGGTGACGCCGGAGATGGCCGACCGCCTGGACATGCCAGCGGGAAAAGGTGTGATCGTGCAGGATGTGAAGCCCGGTTCGTTTGCCGAAGATGTGAACCTGGGACGCGGCGACATTATTCTGGAAGTGAACAAGCAGCCGGTCAACAGCGAAGAAGAGTTCGCCAGGATCGAGTCGAGCCTGAAGAGCGGCCAGGACGTTGTTTTCCTGGTGCGCTCGCGGGGTTCGTCGCGGCAGGATGGAACGATCTTCCTCGCCGGTACACTTCCGTAACTTAGAAAGCCCAACGGGAACTGGCACTGTCGCCTCTGATCAAGGATGATTAGACTGCCAGCGTCCGGTTGGGCTTTTTCATGGTGCAGCTGTCTTGGGCTCGTCGAGATTTCTTAAGGTAAAGGTTTCACATTGGCGGTTTGGACTGAAATCCGGAGAGCACGATTGATCGCTGTGTGTGCGCTGCTCGTGATGTGCGCATGTGTTTTGGCGACCGCTCGCCAAAGTTCGACCAGCGACGCTGCGGCAAAGAAGCCTGCGGCTACAACTACGGTCGCCCACAAGCATCACAAGAGCACAGCAAAATCTACCAGCGGGACGAAATCCACTAGCAAGACGCATACGGCTTCGGCGGGAAAGCGCTCGCGAAAGAAGCGTGCGCGCGGCCAGCAAAAAATTGACTCGGAGAGAGCCCAAGCCATTCAGGAAGCGCTGATTCGCGAACACTACCTGAGCGGAGAAGCTACGGGCACGTGGAACCAGGCCAGCGAAGAGGCCATGCGTCGCTACCAGGCCGACCAAGGCTGGCAGAGCAAAACGGTGCCCGACTCGCGGGCGCTGATCAAGCTGGGTCTGGGCCCGAGCAAAGACCATCTTCTGAATCCGGAGAGCGCTATGACCACGGGACCGGACGCGCCACGCGCGCAGTCGATGCCCACGACGTCACAAAGCGCCTCGCCGACTACATCGCACAGTGGGCCGCCGACGGCGGATCCCGTGCCCGCTCCGAGTTCCAACCACAGTGATTCTTCCCGTCCGCAGTGAAAATCGGCCGTTAGCACCTAACATTTAGGTTCAGCGTCCAGGAACTCTGCTCGGGCACAACCGTCCGGAGAACGACCCGGAACGCGATTTGGCTAAATGCCAACTGCTAGTGGCTAATTGCTCATTAAGGACTAGTTCTTCCGGTAGGTGGGCAGTGCCGGCTGTGGAAAGTACGGCAGTGGCTGATTGGCGAGAATCGCGCGGGGATTTCCTTCGACCATGGCCTCGGCAATTTCTTGGCCACAGACTTCGGCGGCAGCATCGCGCGCCGTGGAGAGAATTGGGACTCGTTTTTCCGTGTCGTGCGCATCGGTGGCGAGCACGTGTGCGGCCTGGTGTTCGAGCAGCCATAGCGCCGCGCGGCGTGTGCGTTCGCCCCAGAATCCAGTCAGCGCGGAGCCCGTCATCTGAATGACGCAGCCCTGCTCAGCCCACTCCGCCACGCGTTGCAGACTCTCGCGCAGAATCGGGTTGCGCTCGGGATGGGTAATGATCGGCGTGATCCCACAATTCGCCAGCTTGAGAAAGAAATCCGTAGTCTGCTGCGGGACACTGTAGTTGCTGAACTCAACTAGCAGGTAGCGGGTGCCTTCAATGACGTAACGGGTGGGGTGAGCGAGAGCGTCCTGCAGGTTGTCGTAGGAAAGGTGAAAGTCGCAGCCCAGGCTGAGGGCGGGCGTATCGCCAATTAACTGTTGCAGGTGGGCGAGCAGCCCGCGCAGGTATTCGCGATCGTAGTGATAACGGTCGTTGGCGTGGGGCGTGGCGACCATGTGAGTAATGCCGTCGGCGGCCGCCGCGTGGCACATCGCAACCGAGACGTCCCATGACTTAGGCCCGTCGTCTACTTCCGGAAGGATGTGAGAGTGAATGTCGACCACGATTGTGAGAAACCCAAGCAAGCCGCTGATAGTTGCTTCCTTACGATTTAACCAGATTCCACGGCAAAGACCAAGGGAGAGCGAACACTAAGAAGCGTTTAACCGCGAAGGTCGCAGAAGTCTGGACCTCTTCGCGAGCTTTGCGGATTTTCTTTGCGTGCTTCGCGGTTAAGTGCTCCTAGCGTACCTTTCCTGAATGAACTCCGCGATGGCGCCGTAGGCCTTCGTCAGCGTCTTTTCGTCCGGCAGGAACACGATGCGGAAATGCTGCGTTCCTGGTTTCTGGCCGAAGCCGGAGCCGTGTACGACCATGACGTGCTTTTGGCGGATGAGTTCCTTCACGAATATTTCGTCGCTCTCCGGAATGTCGATGCGCGGATAGGCGTAGAACGCGCCGCGCGGGGCGACGCAACTCACGCGCGGAGTCGCTTCACACCATTTCTGCGTGACATCGCGTCGGGAACGCAGTTTGCGCTGCACTTCAATGAGATGGTCTTGAGGCCCTTCCAGCGCTGGCTTGATCGCGTACTGCTCGGGATGGTTGGCGCAGAGGCGCGCTCGCAGCAGACGGTGTACGCCCTCGGTATAGGTCTTCACCGCAGCGGCTTCGCCGGAGACGATGCCCCATCCAATGCGCCATCCGGGGACGAGGTAGTTCTTCGACATCCCGCCGAAGGTCACGCACGGCACGTCGGGGGCGACCGAGGCGAAGGCGATGTGCGGCGTGCCGTCGAGAATCAGCTTGTCGTAGATTTCGTCCGAGAAGACGATCAGATTGTGGCGGCGCGCGAGGTCAGCGATTCGCTCCAGCATCTGGCGCGTACACAGCGACCCGGTCGGATTATTGGGATTGATCAGCACGATGCCGCGGGTGCGGGGCGTGAGCTTGCGTTCGATGTCGGATAGTTCGGGCTGCCAGGCGTCGCCTTCATTCAGGTCGTAGGCATTGAGTCCGATGCCCAGCTTGCAGAGCACCGCCGAGTACAGCGGATAGTCGGGGCTTGGAGTCAGAACATTTTCGCCGGGGTTGACCAGGGCGGAGAGGCAGAGATCGACGCTCTCACTGACGCCGGCGGTGACGAAAACATCCTGCACCGAGGTGATGCCCTTGCGCTCGGCCTCGCCACGAATGGCTTGGATTGCTTCAGGAATTCCGGGAGACGGCGCGTATCCATTCTTGCCCTCGCGCATGGCCTTGTACACGGCCGCGATGATGTGGGGCGGCGTCTGGAAATCGAAACTCAGCGGGTCGCCGACGTTGAGCGGCAGAACTTTGTGTCCCTGCTGGATGACCTCGTCGGCGACGCAGGCCAGGTCGCGGATGGCGTAGCGAACGTTATCGAGTCGCTTGGCAGCGGAGATTTCGTGAGCTTGTGTAACCGGCATGAAGAAATTCTAACCGCAGGGGACGCCGAAGGAGCAGAAATAACAAAAGTTTAAACCACAGAGGTCACAGAGTGACACGGAGTCCCATTCGTTGCCTCTGTGATCCCCTGTACCCTCTGTGGTTATGACTTAGTCTTCGCGGTCGATCTGTGCCTTTTGCAGCTTGTCCGAATAGTCGACGTAAACCGATTTCCACTCCGTGTAGAAGTCGATTGCGCCGATGCCGCCTTCGCGGTGGCCGTTGCCCGTCGCCTTGGTACCGCCGAAGGGCAGATGCACTTCGGCGCCGATGGTGGGGGCGTTGATGTAGGTGATCCCGGCATACAGGTCGCGAATCGCGGAGAACGCCTTGTTCACGTCCTTGGTGTAGAGCGCGGACGACAGGCCGTACTCAATGCCGTTGGCGATTTCAATGGCGTCTTCGAGATCTTCACAGGGGATGATCGAGACCACAGGGCCGAAGATTTCTTCCTGCGCGATGCGCATCTTGGGATCGACGTCGATGAAGACCGTCGGCTCCATGAACCAGCCATACTGGTACTCGCCTTGGTCGAGGCGGTTTCCGCCGCAGACCATCTTTGCGCCTTCGTTCTTGCCGATCTCCACGTAGCTGAGGTCAGTCTGAAGCTGTTTCTCGTTGATGGCAGGCCCCATCTGCACGGTTTCATCGAGACCATTGCCAACTTTCAGCTTCTTGGCGCGATCCACGTAGCGTTCGACGAATTCGCGGTAGACGCCTTTCTGCACGATGATGCGACTGGTCGCGGTGCAACGCTGGCCGGTCGTGCCGAAGCCTCCCCAGAGGCCGCCTTCGATGGCGAGATCAAGGTTGGCGTCGTCGAGGACAATCATCGGATTCTTGCCGCCGAGTTCGAGCGAGCAGTGCTTGAAGCTTTTTGCGGCGATGCCGCCGACAATTCGGCCCACCGCAGAGGATCCCGTCAGCGAAATCGCGCGAACGTCGGCATGCTCGGCGAGCGGAGTGCCTACGTCAGCGCCAAATCCCGTCACTACGTTGATGACGCCCTTCGGCAAACCCGCGTCACTGAGAGCGCGCACCAGGTTAAAGGTTGAAAGTGGCGTGTCTTGCGCGGGCTTGATGACGCAGGTGTTGCCGCAGACGACGGCCGGTAGCAACTTCCAGGAAGAAATCGCCATGGGAAAATTCCATGGCGTAATCATGCCGCACACGCCGATAGGCTGCCGTACGGCCATCGCGAACTTGTTGGGCATTTCCGAGGGCACGGTGGGACCGAACAAACGGCGTCCCTCGCCGGCGTTGTAATACGCAGCGTCAATGGCTTCCTGCACGTCCCCGCGCGTCTCGGCGAGAACCTTGCCCATTTCGCGGGTCATGTCCCGGGCATAATCTTCCTTGCGTTCGATCAGAATCTCGGCAGCCCGGAAAACCATCTCCGCGCGGCGTGGAGCCGGAACCAATCGCCACTTAGCGAAGGCGCGCTTGGCAGCGGCGACGGCGGTATCCACGTCGGCCTTGGCAGATTTCTGGAAGATGCCAACGAGGTCGCGGGTGTCGGCGGGATTGCGATTCTCGAAGGTCTCACCCGTCGAGGCCTCGACCCACTCGCCGTCAATGAAATTCTTGAAAACTTTGGTCTTGCCGTAGCTGAGGGTGGGCGGGGTGGTCAAAGTGTCGGTTGCCATGATTTCTCCTAACAGATCCCTTAGGAGTTGATGCTACAACCGGCGAGGAAGGCGCGGCAAGGGAAGGACTCTCCCGGTCTAGCGCCAGCGCTTCAAGCGTGGCCACAGGTTCGCCCAGGAATCGAAAGTCTTGCCTTGGCAGAGGAACACATCGATTTGCTGCTCCAGCGCATAGGGATTGGCTGCCGAGGTGCCAACGAATTCGACTCGGTCCCAGTAGCGTTCCAGGGTTGCCCGCCGATCATCCAGCACGATCATGCAGTTGCCGGAATAGCCGTGCGGACCCCAAAGGAAGTAAGTGCGGTCGCCGCTCATGGCTCCCGGCAAGCCATGTGAGCGGCCGAAGAAGTCGATGGCTCCGGCCTGGCCGTAGTCTTGGGCAAAGATCCCGCAGTCGGGGCGCTCGTTGACGGGTACGCGGTCCCAGGCGAGCACGGTTTCGTCCGCGATTTCTTTCCATCCGAACTGGTCGGAATACCACTGGGGCAGCGCGGCATGGGCGTGGGCGTACTCATTCATCGGAAGTTTGAAGGGCAGATACCTGGTGTAGGCGAGGAAGTGGTCGGGAGAAAGAACGGGAACGACGACGGGCGCGAGATGGGCACCGCTGGCCAGCAGAATAATGACGATGACCGGCTTCAGCCACTGCAGACGAGGTTGACCAGTTTCGCGGCGATCGAGCGTAGCCTCAAGCGACACGGCTCCCGCCGCAAACAGCATGGGATAGATGGGTGCGAGGTAGTAGTTTTTGCCGTGCAAGACGAAAAAGACAGCGTAGGAAACTAAATAGGCCCAGCCCAGCGCACGATACGGACGGAGGGGAACTGAGAAGAGTAGGGCGAATAAACCGGCCAGCCAGAGGGGCGCGGTCAGGGGATTCGATACAAGCATTTGCTGGAAAAAGAATTGAAACGGTCCCCAGATAACGTCGCGGCCTTCGGCCTTAATGGCGCGCATCAGCTGGACGAAAGGCCAATCGTAGTGAATGTTCCACAGCAGATTGGGAAGGAAGATGAGAAATGCGGCGAGCCCGCCCAACCAGAACCACTTGTTGAAGAAGACGCGGCGCTGCTCGGTCAGCAGCAGGCCCACGACGATTCCCAGGCCGAAGACCGCAATAGAATACTTCTCCTCCATCCCGAGGCCGGCGACCACGCCAAACCAGAGCCAGTAATGCGGGTCGTTGCGCTTGATTGCGAGAATGAAGAAATAAACGCAGCCCATCCACAAGTTAGGTTCGAGGCAATTCGTGCCGAGCAGGCCGGCGTTGGAGAGATACTGGGGATCGATCAGGCAGCAAATGGCGCTGAGCAGCAGGGCGTAGCGACGTCCGCCGAATTCGCGGGCCAGGACCGCAGTCTGCACGACGAGCAACGAGGATGCCAGCGCCGGGATGAAGCGAATGGCCCGCAGCGAGTCTCCCAGCACCGAGCGGCAGACGTGGACCAGAAACGGGATGAGTGGAGGCTGGTCGACGTATCCCCACTGCAGGTGATCGCCGCACGACATGTAGTCGAACTCATCGCGAAAGTACCCATAGCGATTATTGAAGTAAATGTGAAAGAGGAGTTTGGCTAGGGCGATCGCCCAGACCACAGCCATGCCGGAATCGATGAAGGATTGCCGACCGCTGGGGGGCGCAGGAACTGCTGAAGCAGTGCTGGCCATAGGGAAACCTAGGATAGTTGATCGCAAGGGAAGTTTCACCGGCGACAAGTAACTTTCCATACGTCGCAGAGCGGGCACAAAGGTACATCGCTCACACACCAAGGTAATGTCCCAAACTGATTACCTGTTTTTTCCTCTGTTTTGCTTGTGCTAACGTTTTATCTACCGGATATTTACTGAGGTTTTCTGGTCCAAAGTGTCTTCTGCGAACCGCAAATCGGGAATCCACGTTGCGTGGACCACGGTTACATACCGGAGTGTGGCCCTGCTGATTTTGGCAGCCGCCGTCGTGTTCTACATTGTTCTGCGCGTGACGTTTCCGCAATTCACGGAAAACAGCCTTAAGGCGGGGGAACACGCAGGCAGCAAATTGCTGGAACGCGTGGCAGGTATGGCTCCAGTGGCCGGTTCAGGAGTCTTGACGGCGCAGCAGGCGCACTTCACGGCGCTCGATGGCACGGTGCGCGTGAAGAAAGGCAACGGCAACAGTTGGGTGAAGGCCGACTACAACATCCCTTTGGAAAAGGGCGACGTGGTCCAGACCGGGTCGGAAGGTATGGCGAAGGTCGTTTTCAACGATGGAACCAGCTATACCGTGAAACAGGATTCGCTGATCGTGGTCGAAGAGAACTCTGCCAACGACCAGCAGCAGACCAATGTGGCGGTGGCGGTAAGCACAGGAACGGTGGACCTGTCGACCGCGACCTACAGCCAAGGTTCGAGGTCGCAGGTAATTGTGGCGGGCGCGACGGCTTCACTATCTCCCGAGTCGGCGGCGCAGGTGCATAACGATCCCAAGTCGGACCAGCACGAAATCCTGATGAAAAAAGGAACGGGCGAGGTCACGCGCAACGGTGAAACCGTGAAACTTGCCAATTGGGAGAAAGTGAGCTTCCAGGGAAAGGAATCGCATTTGGAGAAGGCTAAGGAGATTGGTCCGCCGACGCCGATCGCGCCTGCCAACATGGCCCCGCTATTTTCCTCGGGCGAGGCGATGAAGGACGTTTCATTCTCCTGGACGCCGATGGCGAATGCAGTTGGTTACCGTCTGCGGATCTCCCGCAACCCTTATTTTTCTTCTACACTGGTTGATAAGAAAGTTAATACGGCAGCGGTAACCGTCACGAGTTTGGGAGAAGGCGCCTATTACTGGATGGTGCAGTCCTATGACGCGGCGGGGAAGGAATCGGTCGAGAGCGAGAAAAACCGCTTCACGATCATTTCCAAAGGCAAGCAGACTGAGGCCATCGAATTGGACCTGGATCCTTTTATCCAGCACGGGCACGTCATTGAAGTGACGGGCAAGACTCAGATCGGGGCTCGGGTGATGGTGAACGGGAGTGAGGTTCCGATGATCGGCGCAGACGGCGGTTTCCATTACTTCACACCGCCGCTACCTACCGGAGAAGCCGTGATTACGGTGACGGCACAAACGGCGCAGGGCGGAGTGAACACGCAGCAGCAGAAGATCATTATCCAGTAGAGGGCGTTGCAGCCAGCATTTGGCTGGGACCTTTAGGGCAGGGAACTTTCGGTTGGGGCAGGGTTGCCGGCATCCCGTAGAATGAAGACAGCCAGCACCCAACAGAGAGAATAGAACTCCGGGGATATCCCCGGAAGAGCAGCACGTCGAAAGACGCGAGAACATTTCGTCATGTCAAATAACGGATTTCATTCAGGCCCGACGCGCGGTCACAACCTCCGGTCGCTGTTCAGCATATTCTCCAGCGATCTGGCCATCGATCTCGGCACTGCCAACACGCTCGTCTATGCGCGCGGCAAAGGCATAGTCGTGAACGAGCCTTCCATCGTCGCCATCAACAAGAACACGGGCGAGGTTGAGGCCGTCGGCAAAGAGGCGAAAGAGATGCTGGGCCGCACGCCCGGCAACATCGTCGCTATCAAGCCCATGAAAGACGGCGTGATCGCTGATTTCAAAGTCACCGAGAAGATGCTGAATTACTTCATTCAGAAGGCGCACAACCGCAAGATGCTGGTGCATCCGCGCATCGTCATTGGCGTGCCGTCGGAGATTACGCAGGTGGAAAAGCGGGCGGTCATGGATTCCGCGTATCGCGCCAAGGCGAGTGAAGTGCATCTAGTCGAGCAGGCCATGGTGGCGGCCATTGGCGCAGGACTCCCCATTACAGAACCCAGCGGCAACATGGTGGTTGACATTGGCGGAGGCACTACTGACATCGCGGTGATTTCTCTGAGCGGCATCGTATATTCGCGTTCCGTGCGCATGGCTGGCAATCAGATGGACGAAGCCGTCATGAACTATCTGAAACGGAAATACAACTTGCTGATCGGCGAGCGCACCGCCGAGCAGATCAAGATGGAAATCGGTTCGGCGCATCAACTCGACAAGCCGATGACCATGGAAATCAAGGGTCGCAACCTGATTGAAGGTGTGCCTAAAACAATTACGGTGGATGACGGCGAAATCCGCGAGGCCCTTAGCGAGTGCGTTTCAACCATCATGAATGCGATCCGCGTGGCGCTGGAACGGACGCCTCCTGAACTCTCGGCCGACATCAGCGACCGAGGAATCGTGCTCACCGGCGGCGGCGCGCTTCTTAAGAACCTTGACAAGCGCATCCGCGAAGAAACCGGGCTGCCGGTTTCGATTGCCGACGATCCTCTGTGCAGCGTGGTGCTGGGCACGGGGAAAATGCTCAGTGATTTCAAACTGCTGAGAAAAATTTCGATCGAGTAGAGAGAGACAGTAGCCAGTTGCCGGTAGCCGGTTTCCAGCTAAAAGTCAGCTGACGACAGGCCACTGATGACCGACACCGACAACCATCCGACTTGCAACTGACCACTGGCAACTGTGTTATGGAATCCGTCCTCGGCCGTTACCGAAACCTGATCATTCTTGTGGGAGTGTTGTTTCTACAAGTGCTCGGGCTGGCGATGCAGGTCAAACGCAGCGGCACCGATGAAGAAAAAACGCGCCTGATCCGCATTTGGGCGGTGGACGCGGTCACTCCCTTCGAGCGCGCTCTCGTCTGGGTCCAAAACGGCACTGGCAACCTCTGGCACAACTATTTTTATCTGCGCGGAGTGCGCGCCGAGAATCGGCAACTCAAAGATCAGATTGAGCAAATGCGGCTGGAACAGGTCCGTCTCGCCGACGACGCGGCCCAGGCGCGCCGCCTGCAAACCCTGCTGGCCTTCAAAGAACAGTTCATTTCCCGCACCGTTGCCGCACAGGTGATCGGCTCCAGCGGCAGCGACCTCTCCCGCATCATCTATATCGATAAAGGAGAGAATGCCGGCATCAAGCGCGACATGGCCGTAATGACTGCCGATGGCATCGTTGGCAAGGTGCTGCTCGTCTACCCGTCCGTCGCGCAGGTGTTGTTGATCAGCGATCAAAGCAGCGGGGTGGGCGCTCTCCTCGAGAAGTCGCGACTGCAAGGCGTCCTGCGTGGCACCTCGAATGGCGAGGTGGTGCTGGAACGTGTGATGAGCGATGAGCAAGTTTCGCCGGGAGAAACTGTGCTGACCAGCGGCGGAGACCAGATTTTCCCCAAGGGATTGCCGGTCGGAACGGTGACGAAGGTGGGAAGCGGCAGAGATTTATTTCTGAATATCAGAATTAAGCCCGCCGCCGACCTCAGCAAACTGGAAGAAGTTCTGGTGCTGGTGGAGAAACAGGAACGACAGGCGACTGCGGAAGATGCGGTTCGAATGCGCGCTTCGGATATCTTGGCACAACGTTTGCCGTCCGTGCCAGATAAGCCTGCCGCCGATGCGAATGCGGTTTCAGGTGCTTCGGGGACTACCGGCGCAAGCACCGCAGCCGCACAACCTAAGACGGAAATGAAGCCGCCAATCGGGACCGTGACGAAGCCGCAGGGTTTGACGGGTTCGGTCAAGCCAGGGACTGCCACGAAAGTCGGAATCCCAGGATCGCCCGCCCCAGTAGTTCCGAAGACTAGCAAGAGCGCGTCGGGCACAAGCCCCGTTCACGGCACCTCTTTGCCGGAGCAGCCAATAAAGCCAGCGGACTCGCCGTCCGCTGTGCAGAAGACAACTGGCGGTACTGACGTCCCGACCGTGGAGGCGCAACCGGACGCTTCCCAGATCAATCCGCCGAGCGTGCAGCCAAAACCGGTCACACCATCCACACCACCGCAGGCCAATCCCCAGCCGCCTGCTGACGAGAATAAGCCACAATAGCGTGCCCATTACTTACACATCCGGAGAGCAGGTCGAGGTCTACCGATTCAGTATTCCGGTAACGATCGGGGTGCCATTGTTGGCGCTCTTTGTGCAGGCGTTTGTGCCGTTGCGGTTTCCCCGGTTCGCGGTTTACATCGACCTGCCGCTGCTGGTCACGATTTTTTTTGCCATGGCGCGTCGCAGTCCGATTTCGGGTCTGCTCACCGGAGCCGTCATTGGCCTGGCGCAGGACATGCTGGGCCACAATCCGATCGGAATCTACGGAATCGCCAAGACCGTGGTGGGCTACGGAGCTTCGTCGCTGGGAGTGAAACTCGACGTAGAAAATGCTGGCGCGCGGTTTCTGGTGACGCTCGGATTTTATCTGGTGCACGCTGCGGTCTATTTCACTGTGGCCCGCGGACTGGTCAACATGACCCAGACCTGGAGTTGGCCGCGCGGCATTCTTGCCGGCCTGGCGAACGCCTTCCTGGGAGTGGTGTTGTACTTCGTGCTCGACAAGTTTAAGCAGAGAACGTGAAAGAAGTTCTCAGTTCTCAGAGAAGCGGGGTTGTGACTTACGTTACTACCTAACCAAGAGCTGGCAGCCCGGCTGGGATTAGAATTGAACTACAGCATTGCACCCCCAGTTTTCTGCTCTCAAGGCGAGCACCGCAGGAGTGAATAAGCCGCAACTGAGAACTGAGAACTGAGAACTGAGAATTGATGTTCGGCCGCGACGAAAAAGTTTCCGCGATCCGCCTCACGGCGGCGCAATATATGATCCTCGGCATCTTCCTCGTGCTGGCCTACGGGCTATGGCGCCTGCAGGTGATGCAGAGCGACTTCTACTCGCTGGCTGCTGAAAAAAACCGCATCCGCAACGTGCCCGTGCTGGCGCCGCGCGGCAAGATCCTCGATCGCGAAGGACGGACGATTGTCGATAACTATCCGTCCTTTTCCGCGCTGATGATGCGCGACTCCTCGCGCGACCTGGCTGCCGACGCGGATTTGATTGCCCAGGGGCTGCACCTTGATCCCAACGAGGTGCGGGCGCGGATCCGCCACTTTGCGTCGATGCCGCAATACCAGCCGATTTTTCTAAAGGAAGACATCACTCCTGACGAATTGCAGTTCATTGAAGCTCATCGTAACGAACTGCCGGAGCTGGACACGATCATGGCGCACCGCCGCCTGTATCCTCGCAACGGATTTATGGCGCACCTGATCGGCTACGTTGGCGAAGTCAGCGAAGACATGCTGAACCAGCCGCAGTTCGAGCTGTACAACGCGGGCGACGTGGTCGGCATTTCCGGCGTCGAACGCCAGTACAACACCCTGCTGATGGGCCAGAACGGATCGCGCCAGGCTCTGGTCGACAGCCATGGCCGTGAAGTCGGACGTCTCGGCGAGACCGAAGCCGTGCCCGGGAAACAACTCCGGTTGACGGTGGACATCGATTTGCAGATCGCCGCCGAAGAAGCTCTCGCGGGAAAGAATGGCGCCATCGTGGCCATGGACCCACGCACGGGCGAGATCCTCGCCATGGTGAGCGGGCCGACGTTTGATCCCAACGATTTTGCGGTGCATGTGTCGCGCGATCAATGGAACAAGCTGGTCACCGATCCCGACAAGCCCCTGCTGAACAAGGCCATTCAGGCGCAGCTTGCGCCCGGGTCGACGTTCAAGATCATCATGTCGGTGGCCGGATGGCAGGAAGGGATCGCGCAGACTCTCCATGTGAATTGCACCGGCGGCGCAGAGTTTTACGGCCGCCGCTTCGGCTGCTGGGTGAAAGGCGGGCACGGAGAAGTCACTCTCGAGAAGGCGATTTACCAGTCCTGTGACGTTTTCTTCTACACGCTAGCGGAAAAATTGGGCATCGACCGCATTGCCAAATACGCAACCATGCTGGGATTGGGGCAAAAGACGGGGATTGATCTGCCCAACGAAGTCAGCGGCGTGATGCCTTCGGAAGAATGGAAGATCAAGAATTTCAAACAGAAGTGGTTCGCGGGGGAAACGATTTCGGTCGGCATCGGCCAGGGCGCGGTCGCCATTACGCCAGTGCAGTTGTTGCGCGCCGTCAGTGCGATCTCCATGGGTGGGCGCATGGTTGTACCGCACGTCATCAATCCGACGGATATGCCACCGGGCTACGTCGAGGCCCAGCACTATACGGAAGTCAAGAACGTCCCGATTGATCCGGCTGGATGGAACTTCATCACGGACGCCCTGTCCCGCGTCTTGCTGCCGGAGGGGACGGCGCCTTCCGCGCATGTTCCGGGCATCGACATTGCGGGCAAAACCGGCTCGGCTCAGATTGTGTCGCTAGCCACTCGCGCGAGATTCAAGAACAGCGAAGATCTGGCGCAGAACGGCTGGTTCGTGGGGTTCACGCCGCGGCGCAATCCGGACGTTGTCGTGGTCGTATTGTTTCAGGGCGGCGAACACGGCAAGTTGGCGGCACGGCTGGCGACACAGGTGATCAAGGCCTACGTCGACAAGCAGCGGCGCACGCCCACCAAGATGGTGGAGAAACCGAAGAGCGACGGAACGGTGGATATCGGCGGCCTGTGGACCGAGCCTGATTCCGACGGAGACAAGGAAACGCTGCAGGGCGGACGGTTCGTCCTCGATCTTCCGAAGAAGCCGCTGGCGCTGGTGACGGCTGCACCAGGAATGGCTGTGCACTAATCTGGCTACGAGTGCCACGACGGCACGACTGCGCTACGACCGAGAACCGAGAACTGAGTACTGGTTTCCGATGGCACGTTACGTTTCATATCGTGATTTTGACTGGGTCCTGCTGGGCTTCGTGCTCGTCATTTGCGGCATGGGCGTGATGGAAATCCACAGCGCCACCATGCACACAAAGTTTGCCGGGGCGCATGTGCGTCAGATTTACTGGGTCGGGGCCGGCGTGGGCGCAATGTTCCTGATGAGCCTCATCAACTACCAGGCCCTCCTCGATCAGATTCACTGGTTCTACATCGCCGCGGTCGGCGCTTTAATGGCGGTTCTGGTTTTTGGACAGAAGTATCTGGGCGCGCGGCGCTGGATCAAGATGCCCGGCGGCAACCACTTCCAGCCATCCGAATGGGTCAAGCTTATCCTCATCCTCGCCGTCGCCAAGTATTTTGCCGATATGCGCCAGCGGGAGCTCTCTTGGTCCGATTTCATGAAGGCCGGGGCCATCGTCGGCATTCCCATGCTGATGGTGCTGGCCCAGCCTGACCTGGGCACCGCCCTTACCTATGTGCCAATCGCCGTCATGGGAGTGTTTTTGGGAGGGTTGCAGTGGAAGCAGGGGATGGTTGTGGCTTTGCTGGCGGCGATCGGCATAGGGGCAGTCTTCTATGTGCCTCGGGTGCATGTGCTTAAGACTTACCAGAAGCAGCGTCTGACCAGCTTCATCGATCCCGAACTGGACCCGCAGGGCTCGGGGTACCAAGTTGAGCAATCCAAAATTGCCGTGGGTTCCGGCGGACTTTGGGGCGGGAAAGGCTCGCAAACACACGGTGCTTTCCTCCCCGTTCCGCAAACGGACTTCATTTTCGCCGCGTTCTCCGAGGAACATGGATTCGTAGGCGCTCTGGGGATTCTGCTGCTATACTTCATTGTGCTGATGCGTTTGACCCAGAACGCGCAAACAGCGCCCGACCGCGCTGGAACGTTCGTGGTGATGGGTGTGGTGGCTGTGCTTAGCTTCCATATCCTGGTCAATGTCGGCATGGTGGTTGGCTTTATGCCGGTCACCGGAATACCTCTGCCGTTAATGAGTTATGGTGGGTCTTCCGTGTTGTTCATGTTCCTGGCGCTGGGGATGGTTATGAACGTTCGTATGCGCCGCTTCGTCAACTAGCTGGGTGAGCCAGTTAGTACGAACCAGATTCAGAAGAAGCAACGGGTTCAGGAACAGGGAAGACGGCAGGAAGCAGTTTGCTGCGCTTGGAGGCGCAGCCCCAAAAATATCGATCGCCCTCGCGTAAAGGGGGCATTTCACCGGCCAGTCGAGCAGTCGAAGGCCGGGCAGGATTGAAGTTGAGAAGTCAGCCGGGCAGGGAACGGCCCCCCGACCCCAATGGGTCTGAGAGTGCGGTCACAAACCTCGGCAGAAGTTAAAGCGATAAGTGCAAAAGATTCCCAAGCTTGCGCAGCGGACTCGGCTCAGAGAAGAGCTCTTTGGCCCAGTCTGTCCCCGGTTCGGGGCGGCATCGCGACGCTCAATCCTCCCGCGCTTTTCCTGACTCCACCCCGGTGAAGCCCGCCCGGCTTCTCGAATGACTCGGGCGGGACCGGAGTGTTCGATGAACAAGGAACTATTTGTCTCTTCCACCCCTCACGAAACCAAAGTGGGTCTGGTGGAAGACGATCTGCTCGCCGAAGTCTATCTTGAGCGCGAGAACGAGTACACACTAGCTGGGTCTATCTACAAAGGTCGCGTCACCCGCGTGCTGCCCGGCATGCAGTCGGCTTTTGTCGACATCGGCCTGGAGCGCGACGCGTTCCTCTACGTCTCCGACTTTATGGAGTTGGAAGAGCACGACGACGATCTGACCGACGTCGTCCCAGCGAACCGCGGCGTGCAGGATTTGCGCCAGCAGTCGGCCCGGACCGAGGCGAGCCCCGGCATTGTCGAAGAATCTGAAACCACGGACGCGTCAGAAACCGATCTGCAGCCGGAATCAAAACAGGGGTTTGCTGAGGCAGAAGGTCAGGACGACGCCCAGCCGACGGTGTCGGCAGGTGCGGTCCCCGAACCTGGGGGAGATTCGCAGAACCGCGAACGCGGAGGCTGGCGTGGACGTCGCCGCCGTCGTGGCGGACGTCGCGATGGCCGGGGCGACGCGCACGATCGTGCATCGGATCGCGGTGCGGAACGAAGTCCGGAGCGAGCCTCCGACCGAGTTTCGGATCGCGGACCTGAGCCACGCTACGCGCGTCCTGCCGAGTCTGCGCCTTCACGCACGCTAGATTCGGGCAGAAACCAGCCCTCGGGCCCGCCGCCCGGATACCAGCCAATCCTCCTGCCAGGAGAGTCGATTTCCAAGTACCAGCGATGGGCGCAGCAACCGCCGGCGCAGCAACCGGTCGCTCGGGAAGCGGTCGCGGAGAGCGTGTCGGAAAGCGCGGAATCCGCCGCGCCGCTAGCCGCAACATTTCCGGAAGACGAACCCATGTTCGCCGCTCCCGAGTCGGTAGCCGAGCCTCTCCATGAGGAGCACGAAGACATCCGGGCAAACCACGATGAGCAGGCAGAGCAGGTGGAGTCGGCCTCGACTTCGACCGATTGGAATCAGGAATTCCGCCGTCCCGAAGCCGTGGGCATACCTGCTCTCGGCTGGCCCGGGGAGTCCCGCGTTACAGCTGAACAAGAAGAAGTACGCGAAGAAGAAATCCGCAAAGAGGAGAACGACCGGGTCGCCGTTCCCGGGCACATCGATCAGCCGGTGCATTCGTTGCGCGAAGAGCAAACCCCAGTTTTCGCTGCCCCGGGCACCATGGAAGAAGAGACCATCGACGAAGAAGAGGCGGACGCGGTCCATTACGAAGCTTCCTCCGATGAAGGTTATGAAGAATTCGAAGAGGAGACCCGTGCGGCAGGCCAGCCCGCACACCTGAACGGCGATGCCCGCGAGACCGTGACTGAAATCCACATGGCATCGATCGCTGAGTCCGGCGAGGCGCATTCCGCGGAAGCTGCTCCTGCGGAAGGCGAAGAAGACAGTGAGGAACTGGAACTCGAAGAGGCCCAGGCTGAAGCGGAGGCCATTCTCGACGCGGAGGCCCGCGGCAACGGCACCGCCGATGCCCGGGCAGAGGTTCGTGCCCCGGCGGGGACTGCAGGTTACACGCAGCGCACCCAGCGCCCGCGTCCCGGTTACGACCGCGACCGCCAGGGTGGCCCGCGCGACCGCCAACGCCGCGGTGGAGGCGGACGCCGGTTCCGCCGCCGCGAGAATTCACCGGTCCCGCTGATCAGCGACTTGCTCAAGGAAGGTCAGGAAATTCTGGTCCAGATCGCCAAGGAACCCATCGGCAAGAAAGGCGCGCGCATTACCAGCCACATCGCGCTGCCCGGGCGGTTCCTGGTCTACATGCCCACGGTGAACCACACCGGCGTGTCGCGCAAAATTTCCTCCGAGGAAGAGCGCCAGCGCCTGAAGCGGATCATCCTGAGCGAGCGCGAGAATGGTCACGGAGGCTTCATCGTCCGCACCGCTGCGCAGAGCGCCAGCGAAGAAGAACTCCGCGCTGATATCCGCTTCCTGAAGGGCTTGTGGCAGGACATCAAGAATCGCGCCGAGAGTTCGAAGCCGCCCGCACTGATTTACCACGACCTGAACGTGGTGGAGCGCGTGCTGCGCGACCAGGTCACTTCGGACTTCAGCGTGATCTGGGTCGATACCGAACCGGAGTACGAGCGCGTGCTCCGCTTCTTCAATCGCTTCCAGCCCGCGATGGTCAAGCGGGTGAAGCTTTACACCAAAGAAACGCCTCTGTTCGAGCAATTCGGCCTGGCCGAAGAAATGAACAAGGCGCTCAAGTCGAAGGTGTGGCTCAAGAGCGGCGGCTACATCGTCATCAACCAGACGGAAGCGCTGGTTGCCATTGACATCAACACCGGCAAATATGTTGGCAAGACCCAACGCCTGGAAGACACCATCGTCAAGACCAACGTAGACGCAGTCAAGGAGATTGTGCGGCAGGTTCGACTGCGCGATCTGGGCGGAATCATCATTATCGATTTCATCGACATGGATGAGCGCCGCAACCGCCAGCGCGTGATGCAGGCTCTGGAGGAAGAACTCCGCCGCGACCGCGCGCCCTCAAAAACCCTGCAATTTAACGATTTCGGACTGGTCGCCATCACCCGCAAGCGGGTGAAGCAGTCGCTGGAACGCACCATCGGCGCGCCTTGCCCGTACTGCGAGTCGACCGGATATGTGAAGTCGGTGACCACGGTCTGCAACGAAATCTACGTGGAGATGCGGAAGATCGCCAAGCACCTCGAACACGAAGACGTCATGTTGCGCGTGCATCCGGATGTGGCCAAGGAGTTGAAGTCCAACAACGGCCGCTTGCTGAACGAGATGGAAGAAATGACCAAGCGCACCATCATCGTGAAGAGCGATCCGGCGGTCCATCAGCAGCAGTTTGACATCAACTGAGCTATCAGCTTTCAGCCATTATCAAAGGCGGGCGGATATCGCCCGTCTTTCTTTTTCGGGTCACCAGATTGGCGGCGATCCATGCAAGAGACTGCGCCGTTCAGGATCTAACGATGAGGCTGGAAAAGCGCCTACCCTACGTTGGCGAGAGTCTTCACCGCGAGATCAGCCTGGTTGCGCAGCTTCTGAACCGACTCGTGGATCGTCCGCGCGGCTATGCCCGAGCCGCCCTGCTCCGCCATCTTCGCCACGCTGCCCGCATCTTCCGTGGATGTACTGGCCATATCCAACAACACGACCACGGCGTCGGCATGCAGCTTCCATAACGACGACATCTTCTGGCTGCGCTTCAGTTCTTCCAGTTCGGTGCTGATCCGCGCGGAGATAGATACCATCCGGATCAGCGTGCGGGCCACGTCGGCGCGCAGGCTTTTTTCTTCCAGGAACGATGCGCCGTATGCGTCGGCCTCCGGCGTGGTTAAGGTCAGGTTGAAGAAGCGCATGGGTACAACCTGGCGGTATTTCGGATCGGCGACGCGCACAAACACCCGAATGGATTCCTCCACGCGTCGCAGTTTGCCTTCCTCCGCCGAGAGCTGCTGCGCAGTAACCGCAGGCGGCTGGAACACCGGTACCGCAGCCGGAGCTTTCGCCACAGCCGCTTTCGCAGCCTTAGGCGCTGCCGCTGAACCGCCTGCAGCTCGCGATGTCTGCCCGGCTGACGTTAGCAGCGCTCGCCGGATCGGTGGACGACGGTCCAACTCCTTTTTCAGCTTTGAAACCCGGCGAAACTTCTCCAACGCGCCGCCGTAGTCTGCCTGCAGCAGTTGCCGCTCTTGAATCGCGGCCACATGGTCCACCGTGACTTCCACGCCGTCGACCGTGGTGAGAATCGTTCCGCCCATTTCTTCCAGGGCCTGTCCAAAGGTTTTGATCTCGTTCAGCGCCTTGACGAAGAGTTCGTCAAACTTCTTGCCGAAAGTTGCGTTGTAAGCCGAAACCGTGGCCAGCACGCCGGGATGATAGAACGAGGAATCCAGCCACTGCTTCAACTCCCGCACGCGCCCGATAATGCCGGAATCCATCAGCGAGTTGAAGTCTCGGAAGCGGGCAATCTCTTCGCGCAACGGATCGAAACGCCGCAGCAATTGCACGTGCTCCTCAGGCAGCGAAGGTACATCGGTATCGGCGAGGATCTCAATCAGAGCGATTTCAAAGGGCGAAAGTGGCAGTGCACCATCCAGCCCGTAGCCGCTCTGCTGCCACTGCCCCGGCACGCGAGGATGACGGTAGAGAAACGTCGCAATCAAATCAGTCTTGTCGCGGTTGACGTCGCTGGGTTCGCGCCGCCGCACAAAATACCGCAGCAGAGCCTCGGCAACTTCAGAATCTGTGTCAGGAGTCAACGCCTGTCGCACCATCGCCGGCGTGATCGCCATGTCCAGCAGATGCAGCCAGCGGTACATGCGGGAGAGCGTGGTCGGCAATTCCCGCTCGGAATGGCGAAGCGCGTCCTCGTCGAGACCGCTCGGAATGGGGACATCCCCGCCGAGCGCGTCCCGCATGAGCTTCTGGTAGAAGCCCTGAACGGTCGCCAGAATAGCCAATTCAAACCGAAGATCTTCGGCCAAACGTGCCCCCGAGAGGAGAATTGATCTCTAAATCTTTACGATGTCTTAAGTAAAAATGAAAAGTAACTTTAGGTGCAAGTTACTACCGGAGCGATATCTCTCACGCTGAAAGGGTGTTTCCGGAGGTACATGGACTTCCGCGCAGGCAGGCAGGAGTGCGAAGTTCTTCATTGGGCAGCGCCGCAGTTCTGGCGGGCCTGTGTGCCCAAGACTCTCGATGTTATTTCTTTAATTCCTTCAATATCTCACGTGCGGCATTCGCACCTGAGCCTCCGGTGAGCCCCGCTCCAGGATGCGTTCCGCTCCCACACAAATACAAATTCTGAATCGGCGTTCGATACCGCGCCCAGTCGAGCAGCGGGCGCATCGTAAAGAACTGGTCGAGCGCAAGGTCTCCGTGAAAAATCTGCCCGCCCGTCAGCCCATACTTTTCTTCCAGATCGCGCGGGGTAATGATTTGGTGCGTCAGAATCAGTTCGGGCAGATTCGGCGCATACTGCGCGAGGGTCTGCACCACTGTCTGGCCGAGCGCCTTGCGCTGCTCGTCCCAATCGCCCTTCAACTTATACGGCGCGTACTGCATGTAAATCGACATCACGTGTTTGCCTTCGGGCGCAAGCGTTGGGTCGGTGAGCGACGGAATTGTGGCTTCCAGATATGGCTGCCGCGAGAAGTTGCCGTACTTGCATTCGTCGAAAGCGCGCTCCAGATAATCAAGCTCGTTGCCAATATGAATGCGCCCCTTGAGCGCGCTGGCGTCGCCCTTCTCGAGCGCCGTGAACTTCGGCAGTCCAGTGAGCGCGAGGTTAACCTTCGCAACCGTGCCGTTGCCGCGATAATGCTGCAACTTCTGCGCGAAGTCAGGAGAAAGATGCGTGGGATCGGTGAGCTTGAGCAGAGTCCGTTTCGGGTCGGCGTTGGAAATTACCGCCGTGGCCTGAATTTCTTCGCCCGTCGAGAGCAGCACGCCCGTCGCGGCTCCGTCTTGTACGCGAATCTCAATGACCTCCGCGCCCGTGCGAATCTCCGCGCCTGCAGCCTTGGCCGCCGATGCCATGGCCTGCGTAACCGCGCCCATGCCGCCCGCAGCGAACGCCGCCGAGCCCGTGGGATGAGCATCTCCCGCCGCGCGGATCAGCAATACCAGCGCGCTTCCCGCCGACCACGGCCCAAGAAATGTCCCAAACACACCGCGAGCCGCAATCACTGCCCGCAAGAGTTCAGTCTCAAAATATTCCGACGCCAGATCGGCCACCGCCATCGGCCCCCATCGCAGCAGGCGAAACATGTCTTTCTTGCCCAGCTTGCGAAGCGCACGCCCCGTCTGCAGCATGCTCCACAAATCGCTGCGGCTGGGATGGTCAATGTCGGGCGGCGTGGTCGCCAGCGCCTCGCCAATGACCTTGGCCATCTTCCCGAGCGATTGCTGAAATTCGGAATACTTCCCCGCATCTTTCTGCGAGAACGCCGCGATTTCCTCCGCCGATTTGTTTGCATCCTGATAAAGCGAAAGCGCACGTCCATCGGGCGAAAGTGCCGTCACGCAAACTTCCGGAGTGATCCACTTCAGGCCGTGCTTCTCCAGTTGCATGTCGCGCACGATCTGCGGTTGAATCGGCCCCGCCCTGTGCGCCAGTGTTGAACAACGAAAGCCGGGATGAAACTCATCGGTGACAGCGGCCCCGCCGACCCGCGCGCTGCGCTCGAGCACCAGCGGTTTGTATCCGGCCTTGGCCAGATAGAACGCGGTAATCAGCCCGTTGTGGCCGCCGCCAATGATGACAACGTCGCGCCCTTGGGACATGCCTACGCCGCTCCCTTGATGTCTTTGAGAATTTCGAGTGCGGCCAAGCGCCCGTTCGCGCCCATGATGCCGCCGCCCGGATGCGTCGCTGATCCGCACATGTACAAGTTCTTAATGGGCGTCCGATACTGTGCCCACCCCGGCACGGGACGCAGAAAGAAAAGTTGCTCCAGCGAAAGCTCACCCTGGAAGATGTTGCCCTCGCTCAGGCCCCACTCGCGTTCCAGATCGAGTGGCGTGACAACTTGCCTGTGAATGATGATGTCTTTGATGTTCGGTGCGTATTCGGCAATCGTATTCACTACCGTGTCGCCAAAGGCTTCCTTCTGATCATCCCAGTTCAGTCCTGGCTTCAGCTTGTAGGGCGCATACTGCACGAAGCACGACATGACATGCTTCCCCGGCGGCGCAACCGAAGGATCGGTCAGCGATGGAATAACCATGTCGATATACGGACGCCGAGAGAAATTTCCGTACTTCGCGTCGTCATACGCCCGCTCCATATATTCGACCGAAGGCGAAATCGAAATCGCACCGCGCAAATGCGCGCCCGGTCCGGGAATGCACTTAAAATTCGGCAGCCCGTCCAGCGCCATGTTGACCTTGCCCGAAGAGCCGCGAAACTTATAGCGATTGATTTCTTCTAGAAAATCGCTAGGAAGGTGCTCAGCACCCATAAACTTAGTGAACGTCAGCCGAGGATCGACGCTCGAAGAAAGCACATTCGCATGAATCTCGTCGCCGTTGGCGAGAACCACGCCCTTCGCCTTTCCGTTCTTTACGATGATCTGTGAAATGCCCGACTGGGTACGAATCTCGACGCCCGCCTCACGCGCCGCATCGGCGATGGCATTCGAAATCGCGCCGGTGCCCCCGCGCGCAAATCCCCACGCGCGAAACGCGCCGTCGATCTCGCCCATGTAGTGATGCAACAAAACGTACGCGGTTCCCGGAGAGCGCACGCCCAGAAATGTCCCGATGATTCCCGAGGCCGACATCGTAGCTTTGAGCACGTCGGTCTCAAACCATTGATCGAGAAAATCAATGGCGCTCATGGTCATGAGCTGCACCTGGTTGTACTTGTCGTAGCTCGACATTCCCTGGAAGCGCCGCCCGATGAACAACAGCTTCATCAGTTCACGCGGATTCAAAGTGGTGGGGTCGGGCGGCACCATGCTGAGAATCGGTTTCACGAACCGGCACATCGCCTGCATCGCCTTGCCGAACTCGTCGTAGGCTTCGGCGTCAACCCGCGAGTGGCGCGCGATCTCGCGGTGCGTCTTGCCGTGATCGTTCACGCGCCACAGATAATCGCCGCTGGGCATGGGCGTGAACGTGCCGTCGAGCGGAAGAATCTCCAGACCGTGTCGCGGAAGATCGAGGTCGCGAATAATCTCCGGCCGTAGCAGCGACACCACGTAAGAGCAGACGGAGAACTTGAATCCCGGCACAATCTCTTCCGTGCAGGCAGCGCCGCCCAGCACATGGCGCCGTTCCAGTACCAGCACTTTCTTGCCCGCGCGTGCCAGATAGGCGGCGTTGACCAGGCCGTTGTGGCCGCCGCCGATGACGATTACGTCGTATGAGTTAGCCATGAGCTCTTAGCCTTTAGCACTTAGCTTTTTTCGAAGAACAAACGGAGCCGCGAGTTTCAGCGGGCGGATTAGAGTCCGCTGGGAAGGACGGTCCAGCTTCTGAGGACACTCCACAACTTTGGCATGAATGTGCGCATAGCTGACCGGAAGTCGAATCGCCATTCTATCGGGAAGCGGGAGTTTTGTCTGCACAATTGCCGACCGCGGGACTGAAAATCACCGGCAGGCACGGTTGCCGCGCATGCGCGAGCCTGCATATAATCCGGATTCAGCAATCTTCCAAGTCGAAGTCGAGGCCACTTCTTTGCCCATCGGAACTGCATTTCACGAGAGAACGTTCCCTCTGTGCCGCAGCCTGAACTACCGCGAGTGGTCCGGCTATTACACAGTCAGCGTCTACGAAGTCCATCACGAGCACGAATACAACGCCATTCGCAACGCGGCTGCACTCATCGACATTTCGCCACTCTACAAGTATCTGATCACCGGCAGAGACGCGACCCGGTTGGTGAACCGCGTGATCACCCGCGACATTAATAAAGTGAAAGTGGGGCAGGTCATTTATTGCTGCTGGTGCGACGAAGAAGGCAAGGTCATTGACGACGGCACCATCTCGCGTCTCGAAGAAAATGTTTATCGCTGGACGGCTGCGGACCCCAGCCTGCGCTGGTTCCGCCAGAACGGCCTGAACATGGACGTGCAGATCGAAGACATTTCCGAAAAGGTGGCGGCGCTTGCCCTGCAAGGCCCGACGTCAGCCAAGCTGCTGAAGGCCGTTGCCGAAGCCGATATCGCCAACCTGAAATACTTCCGCGTCACTCGCGGCAAAATCGCCGGAGTGCCCGTGGACATCTCGCGCACCGGTTACACCGGCGATCTTGGTTACGAGATCTGGATTCCGTGGAATGACGCGGTGAAAGTTTGGGACGCGCTCGCCGAGAAGGGGAAGCAGTTCGATCTGCACGCCGCCGGAATGCTGGCCCTTGACGTCGCGCGTGTCGAAGCCGGCCTGCTGCTCATCGAAGTCGACTACACCAGTTCCAAGAAGGCGCTGATTCCATCCCAGAAGTTCTCACCCTACGAACTGGGCTTCGGAAAGATGGTTCACCTAGAGAAAGAAACTTTCATCGGCAAACGCGCGCTCCAGCAAGACGCGAAGCACGGCGTGCCGCGGCAGCTTGTCGGCCTTGAAGTTGATTGGATCGATGTCGAGCAACTCTACGAGCGCTACGGCCTCACTCCGGCGGCGCCCGCGCAAGCCTCGCGCGTCGCGGTCCCCGTCTACGCGGGCGAGAAGCAAGTGGGCAAAGCGACCACCACAAGCTGGTCGCCAATCCTGAAAAAGTTGATCGCGCTGGCCAGCGTCGAGACGGAATATGCGAAACCGCGAACCTCGCTGCAGATGGAAATCACGATTGAGGCCATGCGCTTCAAGACAAACGTGAAGGTGACGACGCTCCCGTTCTTCAATCCCCCGAGGAAGACAGCGACCCCTGTGTAGTCGTTCATGTGGGGATGGCCGCTCTGGGCTGTCTCGCCGGGCGCAGCCCGGCTGGGGTTCTTGATTCTGGCTGGATTGCTTCCCTTCGAGAGCGACCTTCGCTCGATTGGACAGCCGAGGGCGGATGTCCTCACCCGACCTCAGCTAACCTTCCGGTTGCTGCGCTTCCAATACAAATATCCCGGCACGCCGATCAGCACGATCGCCGTTCCCCAGAACGCCTGGGTAGGCCGGGTGATGATCGTATTCAGCGTCCAGGCAGTGCCGATCAGCACGTAGATCGCAGGCAGCCACGGATATCCTGTGCAGCGGTAGGGACGCGGAATCTCCGGACGCTTCCAGCGCAACAGGAACATCCCGATCACCGTCAGCGTGTACGACAGCACCATGCCGTAGATGACGTAGGTATAAAGCTGGTCGTAGCGTCCACTGAGCGTGAGTGCTGCGGCCCACACGCCCTGGCCGATCAGGCTGAAAGCCGGCGTCCGCCACTTGGGATGGATGACCGCCATGCGTTTGAAGAAGACGCCATCCTGTGCCATGGCGAGATATACCCGCGCGCCCGAGAGCGTGCACGTCGCCGCCGCGCTGAAACAGGAAATCGCGATCATGAGCGAAAGCCACACTGCCGCCCGTGGCGAGAACAATGCCGCGGCAGCCGCGTGTGCAATAGTCTCGTGTGCGGCGATCTCTTTCAGCGGCAGCGCGTACATGTACGTCAGGTTCATCGCGATATAAATCACCGCTACAGCGAGCACGCCCAGATACCATAGCCCGCGGCACGTTCCGTCGCGGCTCTTTCACTTCACCGGCAACCCATGTGATGTACACCCAACCGTCGTAGGCCCAGAACACCGCGATCATTCCTACCCCTAGCGCGGAGATCAACTGCGCCGGCCCGACTCCCATGGTCAGGCCAACGCCGTGCGCATGAAAGTTCGACCAGTGCCCCTTGCCGATGGCGAATCCTAAAGTTACGAATGCCGCCATCGCCGTGAACTTCGTCCATGTGGAGACGTTCTGCAGCAATGCTCCCCACCGCAGTCCTACGACGTTCACATAAGTCAGCACCGCGATCAGCAATAACCCGAGCAAATGAGCGCGCGTTACGGCGATGCCGGCGAATGCAACTACCACATGATCCTGCGATACAACTGGAAAGACCTCCCCGACATAGGCTGCCGACGCCACCGAAAGAGCGGCAATCGTTCCCCCGTTGGCGACGCTGAACAACATCCAGCCGTAGAGAAATGCGATGAGATCACCGTAAGCCTCGCGCAGATAGATGTACTGTCCACCCGAGTCGGGGAACATCGACCCCAACTCGGCAAACGCGAAACAAGCGCAAAGCGAAATCAGCGCTCCCAACACCCACACCAGCAGGAACAGCACGGGTTGCGGCAAGGGCCCGGCAATATCTTTCGCTGTCAGAAAAATCGATGATCCGATGATGCCACTAACCAGAAGCAGCACGGAATCGAGCAGCCCGAGTCCGCGAACCAGTGTGGCCTTTGAGCCAGACGGCTTTGATCCGGACAATGGAACCTCCGCCGCCGGCAAGACGGGTATGGGTTCCATTAGCCGATTCCGAGTTCGTCGGACGATTCGAGCGCCGTCCCGCAACGCCGGCAGATCACCGAAGAGCAGTCGCCGCAGGTCAGCGGATCGGTGACCTCCTCCGCGCAATTCGGGCAATAGAGCGATCCGGGTTCGGAGTCCGGCAACGGATTGTCAGGGCGTGTCGCCATGAAGAGGAAAACTGTAGCATAGAGGCGGTACTGCCGTCCCTTTCCCTTTGACTTCGCTGAGGGCAGGCTCCGCCGGCGCTACAATCTGAAACGACATGCCCGACAAACCTCAGACTCCCGACGAAAAGCTGCAACACGAATTCAACCGCTGGGCCGCCGCCGGAGAAGGCGCGAAGATGGAGCGCCATCATCTCGACATCACCGAGAAGACGATTCGATTGATGAATCTACGCCCCGGCGAGCGCCTGCTCGATCTCGGCTGCGGCTCTGGATGGGCCACGCGTCTGCTGGCAAGGCTCGTCGGTGAGGGTCCGGAGGGGTTCGGGCAAGTCGTCGGTCTCGACGTGTCGGACGAAATGGTGCGTCAGGCGCGCGAAGCCTCGAAAGACTTCGAAAATATTCTTTACGTCTGGGGATCGGCGCAGCAGATTCCGTGGGAGGAAAACTTCTTTGACAAAGTCCTATCCGTGGAATCGTTCTACTACTATCCCGACCAGGATCGTGCGCTGATGGAGTTGTTCCGCGTGATGGCGCCGCGGGGACGGCTATTCATTCTGATCAATCTGTACAAAGACAATCCCTACTCGCTGCAGTGGGTCGACAAGCTGAACGTCCAGGTTCACGTGCGATCCGCGGACGAATATATCGAACTGCTTAGAAAGCATGCATTCGAAGATGTGCAGGCGCGCCGCGTTCTTGATGACACGCCCACTCCGGACGATTACAAAACTAAATCGTTTAATAGCCTCGACGATCTGCGGGCATTCAAGCGGGAGGGCGCATTGCTGCTGATGGCGTCGAAGCCCGATCTGCGCACGCCGCTTCCGGGATATACGATCTACTGATCGCGCGAGCAGGATCGCTAAATGCTGTCATCATCGCCGTCGCGGTGGCTCAGGTCCTTCGCTGGGCTTAATGCGCGGCCATCCTGCGCATGACGAATCTCAATTCTGCCATTCACGTTTTCCAGTTTGATGTGTGTGCCGCCGGCGCCGAGTTCTCCGCGCAGGTCGTGGCCCACGAACTGGTGATGGTTCACATGCAGCCCAAAATCGTTGTTGATTCCGCCAGAAACCGTGCTGGCTTCGAGTTCCGCCTTGGCGTCGGAAGGGATAGTCAATTGCACCGAGCCATTAACCGAACTCAACTCGACCGAGGGCCCTGCAAGCTGGTCGAATCGTGCATCCAGGCGCCCATTGATCGTCCCCAACCGGGCGCGCCCCGCCAGATTGTGCGCTTCCAGACGTCCGTTGATGCAGGAGGCGTTTACTTCTCCGCTCACGCCAGCAATGTCGAGTGAGCCGTTGATCAGCTTGATTTCGTCGAGCCGAGCCGTGCGCGGCACCGTCAGGCTGTACTCAACGCTGGCAGGGTTATTGTGCGAGCCCCAATTCCAACTCTGGTTGTGATCGGGATACTTGGTTCGGATCGAGAGAGAGTCGTTTCTTGAGTCGATTTCGATTTTCGCCTCATCGAGGCGCTCTTTCGTGTCGGCGTACTTCACCGCATCCACCTTCACTTGGTTCTGGTCCCAACTGGAGATGTGGACGTCGCCGTTGATGTTGTCGAGTTCAATCCGGCCATCGGCGGTCAGGGCATAAGTCTGATGGAACTCCTCGGTCAGCGCGCCCCGATGATCGGACGCGTGAGCTCCGATGGCAAGGACGAGCAGGGCGCAGACGATTCCCAGTACAGCTCCCAACCAGGTCGCGGATTGTCGATAGCGATTCATGACTCCTCCATTTCCTGATGCGTTAGACGTGACCGCTCCGAATTGGTGAGAGGACGGTCCGGAAAAACGCTCATCCATACCAAGGGATACGAGAGTTACATCTGCGATGTTCCCCACCGTCACGAATGTGAACTGGCGCCCGAGGTTCGCAGCGCGGGCCGCTTTCCCGCCTCAGTGAGCAGGAACACTGCCAGGATCGCCATCTCCGGCTCAATAGGATGCCTGTAACGCGGGATGGAGTACACAAAGTAGTACACGGCCGGATAAAGCAGAACTAGCCAGAGAAAGAGCCACGCGCCCGGTTTGCGCAAGCGGAGTGCGCGGCCCAATCCCCAGAACATCAGCACGGACGAAGCCAGGAAGAGCGAGTTCTTGACATCGTTCATCCACCAGGGTTGCGTGGCTTTCGGAGGCCCAGCCCAGAAATAGATGAACCTCTTTGCGCAGAGTGTGGCGAACCGCGCATAGTCCGCCCGGATGTAATCGAGGGCTTGCCGCTTCCGCATGGCGATGTAGGCCAGTTCGCCCATGGATTGGTATTGCCGCATGGCATAGACATTCTGCGTGGGGTGAAGATAATCCATGCACATCCCGTCGGCGCCGGGGCCGTTTCCCAGGCGAAGTTCCGCGCCGAAGTTGTCGCGCATGAAAATGAATTTGCCGAATGTCCGCTCGTTACGGATTAGCCAAGGCGCGATGCAACCAAAGAACACGACCGACGCCAGCACCACGCCGGCCAAGCATCGTTTGCCGCGTTGCGCGCGCCGATGCCAGGCCCATAATCCCGCAGCCGGCAGAAACGACAACAGGGAAGTGCTGCTTAATGCGGCGATGCCCCAAAGCAGTCCGAACTGAAGCCAAGGCGTCCAGCTGTCGCGATCTTCCAAAGTCACGGTCAGCCAAAAGATCGTGGTCAGAAGCAGCGCCGCGAGACTCGTCTCCCAGATTGCGCGCGTGCACCAGAACATGACGTTGGGCAGCAGAGCCCAGGCCCAGGCCGAGCCGACTGCGACCTTCACCGAAAAAACCCTGCGCGCAATCAGAAAAATCGGGACGCAGGTTAGCGCTGAGAAGGCGCTGTTCATCGTCAGCAGGACGAACGCCGACGCCTTGGAATAAATCCCGAAAACCAGAAACACGCCTGCGGTTAGATACGGGTAGAGCGGAGGCTCCCACGCGGTGGGGCCGGTCGACGGTCCAAATGGATTGCTGAAGTCGTGGCCGGAAGCCAGGGACGCGCCGATCCGGCCCATCTCCCAGCCAAAGCCGAAGTTGTCGTCCGAGCTTTTGAACTTGTAGGTGTGGCCGATGCCGATCCAGGCGACGCGCAGAAGGAAGGCGATCGCGCCGATCCAGAAGGGCGATCTGCGGACGCGCGCCCAGGAATTGAACAGCGGGGCGAAAATCTGTGCGCGATCCCTGGCCGCTGCTGATCTTGACTCCATGAGTGGTTCTATTTGTAGCTGAGGGAAGCGGCGTGGGCAACTTCGGATCGTTTTGCTGGTTTTGTTTGGAGATATACCTTTACGTAACAATGGATATCTCTGAGCTAAAATATTTCTTTTCTTGGAGCTACAGACCGGAGACGCTCTTGCCCAAACCTAGTCGATGGTGACTATAATGACCATCATGACCACTTAAACCGAAGGGAGCGACCATGGGGGCACCGAACTGGACGGTGGCGGAGGCCAAAGCAAAATTCAGCGAAATCATTGAACGCGCTATGTCGGAAGGTCCGCAAACCATTACCCGGAAAGGACGCACTGCCGCAGTGGTGGTGGGAGCGGAGGAATGGCAACGGAAGACCAAGCGGACGGGCAACCTGGCTGAGTTCTTCGCGGGATCTCCACTGCGGGGATCGGAACTGAAGGTGCGCAGGAATAAAGCGCGACCGCGCAAAATCAGTCTGTGAATCTTCTTGATGAACTTCCTTCTCGATACTAACGCGGTTTCGGAATGGGTCAAGCCGCGGCCCAACGCGGGACTGATTCGTTGGATGGAATCGGCTGACGAGGATCGAGTCTACATCAGTGTGATTTCTTTAGCGGAGTTGCGGTACGGGGTAGAACGCATGCCGGAGGGAGCGCGCCGCAGCCGGCTTGAGCAGTGGCTAAGGGATGAATTGCCGCTGCGCTTCGAGGGGCGGATTCTCTCGGTCAACGAGAGCGTCGCCGAGGCGTGGGGAAGAACCGTTTCGCGCAGCGAGGCTTTGGGCCATCCCATGGGTGCAATGCATGCCTTCCTGTCGGCAACTGCTGAAATTCATCGACTCACGTTGGTCACCCGCAATGTTTCTGACTTTCCGACGCTGAAGGCGGTTGTGAATCCCTGGTCCTAATCCATGAGAGTAGTCCCGGCGATCTGTTAATAGTCCGCTGAGTCTGGCTAGGCCCAGCAAAGTCAGAATCCCACCCTCCAGAGAACGCGAAGGACGGGGCACCCACTGTATTGGTGATGCCAGCGAGATCAAAAGCCTGGGCCACCCGCCGAAACTGGCCTTTTCCCGCGGCCGGTGAGAGGACTTGGCAGTGCAAACCCGACTCACAATTGTGTTCACCTGCTGTCAGGTGTATGTTATCGGTCGGCCGAAGGTCGATAATGGAAATTCCCGTTTGATACGGGGGTCATATGGGGAATGTCGGCTAACTTAACGGACGCCGCCAATGCGAGTCGGATTGGGAGATACGCAATGAAAACCGATTCATCGCCAGCATTAGCCTTGGGCACGCGGGACCGAAACGAAACTCCGGCGCGGGAGATCGCGCTGTGGCGAATTTATCTTCTGAGGGCCGGATACCTCTTGATTGCCGTCGGCATGGGAATGCAGAAGGTTCCTGCCTTCCTTCATCACAGGCCTTGGGAGCTGATGCATGGCGTGGTCAATTCCATGCTGCTCGCGCTAGTGCTGCTGGCGGTCCTAGGGTTACGCTATCCCTTGAAAATGCTGCCGCTTCTGTTCTGGGAAATAGCATGGAAGGCCACATGGCTTCTCGCGGTGGCGCTGCCTGCCTGGCAGAACCACACCATGGACGCAGACACCTGGGACACAACTTTTGCCTGCCTGATGAGCGTGATCTTCCTGTTGGTCGTGCCGTGGGACTATGTCTGGCGGAATTTTGTCGCCGCGCGCGGTGACCGCTGGTGGTGAACGGCGGGTGGCCCACCTTTCATGATGTTTGCCTGCATCATTTCCACAGAGGGTGCCCCATCCTTGGGTTTTTTGCAAGGGTGGGCGGAGATGGTGTCGGCAGCGCGGGTGCATCTCGAAAAGGGATCAAGGGCGAGTGTCGGTGGAGTCGCTAAGAGCGCACGCCGACCGACTCCCGCCCTTCGCAAAGGACGCGAAGGACGGGGCACCCACTGTATTGGTCATGCCAGCGAGATCAAAAACCTGGGCCACCCGCCGAATCCAGAAACAACACAGAAAGCAAGGATCAAAGGCTTTATCACAATTTACCTCGTCTGTAACCCGCGATTGCTTAGGGTAACAGTCTAGTGGGCGGTGAGGCTTCTTGTCGCAGCGAGGGAATCTAGATAATCAAAGAGTTTGCGTGCAATTTGACTTCTTAGTGGAAAACTGGGGCAGACGGGACGCTCCCCATTCTTACGAATTCAGGAATGACCAAGAATGCGGTACGCTCCGTCTCTCCCCGGTGCACCACGAATCAATCCACTTCCTGGAGAGTGGCACCCGGCGCTTCGAACCAGCGGGCCGTGATGGCTCCGAAAATAAAGCCTCCAACATGCGCCAGGTAAGCCACGCCGCCGGTTTGCACCTGCGCCACTGCGCCCGCGTGCACGAGTTGAGTCAGAAACCACACTCCAATCAAGAGTGCCGCCGGTATGAATGTGACCTTCACAAAGATGAAGATCAGCAACAACGACTTGATCCGGTCGCGAGGATAGGTCACGATGAACGCGCCCATCACCGCAGCAATGGCTCCGCTCGCGCCTAGGTTAGGGACCGTGGAGTGGGGACTGGCTGCGACCTGGGCCAGCATCGCGATCAGTCCTCCGAGCAAATAGAAAACGAGATAGCGGCCCCGGCCCATGGCATCTTCGATTTCAGGACCGAAGGCCCACAGGAAAACCATGTTGCCGATGATGTGCGACCAGCTTCCGTGCATGAACATCGCGGTGAGAATCGTGATCCAATGGTGACCAGACGTGATTTGCGCTGGAACCGCCGACCACTGAATGACGAACGCGTCACCGCGCGTCAACTCAAGAACAAAAACGAGGACATTCACGACGATGATGATCGCGGTGCACATGGGTGTGCGCACCGGCCGGCGGGACGCGTCAGTTAACGGAATCAAGCCGCCCACGTTTTGTCTCTCCCCTTCTTAATTGGGGTCTTTCCGCTGGGCACAGCTCTCCCTGCGGAGTGCGATCTGCAATGCTCTCCGGCCTTTTTAAGCCGCTAACGACGTCGGCGGCGACATCGAGGCGGTGGCCTTGCGGACAGTCAACGACACCATCACCCGCGTAACGCCGCTGAAGATGAGGCTCACGCCCACTAAAGTGCCGATGGCCCAGACCGAACTCGACGGCCACTGCATGTAGATCATTAATCCCAGGAGCAACGTCACAATGCCGTCGACAAGAAACCAACTGGATCGCAGCGTGGTGGGAGCCCGGAAGAACAAGACGATGTTAAAGATTCCCTCCACCAGAAACAGCGATGCCAGCAATAAAGTGAGCGACACCACGCCTAACGCAGGACGCGCGATCACATACCCACCAAAGCATATGTAGGCGAGCCCAACCAGAAGTCTCCAGATCACGCTGCCGGCTTCACGAGAGTGAAAAGCGACAACGAGATGGACTACGCCCGCCAAAATGATCAACCAGGCGATGAGCGCGTTGACAGCGACCGCCGCAATCAGCGGCGATGCCACAGCGAACATGCCCAAGCAGATCAGCGATACGCCCCAGAGGATTGTTAAGGTGGAAGCACGCCGGACGAGGTTAGAGGAATTCTGCGCCATAGACGCCTCCTCAACGGACCGGGCGAGTTTATCGCAACCGATCAGAGGATGCAATTTTCGCAGGCAAGCAGCAGTGATCCAGACTGGAAAGTTTCGTTACAAAATGTGTGACGGACTCAGGCGAGCAGTGGCAATTGCGGACTGGCCGGACCGCCAAAATCGTCGGCGGGGTCGGCGAACCTTCTCAGCTCGGGATATTTCTGCACGAGCGTGGGCGGGGCTGCCACTCGCTTGCCGGTCACCATCGCTTTCAACTCCAGAGCATTGACGCCGGCCTTGCTTTCGAAGTGGTTATTAGTAATGACATAGGTGGTTTGCGCCTTCGCGGCGACGTTTTCGATTCGTTCCTTCCAGCCCACAAGTTCCTTCTCGTTGTACAGGTAGTTGTAGCGGTCGTTGCGATTATCGGAATCGAACCACTGATCGTAGTTGCGCCCGTGCAACCGCACATACGCGATTGGCGCGGTAACGTGTTCGGTAGGGGCGAGCGACTTTCCAAGCACAGGCTGATCGATATTGCAAAAGGCGACACTCTTTTGTGTGAACGCCGCCAGCGTCTCCTCATTGTTCCAACTGGAGTCGCGCACTTCCACTACGCGCGGATATTCGATGAACTGACGCAGCAAGCGGTCGAGATATTCTCGGTTCAGCGAAGTATTCTTGAACGAGACGGGAAACTGAATGAGCAGCGCGCCCAGCCGTCCCTCGGTGGCAAGGACGTCGAGGCCTTCGCGAGTGCGAGATTCATCTTCGTCGGTCGGACGGATGCTGGCGGCGGATGTTGGTTCCATCATCGCATTGGGCGAATGGGTAAACGCGCGATAAAGCTTAGCAGTGAACAGGAACCGCGAGTTCACCGCCGCGACCTTGCGGCACCAGAGCTTAGCGAGTTGCGCCTTGATCGGCCCGTAAAACGACGTATTAATTTCGGTGGTATCGAAGAAGCGCGCCAGGTATTCGAGCGGATGCACCTTGCGGTGCTGCATTCCCGAAGGATAAAAAATGCCTTCCCAATCCTTATAAGACCAGCCAGCCGTACCGAAGCGGACGCTGTTCGGCCGGACCTGGGGCAAGCGAACTTGTGCCGTAGATCCCATGAGTGGAACCGCAGACGGAGGGCAGGGCAAGATTAGCACACGGCAGAGAGCCAGCGGCAAAATCGGGAGGGAGACGAGAAAACAGATTACGAGGGTCACGGAGCGCAAGGGACCCACGGCTTCCGAAGGTTTGGGTCTGAAAGTCTTCCTATCGCAGTGGAGTTCCCTGCGCCGACAATGCTTGATTGAGTTGGCTGGCCAACGCATCTGCCTGCTCGTTGGAAATTTCAAGCTGACCGTCCAGCAGAAGGGTCAAATTACCCGCGCCAGTGTCCTGGAATCTGGCGCTCTGGATTACCGCGGAATTCCGCACCGCCGCCGGAAGTGTAACCTTGAAATCCGAACCGGTTTGCGCCGCAGAAAGAACGGACTGGGCAATCGTATCGCGCAAATCCTCGCCCAGAGAACCGGAGCGCAGAGCTTCGCCCATCATACCCATGGCATCGACACGCCCGAACGTGGCCACGATCTTCAACGTATTCGGTTTTTCCACGGCCGCGGTCAACTTGACCTCAACCGTGCCGTCCCCTTCCGCCAGTTCGTTTGAGGTTTGCTGACCAAACATCCGCGAGCAGGTCCAGCGCTCGAAGTGCAGTTGCAACACGAGAAGGCTCGCGGGAGTCGACGGCGTGAGCGTTGCCCGCCGTATCGCGACCCGTTGCCCGCAAGTCTCCGAAGTGTCGAGTTGAGCGCGTAGCAGTTCGGTAATGTTTTGTTGCAGGTCTGACAGATTAGCGGTCATCTCAAGCTTGAATGTGCGCTGGCCACCCTGCACGGCGATCTGCGCGAGCGCGCCCGAAACCGGGACCACGATCGTGCGATCCACAATGTTGACTGGATGATTCACCGCCGGAAGAGTGAAAGCCAGATCCTGGCCGTTGGCCAGCGTGATGCTCATTTCCCTTCCAAGCGCAAGTTGTTGGTTGTAAAAATCCGTCAAAGCCTTGCTGAGATTCTCGGCGCGCGCCGCAACTTCAGCACCGGCAGCCTTTACTTCCAAGCTCTGATCCAGCCTCTTCTCTTCTTGTTCAAGGTCGGAGTCCGCTTTGGCCAGTCTCTTGGCGATCTCCTTCAGTCCGGACTTCTGCGCTGCCGAAAATCCTTGCTGGAACTTTTGGTTCTCGCTCCGCGCATGATCCAGCGCCTTGTCCACAGCCTCTCGACCAGCAGATTCCGTCGCTCCGTTTTCGTTGTGCCATCGTTCCAGAAACAATTGCAGCTCGGCTTTGGCTGCCTCCGTAATTCTTACCAGCGTCTGAAACTCCGTGGTCTGCTGGCTGGTTGCCTGCACCGCCATGACCTCGTGAAAATCCTTCAGACTATCCTCTTCTTTGACTCCACTCGGCTTACCATTTCCGGAAAGGGCGCCGCCTCCCATTCCCCCAGCGTGGACCTGGGCAGTAGCCGCAAATGGACACGCCCATAAGACACAACCCACAATCAGGGTATTGGCCACAGAGAAGGAAATCCCACTTCGAGTCATGACTGAAATCTCCGAACCATCAGGTGCGGCTTTGGTAGCGAAACTGCCAGCCGGAAGGAATCCCGGGACCGCGCGTCAATCGGGCCACAGCGCCTGAACCAACCGGCGACGCCGCTTTAGCTTGGCTCATCCGGCGGAAAAAAGCCACAACATTTATCGTTCTTTGCAAAAGAGGTATGGATGATGGCGACCCAGCGGCGCAGCTACGGAAGCAGAGAAGGAAGATCTCGTGCCGCGTGGAGAATTCGAATTATTTGCACTGGCTGCTTCCCTGGATCATAAACGATTAGATAGTTCGCGTAAGGCTGCAGCACCCAAAAGCGAACCGGCAAGGAAGTCAGGTCTCACCTGGTGTTTCCCGCTAATGGAGAACTAGCAAGAAGATCACACGCCAGAAAGATTGCAGCTTCGACGCGGTCTGCGGCCGCGGGATTATCCTGAGCTATGAAGCTCCAAATATCGAAAAGATCACTGACAGCTTGAAGCGTGAACTGATATCCGGTCATCCTCGCGGCTTTTCAGCGGACCGTGTTCGCTTCAACGCGTTGAGCCTTGAACGCACTTCCTCACCTTCGATTAACTCACCGCGCTGTGCGGCCGCATAGCCTATTGCAATCTGGGTTTCAATCTCGCTTCGGTGCTCGGCCAGCCAAGCCTCCTGCTCATGGAGCAACGCCACCGCGCGCTCCACAAATTCGTCGACGGTCTGATACGGACCGCGTTCAACGTCTTGACGAATCAATGCCTCAACCTCGGGACGAAGCCGAATTTCCACGTGACGATTCTACCTTACAGGGCGAACTGGTACTCAGGAACACGAATGACTTAATGCATCGTATTCAGAGGAGCAGGGTGCCACATTCCGCCTGCAAGTCTCACTCCAACGACAACACCACCCAATAAACGCCGGTGGGATACGTGTCGGTGCGGGCGTAGCAAGCGCCCACGGAGAAAGTGCTGAGGTTGCGGCCTGCGATCGCACGGGCCGCCCCGCCGGGCAGCGACTCCGGATGCAGGCTGGTGTAGGTGAGTACGTTGAAGCTTTCCGCAAGCTTGCGAACCGGCGCGGTTCTGAGCCTGTCGGCTTGCGCCATCGAGCAGGCAGCATCGTCGGCGCCGAGCCAGTCGCGCCGCTGCAAGTCGCCCCGGCGAGCCTGACGACGCGTTTGCCTTACGGCCGCCGCGACGTGCTCTTTCACTTCCGCCAGAGAATATTTGGGGAGGGCAGACCCGAAGTCCTGCACAATATAAAGCCGATCTCCATTACGAACCACGCCCAGCCCGACCACGTTATAGGCCGGGTTGAGCAGGTTCGCGCGATGCGGCGGGGAAAGCATCAGATGTTCGTGTCCGCGCGCGGCGTCATAGTCGACCGCAACGTTTTCTCCCTCTTGTTCAAGCTGGAGTTGCGTGGTCGCCGCGAGACGTTGCGGCAGAGAGGGCTCGCCATCAAACTGATGCGAAAGTCGCCGCGCTTCCAGCATGGCCTGCGCGTGCATGCGGGCCGCTTGCGAAAGTCCGGCATCCATCGTGAGCGGCGGCGCTCCGGCCTGCCGGCGCGACTGATTGGCTAATGCAAGCAGTTGCTCTTCGGTCTGAAAATCGTAAGCTTCAGATGGAATGTCGGAAGCTTTGGCGGCGGCGGGCTTCAGACTGGCTTGCTGGGCTGGCTGGCCTGGGGGTCCTTCGGCCGGGGATGCGATCAGGCGAGTCGCTGGTGGCATAGTCGCGGCGCCCAGGCTGAGCAGGAACGCCAACAACAATCTGGATGTTCTATCCATCAATCTGGCCTATCCAACGAGATCCTGGGAGGGATCGATTCCGCTCCAGCCGTTTCCGGCTAAGCATCGTTCGGGCGCAAACTTTGTTGCTGGTGCTAGGCTAGGGGTTGGTATTGAGGTCGAGAAGTTACCTGTGTCTATGGAACTAGGGATCAGTGGGGGCATTGGCCTGTTGTTTGGCGGGTTGCTTGCCTGGCTGGCGCTGCGTTCGCGCACGGCAGCGCTGCAGGCTCGTTTGTCATTGACGGACAAGGAATTAGCAGCCGTAAAGGCCGATCTGGCGCGGCTTTTACAGGATCAGCGAGGTCTGCTGGAGAGCCGTGCCCGCTTAGAATCCGCTCTCGAATCGGAACGGAAGACCAGCGACGAAAAGATCGAATTGCTGGCCAAAGCCGGCGATCGCGCCGCCGCAGACCTGCAAAATGCCTTCAAGGCGCTGGCCGCCGACGCGCTGAAGAGCAACAATTCCTCGTTCCTGCAGATCGCGCAGGAAACGCTGAAGCGCTTTCAGAGCGAGGCCAAGGGCGATCTCGACGCTCGCCAGAAAGCGGTCGCCGATCTCGTCATTCCGGTGCGCGAATCGCTGAGCAAGGTGGACGCGCAGATTCAGCAGATGGAAGTCGCGCGCGGCGAGGCTTACGGCGACCTGAAGGCCCAGGTTCAATCTCTGATCACCACGCAAAAAGAACTGCAATCGGAAACTGGCAATCTGGTGCGCGCCCTGCGTACTCCGAACGTGCGCGGACGCTGGGGAGAAATCCAACTGCGACGCGTGGTCGAAATGGCTGGCATGCTTTCCTATTGCGATTTCGCCGAGCAGGAAACGGTGACCAGCGAAAGCGGCCGTCTGCGCCCCGACCTCGTCGTGAAGTTGCCGGGTGGCAAGCACGTCGTGGTCGATGCGAAAACGCCACTGCAAGCTTTCCTCGACGCCTTCGAAACTACCGACGAAGAAACCCGCCGTGCATGCCTCGCCACTCACGCCCGGCAAGTGCGCGATCACATGAAGACGCTGAGCAGCAAAAATTATTGGGAGCAATTCGAAGCCACGCCGGAATTTGTCGTCATGTTCCTGCCCGGCGAAACTTTTTTCAGCGCAGCCCTCGAGCAGGACCCCAGCCTCATCGAGCAAGGAGTTCTGCAGCGCGTGATTCCAGCTTCGCCCACCACATTGATCGCGCTGCTGAAGGCCGTCGCCTACGGATGGAACCAGGAGAAATTGGCGCGAAACGCGCAACAGATCAGTGTTCTCGGCAAAGAACTACACGACCGTCTGCGCAAACTCGCAGGACACATCACGGGAGTCGGCACGAACCTTGATCGCGCAGTCGAAGCCTACAACCAGGCCGTCGGTTCGCTGGAAAATCGCGTGCTCGTTTCCGCGCGCAAGTTCGCTGAGCTGGGAGCTGCCGTCGCGGAAGACATTCCGGAACTCGAGCCCATCGAGACTACGTCCCGAGCACTTTCCTTCGAATGGGACGAAGAACCTCCCGAGCCCTCGAAAAATAGTGCGAAGGCTGGGTAGTTAGAGCTCGTCCAACCGCAAGTACAGCAGATACGGAATCCCACAGAAACATCCAAAAATACATAGTTGCTGTTCGAAAATGCATCTATAATTTTGGAACTGTCTTTATCTGCTGGACTTATCCGTCCGGTAAGGGGGCGCGACGTGGCAGGGAAGTTGCTCATTGAGGATCAATGGGATGTCTCTCCCATGCCTCTACCGCCTCCTAAGGCTCCGGGGCCAGTACCGAAACTAATGAATCGGGAAAGCCAAGCTCGATTTGTCGCCGTCCTGTTGTTCCTGCTGACAGTGGCTGCGGTGGTCTTCGCCGGCTTCAATTTCCAGAAAGAACGCGACTCTGCCGTCCCCGACGACGGCGTGTGGTGGGTGGAGCACAACGGACGCCTGGTAGCCGACCGCGTCGATCCCGCCGGACCCGGAGCGAAAGCCGGCATCAAGCCCGAAGACCAGTTGGTCTCCGTCAATGGCCAGGAAATCAAAAGCACACCAGGATTGGTGCGCCAACTGTACAATACCGGCGTCTGGTCCAAGGCGACCTACTCATTGATCCGCAAGTCGGTGACGCTCGATTCCAACGTCATCCTGGCTCCCGCCGATCGTTCGCTGAATATTTCGCTGCGCTTGATTGCCTTGATTTATCTGGGCATCGGCATCTACGTCCTGCTGCGACGCTGGACCGCGCCCGGCTCCACGCATTTCTACGTTTTCTGCCTGGTTTCTTTCATCGCGTATTCGTTCAAGTACACCGGCAAGTTGAACGACTTTGATTGGGTGATCTACTGGAGCAACATCGTCGCCTGGGTCTTGCAGCCGGCGTTGTTTTTGCACTTTGTTTTGACATTCCCCGAACGGCGACAATTTGTTCGCCACCGCCCATGGCTGCTGGCCCTGGCGTACCTCCCCGGTGCCGCTCTGCTGGGGAGGCACATCATGGCCTTACGCCTGGCGCAGGCGAGCGGATATCTGCGCTGGGATATGGATCGCCAGGAAATGGCCTATGGCGCGGTGCTGTTCGTAGCCGCGGCCGCAGTGCTCTGGTACAGCTACCGCCTCGCGAGCACGACGATCCTGCGCCAGCAGCTGAAGTGGGTGACGCGCGGAACCATTCTGGCCATCGTTCCTTACACGCTCTTTTATGTCGTTCCTTATCTGATGGGCTCGCTTCCCGGCACGTGGATGAAGCTGTCCGTCCTGCTGCTGGGATTGCTGCCGCTCACTTTCGGTTATGCCATCTTCCGCTATCGCCTGATGGACGTCGATCTGATCTTCAAACGTGGCGTGGTTTACACCTTGGCCGCCGCCGCCGTCGTAGGAATGTATTTCGCGCTCGTCGCCGGAGTTGCCACGCTGGTCCACATGCGGCAACCCGGCACAGGCCCGTTGGGCTTAATCCTGGCCGTAGTGGTAACGGCGCTTCTGTTTGACCCGGTGCGCAAATGGATTCAGGACCGGGTCGACCAGGCCTTCTATCGCACCGTTTATGACTACCGCCGCACGCTGATTGAATTTGGCCGCGAGCTTGGTTCTGAAACGGACCTGAACGCGCTGCTCTCCTCTGTTTTGGACCGCCTGTCCCGCACCTTGGCCGTCGATCGCATCGCGATTTTTTTGCGCGCGAGTGAAGAAGCCGAGCAGTTCGTCCTCTCCAAGTCGGTTGGCATGAATCCCATGGGTAAGCTCGATCTGACTTTCCTGAGCGCCCCGCGTCCCGAGCCTGCCGGCCACATGTTCTTCGAGAACACTCACCAGGTGCCTCGCGAGACCGCCGGATCGCAAGACGCCATTGCCCGCCTCGATCTGAACTACTACATCCCGTGCCGCGCGCAGCAGAAAACCGTCGCCGTGCTCGGCTTGGGGAAGACCACGAAGGGCGACTACCTTTCCAGCGAAGACATGGAGTTGCTCGAGACCCTCGGCGGCTATCTTGGCATCGCCATCCAGAACGGCCGGCTCTACGCTTCGCTGCAACAGAAAGTTGCGGAGTACGAGCGCCTCAAGGATTTCAACGAAAACATCGTCGAATCCATCAACGTGGGCATCATGGCGCTCGACATGGAAGACCGCATCGAGAGCTGGAACGCGCAGATGGAAGTCATGTACGCGCTGCCGCGGTGGCAGACCCTCACGCAACCCGTACGCACCATCTTCCCGGTGGAATTCGTCGAAGAGTTCTACCGCGTCCGGCAGAACGCCGGCATCAACAACCTTTACAAGTTTCGGCTGCAGACTCCGGCGGGCGAGACCCGAACCGTCAACGTGGCCATCGCCCCTCTGGTGACACGCACCTTCCAGGTGATCGGCCGTCTCGTCATCATGGACGACATCACCGAACGCGTCGAACTCGAGGGCCAGCTTTCGCAAGCCGACAAACTCTCCTCGATCGGTCTACTCGCAGCCGGCGTGGCGCACGAAGTGAACACACCGCTGGCCGTGATCTCGTCTTATACCCAGATGCTCGCCAAGCAACTGCAGGGCGATCCGCAAAAGTCGGGACTGCTCGAGAAGATCACGCGGCAAACCTTCCGCGCTTCGGAAATTGTTAACAACCTGCTGAACTTCTCCCGCACCAGCGGCACCGAGTTCGCCGACGTCGATATCAACAAGGTCATCACCGACACGCTCGCGCTTTTGGAGCACCAGTTCAAGATCGCCAAGATCCAGGTCCAATCTGATTTGACCGCGGGAATTTCCCCTATTCAGGGGAATCCCGGAAGACTGCAACAGGTCTTCCTGAACTTGTTCCTTAATGCCAAAGACGCCATGCCTGGCGGCGGCAAGCTCAACGTGGCCACCACCAATGGCGACATGGTCAGCGTACGAGTTTCCGACACCGGCTCTGGCATCGCCCCTGAACATATCCAACGCATTTACGATCCGTTCTTCACCACCAAGACGGCGCCGAAAGAAGGTCAAAAGCGCGGAACCGGCCTGGGACTTTCCGTCACCTACGGCATCATCCAGGAGCATGCCGGCAAGATACGCGTGGAAAGCAATCCGGGATCCGGGACGACCTTTGCTCTCGACTTTCCCCTAAGCAGGAAGGGTGTTCATGTCTGAAGCAGCAGTCATCACCAGCGGCACGGTGCACGGCGGTCCGTCGCCCACAGGTTCAGTGCTCATCATTGACGACGAAGCCGAGATTCGCGAATCTTTGCAGACGCTGCTCGAGATGGAAGGCTTCGCAGTCGAGACCGCGATCACCGGCGAAGACGGCCTCTCGCAAATGGCCGATCACCCGTTTGATTTAGTCCTGCTCGATCTAACTCTGCCCGGTCGCGACGGAATGGAGATTCTCTCCGAAATTCGTTCTCATGACTCGCGCCTGCCCGTCATCATGATTACCGCCTATGGCACGGTGGAAAATGCTGTGCGCGCCATGCAGTCGGGCGCGGCGAATTTCGTGCAGAAGCCCTGGGACAACGAAAAACTTCTCGCTGATGTGCGCGCCGCAGTTGGCTGGCGCCGCGCCGAAGAAGAAAACGTCCAGCTGAAGCGCGCTCTCAAGCAGCGCTACAACTTCGAAAATATCGTGGGCAAGAGCGAGCCCATGCTGAAGATTTTTGATCTGGTCGCGCAGGTAGCCAACAGCCGCTCCACCGTGCTGTTGCAGGGTGAAAGTGGCACTGGCAAAGAAGTAATCGCGAAAGCGATCCACCTGAACTCTCCGCGCCGCGACAAACCCTTCGTTCCCGTCAACACCGGCTCCATGCCCACCGATTTGCTGGAATCCACACTCTTCGGTCACGTCAAGGGAGCATTCACGAGCGCCATCGCTTCGAAGAAGGGCTTGTTCGAGGTGGCGGACAAAGGCACGCTGTTTCTCGACGAAATTGCCACCATGGGCCTGGAGACGCAGGCCAAGATCTTGCGCGTGCTGCAGGACCGGCGCTTCATGCATCTGGGAGGAATTCAGGAGATCCAGGTCGATGTGCGCATCATCGCCGCGACTAACATCGATTTGCGCCATATGGTCCGCGAAGGCCGCTTCCGCGAAGACCTCTTCTATCGCCTGAACGTAATCACCGTCGAACTTCCGCCCCTGCGCCAGCGCAAAGAAGACATTCCGCTGCTGGTGGAATTCTTCCTGAAGAAGTACGCCGAAGAGAACGGCCGCCCCGCGCCGCGCATCACTCCCGAAGCGCTGCGTCCGCTGATGGCCTACTCCTGGCCGGGCAATGTCCGCGAACTCGAGAATGTAATTGAACGCGCCGTCGTCCTCTCTTCCGGCCCGGAGATCAGCATGGACCTGCTGCCGGATTCCATGATGGGACGCGGTTCGTCGCTCACCCTGCACGACCCGCCGTCCGACGCATCGCTGTTCGAAATCGTCGAAGACGTGGAGCGCCGCGTCATCATTGACATGCTCGAACGCTGCAACTGGAACCAAACCGAAGCCGCTGAGCGTTTCCACGTCCCGCTCTCCACCCTGAACCAGAAAATCCGCCGCCTGAATATCGAAATAAAAAAGAAGGGCCGAGGATAGGAGAAGTTCTCAGTTCTCAGCCACACGCCACGCTGTCATCCCGAGCGAGGCGAGAGATCTCGGTTCTAGCTGATAGCTGACAGCTTTCTCTGTTATAGTTCGGTCAAGCCAGTGCTTCGCGCCCGCGACCGCCCCGGCTTCCGGAATCGCATGGAATTGACCTCGCCCACGGAGTTCGCCAAGCAGAAAGTCCTGGCGGTTCAGAATTACACCGTGATGACGGCGCAGTCCATCGCCAATCTGTTTCGCAAGCCTGTGTATTTTGCGGACATGATCCAGCAGGCTGACCTGATTGGCGTGGGCTCCCTGCCCATCGTCATCCTGAGCGGTTTTTTTACCGGCGCCGTGCTAGCTGTGCAGAGCGCAAACACATTGCAGCGCTTCGGTTCCATCACTCTGATTGGGCAGTTGGTCTCGCTTTCGATGGTCCGCGAATTGGGCCCAGTGCTCACCGGCTTAATGGTGGCGGGCCGCAACGCGTCGGGGATGGCCAGCGAACTGGGCTCCATGGTCGTGACCGAGCAGATCGATGCCATGCGCGCCTTGGGCACCGACCCCATGAAAAAGCTGGTTGCGCCCCGAATAGCGGCCACGGTTTTCATGCTGTTTTTCCTGACCATCCTCTCGGATTTAGTGGGCCTGACCGGTGGATTGTTTGTGTCCAAGATTCTTCTGAACCTCGATGCCCGCCAGTACTGGAGCAATGCCTGGCAGGCACTGGTGAATGAAGATGTGTTTATGGGGCTGGTGAAGCCGGTCATGTTCGGCTTCATCATCGCCACCGTGGGCTGCTTTTATGGCATGACGGCCCGCGGAGGCACGCAAGGAGTCGGCCGGGCCACCACCCAAGCGGTAGTTGCCGCCTCGGTTTTGATCGTCGTGGTCGACCTGTTTGTCACTCAATTCCTGATGAACGTGTTGTCCTTCAAGTAGTCCCATGCCCGCACCCACCTTGCCTCTCGACTCCGCTTCCGCCGCAAGTCAGGAATCGGCTGCCCACGCCATCGAGTTCCAGGATGTGCATCTTGAGTTCGAGGAGAATGAGGTGCTGCGTGGAGTTTCTTTTCACCTGCCGTACGGCGAGACGAAAGCTCTGTTTGGGGTAGCGGGGTCCGGCAAGAGTACGATCCTGAAACTTGCCCTGGGCCTGCTCAAACCCGATTCCGGAAGAATCTTGGTGCTGGGCAGCGACGTGACCCAGACCCCCGAAAATGATTTATTCGCTCTGCGCGCCAAGATCGGGATGGTGTTTCAGGAAAGCGCTTTGTTCGACTCGCTCACGGTGCGCGAGAACGTGGCCTACCGACTGATCGAAGAACGTGGCTTCGAGGACCCCGACATCGAACACCGCGTGCGAGAGGCGCTCCGTTTTGTGGAATTGGAACAGACCATCGATAAGTTCCCTTCTGAGCTTTCCGGAGGCATGCGGCGCCGCGTCGCGATCGCGCGCGCCATCATTACTCAGCCTGAAGTGCTTCTTTACGACTCGCCTACCGGAGGTCTTGATCCAGTCACTTCGAACACGATCATCGAACTGATCATGAAGCAGCGCGATGTCTACAAGACCAGCTCCCTGCTGGTGAGTCATCGCCTGCAGGATGCCTTCACCATGGCCACGCACCAGTTCGACAACCAAACCAACCAGATGCGGTCCCTGCCACGCGGCCAATATTGCGATGTGCCCATGAGCTTCCTGGTTCTTCGCGATGGGAAAGGTCATCTTCGACGGTGACGTCCGCCAACTGACGCACAGTAAAGACGAGTACATCCAGGAATATATTTCGTAGGATTGGGGAATTGAGTAATTGAAAACCAATCTTCTGTGCGCGAGTGACTCAATTACTCAATTCTCAATCTACGTGACCTGAGAACGATTGTCCCGGAACGCTACGGCCCTTCATTTCGGCGCCGAGCTCAGATTCTTCCCTGCCTGCATGAACGCATCCACGTTGTTTTTATCGATCAGGCCCGAACCCGTGTCCACGAAACTCGGAATTGGCGCAAAGTTATCCTTCGACCAGTCCGTGTCCAACGACGACGGCTTGTGATGATACAGAGTGTCGAGCATCTGCATGCCGACAAACGCCATGGTGTAAGGTTTCTGCGCAATGGTAGCCGCAATCACGCCCTTCTGGATCCAATCGAGCGTTTCCTGGTCAGTGTCCATCGCGATCACCACTTTTCCCGTCACGTGATAGCTGTTGAGCACGCCCGCGACTTCTTTGCCCGATTGCGCTTCCAGACATACAAACGCGTCGACTTTGTCGCGCTCTTTGCCGATGATCTGCGTCGTCGTATCGAATGCGATGCGTGGGTCGCCCTGTATATCGACCACGCGCGTAATCTTGATCCCCGGCGTTTTCGCCAGCGCCTCTTTGTAGCCGCGCAACCGTTCCTGCAGGTTCGACTGTTCCGGCATGCTGAAGACTACGACATTCCCTTTGCCCTTGAGTTCCTGCGCCAGGCGCTCTCCCCCGGTGAATCCCGCCTGGTAATTATTGGTGCCAATAAAAAACAAACGCTTGCTCGACGGTGCATCCGAATCGATCGTGATCACCGGCACGCCCGCCGCCACAGCCTTATCAATGCTGTCCTTCAGCAGCGCCGGGTCCGTCACGGCTAGTAAGATGCCAGTGGCTTTTTTCTGCACCGCCTGATCCACAGCATCGCGCTCAGCCTTCGGGTCATAGGTTTGCGGCCCCATGAAATCGGAGCGCACTTTCATCTGCCCGGAGGCATTCGAAAATCCCGCCCCTGCGGCTTTCCAGTAAGGAACCTGCAAATTCGCCGATACGAGAACGAAGTATTCGTCGGAATCGTGGGCGCCACCACAACTGAGCAGCAATACTAACGGGACTGCGAAGGCAGCGGAGTGGAGAATCCTACGCGAGCGGAGCATCGCATCCTCCTTTCGAACGATTCCCATCCTGAACGGACGCAGTTTGCCGGATGAGAACGTTCAGCGACTGGATTGTAAACGAGCGGTCAAGCGAAGGCCAGAAATCAGCGCAGCGCTTTGTCAAGAAGAACGGAGACCATAGTCAATCAACCTCGCCGGACCAGTTGTAGAGCGCCGTTCCCGACGTATCAAGAACCCTGCAGTTCATCCGATCAGAAAATATCGGGCACTGCGGTGAACAAGCAGATCCCATGCGATCTCGAAATTGTCTCTCCAGGGCTGGGCCCGGTTCATCCGCTCAGGCGCCTGGCCCGCAGGACCGCTATATCAGTCCCACGTTGAAAGGTTACTTTCCTGTATTTCGCTCGGGGCATTTGCTGCTTATTCCGACGCTTCTCAACGGAAAAACTCAACGCCTCTTTCTGGTGGATAGCGGGGCATTCAGTTCTAGCATCTCGCCTGAAACCGCCCGCGCCATAACCAAAGTTCGCGGCGGCGCGCCCATCACCGTCAAAGGGATCAGCGGAGAAGTGGCCAAGATCTCGACCAGTGACAAAATCGTGTTAACCTTCGCCGGCATCCAGCAGCAGAACAACGACCTGATCACCTTTGACACCTCTGGCCTGAGCAGATCTGCAGGGATGGAGGTCTCCGGCATCCTCGGCCATACCGTCCTCCGCCAACTCACCATTTCCATCGACTACCGCGATGGCCTCATCAAGTTCGACTATGACCCCAATCACGGCAACCACAATTTCTAAAGGAAGGGGCTGAGCGTTCGTGCGTAAACTAAATTTTCGGGTGAGCTAGGTTTCTAGGACAGCCAAATCTCCGGGAGAGCTCAATTTCCGCGGCAGGAGTGGAACGAAATCAACCAAACTCCAGCCGCGAAGCGGCAGGAAAGCCGGCACGGAAGTGCCGGGTAAGACCTTAAACTCCCACCGGGAACGGCTTGGTATGCGTGGTGGTCTTCACCGTGGCCCCTCCAAACCGTCCCTGCAGCAATGACATCAATCCCGTGTACCAGTACCCCACGACGAACAGCAGCAGAAACGGCACCGTAATGTAGTTTTCATTGTCCACGGCGTAGTAAACCGTCAGCGCGAAATACGTGCCCACCAGCAACTCCAGCCACGGCACCCATCCCAGCCGCTTGCGATATTTCTTGGCCCCAACTTTGTCTTGCTTGGAGATGACGCTGTACTTTGGCGTTCGCGCGAATGCGCTCTTCTTCCCGATGAGCGCCTCGATCACCGCCTTCGTGTTGGTAATGGTCAGCCCGATTCCCAGCGCCATCAGAAACGGCAAATACAACAGCGCCCGCGGCCAACTCCGCGGAAATAGTTCGCGCTGCGAAACCAGGTAGAAACTTGAAATCGAAAAAGTGGACGCCATAAACAGCGGCAAGTCGATGTACAGCATCTGAAACCAGCCCTGGTAGAAGCGAATGATCATGGCCGGAAGCAGCAACACCGAAAGCATAATCATCAGCGGATAGCTGATGTTCGCCGTGAGGTGATACCACGCCTCGATCTTGGTGTGCAGCGGAGCATCACTGCGCAACACCCTTGGCAAAATCTTTTTCCCCGTCTGAATCAGTCCCTTCGCCCACCGTGCCTGCTGCGTCTTAAACGCTGTCATCTCCACAGGCAGCTCGGCGGGACATTCCACATCCTGCAAGTAAATAAACTTCCACCCTTTGAGTTGGGCGCGATACGACAGGTCTGTATCTTCGGTCAACGTATCGTGCTGCCACCCTCCAGCCTCGTCGATCGCCGCCCGGCGCCACATGCCGGCGGTTCCATTGAAGTTGAAGAAGAGTCCCGTGCGCGCGCGTCCCGAGTGCTCCAGCACAAAATGTCCATCCAGCAAGATCGCCTCAACCTCGGTCAAAAACGAGTAATGCCGGTTGAGGTGCGTCCAGCGCGTCTGCACCATCCCGACTCTTGGGTCGGTAAAGTGATGAACGGTGAGCATCAGAAAATCTTCCGGTGGCGTAAAGTCGGCATCGAAAATGGCAATGAACTCGCCCTTCGCCGTCTTCATCCCTTCCGCCAGCGCGCCCGCCTTGAAGCCCGCACGATTCGTCCGGTGATGGTAGCTGACGGGATTGCCCAAAGCCGCATAGCGCTCGACCAGCCCACGAGCCACGTCGACGGTCTCGTCGGTCGAGTCATCGAGCACCTGGATGTCCAGCTTTTCCCGGGGATATTTCAGCTTGCAGATCGAATCCAGCAATCGCTCGACAACGTACTGCTCGTTGAAAATCGGAAGTTGTACCGTCACTCGCGGCAGGTCTTCGAAATACGCCACCGGATCGGTCGTGCGGTTTTTTCGGTGCTTGTAATAGCGGTACACCATGATATAGCGGTGCATTCCATAGCCCGCCAGCAGAATCAAGACAATGAAATACGGGATCAGCAGTCCCAGATCAAACGCATTGGCATGGTAGAGTCCGCGAAACGTGGTATCGAGAAAATGCTGCCGGATGTAAGGCAGCACCCCCTTGGGCGCGGCCAATACCACCAGATTCGCAGTTAGTAAGAGATCAGACATCAATTAAAGAGTCCGGTGAAAACCTATATTTTACCGGATTCGAAGCCGCTCTACGAACGCTGGGTGCCCCACCCTTCCGCGTTCGTTCTTTTGCAAAGGGCGGGAGTCGGTCAGCGTGCGCTCTTAGTGACTCCACCGACACTCGCCCTTGATCCCTTTTCGAGATGCACCCGCGCTGCCGACCCCATCCGCCCACACTTGCAAAAAAACGCAAGGATGGGGCACCCCCTGTGGGAATGAGGCAGGCAAACATCATGAAAGGTGGGCCACCCCCGCCCACCAATCGTTTTCCACAGTCCTCCACAGAAACAAATTCCTCGCCTGTGACGAACAACCTTGACCGAGCATACGGAACGCCCATAATGGAACCGTGCGCAATCGCACCAGCAACGACCTGGTAGTGACGGATGGAGGACTCCATCGGCGGAAAGAAACCGCTAACCCTTTGTTCTGGAATATTTTGCAGGTAAGTCGCTTGCTCACAATATTTTGCGGGCGCCGAGGGATATCTGGAGCGTGTAAGTATCGCAGAATCAATAATTTGGCCGCTTCGGCCCCCAAAAATAATAGGGGTATATATACGTTCGAACGAACGCCTAGCCGCTTATCTGAGAATGCTCATTGGCCACCGGCATCAGGCGCCGACCGCCGCATGATCGGCCATTCGCTTCTTGTTATAGCGCAGGGCCACATTCATGAAGACGGCGCCGAGGGAGGTCTCGAAGCAAATCATCAGCGCTTCGGTGTCTTCACTGGTCTTGTCTCCTTCCTGAGCAGTGAGAAGGAGCGGGGGATGTACGCGGAAATGGAAGCCCTGGTCATTGAGCGCAGAGATGGCGTTGCCCACGACTTGGTTCGCGAGCTCGAAGATGGTTTCCTTGATCAACGCGTCCGACTCGGGCAGTTCGGCGCCCGCGTAGTGGCTGGCCACCTTGACGGCCGTCTGGGGCTCGAGGTCGAGAATGATCCGGCCTTCGATGTCACCTGTCAGCGCGATCATGCCGGCCACGCCCTTGCGACGATAGGCGTCTTCCTCCATGGTGAGGTTGCCCACCTTGGTAGTGCCCTGCAACCCTTGCGACAACACAGCGTCGGCCGCGTTGATGAAAGGCTGGATCAATTCCATCTTCATGGAGTTAGGCTCCCGCTCCGGCGGTGGCGGCCACGGCTCCGTCTTCGCCTAGGACGTATTTGATAACTTCGTACAGCACTTCCGGCTTCACCGGCTTCTGCACAAAATGGCGCGCACCCCGTTGCAGCGCAGCGACAATGTTTTCCTGGTAGCCGACCGAGGAAACCATCACAATGCGCGCTTCCGGGTGCTGTTGGACAATCCGTTCGGCAGCTTCGATGCCTTCCATCTGCGGCATGGTGATATCCATGAGCACGATGTCAGGATGCGTGCGGTCGAACTCGCTAATGGCGGTCAATCCGTCCCCGGCTTCAGCCGCCACCTGCCCGCCGAACGTTTCGATCATGCGGGCGAGATTCTTGCGGGCAAACACGGAGTCGTCCACGATCAAGTAGCGGACTGGCTGACCGTCTTTGCTGCGTTTCACTGGCGCAAACTGCTCCATACAGACCTCCCCTTTCTACTGCATATCACGTCTGGCTCGTCCCGCACCAGATCACGCTGGTCACGGGTGCGTGCCTGAACCTAGTTTCCGGCGCGCACTGCCCGGCCGGTGGATCCGTTGCTGGATCCTGTATTCCGTCCGCAAATCGTCTGCAGTGTCGCCCCCATTACATCCAAACCGACCACCCGGATGGCGTAACCTCGTTCGATCGCCGCCTTGGGCATGCCGTACACCACGCACGACTCTTCGCTCTGCGCCACCGTCATCCCGCCTTGTTTTTTTACCGCTCCCAAACCTTCGGCACCGTCATCACCCATGCCGGTCATGAGCACGCCGACCGCTTGCGTCCTGAATTCTTCGGCCACGCTGCGCAACAGCACATCCGCGCTAGGACGGTGGCCGTTCACTCGCGGCTCATCACAAAGCACCACGACGTCTCCCAAAGGCAGGCGTTTCACTTTCATGTGGCGGCTTCCGGGGCAGATCAGCACCCGTCCTGGCTGCAACACGTCGCCGGACTGAGCTTCTTTCACTCGCAAGGGGCAGACTTCATCCAGGCGGCGGGCAAACATGTCGGTGAATCCTTCCGGCATGTGCTGCACCACGGTGATGGTTCCCGGAAAATCTGCGGGCAATTGCGACAGCACGTATTCCAATGCCTGGGGACCTCCGGTGGAAACGCCGATGGCGACCACCTTGTTCGGAGCCGCGGAGGAAGCCGGCAGTTTCTCGGGCCGGGGAGGAATTCCTGACAGCATGCGCGGCTTCAGCTTGCACTCCGCTGCCGCCTTCACCTTGGCAATCAATTCCCGTGCGGTCTCGGCCATGTGAGCCGCGGCGTCTTTGGGCTTGGGAACGAAATCGAATGCACCCAGCCCCAGCGCCTTCATGGTGATCGACGCGCCTTCGGTGCTATGCGAACTGAACACGATCACCGGCACCGGATGGCGCCGCATGATTTCCTTGAGCGCTTCGATTCCGTTCATGCCCGGCATTTCCAGGTCGAGCGTAACCACACCCGGGTTCAACTCCTCGATTTTTTTCAGGCAGAAGGAGCCATCCATCGCGGTTCCGACTACTTCGATGGATTCGTCGGCGGCCAGCATCTGCGGAATCAGCTTGCGCATGAGCGCCGAATCGTCGACCACCAGCACGCGTGTGGGATTCTTCTTCATGCCTGGCCTCCCACCGCCGGGGTGAAAGCCAGCCGCATGCGGTCGGTGGACGTAAGCAACAAACCCGAATTGGCCTGTCCGGCTTCCCGTGGCCGCCAGCGCGCCACATGCTCCACAACCGCGGGCAGGTTCAGAATCAGCACCACGCGGCCGTCACCCAGAATGGAGGCGCCGGAAACCAGATCGGTCGAGAATGTCTGCTCGTCCAGTGCTTTGATTACCAATTCCTCTTCACCTTCCAACGCATCGACTATCAAGCCGTATTTCCTCTCTCCAGCAGTAATGACGAGCACAAAGAGCTTGGATTTCCGATCTCCGTCGGCCATCGGACGGCCTAACCGCAGCAGCGGCAGAACTTGGTTGCGCAACTGCAGCACTTCGTAGTTGTCAACCTGGTGCACTTCAGTTTCGAAAGTTCGTGAAATTTCGAGCACGGCGTTCAGCGGAATGGCATACAACCGCTGCTCCACCCAAAACAGCAGCGCCTTGATGATGGCCAGAGTCAACGGGAGCTTCATGCGGAACGTGGTGCCTTTTCCCGGGCGCGTCTCCACACTGATCGAGGCTTTCAGGCGGTGCAACACGCTCTGTACCACGTCCATGCCAACGCCGCGTCCGGAGACTTCGGTAACCTCGTCGGCGGTGCTGAATCCGGGGCGAAAAATGAAGTCGAAGACCTCGGCGTCGCTCAATCGCGCGGCTTCCTCAGGCGTCGCCATGCCGAGTTCCATGGCCTTGGCGCGAATTTTTTGTGCGTCGATGCCGCGGCCGTCGTCGGTGACCTCAACAACGACCTGGTTGCCCTGGTGATACGCGTGCAGCCGGATGACCCCCTGCGGGGCCTTGCCCAGTTTGCGGCGCTCTTCGGAGGGCTCAATGCCGTGACTGACTGCGTTGCGCACGAGATGGGTGAGAGGCTCGGCGATGGCGTCGAGAATTCCTTTGTCGAGATCGGTGTCCTGCCCGCTGATGTCCAATTCGACTTCGCGCCCGCATTGCCGCGACACATCTCGCACCATGCGCGGGAAGCGGCGGAACAATTGGTCGACCGGAACCATGCGAATCTTCATGACCGAGCGCTGCAGATCGTTCAGCACGCGGGCCTGAAAGGCCATGGCGTCGGCAAACTTGCCGCGCAAGAGCTCCTTCGGAAAGCGTTTGGAAAATTCGTTCAGCGCCTGCTGCAACATCGACTTGCCAATAATCAGCTCGCCCACCAAATTGAGTACGTTGTCGATGCGGCCAGCATCCACGCGCAGAATGTTTTCCAGCATGCTGGTCGCCGCGGCCGGTTCGGGCGCTGCGGTCGCAGGCGAAGCGTCCACCGGAACGGCTTGCGCTGCGGCAGACTCCGTGGTGGGCGCCTCGGAGCGAGCTTCGGTGTTGCTCTCGGGCTTTTTCACCGCCGCAGTCGCATCCAACATCAACTCGACCGTGACCTCGGCCGTAATCGTCGGAATCCTGCACTTGGCCGCAATCTGCTCTGCCGTTTGCACGCTGGCCAGCACGAATTCGACCTGCTTGGACGCGGCTGGCGACTTGGCGTCGGGCCGCACCGCGAGGATCGGGCCCATGACGCCGATGGCGTTGTGCACCAACTGCCGTCCTGCAATCGGCATGGCGCAGTGCGGGTCGATCTTCACCACCACCTGATACACATCCTGGCCGCTGGCTTGGGCTTGAGTCATGGCCAGCTTTTCGTATTCCGTCCAGTCTGCCGCCTTATGAGAGGTTCGAAGCGCCGGTGTTTTGCCTACGGATGTTTTGACCGCGGATTTCTTGGTTCGCCGGGTTTTCCCGGAGGCCGGCGTGGCCGTCAGCTCCTGGATTTTCTTGCTGAGATTCTTAGTGGACGGCAACTTGCTGGCTTTGCGGTAGGCCGCAATCATCTCGGCAAAAACGTCGGCGGCGGCAAAAGCGATCTCGGCCACGGCCGCTTGAGTCGCGGTACCTTCGAGCGACAGGGCATCCTCGAACTGATGCGCCAGTTCACTCAACTCGCGCAGGCCGCAGGCCGCCGCGTCGCCTTTCAAGGTATGCACCGTGCGGCGGATGACGCGCACGATTTCCTCGTCGCCGGGTTTTTTCTCCAGCTTCAGCGCTTCATCATTTAGCGCCTGCAGCAGTTCCTGCGAAGTCTCGAAGAAGAGCTCCCGCAGTTCCGCGCCACGCTCATCGGGAGAATTCGTCACTCTCTCACCTCAAGCCGCTGGTACGCCGTTCCGCTGTCCTTGTGGACCATCTGGAACTTTTGAGTGAGGCCCAGAAGGCTCTCCGCATGGCCCACAAACAGATATCCGCCGGCGTTCAAGCAGCGGTAGAACTTCTCGATCAGGCGCTTCTGCTCAGCCTCATCGAAGTACATCATCACGTTGCGGCAGAAGATAACATCGTTGCGCTGCGGCAGGTACTCCGTCTTCAGATTGTGAAAGTCGAAGTGCACCATCTCTTTCAGGGGCTTCTTGATGGCATAGCGTTCGCCCACTTTGTCGAAGTAGCGGAGGCGGTAGCCGTAATCCACCATTGCCATCTGGTTGTCGCTGTACGTACCTTCTTGCCCCGTCCGCAATACGGAGTAGCTGATGTCGCTGGCCAATACTTCCACCCGCCACGGGGGCGGTACCAAGGGCTTGGGCAGCGGCAAATCCACGGGCAGGGGATTGCGCAGGTAGTAGTACGCCAGCGCATCGGTGACCAGCATGGCCAGCGTGTAAGCTTCCTGTCCGGTGGAACAACCCGCGCTCCAGATGCGGATCGAGTACTCGCGCCGCGAACTCTTGTGCTGGAACAACTCCTCCAGCACGGTTTTCTGAAACAAATCCAGTTGCGCCTTGTGCCGGAAGAAACTGGTCTCGTTCACCGTCAGGTTCTCCAGCAGTTTGGCCAGTTCGTCCTTGCCCTGGTGACTGATCAGCAATCGGTAGTAGGAATAAAAGGAATCGAGGCGGCATTCTTTCAGGCGGCGCAGCAGCCGATCCTGAAGAAAGTGGGTGCGGCGCTCGTCGAAGTGCATGCCGCACTCCTGGTAGACGAGCGCCTGCAACAACTTCAATTCCGCTTCCGTCAGTATGGGAGCAGGTGCGGCTCCGGATGTGCTCATGCGGGTTCTCGTTCTCGCCTTGACGCTGAATTCAAAAACTGCCACTGCTGGTCGCGCTTACCGTGCCGCTGCGCCCCGCGCCTCGGCCTTGGCTGCCGTCTTTTTCTCGGCCGTCTCAGTCTTGATCTGCAGGCTCTCCGGCGCCAGCAGTTTGCTCATGTCGAGCAAAACCACCAGGCGGCCCGCGACCTTGCCCAGTCCGGTGACACAGTTCAATCCGCCTTCCTGAAAGACTGCCGGAGGAGCTTCCACGGCGTCGGCGGGAATCTTGAGTACTTCGGAGGCTGAATCCACAATCAGGCCCGCGAGCCGGCCCGCATGCTCGACCACCAGGATGCGATTCTGCTTGCGAATCGTGGCCTGCTTGTCGCCGAAACGCTTGCGCAGGTCCATGACGGAAACGATCTTGCCGCGCAGGTTGATTACACCCTCCAGATAGTCGGGCGCGTCCGGAACGGCTGTAATCTCGGGGACGCGCACAATTTCGTGCAGGGAAGTGATGGGGACGCCGTAGGTCTCACGGCCCACCTTGAAGCCCACGATATGAAGTTCACGGCTCATGCTTTCCGGCTCCTGGCACCGCGTACCCTCAGAACTGTGATCCCGCCGCGGCACGGCGCGCGTTGCGGCCAGCAGCATCTTGGCTGGTTTGCGCCCGCGAAGCCTCTGCCAGGGCGAAGCGGTCGATAAATTCCAGCAGGCCGCGCGACATCTTCGACATCTGCTCGGAGGATGCCGCCAGTTCGGTCGACCCGGACGTGGACTGCTGTACCAGTTCGCGCATCCGCTCCATGGCCTTGACCACAGCCTGCGCTCCCGAAGCTTGCTCCTCGACTGCGGAGTTGATCTCGTGGGTGATTTCATTCAGCCGCGTGGTGGCGCGTGCGATTTGCGACGAGCCGTGCGACTGTTCATTGGTGGCAGCTCCAATTTCCTGCGCGAACTTGTAGACTTCGGTGACCACGTTGGAAATCTTGCGCAGCGCGGCGTTCAGCTCTCCGCCCAGTTCCAGTCCCTCGTTGACGATGCTGGTGGAGCGGTCCATATTCTCCACCGCCTTGCGGGCTTCCTTCTGAATGCTCTGGATCAGTTCGGAGATTTCCTTGGTGGACTGCGCCGATTTCTCAGCCAGCTTGCGCACTTCGTCGGCCACCACGGCAAATCCCAGCCCGTGTTCTCCGGCGCGCGCCGCTTCGATGGCGGCGTTCAAGGCCAGGAGGTTGGTCTGCTCGGCGAGATCGTCGATCACTTCGATGATCTTGCCAATGTCGTCGGCGCGTTGTCCCAGGGCGCCAATGATCTCGCCCGAAGAAGTGATGGTGGTGTTGATGCGGTTCAGGCCGTCGGTGGCCTTCTCCATGGTGCCAATCCCGTTGTGAACTTCTTCGCGCGAACGGTTGGAGATGTCGAGCAACACCTTGGCCGTGTCGGCGACGCGCTGAATCGAGGCCACCATCTGATCGATGGAGGCGGAAGTCTCGCTGACGCTCGAAGCCTGTACCTGCGTGCTCTTCACCATGTTCTGCACGTTGACGCTCATCTCGTGCATGGTGCTGGTGACTTCATCGATGGCGGAGGAGGCCTGCAATCCGATCTTGGCCGCGTCGTCGGAGGCGCCCGCTACTTGATTCGAGGCGCTGGCGACCTGGGACGAGGCGTCGCGCACGCTGCGCACCAGCCCGGCCAGACCTTCGACCATGCGGGCGAAGGCATTGCCCAGCGTGTCGTGCGAAGACCGCGGTTTTACCTCAAGGGTCAAGTCGCCTCCGGCGATGGATTCGGATACGCCCGCCATCTCCTTGAGGTACGTGACCATCTTGTGGAAGGTGCGAGCCAGTTCGCCGATCTCATCATCGCGGCCCAGGTCGATGTTGTGCTCCAAATCGCCGGTGTTGCCAATTCCGCGAGCTACATTCATCAGGTCGCTGAGCGGCTGAGTAATCGACTTGGCGGTCCGGTAGGCAATGACCGCGCCCAGAGACAATGCGATCATTGTGCTGATCAGCGAAATGACGATGGTCCAGTTGGCCGCGCTCTCATCCGACTTGCGGCGTTCTTCCACCAGTTTGCGGTTTTCGCCATCCGCGACATCGAGCGAGTCGGTGGAATTTTTCACCCACGAAGAAGCGTCCTTTTGCAGGTAGTAGATCTGAAGTTCGGCGACGGTGGCGTTGCCGGAGTCGACATCTTTCCGCTTTTCGATCAGGGGTTGCGCGAATTCCTTGCCCCAGGCCTGCTCCAGTTGCTGCACCTTGGACAGCGCGGTCTTGACCTGATCGGAGTTGGCCAGCGTCTTGCCCTGTTCCAGTTTGTCGTTCAGGGCGCGCAGACCGTCGTTCATGCGGTCCACTTCGCGGGTGTCGCCGCTTAACAGGTAATTGCTCAGGTAGAGGCGGTTCTGCATCATCTGGAAGCGGACCGCGTTGGTGCTATCGGCCAGCTCCAGCGAGGCGGCGGCAGCGGCCTTGGCCGCGTGCTCCCGCTGCACGGCAGACCAGTTCACCAGAAACAGCACGACCACCATGGTGAGGACGATGCCGAAATTCGTATACAACTTCTTGCCGATTGTCATCCCTGTCTCCTCCGCGGCCAGGCGGCTACCGCGGCTCAAACTTGAAGTCGATTACTCCTGAGCTTTCTCCCGCGGCCGGTTCAAAGCGCCATTTCTTGGCAGCATCCAGCGCTGCCGTGGCCAGAACCGGGTGCCCACCCACTACATGGGCATCTTTCACCGTGCCATTGGGCGCCACCACAACCTGAATCTTGACCGTGCCCGCGATATTCATCTTCCGCGCCAGGTCGGGATACGGAGGTTGCACCTTGCTTTTTGCCCGGCGCAGAATTTCTTCGTTCTGGCCTTGTTGCGCTCCTACATGCACCGGACCCGCAGAGACTGCCAGGGTTAGGACGGCCAACAATGCCGCCGCAGTTCTTTGAGACACAATTCCTCCTCGCTTACGAGAAGCTCGTGACCTCAAGCGTGCAACGCCCGGGCCACCCGAACCTTATTGAAAAAACGAAAGTAATGGCTGGGATGTGTAAGCAAGTAAATTAGTTAGAGGCTCCCAAAGAGAACGCGGAAAGAGGGTTCCCAGTTAGAGGCGTCTCATTCCCGCCGGACAGAGTTTCGTTTCTCACTCTGAGACAAAATCTCACCTCCGTCTCGGGATTTCACAGCAAGGCACCTGATCACCCATTTCTCTTGACTCAAATTGAGATGACAGGTAGTTTCCCAATAGATTCAAGCACTTGTGAATCGCGAACACTATTCTCCCAGTTTCGGCGCGGCATTCAGTGTTTCTGGAGGCAGTTCGGTCATCCCCCCGGAAAGAAGTTTTGCCGCCGGCTCGGATGAGAGCTTCCAAAAGCTCTTGCTTCGCATTGCCGCCAAGGCGGGAGAACGCCGCGGCGCGCATTCCCTGATCCAGTTCTTTTGCCAGTTGACGCGAGAATTTTTTCATGTGTCCGGCGTCTATTTCTGGCGCTGCCACTTCGCCGACGAACTGGTGGGAGAACAAGCGGATGGAAAACTGGCGGAGCGCTTTGTCGGTTTACGACTGCGTCCCGACCAGAGTGTCGTGAGTGCCGAAGCGGTGCGCCAGCGGCGGACAATCTTTGCCAATCACGTGAACTCCGCGGCTTTCTCGGCGGCGATGGAATATGAGGCGCGATCCCTGATGGCTGTGCCGCTGATGGTTTTCAACGAAGTGATCGGAGCCGCTACGTTTTTGCACGACGCCAACGAGGAGTTCTTCAACGACGATCTTGCTGCTAAGGCCACGATCCTGGCGGGCCAGTTGGGAAGCCTGCTGGAAGCGGCGCGCTTGAACGAGACTTCGCGAGAGGAGTATCGTCGCGCTGAAATCCTGGCCGATGTTGCCCATGTTCTGCATGGAGCGCCCGATGTCTCCGCCGTGATCGAGGCACTGGCGGACCGGCTTCGGTTGCTGCTGCGCACCAAGCTGGTGTGCGTTTTATTGCGTCGCGAAGGACCCTTTGAACTAAAGGCGGTTTCGGCGGAAACTCCGCAACTGGCGACTTCGGCGCGTGCCCGGCACGACCGGCAGACGCTGCGCTTCGCGGCAGACTTGGCTCAACGTGCGGTGGCTGCGGGAGAACCGATCACTCTTTCGATCGGCGCCGATGTGCACTCGCTGGGCAATCTGGTTTCTCCCGGAATGCTGATCGCCGCTCCGTTCCGTACTTCGCGCACCCAGGGCGCGATCCTGATCTACCCGCGGCAGGAGGGCGTGTTCACCGCGGACGAAAAGGCGCTGGTGGCGGCGATTGCCGGTTTCGGCGCGGTCGCCGTGGCCCATGCGGAACTCCATGCCACGGCGCATGCGCAAGCGCACGAACTCCACCAGTTGCTCGAGATTTCTTCGGAGCTGAGTTCCAGCAGCGATCTCGATCATTTTCTGCAGGCGTTCGTTATCCGCGCTTCTGATTTTCTTGGTTTTGGGCGCTGTGTGATTGCGCTGCTCGAAGACGGCCAGTTTCGGGTTCGCTACGGAGTCGAAAGAGGCGAACCGCGGCGCTTGGAAGTGCCGATCCCCGAAGGCTTGGCGACTCGCGCTCTGCGCGCCAAGGAAGTCTTCTGGACCGACGAGGCCAGCCGGACTCCGGGAATCAATCTCGACGCGGTGACGAAATATAAGATCCACCAATTTCTCGCCGTGCCGCTGCTGGGCACGAGCGGGCAGGTATTGGGAATGTTTGGAGTTCTCGACCGTCTCGATGGCACTGGGATTTCGCAGGAGGATATTCGTCGCGCCCGCGCGCTATCGAATCAGGCAGCGGTGGTGCTGGAAGTTGCCAGCAATCTGCATCTCTCCGAGCAACACCGGCGCCGCGCCGAGGCTTTGATCGAGTTGGCGCGCGAAATTGACGGCACGCTGCATTTGCCCGAGTTCGCCCGCCGGTTTGTCGGCCGGACCGCGGAACTTACGGGTTCGCGCGCCGGCTTGCTCGCCGTCTGGCAGGAGGGACGCTGGCAAGTGGCCGCCTTGCAGAACCCGGGGAAACCTTTGGCGGAGGTCTCGCGCGCACTTTCATCTACGATCGTTCCAGGCCCGGCTCAGAGCCTAGTTCAGGGACCCAAGTCTTTGCCAACGGAGGAAAATCGGCGAATAATCGTGGCGGAAAATCCTCCGGCGAAGCCTCATTCGGATCAAGTGCTGGAGCAGGGGCTGGATCGCCTGCTGGGAGCGGCTCTCGGTAAATTTGTGGCCGGCCACACGGAGACTGTTGCCTATAGTTCCGCGGAAGAGATGCTTGGCGCGGAGACCGCATCCAGGCTGCAGTGGTCGGATTGCACGCTGGTGCGGCTGCCTGGTGCCAACGGAGAATTGGCCGGACTGCTGTGTCTTTCGGGCAGGTCCGCTCCTTTGGAACACGAAGATCGCGTCTTCCTGGAAACCATGGCGAGTCATGCCGCGATGGCCCTGGGGAATGCCCGTGTCTTTACGCGGATCGAACAGGGGAATCGCCATTGGATGGAGATCTTCGATGCCATCACGGACTTCATTGTGGTGCACGATCAGGCGGATAAAGTCCTGCGAGTGAACCGGTCTCTGGCCGAGATGATCGGCGTGCCGGCAACTGAGTTGATTGGCGTGAACATGCGGGCCCTCATGGCTCTCACCAGCGATACTGCCTCCTATTCGTGTCCGTTCTGCCGCGCGATGGCCGACGATTCGGACGAATTCGCGCATCCCGTCTTTGATCGTACCTATCTGGTTTCGACGTCGCGCGTGCATGGGCCTTCCGATGAAGGGCTGCAGACGATTCACGTTTTGAAAGATATTTCTGACCGGCGCGAGGCCGAGCGCCGTTACCGGGAACTGTTTGACAATATTCAAGAAGGTCTGTTCTTCAGCACGCCGGTCGGGCGCTTTATCGAAGTCAATGATGCCATGGTGCGGATGCTGGGATACAACAGCAGAGACGAACTGCTGCAGATCGACATTCCCACGCAACTCTATTTCTCGCCGGAGCAGCGCGAGCACCACTCGGAAGTGATGAAAGAGAATGGTCACCTGCGCAATTTCGAGGCGACCCTGCGGCGCAAGGACGGGTCGCCGATTCACGTCCTGATTAACGCGTTTGGCCTGTATGACAATATGGGCCGCCTGCTGCAGATTCGCGGGTTGATGCTCGATGTGACCGGTCTGCGTACCTACCAGTCGGAACTGCACCGGGAGCGGGATTTCTCCAGCAAGATTCTCAGCAACACGCAGAGCCTGATTCTGGTGGCGGACACCGCCGGTCTGATCAGTTATGCCAATCGCCGCTGGTACGACGCGGGATTCGAGCAGCGAGACTTGCTGGGGCGTCCTTTGCTCGAACTGGCGGCTCCCGGATATATCCGCCCCTTGGCGGAAGCGCTGCAGAGCACGTTGAATAGCCAGCAGGTCGACAATCTGGAATTGCAGATCGTCCGTGGCCAGGGCGCAGTCGGGAAGTTCTCGGCCAATCTCAGCCCTATGCGCGACGAGCAGGGCACGGTTACCAGCATCGTGTTGGTGCTCACCGACATTACAGACTCGGCCGTGCTGCGCGACAAGTTAGTACACACCGAGAAAATGGCAGCGGTGGGGCAGCTTGTCTCCGGCGTCGCCCACGAGGTGAACAACCCGCTTACCGCGATTCTCGGATTCGCGGACTTGCTGATGGAGAATCCCGATCTGCCCGAAACTGCGCGCAAGGACATGCGTGTGATTCTGCAAGAGGCTCAGCGTACCAAGCAGATCGTGCAAAACCTGCTCAGCTTTGCCCGCCAAATGCCGCCCCAGCGCGCCGCAGTGCAATTGAATTCGATCCTGCGCCGAACTGTCCAGTTGCGTTCCTATGACTTCACTAGCCACGGCGTCGATATCGTGGAACATCTCGACGAGGGACTGCCCGAGGTCATGGGCGACGCGCATCAGTTGCAGCAGGTTTTTCTCAACATTCTGAATAACGCTTACGATGCCGTGCACGAAGTCGGCCGTCCCGCGCGCATCGAGATCATGTCCACCAAAGCGGACGATGTCGTCGAAGTTTCGTTCCGCGACAACGGCAATGGGATCTCCGATCCCGACAAGATATTTGATCCGTTTTTTACCACCAAAGAAATCGGGAAAGGCACCGGACTGGGCCTCAGCATCTGCTACGGCATTCTGAAAGAACACGGCGGCGAGATTCTTTGTCACAACAACGCAGGCGGCCATGGCGCCACATTCATTGTCCGCCTGCCCGCAACGCCCCACACAGCCTCCTTGAGCGTGGCTGCAGGAGTAAAACAACCATGAGCCTACCAGCGCTAAAACCACAAGCTATGCCCGTGCTGCTCATCGAAGACGAGCCCGCCGTCATGGCCTACGTGCAGGCCGCTCTGGAACGCAGCGGATATCCCGTGGTCTGCTGTGAGTCCGGCGTCGATGCTCTCCGCTTGCTGGAAAACGGCGCGTTTCTGGGTATCGTGTCCGACATGCGCACGCCTGGCGGAGTGGACGGAGGCCAGGTGCATGCCTGGGTCGTGCGCCACCGCCCCGATCTGGCTTCGCGAATCATTTTTATCACCGGCGATATTGCCAACGAGGAAACCGTGGCCACCTTGCATCAAACCGGCGCGCCTTGCGTGGAAAAACCTTTCCGCGTGCAACAGTTTATCGATGTGGTTTCGAAGACTTTCGGGAAGGCGGAATGAATAACGCCGGCAGCAAAGAGGACTTTCGGATTCGCCTGCTGATCGTCGACGACGAGCAGAGTATTCGCAAACTCTGCGTCACGGTCGGCGAGGCTCTCGGCTTTGTCTGCCTGGAGGCGGAGAGCGGGGAATCGGCGCTGGCCCTTCTCGAAGAGCAGTCCGTACACATGGTCCTCAGCGACATGGTGATGCCGCACATGTCCGGTCTTGAGTTTCTGGAGAAAGTAAAAAAGCTTATGCCTCGCACCGAGATCGCGCTCATGACCGGACACGGGTCCATCGAAACCGCCGTGCAGGCCATGAAACTGGGCGCCTACGACTACATCACCAAGCCTTTCTCCCCGCTGGAAGAGCTGCGGCTGTTTCTGCGACGCATGGCGGATAAAGTGCGACTGGTCGAGGAAAACGAATTTCTGCGGCAGCGCACGGATTCGGAAACCGCGGTGCATGGCATCGTCGGCTCTTCGGCGCGGATCCAGGAAGTGCTGCGCATGGTCGCGCGCCTGAAGGACACTCGGACTCCAGTGCTCATCTACGGGGAGAGCGGAACGGGCAAGGAACTGGTGGCCCGCGCCATGCATTTCCGCGGCGCCTTTTCCGGCCGCCCTTTTGTTGCCGTCGATTGTGGATCGCTGGTGCCCACTCTGATCGAGAGCGAGCTTTTTGGTTACGAAAAGGGAGCCTTCACCGGAGCGCTGAAATCGAAGCAAGGACTGTTCCAGGCCGCCGACGGCGGGACTATTTTTCTGGACGAAGTGGGCGAACTGCCGCTGGAGTTGCAGGCCAAGCTGCTGCGCGTGTTGCAGGAGAAAGAAGTTCGTCCGGTGGGCAGCAACCAGAGAATGAAGGTGGACGTCCGTGTGATTGCTGCCACGAATCGCGATCTGGAAGCTGCCTACAAGAACGGAACCTTCCGCAAAGACCTGTACTTCCGCCTGAATGTCGTTACCTTGTACGTTCCCGCATTGCGCGAGCGCCGCAGCGACACGCCCATGCTCGTGCACTGGTTCCTGGAGCGCTATGCCCCCGGTTCGGAGCTGCACGTGACCAGCGCCGCGATGAGGGCTCTGATGCAATACGACTGGCCCGGCAACGTGCGCGAGTTGGAGAACTGTGTGGAGCGTGCGGTAGCGCTGGGCAATGGACAGATCATCGACCTCGGCGACCTTCCGCCCGCGATTGCTTCCGGCGCTATGGCCGTGGGAGCGACCGCAGCCGCGCCGGCGGAAGGAGCGACCGTGCTGGATCCTGATCTCGCCGCGGCGCAGGCCGTGCCCGAATCGTCGCGGGCGTTGTCCACTACCGATCTCGAAGACATTGAACGCGCCACCATCCAGCGCGTCTTCCAGCAGGTCAAAGGAGATAAAGCCCTCGCCGGACGCATGCTCGGCATCAGTCGCGCCACGCTCTACCGCAAGCTGAAACGCTACAACATCAGCGGAGGCGGCTCCCGCTCGGGTTCGTCGAGCCACACCCTGCAGTGACCCCATGCGTGTAACTGAACTTCCGGTTGGCCGACGATACGGCCCCAGCGATGCGCCCCTAAGTCTTCTTAAGTGTTCGAGGGCTATCCGGGCCTGATGTTTTGGTTGAGCCGCAGCACGTTGTTTGGGTCGTACTTCTTCTTGATCTCGACGAGGCGAGCATAGTTCGGCCCGTAGGCCGCGCGGACAAGCTGGTCGCTCGTATCGCCCAGCTGGTTGACGTACACTCCATGCGCGAAGGATTGCAATGTGTCGCGCGTGGCCCCGACCCAATGCACTGCATCGGGCTTCTCTGCGGGAGCGCTCCAGACACTCGCAATGTCCACCTCATAACCGGGCTGCCGCAGAGCAAATGCCGTATCGCTCGACCTTACACGGCTCACAGCCCCACGCAGCGTCACGATGATCACCTTGCGCTTTGGTGGAGCATTCTCGACTGCCGTGGTGATCGCCGCAATTGCAGCCTCGCTGAGTTCGGGAAGAAACAGGTCGGTTTGGAAGTGCGCAACTGGTGTTAGAAGAAATCCACCTGCCGCCTGAGCATCCAGATAGGACATGATCTTGACGCTGTCATCCTGCGGTTTGAGCGCACGCAGCGGCCTGACCAAGTCGTTCCCCATTCGCGGATCGCCGCAATAGCAGACGTCGATTTTGAGTCTTGTCCCCTGTTCGGAGGGCAACAACTGGGCGAACGCACTCATTTCATCCGGCGCCCCAGCGATAAACTTGGCGAAAGCCTGCAGGAGTTCTGGGATCCGTCCCACCGGATAGGTCAGTGCTCCTGACAGAACCTGTCCTACAGGATGGAGTTGGTACTCCAGTGCAGTCAGCACACCAAAATTACCGCCGCCACCGCGAATGGCCCAGAAAAGATCGGGATTAGAGTTTTCGCGGACCTCGATTTGCCTTCCGTCCACCGTCACTAATTGCGCTGACAGCAGGTTGTCGCAGGCGAGGCCGTACTTCGAGTCCAACCGGCCTTCTCCTCCGCCGAGTGTCAAGCCGGCAATTCCTACTGTTGGACAGCCGCCTGACGTTGTCGCAAGCCCAAAGCGCTGCGTCGCTTCGTCCAGATCGCGTACGAGCGCGCCTGCCTCCACGCGGGCCACGCGCTTGCTGGCGTCCACCTCCACTCGTTTCATTCCGGAGAGGTCGATGACCACGCCGCCATCGCACATCCCGTATCCGAGTCGGCTATGGCCTCCACCGTGCACCGCCAGCGGTAAATTCTTGGTCTGGCCAAAATCTAGAGCGCGTGCGACATCGGACGGGCCAGCGCAGCGCACGATCACCGCCGGATGGGTATCGAATGCCCGGTTGAAGATTAGGCGTGCCGCTTCGTAGTCGGGCGCGGCCGGCGTGATTACGTGCCCGTTAATCTTGGAAGCAAGTGTTCGGATCTCTGCCGGATCAACCGAAGCCGCATTCTTCTCGCCTGCTGTAAGGATTCCTCGCACTCCGTCAAGCGTCTGAACAGGGTACCCATAGAGCGCTGCCGCGGCGAATAGGCTTTGCTGGACAAACTGCCTTCGAGTAGTGACCGCCATGACACACGTGAGCCTACCCCGCTAGGCTCCTGCGGTCAATTCCATCTCGCATCTGTTGAGATCTTCGAAAGCAATTAGTTCCGTCAGAGTCGGGCAAGTCGGAAGCATCCGATTTGAGACTCATGTCTCACGCTGAGACGCCGGAAACGTCTTTCCTCGTCCAGCACGTTGGAACCCGCCCCTAAACCGCTGAAAATGCATTCACCTCAGTGCTAGTCCTTCCGTTCCCCAAGATGGCTGCTGTGTTGCTCCTCCTTTTCTGAACCGTGGAGTCTGGCGTCCCCAAAGCTCTTTCTAACCGGGAAGAGGGGGGAGCTAACCGCGTTTTGGTCGGCAGAGTGAGTTTCGGTTAGGGGATTTTCATCGCTTGGCGCAACAAGCCACAGCAACGGCACGTAACGCACGGAACGCCAGCACCGTGGCGGGACTCGCGCGTTTTTTTCCAGACGCGACGCCGGTACGGATGCGGTTTCAACTCGCCCGGATCATTCCTGGTAGTTCCTCCTCGGTAGATCCCTTCACCGAAAGTATCGCCATTGAATTTGGCACCCCACGCGAAGTTCTTTTCGAGTGCAACACGGCGCTGGAGTTCGGCGATGACCTTCGCCTGCGAAACTCCGACGGCTCGTTCGACGTAACCGCGTCCGTCGTCGCGGTGCAGTATCAGCCTGACAAAACCGTGGTGGCCGCCCGTTTTCGAGAAGAAGTGCCCAACTGGATCGTGAAATCATGACTCCTTCCACACCCGTACAGGATCTCGCAGCCCAATGGAAATCCGCCCGCCGGTTGTATCCCATCTATTTCGAACTGGCGCGGGAGTTCGCCATCGACGTGAAGCCGTGCGCCGATCTTGAAGCCGGCGTGGACACGCCCGGCAAAGAGACGGTCGAACAGGCCAACCGCTGGCTCGATGAAATGGACCAACACATCCAGGTGCACCAGATGCGCCAGTTCCTCCAAACCAGTTCTCTGGCGAATCAGGAAGGACTGTTGAGTCTGCTGCAACACTTCCTGGCGAAGACGGCCAAAACCGATGCCATGCGGGACAAGATTGATTTTCTCCTGGTGCAGTATTTCAGCCAACTGGCGCCTGCCGGCGTGAGCGACGTGGAAGTGGATCTCGCTTATGTGGCGCAGTCGCTGGAGCCGATTTTAGGTGAGGTGGAACTGAAGCCTCCGGTTTGGTTGAACGCCCTGGACCGTGTGCTGGAAGGCGCACGACACTGCCGTTCGCTCGACGAACTTCTGCATGGCGGCATTCTGGAGCAGGGCCGCAAGGCCAAGGGCCTGGCGGGGGACTTGTTCTATTTGCCGGTTGCGCTGGTGGCTTTCACCCGCTTCGGATACCTCATGCGGCGGTCTTTTTTTCGTCTCATGTTGGGCGACCTCAACACCATTCTCGAAGGCCTGACCGAACTTGAGGACAAGGGTGTGGTGACGATTGACTGCCGGCGCGCCCAGTTTTCCGCGCAAGAGCCGATCGTTCGCCTGCGCATGATCTGCCAGTCGTGGAAGGTGATGTTTCAGGCAGAGTATTCTTCCGGATCACCGTTGCGCATGCTGGTCGATCTGCGTGCTTCAGTCGACCAAGCTCTCGGCCGCGGCAAAGCTAGCGAACCGGAAGCCAAGGCGAAGCCCGCGCTGGCGGCGAAACCCGCCGTGATACCCGCAGGTGCAGGCAAGACGGGCCCGGTTACAGCAAAACCGGTCGCGTCGGCCGCAGCAGCGGGTGCGTCCAAACCATCTGGAAAAGCTGGCATGGCGCCGACCCGTACCGCGAAGCCGAACGCCGATCCCGCCGCTCCAAGTTCGGAGGCTCCTGAGTTTGAGATTTCAAGTACGCCTGGCTGGGATCCAGGCTCCACGTCGCACCCGGGCAAAAAGAGCTGAACCGTTCGCACTGATGGAAGCTGTCAACAGGGAAACAGAATCGCCGGACTGAAGGCAAAGAGGATTTAGAAGTGGAAGCACCGACCGTACTGCTCATCTCCGACGAAGTTGATTTTTCACGGCGCATCGCCGCCCGGTGGCAGATGGAACGCAATGCCCCAGCGTTCACCGTGCTCAGCGGAGACCTGTGGCCGCGGTTCGCGGTGGATATTTTTGATGTGGCGATCGTGGGGGAGTTGCGGCGCGAGCTTCTCTCGGTAGTGCTGGAGCCTCTGCATTCCACGGGTCAACCGATTTTCTGCGTCTGCCACGACGGTTCCACCGCGCAGCTGGTGCATGAGCGCTGGCCCCGAATTTCAATCCTGCGGTGCACGGAACACTGGCTCGAAACCCTGGTCTTGGCCGCGAGTGAGGCGGTGCATCGGTCGCGAGCGGAATCCCGTGCTCGCGCCGCCGAGTTTTCCTGCGCTGCCCTCGATCGGCAGGCGACGCTTGGCCGCTACATGCTGGAAATGCGGCACACTCTGAACAATGCGCTTACGTCGGTGCTGGGAAACTCGGATCTGCTGCTGCTGGAGCCCGGCAGCCTCTCCGCCCAGACTCGCGCCCAGATCGAAACCATTCGCAACATGACGCTTCGCATTCACGAGATCATGCAGCGTTTCTCGTCGCTGGAAAAGGAAATGAATGTAGTTGCGCAGCAAGCAGAACGAGATGCAGGCAAGTCCTATGCGGCCACAGCCGCTGGCGATTAACGTATGAGAACGCATCCTCCCCTCGCACCACGCCGATCTCATAGAGTTCGGCGCACGAACGTTTGCGCACCCTTCGGGGGAAGGAATTATGCATAGATTGATGGCGGGCGCTACGATTCTCGAGCACGAACTCTCCGAACTGCGCCTGCTGGTCGAGCGTCAGACGGGAATCCTGCTCGACTGTCCCAACAGCGCGCTAGCCGCACACGTTGCTGATTATCTGGAGAGTCAGGAACTGGAATCTGCTGCCGCTTTGATGGGCCGCCTCCGCTCTTCGGATCAGGATCCGTCAGCGCTGCCCACGTTCCTCGACGGTGTCCTCAACGTGAATACCGGTTTCTTTCGTCATCCCGGTGCGATGAATGCGCTGGCCCGGCAGGTGATCCCGCAACTCTACGCCCGCAAATCGGATGACGGATTTTGCACGCTTCGCATCTGGAGTGCGGGTTGCTCCACGGGCGAAGAAACTTACTCAATTGCAATGGCGCTGTGCGACGCGCTACCCGGCGGAAACGGAAACAGTTCGAGCAATGGGAACGGCAGTCGGGACGCCAAGGAAAAAAGCGCGGCCAGCCGCAATGGCGGCATCGCAGAGAATTGTCTTCCATCGGGCCCTGGGCAGAGCATAAGAGACTGGTCGATTCACATTGTCGGCAGCGACTTGCTGCCGTCCGCGATTGAAGTTGCCGAGCGTGGGCTCTATCCGCAGTCCGCTCTGACGGGCCTACCTCCGGCGGCGATTCGCGCCTCGTTCTCGAAAATCGGAAGCCCTAACGGGGGGCAGAACGGTTCTCAGGAAGGGTCGCAAAACCCGGCTACCAGTGGATCGAGCAATGGCTCGGCGAACGGTCCGACCGGTTCGACCAGCGGCACGCATCTGCTGGTTAAGCCGCGCCTGCGCAGCCTGGTCACCTTCAACACCATGAACCTGACCAAGCCGGTCTACATTGGCCGCTTTGACTGCATCTTCTGCATGGATGTGCTGCCTCATCTCTCGCGTGCCCAGCGCTCCGCACTCCTGGAGCGCCTGCATCTTTATCTTGAGCCCGGCGGATACCTTTTTCTCAGTCAGACCGAAAAGCTGTGCGCCCCTAATCTGAACTTCCGCTCGGAAACCTTTGACGGATACACCTACCACCGCAAACCGCTGGCCGCCAGTGCGGCGTATGGACGCTAAGCAGCATCTGAGCCCATGTAGGGACAGCCGCCTTCGGCTATCCGGGCGGGCAAAGCCCGGCAGCCCCTTTCCGGATGAATGAAGCTCCACAGGAGGAAAGCAAATTCACAGCACCCACGCAGGCCCGCGCAGAAACGGATTCACCACTTCCACTCCGTCCAACTTCTGTCCGTCTTCCAAATCCTCGGTGAGAAGAAATCCGCACGACGCAGTCTTGGCCGCTGCGACGATTAACGAGTCCCAAAACGAAAGCTGATACCGGTCTTGCAGCTTCCAGCCGCGCTCAATCACGGCCGCGTCCACGACCACAGGATTCCACGCCAGCAGGTCGCGAACTTCCGCCCGAGCCTCGTCGCGGGCAGCATGCTTGAGCCGCACCGCATTGACATAGAACTCGTTCAGCACCTGAAAGCTGACCCGTCCCAACCGGCTCTTCCACAGTTCGGCGCGCCAATCCCTGGCAACCCGCTGCTTGCGCGGGTCGGCGCCGTCCACCGCGTAAAGCAATATATTGGAATCAACGAAGACAGGAGCGGTCATGCGCTTCCTCGCGCGTCAGGTACCGGCCGGTGCTCCGAAGAAAAGGCTTGCGTCCCAGCGCCCTCCGCATAGCCCGCTCATAGCCGTCCTGCGCGGTCATGCGTTCCTTCAGCAGTTCCCCCAGCAGCCGGGAAACACTAGTATCCCGCCGCGCCGCCTCAATGCGGGCCCACTGGGCCACGTCCTCTTCCAAGGTCACGGTGACATTGCGGAGTTGTGTTTTAGATGACACGAAAACAGTGTAACACGAACTCAGTGTAATTCCTAAGACGAACCATGTGGGGACAGCCGCCTTCGGCTGTCCAGCCGGGCAAAGCCCGGCAGCGCCAGAGTGGCGCAACGCGGCCGCGGCAGACTGCAGTGCTCCCTGCTGCGGCGTTTGCTCAGTTTTGTCGATTAGATGAATATATGAAAACTATTACCGTTACCGCTGCCCGAAAGCGCTTCGGCGCGCTCCTCGATGCAGTGCAACACGAACCGGTACTCATTCGCCGGAAGAACTGTGACGCGTGGGTAGTCATATCCGCCGAGGAATACGGCCGGATCCACGGCCTTAAAAGCGCAAATCCAAAGCGGGCGCAAGTCGACCCAAAAACCGACGGCTCGTAGAAGTCGCGCTGAACGGGTCGAGTCGATGTGATCGCGGGCGACGCCGACCATTTGGACAGGACTCATGGCGGACACGATTTGGCGGCAAACTCTTTCCTAAAATGCTAGTTCTGACAGCCCTTGTCACTCGGAGGAGCAGACTCGACAGCCTTTTGATGCTTTTCGTCCATCTGCGCGATCCGCCGCCGATCCATCGCATTCAAGAGACCAATCAGAGAAGAGGCCAGTGTAAGGCTTAGCAGGCCGTCTGATTCCTGAAAATCAATCTCTCCGTAATGCACTATCTTGTTGCGTCTTTCTAAGAATTGTTCCTGAAAGAAATCTCTGAACGAGGTCGCAGGATCATAGTGACCGTCATCGAGAGCAGACTTTAACAAACTCTTCTTTTGCTGCGCGAAGCTGTCAAAACTAATCCCGGTCAAAAACTTTGACAATTCGTCCATTCTTTTCCCGATCGATCGCATCTCGGCCCAATCCTTCTCCCATTGTTCCGCTATGTCAAAAGTGAAGCTATCGACTTTTCTCCATTTGAAGAACAAATAGGCCATTTGTCCCTCAACTGCAACGGCGCTCAGAATGATCGCAAGGGTTACGTCCTTGTTCCCGAGTTCTTGCTGTGCCCGGTGCATCAGTAGAGAAGTCACAAAGTTGCCTAGCGGCGAAATGTTGTAAACTCGCGCGTGGCATTCTGGACAATCGGCATATTCAGGTAGCTGGCTGCCGGTGGTCTCTTGCGGGAACTGGTCCCCGCAAGAGGGACAAATAACTGGGAGGGAATTCTTCATTCAATCAGGGTATAGCCTGCTCAAACCCAATGCCAATTAGGAGGAGACAGAACCCTAGGCGAAGTCTTACGCGAACAAGAATTCCTTCGTCCGTAATTCCTTGATCGCATCCCTCAGCTTCGCGGCTTTCTCGAACTCGAACCGCTTGGCCGCCTCGCGCATATCGCTTTCCAGATTCGCGATGTAGGTGTCCACGTCTTCTTGCGATTTGAACTCCGGCATTCCCTCAGCCTCGCCCGCGGTCAGGTCGGCATAGTCAGCGGCGACGATGCCGGCCAAAGTCATGTCGAGTGGACGAACGATCGATTCGGGCGTGATCCCGTTTTCTTCGTTGTATGCCGTCTGAATGGCGCGTCGCCGCAAAGTCTCATCAATCGCCCGCTTCATCGAATCGGTCATCCGGTCGGCATAAAGAATGGCACGGCCGTTCAGATGCCGCGCACACCGGCCAATTGTCTGGATCAGCGACCCCACAGACCGCAGAAATCCTTCCTTGTCCGCATCCAGAATTGCCACAAGCGATACTTCGGGCAGATCCAATCCTTCGCGCAGCAGATTGATGCCAATCAATACGTCAAATTCGCCTTTGCGCAGGTCGCGTAGGATCTTCACCCGCTCCAGGGTTTCGATCTCCGAATGCATGTAGCGGCACTTCACGCCCACCTCGGCGTAGTACTCCGCAAGGTCCTCGGACATGCGTTTGGTCAAAGTCGTCACCAGCACGCGCTGCCCGAGTTCCACACGGGCGCGAATCTCGTGCAGCAGGTCGTCAATCTGCCCCTTCACCGGACGCACTTCAACCTCCGGATCGATCAGCCCAGTCGGCCGGATGATCTGTTCCACCACCACGCCCGCCGACTTCGTCAGCTCATACGGCCCCGGCGTAGCCGAAACGTAGACTAGCTGATTCGTGCGATGCTCAAATTCCTCAAAGGTGAGAGGACGATTATCCAGCGCCGACGGCATGCGGAAGCCGTACTCGACCAGAGTTTCCTTGCGGGAGCGGTCGCCCGCGTACATCCCGCGCAACTGCGGCACGGTCTGATGGGACTCGTCGATAAACATCAGAAAATCCCGGGGAAAATAATCCAGCAGCGTCGGCGGAGGCTCGCCCGGGAGCCGGCCGGTAAAGTGCCGCGAGTAATTTTCTATGCCGTGGCAATAGCCCATGGCCTTGATCATTTCCAGATCAAACATGGTGCGCTGATGAATGCGTTGCGCCTCCACCAGCCGCCCTTGCTTCTCCATTTCGACTTCCCACCACGCCAGTTCTTTCTTGATCGAGTCCACGGCCGAGGCGCGCGTTTCTTCCTTCATTACATAATGTGTCTTCGGATAAATCGGCAGCCGCATGTATTTCTGCTTCACCGTGCCAAAGAGCGGATCGACCTGGGTGAGCGACGAAATCTCATCGCCCCACAACTCGATGCGGTACGCCATGTCGTCGTAAGTAGGGAAGACCTCGATCACATCGCCGCGAACGCGAAACGTCCCGCGCCGGAAGTCCCCATTGGTGCGTTCGTAGAGAATGTCGACCAGCCGGCGCGTGATGTCCTCGCGCTTGATCTTCTGGCCCTTCTCGAGAAACATCATCATGCCGTAATACGCTTCCGGGGAGCCGAGACCGTAAATGCAGCTCACCGAAGCCACAATCAGCGCGTCCCGCCGCTCAAACAGCGATCGGGTAGCCGATAGCCGCAGCTTGTCGAGTTCATCGTTGATGGTCGCTTCCTTTTCGATGTAGAGATCGGCGGCGGGGACGTAGGCCTCGGGCTGGTAGTAGTCGTAATAGGAAACGAAATACTCAACTGCATTGTGCGGAAAAAAATTCTTGAACTCGTGATAGAGCTGCGCTGCCAGCGTCTTGTTGTGCGCCATGACCAGCGTCGGATGGTTCACCGCCTCAATCACCTTGGCCATGGTGAACGTCTTGCCCGACCCGGTAACCCCGAGCAATACCTGATGCTGCTCGCGGTCAAATATTCCCCGGAGCAGCGACTCGATCGCGCGGCCTTGGTCGCCCTGCGGCTTGTAATCAGAAACGAGTTTGAAGTCCATGGAAAGAGGCTCTTAAAGAAGTCTTAGCTGTTAGCTCTTGGCTTTTAGCTACTGCCGGTGTGAACTGGCAATTGCCCATCTGGGGACAGCCGCCCTCGGCTGGTCTTTCCCCCGTCGCATACCTCACAAAGGCCAATTTCGCCAACAGAGAATCCTTCTATTATAAACGCCGGGCAAATCGGAGGAGGCTGGCTGCGCTTTACTTGTGGAGTTCAACGGCGACCAGGTGCGGAGCCTCGGTCTTGTCGGCGGATTCGACGTACTCAACCTTTGCGGGCCGATTTTCCAAATCGCTACAGGGGTTGAGATCGCCGGTGGGCTGGAAGTTGAGGGTGGTGAATTGAATCTTATAGTAATTGTCGGCGTGCAGCGCGAGCGTATTTGACCCGGAAGATACTGTCAAGTCGAGCTGGGGTGCATCGCAATGTACGGCTTTCAGAATTCCCACTACGAAGTGGTGTGGACCGCTGGCGACGAACTCTTTTCGATGGCTTAGGCGCGGTACGTCAGTGTCCGCCGACGCACTCTGTACCGGAGCTTTCGCTTCTTCGCTCATCCGCCGGGTCTGCTCCGCATTTTGTTCTTGCGCTTCTGCATACGCCCGGGCGTTTATCAGAACGTTATCGACGGCTTGAGCTTCTTGTGGGGTCTTCGCCAGTTTGGCGGCATAGCCGAGCACGTTGACCGCATTCCTGCCCTGTCCCATGGCCAGCAGAACGTTGGCAACATTGATGCGATATCCGATATTTGCGGGATCCAGTGACACCGCGGTCACTCCCATCAGCCGCGCTTCGTCGAGATTACGACGGCGCATTCCGAGAAAGGCGGCCAGCCGGTCGTAGGTTGGAGCAAAGGAGGGATTCAATTTAATGGCGATTCGCAGGCTGTTTTCCGCTTGCGCCTCGTCCGACGCTGTAAGCGGACCACTCATTGAGATGGCTGCAAAGTAGTAATGGGCAAGGTAACTCTGGGAATCGAGTTGCACTGCCTGCGCGTACCGCTTGCGCGCTTCCTCCAGATGGCCCTGACGAAACTCAATGAATCCCATCGTCTCTTGCGCCGAAACATTATTCGGATCTTCCTGCAGTACGTGATTGAGAAGGGCTTGGGCATCTGCGGTCCTTCCGTTGTAGGCCAGGAAATCCGCACGAACTGCATCGGCCTGTACCGGAGTCAGCGCCTGAACCTTGAAGGCTGAATCATCTACCTCCGTGTTTGTCATCATCTTGAAATAACTGAAGGTGCCTTGCCGAATGTAGCCTTCCAGAGCCGATTGCAGTTGCTTTAAATCCCCGAACGCGCGGGTGGCGGCCGTTACCGGATCGACCCTCTGCTTGAGAAGTTCCGCATACTGGCTCAGGCGGGTCGTCTGGTCTTGATGATCTTTGATCTGGATGTAGTGAACCAGCGCCCACGACTCCGCGTAAAAGATGGATCCCTTGTTCTCTTCGTGGTAGTAGGGCGATTTCTCGTCGACGGTAAAGAGAGTGGCGAAAGGCAACAGCCGGTTCTGCCGCAGCAGTTGGATATTCTCTGCACTCGGCTCACCGAGCGACACATCTTTCTCGTGAATTTCAGTGGTCTGGTAAAACTCAGCTAGTCCTTCGTTCAGCCACAAAGGCATCCACTCGGCGGTCTTGCTCATGAGCAAGTGCGTGTATTCGTGATACACGACGGAATAGGGATGCTCTCCTTCGGCATCGAGCCGCATCAAAACGTAGTTCTTGTCGGCAGCCCGCAGGAATAGCCCGCCCAATTTCAGCGACCCCTTGGCCAGATACGCTTCGGGTTCGAGCGCTTTGAAGTCTTTTTCGTCCTTGATGGCCAGCACGACGATCGGCGATCCGGGATCGATCTGCAGTTTAGGAAACGCAACGTGAAACACAGATCGCATGCGCTCGAATTGATCGGCGACGCGGCGTCCCTGCTTTTCGTTCGAGTTGGTGACCACCGTGAAGTGCGGGCTGCGTACTTCGGTCCAGTTCTCTGGCTTATCCCGCGCCGCGGCTAACACGGCTGCGAGTAGGGGCAGAAGCAAAAAAAGGCACTTCAACATAGCGGCGCGCCACTACAAATACACTGCAATTTAGGGCGAGTCAAATGCATAGAGCATTTCGAATCTGCGGGCTAGCTCACCGTCGGCCTCAGTTCCACCTTTTTGGTGGTGATCGTCACCTGCGTGGCGGGCAACTTCGGCGGCGGCCAGTCCTCCGTGTAGGCCTCAACCGTGATCGTCCCCGGAGTCTTGCTGGCCTGCACGATCACTTGTGCCAGACCGTTGAACAGACTTCGCTTCGGCGCCTTGTCGGACTCCTGGCAGTTGGGATCGCCGTTGCCCACGCCGATCAGCGCGCCTTCACCGCTTACTTTAAAACTGATCATGTTATCTGCAGTGGGGATGGCGCGGCCTTCTTTGTCGAGCACTTCCACGCGCAGGATAGCGACGTCCTCGCCGTCCGCGTTGATCTCGGTGCGATCGGCTGTCAGGCGGATCGATTCCGGCTGGCCGGTCGTCTCGCGCTTTTCCACCAGCACGATTTTGCCATCTTTAGTGCCGTGCGCCTCCAGCACGCCGGGCTCGTACTTCACCTTCCACTCGAGATGCGTCAACGAAAGTACTTTCTGCGAACCCTGGCTCTTGCCATTGAGGAAAAGTTCCACCGAATCGAGATTCGAGTGAACCCACACGGAGATGGGCTCGCCCTCGCGCTGCTCCCAATTCCAGTGCGGAAACAGATGCAACACCGGCTCCGAGCCCCACCACGCTTTGTAGTAATAGAAGTTGTCTTTGGGAAAGCCGCACATGTCCACAATGCCAAACTGCGAGTTGATGGAAGGCCAGCCGTAGGGCGTGGGCTCGCCGCGATAGTCGAAGCCGGTCCAGGCAAATCCTCCGGAGAGCCATTCCCGCGCGGCATAGAACTTCCACCACTCCTCCGCCAGTTCGGACCACGAGGTATGGTTCAGGTCGTAGGCACTTACCCAGTTGCGCAACTTGTCGGTCGAATAGATACCGCGAGTGGAAACCGTGCTGGCCGTTTCCGTGCCGACGGACGGTTTCTTCGGATGTGCTTTGTGCCAGACATCGAGGACTTTCAGGTTGTAGTTGAAACCCATGACATCTAACTGCTCTGGAAAGTGAGTCTCGAACGAAGCATTCACTGCCGCCGTACAGAGCCGCGTTGGGTCGAGTTCGTGGGTTCTGGCAATCATCTCGTCGATCACGCGCACGCCCTGCGGTTGCGGCATCATCGTCCACTCTTCGTTACCCATGGACCACAAAATAATGCAGGGTGAATTGCGATAACGCTTCACCATTAGCTCGAGCTGCGCCATGCCCTCAGGATTCGAGCTCATGAGCCGCGTTTCGCACATCATCATCATGCCGAGGCGGTCGCAGGCTTCCACCCATTCAGGCGTAGGCATATTGTGCGACGTGCGGACGGCATTGCCGCCCATGTCCTTCAGCACCCCGACCCGGTACCACTGCAAGGGGTCGGGAAGAGCTGCACCGACTCCGGCGTGATCCTGATGATTGCAGGTGCCTTTGAGCTTCACCGGCTCGCCGTTGAGGAAGAATCCCTTGCCCGCATCGAAAGCTGTGGTGCGCACGCCAAAACTGACGCGCTCTGCATCGCGCGGTTTGCCTTCCGACTCAACCGTTACCACCGCCGAGTAAAGGTTCGGAGTCTCCGGTGACCAGAGTGCAGGATTCGGGATGTTCGCAGTTCCGGTGAAGGTTGCAGAGCCGTCCGGAGCGACGGACTGCGGAGCGACCTCTGCTGTGGCGACCTCTTTTCCCGCGGCGTCGAGGATCTGCCAGCCTACGCGGCAACTCTCTGGCTGCCGGCCCTGGTTTTGTACGATCGTCCCCAGATTGAGGGTGGCGGCTCCGCCTTTCACCGCTGTGCGAACGTAGCTGTCCCAATGCCCCAGGTGTATCGCGTCCGTCTTCGTCAACCAAACGTGCCGGTAAATTCCCGCGCCCTCATAGAACCAGCCATCGCCGAAACTCGCGTCCATGCGGACCACAAGAAAGTTCTTTGCGCCGTAGTTGAGAAAATCGGTTGCATCAAATCGAAACGGCGCGTAGCCGTTATCGTTGCGCCCAATGAAGTACCCATTCAGAAAGACCAGCGCACTGCGAAACGCGCCATCGAACTCAACGACGATGCGCCGCCCTACATCCTCCCTCGGAATATCAAAGGTCCGCCGGTACCATCCGATGCTCGTCTCCGGATAGCGGCGGCCTAGCGGCTTGTAGCCGTGACTTTGCTGCTCCTCATCCCATACGAAGGGCAATTCGACTGCCCAGTCGTGCGGCAGGTTCAATGATCTCCACTTCGAGTCATCAAACTTCCCCGTGGCAAATTCAAATTCGCCGGACTTGGCAAAATCCCCCTGGCCCATGCCAAATCCCAGATCGCGCCGTGGATCGCTGCCATTTCCCTGGAAGAACTTCCAGCCAAAATCGAACAGCAGATGCTCCCGCGGAGCAACCGCCGCTACGGCCTCCGCCGAGGCTGCGCCGGGATAGGCCGCAAGCAACGCATGGGCGCGGCCCACTGAGCCTGCGACCAGCGTCGAGGCGGAAAGTGCAAGGCTAGAACGAAGCAGGTCGCGACGGGTGAGAGAACGAGTCAGAGAATCCATTCTGTGCCTCACGGGGGACATCAAAATTGGAAGTCATCCCAGGCGCATCAGTCCACGCACGGCAGCGCGGGACCCTGCACTTGGGACATCGCATTATAAATGCGGGTTGGTCCAGAGCGGCCGGTTCGAGCAGAAGTGCTTAGTTCAGTTGGAATAAAGGCGGGGTTGCCGGCGGGATTTGTGCCACGCGAAGATGTTATTTCTGTTGCTCCGTCACTTCGCCCATCCCCACAATTTTCGACGATGTGCGGAATTTCTTGTAATCGCGATATTCCTGTTCGCCGTTGATGTTGAAGCCTTTGAACAGCGCCACCCGCGCGTCCACCTTGAAACTCACGTGACGCGGCAGCCAGACTTCATCATTTACCCGAGTCTGTTCTAGCATCACGCGCGTGCCCTTGTGGATGCGTGCCAGCACCCACCCCACCGACACCGTGTCAATCGCTTCTATATCCATCTTCGCCAGTTGAAGATCGCCCTTGTCGATCCACACCCGCCCGTGAAACTTGGACAGGAACTTCGATTCCTTCATGTGCGGCTCAAATCCCGGTCGCGGTTCGCCGTCGATCACCCAAGCCTCGCGTCCGCCCACCTCTTCCGTTCCTACCAGCTTGAAGTCGTAAGCGTCAGCTACTTCTCGCACAAACTTACGGCCATCCTCGCGTTCCTTCACTTCTTTCTCTTCGCGCTTTTTGCGATCTTCATCCGATTCGTTCTGGCGCTTGTCGATGATCTTCTGGATCTTCTCTTCCTCCTTGGTCGCTACCTTGGGATCAAGCGGCTTGTCGTCTTTTTGGATGAGCCGCTGCACCGGCTCTCCATAGATTTCCAGGATCTCGTAAGTCTTTACTTCGGTGGACTTGATTTGTCCTTTGCCGTCCAGCTTGTTCTCGACCTCGCGATCCATGTAGGTGTAATCACGCTGCCGCTTTTCGTTCTCGATGTCCTTGTCTGCAACGACGCGAAACAACTGCCGCATCTGTTCCTGCGAGAGCTTGCCATCGGCTCCGGTGGTGAGGTCAGGAACGGGCGTCTCGGGCGGACCAGTTACAACTGGAGAATTTTCCTGCGGGGAGGCGGACGGCTGCTCCTGCTGGCCGAACACCGGCAGACAGACCAGGAGCAAGAGAATGAGGGCGAGCCGCCGAACCTTCATGACGCAATCTTACGTCTTTAGACGGCGTGAAGTTCCGTTGGGGTGCATGCCGCTGGCGAGTGGTTCTTAGATCGCCAGGGGGCAGACAAAGGAGCGGCCTGCTCAGACCCCCTCGCGCTCGGCGGAGGACTCCACCGCAAGTCGGCGGCAGGTGCGCCCAATGACGTCGTCTGCCGAACTCCCTTCCACGAACTGGAAACCATAGCGGAAGGCGTTTCTTTGGCGCACTAGCGCGAGAACCTCGACCTTCCCAAGGGGCAGCGTGAACTCCAGGCGAACCACTGCTCCGCCCAGCGGAATCTCCTCTCGCAGCATGGCCGAAATTCCCGATTCGCTGATGTCCACGGTGTGCCCACGAACGACAGGACAATCGCGCGAATAGACGTTGATGCCCACTTCAAGCTTGAACCGGGGATAGCGTCGAGCCTCCACAAATTCGGGAGTCTGGCCAGTTCCGAGTTGACTGCGCACGTCCACGGTGCCTTCCGGACCAGAAGGGATGCCGGGCCTACCGGCGCCAGACTCTCTATCCAGAGCGCGTCCAACGACAGCGGTCAAGCAGGCACATAGGTCCTTATTTAGGAATCGGCGATATGTTCCAAGAGCTTTAGGGACCTTTTGAACTCAGTCTCTGTGCTTGTGGGCTTTCCCTAAACACTCAGCCTGGAAAAGGCGCTCGTCAACGCGATGCAGTCGTTTCTCTTGTGCCTTCGTCAGCAGCGAATAGTGCTTGATGTCGAACAAGTGATAGACGATAAACCACACCGGCTGGTCAGTGGTCATCCAGTTCTGACGGTCGAAGCGCTTCAGATTGACCGGAACCGAGTAGCGCCGCAGGGTGCGCTCGCGCCGCAGGTTGAAGTAGGCGTTGAAATAGCTCAGTGCCAACTCGCGCAGCGTGCGATAAACCGGCTCACGCCAGCGGCATCCAGTGTAATTCGACTTGGCCACCGCGCCCCAGCAGCCGTCTTCGCGGTAAATGGCGATCACGTGGTCAGTGTCGTGGTCCGCTTCGAAATCCAGCAACAGGGGAGGATAGCCGTTCGCCCGCAATGCCGCCGCCCCGAAAATCGCGCCCTCCAGGCAGTGCGAGGATTCTTCGGCCAGCACCTTGCGCGGGGACCACGCCGTATCTTCCAGGTGATACGGCATGTCATCGAGAAACTTCTGAATGCCGTAGGGATTTTTCAGGCTGCGCAGCTTGCGCAGTTCTTGTCCCGTGAAGCCGTGTGTGAAGCCAGAGTTGTCAGTGGTCATGGTTGCGGCTCAGCGTGATTTCGTGTTGCCGAATCTAACCCTACGCGGAAAGAACCGCGCCTACTTCCTGCGCACTGTCTACAAGCACGTCTGGAAGTTCGTGCTCCAGCGTTTGCGTAGCAAATCCGTAGGTAACGCCGACCGTCCACAATCCGGCATTGCGACCGGTGCGCACATCGACGTGAGAGTCCCCCACGATCGCCGTCTGCTCCGGCATTACGCCGCTCTCCTCCAGCAGTTTGCGCGCGCCTTCTGGGTCGGGCTTCTTCGTGGCGAAGCTGTTGCCGCCATAAATCTGCGAGAAGAACTGCCCGAGTCCGAGCGCTTCGACGATGGCCCGCGAAGGATTCACCGGCTTGTTGGTGAGCACCGCCAACTTGCGCGGCACGCCGTTCGCGGAACTCCGAATCGCCGCCAGCGCCTGCGGAATTCCCGGGTACACAGTCGTGTGATCGAGTTTGTGCTCCCGGTAATAAGAGAGGAAGAACTCCAGGCCGCGACGTACAAGTGCTTCGTCAGCGGCCTCCGCGCCGAGCGCCCGCTGAATCAGGATCGGAGCGCCATCGCCTACGTAGCTGGCGATGACGTCGTCCGGCAACTCCGGCCGCTCGATATGGCGCAGTGCGGCGTTCACCGAGTGCACCAGATCGAGACGCGAGTCAATCAGGGTTCCGTCCAGGTCGAAGATTACGAGTCGGATGGAGTGCGGGTCAAGAGCGCGGAGCATTCGAATCATCAGCTTCCAGAATAAAGCACGCAGTACCCAGCCGTCAGCTTTCAGAGTTGTTTGGGCCCTATGGGTGTGCGGGTCCGGGTCTCTGACCCGGACAGGCTGAGCAACGCTCGGCTGCTTTGCCCGGCTTGCTGTGAACCGATGTTTCTAGTAATATCGAAATATGTTGACAGCCACAAGCAATCTCCTTTCGCCCCACAAGGCCAGCGAACGTGTGGCCAAATACGCTGACATGTTCTCCGCCATGGGAACCGAGCCACGCCTGCGCATTATGCAGTTGTTGCTGACGGCCCATCCCGAAGGGCTTGTCGTCAGCGATATTCAAGCGGAACTCGAAATCCCCAACTCGACCCTCTCTCATCATTTGGACAAGCTAAGGACCGAGGGCCTCGTCGTAGTGCAGCGGGAAAGTACTTTTCTTCGTTACACCGCCAACACTGCTGCTCTGCAGGAGTTGTTGCAGTTCCTCTACGCGGAATGCTGCACCCGCAATAAAGCGGTCAAACCGGAACAGATCGTACAAATCTGCAAGAAATAGGAGCCTTCATGAGTACTACCGATACCGACATCAAAGAAGTCGTCAAACAGAAATATGGCGAAGCCGCTCTGCGTGTGAAGTCCGGAGGTAGTTCCTGCTGCGGCGCCGCTGCGGCCACGAGTTGCTGCGATCCCATCGCCACGAACCTGTATGACGCTTCGCAGGTCGGACAGATCCCGGAAGAGGCGCTATTGGCTTCGCTCGGCTGCGGCAATCCTACGGCGCTGGCCCAGTTGAACTCCGGCGAGGTCGTCCTCGACCTGGGCTCCGGCGGCGGCATCGACGTACTGCTGTCCGCGCGCCGCGTCGGCCCCACCGGCAAAGCCTACGGTCTCGACATGACCGACGAAATGCTCGCGCTGGCCAACGAAAACAAGCGCAAGGCAGGCATTGAAAATGTTGAGTTTCTGAAGGGCGAGATTGAGAACATTCCGCTGCCCGACAACTCGGTCGACGTCATCATCTCCAATTGCGTGATTAACCTTTCGGCTGATAAAGACAAAGTCCTGCGCGAGGCTTTCCGCGTTTTGAAGCCGGGCGGACGCGTCGCCGTGTCCGATGTTGTCACCCGCGGAGAGATCTTGCCCGAAATTCGCCAGAGTGTCCTGGCGTGGGTAGGCTGCATCGCTGGCGCGCTGGAAGAGAACGAATACCGCAGCAAACTGGCGGCGGCCGGCTTCGAGCAGATTGACGTTGAGCCCACCCGTATTTATCGGGCGGAAGATGCGCTCGAATTTCTTTCGGGCCAGCGAATTGATGTGGAAATCGTCGCCGCGCAGGTGGACGGAAGGTTCATGAGCGCCTTCATCCACGCCGTGAAACCAGGCCGCGCACAGGAAGCGTGCTGCGGTCCGAGTTGCTGCCACTGAGCGGGATCGGGAGGGCTGGATGCAAGCACGTTACAACGTACTTTTTTTGTGCACCGGAAACTCGGCGCGTTCCATCATGGCGGAGGCAATCCTCAATCAGAAAGGCCAGCGCAACTTTACGGCTTACAGCGCGGGCAGCCATCCCACCGGTGCAGTTCGCCCCGAGGCGCTGCGGCAACTGGAAGCGGCTCACCTCCCGATCCTTGGCCTTCGCAGCAAGAGCTGGGACGAGTTCGCCAAGCCGGACGCTCCGCGGCTCGATTTTGTCTTTACCGTTTGTGACAATGCCGCGAACGAAGTCTGCCCAGTCTGGCCGGGACAACCGATGACCGCTCATTGGGGCGTGCCCGATCCTGCCGCGGTGCAGGGAACAAGGGAGCAGGTCGAGAAGGCTTTCCGCGACGCTTTCTTTCTGCTGGACCGAAGGATCGGCCTGTTCCTGAGTCTCCCGCTCTCGACCTTGGACCGGTTCTCGCTCAAGAACGAAATCGACAACATCGGCCGGCAATGAACTTCAACCTGGGTGCCCGCCGCTCGCTGGCAACTGAGGCCCGGAACCAAATGAACAACAATGTGATGTCTCGTCTCAGCTTCTTGGATCGCTTCCTGACGCTATGGATTTTCACCGCCATGCTGATTGGAGTGGCGGCCGGCTGGGCGCTGCCCGGGATCGTGCCTTTTCTGAATCTCTTCAGCGTCGGTACTACCTCGATTCCCATTGCCGTGGGTCTCATCCTGATGATGTATCCGCCGTTGGCCAAAGTGCGCTATGAAGAACTGGGCGAGGTCTTCCGCAACAAGAGAATCCTGGTTCTCTCCCTGGTGCAGAACTGGGTCATCGGCCCGCTGCTGATGTTCGCTCTCGCCATCATTTTCTTGCGCGGTTACCCCGAATACATGGCAGGCCTCATCATGATTGGGCTGGCGCGCTGCATTGCCATGGTGATCGTGTGGAACGAACTGGCCAAGGGCGACACCGAATATGCCGCCGGCCTGGTGGCCTTCAACTCCGTCTTCCAGGTGTTGTTCTACTCGGTGTATGCATGGGTATTCGTCACCAAGTTGCCGGAGTGGTTTGGATTGCATGGTTCGGTCGTAAATGTCTCGATTCGCGACATTGCCCGGAGCGTCTTCATTTACCTCGGCATCCCATTCCTTGCTGGGATGATCACGCGCTTCGTGCTGGTGCGTGCGCGCGGAAAGCTTTGGTATGAGAACAACTTCATCCCGCGCATCAGTCCGATTACTCTCATCGCACTGCTATTTACCATCGTCGTGATGTTCTCGCTGAAGGGCGGATACATCGTGCGACTGCCCTTGGACGTAGTGCGCATCGCCATTCCACTACTGATTTATTTTGTGGTGATGTTCCTGGTGTCGTTCTACATGGGACACAAGCTGGGCGCGGATTATTCGAAGACGGCGACTCTGTCTTTCACCGCGGCCAGTAACAATTTCGAACTCGCCATCGCGGTCGCGGTGGCCGTCTTTGGAATCAACTCTGGCGCAGCCTTTGCGGCGGTCATCGGACCTCTGGTGGAAGTGCCCGCCCTCATCGGCTTGGTGAATGTCGCGCTTTACTTTCAACGTCGCTACTTTCGGCAGGACGGCGCAAGTGTGCAGGCCATGCCCTTACTCGAGACCGCCGGCAAGCCGTGAGGACCCGAGTCGTGATTCTCTGCCGAACGCTCACATTTTGTGTTCCGTGGTCTGACCGCCCGACCCACGGCACTAAAACTTCCGTACTTTGCCAACCCCTGGTTTCCGTTTACAATCCAACAGGCTCCGGCCAGCTACACAGAATCCTAACTGGCTGACAGGAATCTAAGTGAGGTAGGACCCAGGACCCGGATGGCCACGACAAAGACCGATCCCAAGCTGGCCCTAACGGCCAACGGCGCGAAAAAGAGCAAGCTGTACGAAGGACTTACGCGCGACCAGCTCATCCAGGCCTATCGCATCATCTACACCTCCCGGCGCATCGACGACCGGGAAATCCTGCTCAAGCGCCAGCAGAAAATCTATTTCCAGATGTCCGGGGCAGGGCATGAGGGCATTGGCACCGCCGCTGGCTTGGCGCTGAAAGCAGGCTACGACTGGTTTTATCCGTATTATCGGGATCGTGCGCTATGCCTGGCGCTTGGAGTCAAGCCTTACGACATGTTCCTGCAAGGCGTGGGCGCCGCCGATGACCCTAGTTCTGGCGGACGCCAGATGCCCTCGCACTGGAGCTATCCCAGCCTGCACATTGTGACGCAGTCATCGCCGACGGGCTCGCAGATTTTGCAGGCCGTCGGTTGTGCCGAGGCCGGACGCTATTTGGCCCGGCATCCCAAGGCCGCGGAAATTCCCGCCTCCAGTTCTAAAGACTATCGTCAGTTCAAGAATGTTAGCTTCCAGGGCGATGAAGTCACCTACGTTTCTCTCGGCGACGGCACTTCGAGCGAAGGTGAATTCTGGGAGGCCATGAACGCCGCCGCGCTGGGTAAGCTCCCAGTGATTTTCTGTGTGGAAGACAACGGCTACGCCATCTCGGTTCCCGTCGAAGTCCAGACTGCGGGCGGAAGCATTTCGCGCCTGGTCTCCGGATTCCCCAACTTCCATTTCGAAGAAGTCGACGGCACCGATCCCATGGCCAGCTATGCGGCGTTCCAGCGGGCCACGCGCTACTGCCGCGAGGGACACGGCCCCGCGTTCGTCCACGCCCACGTCATTCGCCCGTATTCGCATTCGCTGTCGGACGACGAGCGCCTGTACCGCCCCGACGCCGAGCGCGAACGCGACGCCCAACGCGATCCGGTCACGCGCACGCAAATGTTCCTCCTGCGCGAAGGCATCCTCGACGAGAAGGGCATCAACCAGCTCGAGAAGGAAGTCGAAGCCGAGCTGCAGACAGCGGTTGACGCGGCGCTCGAAGCGCTTCCGCCCGCGCCCGAAAGCGTGACCCGGTTTGTATATTCGCCCGATCTCGATCCCGCATCGTCGACGTTCGACACGCAGGCTGTGGCGCCGGAAGCCCCGGTCGACGGCAAGAAGCCTGCCGGAAAGACCATGGCCGACCTGATCACGATGACGCTGCGCGACGAAATGCAGCGCGACGAGCGCATCGTGATCTTCGGCGAAGATGTCGCCGACTGCAGCCGCGAGGAGTACTTGAAGCGCAAGCTGGTCAAAGGCAAAGGCGGAGTTTTCAAACTCACGTTCGGCCTGCAGAACGAATTCGGCAACGACCGAGTGTTCAATGCTCCACTCGCCGAGGCCGCCATCGTGGGGCGGGCTACCGGCATGGCCACGCGCGGTCTGAAGCCGGTCGTCGAAATTCAGTTCTTCGACTATATCTGGCCCGCGATGATGCAGATTCGCGACGAACTCAGCGTGATCCGCTGGCGCTCCAACAATGGATTCTCGTGCCCCGTGGTCATTCGCGTCGCGATCGGCGGATACCTGACCGGCGGCGCCATCTACCACTCGCAGTGTGGCGAGAGCATCTTCACGCACATTCCCGGCCTCCGCGTGGTCTTTCCGTCGAACTCCCAAGATGCCGCGGGATTGCTGCGCACTGCCATCCGTTGCGACGATCCAGTCCTGTTTCTCGAACACAAGCGCCTTTATCGCGAATCGTTTGGCCGCGCGGCCTATCCCGGCCCGGATTACATGATCCCGTTCGGCAAGGCGAAGGTCGTCCATCCCGGCACCGACCTGACCGTGATCACCTACGGTGCCGTCGTCCCGCGCGCACTACAAGCCGCGCAGAAACTCGAGCGCGAGCAAGGCGTGAAGGTCGAGTTGATCGACTTGCGATGCCTGAATCCATTCGACTGGGACACCATCGCCGTGTCGGTCGCTAAGACGAATCGAGCGCTCGTCGCTTACGAAGACACGTTGAGCTGGGGCTACGGCGCCGAGATTGCGGCGCGCATCGCCGATCAGCTCTTCGACCAGTTGGATGCCCCCGTCCGCCGCGTGGCCGCCAAAGACGTGTTCGTCGCCTACCAGCCCATCCTGGAAGACGCGATTCTTCCCCAACCGAATGATCTGTTCCTGGCGATGAAGGAGCTGTCGGAGTATTGAAAAACAGTGGTTAGTGATTAGTGGCTAGTACAAGCTTAGCCACGGATATACGCGGGCTAGCAGGGATCAACAAAATTCTTGCCGTATCTATGCCAATCCGTGTAAATCCGTGACCATCGTTGTTCTATTATTCTCCGAACACCATACGGTAGATGCCTCCGCCCAACGCGCCGCCGATCAGCGGCGCCACCCAGAACATCCACAACTGCTGCCGCGCCGCGCCGCCCGCGAAGATCGCCGGGCCCGTGCTGCGCGCTGGGTTGACGGACGTATTGGTGACTGGAATGCAAACCAGATGAATCAACGTCAGGCAGAGTCCGATTGCGATGGCCGCAAATCCCTTGGGTGCGCGGTTGTCGGTGGCGCCCATAATCACGATCAGGAAGAACGCCGTCAGCACCACTTCGGCGACGAACCCCGCCAGCAGGGAATAGCCGCCCGGTGAGTTCGCTCCATATCCGTTGGTCGCAAAGCCAGCGTGCAGATTAAAGCTCGCCGATCCACTGGCAATGACGTAGAGCACGCCCGCCGCCGCAATCGCACCCACCACCTGGGCGACCACGTAAGGCAGCAAATCGGAAGCAGGGAAGCGCTTGCCGACGACGAGGCCCAGACTCACCGCCGGGTTGAAGTGGCCGCCCGAGATGTGCCCGACGGCGAACACCATAGTTAGAACCGTAAGTCCGAAGGCGAGGGCGACGCCGGCGTATCCGATGCCGACGTTGGGAACGCCCGCGGCCAGCACCGCCGCGCCGCATCCGCCCAACACCAGCCAGAACGTTCCAAAGAATTCCGCAGCTGCACGTTTACCAATCGGCATGATGATCCTCCTCTAGTAGTTACGTGTGGAAATAAATTTGAAAGTTGGGACCTAATACCTGGGAGGCGAGAAGCGTAGCACAAGAGGATCGGAATCAGAAGAATCTTTGTAACGCCGCCGTCCCGGCGGCCGTCCGGCGGGCGTCCCGCCCTCCGTGCCGACGGCTAATGCGCCGCCCTGTTACGAACGCTTTCCTTGCAAGCGGATCTTGATTGTCCGTTCCCGCAGAGGATGCTAGGCTCGGAACAAGTGGGTTCTGCATACGCCAATCCGTTGAAATCGAGCCCGTCCCCGCCCAACCGGCTGGCGCAATGGCTGCAGTCGGCCTCGGCCGAAGTCTGGGTTAAATTCCTACTCGCCCTCCTGGGCCTGGGGCTCGCCTTCGCCACGGCGCTATTTTCCACTATCGCGCGCGATGCCGGCAACCTCTGGGCCACTTTGATTTTGGCTTCGACTTCGCTAGTACTCGCCACCCTGGTTGGATTAGTTACCGTGCCGTATCTGGCGCGGCGGGTGGCCGTTGAACGCATGCGAGAATCCTTCGATTACGACGTGACGCGTGCCGGCATTGTGTACGCCCTGGTGACGCTGGTGATCGCCATTGCCGCGCTGAACACCGGCAACAATCTTCTCTACATCGTAGTCGCGGCTATGCTGGCGGCGATCTTGGTTTCTGGAGTCGCCTCCGCCTGGGTACTACGCTGGCTGGAACTCGATGTCCGTCTGCCCGAGCACGTCTTCGCGGGCCGGTCGGTGGCAGGACGCATCGTAGTGCACAACCCGCACCGTTTCCTGCCGTCTTTTTCCATCCGCGTGGTTTCCACGCGCAAAAAGAGAAAGAAGCCGGCCAAGCAATGGCGATGGGAAGCGACGACTTTTGCGTTTCCCTTTAACCGTCCGTCGGAGCAGCAGTGGCTGCGTCTTCCGGACCGGCGTCTGCGCCGCGTGACTGTCCTTCCACCGCCTCCGGGAATCTTTCAGGGGATGGCATACTTTCCCTTTCTCCCGCCGCAGGCTGAGTTGTCCGCCGATCTGGAATTACGATTCGAGCAGCGCGGCCGTTATCGCGAAGACAGTTTCGGTCTGGCCACGCGTTTTCCCTTCGCCTTCCTCACCAAGACGCGGCACGTCTCATTGCCCAGGGAAGTGCTGGTCTATCCACGCATCGAGCCCACCGAGCAAGTCTTCGAAGTCCTGCCCCTGGTCCGGGGCGAGTGGGAGAGCTTCGTGCGCGGCCGTGGATCTGAACTTTACCGCATCCGCGAATATATGCCCGAAGACTCGGCCCGCCACGTCGACTGGAAGGCGACCGCGAAATCAGGCTCGCTCAAAGTGCGCGAGTTCGCGCGCGAGGACGAGCGCAAACTGTGCATTGCCTTCGACAATCCCGAGCCCGGGATGATTTCCGAGCAGGCCTACGAAAAGGCAGTCGATCTTACCGCCTCTCTGGCTTGGCATTTTTCGACGCAAGAGGCGGAGTTGTCTTTCATCGTTCCCGGGCGTCCCCGTACCCGCGATCTGCACGAGTTCTTAGCTTGGCTCGCCGTGATTGAGCCCGGAACGAGCGAACCAGACTCCAGTGCGCGGGAAACGAAAAGGGAAGCGAGAGGCGGTCCGGCCGGGGATGGATTGCGCGAAATGAACCTAAGCAGTTCCGATGCCTACAACATAGTGATCACGGCTCGGCCGCGCGGGAGCCTGCCCGCTGCTCTGTGGAACTGCTCATACTTTATCTTCGCCGACGAGGCAACGCCGAAGAACGGGGCAACGCAAAAGCACACTTCGCGCTAACGACTCTGCTAAATCCGCCCGATTTGGGCGAAATTTCTTCTCTACCCAACCTTTTTCCCTTTCCTTACATCTCCTTTCCGGCATATACTCGCGCCCCGGTAGATGCTTTTGGACCGCTCGGAACTCTGTATCCCCCGGAGGTGTCAAATGCGGATCTGCGACCTGATCAAAGATCAGAACACTTTTCAGGCGGAACTGGGCCACACCGTGCTCGAAACCGTACGACTCATGGTAGAGCACAACATCGGCGCCGTCCCCGTCTTGCACAATGGCAAGCTGGTCGGAATTTTTTCTGAACGCGACCTGATGAAGCGCGTCGTTGCGGAAGGCCGCGATCCCCGCAGCACCTGCATGGCTGAGGTTATGACCGACGATCCCCTGACCATCAGCATGAACGAAGATCTGGAAAACTGCATGGCCCTAATGCGACGTCACAGTTTCCGCCACCTGCCCGTTTGCCACGACGGACATCTGGTAGGCATGGTGTCGCTGCGCGACATCCTGCTGCACGATTTGAATGAGAAGGATGACGAGGTACGTATGATGCGCGCCTACATCCACTCCACGCCCGACGCGTAGCTGCTTCGCGAATCCTTCGCCTGCAGCGCGCCCCCTGTCCTTGTGCCGGAGTGTGCGTTGTTCTCGCCCTGCCACCCCAAGGCTCCATCTTTCTTGCGAACCGAGGTTTCCTGGCCCCTTCATACCCGTAGCACGAAGGTAACCTTGCGTCTGGGGCACCTACAACGGTAACGTTACTTGCAATTACTTCAGTGCATTGAACATCGGGTTGGGAAAAGCTAACGTTGCTTAAATACTCCGCACAAGTACGTCTGGGCGGATGGCCAAGAATCTGGCTGTTCTTGTCCAAACCATTAAGGTAGCTTCGCCGACGAGCGAGAGAAGATGAACGAGAAAATTAAAGTTCTCTATTACGCGCTCTGGATCGCGCATCCCGTCCTCCAGTTGGGAATCGCTGCGATCATGATCCGGCGTGGCTTGCACCGCAAGTTCAAGTTCTTCTTCGGCTACGTTCTCACGCAACTCGTCACCTTTGCCGTCGTGTTTCCCGCGCACTGGCATAGTTATTCCGCCTGTTTCTACCTCTTCTGGGCTTGCGACGCCCTGAGCGTGGCCTTTGGCTTTGCCGTGATTCACGAGGTCTTCGTGGACGTTTTCCGACTCTTCCATACTTTGCGCGATCTGGGCACCGTGCTCTTCAAGTGGGCGGGCCTGGTCATGCTGCTCGTAGCCGGAGTGGTCTCGGTTTCCACCAATTCGTCTCAGATCGCGCCCTGGATGCAGGCCATCATCACTTCCCAAAGATGCGTGCGCATCATTCAGATCGGGATGGTCCTGTTCTTACTTTTCTTCGCTCATTATGTGGGCGTCAGCCGTCGCCAGCACAGCTTCGGCATCGCCCTGGGCTTCGGCTCCTTTGCCGTAATCGAACTCGTGCTGATCTGTTCGTGGGTGGGGAATCATCTGGGTGGCTTTTGGATGAGCATCCTCAACATGGCCGCCTACAATGCTAGCCTGCTGGTTTGGCTCGGCTACGTCGCTGTCACCAGGCCCGCGCGCGATGCCTCGTTGTCTTTGCTGCAACCTCAGCGCTGGGAGCAGAGTCTCACCGACATTCATCACCCGCTTCCCGCCGACTCGCTCATCCCGATGTTTGAAGGGATGGTCGACCGCGCCCTTTCCCGTACTCAGCCGGACGCATCCCCTACCCGTGAGACCCTCGGCGCCGGTACTGCCACCCGCGGTGCAGCAGCCGCAAGCGGGGGGTTCAGTCTTCCGGCAGTGCATGTGAGCTCCAAACCGTAGCGGTTTTTTGGCGGTTCGATGTCCCGCGCGGCCACCCTCGTTCTAACCTTCTGTCCTGGTTTGTTCGGAAATTGTAAACACTTTGCGAAGTAGTACCCTCAGCCGCAACTTTTGCTGCGATGCAAAGTACTACTTTATTGAATCTTAGGAAGTTATTGCATATAAAGGATTATATTGATTTTAATTGTAAGGTTGGCTAAGGCCGCGCCCGCATATGTCTCCGACGGGATGAAAATTGTTGCATACGCAGCTTGACACGTGTCCTATAATGCGGCACCGCGAAAAAGTTTTCTTTCAGGAAACCCTACGCGGATAGGAGACGAACCCATGAAACGCGCAATCAGGATTTCCATCCTGATGGTAGGACTAGTGGGCACATTCATCGCAGCTGCCGTCCAACAGGTTCCCGCCGCGGACGGCGGCCCGCTGTATCTGTGCCCACCGAGACAACCAAACTGTCAAACAACCCTGCCACCGCAGTAGAACCCGGGGCAGTCGGTGACCGCAAGGTCACTAAAGTAACCTGTCGTAACTGCAACTTGGGCCAAGAAAATAGGCTAGCAATCTTTGGGCTGACGAGACTCATACTAACCCGCCAGCCCCTCTTTTTTGCTTGGCTGGATTCATGCGCGCGGGCCTTCTAGCTCTTCTGCAGCGCCCTTTCCAAGGCGGTCCGCAACTGCGCTGCATCGGTCACGGGCGGTTGGCACGCAGATCCCGAGCACAGCACCGCGAAAGATTTTCTTGAGCCCAGGCCTGGAAGATTGGGAATCGTGGCCGCTAATGCGGGCGGAAGATTTTCCGCGACCGCCTGATTGGCCGCCAAGCGCAGCGTGCTCTTGTTGAAGGCAAAAGGCGCAACCGCCGCCGCATACAGTTCCTCTGCGGCGTTCTCATCTCCGTCTTCGGCAATCACGACCACCTGTACCGGGCTCTCCAAGTGATGGACCACCGCAATCCCATACGTCGCAGCGAAGATTCCAAATTGTTCCGCCACGCCCGCGAAAGTTTCCAGCGTAAGTTCCGCCTTGTCCTGATATCCAGTGTCGCCGGTGTAATGATGCAATCGCGTCAGCGCAATTGCCGCCATCGGATTTCCCGACGGAGTCGGAGAATCCTGCAGCGGCTTGCGCCGCGTTGCGAGCACGCCCAGGCTCTGGCCGTCGGCGACCGGCTCGCTGTCGAAGAATCCTGCCGAGGTCGCGTCGTAGAACCGGGCAATCATCGCATCCGTGATCGCGTGCGCAAACCTGAAGTAACTGAGGTCGGTCGTCGCCTCGTAAGCATCGAGGCAAGCCAGCGCCGTGAATGCATAATCGTCGAGCAGCCCCGGCACTTTGCGGCGGGAAGCCTCAGGATCCGAGTACGAGACCACGTGCAGCAGCAGCGCTCCTGTGGCCGCGGGCGACTCGCCCGCGCGCTTTCTCTCTTCAGGCGATTGCTTCCAAGCCTCCCCCAGCACCCGATCCAAAGACTTCAGCGCAAACCGCCGCGCCTCCGCGAGATTCAATACCTTCGCCGCTTCCAGGTAAGCTGAAACGCACAAGCTATTCCATCCCACATAAACAGTCTTATCCACGTACGGCGTCGTCCGCCGCAGACGTGCCGCATACATCTTCTTCTTCGCCGATGCCAGCAGTTCGCTGATGCGTTCCGCCGCCAGGTTCATCCGCCGCGCGATCTCTTCCACCGAAGCCCGCACGTACAAAACATTCTTCGCTGGATTGTGATGCATCTCCCCGACTTCGTTGATGTCGTAATGCAGCGCCGCGACCTCTGCCTCTTCTTCCGTCAAAACGGCGCGGGCTTCATCGAGCGTCCAGGTGAAGTAATCGCCATCATCTTCCATGGAAATATCCGCATCCTGCGAAGCATAGAACCCGCCCCGATGCCGATCGCTTAGCCACTCGTCCATCCAGCGAATCATGTCTCGCACCATGTCCGCAAAAAATTCGTCGCCGGTTGCCTGATACGCGTGCACGTAGTTCTTCAGCAGTTCGGAATTGTCGTAACACATCTTTTCGAAGTGCGGCACCACCCAGCGCTCATCCACCGAATATCGATGAAAGCCGCCCGCCAGTTGGTCGTAGACGCCACCCTTAGCCATGTGCTCAAGCGTAGTAACGATGAGGTTGCGCAGACCGTCGTCTCCGGTCCCCGCCGGTTCTATGTGGGGACGGCCGCCCTCGGCCGTCCGGCGGAGCGAAGCTCCGCTGGTTCTTGCATACCGCTCAATCAATAAATCCAGCGCCGACGGATGTGGAAACTTCGGCGCCTGTCCAAACCCTCCATGCTCCCGATCAAACATCTTGAAAGCAGATTCCTGAATCGCCGCAATTACGCCCGCCGAAACTCGTCCGCTCCGACCCGCATACGATTCCGACTGCGCAATCGCGTTCTCCACCATCTTCGCCTGCTCGACCACGTCGCCGTGCTTCTCCGCATAAGCATTGGCAATGCTCAGCAGCACGCGCCGAAAGCTGGGACGCCCATACCCGTCGCTTGGAGGAAAATAAGTCCCCCCATAAAACGGCTTCCCATCCGGCGTAAGAAACGCCGTCAGCGGCCATCCTCCCTGCCCGCTCACCGCCTGCACTGCCGCCTGGTACCGGCTGTCAATGTCCGGACGCTCGTCGCGATCCACCTTCACCGCGATGAAATGCTGATTCACAATCGCCGCAATCTCCGGATCGTCATACGACTCCCGATCCATCACATGGCACCAGTGACACCACACCGCCCCGATGTCGAGCAGCATCGGCTTGTTCTCCTGCTGCGCCGCGGCAAATGCCTCCGTTCCCCACTCATGCCACTGAATGGGCTGATGCATGGCAGACCGCAGGTAAGCAGAAGAAGCGCGCGCCAGAGAGTTGAGGGAAGAGGTAGTCATATTCACTCCCAGTCTAAATCGTTTGCAAGAACAAAGGCGGGTGCCCCGTCCTTGTTTCTCCGGTTTCTGGCGAGACCGGCCGGTGATTTTGATTCTGAGGAACCCGTGCGCTGCTACGCTCTAGAAGTCGCGGCCAATTCGTCGATTGCAAGTCTCAAGACATCCCTTCTTTTAGACCCAGCATCTCTCGAACATAACAATTTGTTGCGGTTTCAATAAGCCAAAAGGAAACCTCCAATGAATCTGAGAACGGCGAAGCTGTTCTTTGGCGTTGTACTGATCTGTGTACTCACCGCCAATCTGCTCCGCGCACAGGATGCCCAATCAACACTCTCGGGCACAGTCACCGACTCTGCGGGAAAAGTGCTTCCCAACGCCAAAATCACGGTCAGGAATTTATCCACAGGTCAGTCGACCGAGATACAGGCCGATTCCGCCGGGCTCTATAGCGTTTCGAATCTTGCTGCGGGCGATTACGAAGTTTCCGCAACTGCCGAGGGAATGAGTACGGCCTTCGAAAAGATGACGCTGATTGCGGGAAGCCGGCAAACGCTGAGTCTGACCTTGACGTCCGTGCCCACGCAGCAGTCGCCCGCCACACCGCCCGCGGCAGCGTCGTCCGAGAACTTGCCCAACGCTCCTTCCAGCGCCCAGACCGCGCCGTCGATCGAAGACCTCGGCTTTTCGAAAAGTGAAACTCAGGCCAATGCCGCGCAGCAGGCCTTGCTCGATAAACGCACCCACATGCTGAAAATCCATCAACGCATGGGCCTGATTACTACGATACCCATGGTGGCTTCGGTGATCACTTCGCTGAATGCAGGCGGGCGGAGTGAGGGTACCGCGTCGCGCGATCTGCATGTTGCTCTTGGCGCGCTGACCGGCGACTTGTACGGAATCACCGCTTACTATGCCATCCGCGCTCCCAAGATTCCCGGTACCCAGACCCGCGGCCCGATCCGCTTCCACAAGGCCATGGCCTGGATTCATGGTCCAGGAATGATCCTCACCCCGATCCTGGGCGCGATGGCTTTCAGCCAGAAGAACAACGGAGAGAAGGTTCATGGCATCGCTGCCGCGCACGGGCCGGTGGCCATCGTTACCGCCGGAGCCTTTGGCGCCGCCCTGCTATCGGTGTCGGTAAAGTTCTAGTGAATCCAGACCGAGCCGCGAAGCGGCAAAAGAATGCAGCCCACGGCGTAAGCCGTGGGTTGGCAAAACGGAAAGGGCAAGCCCCGGAGCGGCGAAAGAAAAAGCTAGCAGCTCAGACTTCCTTGGGGACGGTCGTAGCCGGGCGCATGTGACCCCAATCAAAGAAACTTTATGAACAAAAACTTCCTGCCGTTATTTCTGCTTCTGACTCTGCCCAACCTTTTCGCGGCCGATCATCAGTGGGTGCTCAAGCAGAGCACTCTGAGCTACCACGTCTCTCACCCGCTGCACCAGACCGAAGGAGTGAGCCGCGCCGCGCGCGGCAAGGGCGTTTGCCATGAGGGGCAGTGCGATTTCCTGATTGCAGTCCCCGTCAAGTCATTTGATTCCGGCGATAGCAACCGCGACCTGCACATGATCCAGGTCACGCGCGGTGCAGAATTTCCGATGGTCACGGTCCGCACTCGTCTTCCCGAGTCAGCATCGGGATCGGGTACGATCAAAGCCGATCTCGATATCCAGTTCGCCGGCCAAACCGCTCAGTACAAGCAGGTCCCCTTCGAAGTCGTGACCCAGGGACAAGAAAAGAAAATCTCAGGAACCATTCCCACAACCCTTACCGACTTCAAGATTGATCCGCCTTCGCTGTTGACGCTGCCGGTGAAAAATGAAATTCCGGTGCGCCTGGAGATGACTTGGACTCCGCAGTAACGGCAGCAGTTTCCGAAGTCCCGGCGGGCATGTAACCGGCGCTCTAAGGCAATTGCGCCAACTCCGCCGCAAATCGATCCGTCACCGCTTCAAATCCCTTTTCCGTGGGATGAAGTTCATTGGCCCACCACTCCTGGTAATCGGCCAATCGATTCGACAGCGTCCCGCGCAAATCGATATACCGCACATGCGCAAAGGCAGCCTGTGCCGGCAGCGACTTCACCACATCGTTGAATTGATCCATGAGGGTCTGCATCATGGCGATTCGTTGAGCAAGATCATCAAAGTTCTTCTCGCGGAAACCCGGATCGAGCCACGGACCCGGAAACGGCCAGCCTCCCAAAAATCCCCGACCATCGGGCACGGGATAGTCATAGCCATGCATCAGAATCGGCACCGTCTTAGCAAACGTCCCTTGGCAGAGGCCGGTAATGCTCATCAGCAGCTGGCTATAGGCTGTCAAGATTCGTTGATTCAAGACGCCGTCCACCACTTCGGTGTCCCACCCCGCAATCGGCGAGAACGCATTATTCAGCAGCATGCCGAATTCATTTCCAGCCACATCATCCCCGCCGCCCGAGACCAGCACGGCCTTCGGTACTGCTCCCCGCGCTTTGATCTTTTCCAGTTTGCGCGCGAAGTCTTCCAGTTGTCCGCCGGTATAAGCCATCTTCTCGATCGGATCGCCCTTGTGTGCGCTTGATTCCACGTTGTATCCATGATGATCTTCGAGCAGCTTCAATACATCGTGCAGCGGATAATCGAACCACGAGTCTCCAGCCGCCGCCAGAAATCCCGCGGTTTGGAACTCGGCTGACGTTTGGGCAGCTCCCGGCGCAGTCATCTGCACCCGCATCGCCATCGTCTTCCGGTTCTTCTCCAGCGCATCCGCCCGCCGACTCCGCGCTACGGCTCGCAGCGCCAAAATCTCCTCCGCTTTCTGACGTCCCGACTCAAGCGCCTTGTCAATCTTCTCTTCGAGTGTCATAGGAGCCTCCGTCGTTCGGTTGTGGTGCCTGCCGTCGTTGCCTTGGGGCCTATCCACGTTCTCGAGACGACGGGCGGGAAGTATACGCCCCCTTGCTGAGCCCCGAGAGCGTTTGCTTGATCTGTTCGGAGAACGTAAAAGTTGAGCGGCTTCCAGCACGACGAGACGTGCCTAGGAAACTGGGTCGATGTCAAAGATATCCACAGCCCCTCTGTGACATCTGACCTTGTCCGGCGCGAAAGATGCGCAGATCATTGCAGAGGCAGACGAAGTAACGAGAGGTTGCCTCGAAAAACCATCAAGTCCCTTAGAATCAAGATTTTGACCTCTAACCCCTTTACCCTCAAGATTTTGCGGACACTTTTTGCGAAACCCGTGCCAGTCAAGGCATTCAGAGGGGTAGGGGAGGGGGGTACCTCCGGAATGGCGAAAAATTTCTAGTTCGGCGCGTACCCCAGGAACGCCTCAAAGCAGTTCCAGTCGATATTTTTTTCGTGCAGATATCCACCGGCGGGATTTCAATCTCGGCGGCACAGGCAGGACAGCTTCTCGCTCACCGCGAAAGCTGCTTCGCGATCTTGCAGTACAAATCGATCGCCTCGGCCAGTTGCTGTTTCTCGATGTACTCGTCCTCGGTATGCGCCACATGAATCGATCCCGGACCGATCAGCAGCGGTTCGCCCCAGTTGGTGAGCTTGGGAATGTCGGTGGTAAACGCCGCAATCATCGTCGGCAATCCCTCCACGGTGCGCAACCGAACAAAGGGAAGCTCCAGCGGAAACGTGACCTGAACCTCATCCCCCGCAGCCGCAAGAATCTGTCGCCGCAAATCATCCGACGGACCAACCAGCCGGTAAAGCAAATCCGCGTGCGCATAGTCGGCAATCACGTTGGGAGCGCGTCCGCCTTCAATCAAGCCAATGTTCAACGTGCATGGCCCAATCTCAGGATCGAAAGGCAGCCTCATCGCGCGCAAGCGCGCAAGCGCCGGAATCAGCTTGTCAATCGCGGACTCGCCCAACTCCGGATAAGCCGAGTGCGCCATGCGTCCCGCTGCCGTGACCTCCGCGCGCAGCGTACCTTTCGACGCGAGCGCAAGATGATTCTCGGTCGGTTCACCGTTGACTAGAAAGCGGCATCGCGCACCCTCCCCGTTCCCCGCATATTCATTGGCCACTTGCGCGCCCAGGCTGTCGCGCTCTTCCCCCACCACGAACAACAGACCGACATGGATGCCTGTTTGGCGCAATCGTTCCGCAGCCGCGACCTGCGCCGCGATGATGCCTTTGGCGTCGCATGATCCGCGTCCGTAAATTCGTCCCGCATCTTCCGATGATGGAATGAACGGAGGAACTGTATCCATGTGCGTGGAAAATACCACTGCGGGATGCGGATACTCGGCCGACGTTGCATATACATTGAAGCGATCACCTTCGACCGGCATCTTCTTCGTCTGATAGCCGAGACGGCAAAGTTCTCCGTAAAGATAGTTCCCAACCGCAGCTTCGTTGCCAGTAATCGACTCGATGTCCACCAGTTGCCGCGTCAGCGTTACAGCGTCCATGGAGGAGAGAATAGCAGAGAGCAAATGGACCTCGGACCTCAGACCTCGGATGACCAGCTTATCTTCGATTTCTTTTCTTCGGGCGTTCGCGTGTAATCTGGGGCGGTGATTTCTTCGAACTCTTCCATACGCTCGCTGTTTCTCGAGGGTCCTGCCGGACGCCTGGAAGCGCTGCTCAACGCTGGTGCGGCGAATGCAACGCACGCCGCGGTGGTCTGTCATCCGCATCCTCTGTTTGGAGGGACGCTGCACAACAAAGTCGTCTTCCACACCATGAAGGCTCTGAACAGTCTTGGCTTTCCCGTGTTGCGCTTCAACTTTCGTGGAACTGGCTTGAGCCAGGGGGAACACGATCAAGGCATTGGGGAAGTTGAGGATGTTCGCGCCGCGCTCCACTGGCTTGACGCCGAGTATCACTTGCCCCTGGTGTTCGCTGGATTCTCTTTTGGCGCGGCGGTCGGAATGCGTGCCGCTTGCCCGGACGCTCGGGTTCGTGCGGTCATCGCTGCGGGAACGCCTGTTGTCCCGGTCGCAGCGGAAAGCGAAGCGCCGCGAGTTTACACGTACGACTTCCTGCGGGATTGTGCCACGCCCAAGTTGTTTGTCAGTGGCGCCCGCGATGAGTTTGGTCCGCGAGCGAAGTTGGAAGCTTTAGTTGGCTCGGTGCCCGAACCGAAGAAGCTGGTGCTCATCGAAGGCGCCGATCATTTCTTCGAAGGCCGATTGCGCGAACTGCGGGAGGCGATTGAAGCGTGGATGAAGCAAGCGATCAGCTCTCAGCCGTCCGCTCTCACCTGAATCAAAAGTACAGGAGCGAAGGAACCGCGCCCGGAGCTTTTCGCTGGCGGCCGATGGTGGACAGCTGATAGCGTGTCCGGTCTTTATAATCCTCCCATGTCGGACCTCGATCGCGACATCAAGTTCCGCGGCATGCGTGAGACCGCGCGTGAGATCTTTCAGCATGCACTGGCAGAGGCATCGATTGCCAAGGGATTTGCCCGGCATGTGCATTGCGAGCGGGGAGTATTACGCGTCTGCGAGGATCTTTACGACCTGCATTCGTATTCGCGGGTGCTGGTCATCTCGCTGGGCAAGGCCGGACACACCATGGTCGAGGCTCTGTCCCATCAGGTCGGAGCATCGCTGGAAGGAATCGTGGCCAACTCTGTGCAGCCTACGACGCAAGTGCATGGCTTCCGGTATTTTCGGGGAGGGCATCCGACGCCGAACGCGGAATCCATTCAGGCGGCAGGCGCGATGCTGCGTGCGCTGGAGGCGCAGCCGGCTTCGGCGCTTGTGATTTTTCTCCTCAGTGGTGGAGGATCGTCGATCGTCGAGAAGCCCATCGACGACGAGATTTCGCTCGAAGACCTCATCGCGACCTATCGCGGGCTGGTGCATTCTGGCGCGCCCATCGCCGAGATTAATGCGGTGCGCAAACACCTTTCCGCCGTGAAAGGCGGACGGCTGGCTCAGGCTGCGTCTCCGGCGCAGCAGGTGTCGCTCCTGGTGTCCGATGTTCCGGACAGTACTCCCGACGCGCTCGCGTCCGGTCCGACCATGCCCGATTCGACGAGCGTGGAGGATTGTTACCGCATTGCGGAGAAGTACGAACTGCTGAAGCAATTTCCGCAGTCGGTGCGGGATCTGTTTGAGCGCCACGCGTTAGAAGAAACGCCGAAGTCGGACGATCCGGCGTTTCATCGCGCGCGCTGGTGGCCCGTGCTGACCAACCAGACGGCGATTGAAGAGGCAAGGATCGCGGCGGAACGCGCGGGTTTCATCGTGCATGTGGACAACGCTTGCGACGATTGGGATTACGAGAAGGCGGCTGACTACTTGCTTCAGAAAGTGCGCGAGCTAAGGAAACAATTCTCGCCGGTGTGTCTGATCTCGGGAGGAGAAGTTACGGTGAAGGTCGTGAAGGGAGGAGTTGGCGGCCGCAATCAGCAATTCGCGCTGGCTTGCGTAGAAAAGATTGCGGGAGAAAATATCACGGTGCTCAGCGCCGGCACCGACGGAGTCGACGGGAACAGTCCCGCCGCCGGAGCGGTTGTGGACGGCACGACTCTCGAACGAGCGCGAGGTCGCGGGCTGGACGCGCTCGCCGCGCTCGCGAACTTTGAAGCATATCCGTTTTTTAAAGCGCTCGGCGATGCGATAGAAACTGGGCCGACGGGGAACAATCTGCGCGATTTGAGAATTTTGCTGGCTTACTAGATTCCGGATTCCGGATTCGCCGCCGCCGGGCTTCGCCCCTTCGACTCGCTGCGCTCGCTCAGGGCAGGCTCTGGCGGGACAGCCGAGGCGGCTGTCCCTACGTGAGCGTTTCCGACTGCAACGACTACGCGGTCTTCTGCAGTTCCGGCTTTCCCATCTTTTCCATGGCTTCATCCATGCCGCGCTTCATCTCGTCCATGGACAGGTCTTTGGTGTGAGTGGCGATGGACCATTTGTGGCCGAAGGGATCTTTCAGCTTGCCATAGCGGTCGCCCCAAAACTGGTCCATCACGGGCATTTCAATCTCTGCCCCTGCCTTCACGGCACGATCGAAGGCTGCATCGACGCCCTCAACGTAGATGTGCAGACCCATCCCTGCGCCGCCGCTGGTCTGAGGGGAGAGAGCCCCATAGGCAGGGAATTCGTCGGCGAGCATGATGATGGAGTCGCCAATCTTCAACTCGGCGTGCATTACTTTGCCGTCTGGAGCTTTCATGACGCCTCGTTCCTGCGCGCCGAATGCTTGTTTGTAGAATTCGATGGCGCGGGCCGCGTCGCGGACCGTGAGATATGGGGTGAGAGTGTGATAGCCCTCGGGAATCGGTTTTACGGACATACGGAACCTCCTAGGCGGGAATTTGTGGAAGCAGTGTACCGCAAAATCTGCGCTAGGATTGTTAGAAGTATTACAGGACTGACGGTAAGCCCAGAGTTCAAGAAGCTCTAACCCATCTATGAAATCAGAGGACACAGGGCTACACGGAACAGGAACTCGACGTGTCAGAGGATCAGCAGGCTAGTTGATCGCGTGAGACTTTAAGGCCGGGCAGGTTTCCGAGTGCGGTTAGGGCAACCGATTCGGTCTTGAAGAACTCGTTGGCCAGAGTGGTGATGTCATCGGCCGTTACGGCTTCGATTCTTTCGATCAATTCATCGAGGTCGTAGAAGCGGTCGAAATACATTTCCTGGCGCGCCAGGTTCGACATTCTAGCGGTGCTCGACTCAAGGGACAGCATGAGGCTCCCCTTGAGTTGGGCCTTGGAGCGGCGCAGTTCTTCGTCCGGCACGGGTTCGGCTTTGAGCTTGCGGAATTCGCTGACCACGGACTGCACCACCTTGGAAGCAGACGCGAGAGATGTGCCGGCGTAAACGGCCAAACATCCGGTGTCGCGATAAGGATTCAGATCGCTATAGATGGAGTATGCCAGTCCTTGCCGCTCGCGAATGTTCTGGAAGAGACGGGAACTCATGCCTCCGCCGAGCAAGGTGTTGAGAATGTAGCCGGCGTGCCGCTTCTCGTGCGCGATGGGATGCGCGGGCACGCCGAGGCACAACTGCACCTGCTCCAGAGCTTTCTTGTTGCGCAGGATGATGCGGGAGACAATTTTAGGAGCAGACGAATGGAAGCCGTTTTTCATGGGCTTCATGTGCTCGAAGTGTCCGGTAACCAATTCGACGAATTTGTCATGATCGAGATTGCCCGCCGCGGACACGATGATGTTGCCGGGCGCGAAGCGGTGACCGTAAGCCTCGACCACCGACGGGCGCTCAAAGCGCTTCACTGTCTCTTTCGTGCCCAGGATCGGCTTGCCCAGCGGATGATCTTTCCAGAAATTCTGGGTGAAGATCTCGTGAACGAGATAATCGGGATTATCTTCGTCCATTTTGATTTCTTCCATGATCACACCGCGTTCGCGCGCGATGTCGGCGGTATCAAAGATGGGATTTAGAACCAGGTCGCTCAAGATGTCGAGCGCGGTGGGGACGTGCTCGTCGAGCACCTTGACGTTGAAGCAGATGCATTCTTTGGCGGTGAAGGCGTCCATGTTGCCGCCGATGGAGTCGACCTGGCGCGCGATTTCTTCCGCCGTGCGGTGCTTGGTCCCTTTGAAAACCATGTGCTCGATGAAATGGGAGATTCCGTTCCATTCTGCGTCTTCATCGCGCGAACCGGTCTGCAACCAGATGCCGATGGAGGCGGAGCGGATGTGCTGCATCTGCTCGGTGATAACCGTCAGCCCGTTGGGCAGCTTTTGACGACGAATATTGCGCACTTCTTTGGTCATGGATTTCTGCATTGACTACTACTTAGTAAACACCAAGGACGGCCGTGGAACGTTCTCTACTATTCTGACATAGGGGCAGTCGGTGTGCGAGAATAGTTTAGTGATTTAGAATCAGCAGGTTAAGTCAGTTTTCGGAATTGGGGTCGAGGTAAAGTATTCAGGCTTTAGGGGTTTGTAGGGAAGCCGAGAATCGGTTCTCAAATGGAAGATATGGCGGATCAAGCGCAAATCTTGCTGCTCGGACTGGATAGGACCGAAATGGCTTCGCTAGTCGACACCTTGGGAGAGCCGTCATATCGCACGAAGCAATTTCGGGAAGCCGTGTACCAGCAGCGCGCGGAGGCAATCGAACAGATCTCGACTCTGCCGCAGCAACTTCGTCGGAGGCTGGCAGAGAAAGGCGTTTCGGTCGGTCTGCCCCGGATCGAAAAGCGATTCGTGTCGCAGGATGGCACAGTGCGGTATCTGATCGCATTCGCCGACGGCCAGAGTGTAGAGACGGTGTGGATGCCGGAGGGCGATGGCGGGGAGGCAGGAGATGGGAGCGAGGCCGGGGAACTGGCAGAACGGTTCGCTGAGAGCTCGAGCTTGTATACCGCAGGGGGTGAATCCACAACAGAAAAGAACGAACCGATCGCAGCGTTTAGACGTTCCGACACCCAGAGACACAGACAACCTCAGGGACAGAATCAGGGGCGTTCGACGATTTGTATTTCCAGCCAGGTGGGATGTGCCGTGGATTGCCAGTTCTGTCTGACGGCACTGCTCGGCGTGAAGCGCAATCTGACCGCAGGCGAGATCGTGGGTCAGGTGTGCGCAGTGCTCAAAGACCAGAAAGTTTCGCCGCCGGAGGATCGCATCAATCTGGTCTTCATGGGCATGGGCGAGCCGTTCCTGAATTACGAGAATTTCGTGAAGGCGGCGCGTCTGCTGGTGGAGGAAGTCGGCATTGCGGAGCGGCGGATGACGGTATCGACGGCGGGAATTGTGCCGCGCATTCATGACTTTGCCGGAGAGGCGATTCGGCCGAAGCTGGCTATTTCTTTGAATGCTTCGAACGATGCTCTGCGCACGCGACTGATGCCGCTGAATAAGAAATGGAATCTGGAAATGCTGATGGCGGCGGCGCGGGCTTACCCGCTGCGTACCCGGGAGTGGATTACGTTCGAGTACGTGCTGCTCGGCGGTGTGAACGACACGCCAGAGAATGCGAAGGAAGTGGCGGAGTTGCTGCGCGGAATGCGCTGCAAAGTGAATCTGATTGCACTGAACCCGGGGCCCGGGATCGAGTTCACAACTCCTGACGCGGAGCGGGTCGCGGGGTTTCAAAAGATTCTGCGGGAAGCGGGGATCCCAGCGTTTGTGCGGCGTCCGCGAGGACGGGATATTTACGCCGCGTGTGGTCAACTCAAGCGTACGGTCGAGGTTGCCATAGAACCGGCACCGTAGATTCCTTTGTCCTGGACGGAGCTGACTGGGTGACCGGAAGTTCCACGCGAAGCAGCATTGCGCCATCTTCGCGGCATTCCCGTGAAATTTGCCCGCGATGCTCCTGCAGGATGCCTTGACATGCGTTCAGGCCCAAGCTGTCTTCGGGATCGAGCAGGGAAGATGCGCGGGGGCTGAGAGATGGGTTGCGAGGTATCGGTTCGGTGGCGATTTGAAGCACGGAAGTCTCCCCCTGCCGTTCCGTGCTTACGGTCAGGACTCGGCCACCGGCCTCGCTGAGCACGTGCAGGCAGTTCGCTACGAGCTGCAGGCAGACTTGAAGTAACTGATTGGAATCCCCCAAAACTTTGGGCAGTGCGGGATCGAACTGCATGCGCGCTTCGATCGCGAGAGCCTCCCACTGGGGTTGCGTCAACTTAACGGCAGTGCGCGCCAGGGTGTTGAGATCGAGGGGACTCTTGGGCGCTGGAGCCTGCCGGGCAAAGCTGATCAGACTGGCGACCAGCGACTTGGTACGGCGAACGTACTGGCCGATCTTTGCGGCGATTGGCTGCTGCTCCGCGGTGAGGCGTGTGCTGAGAAGCATGTCCGAGTAGCCGAGCATGGCGGTGATTGGATTATTGAGTTCGTGGGCCGCGCCGCCGACCAGCTGACCAATCGAAGCCAGTTTCTCCGACTGAAGGATCTGGGCCTGCAGATGTTTCAGACTGTCAACCGATGCCCGGGAGAGTTGTAGCAATTGGGTCAGTTCTCGGTCGAGCAGGTGCTGGCGCACCAGCACCATCACGCCCATGAAGAATGCGGCGATCAGAGTCAGTGCGAGCCGAAACACGCCGACGCGAGAGGGGACGGTATCGTCCGACATGGCCCAAGCGGCGAATAAGGGCAGCGAAAACACCGAAATCATGCTGCAGCGGGCAATCCACACGCCGTAGAGTGTGGAGGCTTCGCGGGCATCGGAGGTGGGCTTCTCAGCCTTGGCCCGCAGGCCAATCCATGTGAGCCAGGCGATTGCAGCGACATAGGGTATATCGTAAAGGCTGCCGCTGTAGTACAGCTTCCGACCGATCGCCCAGTTCATGACCGTGGAACTCCCGGCATAGCACACGCTCATGCCAAACAGATTGGCGTAGAGGTTTTTCCAATGGCCCTTGCTGGTCATCCAGCAGGCAACCAAGCCCAGCAGGAAAGCGATCTCCTCGGTGACATAGACCGCGTTCAAATGGCGATTGTAAGCTGCCACATCGGCCACGACGTATTGCCAGGGGATGACGATCAAGACATACAGATAGAGCCACCACATCAGCAAAAGTGCGAAATCAAGCCGTCCTACGCGCGCGCCATACTCATCCCGTGGACTGTGGGGACGCAGGGCTAAGGCAGCCATCAGCGGAACGATGTGCAGGAAAAGAATCACGTCGCCGGCAAAAAGGTCCGGCACATCTCGTTGCAGAACAACTTCGAAGTAGGTCCAAAGCAGTTGATAGAAAAGCCAGAAAGAAATGCCGAGAGTGATAAGCGACCAGAAAAGCCGCATGCGTCCCTCAGAGCGCAGTACCAAGGGGACGAAGGACGCGGCGCCCGAAACCAACAAGACACACTGGATCAAGTCGCTAAGAGCGGTCAGGTGAAAAGACCGGGGGAGGACGAGAGCCGCCAGAACAAAGGCCGCCAACAATCCGGCCACAGCCGCCAACCAGAGATGGGAACGCTTGCTCAAGACACTCCTCTGGACCCATTCTAGATGGGATTGGAGAACGCTAATGGTTACTGTAGTAATCTGAACGAAAAAGGCGGAGCCCCGGGCCGCGAGTATGCACCAAACTCTCACTTGCCGGTAAGCGTTTCTTATTCAATAATATGCAGCGAAGCCGCCACGCCCGTGGAGATAGAGTCGATTGAATCCTCACGTTGAGCGCTACCGACAATCCTGGAGACTGAGAATCCCGCCTGATCCGGGCGAGACGCGCCGGATCGAGCGCTGGCTGGCTACGGCTCGCGTCTTTCTCGCAGTTTCGACGTTGGTGGCGATCCGCATGGATCCCACCGAACTGGGAAAATCGTGGGCGGCTTACGGTCTCTTCGTATTCTATTTGGCGAACGCCATTCTTATCCTGATGCTCCTCCGGCGGAGGCAGGAGTCTACGGCAGGTTTTCGCCTCTTGGTACATGCAGGTGATGTCGTTTGGCCAGCTTTGATTTCAATCTTCGGGGAAGGACCAAGGACCCCGTTTTTCCTCTTCTTTTTTTTCGTCCTGGCAGCGGCGGCCTACCGTTGGGGACTTTGGGAAACGCTCGGCACGGCGGCGGCAGAGGTTGCGTTGCTGTGGATCGAGAGTTCGTTTGTGATTCACAGGTGGCTGGGGCCAGCAGGGGCGGCGTCGTGGCGAGCCTTGGGTCTGCGAGTAAATGTGAGTAGTTTTGAACCGCAACGCATGTTCATGCTATCAGTCTATCTTCTGGTAATGGGGTTATTGCTGGGGTATCTGGCCGAACAGCAGAAGCACTTGCGGGCGGAGAAGGCGGTGGTAACCGGAACTTTGTCGAGGATCCGGGTGGAAGCCGGGCTGACGGGAACCATTGAGCAGATCTTCCGGGAAGCCATGTCCATGTATGGCGCGTCCCGAGCGGTAGTTGCATCGCAGGAATCTCACAGTCAGCGCGTCTTCGTGGGAGAGTTGAACCAGGATGGCAGGAGTTCGCCGTCCGAGTTCCGCTGGTTGGAATCGGCCTCCCGAGACGCGAAGACCTATCTGGATGATTTTCCGGGGGACGTGTGTTACGCCGCGATCGACGGGGAGAAATGGACCACCCTGGCACTGGATCACACCGGCCACCAGGTGCCGGTGGAGAACCTGGCGGCACTTTCTCAACTGCGGGAAGTGCAGAGCTTTGACTCGCTGATTACGGTGGCCTTTCTCTTCGGGACCGAGTGGAGAGGCCGGGTATTCCTGTTCAACCCGTCATGGCGGGGCGAGAAGCAGGAGGAACTTCGCTTTCTACTCGATCTGGTTCATCAGGTGGGGCCGGCCGTTTACAACGTCTACCTTCTGCATCGGTTGCGACGCCGGGCGGGAGCCGCGGAGCGCGCCCGCTTTGCGCGGGAACTGCATGACGGTGCAGTACAGTCGCTGATTGCAGTAGAAATGCAGGTGGACGTGTTGCGCCGACACGCCGATGCCGGGAAGCCGATCGGTTCAGAGTTAGGACGAATCCAGGGCCTGCTTCGCGAAGAAGTGCTCAAGCTGCGGGAATTGATGCAGCAGATGAAGGCGATCGAAATAGATGCGCAACGGTTGCTCGGAGTTTTGAACGACACGGTCGAACGATTTCAGCGAGAGACGGGGATTAGCGCGCGATTCGTCACTGATCTCGAAACTCTGGACATGCCGCAACGTGTATGTCGCGAGATTCTCCGCATTGTGCAGGAAGGGCTCGTCAATGTGAGGAAGCATAGTGGAGCGCGTCACGTGCTGGTGCGTTTGGGGTCCAGCCTGAAAAAATGGAACTTGACCGTGGAAGACGATGGGAAAGGGTTCCCGTTTGCGGGCCGCTATAATCAGGATCAGATGGATGAAGCGGGGAAAGGGCCTATGATCATTAAAGAGCGCGTAGGTTTGATTGCTGGCGAACTCACGGTAGAATCAAATCCCGGACAGGGAACACGCCTGGAAGTCACGGTACCTCGCAACGGGGAAGTGCCTCATGAATTTTAGAAAAGCGCAGTCGGTTCGGCTTGTCATAGCGGATGACCACCCGATTTTTCGCGACGGTCTGCGGCGGTTGCTGGAGTCAGAGGCGGACCTGAAAGTTCTGGGCGAAGCCTCGGATGGCGCCGAAGCGGTAAAGCTGGCGCGGCAGTTGAAGCCCGACATTCTCTTGCTTGATCTGGCGATGCCCAAGCATCCGGGGCTGGAAGCCTTACGGGAGTTGAGTGTGCCAGCGAATGCGACCCCAGTGCGGGTCATTCTGCTGACCGCGGCGGCGGAAAAAAGCCAAATCGTCGAAGCCCTGCAACTTGGGGCCCGCGGAGTGGTGCTCAAAGACTCTGCCACGCAACTCTTGTTGAAGGCGATTCACACCGTGATGGCAGGCGAATATTGGGTCGGTCGCGAGAGTGTCTCCAACCTCGTGCAATACCTGCGCACGCTGATGCAGTCTTCGCATGACGAGGCGCGGCAAAAAAAATTCGGCTTGACACCGCGCGAACTGGAAATCGTTTCGACCGTGGTGGCCGGATATTCCAACAAGGAAATCGCTGAATATTTCAAGATCAGCGAAGATACCGTCAAGCACCACTTGAGCAACATCTTCGACAAACTCGGAGTCTCGACCCGCCTGGAACTTGCACTATTTGCAGTCAATCAGTCCCTACCCCTCAAGAGCATTGCCTGAGCACAGGTGCGGAAGCGCACCCACAAGGTTGGGTGCCGGTGGCACTTTTGTGCTATTGGCTGGGAGGGGGACCGGATATTAAGATTGGGTACACAGATCAGCTTGGGGACGACCGCCGGGAGGCCACGTGTATCGGTGATACCCCGGTGTGAGATGCTTTGTCACAATTTGCAAAAGTGAGAAATGAGGAGCCCCGTGGCTAAACGTCTACAGCAGCTTTGGAACGATGAACGTGGTCAGGACATTGCGGAATACGCGGTGATGTTGGCTGTGATTCTGGTAATCGTCGTGGGCACGATCCGGCTCATCGGCTCCAATGCCAATAACGTGTTTTCCCAAGTCGGCAGCGCAATTCAGTAATAGGCCATCCTTCCAATTCGTAAGGCAAGCGGCGAAGGATCTCAATCCTTCCGCAAGCACGTGACGCTCTTGTCGCGCAGCTGTCTCCCACAAACTACTTCTGCGTATTTTCTGAGGGCGACGATGTGGTGAGCGCCACTTTCTCTGCACCGCCGGTTGAAAACCGGGTCAGATAGGGAAAGACGGGGGTAATCTCGAATTCCATTTTTTCGCGGGTTGAGGTCAGGGCGACCGGCTTGGCCTTCGACAGTTCGACCCGATCAGTCCAGGGATCGACTTTGATGCGGCCTCCCATAGGCAAAGCCGCGATCTGATCGAGGCGCTTGTCATCGAGCGCCGGGGATGACGTCATCAGGCTCGACATGCGAACGGTCTTGCTCTCCGCAAAGCTGTTTCCGAGATGAGGGCGAATTAAATTCGGCAGGTCGGGCGCCTTCTCCTGCAAAGCCTTCAGAAACAATCCTGCGTTGCCCAATTTGTCCTTGTACGGAGAGTTCTTGAGGAGTTCTAGCGCTTTGGTATCGGCAGCTTCCTCATCCGCGGAATTGCGTTTGAAGTCGAGGCGTTGGAAAGACTCTTGGTCGGGGAAAAACAGCTTGTCGTTGAAGGCAAGCCCGGTGTCGAAGCTATGTCCCAGTACGATGTGGCTGAGTTCATGGGCCAGAACCATGGCCAGGGACGCTTCGTCGGGAAGCACGTCCAGTAGTCCGCGACTGATGACAATGGTGTGGCTGATCGTAAAAGACTCGAGGGGAGCGGTCAAGAGTATGCGGCAGTGGACGTCGCCCTGCAAGTCAATGTTGTTGGTGACGAGCAGATTGTTGACCACCGTGGCCAAAATTTTGTCCACTTCGCCGGGAGGAGAGAGCAAGCCAATCTTCTGAAGACGGTCGACGGCGTTTTCTTCCGCTTGTCGTTCCCACATACGCTGAGCCATGACGGGACTGGCATCGGCGGCGGTGTCACTCTGATCCTTCACTGACTGAGGCGAATCGATCAGAATCTGGGTGAACTCTTCGTTCTTGCTCAGACCTTTCAGGTCATAGCCCCACAGCCGAGTCTGTGCTTTAAAGTGCAGGGTCTTACTGAATCCCGTCTTGAGGTTCGATTCTTCCGTGTAGACATACGCCGGCAGCCACGTTCCCTGGCGCATGTTCAGGCGCCAACTGTCGAAGTGGAAAAAGAAATTCATCTTGGGCTGCGGATAGTACGTTCCGTTGAAGCGGACAATGTTGTAATCCTGGTCTTCGACCCAAATCCTGCCCATGAAACGTGCGGTCTTCTGACCTTCCTTGGGCCGAACATCGATCACCAGGCAACGGAGCTCTCCAAGAAATTCGCGCCGCACAAAGTTAAAGTCGTAATACTTCTTCTGGAAATCGGTGTCAAGCACCACCATCTGAGCGAATCCCAGGGGAAGGAAGTGCAGGGAGTAAACCCCGGTCATCTTGTTGAGCATACGACGGCCGAATCCCGGCTGGCCCATGAAAGAAATGTCCTCCGGGCCATCGCTGAGGTCGAGGCGGCCGAGAAAATACCGGTCGTGCACAGGAGTCGGATTCCCGGCCTGGTCGTTTTTGAGGTCCTGCAGGTAGGTCTCGACCATGGGATGCATATGACGCATCTGTGCCATGAACAGGTGTTCCCGCTGCACGACGCGATCCAGCACCTCGCTGAGCGTAACTGCGGCCGGAGGCAGAGATTCGAAATTTTGAGACGGTGCAACCGACGGCGTTTCCGTCACACCGGAAGCCGGTTGCGCCGCGGAAGAGGGAGGAGCCTGAGCGCTAACCCCGAATACGCAGCCCAAAAACAGAACCAACACCGCGCCCGAACGAACGATTTGCATAAGAACCTTCTGGGAGTTGATCACGCTAACTGAAAAATAATGTGCAAAACGGCCATCGAATCCGAGGGTTGGCCGTCCTTGAGGGCGGGCTTGAAGCGAATCTGCTCGGCGGCGTGTACCGCCGCGTCATCCAGACCATGCCCCAGTCCGCGAACCACTTTCAACACACGTAGCTTTCCCGTCGCTTCCAGTACGACTTCAAGAAGCACCTCACCTTCGATTCGCTTGGCGCGGGCTTCGTCAGTGTAGATGGGAACCGGCTTGGAAAGGATTTCCGCCGGGATAATTTTAGCCTCGGCTTGGGCGGGACGCGATTGAACGGTCGGAGGAGCAGGAACGTCGGCATCGCCGAAGCCCGCCTGGCGTACTGTGCCTGGAGATGGAGTGCTCACGTTTCCAGTCGCAACGCCGCTGCCGAACCCTGTGCTCGCAACCACGCCGCGAGCGCCCTTGGCCCCGCCTGTTCCGTTACCATAGCCCGGTCCAGTAGGCATATCGAATCCGCCAGCTTGCGCGATATTGACGGCTCTCGTCTGAGTTGCCTTCGCGGGCACGCCGTTGGGATCGCCGAAGCCGCCCGTCTGTACCTTCTGTGGTGCGCGGTCAATGGTCTGCGGCGCCGAGCTCCCTGTGGAAAAGACGTTAGTTCGTACGATTTGCTTTGGAATCACCGGAGCCGCAGACGGGGGCAAGGGATCAAGCTTCTTGGTCGCAATCTTAACTTCGGGGGCGGGGGCATTTTCTATCTTCGGTTTGGGCTGAGGTAGAGGAGCCGGCAGACGCAAATCCGCCGGCGGCGGATCAAGCCTTGCGACCAAGACTGGCTTAGGGAGCTGTCTTTGCGGCTCGTGATTTACCGGGACCGGCGTGGGTACGAGCTCGATGGCATGATAGTCGGGCTTTGGGCGCTCAAGAATCTCCGGATGGAGGAGCGGGATCCACACAAAAATTGCAACCACAACTGCCTGTACCCCGTAGCTCAAAACAAAGTCAGACCATGGCATTTCCCAGGGCGGGAGCGATGAGAAAAGGCCTGATTCGCGAGACGTCGGCGCCATAATCAATTCTGCTATTTCAGTCTCCCAAAACCCGATATAACTGTAAAGGTTTTCCCCTTCTTTTCAATGATGGAAAGTTGGTAGTCCGGGTTCAAACAAAGTGTACCGGACTCTACTTATGCACGATAGAGGCCATTCGGGCAGCCCCAGAATCGTGCCAAGTCGTTTATTATCAATGTATTAAGATGTCTGGACTTTCGCATGGTGCCGTCCGTAGCCGGACCGCACCAAAAGCTACACGATGCTGTGGACAGATTTCCACGGCGGCTGGTAAATGCTCCATCTCAGCAGTGCACAATCTTGGGGCTTTTGATCCCGCGGGTGGCGTTGCGGGTGTCGACCACTAACTGGGCGTCGTGCACGATGCTGCGATAGTCGTAATCGGAATGGTCGGTCACAATGACGACGCAGTCATACTGCCCCAGATCTTTCAATTCCGCACACTTCATTTGCAAGTCGTACTTCCGGCCTTTGCCGATGAAAGGGAAATAGGGATCGTGGTAGCTGACCTGGGCTCCATCTTTCTGCAAGAGTTCGATAATGGTGAGCGAGGGCGATTCGCGTAGATCGTCGATATCTTTCTTGTAGGCCACGCCCAAGACCAAGACCCGCGCGCCATTCACCGACTTCTTGTGGCGATTCAGCGCGCCTCCCACCGAGGACAGAACGTGGTAGGGCATGTTGGTGTTGATCTCGCCTGCAAGTTCGATGAAGCGGGTGCGAAAATCCCACTCTTTGGCCTTCCACGAAAGATAGAAGGGATCGACGGGAATGCAATGCCCACCGAGACCGGGGCCCGGATAGAAGGGATGAAAGCCGAAAGGCTTGGTGGAAGCGGCTGCGATGACCTCCCAGATATCGATGCCCATGCGCAGGCACAACAGTTTGAGTTCGTTCACCAGGGCGATGTTGACGCAGCGGTAAATGTTCTCCAACAGCTTAGTCATCTCCGCGGCAGCAGGGGACGATACGGGGACGGTTCGATTGAAGATGGCACCGTAGAGGGCGCCTGCGAGTTCCGAAGCTTGCGGGTTTAATCCGCCGACCACTTTTGGAATGTCGCGACGCGCGACCGTAGTGTTGCCGGGATCCTCGCGTTCGGGCGAGAACGCCACGAAAAACTCCTTTCCCGTAAGAGCCTGATCGCGAGCGGCTCGGAGACCGTCCTTGTTTTCCTTTTCAAGGATCGGGATCATCACTTCTTCCGTCGTGCCGGGGTACGTCGTGCTTTCGAGCACGACCAACTGCCCCGCGCGCAAATAAGGAGCGATGGAGTGCGTGGTGTCGGTAATAAAGCTCAGATCGGGCTCGTGATATTCATTCAGAGGAGTGGGGACGCAGATGATAATGGCATCCATCGCGGTGAGTTGCGAGTAGTCGGCGGTGGCGGAAAAGCCGTGCTTCTTCGCTGCCTGAACCTCCTCCGCAGGAATGCGGTAGATGTAGGAACCGCCCTTGGCCAACGTATCCACCTTGCGGGCGTCAATATCGAAGCCCGTCACCTGGAATTTCTGCTCACTGTAGAGCAAAGCCAAGGGAAGCCCGACGTAGCCCAGGCCAATAATGCCCACGCGAGCCTGGTGCTGCTGAATTCTGGTCTTGAGTTGATCCAAAGACGTGTCTGCGGCAGAGTAGGGTGTCATCAATTTTTTCGGGACGAATCGTAGATGGGTAACCTGAAAACGCTTCGATTTTAGCACACGGAATGGAATCGCTTTCGCGGCCAGTGTCTTTTGCGAAAACGCGAAAAGGCAATTCGGAAGCCCAAGGGGACTGAGCCATTGACGAGAAAAACGAGCGGAACAAGACGTATCTGGATCCTTGTAGTCGTATTGGCCACGGTGTTCGTGGCTTTCGCGGTGAATGCGGGCAGGCTGCTGGTGGTGGATGCGCCGCAGCCGTCGGACGTGATTTTGGTACTTGCAGGCGAGACCGATCGTCGTCCCGCTCGCGCGCTGCAGCTTCTGGATCAAGGTTATGGACGCCGGGTAGTAATCGACGTTCCGGCGGCGGCCAAGATCTACGAGTTCACCCAGGTCCAGTTGGCCGAAGAATACATTCGAAGTATTCCGCAGAGAGCATCGGTTCGAATCTGTCCGATTAAGGGGCTCTCGACCCGGGAAGAATCGCGGGACGCGGAAAAATGCTTGACCGGCGAAGTTGGTACGCGAGTTCTGATCGTCACCTCGGACTACCACACTCGCCGCGCTCTCAGCATCTTCCGCCACGAGATTCATGGGAAGTCTTTTTCGGTAGCCGCGGCTCGCGACGACATACAATTTGGTGCGCACTGGTGGACCAACCGGCAGTGGGCCAAAACATGCCTCGACGAATGGCTGCGACTGGTGTGGTGGGATGGTGTCGAGCGATGGGGTTGGGCGCAAAGGTCGGGCCTTCATGGGTTCGTTTGGTAATTCGAGCCGGCAGTTCGCGAACCATTGGGTTCGTTTGGTAATTTGGAGCAGACCATTCTCGAGCCGTGGCTTCGTTTCGTAATTTGAGCCGACGTTCTCGAACCATTGGGTTCGTTTGGTAAATTCGAGCCAAGTTTCTTGAGCCACCGCTCACTCATCTTGCGTTTGCGGTTACACCATCGTCACCGATAATGAGAAGGAATTCGCCAGCGTCGAGAATCTTCGACGAGAGAATTGGCTGCGCTAAAACCGAGACCGTTTTGCCAGCCGGAGATCCTGGCGGGTCGAGCAGAGGCGGCCGGTGCGCGTGAAGTTTCTTTGCTACGAAGGAACGATGCAGACGGCTTGCTTGCGCTTGATGGGAAAGAAACTCTTGGCGGCCCTGCCCGAAGCGAAGCGCGGAGCCGACTTTTCGGCGGCGAGCACTAGAGCTGCAGGGCGGGGATTGACAGGAGGAGCCGAACGGAGCGCGATTGTGGCTGGTCGAAAGAACAATAAGGACCAGCTCGATCGCGTAGCGGCTAGCGGCTCGTGTCGCGCACATGAAATCCGGCCTTCTCGTAGAACCGATGCGCACCTTCAGGCCGGGGCATATCGCTTGATCGAGATGCTCCGTGCTTGCACTCGCGTTTTCGCCACGTCATAGGCGAGCTGCATCCGGAGAAGGTGATCCATGTCCGGGCCGAACGCCTTTTCGATGCGCAGGGCCATTTCCGGCGTCAGCGCGGCCTTGCCGTGCAGAAGATCGGAGAGCGTAGCGCGGCGCACTTTCAAAATCTCCGCCGCCTTCGACACGGTGAGGCCGAGAGCTTCGATGACTTCGGTTCTTATCAGGTCGCCCGGATGGGGCGGGTTCTTCATAGGCATTTCGGCCTCCTAGTGGTAGTCGATCAGGTCAATATCGCTGGCGGTGTTTGTCTGTTCGTCGTAGCGGAAAACTAACCGCCAGTTTCCCGTGACAGTCAGGCTCCATGATCCTTTCAGGTCGCCTTTAAGAGGATGCAGCTTCCAGCCAGGGAATCGACCGAGCTGCTCCAACATCTCGGCGGTTTCGAGGGCGAACAGAAGCCTGCGCAGCTTGTCGGCCATCGCGGACGGCACCCCCTTGGCGTTTCCGTCCTCATGGAGCTGCCTTAGCCCTTTGTGCCGAAAGCGGACAAGTTGCAAGTTATCCCTTCACTATCCCAGTATGTACGGTTATGCCGTACACGTCAAGCGGTTTTATTGTGGAAGGGAAAAACCCGCACAGAACCTCCGCAATTGACTACGGCTGCTCTCGCTGGATCTGGCTGCATGCTCGAAACTGGAAGGGAGTCTCCATCTCGCCGAGGCGTTACAGTCGTAAATTTGGGGTTCTGGTCCAGGTGCATCGCCTCGATGACCTTCATGGCCAGCGCGTCGCTACGGAAAATCGCGGCTTCGGTTTCGAGAGTCGCTTCGAAATCGAAGTCAGGCGAACCATTATCGAGACCCTTGAATCCCAAGCCATTCGGAGTTTCTGGGAAAATCGCAACTTTCGATGTTGCCTGGTAGAGAGGAGTCGTCTTCAGCGTGAAAATTACGGTCAGTGCAAGAATGATACCGAGTGTGGCCACGACGGTCCATCGCCGCTTCTTTAAAGTCCGCCAATGGTCCCTAAAACATTATCAGGATATCAGCTGAAAGGCCCGATCTTCTGTTCCGCTGAGGAGTATCCGCCCTGATCTCCTGAGGCAAAGGTTCTGCTAGTGCGGGCGCACAAGAGCCGCGGCGGTGTGATTTTTGCTCAGCGATAACAGATCGAGTATCAGCATTCGTGAAATGAGGGCAAGAATCGTCAAGATGAAACGCATGAGCAAGAAAAACGTCTCGCGCCGCCGCAGATTGACGAGTTCCGTCAGGAAGAGGATTACCTTCATCAGCGGCGCAGGAAATAAACTCGATTAGTCCAGTCCCACTTCCCGGTCTCTCTTGCCAGTCTGCTCAAGGCCCAAACCAAACCGCCGATATCCGCGGGAGAGATTGTTTTTTCATCCACAAAAACCACGCCGCCGTGCGTTCGCTCTTCTTCCGCCCAGGTTTTAAGCAGGGGAGGAATCGTTCTCCGATCGTAGGTAACAAGCGTTAATCCCTGGGCGGCAGCTTTGCGCAAACAAATTGAGTCTTCCTGTCCCAGAGAATACCCGTCTTGCCATTCCACCATACAGTGGATTTCTATCGCGCTATTGCGGCGCCGCATACCAGTCGCCACGTCCGGCGAAATATGCTCATCGAGAAGAAGCTTGAGCATTTCAGTTTTTTGCGACTTTCTTGGGAACGAATTCGGTGGCCTGCGGCAACATGCACTTCAGTGTTTCAAAATCGGTAGCGTCATTCTCAGCCATTGCCTCGTTGATTTCCCCGGAAAACGCCCCCGCATAGTTGACAGCTGCCTGGACTTTCACTTCTGGCCACTTGAGATGTCTCGCCACGGCCGACACATCTTTCTTATAACTGTGGACGAGCAGCATGACCTCCCATACGGCGAGCGTGCTCCCTTGAAGGTAGGCTTGTCGGCCTGCAGGTGAATCTCGAAAGTCGATGAATCCAAATTCCGATCGGCGCAAGCCTTCCTCCACCAACCGCGCACTGGTGTCGCTGGGCGTCCATCCATGCCGATTCGCCATGCGTTTGAGACGCTTTCCGCTCTCGGCTGGCAAGCGCATGCTGACGACCATCGAATGGGTTGATCTCATGGCAGTCTCCCAAGTGTAACTCTTGTAAGCATTGTAGCATGCGGCATTCAGCGCTCTTCGCAAACCAGTGCTGATTGTAGGTCTGTGTATATTGCGTAACCCAGCGATGCTGGCCCATTGTCCCCGTGCGGAGTCGCTGCGATCCCTCGAGCTGGTTCATGGCTTGAAAGAGCTGACGGTTGATCGTCATCTGATTGGTCGTCTCGAGCCCACGGAATGCCAGAATTTTTCCGGGCAACAAGGCGGCGCTAAAGCGCGATCCAAGATGTTCACGCGATCAATGCCAAGCGGAGGATAGCGGTCGCTGTGCAATCAGGTTGCACAAAGTTGAAGCTCAGAAACCTACGTTACTTAATGATCATGGCAGCCTGACCACCGCTTTAGTTATAGCCATTGGGTCGGGTTGAAGATGAAAACAATCGGGCATGACACGGGACCTCTCACACCGCTCAATACTAGGCGAATATATGGCGAATATCAACAGATTTTCGCTGGTATGCACATACGGGAAGGCGGGGTCTTGAAGTCCCCCTGTCGTGGCGCGGACGATCGGCTGGAACTCTCGATCGGAGAAGTTCAACACAGGGCCCGACACGAGGTACGATTTGACACACTTATTCTGCGCCCCAAGAGTCGTCATTTATAGAACAGGCCCAGCGGTCATAGACTCAGCAGACGCGCTCAGGGCTTTTTTTCCTGCCGAGCCAAAAATCTCTGAACGTATTTTGTACCTTCTTTCTCATATCTCATCAAACCTGCCTGTAAGAACGCTTCGCAGATCTGAGCCATTTTGCGGAGCGATGGCGAACCTCGAGGTCCATCACCAACGGTTTCGTAGCCACGCCGGCCACGATTCCGAAGAAAACCTGCTCACACTTTGTGTCTCTTGTCATGCAGAGATGCATTCCCAGAGGCGGGACGTCTGAGTGTGAGCGCCGATCCCACTGCCCCAAGTGTCAAGCGCAAGCGCGTGAGCGCTGGCTGACAGCACGGCAACGCGAACTTCTCGACACGAGCCACTTCCACGTTGTGTCCACCGTCCCTCACGAACTCAACGTGCTGGCCTTGGAAAACCCGCGTCTGTTTTACGATCTGTTGTTCACTGCCAGTGCACAAACCTTGCTCTTCGAAAATTACACTGAATTTCTTGCATATATTTTTTCTCCTTGGTTTTGAAAATTAGGGTTTCTCGGGAAGCGTGAACAATTCGTGACCATGCGATCCGCACAGACTCTCACCGAACCACACGGACAACATTCCCACAACTGGTGCGCAGCCAATTGCGGGTAGCCCTCCCCGTCCACAGATCGTCACCTCGCCGAGGAACATTTCCTGCAATCGCTGCGTAAGTCGCAATCGCACGGGTTGAATTCTTCGGCGTGTAAGGGTCTGGAAAAGCAAACTCTCCCAAATCTGTTTCGCTCACCGGAGGAAAGAAGTAACGTCACCCTCTTGTTTTTGCGTAGCGGTAACCCTTTGCTCGTGGCCGAGTTCGCAGCCCGCGATGACCGAGTGGGAGAACGACTTCATACGCTTACGGCAAGGGAGCTTCGGTAAGCTCGAGTTCCCAATGATCTGGCGTATCTAAATGGCAATCGAAGCCATAGAAGCGGTGGTCGAATACGTGCTGGAAGAGGCAGGCGCGCTGCCCACGCAAAACAGGGTTTCCGGCGACCGGTTGGAAGTTACCGTTGGGAGAATCGGCCGAGAAGACCTTGACCTGCCATTCTCCTTCCGGATTATCGGTGTAGCGGTGAGGATAGATTTCAGTCGCGAGATAGTAGATGCCCTTGTTTGTTTGTCCACCCGGAGCTTTCTCCAGATACAGCAGGGTTGGCGCGGCGACGGTCTCGGTGGCCTGCATCAGGATCTTCTCGGGCGCCTTATCGAGATTCTTCACTCGTGCTGCACTTTTGCTGATGATCTCGAAATGGTCGCGATCGTTGCCCCGGTAAAAAGTCAGATAGAAACGTCCGGAGCGTGGGTCGCGAAAAAGGTTTGGATTCTGATTGCGCTGATTGGGCACTGCGAAAACAAGCGTTTTCACCTGGGTCAGCCGGATTCCGTCTTCAGAACTTGCGAGTACGATGTAGCTGCTGGGCGTGTCGTAGCCGCGCGTGATCGCGAAGTAGAACAGCTTGGGATGTTTGGGATCGGCATTCATCAGCACAGTGGGCCAGCGCGCGTCCGTCCAAAGCGGGTTTTTCTCATACTTGATCCAGTTCACAAGATCATTGCTGCGCGCGAGGCCGATTCCGCCCCCTTCATTCAGGCCGTACCATCCCCAATAGCGGAAGCCACCGCGATTTAGTTCGAGGACCGAGAGAGTGTGAGGAAACTCCTTTCCTTCCCAGGACTGCGTGTCGGGCAAGACGTGACGTGGAGTTGTCAGCTGTAGATAAGGAGTACCGGAGTCCGCTGCCGACCTGGGCGATTGAGTCCGCGCGTAGGGAAGAAACGCCAGAGAGAATATGACTGCTAGAAACAAACGAGAGTCGCGCATGAAGCCTCCGAATTCGAGTATTAGGCTGTAGGTTCGGCTGCCACCTTCTTCAGGTTGAGCGTGGCGTTTGCGATCAACGGCTTTGCCCAGAAGCCGACACTGAGGACACAAGCAAAAGTCAGATACAGAAATGCGACGCCGGCGCGGAGTCCGAACCGGTCACCAATACGCCCGATGATGAGCGGGACGACTGCGCCTCCCATGATCCCGGTACTGAGAATTCCGGCAAACGGACCGTGATGCTCGGAGACAGAGTTCAACCCGAGGGAAACGAGGATAGGCCACATGACAGATGCGAAGAGGCCGATGACAGGAAAGGCGACCATGGAAATACTGGCTGGACCGAAGAGTGCAGCGGTAAGACAAAGCACGGCGCAGATGCTGGTGGCGATGAGAACTTGGCGGCTGTCGAAAAGCTTCAGCAGGCCCATGCCGATGAAGCAGCCGGTCGTGAGCAGTCCCCAGAACCAAGAGATGGCGGTTGCACCGGTTGTATGGGGATCGTAGCCGTGGTAGACAGAAAGAAATTTAGACGTCCAGTCAGCGGTGCCTTGTTCTGACCCGACATAAGCAAACACGCAAAGGAAAAACATCCAGACCATGGGGCGACGGAAGAGCTCTCTGTACATCGACCAGGACCCGGCGGATTCCTCGCTGGACCGCTCGACGCGAGGGAAAGTCGTGAAATAGAGGACGAGGATCATCGCGACCGTGAAGACGGCGAAAATCCAATACAGCGAAGCCCAAGGGAGGGCCGGTGGAGTAAGCCGCGCAAGCAGTTTGAGCAGCGGATCGGAATTGGAGGCGGGCTCTTCAAGGTTGAGGACTAAATAAGAGTACATGTACGGGCTTAAGAACGATGCGGAGCCAAAGATCAGCTGCGCAAAAGCTGAATTGAATGCGAAGTGTTCCTCACCTCCAGCGACGCGTAGCAGGGGATTGATGGCGGTTTGGAGCGTCGCCATGCCGGAGCCCATGATGAAAAGGGATACGATTGCTACCTGGTACGTAGGGTGAAATGCAAAACTCAGGGATCCGATGGTGCCGGCGAGGAAGGCCGAAATCATGACAGGCTTCTCACCGAAACGTTCCACCAGAAAGCCGGCAGGGATAGACATGACTCCGTAGGCGATAAAAAAGGAGAACGGCAAGAAGGCTGCGGCTGCAAGGCTTACCCGAAAGCTGCTGATGATGTCAGGAACGATGGGGCCGAGAATGTTGGTCAACAGCGACATCACGAAGAATGTCAAGAAAACCAACGAGATCATAGAGCGGCTTCGTGCCATGGCTTGACTACTCCGTTGTCGTAACTTTGGTGGCGCGCTCGAACTTTCCGGCTTCGCGACTGACGAGCGCGGCCAATGCAATCGTGATCATTTCTACGGGCAGAATTTCAAGAATCGGACGAATGCTGTCGCCGTGATTGTCCAGGCGAAAAGGTGCGAGCGAGGAGTTCTCGCCGACGAATTCGGCGCGGCCGCCACCCTGCTGAATATCGGAGAGCAAACGCTGGTTGAGATCACGGGTCTTGTCGTCGCCGGAGAACACCACCACAAAGGTGTCCTGGCTCAACATCTCAAAGGGGCCGTGACGGAACGCGGCGCTGCTCATTCCTTCGGCGTGGAAGTGATCGGATTCCTTGATGATGAGGGCGCCGGTGCCGACGGCGGCGAGAGATGCTCCGCGACCGACGAAGAACAGGTGCCGGATGCGGTGCAGTTTGTTCGCCAGGAGTTCAACATGTTTTCTCCACCGGCTGAGGTACTCGGCAACGGATGGCGCTGTGATTTTCAGCTCGCGGCGGCTTTGCTTAGGATCGCGCTGGCAGAGCACGTCGCCTAAGAACTTCAAGACCATCAGGGCAGTGACGTAAGTCTTGCAGGAGACCGAGAATTCGCGTCCAGCTTGGGTGAAGAGCGTGGCGGTCGAGTGTTCTACGAGCGGACTCTGCGGCGTGTTGGTTACGGCGATGACGGCGGAGCGTTTGCGATTCACTTCAGCGAGGCGAACCATCTCGGCGCTTTGGCCGGATTGCGAAACGGCGATGATTAGGGTTTTCGGATCGAAGAAGCGTGATTTGTAGTGGATTAGTTCCGAGGTTTCAACCATCAAGGCGGTGAATCCATGGCCGATCAACTGCAGATTCAGAGGATGGAGTGCATGAAAAGAGGAGCCCATGCCGGTCAGAACAATGCGGTGAAACTTGCCTTCAAGGAGACGTTGAGATAGATCGGAGAGCGCCTGAGATGTATCGAGACTGGCAAGCGTCGCGTCCAGGGCTCGCGGCTGGTCGAGAATGTCTTCCAGGTACTTGCCTTCGATGATTCTGAGATCCGGTACGGCAATATCAGGGTTCACCTTGAGCTCCATCTTTCTGAAATCGGTGATGCCAGACTCTGGCTGCGCCGATGAGGTTTGCGTTCTCCCCCAGCGAAGCCAGCCTGATTTCCGTCTTGTCGAAGGGAACCAGAGAGCAGCTGTGTCGGATTACTTCTTTGACGCGGCTGAGGAACAGTGCTGCGCTTCTCATCACGCTGCCGCCGAGCACGATGGCATCGGGGCAGAACATCGTGACGAGATTGGCCAACCCGAGGCCGAGATAGTAGGCCTCGCGATCGACGGCACGCTTGGCAAGATCGTCGCCGGCGGCAGCCAACTCGCAGATTCGCTTTGCTGAAAGATCGCGGCCGTGAGGATACTCGGGCGCAGCTTGTTCGTTCATCCATACGGTCATAGCTGGGCCGGCAGCGAGGGATTCCCAGCATCCGCGGAAGCCGCAGACGCACGGCGGGCCCGAGGGATCGACGAGGTGATGGCCAATTTCTGGGTGGGAGTAATCGACGCCTCGATATAGATGACCATCGATGATAAAACCGTTGCCGATTCCGGTGCCGATGGTGATGTAGATCAGACGCTGCTTGTTTTTGCCGGCTCCCCAGTTTGCTTCGCCGAGTGCGGCGGCGTCGCCATCATTTTCCAGCGCCACTTTGACTTGGAAAAGGTTCGATAGATCCCTAACCAGGTTCTCGCCTTTCCAATTGGGGAAGAAATTGACGTCGCCGAACTCGCCGGTTAGCGGCAACACCGGACCGGTTGAGCCGATGCCGATACCCGAGAGTTTTATGTTTGCCTCGCTCGCGGTGGCGGCGAGCATTCTGCGAATGTTCCCTAAGGCGTTCGGGTAACCGCGGGATGGGTCCGTCGGGCACTCGCGCCGAGCGAGTATGTTGCCAGAGTTATCGACAATACCGACAGCGATTTTGGTTCCACCAATATCGACTGCTGCGATCAAGCAGCCTCCCTATGGATTTGCTCCATACAGATCACTCTTTCCATTCGAATATGGCGCCTTCGTAGGCACCGAGATCGACTCTAAAAGTTGTTCTTGATAACTCCAATTGTGTTCTTCCTTGTGCAGTTACTCGAGCAACGGAATGCAGGGGTAGGGAAGTGATGACCGTCACTATTTGCTTCTCTCCGCTGTGATTCGTGACGATCGCGTAGCCGCGAGAAGTGCCGCTCAGAGATGAAACTTCTACTGACGGCTGATCTGTGTGAAAGAGCGGCTTTGTGCCGGACTCCTCGCGGAAAGCCTGGTATATGCGGTATGTCAGTTCAGGCTTGTCGAAGACCGCGGGCGAATTCGCGAGGTAGTTCTCGATGGGGTACGCGCTCAACAAGGTTTTGCCAGATCCAAGTTTGTTCGCAACCAGGGCAGGGTGGCCATCTTGATCGACCGCGACTACAGTGCCGCCTTTGATTTCAAGAATTGATCCCCAGGAGCGTGGACCGGGATTGGGGACGGAGTAGTGAAAAGTGTCGCCAGGTTTGAGACCGCCGAACGGGACGACGACTTTGATCGTGACATCCTCTTTCGGGTTGGCATCGACCATGCGAGCGCCGAATAGAGCTTCCATCTCGGGGATGGCCGCGTCGGCGGCGACGGATGCGTAGAGTGCTCCCCCTTGCGCGACGTATTGCCGCGCCTTCTCCCAGAAATCCGAGTGCACGTGGACCAGAAAACTATCTGTGCTGGTCAGGGGCGAGGGCATCAGAATCAGCGGGCGTTTTTGCCAGTCGTCATATTCGCGCGGGAAATCGGCTTTCAGGCCAGCGCGGCGCGCGAGGATGAAGGACGAGAGCCATGAGCCGGTGATCCAGGTGTTTTCTTCGCTGAAGTTCGGCTGCGACTGACCGGCAACGTTGGCGCCTTCGTCGGTAGTGGTGTACGGGACGATTTCAGGCCCTGTCAGGCCGAAATGGGAGAAATCTCCATGGGGTTTGGACCACTCGTAAGGAACGATGATGGCAGCCTCGGCCGGAGCTGGCTCGATCCCCGTGAGATCGAGTTGGGCGACGGCCTTTTCGAATTCTTCAAACATTTGCGCGGAAGGGCGATCTTTGCCGTCCCAGGTCGTTAGTCCGAATTGCGTTTCGTGAGGAGAGCGCAGATACGGGACCTTGTGCCATTGCTCTGGCGCGGCATCGGTGTAGCACCAAATGAGGAAGCCGTTGGCCCCCGCTCCGAGGCCGGAGTAAAGACTGACCCGCAGAAATTTTGCAATTTCTTCCGGGTCGTACTGCGCCGAGGACGCACCGATCTCCTGAACCATGACGGGGTGCCCGGCGCTGCCGGAGAGAGCGGTCTCGAATGCGGACCCATACGTGCCGCGCTCGGAGAGCATGGCATCGGGAAACAGTTTAGGCGAGTAGATCGAGTAGGGATGGACGCTGAAGAAATCGGTTTCCTGGCGGATGTTGTCGGGGCGAAACGGGCCGCGGCCTACATCTTCCATGCTGGTGCCGACGACGATGGGGTGAAGGTTGTCATAGCGGCGAATAGACCAGGAGAGCAGACGAGTCCAGTTAATCGCCATGGAATCGGTGGTTTCGGGCGCGATCCAGAATGGAGGTTCGTCGGTCAGGTCCCATCCGAGAATGGCCGGTTCATTGGCGTAGCGGCGAGCCAACTCCGCCACATGATCGGTCTCGATGCGGAGCATGTCGGGATCGGAATGCGGATGACGCCCCTGCCGATACGGTACATCCCAATAGGCCTCGCCGACCTCGCCTCCGATCAGCAGTTCTGGATGCAGGTAGATGTGATAGCGGTGCGCCAGCGAAATGAGGAAGTCGATGGCGCGGAACGCCTCCGGGTTGTAATCGCCGGGACGCGGCTCGATCCAGGCCCACACGAAATCCAGACGGATGGTGTTAAAACCCAATTCGTGCATCCGTGCGAAATCGGCTTCAATTGCCTTCGGGTCCCATTGAATCGGCCATTGCATGGCCGCTTTGGCCGGAACCCAGTTTGCTCCCACGGGAATGAATCGATGGCCAGCCCGGGAAAAGTAATTTCCATCCAACTGGACCGCGGGCAACCGCGATTCGTCAGCATTCGTATGTGCTGGCTGCTGGGCAGCGGCAGCCGAAAGGCATACACAAAGCAGGCCAAACAGCACTGGCAGAGCGCGGGTGCGGTGAGCAGCTTTGATTCGCATGATCTTCGACCTCGTCAAATTCCCCCGATCCGTGGACAGTATGGCGCGGGTGACTAGAAAGACAGTTTCAGAGCCAACTGCAACTCCCGTGACGCGTGCCCTGTGCTGGTGATGGAGCCAGAGAGGCTGGGCGTTCCGGGCGAGCCAGCTTGATCCACGGCGGCATAGGGTAAGGCAAATTCCGGCGTATTGAAGAGATTGAAAGCCTCCACCCGGAATTGCATTTTCACGTGCTCGGTCAGGTTAAGGTTTTTGAACAAGGAAGCATCCACGTTGTAGATTGCCGGCCCGCGCAGTGAGCCGCGCCGGGCGTTTCCGTATTCACGGGCAAACGATTGTCCGGGAGCCTGTGCGGGGAGGGCGAACGCCGCTGGGTTATACCAGCACTGAATCGTCTGCTTGTCTGCGGGACATCCTTCACTGATCGCATTCGAGAAGTTATATGGATCACCGACCAAATCGGGCCTGGGTGCTCCCGAATCCGTGTTTGTGTAATCCTGGGAAAGCAAGGGGGTGAAAGCTTCGCCAGAATGCATCGCAATAATTCCGTTCAACTGCCAGCCTTCGCTCAGCCAATGCATGGGGCCGCTTCCGCTCCAGTATTTCTGCTTTGGGCCAATCGGCAACAGATAAGACCACGCAGAAGACAATTGATGACGGTAATCGGGAGCGTTGTTTCCGCGCTCGGCTGCGAGGTTGTAGGTATCCTGCGGTTCTAGGTATTCGTCTTCCTCGGTCTGCCCAATGCTGTGCTGCCAGGTGTAAGAGTTCAGCATGCTCCAGTTGCCGGAGAATCTCTTCTCCAACTTGACCTGCAGACCGTGCGAGACGGACCAGGCCCCATTGTCGAGAGTGCGGATTTCTCCGATATTGGGCACCGAGTTGAAGTAGAGCCGGCCGAAGTTTGTGGGTGCTCCGGTCAAACAGGATGGATCGGTGGATGTGGGGCAGGATTCGAAATTCGCGTCCAGCGGCTGGGTTGGCTGGTTGCGATTACTGAGGAATGCCAGCTTCACACCTCGCGTCCCAACATAAGCAACTTGCAAAGCCATGCTCTTGCTGAGAGCTCGCTCGATGTTCAAATTCCATTCTTCAATATAGGTTGTGCGATTGTTGAATAACGAAGCGCTGGCTCGGCCCGCCGGATCCGAAACGGTTGAATAGACGGGAGTGGGATAGCCTGTAGATATCCGCAAGGTCGGCGTCGCGTTCGCCGCGGGATTGTAGTTCTGACTGAAGATCAGTCCAGTGGGATTATAGGGAAGTTCGGCGTCGTTCTGATCCGCCTGAACATCGTAGAAAATGCCGAAACCTCCACGTATCACGGTTTTCTCGTTCCAAGGAGTCCACGCAAAGCCAATCCGCGGGGCAAAGTTGTTGTGATCGGTTTTCACATTGCCCGAGCGGCTCACCCCTGGCTGCTGGGGCGAAACAAATAGTCCTGTCGCAAAATCGAAATTGGCGAGCCGATTGTACTGCTCGATGGGCGGCGTGAACAGGTCGTAGCGTACCCCCAGGTTCAATGTGAGTTTGTCGTTCAGGCGAAAATCGTCCATTGCGTACGCGCTGAACTCGGTCCAGCGCATGCCAAAGGATCCCTTTTGGCCGTCGCGGTACGAGGAGACTGGAAAGCCGATCAGGAAGGTTGCTAGGGCGCTCCCGCCCGTATCCGTGGTCAGGTCAGAAGTGAACAATTCGTTGAAAGTCATATCGCCGCGCGCATTTTGCGTCTGGAAAAACCCGTGTAGGCGGCGTCGCACGTCCGCGCCAAACTTGAATGAGTGGCGGCCGCGAACGTACGTGAATGCGTCCATAAATTGATAGTTGTTTTCGTTTAAGAACTCCGGAAACCAGTCAGTGGTCCGAGTGGGCTAAGGTTCGAGAACTGGATGTAAGGCAATCCTCCCGTGGCAGTTGCGTTGTTCGGATTGAATATATTCGGAATACCGAATTGCGACGCCAGGTCTTGCCCCGCAAAATTCTGTACCGCCTTCACCACGTAGCGGGAATAGCCGATCTTGAATTCGTTGATCTTGTTCGCCGCAAAGGTGTGAACATCGCTGATGCCGGCGGACCTGGCCAGATTTGTGATGTGCCCGGTAAAGTTTCCTCCACCGGCGTACCCGGGCAGCGGGTCAGGCGCAAAGGCGTCGACATTATTGAAACTGAAGGTTAGGGAGAGACTGTTCTTGCTGGTGAGTTGGTGGTCCCCACGAACATCAAATGAATCCTGGTTGTTTTGGCTCACCGGATTCGATAAATAGTTACCGGCGGAATTGGAGATGTTTGGGGTCGGGAACAGAGTCACGAGTTTCAGGGCAGCCGGATCGAGACAAGCCGCGTCGGTGGCGGAAGAACAAGACGGAATGACGTTCCCCGGAATCGGTTTTCTCAGCGTAATCGGCGTTCCGTCGCCGCAGGTGTAGGAATAACTTGAAAACGGGTCGAAGATGGTTCCGGGATCGAATGCGGGACCGGAGCCATCGGGGCACGGGTGGAAATATGTCGTCGGGTCGCCGGTCAAAAGGTCGCTGAAATTACCACCCACCTCCGAAGGTGAGGGCACGGTAGAGATGAACGTCTGCGCCTGCCGAATGCGCGTCCCCTGATAGTCAACGAAGAAGAAAGTCTTGTCTTTTCGGATCGGCCCCCCAATCGTCCCTCCGAATTGATTCTGCTTGAAGGGGGCAATCGGCTGGTTTGGACTGTCGAAATAATTCTTCGCGTCAAATGCGGAGTTGCGCAGAAACTCAAAAATGCTGCCGTGAAACTGGTTCCCTCCGGATTTCAGAACTACGTTAACCACGGCTCCGCCTCTGCCGATGTCAGCACCGAAGTTGTTGGTTTGTACTTTGAATTCCTGAATGGCGTCAATCGACGGCTGGATCACCTCGATCCCAATCTGCTGCTCATTGTTGTCAAATCCATTGAGCAGAAAATTGTTGTTGGTGGCCGTTAGGCCGTTCACCTGGATGGCCGCATTTCCGCGCTGATCCTCAGGGATTCCCCCTGTTGCACGGTGTAGCCGGCAGTCGGGCCCTGGTTGACGCCGGGGGACAAATAAGCCAGTTGCACGAAGTCGCGTCCATCCAGCGGCAGATCGTTGACCCGCGCCTGCTCGATTACCTGTCCGATCGAAGAGGTTTCGGATTCAACCAACGGTTGGCCGCGGTGACCACCATCTCTTCAGTCACTGCGCCGACAACCAGAGTGAAATCGACGCGCACCACCTGGTTGACGTCAAGCTTGAACTCGGTCTGCTTTGCTTTCTTAAACCCGGGGTGCTCAACCGATACGATGTAATTGCCGGACTTCAACTCAGTCACAACGTACTCGCCATTGCTGTTCGTCGTGCTCTTCTTCTCGACATTCGTCTGGATCTCGGTCACTGTGACTACCGCATCCGCTACCACTGCCCCCGAAGGGTCTTTGACAGAGCCCACGATCTTTCCGGTTTCGACTTGGGCGCGCAGATCAACCGAAGTACAGACCATAGCGAATAACGCGAGCAAACAGGCGATTCGGCAAAGGACGAAGCGTATGTTATTACGGCAGGCTGACCTAGAGATCATGACAGGCGCCTCCACTCATTCGCCGCATATAAAGCTCATATGCATATATGGTGTCAAGTAAAATGAGACGAAGGATTCTTAGCCGGACCCAATGCTGTGATGTTAAGAATAAGTAAACAAACGTATTATCTTGACACCAGTCAACTCATAAAATGAGAGTTAGAAAACTTCTAGTGATCAACATGGCATACATTGTATACTACGTATACATGTGAGGAAATTATGGTCTTAATCGCTTCAGAACTACAGGCAGTCAGCGTCGCAAAACTCGGCCTTGCTCTGGATAGCGGCAGCTACGTCCCCTACTACATGCAGATCGTTGATCAGGTACGCGATCTCATCAAGAAGAACAAACTCAGAGAGGGCCAAACCTTTGCCTCGGAAGGCGAGATGGCAGAGGCTCTCGGCATCAGCAAAATGCCGGTGCGCCAGG
>CAVPQE010000023.1:0-21824 GCA_963707205.1 uncultured Acidobacteriaceae bacterium
GGTTTGCCGCGGAAGAAGTAGACGAGTTCGATGATCAGGATGACTACCACCATCAGCTCCAGCACGAAGGCGCGGCTCTGGTTGAACTGCTCCACCATGAAGCGGTAGAGATCTTCGGCGGTTTGCAGCTTTTCTTTGACCAGGTCTTTGTAGTCCGGCACTCCGACCTTGGACGCGCACAGCTTGTAGAGGCGCGCCGAGAACATGTCGCTGAGGAACTTGATGGCGTTGTCGGCGCGCTCGGTCAGTTCGTTGACGTCGAGCAGCACGGTGTGCAGCTTGGACGCGGCATTCGCCGTACGCCAGCGCGACCACCATCCCGTGCCGCCGACTTCGAGGAAGTCGTAGACGTTTTCCAGTTCCTTGGTAAGCAGTTCGTCGTAGTGGCGGAACTCGAGCAACTGCGAGTTGGCGTACTGCAGAAGCTGGATCGCACCCTCGGCGCCCGCGGGAGTGTCATAGATGAAGGCCGCGTTCCACCCAATCACCGCCAGATCGTTGGGATAGTAAGAAATCCGCGACTGCAGAATCTCCTGGCGCTCGCCTTCGGAAAGCATGGCCATCTCGCCGCGCACCACCTGCGCAATCTGATCTCCGTGCGCAGCAAGCAGGTCGTTCGCCGACAGCGCGCCCTCGATCTCGCGCACGTGGAAGATGAAGTAATCTTCTTGCAGCCACTCGCCATTCTTCACGTCGTAAGGTTTCACCAGCGCTGGAGCCGCCCGTTCGAGCTTCTGCTTGACGATGCGCGTGGCGAGCGTTTCAAAGTTGATGTCGGAAGTCCAGCGGCAGGAAAGTTGCACCAACGTATCCCAGCCACCGGAAAACGGCAGCTCGAAGACCAGGCTGACGACTCCGTAGTCGTAGTACTTGATCTGCCCCTCAAGCCGCTCTCCGCTCTCCAGAATCAGCGGCTCAAGCCTCTCCTCCACTGGAGGACGCTGGTAGCGAACGTATCCCGGAGCCTGATGCTTGAAGCTGGCATCCGCCGTGCGCGCGCCGAAGATGTTGCGCAGCACGTCGAGCCGAATCTCCTCGCAAACATCGAACTGAATCAGAACCAGGACCGACCCGCGTAACGGCGCTGCAGCGGACAGCGGAGCTGCCAACTGAGCCTGCGCGGAGGCCGCCTCATTGCCGACCACGGTTGTGAGTTCGTGATCCATAAGAACCAGTCGCGGATTCGAGCGAACAACAGATTCCTCCCCCTTCGCGCTGCTCAGGATCGGAATGACAAACCTGAGACGCTGAGGAAAGATGCGCGACGAAGAAGCAGAGTCCATTGTCCCAGAAAGCCGGCAGTTGGACCATAGGCGCGGATTCGCTTTAAGCTAATGTGAGGTGTAAGTGGATGATAACTCAGAGGCTTCGGCCGAATCGCCAGAGCAGCAAACCCCCTGCAGCCAGCGCTCCCAAGCCCAGTCCAGTCCGCTTCATCGAGGAGCGGACCTCGGCCTCTCGCTGGCCAGCCAGCCGTGACTCCGGGAACGGATCGTCGGCAAGCTGAGAAGGATCGAGAGCCATCTGCAGGACTTCGGCCAAATGAAGCGCATGCCGCCCAGTTCCCTGCGCGATCTGCTCGCGGCAACTGAATCCATCCGCGATGATGAGCCAGTCCGACGGCGCCTTCCGGACTGCGGGCAAAAGTTCGAGTTCGCCGATGGCCGCGGAGATGTCGTACTTATCGTGCTCGAAGCCGAAGGAGCCAGCCATCCCGCAGCATCCCGGAGCGGGAGACTGGAAATCGATGCCGATGCGCCGCAGCAGCGACTCTTCGGCGGTCATCTTCATGATGGACTTGTGATGGCAGTGTCCGTGCAGCAGCGCCTTGCGTTCGAAGCGAGGCAGTGGAGAATTTCCGGAGTTGCTTTCGAGAAACTCGCTGAGCAGAAACGTCTGCCGCGCCAGCGCTTGCGCGCGTTCGTCGTGCGGGAAGAAGTTAAGCAGTTCGTCGCGGAAGACTGCGACGCAACTTGGCTCCAGTCCGACGACTGGGATTCCTGCTTCGATCTCGGGCGAAAGTGCGTCGAGGATATCGAGCAGCAAGGATTCCGCGCGGTCAAGCATGCCGAAGTCGTAAAGAGGACGGCCGCAACAGAGATTCGCCTGCGGAAGGATCACTTGGTATCCGGCAGTTTCGAGAACGTCGACCGCGGCTTTGGCGGTTGCTGGCAGGAAGTAGTTAGTAAACGTATCGGGCCAGAGAAGAACGGTGCGGCCCTCAGGGGCTAAAGCCCAACTCGATTCGTGCACGTTACGCGGCCCTGGAGGGCCGCTCTTCCACCCGCTCTTCCACGGCGGAGCAATTGCCGGGCCTTTTTCCGCATGCGTGCCGGTTCTTCCGTGGGTGCGACGAAACCAGCTTTTGAAAGTTTCGGGTGCGAAGGCGGGAATGTTGCGTTGCTGCGGAATCCCGGCAACCAGCTTCGCGATGTCGCGCAGGAATGGTAACTGCGTGGTCAGATTGACGAGGCCGGGAACGTTCGACGCCAGGCGCGCCCACAGGTCGATGTTGCCGAAGGCGTAGGCGCTGCGCGGGCGGACGCGGCCTTCATAGTAATGAGAGAGGAATTCAGCTTTGTAAGTCGCGACGTCGACGCTCACCGGACAATCGCTCTTGCATCCCTTGCAGGCGAGGCAAAGATCGAGCGACTGCTTGACCTCTTCGCTACGCCAGCCGTCGCGGATGACTTCGCCTTGAGTCATCTCCCAGAGCAGGTGAGCGCGGCCGCGAGTGGAATGTTCCTCTTCGTGTGTGGCGCGCCAACTGGGACACATCACGCCGCCTTCTTCGCGGCGGCATTTGCCCACGCCTACGCAGCGCAGAGCGGCGTGCGACAAGCTGCCATGATCGGCGGGAAACTGGAAGCGCGTCTCCGGATCCCACGGAGCGTAGTTGGCGCCGAGGCGAAGATTCTCGTCGAGTTTGTAAGGATCGATGAGCTTGCCCGGATTCATTTTCCAATCCGGGTCCCATGCGGACTTGAACTTGCGGAACGCCTGCATCAATTCCGGGCCAAACATTTTTGGAAGCAGTTCGGCGCGGGCTTGTCCGTCGCCGTGTTCGCCGGAGAGCGAACCGCCGTAGCTGACGACAAGATCGGCAGCCTCTTCCACGAACTTGCGGAACTTGGCGATTCCATCTTTGGATTGCAGATCGAAGTTGAGTCGCGTGTGCACGCAGGCGTGACCGAAGTGACCGTAGAGCGAGCCTTTGTAGCCGAACGCGGCCATCATCTTGCGCAGGTCGCGAAGATAGCCGCCCAGTTTTTCGGGAGCGACAGCGGCGTCTTCCCAGCCTTCCCAGTTCAGCGGTTCTCCGGGGACGTGCGAGGTCGCGCCGAGACTGGCCTCGCGAATCTCCCAAATGCGCTTGGCTTGCGGGCCCGCGTAGAGGCGCACGTTCGGAGGGCTGGCGCTGCGGTTGAGCGCGTCAATCAGACCGCGAGCTTGAGACTCGGCTTCCCGCGCCGTCTGGCCTCCGAACTCGACCATGAGCCAGCCTTCGCCTTCCGGAAGAAGAGCGAGTCCTTCGGAATTCATGCTCTTGGTGCGCGTGTAATAGACGAGAAGATCGTCGAAGCCTTCGAGGCCGATGGGTTTGTGCGCCATGATTTCCGGGACATGATCGGCACACTGATAAATATCAGGATAGGCCACGACCAGCAGAACGCGTTCTGGAGGACTCTCGACGAGGCGACAAGTGGCTTCGAGGATTGTGGCACAGGTGCCTTCTGAGCCGACGAGCGCTCGCGCGACATGAAAGCCACTTTCCGGCAGCAGGTAATTCAGGTTGTAGCCGGAGACGCGGCGCGGAATGCTGGGAAATCGCTGGCGGATGAGATCCGCGTATTGTTCGGAAATGTTTTTCAGAGTGCGGTAGATCTGGCCACGGCGTCCGGATTCGGCGCTGATGCGTTGCAGATCGTCAGCGGAAGTCGGGCCCACTTTCATCTGCACGCCGTCGAATGTGACGATCTCGAGTTCCTCGATGTTGTCGTCGGTCTTGCCCGCCATCACGGAGTGGACGCCACAGGAATTGTTTCCGATCATGCCACCGATAGTGCAGCGGTCGTGGCTCGCAGGATCGGGAGCGAAGGTGAGGTGATGCTTCTCGGCGGCATTGCGCAGGTGATCGAGCACGACGCCGGGCTGCACGCGAGCGATGCGGCGAGCGGGGTCGATCTCGAGGATTGTTGCCATGTACTTGGAAAAATCCAGCACGACGGCGACATTGCAGCACTGGCCGGCGAGCGATGTGCCGCCGCCGCGACAAAGCAGCGGCGCTCCAAATTCGCGGCAAACAGAAATTGCGGCTAGCACGTCGTCGGCATCGTGCGGAAGAACTACGCCGATGGGAACCTGGCGGTAGTTCGAGCCGTCGGTTGCGTACAGAGCGCGGCTACCCTGGTCAAAGCGAACTTCACCGCGAACGCGCGAGCGCAGAGCTTCGGCCAGTCCCGAAGCGTCAGTTCGTGAGGACTTCGGGACCGGTACGGAATCTGACACTCTATCTTGCATGGGCCGGGTTTCTTAGTCGGAGGACTTCTTGCTCACGTTGGTGATCTGAAGCTTGGTGTTGTCGCCACTGGCCTGGATGTTGATGGTAATCATGTTCTTCTGATTATTGGAAACGATGGTGCAGTGGTTCCGATCAGAAGTCGTCACCATGGCGCCGGGGAACCTTGATTTGTAGAAGCTGCAAACCTTGTCCGGCGCGTCACTGGTTTCAAACATGGCCGTCACAGTGCGGATGCCGCCAAAGGCCGCGGAGGATGCGCCGTTCCGCTGAACTTGCGCTCCTGGATAGAGATCCACCCCCAAATCTTTGGCGGCCTGGTCCGGATCCTTGGACGTTTCCACCGAGCCGAACGGGGTCTCCACCTTCACGTGATCGCCATTCTGAGACACGTGAGAGCTCTTGGCGATGCGATACCCGATGATACCGACCGTCGCAATGCCAAGGATGCCGATGCCGACGATCACGGCAACGACGATGAGGATAACTTTGAGAGCGCTGCCGCCGCCCGTGGGAGCCGGAGCAGGCGGAGGAGCCGTCGACGTGACGCCCGGAGAAGATGCGCCGACAGCTACGGCAGCACCGCACTTGTTGCAGAACTTTGTTCCCGGGTTCAGAGTTGCGCCGCAAGAATTGCAGAACGCCATAAATCACCTCGTGCTCACGTGATGGGAAAAACGACGGCGCGAGTATACCGCAGATTGGGAAGCAACGGAGTGATCATCGCCCAGCAACTGCCGGGCTGCGCCCGGCGGACAGCCGAGGGCGGCTGTCCCCACATGGATCTCTTATGTCGCCTAGCTCCAGGTGCGCGTGCCGTAGTCGGCCATGGAGAGGGCTATAAGAATGAAGAGGAAGAAAACGGTCGAGATGACGACCAGCTTGAGCAACTTTTCGTGAGCGCCCTTGATGTGCATAAAGAAGAGGGCCACGAGAAGGGCTTTGATAGTGGCGATGGTCAGAGCTACGGCGGCATTGAAGCGGCCGAGTTCGACGAATGCCGCCTTGTAGGTAAGGAACGTACACAGGAGCAAAGTGATCCAGATGCCAAAATACATTTTCAGCGGCGAGGATTTTGAGTTTTCAGACATATAACGCCTCAGACATAACCAGCCTTACGGGTGCCGGTCGATCAAGTAGAGCAACGGGAACAGGTAGATCCAGACAATGTCGACGAAGTGCCAGTAGAGTCCACATATTTCGACGGGCGTGTGATATTCGGGAGTGAAGCGGCCTTTCCACGCCATGACCAAAAGCCAGGAGAAAATACCGAGTCCCACAATCATGTGCAGCGCGTGCAGGCCGGTCATGATGAAGTAGAGAGAGAAGAAAATTTCGGCGTGGCGCGGGTTGGCGTATTGATCAGGATGTCGTGGAATCGGCACGTGATCGAAGCTGAAGGACGCGCCCGGAACGTGGTGCTCTTCGAACTTATCTTTGTACTCGATGCCTTTGATGCCGAGAAAGGCAAGGCCGAGAAGCATCGTCATCACGAGGCTGCCGATCAGAAGAGTTCGACGAGCCGTCTGTGCGGCCCACACTGCAAGCACCACGGTCAAGCTGCTGCAGATGAGGACAGCCGTGTTGGTGGCACCGAGAGTAGCGTCGATGGATTTGCTGGCGGCGCCGAAATCTCCGAAATACCACCGGCGATAAATTAAATAGGCGCAGAACAAGCCGCCGAAGAACATGACTTCGGTGGCCAGGAAGATCCACATGCCGAGGCTGGCGGCATCGCGCTGCTGCTGCGGTTCGGCGAAGTGGTGCAGCAGTTCCGGGTGGTGCTGCTCTTCGTGGTGAAGGCCGACGACGGTGCTATCCGACAACTTTGACCTCCTCCTTATGCTCCTTGTCCAACTCGTCGTAGTTGTAGGCTTCCCAGGTCACGATGGGCTCTGTTTCAAAGTTGAAGGTCGTGGGCGGCGACGATGTCATCCATTCCAGGCCGGCAGCGTTCCACGGATTGTCGGGCGCGGGCTTGCCGTAGCGCATCGACCACAGGAAGTAAATCATGGGCAGCAGATAACCGACACCGAGCACCGTGGCGCCCGCCGTAGAGAGAACGTTCAGCACCTGAAACTCCTGCGGGTACTGGAAGTAGCGGCGCGGCATGCCGAGGTAGCCGAGGATGAACTGCGGGAAGAACGTAAGGTTGAAGCCGATGAAGACAATCAGCGCCGCGAGTCGCGCCCAGCCCTCGGGATACAGGCGGCCGGAAATTTTCGGCCACCAAAAATGCAGACCTCCCAGATATCCCATGAGCGCGCCGCCAACCATGATGTAGTGGAAATGCGCGACGACGAAGTAGGTGTCGGTGACGTGGACGTCGATGCCCAGTGCCGCAAGGAACAAGCCGGTGAGGCCTCCCATGGTGAACAGGCCGAGAAAACCGAAGGCGTAGAGCATGGGGGCGTCGTAGCGGATGGAACCTTTATAAAGAGTGGCCGTCCAGTTGAACACTTTGACGGCGGAAGGCACCGCGACCGCATAGCTCAGCAGCGAGAACACGAGTGCGGCATAGACGGAAATTCCGGCCACGAACATGTGATGCGCCCAGACCAGGAATCCGAAGACGGCAATGGCGATGGACGAAAACGCGACGAAGCTATAGCCGAAGATGCGCTTGCGCGAGAAGCAGGCAATGATCTCGGTGACCACGCCCATCGACGGCAGAATCATGATGTAGACGGCGGGATGCGAGTAGAACCAGAACAAGTGCTGGAAGAGCAACGGGTCGCCGCCGAGTTTGGGATCGAAGATGCCGAGATGCAAGGTGCGTTCCACGGCGACCAGAACGATGGTGATGGCGATAACCGGCGTTCCGAGAATCTGAATGATGCTGGTGGCGTAATGTGCCCAAATAAACAACGGCAGACGCGACCAGGTCATGCCCGGAGCGCGCATACGGTGGATGGTCACGACGAAATTCAGGCCGGTGAGGATGGAGGAAAATCCGGCGACGAAGATGGCCAGTCCAGCTTCGACAATTTTGGTGTTGGTGAAGGCCGTGCTGAAGGGAGTATAGAAAGTCCAGCCGGTATCGACGCCGCCGGTCAGCATGCAGTGCAACATCATGATGCCGCCGATAATGTACAAATACCAGCTCAGCAGGTTAATCCGCGGGAAGGCGAGGTCCTTGGCGCCGATCATCATGGGCACCAGGAAATTGCCCAGCACCGCCGGAATCGAGGGGATGAGGAAGAAGAAGATCATCACCATGCCGTGCATGGTGAAGAGTTTGTTGTAGGTGTCGGCCTGAACCAGGTCGCCAGCGGGAGTCAGCAGTTCCAGACGGATGAGCAGCGCGAAGAACCCGCCGATGAAAAAGAAAAAAGTGATTGAGATCAGGTATAGAAGCGCAATGCGCTTGTGGTCCGTGGTCAAGAGCCACGAGCCGACGCCGTACTCCTTGTTGAGATAATTCTCTCGCTCCACCGGTTGAATTGTTGCGGTAGCCATACTCATTGCACCTGACTTCCTGCGGCGTTGGAATTGACTTGCGGCGTGGCGGCCGCCGTCTTGGTCCCGGCTGCGACGGGTTGAGACAACGATTTCACGTAGGCCACCAGGGCGTTCAATTGCTCTTCACTTACCAGTCCCTGAAACGTGGGCATAACCGGCTTGAATCCTTTCACCACCTTCGCACCGGGATCGAGAATGGATTCGCGAATGTAATTTTCGTCGGCAGTTACGGTACGTCCGTCTTCCAGCAGCACCGGCTTGCCGAAAACTCCCTGCAGGTTCGGACCGCGGCCTTGCGTGTCGGTGCGATGGCAGGTAACGCAACCCAGTTCGGCGAAGATCTTTTCTCCCGTGGCGGAAAGTGGGCCGGTCGTGCCGCCGCTCATCCAGGCTTCGAACTGCGCGGGTTCCATCACGACGATGGAACCGATCATGCCGGAGTGCTGCGTGCCGCAGTATTCGGCGCAGAACAGGTGATACGTGCCGGGCTTGGTGGCGCGGAACCACGCAACGGTGTAGCGGCCCGGGAGCACGTCCTGCTTCATGCGGAAGGCCGGAACGAAGAAGCTGTGGATTACGTCCTGCGAAGTCATGATCAGCTTCACGTCGCGGCCTACGGGGACGTGTAGCTCATTGATTTCGCGCTGGCCTTCGGCGTGCTCCAGTTTCCACATCCACTGCTTGGCGACGACGTAAACTTCGGTCGAGTCGCGCGGGGGCGTGCGGCTTTTGAAGTACACCACCGCTCCCCAGGCGAAGATCACCATGAATACGAAGAGGGGGATAGTCGACCAAGTCACTTCGAGCGGTATGGAACCTTCAATCTGCTCGGCCAGAACACCGCGGCGGTGGCGGTAGCGGGCAGCGAAGTAAACCACCGCTATAAAAATCAGCAGCGTCATCAAGCCCGAGACAATGAGCAGGAAGATGAAGAGGGCATCGACGTTGCCCGCCGCCGTGGAAGCCCGATCCGGCCATAATGGAAAATTATCGAACATATCTTGGTTGATTCGGCCCTGCTTGACCCGATTTTGCTTGACCCAGGGTGCTTCGCGGCGGGGCGAGTTTCTCCAGCCGGAACAGAATGAAGAGCAAGACCCCCAACATCAAAATGGTGAGTCCAGCTCCCAGCCGCAAAATGTTGCTCACGACTGCGCCGTATTTTCCAGTTGCAGGATCGTAGTGATAGCAGTACAGCAGCACCTGGTCGACGGCGTTTCCGATTTTGCCCTGCGAGGCTTCGACCAATCCCATGCGCAGGTCTTTCGGCGGATAATCCACGCCATAGAAATAACGCGAGATGCGGCCTTGCGGCGTCAGCACCATGATGGCGGTGGCGTGCGCGTATTGATTGATCTTGGGGTCATACTGATATTGGAAGCCCACGGCCGTGGTCAACGCGTTGATCGACTCCGCGGGTCCGGTCAGGAAATGCCAACCGGAGGCGGCGCCGGGACGGCCGTAGCGCTTGAGGTAGTCTTGCTTCTTGGCGGCTGCGATGGCGGGCGTTTCCTGTGGATTGAAGCTCACCGTGAGCACATCGAACTCGTTGCCGACATCAAACTTCACCATCTTCATGGCGCCAGTGAGGCCGGCCAAAGCTTCTCCGCAGAGCATGGTGCAGTTGTAGTAGACCAGGTTCAGGATCAACGGCTTCTTGCCGAAGTAGTCGCCCAGTTTCACGGTGCGGCCGGTGTCGTCGACAAAGGCGAGATCGGGAGGCACTTGGCCATTAAGATGTTGCTCGATGCCAACGTTTTGCAAATAGGGCGGGCGGACGTTGGACGGCGGCGACATGATGCCCTTCGTCATCGCCTGTCCCCAAGCGGTCGCCGCGAGCAGCGCGATCGCCAGCATGGTTTGCACCGCGGATTTCGAGTTGTGATTCTGACGGCTCACTTTTTAGTTTCCTTCGACTTCTCCGCCTTGCCCTTTTCGGATTGAGTCTTCGACGACTGGTTCGCGGACGCTTCTGCCCCTTGAACGCGAACAGGCAGTCCGCGTTGCGCGATCAGGTCCATGGCGCGATCGATCGGGATGCGAACGGTTCCGGCCTTCTGGTCGACCCAATCGTAAGTGCTCAGGGTTTGTGCTTCATTGATGCGGATATGGTCCAGTTGGCCACGCTCGTCTTCCTCCAGTCTGGGATTGGGGAACGCGCTCTGCGGATAGGTTTTTTGAACATGGCGCGTGTCGGTGGGGGCATTCGGCATCAGCGGATTCACCGGAGTCTGCTGAGCGTCCGACCTCTTCTCCAGATAGGAATACATTCCGGCAGCCACAAAATAGACGAACACCCCGAATAGAGCGAGACCCAGAAGAAAATAGAGCACGCCTGCGGTACCGGCGTCGCGGCGCTCGTATCCGCCATTGCCAGTCGAATTCGCGGGATGGATTTGGTCGCTCATGTGTTCCTAATCATGTGTTCCTAATGATGATGAGCCGGCTCCAGAACTTCTCCGGCCGACGGATCATACGCGGGTAATAGGGGCAGCGAGCCCAGATTACGGAAGAAATAGGCCAGCCAGAAGCCGCCGATGGCAACCGGCACGACCACGTCTGCCGCGGTCACAGTGAAAGTTTTTGAAAAATTCGGCTCGATGATCCAGAACAAATCCAGATAGCGCATCAACATGAGCCACACGGCCAGCCACACCAGCTTGCGAATATTGCGTTTGAAGGAGCGGGACAGCAAAGTTCCGAACGGAATGGCGAAGTGGAAGATCACAATGAAAAGCCCGACGTATCCCCAACCGCCGTTCAAACGCCGCAGATAATATGTGATCTCCGAGGGCAAATTGCCCGCCCAGATAATGAGCCACTGCGAATAGTTGAAGTATGCCCAGACCATGATGAAGGTGAGCATCCACTTGCCGTGGTCGTGCACGAAGTCGGGCTTCAGCATCTCCGACATGGGTTTGTAATCAAACAGAATGCGCTCGACCACAACCGCGAAGCACATGGCCGACAGAACTTCGCCAATGAGAATGACCAGGCCGAAGATGGTGGAAATCCAGCTAGGATCGAGCGACATCACCCAGTCAATCGCGGCGAAGGAAATGGTAAAGCCGTAGAGGATCAGTCCGGGACCTGCGACGGCCTTGAAGCGCTGCGTATTGTCGGGAGCGCCGGCGCGGTCCGTTTGCTTCGACCACTTCGACAACAGGAATGAGAGCAGATTCCATATGGCGAAATAAAACACCGCGCGAAGGATGAATCCATTGGTGGTGAGATATGTTTTGGTGATGTCTTCCAGATGCTCGCGCAGATGCTTGTCGGCGATCTGATCCAGCGGCTGCGCCCAGATGTACAGCTTGTGCATTCCGAGAATGACGGGAATAAATAGGAGCGCCAGCAACGGCACGGTGCGCATGGCCGCCCCGAGAATGCGGCGGATGACCATGCCCCAACCGCCGCCGGTGAGATGACGGATCATGAGGATCGCCATCGAACCCAGGGCCACGCCCAGCCAACACATGAAGCCGAGGAGGTAGGCGCGATAAAACTGCTCCGGCCGCAGGAACGCGAGGATGACGGCGAGAATGCCGAAGACGACGCCGACAATCAACGACCGTTGCGCAATGGTCTTCACCACGGGCGGGGGCGTCAAATCGAGATGGTTCACCGGCGCCGCGCTCATTTCTCTTCCTCTGCTTTCGAATTGTTCTGGGGCAAAACCACCGGCAGGCTCGCACCCGTACCCGGCTCGCGGAACTTCAGCGGTTGGGACGGGATATTCTGCCCTGCGGGCACATCCGCCATGGTCGCGTTCTGGCTCAACTGCAACGCGCGAACGTAGGCCACAATGTCCCAGCGATCCCGTGGCGGAATCTGCGAGGCGTAGTCGGGCATGATCCCGAAACCTTCGGTGATGACGTCATAGAAGTATCCCAGAGGCGCCTTCCGCAGCCGCTCGATGTGATAGGAGGGTGGCTTGCGGGCGAATCCGCGCGAGGGCACGAAGCCGTTGCCGTCTCCCAGTCGCGAGTGGCAAGGCGCGCAGAAAATGTTGAAGCGCTCCTGACCACGTTCCAGCACCTCCTTGGTCACAGGGAAAGGCATGACGTCGCCGGGATTGTTGCCAATCTTGCCGGTATAGAAATAAGTGTCCTCGTGCAACTGGCCACGAGCGACCGTGCCCTCTACCAGAGGACGCGCAGAACGCTGATCGGAGAAGAAATCGCTGCGAGAGAGCGGATTCTGGCGCGGCTGGACGTGCATGTCGATGCGGCAGGCGGTGGTGAGGGTGATGGCCGTGATGGCGGCAAAAACTTTTAACCACGAAGGACACAAAATTCCGCTGCGGAAACCCAAAGATCCAGGGTTTCGTGGAATCCCACCCTTGCGCAAATTGCGCGCAAGGATGGGGCACCCAGCGCAAATCTTTAACCACGAAGGGCACGAAGGTTCACGAAGGAAACCTAGACGGGCGAATGCGCCCGTCCCCACATGGGGTGATGAGCCCGTCCTTACGTGAGCTTGTTTGCGGAGGTGCGGCATTTAGCTGGGCACCTCCGAAATCGAGCGTGGGTTAAAGCTTTCGAGGAAGCGGCGCGTGGCTGCGCGATCGTACTTCTTGTCGGTAGAAAACACGATGAGGAAGAAGCGATCTTTCGATGCGAAAGAGAAACGCGGCACGTTGAATACGGGATGGTAGGGCATGGGCAGGCCATTCAGAGCGAGCATGCCGAACACCGCCGAGATTCCGGCGAAGAGAATCGTCATCTCAAATGTGATGACGATAAATGCTGGCCAGGAATGCGGGGGCTTGCCGCCGATGTTGAGAGGATAGTCGACCGCCGACATCCAGTACTGCATTAGGTATCCGGTCAGGCCGCCGACGATTCCGCCGATGAGCACCACCAGCGGGACTTCGTCGTGGTGGAACCCGATTTCTTCCGCCAGACCTTCGATGGGAAACGGGCTGTAGGCATCGATCTTCTTGTAGCCCGCCTGATGCGTGGCGTGCGCCGCATCGACCAGCGCCTGCGCGCTGTCGAACTCGGCCATGATGCCGTAGATGGGATCGCGCTTCATCTTCCGCACCTCGCCACCCTAAACCTCGCCATCATTCCTTCACCTCCGCCTCGGGCAGGAGGGTGCGCATTTCAAAGATCGAAATCGCGGGCAGCAGCCGCAGGAACAGGAACATCGCGGCCAGGAACATGCCGATGGTGCCGATGTAGGTCATCCAATCCCAGCGCGTGGGGTAATACATGCCCCACGAAGAAGTCAGGAAATCGCGACTCAGGCTGACGACCACGATGATGAAACGTTCCAGCCACATGCCGACCAGAATGACGCCGGAGATGAAGAACAGCGCGATGGGACTGGTGCGCAGCTTGCGGATCCACAGCACCTGCGGAAAAAAGATGTTGCAGGCCAGCAGCGACAAGTACCAAGGCGCGTAGGGACCGTGCAGGCGATTCCACAGCGTGAACGCATCATAGCGATCGCCGCTGTACCAGCCCATGAACGCCTCGATGCCGTAGCCATAGGCCACGATCAGCCCGGTCGCCAGCATGACCTTGGCGGAATTCTGCAGGTGACGTTCGGTGATGAAGTCTTCCAATCCATAAATCTTGCGGATGGGAATGGCGAGCATCAGCACCATGGCGAAGCCGGAGTAGATGGCGCCGGCGACGAAGTACGGCGGAAAGATAGTGGTATGCCATCCCGGGACGATGCCGATGGCGAAGTCAAAGCTCACGACCGTGTGAACCGAGAGCACGAGGGGCGTAGCGAGTCCGGCGAGCAGCAAATATGCGGTTTCGTAGCGATGCCAGTGGCGAGCCGATCCGCGCCAACCGAAGGAGAGCATGCCGTAAACGATTTTGAGCGCCGGTTTGTCGCTGCGGTCGCGCAGGGTCGCGAAATCTGGGATCAGACCCATGAACCAGAACAGTGCAGAAATCGTCGCATACGTGGAAACGGCGAACACGTCCCACATGAGCGGACTGCGGAACTGCGGCCACACGCCCATGGTGCTGGGATAAGGAAAGAGCCAGTACGCGAGCCAGGGACGGCCTACGTGAATCGCGGGGAAGATTCCGGCGGCGGCCACGGCGAACAGCGTCATGGCTTCCGCGAAACGGTTGATGGAGTTCCGCCACGACTGACGCAGCAAGAGAAGGATCGCGGAAATCAATGTGCCGGCGTGGCCGATTCCGATCCACCACACGAAATTGACGATGGCGAAGCCCCAACCGATAGGGATGGTCACGCCCCAGATACCGATGCCCTTCAGGACAAGGTATCCGATGGCGAAGAGCATCATCATGGTCAGCATGAAGGCAATGCCGAAGCCCAGGAACCATCCGTTCGAAGCGGGACGGGTCAGCACGATGGCGCTGATTTTTTCCGTGACCGTGCCGAAAGTGTGGCCCGGTTCGATCACGGGGGCTCGGTCGGCATCAACCGTCATTTTGTATTGCTCGTCCATGCGTTCTTGCCAGCTGACCTCAAGGGCTAAAGCCCGATCGTTTTTTCGGCTCTAACGGCGCGGCTAAAGCCGCGCCCTTCCACAAGTCCTTCTCAACGGCACGGCTGAAGCCGCGCCCTGATACGAATCCTTCATCCTTTCAGTTCGGGATTCGGGTTGCGGACCTCTGCCAAATATGTCGTCCGCGGGCGGGTGTTGAGTTCGCCTAGCAAACTGTAATTGCGCGCTTGCGCTTTCAACTTCGAAACCTTGCTGTTCGGATCGTTGATGTTACCGAAAATAATGGCGCCCGCGGGACACGACTGCTGGCAGGCCGTCTGCAACTCGGTGTCGTTGATTTTGCGATCTTCGCGCTCGGCATCGATGCGATGCTCGTTGATGCGCTGCACGCAGTAGGTACACTTTTCCATGACACCGCGGCTGCGCACGCTGACGTCGGGATTGCGCATCATCTTGTATTGCGGCGTATCCCAGTCCTGGAACAGCAGGAAATTGAAGCGGCGCACCTTATAAGGACAGTTGTTGGAGCAATAACGCGTGCCCACACAGCGGTTGTAGACCATATCGTTCAGGCCTTCCGTGGTGTGATTGGTGGCGCCGACCGGGCAGACGACTTCGCAGGGCGCGTTCTCGCATTGCATGCAGGGCACGGGCTGGAAAAATGCGCGGGGATTGTCGCGATCGCCCTGATAATAGGCGTCGACGCGAATCCAGTGCATGTGGCGGCCGAGCTGGGTCTGCTCCTTGCCGACGACCGCAATGTTGTTTTCCGACTGGCAGGCCAGCATGCAGTTGTTGCAGCCCACGCAGGAGTTCAGATCGATGGTCATGCCCCAGGCGTAGTCTTCTTCTTTGTAGGGATACGGCTTGTAGAGAGTGAGCTCCGGCGGTGTCTCTTCTTCCTTCGCGAAGTTGGGCTCTTTGTGGTATTCCTCGAGCGTGGTCTCGCGAACCAGGGGGCGATGGTCGCCGTTGGGTGTGTCCATGCTTTGCATGCCCTGGGTGGAAGCGAGCTTATAGGTTTCTCCGGTCTTGCGGATGGTGACGCCGGTGGCGATCCACGGCGCGGCGGTGGTGCGCAGCGCGTAGGCGTCGAAACCTTGGGCGGTGCCGACGCGACCGGCGCGCTTGCGGCCGTAGCCGAGAAATACGGTGACGGAGTTGTCGGGATGGCCCGCCTGGATCCAGACGGGGCCGGTGGTCTTCTTTCCGTTCAGCTCGAGTTCGACGACGTCTTCTGTCGCGATGTTGAGACGCTGCGCCATCTTGGGACCGATGAGGATGGCGTTGTCCCAGGTGAGCTTAGTCATCGGCTTGGGGAGTTCTTGCAGCCAGCCGTTGTTGGAGAATTGCCCGTCGTAGATGGTGGGGTCGCGGCGGATGTTGAGCTCGATAGCGTTGGAGTCGGGCGCTTCGGTTTGCGGCGCGTCGATAACAGACGATTTCGCCGTCGCTGATTTAGGCGCGAAGGTCGTTCCCTCGACCCAGCCATCATGCAGCGATTTTCGCCAGAACTGCTCGAAGTCAGCGCCGGTGTGCTGCTTTTGCCAATAAGAGCGAACCAGATCGTATCCGGTGGCGTCGGCTTGTCCGGAAAGCAGCGCGACGAATTCGAGCGCACTCTTGCCGTTGTAGAGTGGCGCGATCAGCGGTTGAATGATGCTGACGGTGCCGTCGTAGGCGCGGGCGTCGCCCCACGCTTCGAGTTCATGCGTCGCATTGACGTGCCACTGGCAGAGTTCGGCGGTTTCGTTTTGATAAAGAGCGTGATGCACACGCAGAGGAACTTTGCCGCTTTTGAGCGCGTCGGCGAAGTCTAGATCGGCGGGCGCGTCGTAGGCGGGATTGCCACCAAGAATAATCAGCAAGTCAACTTTGCCGGCGTTCATGTCGGCGACGAGATCTTTGATGGATTCAGTCTGATTAACTGGATTCGCATCGACGGGGTCGGCATAGAAGAGCGTCTTGCCCCCGTTGTTGAGCTTGACATTGATTGCGTGCGCTAGAGCATGGACAGCCGGAGGCTGGTGATCGCCCGCGATAACGATGCTTGCACTTTGGTGCGCGTGCAGTTCTTGTGCCAGCGTTGCCAGAAACTTGGCGCGTTCGCCGCTCCACCCAGTTGCGGTTCCCCCTATACCGAAACCGAGGGCTAGCTCTCGCGCAACTGACTCAACCTCCGCTGCCCTCACCGGCAGCCTGTGGTCCGCCTTTGCTCCCGTTGAACTGGGAGTGCTCTCGATGACGTACAGTCGATTCATCGGCGCATCCGGATCACGGCGGGCGGCGAAGTCGCGGATGTAGCGGGTGTTGCCGGGGAATCCGGCGTAGAGGAAGTCGGCGTCGAGCGAGACGATCACGTCGGCCTTCGAAAGGTCGTAGCGCGTCTCGACGGGTTGGCCGAAGGCAAGCTTCGCGCCTTCGAGCGCGTTGTCGCGATTCACCGGTTCGTAGACGTGCCACTTGGCCTGGGGATAAACCTTCAGGAAATTGCGTAACTGATCGGCGAGCGTCGGCGATGAAATTGTCGGCGTCAGAATGCGAATGCCCGCGCCCTGCAGGGCTTTCTGCGCGCTGAGCGGACCGCGGATCGCGGTGAGGAATCCCTGCCAGGAACGCACGTCGCCCATCGACATGACGGTCTGCGAGCGATCCGGATCGTAGAGACCGAGAAGCGAAGCCTGGGCAAAAATGTCGGTGCCGCCCATCGAGGCCGGGTGCTGATCGTTGCCTTCGATTTTTGTTGGACGGCCGAGATGACTTTCAACCAGGAGAGGATTAGCGTATCCACCCAGCGTCATCGCCGTGGCGTAATACATGGGGCGGCCGGGGATTACATTTTCGGGCTGGCGAACGTAGGGGACGATGGGCTCGAGCGGCAGACGCACGCATCCGGTCATGCCAGCCAGGCCGAGGGACGCGCCCATCACTTTAAGGAAGCCGCGACGCGAGACCGAATCCACCCACTCCGATGCGCCTTTGGGGAATTCGCGGTGCAGCGCTTCCTGGAAATCGTCGCTTCCGGCGAGCTCTTCGAGGCTGCGCCAGTATTCGGGGCCGGTCTTCTCGGCGGCATCGTGCGCCGTCGCCTGATCGATGCGCGCGCGGACGGAATTCAGGTCCAATTTGCCTTTTTGGCTGGGGCAAACATCTTCGCGCTTTTTATTCTGCTCTTCCATTTTTATTGCCGACCGCGTGTAACAATTCTTTCGCCCCTTCGGGGCTTGTTCCAGATTTTGCTTTCCTTCCCACGGCTTACGCCGTGGGCTGCAATCTTGCGCCGCTACGCGGCTGACTGGCTTCGCCGTTGGCTTGCTCGCACCTCGCGGCCGACTTCTTCCGAGCTACGCGGCAGGCTCGCTTGGCCGCTTCGCGCCTGACTTCATCGCTTGTAACTTCAGCGATGACAGGTGCTGCAAGTCGTAATGTCTTTCACGCTGCGAACGTTGTATTTCTTGATCAGGGCTGCGCCTAACTCGACCTGATCCGTGTAGCTGTGACCGTCGACCACCACCGGAGCCGCTCCGGTTGGCGGCTGGTAGCGCATGTTGAATACCTGATCACGCGGTCGTAGTTTTTTTTCGGGAGCGCGATGGCAGCCCAGACACCACTCCATCTGCAACGATTCTTGCTGATACATCAGCGGCATCAGGTCGACTGGACCGTGGCAGCTGTTGCAGCCGACTCCTTTATTGATATGAATGCTGTGATTGAAAAATACGAAGTCGGGGAGTTGGTTCACGCGCGTCCACTGCAGAGACTCACCGGATTTGTAGCTGGCGCGCACGGGTTCGAGAAGCTGGGCGTTGGTCCAAATCTGCGAATGGCAGTTCATGCACGTCTTGGTCGGAGGAATGCCGGCAAAGCTCGAGGTCTCAACCGAGGTGTGGCAGTAGCGGCAGTCGATGCCCAGCCCGGTCACGTGGTGCTGATGGCTAAACGGAACTGGTTGCGGCTTGCGCACGCCAGCGTAAGTGACGTAGGGCGAACGCTGGATTTCCATCGCCATCCAGCCCAGCGCTGCAACTACGAAGACCGCGCCAAAGATGGTGGCGCGAGACAATGTATTCGTACTGCGATGAAAGATCTGCGACATTCCCTTATGAGATCTGGCTTAAGAGACCCGGCGGATCGTCCGCTATTCGGTTGAATACTGATTCAGTACGGCGAAAAGAAAACCACCCACTGGTTTTCTGAGTCGTTTGCGAAACCAGAAATTATAAATACTTCACGGAAATTTGTCGCGCGTTTTGGCTGTCGCGGAAGAAAAATTTTTTCGGTTGGAACGTACTAAGAAAATGTTGAGTTTTTCAACGTGTGCGCGAACGTACAGACAGGCTTTGGCATCTAATCTGGTTTCTCCTTCGTCCGCTGCTATCGCAAATTCATGACCATGAGCTTGGGCTCGGTCATTTCTTCGATGGCATAGCGCAGACCCTCGCGGCCGAGGCCGGAATCTTTGACGCCGCCGTAGGGCATTTGATCGATGCGGAATGAAGGGACGTCTCCGGCGATCACGCCGCCGACTTCCAGTTCTTCGTAAGCCTGGAAGAGCAACTTCGCGTCGCGGGTAAAGACGCCAGCCTGCATGCCATATGCGGAGTTGTTGACCTGGCGAAGGGCCTGATCGAAATCTTTGTAGGGCTCAACCGTCACCACGGGGCCAAAGATTTCCTGGCAATTCACTTTCATGTCGGGCTTGGTGCCGGTGAGCACCGTGGGTTCGACGAGGAGATTCTTGCGGCGGCCGCCACAAAGCAGACGCGCGCCGGCACGGACCGCTTCGTCGATCCAAGTTATTGTGCGGATCGCATCACTTTCACGGATGAGCGGTCCGACGTCGGTGGAGTCGTCGAGCGGATCGCCCACTTTCAGTTTCTTGACGCCTTCGACAAGGAGATCGGTGAACCGGCCGTAGACCGAGTGCTCCACCAGAATGCGCTGCACGGAGATACATGTCTGCCCAGCATAGGCGAAGCCGCCCGTGACGCAGCGCTCGGCGGCGTAGGCCACGTCCGCATCGCTGTGCACGATGACGGCAGCGTTGCCTCCCAGTTCGAGCACAACTTTCTTTTTTCCGGCGCGGCGCTTGATGTCCCAGCCGACGGGCACACTGCCGGTGAAGCTGATGAGTTTGATGCGATCGTCGGTCACGAGAAGGCCAGCATCTTCATTCGAGAGCGGAAGCACGTTGAGTCCGCCATCGGGCCAGCCCGCCTGTTGTACGCATTCGGCGAGAAGCAGCGAGCAGAGCGGCGTCTGGGGCGCGGGCTTCAGGACCATGGAGCAACCGGCGGCAATCGCCGGAGCTACTTTGTGAGCGACGAGGTTGATGGGGAAATTAAAGGGCGTGATGCCGGCAATCGGGCCGAGCGGAAAGCGGCGCACGATGCCCCAACGGCCAGCGGTAAATTCCTGCCAGTCAAGGGGAAGGACTTCGCCGTAGATACGAGTGCTTTCCTCGGCGGCCACGTTGAAGGTAAAGATGGCGCGTTCGACTTCGATGCGCGCGCCCTTGATGGGCTTGCCAGCCTCCTGGGCGAGGGTGCGCGCAAATTCCTCCTTGCGCTCGATCATGGCTGCGGAAATTTGGCGCAGGACGCGCTGGCGCTCGAACGCGGGGAGACGTCGCGTGGTGCCGAACGCCTTGACTGCGGCGGCGATGGCTGCCTCGGCATGCTCCCGCCGTCCTTGCACAACGCGGGCAATCACGGTGCCGTCATAGGGGGCGCGAATCTCGACGACGTCGCCGTCTTCTTGCCACCGGCCATCCACAAAGAAACCGTGCGTCGCAACGGGCGCGATCGTCATCTCTGACATGATTTTTTTTGCCCCCAGAAAACCGACTGGGACAATTATAGGACTTTTGGATGACCAGGATGCGGCGTGGGTTTTGAAAAACAATCGGAACCACAGGGGACACAGGGGAGCACAGAGGAAGGCGGCTTTACAATGGGGCTCGGCCTGATGATGACTGCCTTCACTCCGATTTCCGAACTGGCGGAGCGCTTGCGGCGGAGAGAAATCTCTCCGGTTGAGATTACCCAAGATTGCCTGGGGCGGATCGAGAGGCTGAATCCCGCGCTCAACGCGTTCATTACGGTGACGGCCGAGACTGCCTTGGCGGAGGCGCGAAGGGCTGAAGCTGAGATTCTGCGCGGCGAGTGGCGCGGGCCACTGCATGGCGTCCCGGTGGGGCTGAAGGATCTCATCGATACGGCCGGTGTTCGAACGACTGCGGCCAGCGCGCTGTATAAGGATCGGGTTCCGAACCAGGACGCGGAAGTGGTTCGCCGGTTGCGGCGGGCGGGCGCGGTCATCGTGGGGAAGAACAATCTGCATGAGTTCGCGTACGGCGGGAGTTCTCTGGTCAGCTATTTTGGCGAGGTTCACAATCCATGGGAACTTGGCCGGATCGCGGGGGGCTCGTCCGGAGGGTCGGCGGCCGCGGTCGTCGCGGGACTTGTTTATGCCGCGATTGGGACTGACACGGCGGGCTCGATTCGCGAACCGGCCGCGCTTTGCGGCTGCGTTGGCTTGAAGCCGACGTATGGACGCGTGTCCAGCCGGGGAGTGATTCCGCTGTCGTCGTCTCTGGACCACGTTGGCCCGCTGGCCGCGACGGTGTCAGATGCGGCCATCGTGCTGCAGGCGATTTCGGGATACGATTCGGCCGACATTACCTCGCTGGATATGCCCGTGGCGGATTATGTTTCCGCGCTGCGCGAGGGTGCGAAGTCCCTGCGGGTGGGTGTGCCGCGTGCTTATTTCTTCGAAGGCCTTGACGCGGAAGTGGCGTCGGCGATGGAGCATGCGCTGCGGGGAATCTCAACGCTCGTGGCTGAGATAAAGGAAGTGCAATTGGACGTGCCCACCGACCGCACTTTGCAAGCCGCCGAGTCGTATGCCTACCATGCCGAGAACGTCGCGAAGATGCCGGAGTTGTACCAGGCTGAAACCGTGCGGCGCATCCGGTCGGGAGAAAGGGTTTCTGCAGGCGAGTACATCAAGCGGCAACGTGAACTGGAGCAGGCTCGCCGCGGCATTGGCCAAGTCTTTGCCGACGTAGATGTGCTGGTAACTCCGACCATGCCGATGCCGGCACCGGCGATTGTGGATCTGAAAGCTGATCCCGAGGCCCTGCGTCCAGCGGAACTCAGGCTGCTGCGCGACACGCGGCCATTCAATGTCTGGGGATTGCCGGCGATTTCCGTGCCTTGCGGATTTACGCAGAGTGGGCTGCCCATCGGCCTGCAGATCGCGGGACCGCACTGGCGGGAGGATTTGGTCTTGCGGCTGGCGCATGCCTACGAGCAGGCGACGGCATGGCACCAGCGGCGGTGCGTAGGATAGGGCCAAGGCTGAGGGTCGACCGTCGGGATAATTTGCGTTATGGCCTGG
>CAVPQE010000024.1:0-208595 GCA_963707205.1 uncultured Acidobacteriaceae bacterium
TGCTGTTGAAACATCCCCTTAGCACAAGTTTGCCCTTTCCTTTCGCCTGTCTGGCGAGCAAAAGGCGCAAAGTTGTGAAATGGCCTGATTCTCAACAGTTGACAGCCTCTGCGATACTCGCGAGACATGTGCGTTCATTTCGAGGATTTGCCACTTCATCTAAGTTGAATTAGCACGGCTGCCGGAGACTGGCTGATAGCCGCTCAAAACGCTACCCAAAGTCAGAACGGTGACACCTTGTTTTCGAAACTGATCTAGGAAGAAGTTATCTTTATTTGAGGATATGTAGCCTATGGCAGACTGGTTCGCACGCCCCGTCCTACACGTAACGGATGTTGAGGCCTCGCTCCTCTTTTACGTTAACCGGCTTGGCTTCACGAGCCCCTGGCGCTTCGATGAGGACAAGACGTTCGTCGCCCAGGTGGAGCGGCAGGGCTGCGCGCTCATCCTTTCCAGCCAGTGGCCCGAGAAGATTGGCAAGGGGCTGATGTTCATTTCCCTGAACGTCGAGCCGGCGACACGCGAGGCCGCGGTCGCCGCGGTGGACGCGCTGCGCGCGGAACTCGAGGTTAAGGGCGTTCCGGTCAAGGAGGGTTCGTGGGGCTACCGACTTCTGGTGGTCGATGATCCCGACGGCAATCAGCTCTTCTTCAACTATCCGAACGAGACTGCGTCCGGCGAGATTGCTAGAGATGAAGCATAATCGTGCAGCCGCGCCAGCATGGCCGCTTCCACGGCATACATTCGCTGGGACGCGCGGCAACGGCGGCGGAGTGACGCTGCAATTCCGTGAGGTATTCGAACGGTTCGTTAAGAATCTCTATCGCACTCATTGACCGGGCGAACGGGTGTGGTTTACTAGTCGACAATGACTCCTTCGTTGATCCTGCGAGTACTGTTGCTCGGCTGTCTGTTGTGCACTTTCCCGGTCAGAGTCTTTGCGCAGACTCTGGTGGAGCGACTGGGATACCCTCCCGGCACAAAGCTCCTCGTTGTTCATGCAGACGATCTCGGCGAAACCCACTCGGTGAATGCTGCTGCCATCCAAGCTCTGCAAGGCGGGACGATCAATTCGGCGAGCCTGATGGTGCCCTGCCCATGGTTTCCAGAGATTGCCGACTATGCCAAATCCCATCCGGACGCAGACTTTGGCCTGCACCTCACGTTGACGAGTGAACGAGTTTATTACCGCTGGGGTCCCGTGGCGCCCGCGGACAAGGTGCCGAGCCTGGTGGATCAAAACGGATATTTCCATCACGAGTGGGAAGAGGGCGAGCATATCAACGCCAAGGAGGTCGAGGTCGAACTGCGCGCCCAGATCGAGCGCGCGCTCGCGATGGGCGTTCGTCCCACGCACCTCGATTCGCATCAGTACCGGCTGATCATGAACGGCAAAGAACTGTTCGACACTATGCTGCGGGTGGCTCACGAGTATAAGCTGCCGGTTTTCGTTACCAGAGATTGGTTCGCCGACCACCCATATTTGCAGGCCAGCCTCGGTCCAAGCGATGTAGTGCTGGACCATACGGTTACGATTGAACCGGAAATTCCGCCGGAAAAATGGGCGGAATTTTACCTCACTGCGTTGAAGAACCTGAAGCCGGGCGTGACGGAGTTCGTCATCCATCCCGGTTTCGACGATGATGAACTACGGGCCGCCACCAGGGAACGCTCCACATGGGGCTCGGCCTGGAGGCAGCGCGACTACGATTTTTTCACGAGCGACCAGTTCCGGGAGATTCTGGCTCAGCAAAAAATTAAGCTGATCACTTGGAGGGAACTGGCCCGCGCTGCCGAAGCAAAGTGATCTCTCCCAGATTTCTGCCAAGTACTCCGGGCTATTCGCCCGGCGATACCGGAACCGTCGAAAACGAGCGGCTGGAATCCGGGTGGCTCCCACGCCGAGGGGTCTGCAATTCTCAGTTGGTGTAAGGGCCCTGATTTCAACATCTCTAACGACGGCGGCAGTCGTGGCAGTCCGACTTTTCTGAACTCTGACCAGCCTTATCCCAATCAGGTCTTCACGCTTCTCATCTGGGGGAAGTGACCGGTCGAAGTTTGGCGACCCAGAAACATCTTACCGTGGCAAGCGCATCTGTGTTACTGGGAAACTCACTTCGTTCAAGGGCGTACCGGAAGTCGTAGCCTCCGAACCCGCACAGATTAAGATGAAACCCACCGACTGAACAGTGTTGGCCCGTGCGCTGGAGTTTGCGCTCGTAGGTTTGTTATTAGCCGACCATGGAAAGGTTTCATTCCTAGAGGGAAGGGCGGGTGCCGGCACTAACCCGAGGGACGAACGATAACCTCCGGTTAGCCCGTCACTCATGCGCAATCCCCCTGTGGAGGAGTTGCGAACCATCAGGTTCATCACCAGGAACACGACGATTCCGTACAACTAAGATTGCCCGGTCCAAACTCCGAGCGGCCGTAGATCTTGCGAAAAAAGAGTCCTAACCATGGAATGAATCATCTCTGCTTACAAGTTCTGTATTTGGAGCAGACCCTATGGCAGCCAGTCCAAACTTCACGGCGCCGCCCTCCTCGAACTCTCCCCTGCTAAATCTGGATCAGGTGGAGGATCTCCTCAAGCTGCAAAAGGCCGCTCAGAAAATCAGCTCGATCCTTGACCTCGATCAACTCGTTGATAAGGTCGTAAACGAGGTCGCCCGCTCCTTCGGATGTCTGGATTCTGACATCTACCTGCACAACCAAGAGCGCGGCGAACTGTCGCTAGCGTGCGCCCATGGCTGCACCGGCTGCGAGTTCCACGGCCCCGGCCACAGCTTGAAAATTGGGAAAGGAATGGTCGGATACGTCGCATCCACTGGCCAGATGCACTACGCGCCCGATGTGCGTCAAGACCCCTACTACATTGGCTGTGAAGAATCCACGCTCTCGGAAGTTGCGATTCCCCTCCATGTAGAAGGGCAGTTGGTGGGAGTATTCACCGCCTCCCACAACGAACTGGATGCCTTCAACCCCTGCCAGTTGCGGCTGCTTCAAGCCATGTGCAACGATGTGGCAGTGGCCGTCCACAACGCCCGCCGATTTCAACGGGAACTACGGCAAAGGGAGCAAATGAATGGTGAGGCGCGGGAGGCCCGCGGTATTCAACAAGCGCTTTTCCCCAAGGCCTCTCCCTCTATTCCTGGTTTTACCGTATCCGGGCTTTCCATTCCCGTCGGCGCCGTGGGCGGCGACTGGTACGACTTCATCCCCATGGACAAAGGCCGTTGGGGACTGGTGTTGGCCGACGTTTCCGGCAAGGGCACCGCTGCCGCGCTGCTCATGTCCGCCACTCGTGGCATCTTGCGATCCCTGGTCGAGGCCGCCTGCACTCCAGGTGAAGTGCTGGCGAAGCTGAATCGCCTTCTGGTCGAGGACTTTCCCGCCGGCCGTTTTGTGACCATGGTGTATGCCGTGCTTGATCCTGCTAAGCGGACTCTGACCTTCGCCAATGCGGGTCACCTGCGTCCGCTTCTGATGACCGGCATTTCAGCCCAGTTCCTCGACGTGGAGCAAGGAATTCCGCTGGGACTGGGATCAGGCGATTTCTCGGAGGTGGAAGTGAAGCTTCCTCTGGGTTTTCGCTTGGTGTTTTACAGCGACGGCATTACCGAGGCGGAAAATCAAGCGGAGGAAGAGTACGGATTGGTGCGTCTTCAAAAACATTTTTCGCGAACAGACGCTTCCGCCGAGAGCCTGCTTGATGACGTGCGCTCGTTCGCCGACGGTTCGGGTCTGCGCGATGACGCCAGCGTCATCCTAGTGAAGGGTTAACCGAGTCACAATGTTGGAGGACCGAGGCTCCAGCAGGCCGCCAAACCTCTTTTCCACGCTGGGCAGTTTTGCTCGGAAAGTTTCGCTGGCGATTACGTCATCCAAATCTGACCTCTAATTGGGCAGCCCGCGCGGATTGCGCACCCGAAGCATACAGGTTCGGGAAAGGTCCAGTCAATTTCCGGATAGTCGGCAAGAGACTAAGCCGCTGGCGCGGCGGACGCTCCGCGTGGTACAAGTTTCATACGCCGGTGGAGTCTTGAACAACTGACCGTGCCGCGGTACGATGACGTGAACATGGAAAGCGACTTCGGCATTATATCGATGAGCATCAATAACGGGCTCCTCACGCAACTCCTATCAATACAACAACTTCCAAACCAAAGTCGATTCAAATCCCATAGCTCCACGCGTCCGCCGCAAACGCCAGCGGCTTCCTCCTAACCTCCTGTCATGAAAATTATCTCCGCCTATGCCGCTTTTTGTTGCAGCGTCAGTGTGACCGCGTAGCCCAAACGTTCCAGGCGATGAACCAGGTTTCGCGTGAGGTGGTTCTTGTTGAGCTTGTCTAGGTAAAGATCTCCCAAGTCGTTGTAGGAGACTTGCTGGGAAAGCATGTGATAGATCGCGACCAAGATCTTGTGGGCGATGGCCACCACGGCTCGCTTGTACCCGCGCCGCGCCTTGAGACGGAAAAATTTGTCTCTCAGGTAAGTGCCTTTGGATCGGGCCGCCGCATTGGCGGCCTCCACCAGTCCGCTCTTCAGGTACACATTGCCACTGGGGATGCGGCTGCTCTTGCGCTTGCCGGCGGATTCGTTGTTACCGGGGCAAACTCCTGCCCAAGAAGCCAACTGCGAAACGTTTCCGAACACGCTCATATCCACGCCCAACTCAGCGATGATCACCGCGGCCAGAGTCCAATCCACACCGGGTATCTCGTCCAATAAGGCCAGCTGCGCCGCATAGGGTTCGAGCATCTGCCGGATGCGTTGTTCTAGAACCGCCAGGTCTTTTTCCGCCGCTTCGAGTCGTTGCAGCTGAAGCTCCAACAGGAAACGATGGTGTTGTTCCAACTTGCCTTCCAGAGCCAGCTCCAGTTCGGGAATCTTCTTGCGTAGAAGCCCTTTGGCCAGCTCGGCCATTTCTTGTGGGGTCGCTTTTCCTGCGATCAGAGCTCGCAGCATCAGTCGGCCGGACATCCCGAACACGTCCGTGGCCACGTTTGCCAACTTGATGTTGGCGGTCTCCAGTACTTTCAGCAGACGGTTGCGCTCCGCCGCCTGACTCTCCACCAGCTTACGACGATAGCGCATCAAGTCGCGGAGTTCGCGGATCGGCTTAGGCGGAACGAAGCTGGAACGCAGTAGCCCATGGCAGAGCAGGTCCGCGATCCATTCCGCATCCTTCACATCGGTCTTACGCCCTGGAACCTTCTTGATGTGTTGCGCGTTGGCCACCACAATCTCCAACGCTCCTTCCAAAATCGCGTAGATCGGCTTCCAATACACTCCCGTGCTCTCCATGGCCACATGGGTGCAGCCTTCAGAGAGCAACCATTCGCGCAGACCCACCAGCTCTCGCGTAGTGGTGCCGAATGTTCGCATTTGCTTCTGGACTTTCCCGTCCCGGCGAACCATCAACAAGCAAGCCACTACCGTGGCCTGATGTACGTCCAATCCACAACCGCGTTCGATCAAAGTTTGCATAACGCCTCCATCGGAGGCGATTGCTGCGCCGCAGGTCTGGTGCAGACACTGTCATGCGTCCTTCCCGTTTGCGGGTGCGACAAAAGGTGATACCTTTACCGGCGCGGGTCAGTCTTATCGGCGGGATCTGTGTCATCACATAGGCTACCGACCTTCAAGCAATCGCCAACCACGGATGCTTGTATCACAGACTGACCCGTTTCTACGTGGCTAGCCCGCTGAACCCTATTTTCATGCTTGGTGGCGCGCCAGAGGCGCATGAGGTCTTATCGAAAACGCCTCGGATCGAGATTCTGCTCCGCCCCAAAACTGTGCCCCGAGGCGTTTCCGATCAAGGCTAGCGGCTAACCTTACCTTACCGGGTTAGGTAAGGGTAGCCCGTCATCCGGCAAATAATGACGGTGCTGCTCGGGAAGGCGCCCGATCATTACGTTCCACCAGGCCGACTTATCGGTACTGACCGCCGACCAGATTCTGCGCGTGAATCGGAACCTTAGTAAGAGTTTCGACGCGCGTTCCGTACTTGCCGAGCGTATTTTCTACTACACAAAAGTCGAAGCCAGGAATTACGACGTCATTCCATCGATCCCCGATTCCACGCAGGGCGACGTCCAACATCGTGACAATGCGATTGCCCAACGGTTCGGAACTGTCCAAGGTGATGGCGCCAAAGAACTCCTGGCATTCTGTGTATCCCGAGTTGTGAGTTCCCGTGTACGGTTTCTGAGTGGCAAGATTGATTTTCCGGCCGATTCGTTTTGAGATCTCATCCGATCTCTGAGTAAAGAAATCGACCAGGGTCTGTTCCTGCAGGCGGGCGGGCAATTGCTGGCTGGCGACTTCGCGGTAGGAGCGCTCACCCACCTCGTACCCTTCCTCGACCAGGTCGAACCAAAACCTCTGATCTGCAGTGATTTTCTCCAGCGAGTCGACGGCGATGACCGATCGGCGTACGCAGGCCGTCAAGCCATCTCGCTTGGGAGCAACGCCGAGATGAACCCAGTCCCCTTCGTTGATTCGCCGATTGAGTGCCGGCCCGATCAAAGTACGGTTCGCCGTATTGGCACCCACCATGATTTGAAAACCGTCGCGTTCGGAACCCAACATGCGCCCGACCCACGCGCCCCATGCTGCAACTTCGGTTTCAAGCCGACGCGGACGGAGAACGGCCAGCATAGCTCGCAGCATCGCATCGGCAATGAGGCAGGCGTCCGCTATGAGCCGCATCTCAATCTCGCTTTTCTCGTACTTCACCCGAAAATAGAGTTCCTGCGCGTCAACGACGCCGTCGCGACCATAAATGCCTTGCAGGTATTCGACCAAGCCTGCAGGAATCACCTGACGAGGAGTCAGCAGCGCGATATTGTCCACGTCTTTGCCCGCTGCCGCTCGAATCACATCCTCCAGGCGCTCGGCTCGAATGGGATATTTCTCGTCTGCCAATTGCAGTAGCTCGGCTTTGTGAACGATGGCTCCAGCGCGGTCTGCGAGTTGCTCGGCCACATAGCCGCCCTCCAGTCCGGCGACCACATGAAATCCATTGGGGCCGATCACCCCGGCTACTTGCTCAATGGAGATATTTGTATTTCCGCCGAGGTAGGGAACGTCACCGGCATAGTGCTCGTCTGAAAAGACCAGACCAACCGTGTAGCCGTGACGTTGCAATGCCTCATTGACGCGGCGAACGCGCGCCTGAAATTCTTCGCGCGGCGCCATGTATTCGCGGTCTATTGTAGGAGTGTCCTGCATGATGCGCAGTACCTTTTCCAGATCGTGGCGATGTGCTTCGGGCGGCAACCGAGATTCCATTATTGTTGCACCTCGACTAACTTCTGCTTCACATTCCATCCCTCAACTTCGACAGTGGGCATCGCATTGCCATTTTCCTGAGTTCGAAATGTGGCTGTCACTTGACGGGTTTCCCCAGGCAGCAAAGCAAAATAGTTATCGTGCCACAATACAGGCAGAATCTCGTCATCCCGCTGGCCTTCGCGGCTGACCCGCCGGTCCGAGGAGCGGTTCACTTTCAGGTGGACGGCGAAAGCCAGCGTGGATGCCGGATTGTGGAGCGTGACCGTTGTGATGCTTTCCTCACCATTCTTTTTGTAGTGCGCGGTGGCATCCAGGTCGAGTCGGGGCAACTTGTTCAGAGTTGAGTAATCTGCAAAAGTCTTGGTGGGAGTCCAGGTCGAAATGTCGTATTCGCCGCTGGTATCGAGTTCTTGTCGGGCCCAGTCGAGGGCCTCCTCGCGAGTGGAAAGCCAATAGAAGTTCTTGCTCTTGATCTGACCATCGGATTCAAGCGTGAGGCTGACGAAGTAGGTCGTGCTTAGACCGTTCAGAGAGGGTAAGGTAAACACGCGAGTGCTGCTGTCCGGGCCGACGCTAACCTCAACCTGCTTCGAAAATTTCTCGGTCATGTCAACGTTGTAAACCTTGGCTGTGACTTTAAGACTCGCGAACGGATGGTAATAGGAGTTCACCACGACAATCGAACGATCGTCGTAAGAGTACTGCACGTGCAGCGGCTCGCATGCTTTCTTCACACCAAAATAGGACCCGCCCGGCCGCAGATACCAGTCATACATGTGCCAAATCATGCTGGGCCATGCATTATTCAACATCCACTGAATGATTCCGGTAGAAACGTACTTATTGCGCCCGTAGGCCTCCATCATCGCGCGGTGCGCTTCATAAGCTTGGACCTGAGCCTTGAATGCGAATTCCTCGACCGAGAATGACGGGCCGTAACGTTGATCGAGTGCTTCGGTGAATACGTTGAGGGTGTGCGACATTCCGCCGCCGTGATATTGCCAGACGGAATCGATCGGCCATAGATGATCCCGCGGCAGCATCCGCCGCAAGCTCTCAATGGGAGGGATGGCTGGACCTGGGCTAGTTTCGGTGTTAAAGCCGAATGCGCCGCCGTGGCGCGTATCCATATACCAGAACAGCGGCGGAACGTATTCATAAGGCCCGGTCATCTTCACGCCACTTGGGCCAACCGTCGTGGTTCTGGCGGCGGCGGAGGAAATGGCTGGATTCGGCCATTCGAACTCTTGCATGATCCCCAGATACATCTGTTCGATTGCGGGAGGAGGAGCGAAGTCACTGCCATACAGGAATGCAATTACGGAAGGATGCCGCTCCAGTCGGCGAACCTGGTCACGCATGGAATTTGCGGCGACGAGTTCGTTCTCCTTGTCCCATGCCGGCCAGTTCTCCCACTGGTCGCAACAGCACCAGCCAGCCAAAACCATGATCCCCATCTGATCCGCAAGATCGAAGAAGTGATCATTTTCCAGTTTGCCTTCCATGCGTATTGCGTTGAGGTTTAGATCGCGAACGTAGTTGAGTTCGGCTTGCTGCTTTTCCGGCGACGATCGCAGCAGCATGTCAAAGCTGTAGCCGGCTCCACGAATGAGGATGTTCTTCCCATTAATTTGGAAGACCCTATGGTTCTTTTCGTCGAGCTTCGCCGTGACCTCGCGGATGCCGAAGCGTATATGGGCGGAGTCAGAAACTTGTCCGTCGACTACGACCGAGAGATCTAGTGGGTAGAGTTCCTGTTTCCCAACTTGTGCGGGCCACCATAAACGTGGGTTGGAGACTTTTAGCTGAGGAAATGTTTCCGATGTAAAACGAATGATCTGCGTCTGCATCGGCGCAAGGAGCACGGTTCGCTCGAATGTGAGATTCTCGATGCGCCCCTTCACAGTGGCCTCGGCCGGAGTGTTGGCGCCGTTGATCAATTCTGCGCGGACCGTCAGCGACGCTTGATCGGTAGAGGGCAGGTTGAGTTTGCTCAACACGGCCGGCGCACGCAGAGCGACTGGCCCAGTTGCAAACACGTGCACGTCGCGCCAGATTCCCATCTCTTTGTCGGGGGGCAGAGGAGCCCAGTCCACAAGCGTGATCGCCAGGTCGTGCGGCTGTGGAGGAAATATCTCGATGGCGAGGGCATTCGTTTCACCGGCCTTGGCTGCAGAAGTTACATCGAACTGAAAGAGACGCCACGTGCCCACAAGGTACTCGGAAGAAGCGATCCGCATGCCGTTCATCCAAACGTTCGCGCGATAATTGATCCCATCAAAACCAAGCCGTATGACCCTTCCTTTGTACTCCGACGGAAGCTTGAATTCGGTGCGATACCACCACGAGGGCCGGAAAGGGCTAGCCGGGGGCATCATAATGTTCGAGAAGTCCTCAAATATCGGGTAACTTGTGCCGGGGATCGAGCGCAGGTTCATCCCGGTGTAAGGATCGGGATAAACTTTGTCCTCCACCAGCGCGTTGAGAACGGTGGTAGGAACCGTTGCCGGATACCAATCGCTGGATGGAAAACCCACCGTTGAAAGCGCGGCTCCTTCGGCGTGCGCCTCGGCGGAAGACTGGATGAACCAGTTCTCCCGGAGCAATATTCCATGAGATTCGCTCGTGTCAGAAGCGCTCGAAATTACATGGAACAAGCAGATTAGACAACTGAGGAAAACGAAAGGTCGCATCACAGTGCCGATCCTCAAAGAATGAAATGGACGACCCCTTCACATACTGCGAACGCAAGTGCCAGTCTCGTGTGTAGAAAGGGCGATTATCTCATCTCAGAAAGCCGAACAGGGAGGAAGTAGCAAGTCGCCCTTGGCCGGACGCAAAGGGATGGATGCTGACCTTGTCGTATTGCGCGGTGACCCCGAGGAGGATGTGACCTCATTCTCCAAGGGCGCTACACGGTACGACTTGGAAAAGTCGTCTATTCTCGCAATTGAAATCCTACGTTTCTTAACTCCCGATTAGTCGGCAAGCTGAGAGGATAGCATTACGTAGATATGATCGGTAACTACTATGAGTGTCACGCAGAACGAAAAGGCGACTCGCTTCCGCGTACTTCATGACGGCCCTGCGGGGGTTTGAGCAGGAACGCAGAGGGCGTTCAGCAGAACCACAGCGAGCAACTGAGCGCATAGGACATCAGTGATTCTCCTTTCGGGAAAGCTATAGAATTGGTTTGTTTCAGATCGCACCGAAGGAGGAGCGGTCATGCGACCTGCAACGGTCATTTCCTGCATTCTCAGCATCGTCGCCGTCTGTGCCTCAGCGCCTAAAATTCCTGCAGGGGCGCTTCCGTCGCCCCACCGCACCGTAATTGCCGCGAGCGTAGTGATCGATGGCAAGGGCCACATACTGCAGGACGTTCGGATCATGATCGAGGGCTCAAAGATTGTTGCGATCGGCCCTAAGATCGAGGGGCCTGTGGACTACGACCTGCGCGGCCTGACGGTGTTGCCTGGCTGGATTGACGCCCACGTGCACATTACATGGATCTTCGGCAAGGACGGGAAGAACGCCGGCACGGAGGGGACAACACAAGAGGATGCCTATCAAGCGGCGTCAAATGCATGGGTGACGCTGATGGCAGGCTTCACGACGGTGCAAAGTGTGGGCTCGCCAAACGATATTCCACTCCGCGATGCCATCGGGAAAGCAATACTTCCGGGCCCGCGTATCCTGACGGCCAACGAACCGCTCGAAGGGCGAGGCGAGGCGACCGGCACGCCCGATGAAATCCGCGCTTACGTGAGGAAGCAAAAGCAAGCCGGCGCGGACCTGATCAAAATCTTCGCGTCGAAGTCGATCCGCCAGGGCGGAGGAATGACTCTTTCGCAGGAGCAATTGAACGCGGCGTGTGATGAAGCAAAGAAGCAGGGACTGCGCACACTCGTGCATGCTTACAAAGAGGCGGTCCGCGCTGCGACTCTAGCAGGATGCACTGAAGTTGAGCACGGCACACTGGCCACTGACGACGACTTGAAATTAATGGCCGAGAAGGGCACGTACTTGGATCCGCAAGCCGGACTGGTCATTGAGAACTACTTGCTGAACAAAGAAAAATATCTCGGCACAGAGGGCTACACTGCCGAGGGATTTGCTGCGATGGAGAGGATCCTTCCCATAAACCACGAGTTGGTGCGGCACGCCGTGAAAACTCCGGGACTGAAAGTGGTTTTTGGCACGGACGCCGTGGCTGGCGCTCACGGGCGCAATGCCGAGGAGTTCATCGACCGCGTGCGCGACTGCGGTGTAGACGCGATGGCGGCGATGGTCTCTGCCAACTCGCTGGGGGCTGAAGCGCTCGGCTTGGGCGATCAGATTGGCTCGATCGCCCCCGGCCTGCAGGCGGACATCATTGCGCTAGATGGAGATCCGTTGAAAGACATCACAGCCGTTCGGCGCGTTGTGTTTGTAATGAAGGGCGGTGTTGTTTACAAGAACGCCTCCCGAGGTGCGATTCCTTTCTATGCCGGCGTCCAGCCTTGATCGACGGTGAAGCCAAGCACCCTATCGATGGCAGTGAACAGAGGCTTATTAGCAAGCAGCCAGCGTCGAGCGCAGACAGTAGCCCTGTTAGCTTCGATCACGATGCTGTGCTTCTTTTCCAATTGATCCCAGTTCGCTTCCGTAAAGTTCGCCCCATAGCGTCTTGCTTCCCGTCCACTTCCCCAAATTTCGCCCTCATAACGTTTCCTTTCAGATACAGTTGCATCTTGTCTGTGGATTTACCTTGTGTAAGTTCATTACATGTGCCGTAACCAGTTCGCCACGGCTCGCGGATCAAATCTGACGCACGTGCCAATTCTGAAACACGGGATGCGTCCGGCCTTCGCCAGCGCGCCTCCGAAAAAGCACTAGCGTCAATCGGACACACTCTCGAGAAGCCCGGCTAGTAGGCTGCGAAGGGGCGAATGAAAGATCTGATCTGTGAAGTCTTTTGCTCCTTCCGTTTGAAGCGCGACACACTCGATGCGTGTTCCGGCTTTACAGCCGTTTTTGTCTAGACCTGCAGCACATCGCCCTCGCGGGCAACCATCTCGTACAAGACAGGATTGACGAAGAATCCGATGAAGAGGCGGGAGATGAGGCCGGCCACGATAACGATGGCGAACGGCCTTTGAGTATCTGATCCAATGCCGGTGGAAAGCGCGGCCGGCAGCAATCCCAGGCAGGCAACCAAAGCCGTCATCATGATTGGGCGAAGCCGCAGGAGCGAAGCTTCCCTGGTGGCAGGGCGGATCTCCATACCTTCCCGACGCAACTTGTTGATATAGGAGACGAGAATAACGGCAGTCTCCACCGAAACCCCGAGCAACGCCAGAAGACCCAAGACTGAGGAAACGCTGAAAGGAGTGTGCGTGAGTTTCAGCGCAACCAGCGCGCCCACCGGTTCCGTCATGATTACACCCAGGGCAATGGTGACGGGGAATTTGAAATTTCCGTAGAGCGCAAACAAGATCATGAAAATCAGCACTACGGCAAGTGGGCCAATGAAGTACATCTGCGATTTGGCCTCGAGAAACTGGCTGTATTCGCCGCCCCATTCCATCCGGTAGCCTTGCGGCAGTGTGACGGCCTTCTTGACTGCTGCTTGAGCGTCTCGCACCGCACGTTCCAGGTCACGCCCCTCGATGCTGTACTGCACGCCGATGTAGCGAGAGTTATTTTCGCGATAAATAAAAGACGCGCCGTTTCCCTGGGTGATATTGGCGAGCTGGCTGAGTGGGATCTGCTGCCCATCTGGGGTTCCCACCAATAAGTTTCCAATCTCATGAGCGCTGCTGCGGAATTGGGGTTGCATGCGGACAACAAGGTCAAACAGCTTCTCCCCTTGAATAACTTGAGTGACTGCCTGCCCGCCTACTGCGGCCGAGATCACAGCTTCCACATCCGCTACGTTGATTCCGTAGCGCGCGATCTTGTCGCGATCGACGTCGACCAGCAGGCTGGGCTGGCCAAGTTCGCGCACTACTGTGAGCTCGGTGAACCCGGGCACACCGGCGAGTGTGTTCTTGATCTGTATCGCTTTGTCCTGCAGTACGTCCAAGTCTTCACCGTATATCTTGACCGCCAAGGAACTCTTGAGGCCGGTGAGTGCCTCGTCTACGGCATCTTCCGCGGGCTGGGTGTAGTTGAAAATGATCCCGGGGAAAGCCGTGAGCTTCTTATTGATCGATTCGATGAGCTGTTTCTTCTCGCTGATCTCGCCGATCCAAGCTTTGTCCTTGTATGGCTTGAGGCCAACGTAGAACTCGCAGTTGAAAAAGCCGGTGGGATCCGTGCCATCGTCGGGCCGTCCTAATTCTGAGCCCACCACAGTGACCTGCGGATAAGACATCAGGATGTCGCGTATCTGAGGAGCGATGCTGCTGGCCTCCTCAAAAGAAATGGTATAAGGCATGGTGGCCCGCACCCAGAGCGCACCCTCGTCGAGGTGGGGCATGAACTCGCCTCCGATGAAGGGCACCAGCAACAGGGTCGCCCCGAATATCGAGGCCGCGATCGCGATGGTGGTCTTGGGCCGGTCGAGCGCCCAATCCAGCTGAACTGCGTATTTCTGCTTCATCCATTCGAATGCGCGATTCGGTTTCTCGTGCACACCTTTCTTGAACCAGTAGGAGGCAAGGACAGGAATCAGGGTGAGGGTCAGGATGAGAGCGCCGACTAGAGCAAACGACATAGTCTCAGCCATGGGGTGGAACAGTTTTCCCGAGGGTCCGCTCAACGCGTAAATCGGCAGATAGCCGGCGAGTATGACAGCCACCGAATAGAAGATCGGCCGATCGACATCTTTCGCCGCGGCAAGAATGACGTCGTTCAGGTTGTACTTCTGCCCCTGCCGCAGTGCCAACTCGCGGTAAATGTTTTCAATCATCACCACGGTGCCATCGATGACGATTCCGAAATCGATGGCGCCGATGGAAAGCAGATTCGCAGCAACGTCGTGCGCGTGGAGAACGATGAAGGCAAACAAAAGCGAGAGTGGAATAGTGAGGGCAACAATAACGGCAGCGCGGAAACTGACCAGAAAGAAAATCAGTACGACTAAAACCAGCACCATGCCACGAAGCAAGTTTGCTTCCACCGTGTCGGTGGTCAGGTCAACTAGTTCGCTGCGATCGTAATAAGGATGGATCTTGACGTCAGGCGGCAAAATCTGGTGGTTCAGTTCTTCGGTTTTTGCTTCAACTCCTTTGAGGACGTTCTGCGTCTGCTCTCCACGCAGCATGAGAATGACGCCCTCAACTACATCGTCATTTTTCTGGAAGCCGAATTCACCCAGCCGCGGCGCGTGTCCGATGGTTACATCTCCTACATCACGCACTCGGATAGGCACGCCCTTGTTGGCGCCGACCACGATGTTTCCAATGTCGTCTGTGTTCTTCACCAGCCCGATGCCGCGCACATAGTAGAACTGTCCGCCCTGAGAATAGAAGCCGCCGCCAGCATTCGAATTATTGGCAGCCAGCGCAGCCGTGACTTGCGGAATGGTCAGGTGATACCCGTAGATCCGTGCCGGGTCGAGCAGAACCTGGTATTGCATCACCGTCCCGCCGAACCCTGAATCGTCGGCTACGCCGTGGACGGATCGATAGGCGCGCTCCACCACCCAGTCCTCGATCGTCTTTAGCTCCTGAGGTGAGCGGTCGGGGCTTTCGAGCACATAGCGATAGACCAGACCGCTGGGGCTAAACAGGGGCGACAGGGTCGGAGTTACCCCGGTCGGCAGGGTGGCTTGGGCGAGCCGTTCAAAAACAATCTGTCGTGCAAAGTAGTCGTCGGTGCTTTCCTCGAAGGTCAGGATGACATCGGACAACCCATAGAGCGAGATTGAGCGCATCACGACCATGTGCGGGACGCCGTTCATCTCGAGTTCAAGCGGAAGCGTGACCAACCGTTCGACTTCTTCGGCGGCATGGTCTGGCCATTGGGTGATGATTTCGACCTGCGGAGGCGAGAGATCCGGATAGGCATCCACGGGCATCCGCTGAAATGACAGGATCCCCCCGACCGTGATGAATGCGGTCAGCATCAGGACCAAAAACCTTTGTCGCAGCGCCGCTTGGACTATCCGGTGGATCATTCAGTTGGGGTAAAGACTATCCTTGCCAGAGTTTGTGGAACGCCTTTCAAAAACGCGATCCGGCTAGCGCTGCAGCGAGTTCGCGAACTGCAAGAACAAGCTGCCGTTTCCGATGACTTGGTCGCCAGCCTTCAGCCCGCTGGTAATCTGCGTCTGCCCATTCAAACTTTCTCCGAGCGTCACTGTGCGTCTGCCAAACTGGTTCGCAGATGCGGCGGCGTAAACAAAAGGCTGGTTCTCGGTGTCGCGCAGAACTGCCGCATCTGGAAGCGCAATGGCATGGGGAATCGTGCCTGCATTTACGGTCGCTACCACGTACATGTCTTTCTTGAGTTCTTCGCCCGGATTGTTGGTCTCGATGCGCGCCTGCAGCGTCCGCGTGCTCGGGTCGAGTGAGGCTGCCACGTACGCAATGCGCCCGTGGAACGCCTCCGAATAAGTCTCCGTTTGAATTGTGACCTGATCCCCAACACGCACGTAAGGCAAATCCTTTTGATAGACATTGACCAGCACCCAGACGGTGCTGACGTCGGAGATCATGAAACATTGCGTGGTGCCGGGTTGAATTAGCTGTCCTGCAGAAACATCTTGCTCGACAACCAAGCCGTTAATCGGTGCCTTCACCGGAACCTCAAAAGAAGGCGGAGCTTTCACCAGAGCGTCGGGATCGGTGATCCCCATAACCTTTAGAGCAGCTTGTGCGGCGATCAGGTCGCCGCCCGCCTGCACTTCGGCTGACTGCGCCTGCTCCAAAACCTGTTCCGCAATCGCGTGATGCTCGTATAAATCCTTAGCTCGGGCGCTGGCCTTTTGTGCCAGGGAATAGGCATCCTTGGCCTTTAAATAGTTGGTACGGAGCTGCGAGTAATCCGGACTTGCCACGTACAGCATCGGCTCGCCCTGAGTTACTTTCTGCCCGGGAACGATAACGATCCTGCTGACCGGTCCACTCACTTGCGTGATGACCGGGGTCGTGCGAAAGCTGTTGTACGCCACGGCTCCCGTCAGCCGCAGAGTCCGAGTCAGGGTTGTGGGCTGAACGGTCAATACCTGCACATGCGACATCTGGTCCTGCGGAATGGTAAAAAGTTCGGGATTGTTTGAGTTGTTCGCGTTGCCCGAATTCGCGGCAGCCTTCGATCCTGAGCCATTGCAGGCGGCCAGCCCCATTAGGATCGCCGATACGGCGGCAGCCGCTGCCACCCGTCCACAAAAATGTTTGCGCAGGCTCATGGAAGATTCCTCGTCCCCACCGCTTCCTTCAACTGCTCCAACGCGGTCATATATGAGGCCAGCGCCTGGCGATAGGCCAGCTGAACGGACCGGTAGCTGCGCTCGGCGTCGAGAAAGTCCAACAGGCTGGTGGCGCCACGTTTGTAGGCATACTCGCTGATATCGCGCGAATCTTGCGCCTGCTTCAGGTACCCGGAAGTGTAGAGTTGCACCACTTCGTCGTTACTCTTGACCGCTTCGTAGGCATTGGAAACATCGGAGAGGACCGTATCGCTGGCCGCTTGCTGCTGTTCCTGCGCTTGTGTCAGCGCGTAGCCAGTGCGGGCGATTTCTCCTTGATTGCGGTTGAAGATGGGCAACTCAAAATTAGCAAAGATGGAAGCGGTGTTCTCTCCGGAAACATGGGTGAAATCATAGGTGCCGTTAACATCGACCTTGGCGTTGGCCTTGGCTAACCGGATTTGGCTCTGTGCTGCCGTGACCCCCAGCTCCGCAGCTCGATAGTCAGGACGCTCGTGCAGCGCTTTCATTTGCAAGTCTTCCAGTTTTGCCTGAACTGTCTGATAGGCAAGATCGCCAATCACGTCGTAATCGGCCGGCACCGCGTCATAGCCCAGGAATTCGCGTAAGCCCACAAGCGCCTGTTTTTTCGCCAGGCGGGCAGAGGACACGTCGGTCTGAAACTGGAGGAGCTGTAGCTTGATCTTCAGGTAATCGCCTTCGCCAATGTAGCCCGCCTTGAGTTGTGCCTCGCCGATATCTACGGTTTGTTGAAAGCCTTTCAGATCCTGAAGCGCGAACTCAAGAGTGGACTCCGCCAGCAAAACGCTGACGAACTGCTGTCCCACGTTGAACGCGAGTGTTCGCTCGGCGTCGCCGACTTGCGCCCGTGTGACCGCCGTCTGGTCACGGGCAGCCTGCAGCCTCCGCTGCCGCTTGTGACCACGTTCGAAGAGGTACCCGATCCCAATATCGAACTGCTGAGTCTCGTTCAGATTTTCTCCGGAAAAATCTTGTGGACTGAAAAATGGGACGAACTGGCTATCAGCCCCAAGAGTCGGATTAGGACGTAGGTTCGCGGTAATCTCCTGGGCCTGATTCTGAAGAATCAGAGTTCGCGTGGCTTTTATGGAATGGTTGTGCGCCAGCGCCAAATCAATGGCCTGATCAAGACTGATCAGCGTCGTATTTTGCCCACTGCCTGCCCCCACTAGCAAGAAAAACATCACAGCCGGGGCGCATATCCGAAAGTACCTGGAGCGCATAAGGGTTGAGATCAAGGTCGACTGACTCTGGCGCAACAGATCTCTAACGGAGATTCGAACCTAACCAGCACTTCACCATGCTCCGTCGTCAGTATCATCCTCCTAGGCAAGACTGCGACTCGGGCTCAATGGATGTATTGTAATTCACTGCATTCACGATTCGGGCCAAACTTGTGATTCTTCCTAGAGGTGCCTTCCATCGCACAATCGACAGGATTGTTGACTAAGGGTGAGGTAAAGAAATGAGGGCGGCTACACGTAGAAATGGCGGCCCCGTATTTCGTCCGGTCCGTTATGTGATGGCTGCCGGATCGGCAACCTTACCCTTGGGGGTTATTTCGCAGCGGTTCGGGCCCGGGATCACCTGCCTATCCCCCGTTCACTTTGTATGCGTCCAAACTGAGCGCAGATTGTTTCTACATTCGTAAGCAAAGCATCGCCAGCGAATTCGAGGCTAGCAATTGAACGGTCGGCCACATCGCAATGGCCGAAACCACAGGCGTCTTTGACAACCACTGGGATGTACCCCAGATCAGCGCCATGCCTCACAGTGGGTTCAATGCCGATTTCCATCGCGATGCCGACGATGGCAAAGGCATGAATCCCACAATCGCGCAGCGCGATGTCCAGCGGCGTGCCTTCGAACGCCGACATGGTGATCTTGTCGAAGACGGCTTCGCTCGGCTGTGGATTCATCTCCGGAATCAGATGGAATCCCGGTGCATCCCGCAAGAACCAAGGCTTGACCTCATTAGGTGATTTCACCCGTTGCCAAGTCATTGCCATGCGGAACTGAGATACCCCCATCAGTTCCTTCGGTAGTGACATATGGCGCGTGAAAAAGACACGAATTCCCGCTTTGCGGGCCGCTGCGAGAACCTGACCGACTCTATCCGTGATCTGCTGACCATTCTCGATCTGCTTCACGATCCCGACCTGCATGTCGTACACGACCAGAGCCAATCGCGTCGGATCACAAAGGTCATTCAAGGTTTGCGGAATATCTAGTTCGAATGCCCGCTGCATAATAAAGTTCCACCTCACGTGGGTAATCGCACCCCATTTTTGCGTGGATGGGACGCCGATTGCGGCCGCTGAATCGAGCAGTCGTTTATAGGCATCGAAAACAGAAGCCAATGGAGTTTGCAGCATGAACCACCTGAAGAAGCTCGAAGCCGAAGTCTCCGCGTGGCCAAACGTATCGGTTCATCCACATCGTTTCGGAGGTCGGGAATTCCTGTTTGGCAGCGCAGAAGTTGGACACGTGCACACTTGCGGGATCGTTGACATTCCGTTCCCGCGCTCAATCCATGATGCGCTCTTGGACCAAGGTCTGGCTGAGGAGCATCACTGGGTTCCCGATTCCGGCTGGATCACTTTCCGCACTCGGAACGAGGATGATCTCAAGCACGCCTTGTGGCTAATGAAGTTGTCCTATCTCCGCTACGCAGTGAAAGCGTCGGCTGATCCACACGGGCTGCTGGAGCGGGGAACTCGGGAACTTCATTTGAATTCCCAGCTCAAAGCGCTACTCGAGCTGTTCCTGCCTAAAACAGCAAACCGCGTTTCGCTTGCCGCGCCGCGGTAACTGTGGGCAGTCGGGTGTCGGTCTCATTCTGGTACTTCTATCTCGCAACGAGGCAAGCAAACGGCAGAGTCTAGCGTCACTGGATCACAACAACGCAGTGTTTAGTTGGTGCTTTCCGGAACGGCTGACGAAGGAGAATCTCCAGCTAACCGTATCCGGCGAAGCAAAAACGACGCCGATGAAGACTGGACCCTGCTGCTGATCCCAAGGTATCTTGTCAGCTTGCGACAAGAGCGGTGGTGGCCGCTCGCTATGAGGAAAATCATGATCACACGACGTGAGTTTCTCGATGCACTGGCTGTAGGCGCGGCGGGGCTGGCCGTGGGAACTACGGCAAAGAGTTATGGCCAGATCCTCGGTTCCAATGATCGCCTCAACTTTGCGGTTATCGGTCTGAATGGGCGCGCCTATGCTCATCTCTCGGCGCTCAATGCGAACAAGAAAGCTGCCCGCATCTCGCACGTCTGCGATGTGGACAGCAATATTCTCACGAAGTTCGCTGACAGCGTGCGGCGGGAGATGGGCGAGGCTCCTGCGACGGACAAGGATTTTCGCAGGATTCTTGAGCAAAAGGATGTGGACGCAATCACGATTGCCACTCCCGACCACTGGCATACACCCATGGCAATCGCCGCCTTGCGGGCGGGCAAGCACGTCTATGTAGAAAAACCATGCAGCCACAATCCTGCGGAGGGTGAGATGCTAGTGCAAGCCCAGCAGAAGTACGGAAAGCTGGTGCAGATGGGCACACAGCAGCGCTCATCACCGCACACCATAGAGATCGTTGAAAAGATCCACTCGGGCATAATCGGCAGGCCCTACTTCGCGAAAGCCTGGTACGTCAATGTGAGGAAGTCGATTGGCATCGGCAAAGAAGTGCCGGTGCCTCCTCAGCTTGATTGGGATCTGTGGCAGGGCCCCGCGCCACGCCGTCCCTACAAGGACAATGTGCAGCCGTATAACTGGCACTGGTTCAGAATCTACGGCACTGGCGAAACGCTCAATAATGGCACGCACGAGGTCGATGTCTGCCGCTGGGCGCTGGGTGCGGATTACCCGAAGCGGGTCACTTCATCCGGCGGAAGATACCAGTTCAAAGACGACTGGCAGTTTTATGACACGCTGGTGACGAGCTTTGAGTACGAAGACCAGATGATTTCATGGGAGGGCAAGAGCTGCCAGGGGATGAAGCTTTACGGCCGCGACCGCGGGTCGACCATCATGGGGACTACGGGCACGGTACTGGTCGATCGCGATGGCTACGAGATCTACGACCTCAAAGGAAAAAAGACGAGCGAATTCAAGGCTGGCATCAAGACTTGGTCGGCTGATCTGATCGGCCGCGATTCCATGACAGATGCTCACTTCGCGAACTTCATTGCAGGGATTCGCAAAGGGGATAAGTTGAATGCTCCTGTCGCGGTTGGCAACGTCGCGGTTACGATGCTGCAGCTTTCCAACATCGCGTGGGAAGTTAACCGGGAGTTGAACCTCGATACCAAGGACGGGCGGATCCAAGGCGACCCGGAAGCGATGAAGATGTGGGGCCGCGAGTACGAGAAGGGCTGGGCGCCGGAGGTCTAGAGCGCGCCGCTCATCCAGGCGATTATCGGGAAGATCAAAGCCCAGGATGCAAGTTAGGGAAAGCAGGCATTCTCAGGAGGAAGAGGGTGATTGACCGCTTATGAAAAATTCCCTCTCTCGTCGCAATTTCGTTCGTTCCGGCGCATTGGTTGCGGCAGCGTTTTCGGCTCCGGAAGATTTCCTCGCGCTTGCTCAGGAACGGCCATCGGATGACGGAGCGTCTTCTGTTCGTTTGGGCCTGGCCAGCTACACGTTCCGTAACTTCAGTCGGGCGCAGATGATCGGCTTTATGAAGCAGCTCAATGTATTCGCGCTGAATACGAAGGACGTCAAAGATCATCTCCCGATGGATCCAGAGCAGGAGGTGGTCGCGCTGGCGGATTATGCCGCGGCAGGGTTTAAGCTTCACGCTGCCGGAGTCATCTATTTCACCAAAGATGAAGATGCGGAGATTCGGACTAAATTCGAATACTGCAAGCGGGCGGGTATTGGGGTCATCGTTGCCGGCGACCCCGCACCGGAAACTCTGCCGCGAATTGAGAAGTTCGTAAAGGAGTACGACATTCGTGTCGCGATCCACAATCACGGGCCGGAGGATAAATTGTGGCATTCCCCGCTGGATGTATTGAAGGCGGTAAGAGGGATGGATCCGCGCATCGGCTGCTGCATCGATGTCGGCCATACGGTCCGGGCTGGCACGGATGTAGTTCAGGCGATTCACGAAGTAGGCCCCAGGCTGTTTAACGTACACATGAAGGACCTCGCGAACTTCCAGAGCAAGGAAAGCCAAGTCGCGGTGGGTGACGGCATCATGCCGGTGCGTCGGATATTTGAAGCCCTGATCGCGATGAAGTACCAAGGCTTCATTGATCTGGAGTATGAGATTCACCCCGACAATCCGATGCCGGGCGTGATTAGCAGCTTTGCTTATATGCGGGGAATCCTGGCAGGGATGGGTTATGCGAGCGCGGGCTGAAGGACGCACGGAGTCTGTGATTTTGGCCCCGAAGGATCGCCTCATTGACTTCTTGCACTCCGCCGGACGGAAGCTGTAACAGATGCTTCCGCTGAATCCAACGGGCCACCCTGGTGAAACAATATGGTTACTCTGTACGACCGTTAAGGTATCGTTCAGGACGAGAACCAGCAGAAGCGCGACGCTGGAAGATAATCGCTCTTAGGCGGGGGACATGGAAAAGCCCGGCAAATCCTTCTGGCAAATCTGGAACATGAGCTTCGGTTTCTTCGGCATTCAGTTTGGCTGGGGACTCCAGATGGCCAACATGAGCGCCATCTACGAATATCTCGGCGCCCGCGCCGACCAGATACCAATCCTGTGGCTCGCGGCCCCGCTCACTGGCCTTATCGTACAGCCCATCATCGGCCACGCCAGCGACCACACTTGGGGACGTCTCGGCCGGCGTCGGCCATACTTCCTCACGGGGGCGATCCTGAGTTCGTTTGCTCTGATCATGATGCCGAGATCATCCACGCTGTGGATGGCGGCCGGCCTTCTCTGGATTCTTGATGCCTCGATCAACATCAGCATGGAGCCGTTTCGTGCCTTCGTGGCCGACCTGCTTCCCGAGCAGCAGAGGACCCGCGGCTTCGCCATGCAGAGCTTGTTCATCGGGCTTGGCGCCGTGATCGCTTCGGCGCTGCCCTGGATGTTGACCAACTGGTTCCATCTTGGGGCGGGAGCGGCAGAACACACCGTCCCACTGGCCGTCCGCCTGTCGTTCAACATGGGGGCAGCCGTCTTCTTCGGAGCGGTCCTGTGGACAATCGTGACTACCAAGGAGTATCCGCCCGAAGACATGGAAGCTTTCCGGCGCATGAAGGGCGAGAAACGCGGTCTGGCTACGAATGCCGCAGAGATCTTCGATTCCATCGCCAGGATGCCGAAGACCATGCGCCAGCTTGCGCCTGTTCAGATTCTCACCTGGCTGGGACTATTCTGCATGTGGCTCTACTTCCCGGTCGCGGTAGCACATAACGTTTTCGGCGCGCCCGATACCAGATCGCCCTTGTATTCGGTAGGTGTCGAATGGGGCGGGATCTGCTTCGGCCTATACTCGGCCGTGTGCTTTGCGTTTGCATTCTTTCTTCCGGCCCTGGCGCGAACGATTGGACGGAAACATACCCACAGTCTCTGCCTCATCGCCGGGGGGATTGGGTTGATTTCGGTGGCGTTCATTCACAACAAATATGTCTTACTGCTGACCATGGTGGGCGTCGGCATCGCGTGGGCGAGCACTCTTTCGATGCCTTATTCTGTGCTGGCGGGATCGTTGCCCAAGGAAAAGACCGGCGTCTATATGGGCATCTTCAACTTTTTCATCGTGACACCCGAAATCATCGCGTCCCTGTTTTTCGGATGGGTAATGAACCACCTGCTGCACAATAATCGACTGACGGCGGTGGTAGCCGGTGGCTGCTTCATGATCATCGCGGCCGTGCTGATGCAGCGGGTCTTCGACCCCGTAGAAGAGAAGACAAGAATCGAGGAGGAGCCAGAAGTGCTGCGCCCTGCCGCCGCCGCGAGGTAACGAATAGCTGTGGCGCTTCTCCTCGGGTTGGCCTCTGCCAGCATCTTTCCGCGATTTGCCGCGAGCGAATGACAGGAAACCCTAAAGGAATTCCAAACTAAGAGTAGCCTACCAACCGGCCACGACTTTTTCGCTCTGCGGCGACCGGTTCACCACCAGCAGATTCCGCCGTCACTCGACTTGGCCTGTCGCCTTCAGACATGTAAGATGCACGCTGGTCAAGCGGAGGCTCCCAGGAATGCTTATCAGAAAACTGACGTTGTGTTTTGCTGCGATTGCAATGCTGGGCAGCGTGATTTCGGCGCGTGCGCAACAACCGGACTCCGATGAAGAAGGCCAGTTTCGATTCCGCTTTGTTGGTCCTAAGGTCGGGAATCGCATCGCGGCTGTGGCTGGCGTACCAGGAGACGCGAGTACCTACTACGCGGGAGCGGCATCTGGCGGAGTATGGAAATCGACGGATGGCGGGAATCACTGGACGCCCCTCTTTGACAAGCAACCCGTCGCCGCGATCGGCTCGCTGGCAGTAACTCCGTCTGATCCGAGCACCGTCTGGGCGGGAACTGGCGAGGCGTGGGTGATCCGAGACAGCGACGTGATGGGCAATGGAATCTACAAATCAACCGATGCCGGCAAAACGTGGACCAACATGGGGCTGCCGGAGAGTGGCCGCATCGGCCGCATTGTTATTCACCCGTCAAATCCGGATATCGTTTTCGCTTGCGTTCTGGGGCGCACTACTGGACCGCAACCCGAGCGGGGCGTCTTCCGCACGACAGACGGCGGTCAGCATTGGGAGCGTGTGCTCTTTGCCGGAGAAAACGTGGGCTGCTCCGGCCTGACCATGGATCCTCACAGTCCGCACACGCTATTTGCGGGCATGTGGCAGGTAGAGATGCATACCTGGGGCGAATTCAGCGGCGGCGCTGGCAGCGGGCTCTACGTTTCCCACGATGGCGGAACGAAGTGGGCTCGCCTCGAAGAACATGGTCTGCCTCACGGCCCTCTGGGGAAGATCGATGTTGCGGTTGCTCCGACCAATTCGAATCGCGTCTTCGCCCTGATTCAGACCAAGGACCAGGGTTCACTCTGGCGATCCGATGACGTGGGAGAACACTGGAAAGCGGTCAATTACCAGCGAGCGCTGATTGGACGTGCGGGATACTACACGCGGCTGGCCATTTCGCCGGACAGCGACAATGAAGTCTTCGTGGCCAACAGTTCCTTCCACCAGTCACTGGATGGAGGTGAGAACTTTAAGGAAGTCCATTGGGGCGGAGATACGCACGACATCTGGATTGACCCGACCAATGCCGATCGCTTTGTGATTACCGATGATGGCGGCCTGAGCATCACGACCGTACACGGTCGCGGGTTTCATCGGGCTACCTTGCCGATCGGCCAGATGTACCACGTCGACGTCGACAACCAGATCCCCTACTACTTCTACAGCAACATGCAAGACGATGGGAACATGCGCGGCCCGAGTCTGCCAGTGGATTCCAGGGAAACCGGCTGGGATCACGAGATGGGCGGTTGTGAATCCGGCTTCACCGTTCCGGATTTAACCGATCCAAACGTGGTGTGGGCCACGTGTTATGGGAATAAAGTCACCCGCTGGGACGCGCGCAGCAAGCACGCGCGCTCCATCAGTCCGTGGATGCATACTCTGGATTCGCCGCCGAACGACATCAAGTATCGCTGCCATTGGACGGCGCCGCTCGCCATCGATCCCTTCGACCACAACACCGTCTACTACGGCTGCCAGGTGATCTTCAAAACTACAAATGGCGGCCAGAGTTGGTCAGTCGTCAGTCCTGATCTTTCCACTCAGGACCCGGCTCGCATCGTGCCTTCGGGAGGAATCGTCGGCGATAACCTCGGGCAATTCTACGGAGAAGTTGTCTTCGCGATCGCTCCTTCCAAAATTCAGAAGGGGCTCATCTGGGCAGGAACCAACGATGGTCAAATCTGGCACACGAAGGATGGCGCACATTGGACCAACGTCACCAAGAATATTCCGGGACTCCCGCCGTGGGGCACGATCACCAGCATCGCGCCTTCGAATTTCGATCCTGCGGCCGCGTACATCAGCGTTGATTTTCATCTCGTGGATAATCGCGATCCGTTTATCTACAAGACTACGGATTTGGGCAAGACCTGGAAACAAATCAACGGCAACCTGCCAAAACATTCTTTGTCTTACGTCCGCACGGTCGCCGAAGATCCAAATTGTGAGGGTCTGCTGTTTGCCGGCACGGGAAGCGGTCTCTATTACTCTCTCGATGACGGAGGCCACTGGACCGCGCTGGAGACCGGATTGCCCCACTCACCGGTAACGTGGGCCGTAGTGCAGAAAGACTTTCATGATCTGGTGATTTCCACGTACGGACGAGGGCTTTATATTCTCGACGACATTACGCCGCTGGAACAGCAGGCAAAGAATCACTCTGATGCCCCGGTCATCCTGTTCGAACCGCGCCGCACTTACCGCTTTACTCGTGGCGGGCAGGCCATGCTCAACTTTTCGCTCAAGACCGCACCGAAGGATCCGATCCACGTTGAGATCCTGGATTCGGAAGGAAAGGTGATCCGGACGCTCGAAACCAAGGGTCGCACAGGCATAAATCGTGTTCCGTGGGACCTGCGCTATGAATCTCCCCGATTGATTGCGCTGCGAACGACGGCCCCGGACAATCCGCACATCTGGGAGGAACCCCGCTTCCGCGATTCTGATTCGCGGCCGATTACCCACTGGGGAACCAAGCCGGCCGAGGTTGGTCCTATCGTTGCCCCTGGAAAGTACACTGTACGCCTGAAGGTCGAAGCCCAATCCTACACACAACCTCTGACCATCTTGCGTGATCCTCGCGCACCCGGGTCCGATGCAGACATTGAGCTCTCCGTGAAGACTCTGCTCCGGATCAACGCCGACATTGACAGCGTTTCCGACACCGTCAACCAAATCGAATGGCTCCGTAAACAAATCGAGGTGATCGAGACTATGCTTCGACCGCCTAAAAAGAAAGAAAAGGAAAAGCCCGCGGCCGACGAGGAGGACGATTACGAAGGTGCGGGAGCCGCGGCTGCCCCGCCGCCGGTGTTGGACGAAGCTCAGGCAAAACGCAAAGCAGAACTCTTGAAAGCCACAGAAGACCTGGACAAGAAGCTGTACACCGTAGAATCCAAGCTGGCGTCGCCGTCCCTGCTCAACAGCGATGACAAGTACTTTGTCGAACCATATAAGGTTTATCTCGATCTGATCTGGCTGAACGCGGAGGTCGGGACCGGTGGCGCCGACGTCGCCGGAGGTGCGGACTTTGCCCCGACCGACACACAACTGGAGTTACTTCAGACCTTTGAAACGGAAATGGCAGGAGTGGATGCGGACTACCAGAAAGTCATGAAAGACGATCTTCCCGCGTTGAATCACTCTCTCGCGAACAGCAGCGTTGCTCCCTTAGTTGCTCCTCTCAACTCCGAGCCGGCGAAGCGGGAATGATCGATAAGTCTGAACCGCGGCGGAAGACAAAAGGGACCCGGGCGGCTGGCTCATGAAGGGCATGAACTTGTCGGGAAAGCCGGGCATGGTACATCCGATGCAGATGCCACCGACATTCGGGCAGCCGCCAATGTCGCCCATCCAGCCCCCCTTTCCCACATCGCACTGAACCACCGGCCCCAACATCCCAGCTTCACAATGCAAAGCGGAGATCCGTATTCTTCGGCAAACTGCGCCCGCTCATAGAAGCCGCCGCGGTCACACTCTTCGTGCACTGTATTGCCGAAAAGCCAGGTGGGCCGCAACGCCTCGTCGAGCGGAATCATGGGCGCACGGCCGGATGCCATGTAGAGCAAATACAAAAGTGTCTCCATGAAATTATCGGGTTGCACCGGGCAGCCGGGTACGCACCCGATGGGAATCTCGGCTTTCGATTTCCAATTCCAGCCAAGATAGTCAGCAAGGCCCATACAGCCCGTGGGATTGCCTTCCACCGCGTGAATGCCGCCGTAGGTCGCACAGGTTCCAGCCGCAACTACCGCCTATGCCATGGGAGCAAGACGATCGATCCATTCACAGGTGGTGATCGTTTGACCGGTCTTGGGATCGTTGCCCAGGGAAGCCCAGTATCCATCATCCCTATTGTGTTCGTTCGGGGATTGATCCTTCGATCACCAGAATGAAATTTTTGATCTTTCCTTCCGCGGCTTGATGGAGGGGTCTCAGAAAATCGTCGCCATTGGCCAAGGCGAGGAACGGATTGTGCAGATTGATTTTTGGAATCCAGGGAACTTGTCCCCGCAGAACATCTTCGATACTGGGCTGGGTGGCTGCGGTCAGTACAATCGTATCGCCGTCGCTGCCCAGGCCAGCGGCGATCCACAGGACGTCGAGCTCGGTAACCGCGTTACGTATAGCCGCCATCCGGTACTGCGTGGGGGATAATAATCCTTTCAGCTCCATTCATACGTACAAAAAATCCGAGCTTACTTGTGCACTGCCCAAGCCAATCCGTCCGGCTGTTTTCCTGCGGAGATTTGTCCGACAACTTCCAGCGTCTTTAAATCCACGACCGCGACCCTGTCGTTCTTGGTGACGGCCACATAAGCGCGTGAACCGTCGGGCGCGATCAGGATTCCCGCAGCTCCGCCTCCCAGGTTCAGCTTCTTCACTTCTTTGCGAGCGGACGCGTCCATCACCACGAGGCTAACATCTCCAGCCCCCGCTCCCAACCCTGAGATCAAGACCCGCTTGCCATCCGCCGTAAACTTCAAGCGGTTGGCGCCCTTCAGCGGGATGGGAAGAGTCTGGATGACTTTCTTGGCGGCGACATCAACGATGCTGACCGTTGCGTCGCGTGCATTGGCCGCCCATATTTCTTTTCCATCCCGCGACACGTCAAAGCCTTCAACCCCATTGCCCGCCGGGATATTCGTCACTTCCCACGTCATACGTGGACCGCCCGTCGCCGGGCCGAAGCCCCCGTTCGCCTGAGAAACGTGTTCGATGATGCTCATCGTGCCGGAGTTGACGTTCGACGTAACGATCTGGTCGAGCGTCTTGGAGACGGCGATCATGTGGGTTCGATCCTGGCCCGTGCCGAGGACCCAGTCCACGCGCTGGCTCGTAGGATCGTAACGGCCAATGACTTTGTTCGTCTCCGCGGTGAAATAAAGCTGGCCTCCCGCAAACGCCAACCCGTGAGTGGAGCGCAACGCACCGAGGTCGATAGGAGGCAGCGCCTTGCGCGCAACCAGATCAACCACCGAGATGGTATTGAGAGCGCTGTCCAAACCGCCGTAGTTTGAGATGAAGGCAAGTTTGCCATCATCGGATGCGATGATTTCATGGGGATCGGGGCCAGCCGCGACCCGGGCCAGAACCTGCAACGTTGCCGGGTCTACGATCGCGACGGTATTGTCACTCTTTGCTAACACTAGGAGCGTAGCCGACTGGGTCTGCGCAAACGCGGCACTCGCGATGAATGTCGCCGCCAACAGCCATCGGATACTTTGCAGGAAGATTGAAGTTCCACTCATAGTGTTCCCTCCGTGGATTCTGGGAGGCTAGTCTACACCGTACTACCCGCGGCCGCGCCTGAGGCCCATGCCCATTGAAAGTTAAAGCCGCCGAGTTGGCCAGTTACGTCGACGACCTCCCCGATGAAAAAGAGGCCCGGAACCTTGCGGCTTTCCATCGTTTTGGCCGAAAGCTCGTCCGTGTCAACTCCGCCGGCGGTCACCTCGGCTTTCTCATATCCTTCCGTGCCCGTGGGAGTGATGATCCACGCATGCGCCTGCCGCTCGAGATCAGCCAGCACGGTGTTCGTCCAAGAGGCGGGCGCATGCAGGTCGAGCCAACGGTCTGCAAAGCGGACCGGCAATGTCTTGCGCAATTCTGATCGTAGGGCCGTCAGCGTCCGAGGCATCTTTGGATCGCGGAAGATTGCTGTCAGCTCTTTCCCGGGAGCGAGGTCAATCCTGATCTCCTGCGGTTTCTTCCAGTAGGACGATATCTGGAGAATCGCGGGACCGCTCAGGCCGCGATGAGTGATCAGCATCTTTTCGCAGAACTGCTGCCCGTTGCAGGAGGCGATTACCTGGGCGGAAACACCAGTCAGATCGCAGTAGCGAGAACGGTCCTCCGCGGCCAGCACCAGTGGCACAAGTCCTGGCCATGGCTCCCGAATCTTCAGTCCGAACTGACGGGCCAAGTTGTAGCCAAATGAGGTCGCACCGATTTTGGGAATGGATAGGCCCCCGGTCGCCACGACCAGGGCTGGAGCGTGGAATTCTGCGTTTGCCGTGTACACTACAAACTCTGTGGTCCGTTTTACTTCGTGAATCTTTGCGGTGAGGAAAACAGTTACGCTAGCCGAAGAGCATTCCGCTTCGAGCATCCTCAGGATCTCCCGAGCCGAACGGTCGCAAAATAATTGGCCCAGCGTCTTTTCGTGATACGGAATGTGATGCTTCTCCACCAGCGCGATGAAATCCGCAGGCGTATAGCGAGCCAACGCCGACTTGGCAAAATGAGGATTGGCGGAGAGAAAATTCTCGGGCTGGCAGCGAATATTGGTGAAATTGCAGCGCCCGCCACCGGAGATGAGAATCTTTTTGCCCAGACGGTCGGCGCGTTCGAGAACGGCGACGCGACGTCCGCGCTTGCCCGCCTCGATGGCGCACATCAGGCCTGCTGCGCCGCCGCCGAGAATCAGTGCGTCGAATGAATGGATCAAGGGCAATCACATATAAAACAGGCTGAGGCGCGGCAGATTATATTTCTCCAGCAACCGTTTGTGGACATACTGCTTCTGCAGTTGGTCGATCTGTGCCCCGGACATTTTCCGGCGGTAGGGAGAGAGATCGCAATCGGCCTCGGCTCGGACCGCAACAATCTCTTCATCGGGGGTTGACGCCAGCAGCATTGCAAAAAGTTTTTCCTCGAGCACAGTGAGGCGGCGCTCCAGGTCTTCCAAACGTGCGGCGGGCTTATTCTCTGTCTCTTCGGCAAGATGGCGCAGAGTTCTTGCGGTGTCCAGAGCAAGCGCGGAGACTCCGCCTCCCTGCGGCAACTTCGCGACTTCCAGCAAATCCGCATTGCGACGCAGGAAAGATGCGACGATCTCTGGTTCAAATCCTTGCCCGCCGGGGGATTTGGCCGGGGGCGCGAACTCCCCATCTGCCGCACCGACGGCCGCCTCCTTCAAGTCTTCCGCCGCCGCCAGCACCAACTGCGAGCAGTATGTCAGGCTATTCACCTTTTTTGTTTTTGACGGGCGCTGGTCATAGCGATCAAATGCTTCGTCGATGCCGCGCAGCACGGCCTCCAGCGGAATACCGGCATCTTTCCAGGTCTCGATCAGGGCCCAGTCGAGAGTCGAGAGCAGCAACCCCCCGCCGCGGCGAAGCAGGAAGCGTTCTTCAATCTCAGTAAAATAATTGAAATAATTTTCCACGGCAGGTCAGCGGACAGAACGTGAGGACGAAGGTGTCGTCGCGGCGTCACCATTCTTTGACTTCGGCTGCGCCGGTTTTGATGACACCTTCGATGCAGCCTTGGGCGCCGTGTTCGCAGAAGGCGAATCCTTGCGCGCCGATCCATTCCGCTCCCAAATGATGCGCAAGCCCTCGAGGGTCAAAAAGTCATCTACGTTCTTGATGTATTTCGATCCCGTGCCAATCATCGGCCCGAGTCCGCCGGTCGCGATCACGCGCGTCTCCTGGCCCAACTCTGCCAGCAGGAGTTCGAGGATGCCATCCACCAGGCCGAGATATCCGTAATAGAGACCCGATTGCAGGCTGCCAACGGTGTTCGAGCCGATCACGCGCGCAGGCTTGCGAATCTCTACGCGTGGCAACCGTGCCGTGCGTTCAAAGAGCGCGTCCGCGGAGATCCCGATGCCCGGGCAGATTACTCCGCCGAGATATTCGCCCTTCGCCGATACGCAGTCGAACGTGGTGGCCGTGCCGAAATCCACAATCACACAGGGACCGCCGTACTTTTCGAATGCGGCGACAGCGTTGACGATGCGGTCGGCGCCTACCTCCGCCGGATTATCATAGTGCACCGGCATCCCGGTCTTTACTCCCGGCTCGATGGCGAGAGGGCGCAAATTGAAGTAGCGCTCGCACACCTGCCGCAGCACTGGATCGAGCGGTGGAACAACTGACGAGATCACGATGCCGTGAATGCCTTTAGACTCGAGACCGGCCATTGAAAACAGATTACGGAACAAGACTCCGTACTCATCGACCGTGCTAGTGCGAGAGGTGGCGACCCGCCAGTTGGCCACAAGCCGCTCGTAGCGCGGAGTTTCGTCCTGCTCGCCGGCCGGGTGCACCTTGGCCACGCGGGCGAAGACACCCAGTACGGTGTTCGTGTTGCCGACATCGATGACGAGAAGCATGCTCTTAATCTGACAGCAGCGCTGCCGTCCCGGGGGGCTGTCCTGCCGGCGCTACCGCTCCCTCACCGTTCCGCTCAATATCGTTTGCATTCCGTGGGCTGTTCGCACCCGCAAGAATCCTCGCGAATCGAGCGCCTCGGTCGTTCCTTCGAAGCTGGAACCATTCTCTTCGATGCGAACCGCTTTGCCCTTCACCCACGAGGAACTTTCGGCAAAACGCCGGAGGATCGACTCCAGCGCGTCGGAGTCTTCCAGCAACTGCCGATACTCGCGGTCGAGTGATTTTAACAAAGCTGCCGCCAACTCCACGCGCGACCACTCGCTTCCAGTCACAAGGCGCAGGGAGGTCGCTGGCAACTCCTTGGGAAAACTTGCCTGGTTCACGTTGATGCCGACTCCCACCACGATGTAGCGGACGCGGGTAGCTTCGGCATTCATCTCGGTGAGAATTCCGCAGACTTTCTTGCCGCCGATCAGAACGTCGTTGGGCCACTTCAGGTCTGCGCTCACCCGCGAGTCGACTTGCTGAATGGCCGCGTGCACGGCGAGTCCGGCCGCGAGCGACAGCACCAGAACATCCGATGGCGGCAGGGTAGGCCGCACGACTACCGAGCAATAAATCCCGGTCGAACGCGGGGACTGCCACGAGTTGGCTCCGCGGCCGCGGCCCGCGGTTTGCTCCTCGGCAAGGAAGACGCTGCCTTCAGGAGCGCCTTCCGCAGCGGCGGCCATGGCTGCCGTGTTGGTCGATCCGATTTTGTAGAAATGATGAAGATGCGTATCGAAGATGGAACCGCGCAGCAGCGGCCGTAGAATTTCCGGCAACAGCAGGTCTGGAACCGAGCGCAGCTGATATCCGGTGGCAGGGTGACCCGCCACGTCCACGCCCAAGCCGCGCAATTGTTGAATCAGACGCCATACTTCGGAACGGTTGGAAGAAATCTCCTGGGCGATCTTGGTTCCGCTCACGACAACTGTAGCGTGATCCATCAACAAACGCACGATGCGGCCGAGTCGGAGATCGGTGGGCTGGGGCTGGTGCGCTGCGGGTGCTTTGGCCCGCGCAGCCCGCTTACGAATTGTGCCGGTCTTGGGGATGCGGAGATTATGCGCGAATTCCGGCCAAACAACAATCGTTCCTTCAGGCTGGCGCAACGCGCATGCTCATATCCGCGGCTTGGGGCGAGTGGGTCAGCAGGCCCACCGAGATGAAGTCGACGCCCGTCTCGGCATAGGCCCGAACATTCTCCAGACGAATTCCGCCGGAGCATTCCACCGGGATGCGGCGGCCGTCCTTCTGAACATCGGGCTGTGAGCAACGCTCGACCGCGCGGCGCACATCTTCGACCGACATATTGTCTAGAAGAATGGCTTCGCCGCCGTGAGCCAACGCCAGTTCCAGTTCGTCGAGCGTGCGCACTTCCACTTCGATGATCTGCGAGCCGCGGCGGTTGCGCACGGCGCGCTCCAGAGCGGGAACAATGCCGCCCGCCAGGGAGATGTGATTATTCTTGATGAGCACCCCGTCGGACAGATCAAGCCGGTGGTTCTGTCCGCCGCCGCAACGCACGGCATTTTTGTCGATCACGCGCAGCCCGGGCGCGGTCTTGCGCGTATCCAGAATGCGCGCCTTCGTGCCCGAAACGGCTTCCACGAACTTGCGTGTCAAGGTCGCAATCCCGCTCATGCGCTGCAAGAAATTAAGGATGACGCGCTCACAGGAAAGAATCACCCGGGCATTGTGGCGGATGACCGCGACAGACTGTCCCTTGTGCAGACGCACGCCGTCGAAAATCTCAGGATGCGTGGTGACTTCGTAGTGGGCAGTAACGGCTCCATCAAGAGCTGCATACACATCGAGAATGCGTGCCACACATCCGATGCCGGCGAGAATACAGTCCTGCTTGGACACGATGGTCGCGGACGCGCGCTGGTTCGGATCGATGCAGGCGTAGCTGGTAGCATCGCGCGTCGCCCGGTCTTCGAGCAGCGCGTTCTCCAGCATTGCGGTAAGCCGTCTTGAATTCCAGTCCATAGAAACAGTTGCCAGTAGCCAGTTGTCACTATCGGAAAGAAAGTGGGGGGAGGGCCCGTCCAGTCTTCACTCAGTCTTCATTCGTCCAATCACTGGCAGCCCAATTCCCTCAGCTTACTCTGCGTCTTGTCCAGCAATACTGTCAGTTCCTGTTGTTGCTTCCGCAGATTCTCTACCACGACGGGCGGAGCTTTCGCAAGGAATTGTTCGTTGCCCAGTTGGCGTTGGCCGCTGGTGATGCCTTTTTCGATCTTTTCCAGTTCCTTCTTGAGGCGATCGCACTCGGCGCCCACGTCGATTTTTCTCTCGTAGATTACGTGCACATCGAAGCGCGCCGTGCCGCGGGAGCCAGTTCGATTGGCGAGAGAGCTTTCCACGAACGTGATCGTCTCAACATTGGCCAACCGCTCGACCGCCCCATGATTGTGCTCGATCATCTTGCGAATCCCGGGCTCATGCGCAAAGACCTCGATGGGCACCTTCACCTTAGGTTCAACTTTCAGTTCCGCGCGCAGGTTACGCACGCTGACGATCAAATCCTGCAGGATCGCCATCTCGGTCTCGGCGGCGAGATCAAGTCGATCTTCATCCGCCTGCGGATATCCTGCCAGAGCAATCGACTTGAAGGGAGCCTTGCCCTCATACATCGCCTGCCAGATTTCCTCCGTGATAAATGGCATCACCGGATGCAGTAAGCGCAGCGATGCATCGAACAAATTGACCAGATTAGCGCAAGCCGCCCGCGCAGCGCTCTTATCGGCGCCCACTTCGAAATTCAGGCGTGGCTTGATCAGTTCCAGATACCAGTCGCAAAACTCGCCCCAAAAGAAATCGTAGATGCGATTGGCCGCCTCGTGGAAGCGATAGGTGGCGAGCGCATCGTTCACGTCGGACACAGCGCGATTGAATAGTGAAAGAATCCAACGGTCTTCGAGGGTGTCAAGCCGAAAGCCGGCTACGCCGGCGTCGGCGGTGCTCGTGTAGGACCGGGTCTCTGGCCCGGTCGCGGGCCGCAGGCCCGGCTCGATTCTGTCCACATTCATGAACATGAAGCGTGCGGCATTCCAGATCTTGTTGGCGAATGCGCGGTACCCGTCGGTGCGGCTTTCGTTGAAGGCAATGTCGGTGCCCGGCGCGGCCATGGCCGCCAGCGTAAACCGCGTCGCATCCGTGCCGAAACGTTCGATAATCTCCAGCGGATCGATCACGTTACCCTTGGTCTTAGACATCTTCTGCCGATCAGCATCGCGCACTAGCGCATGGATGTACACCTGCCGGAAGGGCACGCTATCATCCTTCTTGTTTGCCCAGCCGCCGGCCTTTTTGATGGCTGGATCCTGCTCGTGTCCTTCCATGAAGTGGCAGCCGAACATAATCATGCGCGCCACCCAGAAGAACAAAATCTCGTACGCGGTGATCAGCAGCGTCGTGGGATAGAACACCGCCTGATCGCGCGTCTTCTCCGGCCAGCCAAGTGTGGTAAAGGGCAGCAGGCCCGACGAAAACCAGGTGTCAAGCACGTCGGAAACCTGCTCCAACTTCGCGCTGCCGCACTTCGTGCACTTGGCCGGCGCTTCGCGGGCGACGATTACTTCTTTGCAGCCCTCGCAGGTCCACGCCGGAATCCGATGTCCCCACCACAACTGCCGGGATACGCACCAGTCGTGGATGTTGTTCATCCAGTTCAGATAAATCTGGCGATAGTTTCCCGGAACAATTGTGATTTCGCCGCTCTCGACCGCTTCTGTTGCGCGATCGGCCAGCGGCTTGATCTTGATGAACCACTGCTCCGACAGGCGCGGCTCGACAATCGTTCCGCAACGATCGCATTTGCCGATCGAGAGCGCATAATCTCTCTCCGCGACCAGAAATCCCTGCTCCCGCAAATCGGCGAGCACGCGCTTTCGCGCTTCGAAACGGTCGAGACCCGCATAAGCTCCAGCGTTCCGGTTCATGCGCGCGTGCTCGTCCATCACGTCGATCTGCGGCAGGTTGTGACGCAGGCCAGCCTGAAAATCGTTGGGATCGTGTGCCGGCGTCACCTTCACTGCGCCCGTACCAAACTCAGGCTGCGCCAGTTCGTCAGTAATGATCGGAATTTCGCGCATCATCAGCGGGAGCAGAACATGCTTCCCGTGCAGATGCGTGTAGCGTTCATCTTTCGCGTTCACCGCGATTGCGGTATCGCCCAGCATCGTCTCGGGACGGGTGGTCGCCACCGTGATGAACTCGTTCGTCCCGATCACCGGATAGCGAATCTCCCACAACTTCCCCGTCACATCTTCATGCTTCACTTCGAGGTCGGAGATCGCCGTTTCGCAGCGCGGGCACCAGTTCACAATGTACTTCCCGCGATAGATCAGACCTTCTTCATACAGCCGGACGAACACCTCGCGCACCGCATGCGAAAGGGTGTCGTCCATGGTGAAGTACTCGCGATCCCAGTCGACAGAGGCGCCCAGACGCTTCATCTGGTCAAGGATGGCGCCGCCGTAGAGCTTCTTCCATTCCCAGACGCGCTCAATGAACTTCTCGCGGCCCAGGTCGCGACGCTTCTTGCCTTCCTTCGCCAGATCCCGTTCCACCATCATCTGCGTAGCGATGCCGGCGTGATCGGTGCCGGGTAGCCACAGCGTGATAAAGCCGCGCATGCGATGCCAGCGCACAATAATGTCCATCTGCGTCTGGTTGAGCATGTGGCCCATGTGCAGGCGGCCAGTAACATTCGGCGGCGGCAGCAGCAGCGTGAATACCGGACGCGTCTCGCCCGGAGGCGGCGTCTTCACCGAGAATAGCTTTTCCTTGACCCAGTAGTCGGCCCAGCGCGTTTCAATCGCGCCCGGTTCGTAGGCTTTGCGCAGTTCGTGCGGCATCGGAGGTTCGTGTAGGACCGGGTCTCTGCCCCGATCACGCCGAGTGCAGCTCGGCGGAGAAAACGATTCAGAGAGTAATCCTTGATCTTACAGGTGAGAGAAAAGAAGGGTCAAACGTGCTCGGTCATCCCGTTGGAGTAACTATTGGAGCAACTACAGGAGTTAGAGCTTGACCCTGACCTGGATTTCAGTCATTTTGTGACAATTCCAACCATCCGCAAAAAGAGAACGAGTGGAGTGCCCGGCTACTCTATTCGATCATCACACGCAATTGAGGTTCGAACGTGGAATTAAGAAATCTCCGGATTGCAAGACGGGCAGCGGGCGTTTTCGCTACAGTCGGTATAGCCGCAGTTTTGTGGGGACAACAGGCCAACGGTTCGCGCGAGGGGATCGCGCTGGTTACCGACTGGAGCCATCATCATCTGGTTTACTCCAACCAGAGCGCCACGGATCTGCGGGCGCCGCTCCGCCAAGAGCCGCGCTACTGGCAGCAAGGGCTGCGGCGCTACGGAAAGCAGTGGCCAACCCTTGATCGGCTCCCCGAGGGCGCAGGCACCCGCCGAGTTAAGCCGCGCAAGAGATTCAAGCGCGACTGGGCCATGTCACTGGGGCCCGGAGCCACTGTGGGTGCGGGCCAATACCCGGCGAAGTTTTCCTTCGATGTGACTAAGGCCAGCTGCAGCGGCGATTTCGTAGCCTTCAACACCGGTGTGCCCGGATCGGCGACGCAAGCTAGCCTCGTTGCCTTTAGCAACCTCTATTCAGGATGCTCGGGCACCGTGCCCGCGACCTATTGGGCTTACAACACCGGCGGCACCGCTTTGACCTCTGTCGCTTTCTCACTCGACGGGAACCAGTTTGCATTCGTGCAAAGCAGCGCAGGCCAAGCCCAGTTGGTTCTATTGAAGTGGAAAGCCTCGACTACGGCCACGAGCACGAGCCCGGACCCAATCACTTTGGTGAGTGCGAGCCAGTATCCGACTTGCACCCTTCCCTGTATGACCACCCTGCTATTTAGCGGAGGGGCTAACGATACCAACTCCGCGCCGTACTATGACTACTCCGACGACGTGCTCTATGCGGGGGATGACAGTGGAACGCTGCACAAATTCACGCCGGTATTCACAACCGGAGCCCCGTCTGAGGTAACGACGGGCGGTTGGCCCGTAGCGCTGGCGCCGGGATTAAAGCTCAGCAGCCCCGTCCCTGACTCAGGAACGGGAAGAGTCTTTGTTGGGAGCGGGTTCAGCGGCTCCGGCAGCCAGCTTTTTGCCGTGGTGGGCGCAACCGGCGCCACGGTTGGAACCAGCAGCAGCCTGGGGAAAGGCGCAGGCATCGCCAGCGGCCCGATCGTGGACTCCTCGACGGGCGAGGTTTTCGTCTTTGTGGGAAACGACGGCACCAGTGCGTGCAGCGGACCCTGCAGCGCTGTCTATCAATTCGCTGCCAATTTCACTTCCGGGGCGGGAGTCAAGGCCACAGTCGGGACCGGCGGCACCTTCCCGCTTTACGCCGGAGACTTTGATAACGCCTACTTCTCCTCAGCCAACGGTACCGGAAGCCTCTACGTCTGCGGCTGGGGATTCGCGGCGCCGGAGCCCACCATATTCAGAGTTCCGATCAACTCCGGCGCCATGAGCACGTCGTCCGTATCTGGACCGGCTGTCGGTCTCTCCAACACGCCCTGCTCCCCCGTGACTGAGGTGTTCAACCCGGCAGCGGGAGGCACGGACCGGATCTTTGCCAGCGTGCCTAACGGGAGCGACGCGGCGCCCTGCAGCAGTGGTGCCTGCATCAACAACCTGGTCATCGGCGCTTGGCAGCCCGCAACGAGTTACACGGTGGGCCAGTCGATTCTCGATCCCGCCAATTACTGGCAAGTCGTAGCCACCGCCGGAACATCCAAGAGCGGCACCGCTCCTTCTTGGACTGACACCTGCGGCGTGGAAACCGGCGATGGCACGGTCACCTGGGTGAATGCCGGATTCCTGACCCCGGTCACTGCAACCGGATGGCAGGCCGATGCGTTTTATTCGGTTGGCTTCCGGATCACGGATAGCAACAACAACCTCGAGTGCGCCCTCGAAACTGGCATCCATTCCGGAAGCAGTCCTCCGGTATGGAACACCGCCATCGGCGGAGTTACCAACGACTCGGGCCTCCAATGGAGGAACGGAGGCCCTTTGCCCAGCCATGGCCTGCCCGTCGCCGCTGGCACCAGCGGCATCATCATGGACAACATCGTCGGATCGGGCACACTCGCCGGCGCATCCCAGGTTTACTTTTCTACGCTCGGCACGGGCGGTTGCGGTGCGGGCAATGGCTGTGCCGTTCAGGCCTCCCAGTCGGGCTTGAACTAGATCGAAGCCTGTTCGCGTCTGATTTAAAGGGCGGGACCGGCCTAAAACAAATCCGGCGGCGGGGGTATAGCCGAACCTTTCCCGGAGAGTACTGCTCCGTCAAACCGGGGTGACATTGTGAGTGGTGCGGTGAGTTTCTTCCCTCGCTCGTTCTAATGCCCGAGTATTCCCTTCTTCAGATCCGCATTGGGCGGCTTCGGTCCCAGCCACACCGAAAAGAGCACTGGGCCGAAGGCCTTCCCAGCGATGGTGAGCTTCTCATTCCCGTTGATGGTGAAGGTCGTGCCTGTGCCCGGAACGTAGGTGAAGACCATTTGGTCGCCCGACTTGACGGGTTCGAGCGCGCCGAGCAACTTGTCGATGTCCGCCTTCATTGCCTTCCTGGCATCCGCCGCATTGTCGTTGAATGAGTCGTCGAATGCATTCGCGATCTGGCTCTTGCTCGCGCCGTGCACGAACTGCATGACGATCCGCTTAGGTGCGTCGGCTTGGAGGATGGCGCCGGCGTCCGAGGACTTCTGCTCAAGATAGAGCCCAGCGACGTAGACCTTCACCATGAATTTCGTTCGCAGCCCCATGCCGTTGAGCACCAGCGTGGTACCCCCGACTGGTATCGTGTCGGGCATAGTCACCCCCGCCAGATTGCCGGCGTGGAGGTTGAGCGTCGATGCCAACATGACCACGGCAATGGCAAGCAAATGGGAAGTGTTCCGCATGAGAACTCCTTTATGGGCGCGGCAGGAGATGCTAACACAATGCATTTATGAAAGGGAGTGCGACGTGGGAGCTTTCTACTTCTTCTTCCCCATCTTGCGCGAGATCTCTTCAAAGATCTTCGGCCGCAAATCGGCCAGCACGCTGTCGACGATGCTGGCAATGGCTGCGGGATCGGACTCGGATTCTGCGGATGCTTGGTTGGGAGTTTTTTCCGCACCGGCGGCAACGGCCATGGCTGCCGACGCCTCTTCGGTTTCCTTCAGAGAACCCTCTTCCGAAGCGGCCTTGGAATCGCCAGACTCGCGAATTCGCCGCCAACTCGCCCACGCGGCGGCAGTGTTCGCTGCTGCGTCGGACTCTTTTTTCCCCATCCCCCCGCTGCCTTCCGCAGTCGGTTCCACGGCAGCTGCCGCCCCCATGGATGAAGAATCTTGGCGCGCGGTAGCTCGCTCTGTTGAAACTTCATTGACGAAAGTGGGCGCTACGGCATCGGGCCTATCCGCCGTCGTCCCCAACCGTACTTCAGTCGAGGCCGAAGCAGCGGCTAGGGACGGCTCTTCATTTTTCCCGTCTTCGTTTACAAAATATTGGTTTTTCCATTCCTGGTTCTTCGGTTCTTCGTGCCGGGAGTCCGGTTCGAGGTGTTTCACCGTATCCAGTTTCGCAGCTTCTTGCAGCGGCACCTCGCCGGCGGCAGGCGGATTTTCATTGGCGATGGCTTCGACACTCTGATGCGTCTCGGGCGCAAGCCGGACTGCTGCTTCGGTCTCTGCCACGCGAACAGGCACGAGCCCCGCCGGAGCTGCCGTTTCCCCAACATACGATTCCGCTACCATTTCAAGTTCTTGTACCGCCGCACGGATGGCTTCGGTGGAAGCGTTGGCCAACGCGCTTAATGTCTGCGCCGCTTCCGGGGTAGGCATTGCAGGAATCGAACCGACCGGCTCTGACAGCGTAGGCTCTGAGGGTGATGAAGATTCTGTTGGGGGAACGAGTTCAACCGAGCCCGACCGGGCTTCGGAGACCGCGGTAGCCGATGCCACATGACCGCCGTCAGCCGCTGCGAAGGCTGCGAAGGCCTTCTGCATCTCGTGTTCGAGAGAAATCGCAGCGTCCTCCGGGCCGAGCGCAACCGAAACCGCTGTCCAACGTGGCGCCCCTCCAACCGACCCTGCTCCTGCCGCCATAGCCATGGTTACCGGTTCATTCGCATTCTGGTCGGCCGCTCCCTGAGATGAGAATCCGTCCCCCAGACTTGTGCCTGACGAGACGACGGCATCCGGGTTCAGGCCGGCAATCGCAGCTATCAGATCCGAATGGCTAGCAGCGGCCACGCTGGCTGCTTCTGCAGCCGCGTCGCTGGTCTTCTCCTGGGGCGCGTCGATTTTCTCTTCGATCTTTTCCGCGGACTTTTCTTCGGACTTCTGCGCGGCGACCGTCGCCACTGGCTCAGCTGCGCTCGAGAGTTGCTGCGGAAGTTCGGCCGCAAGCTCGGTCTCTTCCGTCTCTTTCGCCCAGGCTGGAGCCGGAGGTGGCTCCAGAAACCCGTTTTCTGCGATCTTCCCCTTTACCTGGGCAGCGGCTGCGGCCAAGGCAGCAATCTCCTCTGGAGTCACATCCTTGGGCAGACCTTCGGGCGCCAGCGCGCCGAGATCAACTCGAGCTTCCTCCGCCTTGGCCTCGCGCGGCTTCTCCACCGGCTTATGCTGATCCTCGGTGGCCTTGTAAATCCGCGCACTGTCGGCGTCCTCTGATACGGACTTTTCCTTCTTTTTGGGCGGAAAAGAGATTCGGTCCTTCCATCCAGAATCTTCGTCGAAGGCGACGGTCCTGTCGTACCGCCCTTCCTCGATGGCCGCCGTCACTCGGGCAAAACGGCCCGGCTTCGAGGTCTCCGGACGGGGCACAATCTTATCTTCGAGCTTGCTGAGGGCGCTTAGCAATTCACTGGCTTCGAAAGGCTTGACGATGAACCCATCGGCGCGCACGCGTTTGGCTTCTTCCGGCTTGAAGGGCTCAAGCTTGCCCACCGTCAGCAGAACCGGAACCCGCGAGGTTTCCTGTGCTTCCTTGAGGCGCTGGCACACCTCCAGCCCGCTGTAGCCGGGCATATACACATCCAGAACGATCAGGTCCGGTTTTTGCTCGGCAATCTTCTTCAGCGCAGCCGAACCGTTGTTGACGGTAATGACTTCGTAACCCGCATCCGCGAGGATCTTCCGCCCCATATTTTGGGCGGTCACACTGTCATCGGCAAGCAGTATCTTCCTGGCCAAGGGTCCTCTGATGAGGGGAGATATCGCGAAGGTAACCCGAGACACTCCCTAAGTCAATGATGCAAAAGGGAAGTAACCGGTTACCAGTGGTCAGCACCTAGTGCGTGGATAGGGCCAGCAAAGGCTTAGGACTTAAGAGCGTTATTGTGCGTTCGCCCCGATTACCTGAGTTTCGGTGAACGTTCCTGGCTAATCGCTGACAGCTGATGGCTGATAGCAGACCTTTCAAAACGGAACGATTTTCTTCAACCCCTTCTTTTTCTTCTTCCGGCTGCTGGAGAGTTCCGCGTCGCTGGCGGGCGTGTTGTCGGCACTCGCCACGGCGGTAGATGACGAGCCCTGCTGGATCTCATTCACCTGCGGCGGCGGAGGTAGTGCCTGATCCCCCCCACTATCGCTCGGCTTCAGTTCGTTGGCGTCGGCGGGTGCATTTGGTTTCAATTCGTTGGGATCCCCCCCCGCTGGCGGCGCGTTCGCGGTCGGAGTCCGTCCAAAAGGCGAACCGCCCGCAGGAGCAGCATCCGCAGCAGGCGCTGCCGCATCCGCAGCAGGCTGGTTGGGCTTTACGATCTCCACGCCCACGCTGTTCTCCCTGATGCCCGCCGCTGCGAACGTCTCTGAGCGGATCACTGATGTCGCAGCCACCGGCTCCGGATCGACCAGCGATGGCTCACCCACCTTGGCCGCGTTCGATACATCCGGACCCTTCTTTATGATACCCACGGCCCTCTGCACCACCGAGGAATCGCTCCGGCTGGCCAGTTCCGCCCTGTTCCGAGCGACCTCTCCTCTGGTTGGCCGGGGAATCGGCTGGTGCAAGGATGCCAGGCGCTTCTTGGCATCATCGGAGCGGTCCATCAACGGATAGCGTGTGAGGATCTGCGAATAGGATTGCGCGGCTTTCTTGGTGAGCTCCCCGATGTAGCGCGCCTTCACCGCCTCAGTTGCGCAACCCCGCGGCAGGCCATGGGCGTCGCAAGTGGGCGCGATTCGCAGACGCGCAATCTGTCCTTCATAGTCCTGTCCCAGCAGATAGAGCGCTTCATCGGCGCGGCTGTAGAGCGGATATTTCTCCACCAGCGACTGCAAGCGCGCGATCGAAGCCGGATAGGACTGACGCAGGTAGTAGAAGCGTCCGACCTCAAACTCGCGTTCGCCCAGCACTTCCTGCACTTCCAGCAGACGCTGCTTGGCTTCGGGCACCAGCTTGCTGTCGGGATACTGCAGAATCATCTTCCTGTACTCATCCTCCGCGCGCTTGGCGTGAGTATAGTCGCGGTCCGCTTTTTCCATTTGCTGGTAATGGATGTTGGCGATCTTCAATTGTGCTTCGGCCGCTTCCGGCATGTTGGGGAAGAAGATCTCGAAATCGTTATACTCCTGCTCGGCCTGCGCCAAGGCAGCCGCTCCACCCTCCGCGTACCAGGAATCGCCGACGGCCAGCTTGGCGCGCGCGATGTACTCGGAATCCGGGTAAGTATTGATCAGGGTCTGCAGCGTCAGGCGCGCCACGTCGAAGCGGTTGTGCCGCATGGCGTCCATGGCCTTGTCGAACAGGACCTTATCGGGCTGTTTCGACCCGAGATTCGACAGCGGGTTCACCGACTTCTTGTTCGTACAGGCAATGGTAATCACCAGCAGCATGCCCAACACAGCAATCAACGGAATTCGACGTGACATAAAACCTCGATAGGTTCGTGTGGGCCGGGTCTCTGACCCGACCGCCGAGCGAAGCTCAGCTCTTTCGCATGTATGGCTGGCTAGTCTTGCGCCCTTCCAGTATCCGACTGCGCCGTGCCGCCGGCCTCGCCCGGCCTGACCGGGTCCGAGACCTAGTTCAGCAAAAACAAAATCTAAACTCTCTGCAGCGCAGCTTCCGTCGCCATCTTCAACAACGCCTGTGCATTCTGTCTTGGATCGCCATTTCCGAACACGGCGTTGCCCGCCACCAGAATTTCTGTACCCGCTCGCACCACGTCGGCGACGGTATCGAGCGCCACCCCGCCATCCACTTCGATGCGGTACTGCAACCCGCGCTGGCCACGAATCTCTGCTAACCGCCGCATTTTGTGCAGCGTGGACGGGATGAATTTCTGCGCTCCGAACCCCGGATTCACCGACATCACCAGCACATAATCGACGATGTCGAGCACTTCCGCAAGCGTCTCCACGGGCGTCGCCGGATTGATCACCACGCCGGCCAGGCAGTCGTGACTCTTGATCAGATGCAGTGTGCGATTCAAGTGCCGGCAAGCCTCCTGATGCACCGAGATCCAGTCAACGCCCGCATCAGCAAATGCGGGAATAAATTCGTCCGGATTCTCGATCATCAGGTGGCAGTCCAGCGGCAACTTCGTTGCTTTGCGCAGTGACTTCACGACGGGCGGACCAATCGTGAGGTTCGGAACGAAGTGTCCATCCATGATGTCCACGTGAATGACACTCGCGCCGCCTTCCCCTGCCGCGCGCACCTGCTCGCCGAGTCGGGCGAAATCAGCCGAAAGAATCGACGGTGCCAGTTCGATCAAAGGTGAACTCTCAGAACCAGGGCGATCGGGAAATGACGTGAAGAAATTCTATCACGCGGAAATGTAGTATCCAGTACCGAGTTGCGAGTACCGAGCCAAGTGTGGCGCCGACGCCCCCGCCCGCGAGGCCCTGGGACGCTACCCCGGCTTGCCCCGTTTCTTCTTCTTCCCATGATACGCTCGTCCCGCATGTTCTCGCTGACCCAATTCGCGCCCGCTGCGTACAGCGTGACGGCCGTATTTCTCTGGGGCGCAGCCGACTTTGCCGGCGGATACGGATCGCGCCGCGCCAACGCCTTCGTGCTCACCGCATTTTCTCATGTCTGCGCATTCATACTGATGTTCGCAATTGTGCTAGCAGAGCACGGCGAATTTCTTTCGCGCGCGAGTATTCTCTGGGCGCTGGTCGCAGGGGCGTCCGGAGGATTCTCGCTGGCCATCTTCTATCGCGCCTTGGCCTCTGGACAAATGGGTCTGACCGCTCCAATCGGGGCGTTGGTGGGCGCAGCCATTCCCACGCTGGTCGACGTCGCTCTGGAAGGCGCGCCCAGTCGCTGGACGGTTGGCGGCTTTGTCCTCGCCATCGTCGCCCTCTGGCTGATCACCCGCCCGGAGCCGTCCGACCAAAAAGACTCCTCCGGTCGCCCTGCCGGTGTCGGCATGGCCGCCCTTGCCGGCGTTGGATTCGCGGCCTTTTATCTCTGCATCCACCAGGCAAGCGGTTCGCCGCTGTGGATCGCCACCATCGCCCGCATTGGGTCGTTCATGGCCACGGCCGTTGCAGTCGTTGTGACTCGCGCGCCACTCACCCTCGATCGCCCGCGCGTCACGCTTGGCCTGTTGGCCGGATTCCTCGATATCACCGCCAGCGCCTTGTTCATCTTCGCCAGCCAGCGCGGACGCCTGGACGAAGCTGTCGTCGTCACTTCCCTTTACCCTGCCGTGACCGTGCTGCTGGCGCGGCTCATCCTGAAAGAACATTTCAGTCGCTGGAAGTTCATCGGCCTGCTGGCCGCTCTGGCCGCGGTGCCGATGATCGCCTCAGGGTGACTGTCATTCCATATTCCAGAATGTGGAATAGACTCAACTCAAGCCGTCGCAATTGCTGCCACGAAATCTCAGTCGGTACTCGCGGCTCGGCACTCGGTACTGTTAGCATCGCAATGTGCCGCTGCTTGAAATCCGTAACCTGACCAAGGTTTTCCCGCATGCCGAATCTCCGTTTGGCGGGAAGTCTCGCGGAGAAGTTCGCGCGGTCGATGAGGTTTCGCTCGACATCCACACCGGAGAGACGCTCGGCCTCGTGGGAGAATCCGGTTCCGGCAAGAGCACTCTGGGACGCCTCATCCTTCGTCTAATCGAGCCCACGTCGGGCACCGTGCGCCTGGAAGGCCGCGACTTGCTCTCTGCCAGCCGTGGCGAAATGCGCCGCCTTCGCCGCGATCTGCAGATTATTTTTCAGGACCCATTCGCCTCACTCGACCCGCGCTTCCGCGTGGAAGACATCATCGCCGAGCCCCTGATCATCCACGGCAACGCTGCTCAGCCAATGGCCAGAGCAACCGACTCAGGTCGGGCAGACTCATGTAGGGACAGTCGCCCCCGGCTGTCCGGTCGAGCTTCGCTCGATATTCGCACCCGCGTCGGCGAACTCCTCCGCGCGGTGGGCCTCGACGAATCCGCGCGCACGCGCTATCCCCACGAGTTCTCCGGAGGACAGCGTCAGCGCATCGGAATCGCCCGCGCTCTCGCGCTTCGGCCCAAATTCATGGTGTGCGACGAGCCAGTCTCCGCCCTCGATGTCAGCGTCGGCGCGCAGATTGTGAACTTGCTCGCGCAACTGCAGCGCGACTTCGGCCTCACCTACCTCTTCATCTCGCATTCCATGCCAGTGGTCCGCTATCTCTCAACCCGCATCGCCGTAATGTACGGAGGAAAGATCGTCGAGGTCGGCAACACCGACCAGATCACTGCGAGCCCCGCTCACCCCTACACCCGCACCCTGCTCGAAGCCACCCCAGAACTAGCCACGTAGCTGGAACGTGTGGGGACGGGCGACTTGCCCCGTCCAGCCGAGCGAAGCTCGGCAGGTTGTCACCACGACTCATGTAGCGACAGCCGCCTCGGCTGTCCGACGAGCGCAGCGAGGAGACCTCACGCCACACGCTGGCCCCCGCCATACCCTCCCCATGCCATACTCTCCTAATGTCCCGCCCCGAGCCCCGTTCCGCTCGCGATCTCATTGAGCTGATCCTCGGTTACGGTCTGATCCTCTTCATCCTCTGGATGCCCGAGTTCCCCCAGCGCATCCTCTCTCCGGTCGCGCTGGTCGTGACCTTGGCCATCGTGCTCGCCCGGCGCCGCAGTCTGGACGATCTCGGCCTCAGCCGTCGCGGCCTGGCGCCGTCGTTCTGGATTCTCCCCGCCGCCATCGTTCTCGCCATCGCAAGTGTGCTAGTCGCGAAACAAATCGGCACATTGCATCCGCTATACAAAGGCGACTTCAAGCACGTGACTGGTTACGTTCTCTGGACGCTCTACCAGCAGTTCCTGTTGAACGACTACTTCATGCCGCGCCTCACGCGCCTCCTCGCCAGCGAGAGCGCCGCCGTGGGCCTGGCCGCAGTGCTATTCGCGTTGGCGCACCTGCCGAATCTCCCGCTCGCAGCCGTAACCCTGATCTGGGGAGCGATTTCCTGCTCGCTCTTCCGCCGCTACCATAACCTCTACGCCCTCGGCCTAGTCCAGGGATTGCTCGGCCTCTGCTTCGCCATCTGCGTCCCCGACGCCGTGCATCATCATCTACGCGTGGGCTTGGGCTATTTGCGGTATCACGCGGCGCAGTCGGGTCAGTGAGACGGCGCTCCGTCTAGTGTCATTGGCCGATTGGCCTTAGTCCAACAGTGACTGCATCCCGCCGTTTGCGCTCGATTTTGCGCGCGCATTGGAACACCATTTAATGGTGCAGGCATTTATTCTTCACTTAGCCGTGCGGAAACTCTCACAAGCTCAATACCTCGCTCCGGCTCTTGCGAATTTGTTTCGCAAGGGCGGCTTTCTTTGGACATTACTCGCCCATTGCGCGGCCATCTCTACACGAATGGGATCTGTATATGGCGGATCCTGATGGTCGAACGGTTCGGCCGCTCACAAACCGGCGGTTCTACGACATTTCCGAGCCATCGTTGTCGAGTGACGATAAGAAGTTGCTGTTCTCTACGGACATCGGCAGTGGCAGCCAGATGCAAATCTACTCCCTTGATATAGATGCTCCAGCATCTATCCTCCAGCCGCACGTGCCGAACGAACCCCGGTCTCCGATTTATGCGGGTGCCTTTCTTACTCCGGACGGGCGTAGCATTGTCTTCCTCGCCGCGAGTCAAGGTTCCAAGGCTTTCGACTACGACGTATATCGGCTGGACCTGGCAAGCAACGCCGTCGAGAAATTAACCGCCAAAAGCGGTTACGCCACGAACTTGTGCTTGTCCAGCGACGGCAAGAGTGCGGCTTTCCTGCGGTGGTCCTCAAGATACGGAAGTTCTTTTCCCACGGTTAGCAAGATGTATTTGCTCGACCTTACAACGAAGAACCTCACCGCCTTGCCTATCCACCGGAACACCATAAGCACGCACCTGACGTTGGCCAGGACAGAATCGATACACGGCGAATCCACCGCGCCCCGTTAGCGCCGACATTACGCTCGCATCCTCTTTGCCTCAGAACCACCACGACCACAGCCAATCCACGCAGGTATGTGTGATCGTCGACGCGGGCACGCGACGCCGCTCCCGCCAGGCGCGGCCGTAGAAAATTCCCGCGATCGTGGCCAGCAACACGTAGCGCCAATTGAAGTGCGCCGATCTTTTATTGAAATGTGATAGACCGAAGAGCACCGACGCGATGACCAGAGCAGCCCGCCGTCCCACTCTTCGCTCCAGCAAATTTTGCACCCAGGCGCGAAAGAAAAGTTCTTCCGGCACGGCCACAAAAATAAAAATGCCCGCCCAAGTCAGCGCTGCCCTTCCAGCTGCAGCGACGTTGGCATGCGGGTGGATAAATCCCAGCGCAAGTCCGACTACCAGCACCGCGGGCGCCAGAAACAGAAGCTCGCGCAAGCCGGTCTTCCAGTCGCTCCAGCGCAGGTGGAAATCAAATCCCGTCCCGCTCAAGCGGCGGATGGCAATGAACGCATACAAGCCTGCATCTACTAACAGCAGATTGCTCAGCCCGCGCAAGCCATCAGGCCAGGCAACATCGAACCAGCGCAAATCCACGGCCAGGCCCAGCGTGAGAAGAATCAGCGCGTCCCGCCAGTTGCCGCGCTGCTCCGGATCGGCCGCCGCCGCCCGCGCCAACAGCCACGCCATCACCACCGGCAGCGCGGTATATAACGCAAACCACCGCCAGAGGAACATATGCTGTGACGCCGCGATGACCACGTAAGGCACCACGAACAGCGACGGAAGCGCCACGCGCACGGCAAAAGGCCAGCGCGCGACTGTCCCGGCCACGCGCTCGCCGGCAAATCCAAACGCCGCCGCAGGAACAAGCTCCGCCCCCAGTGCCGCAATCACAACCGGCGTTACATTCGACATGCGCACCATCTTATCCGGGCAGCACAACCTCCCAGCAAGTGCGTCTTGCCGATGCAACGCCAGAGTCCCCTCCACCCGCAAGAGGCAACTCGATTTTCCGGAACGCTATTTCCCTGAGCGCACCACGGCTAGTTCCATCTCAGCGCAGCAGCCCGATCCCAGCTTGTGTCGAAGCCCGCCCAAGACTAGAATTCCCTCGAATCTTGGTAGGAGGCACTTATGGCCGCCGCTCCGGTCCTGCCCGCATCGCCCATGTCCACACCCGAACCTGCCCGACTTTCCGAAGGTGCGCGCATTGTCAACACCTTCATCGCGCCCTCGAAAACTTTCACCGACTTGCGCCGCAGCGCTAGCTGGTGGGGACCATGGCTGTTGATTTCCATCTTCTCACTGCTCTTTATCTACGCCATGGGACGGCAGATCGGCTTCGACCAGATCAGCAGAAATCAGGTGGCGCACTCGTCCCGTGCCGACCAGTTCGAAAAACTTCCGCCCGACCAGCAGGCGAAACAGATTCATCTTTCGAGCACCATCATTCGCTATTTCGCATACGGCAGCCCATTAATGGTCCTGTTCTATTTCCTGGTCACGACGGTTGTCCTTTGGGCCACCTTCAAGATTGCGGCTGGGGCTGAGACTTCGTTCGGACAAGCCTACGCAATCGTGATGTATGCCAGTCTTCCCGGCATCATCGGGGCGCTCCTGGGTACCGTTTCATTATTCGCGGGGGTCGATCCCGAAGGATTCGACATCAACAATCCCGTCGGTACCAATCTCGCTTATTACCTCGATCCGGCGACCACAGGAAAGTTTCTGCACGGAATGGCGTCGGCCGTAGACCTGATTAGCATCTGGACGATCGTGCTCATGGGCATCGGCTTTGCCTGCACCAGCAAAGTGAAGCGCTCGACGGCGATCGTGATCATTGCGGTTTGGTACCTCGTCTACAAACTCACAACGGCAGGGCTCGCCGCTGCGTTCTCGTGAAGACTGGAACGAGCGGTGTCGGCGAATCGCGCGGCGGAAACGGTAAGTCAAGTCTACTTTTGTGGGTATCAATGTCCTCGAAAGTAGACGTTTTGTCCACAGCCTAACTTCTTGAAACAACTGCTCCGCAAAAGTCGGCCTTGAAGACTCTACGACTTGGGGACGACCGATCTTGCCTTTTTGCACAGCGTTCCTGCAGGAACATTGGTCATTCTCGCCGCCGGGGCGGCGGCGATTTCCTAATTCCTGTGCCAGTACATCTGCCAGCCCAGATATCGCACCGCCGCTTCGTGCACGGCAGCGGCTGTGGTCGAGAAGTTCGCCGCCACGTGATGCTCAAATCCGTTCTCGCAAATGTAATGCAGCAACTTCTGCAACTCCGCAATCTGCACCACGCCTACGCCACCAAAGGTATTCAGCGAGTCGTTGGTAAACGCCCCTTCGCCCACATATCCGCGAATCACTCCGGCGGTATCGTCGGTCGAAAAGCGCGCAAAGCTCATCGCACCGGGCTTCACCCGTCCGACAACGGTGCCGAAGGTATTGTCCTTGCCGACCGTCCCGGCTATGATCTCCTGGAAATCCATGCGCACGTCCTGGAAGAAATGCTTGGGTAGGTTGCTGCAATGGAAGCAGACCGCTTTATTGGGATCGTCCCCGTAATTGTTGTTCCAATCGAGCAACGCGCTCGGAGTCTGCGACGCTAGCGCCAGCGCGTGCATGCTCAGCGTGCCGCACACGTCTACTTCGCACGCAGCCGGCAGCAGATTATTGCTCATCATGCTCATGATGGTGCAAGGAACCACGCCAAAGTATTCTTCCATCGCGGTCCAGCACTGCACCGCGCTCACCTTCACGTCAGTCGACTTCATCCAGTCGTCGATCACGTAGCCGAGCTTCGCCATCTTGATCAGTGCCGCGTCCGGCACTCCGCCGGTGGTAACGTACTTGCGAATCTCCGCCAGCTTCCCCTGCACTCCCGCGTGATCATCTTTCAACCGCGCGATGCGGCCGAGAATTTCCGACAGGTCCACAGTCTCGGTCGTGATCCCGTGGGCCTCAAGCAGTTTCTCGCTGTAGCGCACAGTATTGAACGCCGCCGGCCGCGCGCCGATGCTGCCGACGCGCAGGTTGCGCATCCCGTTCGCTACACGACACACTGCCGCAAACCAGGCCAGGTCGTTCTGAAAGTCCTCCGAATCAGGGCTGACCGTATGCAGCCGCGTCAGAGAATATGGAATGCCATACTGCCGAAGGTTGTTGCATGCCGACATCTTGCCGCAAAAACTGTCGCGACGATGCAGGATCGTCATGTTCGACGCGTCATCCGGCGTGGCCTGCACCAGCACGGGAATGTCGAGGCGGGCTAGTCGCATGGTGTCGGCAATCGCGCGCTCGTCGCCGAAGTTCGGCAGTGACACGATCACTCCATCCAGCCGCTCCCGATTTTTCTGAAACAACGCTGCGCATCGTTTGGCTTCCTCGTGAGTCTCGACCGCGCCGTGCTTGCTCTCATCGGGACCGAGCACCACGCAATCCATGCCAGCTTTCGCGAGCGCCTTCATCATTTCTCCCCGCCCGGATTTCGCTAACTGGTCGGGAAAAAATCCGCGGTTCCCGATGATGACGCCCATCGTCATCTTTCTTTCAGTCATAAGAATGCCCCTCTTCTATGATTCAGAAAACAAACTAAGAATTACCGGCCATCCGCGCACGTTCCCGAGCGGGCGAAAAACGCACGCTAAAGAACACGCCGAGAATCAGCAACACTCCGCCCCACCATACGTTGGCGTGCAGGTTGTAGAGCACAACCTGATGCTCCGGCGGCGACACCAACTCATAAATTCCCCTGCCGAAGATCACCGCACCGTTCACCGCCAGTGATATGCCGATAAAGAACCAAATCGACAACGAGCCGCCGGATTTCATCGTTTCCCCCTACCAGAAGATGATTTGCAAGATGACAAACACAACGCCCACAATTACCGCCCAGAAAACCGGCCGATGGAAGATGGATACTTGCGTTTCGCGCGGGATGGGAGTCATTCCGTAGACCAATCCAGCCAACTCGGCGTCGGCTTTGGGCTTGGTCACCAGACTGATCACGACCGTGACCACAACACAGATCAACCAGCACCATAGCGCGCGAAACATGTTCTGGGCCTGATCCTGCGCTTGCGACGACAGGGCCACGTATCGCACCGCTCCCGGATCAACTTTCACCCAGGTATACATCCCAACCGACGACATGGTCCCGGCTAACAGGCCCCAGAAGCCGCCCGCAGCGGTAGCCCGCTTCCACAGCATGCCCAGAATCACCGTGCCAAACAGAGGAGCGATAAAGAAACTGAAGAGCGCCTGAACGTAATCCATGATGCTCTGCGCATTCATCACCAGGTATGCCGTTCCGATGCTGACCGCAACGCCCAACAGCGTGCACCAGCGGCCCATCCGGACTTTCGAGTCGTCCGACGCGTGCTTGTTGATCATCGCGCCGTAGATGTCATAGGTCCAGACGGTGGCAAAGGCGCTGACGTTGCCCGCCATGCCGGACATGAATCCGGCAATCAGTGCCGTGATGCCGAGACCCAGCAAGCCAGGCCCGCAATAGCGCGCCAGCATCAAAGGCAGAACTTCGTCGAAGCTGTGCAGACCCTGCGCTCGTCCCGCGTCGGACCAGGCGAGATCGCCGGGAACCAGCCTCAGCAGACTCCCGGTGTGCGGATCGCGCAGCAAGGCCAAGCCCAACAGTCCGGGAAGGATGACGATGAATGGAACCATCATCTTGAACGCCGCGCCGATGATGGGTGCGAGTTTGGCTGAGCGCAGATCTTTCGCCGACAGGACGCGCTGCACCACCAGGAAGTCCGTGGTCCAGTACCCCATTGCGATGACCGCACCCAGTCCGAAAACAATGCCAACCCAGTTGATCCCCATGGGATTGTTTCCAAAATCGCCGAGGGTCGACCACAGGTGCGTATATGCGCCAGGGTTTGCTACGTGTTGTTCAGTGAGATTTTTCAAAATCTGCGCCTTCAGGCCACTCCAGCCACCGGCTTCTATCAGCCCCAAAATCGGGATCAGCAAAGCGCCCGCCCAAATCAAAAAGAACTGCAGCACCTCATTGAAGATCGCCGACCGCAAGCCGCCGAGGGCTACATACGCCGCAACCGTGATCGATGAAACCCAGATACTGAAATGAATGTCCCATCCCAGGACCACCCTCATCACAACTGCCATGGCGTACATGTTGATGCCGCTCATCAACACGGTCATGAAGGCGAACGAAATCGAAGCCAGCGCCTGGCTATCCGGTCCAAAGCGCAGTTTGAGATATCCGGGAACCGAGTGGGTTTTGCAGATGTGATAGAACGGCATCATTACTAGCGCGAGGAACAGCATCGAGGGAATAGCGCCGATCCAATACCAGTGCGCCGCGAGGATGCCGTATTTATAGGCGTTGCCCGCCCAGCCCATCAGTTCGAGCGATCCCAGATTCGCCGACAAGAACGCGAGGCCGGCCACCCACGCCGTCATTTCCCGGCCGGCCATGAAGAAGTCTTCGCCGGTATTGGCCTGTTCCTTCAGGTACAAGCCAATGGCCAACACCAGCACGAAATAAAAAACGATAATGACGAGATCGACCGGCGAGAGATGAACCAACGTGGAAGAACTCAACATGAGCAGAGCAGGATTCATTTGGTTTTGACCTGTCCGTAGTAGGCGTTGCGGCCGTGCTTGCGCAGAAAGTGTTTGTCGTGCAACTCGCGCGCCAGCGGCCGGGATTCAGCATTGATCGACAGCGTGTGGCTTGCCATGCGCGCCACGTATTCCAGAATCACCGCGTTGTGGGCGGCGTCCTTCGCGCTTGCCCCCCAGCAGAAGGGTGCATGCCCCGCCACCAGCACCGCCGGAATCGCGTTGGGATCGAGCTTCACAAAGGTCCGGCAGATGGCAGAGCCGGTCTCCAGTTCGTAGTCGCCAGCAATTTCAGGTGCGCTCAAGCGTTCCGTGACCGGAACCGGCCCGTGAAAATAGTCTGCGTGCGTGGTCCCGAAGCAGGGGATCGGCGTCTCCGCCTGGGCCCAAGCGGTCGCGAATTCAGAATGGGTATGCGCCACTCCGCCGATCGTTGAAAAATGTTTGTACAACTCGAGATGCGTAGCCAGGTCTGAGGAGGGACGAAGGTTTCCGTCAACGATTTTCCCCGCGAGATCGGAAACCACAATGTGCGCCGGGGTCAATTCCTCATAGGGGACGCCACTGGGCTTGATGGCAACCAGCCCTTCGGTGCGATCCATCCCGCTGACATTTCCGAAAGTGTAGAGCACGAGGCCGCGGCGAACCAGTTCCAGGTTCGCTTCCAGCACTTCTTCGCGCAGTGTCTTCAGCAGCATCGGATAAAAATGAGGGACGTTCAACGCTCAGGATCAAGCGCGGGAAAATATTTGCGTAAACGTTTACGCATCGGAACATTAAACGGACTCGCCTGCCTTTGTCAAAGAGATTGAGCCGCGCTTTTGGGGTTCTCGGAGACGCGGCCCAATCTTCGTCCGACTCCCGATAGCGTCATCTGACGCAGAATCGGATGGAGGCCCGCTCTTCGAATGCGGATAAAATACCAAGCGTGCGGCCCACGTGCATCGAGACTCCGGGCTAGAGTTTCCCCCTATGGCTGGCAACATGAGCACCGCAACCTTCGACGCGGTCATTGTGGGCGCCGGGATCGTCGGCGCAGCTTGTGCCGACGAATTTGCGCGGCGCGGCATGCGCGTTGCGGTCGTGGACCGGGACGTTGTGGGAAGCGGCGCCACCGCTGCCGGAATGGGACACATCGTCGTTATGGACGATTCCGAAGCGCAGTTTGCTCTGACGCGCTACTCGCAGCGGCTCTGGCAAGCGCTGCGGCCGGAATTGCCAGCGGACGTCGAATACGAGCAATGCGGAACGATCTGGGTCGCGGCCGACGAAGAAGAAATGGCCGAAGTACGGCGTAAGCACGACTACTACGCGCGGCTCGGCGTTCCCACGACCGTGCTCGACTTGCAAGCTTTGCAGCGACTCGAGCCCAACTTGCGGGATGGGATGGCAGGCGGCCTCCTCGTTCCGGAGGATGCGGTGTTGTATCCGCCGTGCGCGGCGCGGTTTCTGATGGAGCGCGCGCAGAAACACGGAGCGCAACTTCGGCTGGGCGCATCGGTCGCGCAGATCGGACAAGGACGGGTCCGGTTGTCCGACGGTCTTGAGCTCGCAGGCGATCTTATTGTGAATGCGGCTGGTGCCTGGGCTGCGGAACTGACAAGCGGAATTGAGATCAAAAAGCGCAAGGGACATCTGGTGATTACCGATCGTTATCCCGGGCTTCTACGGCATCAGCTCGTCGAACTCGGATACTTGAAGAGCGCGCATTCGGTGAGCAGCGATTCGGTCGCGTTCAATGTGCAACCACGCCGCACGGGACAAATCCTGATCGGCTCATCCCGACAATATGGCGCAGAGATAAAAGATGTTGATCATGACATCCTCAGGCGCATGCTCCAGCGCGCCCAGGAATACATGCCGGCGCTGGGGCCGATGTCGGCCGTGCGCACCTGGACTGGGTTTCGCGCGGCCACGCACGACAAGTTGCCGCTGATTGGTCCGTGGCCGGCCGATAAGTCTCTGTTCCTGGCTACAGGGCATGAGGGGTTGGGCATCACTACCTCGTTGGCAACGGCGAGAATTCTGGTGGATACGATCACCGGTTCAAAGTCTGAAATCTCGATTGAGCCCTACTTGCCGTCAAGAGCGCGGGAGGAATATGTCCACGCCTAGTTCCGGGTCTGGTCCGGTGACGTTGACTGTGAACGGTTCGCAGGTGTCAGTGCCGTTCGGTGCTACCGTTGCGGTGGCCGTGACGATGGCCGGGCGAGCGTGCCGAACGTCGGTGAACGGTGAGCCTCGGGGGCCGTTGTGCGGGATGGGGATCTGCTTCGAGTGCCGCGTGTCCATCAATGGAAGGCCGCATTGCCGAAGTTGCCAGATTCTGTGCGAACCGGGAATGGAAGTGGAAACCGATGGGTAGGGATTCGCAGCAACGCTTCGACGTGCTCGTGATCGGAGGAGGTCCCGCAGGCATCGCGGCCGCGGTGCGGGCGGCGGAGTGTGGAGTCCGCGTCGGAATCGTAGACGACAATGCGAAATTCGGCGGCCAGATCTGGCGAGGAGGATCGGAAGACGGACAGAGCCGGGACGCCGCGCGATGGAACGGCTTGCTGCGGGATGCAGAGGTCACGAAGTTGTATGGGAAGAGGGTTTTTGATCAGCCGGAAGCCGGGGTTTTGTTGGCAGAGGGCGCCGACGATCTCTGCGCATTGCGCTACACGAGTCTGGTGTTGGCAACGGGCGCGCGGGAACGGTTCCTGCCCTTCCCGGGTTGGACTTTGCCAAATGTAATGGGAGCGGGCGGCTTGCAGGCGATGGTCAAGTCCGGCCTGCCACTTCGCGGCAGGCGCGTGGTTGTGGCTGGAACGGGTCCGCTGTTGCTGGCGGTCGCGGCATATTTGCGGAAGCAGGACGCCGAGATTCCTATCATTTGTGAACAGGCATCGTGGAGTAGCTTAGCTCGGTTCGGTGTTGCGCTGTTGGGCTACGCCGAGAAAATCTCACAAGGGCGACAGTTGAAGAAAGAACTCGAGGGCGTTCCGTACGTCGCGAATAGTTGGCCGCTGGCGGCGCACGGCGGGCGGAGCCTCGAAAGCGTGACCATCTCGCGAGGTGGAAAGACGGAAGTCATTCCCTGCGACTATCTGGCTTGCGGATTTCATCTAGTTCCCAACCTGGAGTTGCAATTGTTATTGGGCTCACAGATCAGCGGCGGCTACGTGCAGGTGGACGACTTCCAGCAAACATCGGTCGAAGGAATTTTCTGTGCTGGCGAACCCACAGGCATTGGAGGCGTGGAGTTGGCGCTGGTCGAGGGACAGATCGCCGGTTTTGCTGCTGCCGGCGAAACGGCAAAAGCTCGAAAGCTGTTTGGTGAGCGACGGAAGGCGCGGCGCTTCGCGCGTCTGCTGGATCGGACATTCCGTCTGCGCCCGGAGTTGAGGGACTTGCCCTCCGCAGAGACGATCGTTTGCCGCTGCGAGGACGTTTCGTATTCTCATCTGCGAGAGCATAAATCCTGGCGCGCGGCGAAGTTGCAGACGCGTTGCGGAATGGGTCCATGTCAAGGAAGAGTATGTGGACCCGCCACGCAGTTTCTTTTTCAGTGGAGTCCGGATTCGGTGCGGCCACCGGTTTTTCCCGCCCGAGTCGAAAGTCTGGCTGGCGTTGCGGAAAGTAGTTAGGGCTGCTGATTAGTGGTTAGTGGTTAGTGGTTAGTAAACGCGGACCGTGCGGACTGACCACTAGGCGCGAAGATGAATCATAGGAGGTTCTCGATGAACTGGAAGGGCGTGAGGCCCGCAATCACGACTTGCTTCAACCACGATCTCAGCATTGATCACGACTTCATGGTGGAACACACCCGGTGGCTTCTGGACAATGGTTGCACTGGCATCGTTGCTCTCGGATCATTAGGGGAGGGCGCGACGTTGTCGTTTGATGAGAAGCTAGGAATTTTGCGCACATGCGTCAGAGCGGTCCGCGGGCGTGGTCCGGTCGTGGCTGCCATCTCGGCGCTTTCGACTTCCGAGGCTGTTTCGTTGGCGAAAGCCGCTACGGATCTGGGCTGCGATGGGCTGATGGTTCTGCCTCCGTATGTATATAAAGGAGACTGGCGTGAAATGAAGAGTCACGTCGCGGCGGTGTTCAACGCCACGCCTCTTTCCTGCATGCTCTACAACAACCCGGTAGCCTACGGAACCGACTTCCTGCCTGATCAGATTGCTGAGCTTGCGACGGAACATGAGAACCTCGCAGCGGTGAAAGAATCGAGCACGGATGTTCGTCGCGTCTCGGCGATCCGCGCGCTGCTGGACAGCCGGCTTGAGATCTGTGTGGGCGTGGACGACGCTGTGCTGGAGGCCATTGGAGTAGGAGCAACCGGATGGATTGCGGGTTTGGCGAACGCGCTCCCGCGCGAATCCGTGGATCTGTTCAACTACGGCATCGATGGAGAAAGTGACAAGGCGTTCGAATTGTATCGCTGGTTTCTGCCGTTGCTTCGCATGGACACGTTTCCCAGCTTTGTGCAACTCATCAAATTGGTGCAAACGGAAATGGGAATTGGGAATTCGCGAGTGCGGCCGCCGCGGCTCGAGTTGGTAGGGCAGGAACTCGATCAGACCAGGAAAATTATCGGTGACGCATTGCAATCCAGGCCGCAGTCCGTGGGCCGCTATGCGTTACCGAATAGAAAATAAATATTGGCATCGATAGTTCTAATGGAAAAACTCTCAGGTCGGTCGTTGATCGGATTTCGGGAAGGCGTTGGTATGGATGAGGCGATGTATGCCACAAATCCCGCCACGGGCCAGCAGCTGCAACCGGGCTTCATCGCTGCAACTACGGAAGAAGTAGAACTCGCAGTTCGTTTGGCCGCAGAATCCTTCGACGTTTACCAGCGTGTTTCGGGACGCGAGCGGGGCGCGTTCCTGCGCAAGATTGCGGCGACGATCGAGTCGATTGCGGCCGATGTGGTCGAGCGTGCCGCGCAGGAGACGGCTCTGTCACAGGCCCGCCTGCAAGGGGAAACCGCGCGCACCTGCGCCCAGCTTCGGCTGTTCGCGCAGGTGGCGGAAGAGGGTTCGTGGGTCCAAGCACGCATTGACCGCGCCGCTCCTGATCGCAAGCCTGTTCCCAAGCCCGACATTCGCTCCACGCTGCGGCCGCTGGGACCGGTTGTGGTGTTCGGCGCCAGCAACTTCCCGCTGGCATTTTCCGTTGCGGGAGGAGATACAGCTTCCGCACTCGCGGCTGGCAATCCCGTAATCTTCAAAGCGCATCCCGCTCATCCCGGCGCCAGCGAGTTAGTAGGACGAGCGATTCAACAGAGTGTCCGCGAGTGTGACCTTCCCGAAGGCGTCTTTTCGCTTCTGTTTGACTCGGGCACGCAGGTGGGAACCGCGCTGGTGAAGCATCCTCTGGTGAAAGCTGGCGCCTTCACCGGCTCAAGGTCCGCGGGCAGAATCTTAATGGACGTGGCGGGATCGCGTCCCGAGCCGATTCCGTTCTATGCGGAGATGAGCAGCACGAATCCGGTCTTCATCCTGCCGGGCGCTTTGCGAGAACGTGCCGAGAACATCGCCGCAGGACTGCACGCCTCGTTCACCTTGGGAGCCGGGCAATTCTGCACGAAGCCGGGCATGGTCTTTCTGTCGCAAAATTCCGACGCGGCAGCGTTCGCGCAGAAGTTACAGCAGTTGGTGGTTGGATCCGCTCCATTCCATCTTCTGACGAAGACGATTCACTCGACGTATGCTTCGGCGATTGCCATGCGCAAAACAGATGCGAGATTGGTTGCCGAGGGTCAGAAAGCGGCGGCAGATGCCAGTTTTGCGGTCACTCCGGCACTGTTTGAAACGGATGCAGCGTCATTTCTCGAATCTGATCTGGATGCGGAGATCTTTGGTCCCACAACTCTGCTCGTGCGGCACTCCAGCCGAGAGCAAGTTCTGGCGATTGCCCGGGGCCTCGAAGGCCACTTGACTGCAACGATCCATGGCACCGAAGACGATTTGCGCGAGTTTGCGGACCTGATTTCAATTCTTGAAAACAAGGTGGGACGGCTCGTCTTCAATAGTTTTCCAACCGGCGTCGAAGTCACGCATGCCATGGTGCATGGTGGCCCCTATCCCTCCACCTCGGATGGACGCTCCACCTCCGTGGGCAGCCAAGCGATCTTCCGGTTCGCACGCCTGGTCTGCTATCAGGGATTTCCGGACAGGGCGTTGCCCGACGCACTGAAAGATGCAAATCCGCTGGGCATTTGGCGAATGCTCGACGGCGAGATGACGCGACAGCCTGCTTGAGAGTCAGGGCGCGTGGACCACCTCTACGCCCAAGTGCGCAATCCGATAATGCCCCAGTAGGCAAGATAGGCGGCGGCGATCAGCAAGGCCATCGTGACAACGAGCGAAAACCTGCGGACGCGGCGGCGAACATTTTCTGCAGGCGTTCGCCAGAACGAGATCGCGCTCCCAAGCGAGGCGAGGCCGAAGATGACGGTCGTGAGGAAAACAGCTGCAGACCAACCGGTCAGATTGCCCAGGCGCTCGATCAGATCATCGCTGGACACAATAAAGATGCCCACAAATGCAATCAGGCTGAGCACGGCGATGAGAGGCCAAAGGCGCATGCCGCGTTCGGCCGGGCGACGGCGCTTTTTGCTGAGCCCGCCAAGAATCCAGAAGGGCGCATAGACCAAAATCGCGACGATCGAGAGAAGCACGTAGACGGTTGCGACAATTTGCACGAGTGCCAGAAACGCCGGGATTCGTTTCATCGTTGTCTGCATCCCGGCCTGAACAAAGCGGCCTTCGTCGTTCGGCGACAGGAGTTCGAACGTTGCCACCGGATCGGGCGCATCCTCTTTCTTCTTGGGGACGTGCCGGAATTGCGTACCCTCGACTGGAACATAGGTGTCATTCCATGCGCCCAAATGATTAAGCAGCAGTTTGCCGTCTTGAACGCGAAGCCAAGTGACGCCGACGAGACGCTCCAGAAAATGCGTGAGTTCGACGCGCGGCGAATCCGGCACGTACCAGCCAGCATATTGGGCGGCCACTGTCGGCAGGGGCGCCGCGGCGGGCAACGGCGGCTTCTGCAGTTTGTTCGTTATATAAGCTCGGATCGCTTTGGCCACCTTGTCAAAGGTATCCCCATTGCCGCTGTTGATGCTGAAGAAATAGCCCACGTTGTAGTCGGCCATGTAGGCCATCTCGGTGAGGCCGCCTTCGACGCCTCCGTCATGCCCGTGATAGACGAAGCCGTCTTCAACGCTCCAGTAATTGCTCAGTCCGTATCCATCTTTCATTCCATCTTTTGCCGCCCAAGTGCTCTTGGGAATTTCCATGCGATCGATGTCGGAGACGGGCACAATCTGTTTGCGGCTCACGGCACCACGATTCAGATAGAACTGCACATAAGCCGCCATGTCGTTGGCGGAGGCGTTGATCGATCCCGCAGGCCGCAAAAGAATGTTCCAGTAACGATATGGAGTCTTGCCGTCGTTGTGGTAAAGCGTGGTGGCAGTTCCCGGAGCCGACTCGAAATAGGTCGCAGTCTTCATCCCGATGGGGCGGAATAAATTTTGCTCCACGTAGTCTTCGAAGCGTTGTCCCGTAAGTTTTTCCACAATGTAGGCTGCGACTGGAGGCCCGGAATTGCAGTAGGCCATGCGAGTACCGGGAGGCCAGCGGGAGATGCGCGAGTGGTGGTCGTAGTCCAAGCCTTCCCGCAGGGACATGCCTTTGGCATCTTCTGCGTACTCGCGCAGGTGCATGTCGTCCCACCCCGTGGTGTGTTCGAGCAAGTGAACCACTCGGATCGGATTCGTCGCCTCCCATCGATTTTCAAACCACACGTCGGGAGCCAACTTGTGAACGGGATCATCGAGCGACAGCTTTCCCTGATCCGCCAGCATCAGGATTGATAACGAGGCAAACGCCTTCGACGTGGAACCAATGCGAAATAGCGTATCTGCGGTGTTGGCGCGATTGCTGGCCACATCCGCTCTTCCCAGTCCAGCGACCCACTCTGGTCCGTCACGATGCACAATGGCCACCGACACTCCTGGCGTATGCGTATCTTTGAGAATCTTTTCCAGTTGCTGCCGCAGTTCGTCGATCGATTCAGCCGGCTTTGGCTTCTCCTCTTTTTTGTCCGCCGCTTTGTCCGCCGCCAGGCCGAGAGGAGCGAGCATCGCAACAAGAATGATTGGAATGATCCATTTCATAAGCTGGAATCTCCTCGATGCCGGAATTCTGGTTGGGATGTGCTGATCATGCTAGATCTGATAATCGACGTCTTCCATAATTCTCTGCAACGACTCCGACAGCGGTTCGCCTTTCGCGCCGGAACCTTCGAGTTGCTGTACTCGTTCGCGCAGCTTGTTCACTTCGGTCACCACCGACGCCAGCGCTTCGGACAGCGGGTCGTTAATCTGTTTGGGATCCGTAATCACAACCCGTTTGCCTTCGCGGAAGATGATGTGTCCGGGCACTCCCACCACGGTTGAATCTTCCGGAACGCTGCGCAGCACCACCGAACCTGCGCCGATGCGGCAGTTTTTCCCGACCGTGATGTTCCCCAGAATCTTCGCGCCACCGCCGATGACCACGCTGTCTTCGATCGTAGGATGCCGCTTGCCGTGCTCCTTGCCCGTGCCTCCCAGAGTCACGCCCTGATAAAGAGTCACGTCATCGCCTACGACCGCAGTCTCGCCGATCACCACGCCCAGGCCGTGATCGATGAACAGCCGTCGTCCAATCTTTGCTCCGGGATGAATTTCAATTCCGGTGAGAAAGCGCGCGGCCTGCGAGAGGAATCGCCCCAGCAAAAATAAACGATGGTTCCAAAGCCAATGGTTTATGCGATAAAACCAGACCGCATGCAGTCCGGAATAACACAGGAACACTTCCAGACGAGACTTGGCCGCGGGATCGCGCTCCATCACTGTGGCCACGTCTTCGCGAATTAGCGACAGCAGATGCGGCATGGCTACTCTGGAATGGATCAGTCTGGGAGCGCGGCCGTGGGAATCTGCAGCGCCTTGTCCCGCAGCTCCGAAAACAGAATGCTGCTCAAATAGCGTTCGCCAAACGAGGGCAGAATTACCACGATCAGCTTACCTTTATTCTCCGTTCGCTGCGCCACTTTTAAAGCGGCGACCATCGCGGCCCCCGACGAAATCCCCACCAGAAGGCCCTCTTCGAGTGGAAGCCGGCGCGCCATCGCGATGGCATCGTCGTTGGTCACGGTGATGACTTCGTCGATGTAGTCCCGGCGCAGGATGCTCGGAATAAATCCGGCGCCGATGCCCTGAATCTTATGCGGAGCCGGCTTGCCACCGGAAAGAACCGCGCTGTCTGCAGGCTCGACGGCCACTGCCTTGAACGAAGGCTTCTTCGGCTTGATGTACTGGCAAATTCCCGTGATCGTCCCGCCCGTGCCCACGCCCGAGACCAGAATGTCGGCGCGTCCATCGGTGTCGTTCCAGATTTCCGGCCCTGTGGTTTCAAAGTGAATCTTAGGATTGGCGGGGTTGTCGAACTGCTGCAGCATGTAGCCGCCGGGAGTGTTCGCCAGGATTTCCTTCGCCTTAAGGATGGCACCCGGCATCCCGCGCGGGCCGGGAGTGAGGACGATCTCCGCGCCAAAGGCAAGCAGCAGCACGCGCCGCTCCAGGCTCATCGTTTCGGGCATGGTCAGAACCAGCTTGTAGCCCTTCACCGCGGCGACAAACGCGAGACCGATGCCAGTATTCCCGCTGGTCGGTTCGATGAGCACAGTCTTGCGAGGATGGATTTTTCCTTCGCGCTCGGCCTCGACAATCATGCTCACGCCGATGCGGTCTTTCACGCTGGCCAGAGGATTCTGGCTCTCGAGCTTCGCTACTACTTCGGCAGCGCAACCTTCAGTCACCTTGTTCAGCCGCACTAGCGGCGTGTGCCCAATCAATTCTGTGACATCGTTGGCGATTCTCATAATCTGTTCCTGCCTTCAAGTTTTTGCGCGGCGGATTGTCAGCCGACCGTTTAGTCTAGTAATACTACCAACCTGCTGGTATATCGCGTCGCATACACATCACTGCCAATGGAAGGCGCCGCCGGAACCGGGCGACTTCGCTTGTTATACCTGACAAGGCAATTGGATCGCGGGCCAAAAATCTGTGTTTCGGGCCACTAGGTGCAACGTCCCAACCATAACAATTCCTAATAATAGCTCCCAAATGCCGCTCTTGTTCCTCTCCGCCACGGAGCGGCGTGACAGAATTTTCCGCGTCTTGTGCGGGAATCACTCTTCGTTTCTGGAGGGCTTTGCAATGCGCATCCGTCGCCAGATGATTCAAAACCTAAAGGCCACGCCCACGGGCGCGGCCTTTACTTTCCGGTCAGAACGGAGTCACGCACCTACAGAGTTGTAGGGTATGGTCGGTGGACAGAGTTGCAGGAGTGCGATTTCTATCGATGCGCCAGTCCGTAGCTCACAGCGCCAGCGGAACTTCCGATGTTGACGATCGAAACCATCCGCTCCAGCTTGTGATGGCCGGTCTTGTGAAAGAAATAGCTGAGGCTGATCACGCCCGCGGTTTCCCCGATAAAGTTCACCGCGAGCCCCGCAGAGGATCGGCCGAAGATGCGGACCACCGGATTCAATTCCTGCCCGCCACTCTGCAGATTGGCGCGAGTCACGGCGAAGTCGGCGCCATTTAAGGCGGCAGCGGCGACGAATAACGCGCAATTCTGTTTGTCCCAGAATCGGTGTTGATCGCCCGTGCTCGTTGGCGCGATCACTACAGGAGTGCTCGAAGCCTCAACAAACGGGGTAGGTGCGTCCGGGTCCGCCGATGCAAGCGGAGCCTGGGCATGCAAAGCCGGACAGATTGCGGCGCTCACGAGTACAAGAGCGCTCCAGCGAAAAAGCTCAGAGAATTTGCGGGAGGTCATAGGTGCCCGCCGAGACCCGGCGTAGCACTTGAGGAAGCGCAATCGGGCGTCCACGCACCCAGCATTAGAAGTGCGGCAAGCTGCTCACAGGCGGCTACTTAGCTTCTGTCTCGAATGAGAATCGCCGGCGACTGTGCACTCTTTTGCACGTCTCCACCGGCGGTTTACCTTTGTGAGCACAGGCGCTCACTTCTTATAAACCACGCCGCCCTTCATCACGAACCCGACGTTCTGCAACACTCCAATGTCCTGCAGCGGATCGCCCGGCACCGCAATCACGTCCGCCAGATATCCGGGCTCCAGCGCTCCGATCTGCCCCTCCCACCCCAGCAGCTTTGCGCCATTTAGGAGATCGGCCTGCAGCACGGCCAACGGCGACATGCCGTATTTCACCATCAGCAGAAACTCGCGTGCTTGCGTGCCATGAGGAAACGGCCCTACGTCTGATCCGACGGCCATCGGCACTCCTGCCGCGATCTGCTTCTTGAATTCCTGCGCCTTCACATCGAGCATCTGATGTTCGCGCGCGCCCTGCTCTGGGGTGGCCGCGTGCTCGGCGAAATATTCGAAGATGGTGAAAGTCGGCACCGCGAAGATCTGTTTCTCCTTCATCAACCGCATCGTCTCGTCGCTCAACTGATCGGCATGGTCGATCGAAGCTACACTCGCCTGCGCCGCGAAAAGCGTTCCCGGCTCTCCGGTGGCATGCACGGCTACGTGCCGGTCCACGCGCGCCGCTTCTTTTACCGCGGCTTCCAGTTGCGCCTCGGTGTACTGATACGGGGTCGTGAATTTTCCATTCCGAACCGAATCCGCCCCCGTCTCATAAATCTTGATAAAATCGGCGCCTTCTTTGAACTGCTGCCGCATCACCGCGATCAGTTCGTCCGCGTTGTTGGCATAATTCGCGTTGGGCAGAACGTGCTGCTCGGGGTTATATCCGATGGCATCCTCATGGCCGCCAAGGATGTTGATGGCGTTGCCGCTGATGCGCAGTCGCGGCCCGGGAATGCGCCCTTCATTAATCGCGTTGCGTACAGCCGTATCGGCCGAACCCGCGCCTTCGGTCCCCATGTCGCGCTCCGCTGTAAAGCCGGCCATCAGGTCGTCGCGCGCAGCCAGAGTAGCCGTGATCGTGCGCTGCGGCACCGATTCCTGCACAGTCTGCAGATCTTCCGCGCCGGGATGGAGAAAAAGATGGACGTGGGCATCAATCAGCCCCGGAAGTAGCGTGCGATCGCCCAGGTCAATCACTTCCACGCCGGCGGGATGCTTAACCGACGTTCCGACTTCGACGATGCGTTCGCCCTGCACCAGGATCTCTCCCGGCTTGACCAAACGCCCGGTCCGAACGTCCAGCAGGCGCCCCGCATGCAGCACAATCGGATGGGATGGCGCAGCCTGAGACTGGCCCTCGGCATTCATGACGAGGGTCAATAACAAGAGGCAGAGGGAGACGAGAAGTGAACTCCGGTTAGTCATATCGCCCGCGATGGTACCACCATGAATCGCGCGATGCCAGAAGCCTTGCCGCCCGTTTTGTGATGCGAATCACAAATTACGGTAAGACAGGTCACACCAAATTCAGTCTCCACCGGCGAAACTCAATCATCCTATGAACGAGTTCGGCATCCTCACCAATCGCAAGCGCGCCTTGATCGCATTGCTTCACTCCGTCGTCTTCTTGGGGATTGCGATGCACGGCTTCACTTCGCCGAAGGTGGGGGTTCTGCTACCCGGGCTGGCCGCGACGGCGGACGTCATTCTCATCCTGATCTACCTGGTGGTCGCGTCTATCCTCGCTTGGCTGGTGGACATTTCGCGATGCGCGAAGGAGCGCATTTACTTTGCTCTGTGCGCCAGCAGCGCCACCTTTGCCCTGCTGCGCACCATTTTCGGAGACGCCGCCCTCCCTGCCGCGCAGTATCTGCGCGTGATGATGCTGACGTCCGCCGTGGTATTAGGCGCTTGGATTTTTCGATCCTTCTCGCGCCCTGTCACTGAGGACGTCCTGTCCGACTAAATCCTTCCCACGCAAAAGGAAAGCCGCCCGGGATTAACCCCGGGCGGCGATTCAAGGAGATCGGGCCAGGCCGGCCTCGAGCGTGTTAGGAAAGGAAAAATTCTTTGGTTAGCGCGGCCCAATCCTCGTCGGGCATGTTAGCAGTGATGTCATCGACCGCCACGCCGCCATCCTGTGCCAGCGCGCCCACCGCCATTGGCATTCTGCTTTGCAGGTGGAGAGCGGACGATTCGGTCCACAACCGCGCCAGCGTGCCGCCCATCAGGTTGCGGAAGTTGATCTTCGAATCGGGAGCCTGCACGGTCAGCAGCCAGCCTTCTCCGTAAGGATCCTTTCGCGCCAGTTCCGGATTCTTCATCACAGCTTCGTTGATGTCGGTTACGGTGCCCTCGATCGGAGAAACCATGTCCACCGATTTTCCGTCGCGGAAGATCGTCCAGATCTTCTGTCCTTGGCGAACCCAGCGTCCGCGCTGCGGCAGCGCAATACTCTCGATCTTTCCCACCAGCTTCGATGCGAAATCGTCCATGCCCACACGCACCAGCTCGCGGCTCTCGCTCAGCGCCCAGGTGTGTCCGGCGTGATAACGAACGTTCTCTGGAACCTGGAAGCCCGCGACCATGGCCGGAACCACACGCGATGCCGCTTCCCGTGGAGCAGCCCGAAACGCAGGCTGCTTCACCAGTTGCTTCTGTCCTCGGACATAATCAATGAGTAGAAAGATTGCGAATGTCAGCAATACCATGATGATTGTCATAACCCACCTCGCCCGGAGTTCCCTTTTACTTGGGTCACTCACACTTTTCCTAAAGGCAATCGCCAGACCAAAGCCAAAAGCGGTTGCGGAACACGACTCGCAACGTGTGCATCCCCAATATTTTTAACGAGATAGCGAAATACCCCATTCGTCCTGCGGTGGCGCGTGCGGAAAATGGCAACATCGATTTGCGATGGGGATCGCAACATAAAATCCAACAGCGTTCGGAGGTCCCGACAGGCGGTACAGGCGAAGTGACTTGCTTTCAATACGTTGAGGCAATTCAAGCTACTGATGCGATCCGCCTCACCACGCTGCTGCAAAAAGCAACGCTCGACCCCTCAGGCCGACCCTGCGAAACCCCTATTGACCAGCGTCACGTGCAGAAGTGATGCAGGTCACGGCTGAGAAAGCCCTAATTGTTGAGAATCTTACCTGTCTGAAGCTGCTGAATTTCGCGACAGCCTCCGATCTGATGAGGTAAGCAGCTTGTGCGGGTCCGATTCCCGTCTGCGGTTACGCCGGTAATCGCTCCTTTATTCCTCATTCAGCTCAGGCGCCGGTCGAAACGAAATCCGGACGGCGCTGCTCGAACAGCCACGCCCGGAGAAATACTTCATGAGCAAAGCACTCTTATATGATTCCACGGTCTGCATCGGCTGCAAGCAGTGCGAAGTGGCCTGCGCGGCACAGAACAAGCTCCCTTACGACGACGCCATCGCCGCCGAACAAATTCAGTCTGCCCACAAACTGACAGTCGTGCTCACGCGCAACGACAAGTTTATGCGCCGGCTGTGCATGAACTGCACCGATCCTTCCTGCGCTTCAGTTTGTCCCGTCGGCGCACTCCAGAAAACTGCGCTCGGCCCGGTGACCTACGACGCGTCGAAGTGCATGGGCTGCCGCTACTGCATGGTGGCGTGCCCCTTCAGTGTCCCCAAGTACGAATGGGGAAAACTCGTTCCCAAAGTGCAAAAGTGCACCATGTGCCCCGACCGCGTGGCCCACGGAAAACAGACGGCCTGCGCCGAAATCTGTCCTACGGGCGCCACCAAGTTCGGCGAACGCGACGACTTGATCGCCGAGGCCCAGAAACGGATTCGCGACAATCCGGGCAACTATGTGGACCACATTTACGGGCTCGAAGAAGTCGGCGGAACGTCGGTCCTGCTGCTCTCCGCCGTTCCGTTCGAAACCTTTGGTTATCGCTCCAACCTTTCCAAAGACCCCATGCCCATGCTCACCTACCGGGTCCTGTCCCACATCCCCGACTTCGTCCCGTTGGGTGGAATGGTGTTGGGGGGCATCTGGTGGATCACTCACCGCCGCGAAGAGGTAGCCGTTGCCGAAGGCCGCGGGCCGTCCCTGGATAAATCGACCGAAGTGAAGACAGCCAACAAGAATGGGAGGAAGCCATAATGGCCCGCACCACGACGTTCAAGTTCACCTTCTGGAAGATCGTTTTTCTTTTCTTGATGGCCGCCGGCCTCTACGCCACCTTCATCCGCTTCACGCAAGGTCTCGGCGCCTCGACCCACCTCAGCGATCAGTTCCCCTGGGGGATTTGGATCGGCTTCGACGTGCTCTGCGGCGTCATGCTGGCCGCCGGCGGATTCACCCTCACCGCCGCCGTTCACATTCTCAACATCAAGCGCATGCACTCCATCATCCGGCCCACGATTCTCACGGCATTCCTCGGCTATATCCTGGTTTGCGCGGCTTTGATGTTCGACCTCGGCAAGCCCTACAACATCTGGCATCCTCTCATCATGCGGAATCCCCACTCCGTCATGTTCGAAGTGGCGTACTGCGTAATGCTTTACACGGCGGTGCTCGCGCTCGAGTTCTCGCCCATTGTTCTGGAACGCTTCAACCTGCAGAAACCATTAAAGGTGATGCGCGCCATTCTGATTCCGCTGGTCATCTGCGGCGTGATTCTCTCGACGCTGCATCAATCTTCTCTTGGCACGCTGTATCTGATCGTTCCTGAAAAACTGTACCCCCTGTGGTACAGCCCGTTGCTGCCCGTGTTCTTCTTCCTCTCCGCCATCGCCGTGGGACTGGCTATGACGATCTTCGAGTCGTCCCTGAGTTCGAAGCATTTTGGATTGCAACTGGAACTGCCCGTCCTGCAGGAGTTGGGTCGTGTTCTCGTGGTAACGCTGGGAGTCTATGCGATCCTCCGGTTCGAAGACTTGGCGAATCGCGGCGCACTCAAACTGGCGCTGCGCCCAGGATACGAGATGTACCTTTTCTGGCTGGAGATTGCACTCGGCATCCTCCTTCCCTTGTTCCTGTTGTTGCAGCGCAAAGTGCGATCCAGCGCCAACGGGCTCTACTTTGCCGCCGTGCTCGTCGTTCTCGGTTTCATTACCAACCGCATGAACGTGAGTATCACGGGATTTGAGGGTTCCACCGGAGTGCGCTACTTCCCCAAATGGACCGAGTTAGCCGTCACGGGCATGATCATCGCCGCCGGCTTCGCTCTCTTCGGTCTGGCGGTGAAATATTTGCCCATCTTCCCTAAAGAGGAACTCGCGCAGGCGCAGCTAACTGAGCCGGGCTCCGCGCTGCCGGACGTTTCGCCGGTAATGGAGAATGCAGGAGACTGAACCAACTCGCAATCGCTGGCTGCGCCTGACTCTTACTCTCAGCGCCAAGCTGAACATACTTTTGCTCGGCGCCATGGTCGTGATCTTCGCCCTGCTAGGGTATTTGAACGTCCGCCTGCATCGCCAGCATCTGGAACAGAACACTTTGCTCAGCGCCGAGCGCGTTAGCGACGTTATCAAACACAGCACTACCGAATACATGCTGCGCAACGATCGAGAGGGTCTATACCACTCGATCCAGACCATGGCGGCTGAACCCGGTATTGAGAAGATCCGCATCTTCGATCAGGAAGGAAGAATCACCTACACCACTGATGCGGCCGAGCAGAACCACGTTGTCGATAAGACTGCCGAAGCTTGCTACGCCTGCCATGCCCAGTCTCAACCCCTGGCGCGGCTGAATCGCCCGGATCGCTTTCGCATTTATCGCAACGCCACGAGAGCCCGCGTCCTCGGCATCATCACTCCGATCGAGAATCAGCCTGCGTGCTCCAACGCCGCATGCCATGCGCATCCGGCGGAGCAGCGAATCCTCGGTGTCCTCGACACCAATCTTTCTCTCGCCAAGACCGACGTCCAGGTCGCCGAAAGCAGCCGCCGCATGATTGCCTACACGGGATGCGCCCTGCTGTTGATCGCGGTCGTGAGTTGGTTTTTTGTCTGGCAAGTCGTTGGCCGGCCGGTGAAGGCGCTCGAACGCGGCACCGAACGCTTGGCCGCGGGCGATCTGGGCTATCAGATTGAAGTGCACTCCAACGACGAAATCGGCGAACTCGCCAACTCCTTCAATAGCATGAGCCGCCAGTTGCAAGCGGAGCGCAATGAGAACGTCTCCTGGACCCATACCCTGGAAGAACGCGTCGAACACAAGACGCGGGAACTCAAGCGCGCCCACGAGCACGCGCTGCACACCGAGAAGATGGCTTCTATCGGCAAGATGGCTGCCGTACTGGCGCATGAGATCAACAATCCGCTCTCGGGCATCCTCACCTACGCCAAGCTGCTGCATAAGTGGATCGACCGCGATGACGGCGGGCGCAATCACCACCAGGAAATCTGTGATTCCCTCGACCTCATCGCCTCCGAGAGCCGCCGCTGCGGCGATCTGGTCAAGAATCTGCTCACTTTTTCCCGCACCACGCCCATGAACCTGCAGGCCACTAACCTGAACCAGGTGGTCGACCGTTCCCTGCGCCTGGTGCAACATCAATTGGATCTCGCGGGAATTCAAGTACAACCGCAACTCGATCCCGACCTGCCCCCGGTTCTCTGCGACGCCGCCCAGATCGAGCAGGTGCTCCTCGCGCTGGTAATGAATGCCCTGGATGCCATGCCGCAGGGCGGCAATCTTTGGCTCACCACCAGCTTCGGCCACGAACCCAATCAAGTGCGCATCGTGGTACGCGACGATGGATCCGGCATCCCACCGGAAATTCTGCCGCGAATCTTTGAACCGTTTCTCACTACAAAAGAGACGGGACGCGGCGTCGGACTGGGCCTAGCCATCAGCCACAGCATTCTCGAACGCCACAACGGAAGCATCGAAGTGCAGTCCGAGGCCGGGCGTGGCACCACTTTTACCGTGACTCTGCCATGGGATGCGGACAGCGAAAAGATCGCTCGCTCCCCAGCCAACGAAATTGCCGCTAGCGCTAGCGGGAGGTGATTCAACGTGGAAACACAAGGCAAGCTACTGATCGTCGACGATGAACTCAGCGTCCGCGATTCGCTCGGAAAATGGTTTCGCGAGGAAGGCTACGAAATCGGAACCGCTGAAAGCGCGAGCGACGCGCTCACCCGCATGGCCGAGAATAAATGGGATCTGGTCCTGCTTGACATCAAGATGCGGGGCACCGACGGCATCGAACTGCAGCGCCGCCTCCACGAGATGGATCCCGACCTCATCGTCATCATGATGACCGGCTACGCCTCGGTGGAAACCGCCGTCACAGCCCTGAAGAACGGCGCCTATGACTACGTGAGCAAGCCGCTCGACCCGGACGAGATCGCCCATCTGGTGAAAAAAGCTCTCGCCCACCACCGTGCCGAAAAAGAAAACGTTCGCCTGCGCGAGGCCGTCGCCGAAATCACGCGCCCCGGCGAACTGGTCGGACAGAGTCCGGCGATGCGCAAAGTACTGGAAGCCATCGAGACCGTCGGCCCCACCGATGCCAACGTCTTGATCACTGGCGAGAGCGGAACGGGGAAAGAGCTGGTGGTTCGCGCCATTCACGCTGCCAGCATGCGCCGCTTCCATCCCCTGGTCGTAATCCACTGCGGGGCTCTTACTGAGACGCTGCTGGAAAGCGAGCTCTTCGGCCACGAGAAAGGCGCTTTTACCGGCGCGCAATACCGCAAGAAGGGAAAATTCGAAATTGCTGAAGGCGGCACGGTATTTCTCGACGAAATCGGCGACATCAGCCTGAAGACCCAGACCGACCTCTTGCGTGTCCTGCAAGAGCGCGAAATCACGCGCGTGGGTGGCAACCAGGTCATCAAAGTCGATTTCCGCTGTGTCGCCGCCACCAACAAGGATCTCGAAAACATGATCGAAGAGGGCACGTTCCGCCCCGATCTTTTTTACCGGCTCAACGTCTTTCGCATTGAGCTGCCCCCGTTGCGTGAGCGCCGGGAAGACATTCCTCCGCTCGTCGAGCATTTCGTGCGCAAGTTTGCTTTGGCCATGAACAAACATGTCACCCGCATTTCGCCCGCCGCCATGGATCAGTTGCAGCAGCAGCCGTGGATGGGCAACGTGCGAGAGCTAGAAAACGCGGTCGAGCGCGCCATGGTCGTCGCGCAAGAACCCGAGCTTCGCGAGCAGGACTTCATTTTCAAATCGCAGCCCGCGCTCTCTGCCACCGGCAAGAGTCTCGACGAAATCGAGCGTGCCCATATCCTGCGTGTTCTTGAGGAGTGCGGCGGCAACCAGAGCCGCGCCGCCGAGGTCCTCGACATCGACCGTGTCACGCTCCATCACAAGCTCAAGCGCTACGGCTGGACGCGCACTCCGCTTGAAACTCGAAACTGACGTTCGATGTCGAACCTCGATCAACGGCGCGCGATGAAGCCGGCGTGAATGAAGCTGGTCTAAATGAATCTGGTGCACCTGCTTCCGGTCGGTAAAGTGGATGCCTCGCTCCTGCAGGAGTTGCGCGCCACCATTCCCCAGTCTCTCCACGTGGCCTGTGAGATTCTTCCCTACGTGCTCGATCCGACGTCTTCTTATCACGCCGAGCGCCAGCAGTATCATTCCTCTGAAATCCTGCAGCGCATGCAGGCTCTTGTGCGCCCGCGAGACTGGCGCCTGCTTGCCATTGCCGACGTCGATCTCTACATTCCCATCCTTAAATACGTTTTCGGAGAAGCCCAAATGGCGGGCCCATGTGCGGTGGTTTCCACTTACCGACTGCGCCAGGAGTTCTACGGCCTCGATCGCGATGATGCGCTGCTGAGCCAGCGACTGCTTAAAGAATCCGTCCACGAGCTGGGGCACACCCTGGATCTCCGCCATTGCCAGGACTACCGCTGCGTCATGGCCTCATCCCACGCCGTAGAGTGGATTGACCTGCGAGAAACTACCCTCTGCGAATCCTGCCACTCCCAACTGGAATCGAAGGCGAATCTGGCTGGAAGACGCGACTAGGGAAAAATCACCTGCACAGGAACTCAGACCATGCGGCGCGGGCATTCTTGCCCGCGGTTCGTTATGATCTCTTCGCCGTGATCTTGTGCAGTCCGTCGAGGTGACTATGCTGCAGGGCCAGACCGCTCTGGTAACCGGTGCCAGCCGAGGAATTGGGAAGGAAATTGCCCTTGAGTTGGCGCGGAATGGATACCGCGTCGCAGTGAACTACTCCAACGATCCGGCGTCTCTGGTAGACGCAGCCATAGCTGAGATTCGCGCCGCGCAAGCCGATGTGCCGACCGCCGTACTGCCCATTGAGGCCGACATCCGCTCCAGCAGCCAGGTCACTGCGATGTTCGATCGCGTGATCAGCGCTTTCGGGCGGCTGGATCTCCTGGTCAACAATGCCGGAGTCCAAACCTGGAAGCCACTCCTCGAGGTGACCGAGGAAGAATGGGATCTGGTGATCGACACCAACCTGAAAGGTTGCTTCCTGTGTACCCAACAAGCCGCCGGGTTCATGAAGGACCACGGAGGAGGTTCGATCGTGAACCTGGGCTCGGGTTGCAACAAACTCGCGTTCCCTTCTCTGGTAGCCTACACCGCGAGCAAGGGCGGAATTGAGATGTTCACCAAAGAGGCTGCCGTTGAGCTGGGCCGTTATGGAATACGGGTAAACTGCATTGCGCCGGGGTCGATTGAGTCTGAGCGCACCCGAGCCGAGGATCCGGACTACGCCGGCACCTGGTCCAAGTTGACGCCCTTGGGGCGCGTGGGCACGGCCGCCGACATCGCCCCAACAGTGGTTTTTCTCGCCAGCAAAGGCGCATCGTTCATTAGTGGGCAGACTATTTGGATCGATGGAGCGCTGTTCACACAAGCGCAATGGCCGTATAAGAAATAATACCTATCTGGGGACAGCCGCCATCGGCTGTCCGGCAGAGCCAAGCTCGACAGTTTTCTCGCTCCAGGATCAGCAACCTGAGGCATTACCGGACACACCGATCGGACACGGCACGAAAACCGGTCGTCGTAGTACACTTTCCCGCATGATGCCAAGACACCTCACGACCGTATGCATTACCGTCCTTCTGAACCTGGCGATCGGTGGCATTGCCTTCGCGCAGGCCGGCAAAAGACATGAGCAAGCCGTTCAGCAAAAAGCTTTTGGTACGCAGGATGGGAGGCCCGTCACTTTGTACACGCTAACCAACGCAAACGGTATGGAAGTGGATGCGATGAACTACGGCGGCATCATCGTTTCGATTCGTGTACCCGACCGCAAAGGCCAGTTTGCCGATGTCGTCCTCGGCCACGAGAAGCTTGAGGGCTACATTCCGAATCCCCCGTTCCTCGGCGCCATTGTCGGACGTTATGCCAACCGCATCGCCAACGGTACCTTTACCCTCGATGGCAAGACTTACACTTTGCCCAAGAATGACGGCCCCAACACTTTGCACGGCGGCACCGAAAAGACTTTCAACAAAGTGGTTTGGGACGGCGAACCACTGAAAGGCCGGGCTGGTGTCACCTTCACGTATCTCAGCAAAGACGGCGACGACGGCTTTCCCGGCAATCTGAAGGCTAGAGTGACTTACACGCTGACCAATGACAACGAACTGGTCATCGACTATGAAGCCACCACCGACAAGGCCACGCCCATCAACCTCAGCCAGCACAGTTATTTCAACCTGGCCGGAGAAGGCAACGGCGACATTCTGAATCATGAACTCATGCTCAACGCCGACCGTTTCACTCCGGTCGATAAGAATCTCATCCCCACCGGCGAACTTCGCCCGGTCAAAGGCACGCCTCTCGATTTCACCAAATCCACCCGAGTCGGCGCCCGCATCGACGACAATTACGAACAACTGATCCTCGCCCACGGCTACGACCACAATTGGGTCATCAACCGCAAAGGCGACGGACTCACGCTGGCGGCGCGCATGTACGAACCCACCAGCGGCCGCGTGCTGGAAGTTTCTACAACACAGCCCGGAGTTCAGTTCTATACGGGAAATTTCCTCGACGGCACGGTCACCGGAAAGCACGGCCATGTTTACAAGCGCCGCTACGGCTTCTGCCTTGAGACCCAGCACTTCCCGGACTCCCCGAATCACCCCGACTTTCCGAACACAATTCTGAGGCCCGGCGAGACGTTCCGTCAGAAGACGGTCTTCAAGTTTTCGACGAAGTAACTCACCGAGGCGAAAAGGATGTGGTCAGAAACTCTTGTGGAAGAGTCGGCGGGCCAGAACCGGCAAGCAAGGCGCACTGGATTTCACTCCCCGCAACTTGTCCACCGGCGCCCTTCTACCTCACGGCAATGCTCCGACCTGGAGTCGCTCTACTTTGACGCAGCTGCCTGGGCGACCACAGCAGCCAGCGGAATCTCCAGCGTGCCTGCCCTGCTCGATCCCTGATCATATACGCCAGAGCGCAGGTAGACATCGGCTGCGGGCACGTCAATCTCCAAGCTGAACGAAAGACCCTTTGCCTGCACTGCGGCATAGCGGTCGGGCGGCTCAGCCAGCTGGAGCATACGAACCATCCAGTTTAGCGGCTTGCCATCGCGGTCATAACCGAGCAGCGTCACCTCCACATTCCCGTGACGTACGCCGTCGGGAGCCGGTTCGAGCGTCAGGTGAGCGGTCGAGACCGTAAAATCCACCGCGTATCGCGTCACCGGTCCTTTCAAATTTGCATTGTCGCCCGCGCGCTCAGCACCCAGGGCTGGCTGCGGGTTCGACGGCAGCACGCGCATTGTATAGAGAATCTCGGTCGAGTCCGGCGTCCCATGGTCCATCAGCGGCCGCAGCGGATCGCCCGTGGGCTTCGATCTCACCACCGGCGCCAGAAACGCTTCGCTCGCGTAATAGCCGCGCCGATACGCCAGCCGGTAGTTCCCTCCGCTCACCTTCACCTCAATGTGCCGCAAACTGCCGTCCATGTTCTTGTTAGCCGGGGAATAGGTGAGACTGTAATAATGCGTACCCTCCTTGAGCACGCGGGCCAGAGCCTCGTTCAACCCATTCATGTTATAGAGCGCCTCGCCGCCCGTGTCCTGCGCCAACTCGTCCATGTAAGCGAAAGTCTGGTTGCGACTCTGGGCTCCGCCCTGAAGATCGGTCGTCTGATATTGCGTGTGAACCTGCTCCGCGGTTTGCCCGATGCCCAGTCGCGGGGCCTGCTGGCTGTCGAAATCGTAGTGGGAATCCGTGGCCAGCCCTCCCGCGCCGATGGGGTAGATCGCAACTTGCGCCGCCGTCAGCAGATTGGCCGTCTTCACCACATCTTCCTGGGTAACTGCGCCAAAAATCGAAACCGGGAAGGAACTCGAAAACCAGATCACGTTCTTACGGCCGGGAATGCCTCCCAGATAGCGGGCCAGTTGCTGCATTGCTTCCAGGGTCGTCCTCACGCGCACGTCAGTCTGGAATGACACGTTCTCCCGCAGAAATGATTGGAGTGCCACCGCTGACGCGGCCGCGCCCGGCGTCTCTTGCATCTGTTCGACCATGAGCTGGCTGGCATCCATTTCTACCCCCGTTTGCAGCAGCGGGGATAGTTCCTGATTCCCTTGCGTTTTCTTCCCGTTCAACGCCGCAGCCACCACCGAGGCATCGGTCGTGAACCCCTGGACAAAGCGCAGCTGCGCACCCAGGGTGAAAATCGCCAGTCGCGTGCCCGGCTGGATTTCCCGGATGTACTTGAGCATCTCCGAGCGCACATAGCTTTGGTCCGCCAGCGGCGTGTTGAGCGAATCCAGCAGCAACGCATTGGCCGTGTCACCCGTCTTGACCAGAGGCAGGTTGGAGAACACATTCGGCGGCAGCTTGGCCTGGATGGCCGGCATATCTGGCAGGCCTGCGTGCTCCTCAAAAGAAGCTAAGGTCTGAGGCTGACCGTCCTCGAAGACTTCAAAGTTTTCCTTGGGCAAACCGGTGACGGGCTCATCTTTCCCGTTCGTGACCACCACGTCCACCAGAACCGCGCGCACATTGGCTCGAAACTTAGTCTGTGGGCTGGAGGATTGAGGTCTGGCAGTTTGGGAATGGAGGGGAGAAACGGAGAGCAAAACCAGCCCGAGCACGAAGTCACGGATTGGGACCATGCGAAATCCTCTAAGCAGAGAAGCCTACCACCAATGCGGGAAGTGCTCGATAGAAAGCAGTTTGGCGAGGCTCGCACGCCTCACTCCCCGCGCAACTCCTCCACCAGCGCCTTCTCCACTAGCCGGCAATGCTCGGCCTTTAGCTTCGCTCCGCCCGATGTCAGATAAAACGTATCGATCGCCATCTGCCCTTCAGTGTCAATCAGTGCGATCTCAATATTGCATTCCTGATCCGAGAGGCAGGACGCAATGCGATGCAGCAGGCGGGGACGGTCCTGCGTAATCACCTGCACCAGCGTGCTCGTCGACGAGCAGGAATCATCGAACTCAATCTTCGTCTCCACTTTTACCTTTGCGATCGCACCTTTCTCCGAGCGCTGCCGGTCGCGCAGCATCTTGTCCAAATCGGCTTCACCCAGCAGCACGCTCGTGACGCTGCGGCGGAACCGATCCCACTCCGAAAGGTTCAGCTCCAGCGTCCGGAAGCGGTCCGTAAAGTAAAGCGTGTCGACCACGGTTCCCGCCTCATTCGAGAACGCGTTGGCCTTCACAATGTTCATTCCCCACGCCGCCAGCACGCCGGCCAGTTTGGCAAACAGAAATGGCCGGTCTCTCGTCACCAGCGTCAACTCATACCAGTGCCGTCCTCGCTTTAACTCAACTAGCACTGGGTCTTCGCCGAGCTCCTCGGCCATCCCCATGTGCCGCATCACTTCCTCGGCAGGATGGACCAGTAAATACCTCTGCGGGAATCCTTCCAGAAACTCCTTGAACTTGCTGCTGGTCACGGGCGCCAGAGACCGCAGCCGAGCCAGCTTTTCATCATTCACATCCGCATGCACCCGCTGATCCGCGCTGCGGTTCAGGTAATTCTCCGCGCCCATGTAGAGCTGCCAAACATTCTCTGCCTTCCACGGCGTCAACGCCTCCGGGTTCACCGCCTTGATGTCGGCATAGGTCAGCAGGCAGAGCATCTTCAGCCGCTCCGGCGTTCCGACCTTGTCGGCAAAGGCCGCCACCGTTTCCGGATTGAAAATGTCGCGCCGCAGCGCTGCCGACATTTCCAGGTGGCTGCCGATCAAGAACAGCACCTCCGCCCGCTCCTTCGGATCCACGTCCAGCCGGTCCATGGCGCGGCCCGCGATCTCCAGGCTGGCCTCCACATGATTGCCGCCGGGCATACCCTTACCCGTGTCGTGCAGCAACAACGCCAGATATAGCAACTCCGGATTTTCCAGTTCGCCGAGCAGTTCCGCGTAGCGCTTATCCCACTCCGATTGCGACTGCTTCAGCCGGTGCAGGCTCTCGATCGCCAGAAACGAATGCTCGTCCACCGTGAAGCGATGATAAAAGTCACGCACCACCAGCGAGTCGATGAGCTTGAGTTCCGGCAGCAGCAGCGTCAGCAACCGCAGGGAGTGCATGGCGCGCAACGCATCCGCGGCATGCGGTTGCAGCAAAGTCTCCTGCAGATACAGCCAGAGTTCCGCTCCCCGGGGCGGCATCGAGGCCAGTGCCGGAAGCGCCTGTTCGATGCGGTACTCTGTGGTTGCGCTCAACTTCAGCCCGTGGTGCGCCATGAAATGGAACAACCGCAGCAGCACCTCAGGGTCCTGCAGCGCCGAAGGCTGCTGCAGAAAGATGAGCCCATCCACCACGGAAAAATCTGGCGTCGTAAGCCGTGACCGCCAGCTCTGCACCTGCCGGTATAGCGCAGACCACGCCTCCGGAATTTCTTCCAGCAGTTGCGTCACGGTTCGCTGCACGGCGCGCGCATGGCCGAAGTAGATCCGCATCCAATCCGCTGCCGAGAGCTCCGCGGAGTCCGCGGCTCCGACCTTGCGCGCCGCTGCATCATCCTGCGCCTCCCAACTCAGGGTGTTGTCATCCCGCCCGTGCCGGAAGTGCAAAAAGCATCGCGCCGACATCAGAAAATCCAGCGCCGCCTCCAGTTGCTTGCGCACTGGGGCTCGCAGCGAACTGGCATCCGGCCAGTCGTGCAACGTATCCATCGCCGAAATCAAAGCCAGCCAACTGGCCACATTGCAGTCGCGCAACCCGCCTGGCGCCTCTTTTAAATTCGGTTCGAGATGATAGAGCGTCAGACCATATTTCGCATGCCGCTCCCGCGTGACCTCCGCCAGACCCTGCAGCAGAGGCTTGGACTCCCGCATCACCACTTTCGGAATCACCTTGTCATGAAGCCGCCGGAAAAGATCGTGATCGCCCGCGAGGTAGCGGCAGTCGAGAAGGGAAATGGTGAACTCGGTATTGTTGGGGTCGTAGCCGTCGCATTCGCTTAGCGTCCGCGACGCCGGACTCAGCTTCAACCGCAGGTCCCACAGTTCCTGCGAGAAGCGCCGAACGGGATCTTTGAAAGCTTGCTCCGCATTGCGATCCCCAAAAAGAAAGAGCAGATCAATGTCGGAATAAGGAAACAGCCAGCCCCGCCCGAATCCCCCCGTGGCCACCAGCGCGAAGTTGGCAGGCCTGGCCGCGTCGGGCGAAACGATATCGCGCCACAGCCGTGCCAGAATGTCTTCCACCAGCCGGGTGCGTTGCGCCACGGCCGCGCGTCCGTCCCCGGAGGCCTCGAACTCCCGCTGAATGCGCGCCGACTCGTCGCTGAGGGAACCCCGTAGTTCGCTGATCAATGAGGACGCTGCCATCATGAATGTATTTTCCCCCGTGCCACCCCGGGGGAGGGCGATTCACCACTGCCCGTCAGATGCTTTTCAGTCGCGTCCCGGCAAGAATTGTTGCTCGCGGAACCCGCGCCCAAAAGCGCCTACAGGGCGCCCTCGCCACGCTCGTCATTGCGAATACGAATCGCCTCATCCACCTTAGACAGAAAAATCTTCCCGTCTCCAATCTTTCCGGTGCGTGCGGCCCCCAGGATGGCCTGCACAGCTTTTTCGACCATCGCCTCGGCCAGCACCATTTCCAGCTTCGTCTTGGGAATCAGATCCACGCTGTACTCCCGCCCGCGGTAGACCTCGGTATGCCCTTTCTGCCGTCCGTGGCCCCGTACCTCGATCACCGTCATGCCTTCAACGCCGATCTCATGCAGTGCAGTTTTCACCGCTTCCAGCTTGGAGTTTTGAATGACCGCCTCGATCTTCGTCATAATGTCGTCAAGTCCTGTTCTGCGTTCTTCACGCCGGAGCCGCGTCGAACTCCAGAATGTCCTGCCAGCCTCTACGCTGACGCCTCCCAATAATATCCCTCTTCTCCATGTTGGGAGAGATCCAGTCCCTGCACTTCTTCCTCCTCCGCAATTCGCAAGCCGATGGTCACATCGACCAGTTTCAAAATCACTAACGTCCCCATAACGCCTAAGCTCCAGGCAATCGCGACGCCCACCAGCTGATTCAGGAATTGATGCGCGTTTCCTTCCAGTAGTCCGGAAGCCAAGACATCCCCCTGCGCATCTTTGAAAATCGGATTGACCGTGCTCACCGCGAAAACTCCAGTGAGCAGCGCCCCCAACGTCCCACCAGCCCCGTGGACTCCAAACGCATCCAGCGAATCGTCATAGCCGAACTTCGCCTTCACCTTGGCCACCATCCAATAGCAAAAGACGCCGGCAATAAGGCCGATCGCCAAGGCAGGCATCGGCTGCACAAAACCAGAAGCCGGAGTGATTGCCACCAGTCCCGCTACCGCTCCCGAAATTCCGCCCAGTACGCTGGGCTTGCCGTTGCGAATCCACTCCGCTCCGGCCCATCCAAGGGCCGCTGCAGCGGCTGCAAAGTGCGTTGCCACAAACGCGCTCGTTGCCAGGCTTCCGGCGGCCAGCGCGCTTCCGGCGTTAAATCCAAACCATCCCACCCAGAGCATGCATGCGCCAATGAAGCTCAACACCACGCTGTGCGGCGGCATCTGCTCCTTCGGATACCCCACGCGCTTTCCCAGATACAGCGCGCACACCAGGGCCGAAACTCCTGAGGTAACGTGCACCACCGTCCCGCCCGCAAAATCCAGCGTCGGGAAACGCCCGCCCAGCGATGCATTCAGCAGCCCGCCCTTTCCCCATACCATGTGTGCCATCGGGTCATAAACGACGACCGACCACAAAACCGTGAACACCAGCATGGAGCTGAACTTCATGCGCTCGGCGAACGCCCCGGCGATCAGTGCCGGAGTAATGATGGCAAACATCAATTGGTAGACCATGAAGGTCTGCGCCGGAATCGTGGGTGCGTAATCCCCATCCGGCGACGCCCCCACACCATTGAGAAAAATATTGTGCAGCCCACCAATGAAACTGTTCCCCGAGCCAAATGACAAGCTGTAGCTGAATAGCCCCCAGAGCACGGTGATGACCGCCATCAAGGCGAAACTTTGCATCATTGTGCCCAGCACATTCTTCTTTCGCACCAGCCCGCCATAGAACAGCGCCAGCCCCGGCCCAGTCATCATGAGGACCAGAGCCGCGCTGGTCAGCATCCACGAATTGTCCGCGGAGCTCTTCGCGTCGGCGGCTTGTTGCTCTAGTTTGGCCAACCGCGAATTCGTGTCCGTCGCTTGATTTGACACAACCCCTACATTTTGGGCGCGCCCCACTGGCACGAACGTTAATAGCAGCAGAGCCGTCGCCAGCCCGGCGATTAACCGACACTTCAACCTTGTCCCTCCATTCGAGGATTTGAATATGAACCCCAATCCAAGACCGCCTCACTCTAACGTCCGCGGCAGCTACACGGAAATCGAAACTATTTATCGTGCCTATCAGGTTTTGTTATTGAATCGGCTCAGAACTTGAACTGTAGGTCCAACTGCAGCCGGCGCGGAGGCTGGGCCGCGACTGGCGTGCCGAAAAGCGGCGAAGATTGCGTTCCAATGTAGGTGACGTAGTTCGGGTGATTCAGCACGTTGAAGGAATTCAGCGACACCGACAGAACCCGGGCTTCTTTCTTCGCCTTCGAGAGGGGGAAATCGTGAGACAAGTTGAGGTCGAGATCGATCAGGCCGGGCCCAGCCATGGTATTGCGCGCAATGCCACTGGGGCGATCATTGAGGATGCCATCATGATTGTTATCGCCTCCCGTGGTGATGTTGACCGGTTTTCCCGAGTACAGGGAAAGCGCGACGCCCATGGTGAAGAATCTTGTAGGCTGTGTCGATGCCAGCAAGTCGAACTTGTGCAGGCGGTCGTTGTCGGAGCGTCCCCAGTCCGCCGCCGCGTCATAGCTGTTCGCCGGAAAAAAGGTGATGCCGCTGCTGTTGTTCTCTGTGCGGCTGAGCGTGTATTGAATCTGGCCCGAGAAATACTTGCTGGGTTTGCCACGGAAAGTGAACTCCAGCGCGTTCCCCTTTAGGTATCCTTCGGATTGCATCTGCCGGACTTGACCAAAGTTTGGATTCGGTGGCACATAGTTGCCGCCGATTGGGATCGGCGCATTGGCGTCGATCGAGCGGAAAACGTCGATGCCGCGATTGCCGATATACACAGCGCTGAGCGTGCTCTTCGCCGTGACCTGGCGCTCCACGCCGATGCTGTATTGCAGAACGTAAGGAATGCGCGTGCGCGGACCGAGCGTAACCAGGCTGACGGGAATTTTTGACAGCACCAAGGGGTTGACGGGATAAGACACCAAAGGCGGATCGACGATGAAGCGCAGCAGGTTGATGCCGTTAAAGTGCAGCAGGTCGCCGATGGGGCTGGGTCCAGTCCGATCGTAGAAGACGCCAGCACCGCCGCGGATCACGGCTGTGCTTTTTGCGCTGGGCGCATAGGCGAAGCTGACCCGCGGCGCGAAATTGTGGGGCTCGTCATGGAAGTAATTCTGCCAGTAGTAACGCACTCCGAGGTAAACGGACAGATTCGGCTTCACGCGGATGTCGTCTTCCACGAAGGCGCAAATGACTTTTTCCAAAAAGGCCACATGTCCCTGCCCGGTCTGAATCAGGTAAGTTGCCGGCGTCGCGGCGATGTAGTCGGCAGCGCTGGGGAACGTGTAGGTACCGGCGCGGTTCGTGAAGTCATCGAGCCCACGGCGGCTGATGTCAGGAATGTCAATGCCGAAGCTGAGTTGATATTTGCCGTTCGCGTAGGTAGCGAAGTCGGTGCCGTCGAAATGATACTCGGTGCGGCGCGTGTCGGCTTGCGCCCCGCCCGCCGTAAACAGTCCAGAGACGGCAATCTGCGCGTCAGGAAGGACGCTGACGACCGAGGAATCGTAATGCCCCACGAGAAATCTGGTTTGGTTCAACCAGCGGGGCGAGAACTGGTGTAGCTGGCTGACGTTAATCTCGTGTTCCAGAAATCGCGTGTCCGTTGCTGCGCTTGGAAGCGTTGTGCCGCCAACGGCAGAATTCTCGCTGGAGCGATGTTCGTACGAATACCCGATCCAGAACTGGTCTCCGTTGGCCAAATCGTGGAAGATGCGGCCCGATCCGAAAAAGTGGTGCGTGGGGTTGGCAACAGTTTGCGCAAACGGACCGAAACCAAGCGACTCCGCGGCGGCAATGGCGTTGAGATCAACGACGGCCTGCTGGTCCAGCAGATCCTCGTCGAGCGCCAGCAGAAAACTGGTGCGCCTGCTGTGTCCGACCGGCCCTGTCACGGAGCCTTCATAATATTGCCGGCTCTCTGGGGGCTTCATGATCGCGAAGGCATTGCTCGCGTCGAAGACCGAGTCGCGAGCCATGAAATTCAACGAGCCATGGTAGTTGGGAGACCCGCTCTTCGTGACGATTTCCAGACGAGCGCGTCCGGGACGCGAGAAGCGGGCAGAGTAGGGATTGTTATTAATCTTCACCTCCTGCACAGCGGAGGGTGTAACGCCGGGTCCATTGGCTTCGATCCCATTGACCACTAACGTGACCCCATTGGTACCGGTCGCATTGTCGTCCAGGAATCGCGACATAGTAGTGATGTAGTCCTGATCGAAGACGGGGACGCGGTCGAGCGCGTCGCGACTGATGCCGTTGGCGTTCTGGTTCTCAGATGTCTCCGTACTCACGACGGGAACATCGATCCCGGTCGCCACGGTAACGCTTTCGGTCTCGACGGAGATCGGCATGATCATGCGGATCGGAGAAAATCGTTTGGCGGTGACTGCGGCCGCGATGCGGGTATCGCGAAAACCTTCTGCATGAACCGCCAACGTGTACTTTCCAGGGCCAATGTTGTCAAAGTGGAAGGCTCCCACGGAGTCGACCGTCGTCCGGGCGCGAACGTCACCCCTGTTCCCGAGCAGGGTGACTTCCGCCTTGGCGATTGCCGCCCCGGAAGGATCGAGCAAAACTCCACTGATGGAATGAACTGCCGCGCGATCATCGCCTGCAACGCCATTTATAACCTGCGCGCGTGCAGAGAACGAGAGCGCCATGCCACCCAACAGCACGGCCAGCAGGCTCAGTTGGCGATAGTTCAAGAGCAAAATCCTCGGCGGTAGTTCGTAAATCGGAAACATCGAGCGTACAAGAAGAACCTGAAACTGTTCTGAAAGTCCAAATTAGACCAAGGCAAGGCAGAAAACCGATTGAGCAAACTATAGGATTTACCCTACAGTTTTTCAGGCATTTCGGTCCGTGGTCTACAGTTTTCCCCCGATGCCCCTTAAGTAGAACTATTTAGAGAATGAGGTTGTCCAGCGCTGTTTTTTGCGCGATGGAAATCCGTTGTCAAAAGCTTGCGTTGGGCCAAGGGAGGGCCACAGTTGTGTCTACCTAAACGTCGAAAGGAAGCACCACGCTTCCAAGGAAAGTCGAAAGGGTGATTCACGCTCATCCCGTTTCCGGCGAACAGGAAAAAGCCCAGATCGCGGTCGAGGGCGCAGATTACCTTTAGCGAGAGATTCGGGTTCCGAACACTCTGACCGACGCTCGTGGGCAGAAGGTTAAGCTCACGGAAGGAGCCGAGGTCCAAGTCAAGGTCCAAGTCAAGATCCAAGCTGACCCAGTGGTCACGAAAACGACGCTTCAGCAACGGCAAACCACAACGCCGCGTGCATGATCCGCTCCCAAGTAGCCATCATCCAGAGAATGAGTTCGTAGGTCCGTGCGACCTGGGGGCCCGGGGACGATTATTTCGCGGGTCCTTTCTGCTGCTCCCCCGCCGGCTTGGCAAATTTCGCATCGTCCACCGGAACGTTCTGCTTCACTTCGCTCACCTGGATCGTGAATCGTCCGCTCGGCCGCGCCAGCGTCCAGCTGTACGGAATCTTCACTCCGCTGGTGTCGCGATAATCCGCGTAATCGATCTGCGTCGGCAGCCATCCCAGCGCCGTCTCCCCGAACCGCACCAGTCGCACCAGCAATCCTGATTGCTCGTCAAAATACAAGCGGATCGGAGGTTTCCCCTCGCGCTGGCCCACTACCACGTAAGCTTCATGATCTCCGACTTTCTCTGCACCACGCACCCGCATCTCGCTGAACATCGTCTTCAAATGCGTGGCCAGGTGCAGATCTGCATCGATCGACGCCCCGTCCAGATCGCTGCCGTGCATCTCGCGCAACGGACGCCCCGGCGTACCCAGCCATCCCTCATGCCCATTGAATGCCGTAACGCTGTCTCCATCCGGCATGTGGGTGAACGAAATGCGCTTCTCCGGTTCCTTCGAATAAATGTCGATGGGCAGGGATTTCCCGCCGAAATCAATGGTTCCTCTCATGACGCGGCTGGTAATCTTGTCGATCGCCGCCGCTCCACCCACCGCCTGCACATACTTGTCGAGCATTTGCTCTGCCGCCGGCCCGGTATTTTCTTTCACGTCATCCGGCATTGATCCGCCCATCGCTTCTTTGGGCTCGGCTTCTTTGGGCTCGGCTTCTTTGGTTTCCTCAGTCATCACTGCCGGGATTGCCGGTGGATTCGCACCGCCGCGGTGGCACGAATAGCACGTCACCTCGCGGTGCCCCTCGAAGTTGTCTTTGTTGATGGCGAACATCATCTCCATCATTTTGCGAGCAGTCTGCTTGTTTTTCTTGTCGTCTTTTTCAAAAGCGTTCTGCACATGACAAAACTCGCATTCCACCCCCAGCGATGCCGTGATGAACTGCATGGTCGGAAAAATCTGATCCGCCGGAACTCCCTTGAGCACCTGGATATTCTTGAACTGTTCCTCGGCCTTCTTCGGTCCAGCATTGGTGGCGGCTTGAGTTGTGCCTGGTGTGTGCGCCGCTCCGCCCGACTGGGCCTTGGCCGCGCCGATCACGAATCCAAATGACACGACAAAAGCCATGATGGTCAGAACTTCGGTCCGCTTTGCGTTCATCAATTTCTTTCCCTCGGTGAAAAAATGTAAACACCTAGATTCTCTCGGCGACCTTCGCGGGAACTTCTCATTGACTCCAACGGTAAAGATTTCGACCGCCAGCCCCAGAGCGTAACAGCCCGCACCAAGCGGCTCACGGCCGGTTGCTGTAAACGTACTTCCCCGAAACCTCTGCCACCACGAACTTGCTCCGTAAAAGCGCATCCACCTTCCCCTTCAGTTGCGGGGGCACAAACAAAAACACCCTCTCCGGCCCAGCCCAATCTTGTTGTAAATCAGCATCGCTCAAATAAATCTTCGGAGCATCCGGAAAGGTCGACCCAAACCACATCGAAGTCGTACGCCCTTCGACCAGATCGATCGGGCGCTGCAAGTAGAAGAGCAACGACGATCCAAATGCCTGATCGCCATAGATCATCACTCGATCCTCGGGACGCGCCCGCGCCGCAATCTCGCGCGCCAAATTCTTCGACGACAAATAAGGCCCAAAGCGTCCCAGAGCAATATGCGCCGCCACCAGAAAAACCGCCATTCCAGCCGCCAGCGCCCACGTCGCGAGGTAGTGTCGTCGCCCAATGCGCAGAAAAAAGGACAACAACGGACCCACCATCAACGCCACCGCCGCCAGTGCTGCCGGCAAACGCAACGCCGCAAAAGACGCATCGCTCAAATCCAGCATGTGCGACGTCGAGAGCGTGTCCGTATTCATGTTGTGCTTCGCCAGCACGGTCCCAATGTCGGGCTCAAACGGCAAATGCCGCGACTGCCACAGCAGCCACAGCAGAGTCGCACTCGCAGCCAATCCCACCATCGCCAGCGCCCCTGACGAAATCCTGAGCCACCCCTTACGCACGCCCGCATCGCAATCGCTCCATTCACAGCGCGCGATTCCATCCGCCAGCAGCATCAACAGCGGAAAGTATGCCGGGAATGTGTAGTACTCCTGGTTGGTCGAGATCGCAAAAAAGACCAGAATTAAACCCGCCAGGATCCAACACAGCAGTCGTGTGCGCCCACTAAATTCACGTCGCCGCTGCCCTCTGCGCGCATCGATAATCGTGCGGATCGCCGCCGGCAGATACAGACTCCACGGAAACAGCCACACCAGATGCAGCGACCAGTAAAGCGCCCACGGCAGCTTGTTGTAATCCCGTGGATACCGCTTCCCCAGAAACCTCAGAAAATGTTCGTTGACGAAATAAAACCAGAAGAATCCATGCCCTCCCTGACCACCCGTGTTTCGCAGCCCCGCCAGAATGTGCCAAGGTGCAGCGAGCAGGAGAAATAGCGCCAGTCCCGACGCCAACCGGAACTCCCGCCACCGCCGCCACTCCCCAGTCACAGCAAGATATATAAACGCTGCCCCGCCCGGAAACGCCAGCGCAATCAGCCCCTTCGTCAGCACTCCCAGAGCCACACACGCATATCCCGAATACCAGTGCCACGCGCGTCCGTCAGACTCCAGAGCGCTCAAAAAGAAATACAGCGACGCGCCGATGAGCAGACTCAACAGTACGTCGGGAATCAGAATGCGCGTAAACAAAAAGATGCCGGCACTCGTGTAGATAAACAAACCCGCATAAACTCCGGCCCGCTCTCCAAACGCCCGCCGTCCCCAAACCACGGCCAGCACTCCGAGTAGCAGCACCGACAGCGCCATCGGCAGCCGCGCGGCAAACTCATTCACTCCGAAAATGTGATAACAGAACGCCACCAGCCAATAAGGCAGCGGAGCCTTCTCCAAGTAACGCACGCCGTTCACGTGCAGCGTGACGTAGTCCCCGCTCACGAACATTTCCCGCGCCGCCTCGGCATGCGTGCTGTCCGCGTCGTCCAGCAAAGCCGGCGAGAACAGCGACCCGAAATACACCACCACAAACACGATCGCCAGCGCCCAATACGACGCCGCCCGCAGCCGCTGGGGCACGCGATTCGGTTCTTCAGAAATTATTGGCGTGGAAATAGCGCTCAATTGGCGTGAACCCATTCAAGTGTTACAGAGGACAACCCGCGCCCGCAAGCGACTTCGCCAAGCAGGCACGAAATGCAGCCCCCAAAGGAACGAAACAATGTAGCCCAGCGCTTCCAGCGCTGGGTGGGGAAGAAAAGGAGGAACAAGCCCGGAATGACGAAAGACGCGCTACTGTTTCTGCTGCTCCCCTGGCTTTGCTTTCTCGTGCCGTACAAAAAACTGCCACTTATCCATCCCCGCCGCAATGGCAACATCAAAGAACCCCACCATCATTTCGTCGGAGGTCTGATCCCCCCACGTCACAGTCTTCGTCGAGTCAGGATTGTGCGGATTATTCTTCGAATTGTCATACCACGCAATCGCCCGCAATCGCGTCCCCGCCCTCAGAGGACGCGGCTCGGCCAGTCGGTAACTCAACTGCCAATGAAAGTGATAGTTCACCCGCAACAACACTTCCGCGCTGCCGTCGTCATGCACGATGTCGTACTCAAAGCGCTTCCCACGCAGATGCATATGCGGAAACAGGCTCAGCAGCGTGGCGTCATTGGGCAGCGTGCCCTGCACCTCTACGCGAAAGTTATCCGCGCCCGGCGGAATGATCAATGCATGATTGTTCAACTGCAGCGTGATCACCCTCTGCTTGGTCGGCGTCTTCGCAAACACGAGCCCAATGCTGGTCTGATCCTGATCCGCCGACCCGTTGGTCGTGTAGTGCATCTGAAACACAAGATCCGATCCCGCCGGCACAAACTTCGCCATCCCGTCCGGCCACTCGTCCGGCGAACTCCCCGGCGCATACACTAGTAGCAGATCGCTGGTCGTCTCATGCGCCTCGCGCCTCTCCAGCGGATCGTTCAGCATCGACGCCGTGAACGGCACTCCCACCGGTGCGTGCCTCAGCCACTCCGAATCCGGCGGACGAATGTACACCACCGCGTGATGCACATGCGCGGCACTCCCCGGCCGAAACTCCGACATCTGCACCCACCGGTCCTCCGCAAAATGCGTGGGCACGATCTCGTACGTGTATTCCACTTCTCCCCGTGCCGGAATCTGTACCGCCTTGGGCATCTGCATCACCAGATCCGGCTGCGGAATATTCCATCCCTCAGCCCATTTTCGCAGCGCAGGCCCGTCATGCGCATCGCCTGCAAGCGCTCCCGCTGAGGACCATGCCACAATCGTCGCAATCTGCTGCGGGGCCAACGAGACATCATTGGCAAAGCGCCCGTATCGCGGATCGGCAAACCACGGTGGCATCATCTTCATCTCGACCGCATGCGCCATCGCCCCCGCCCACGGACGCGTCTCTTCGTACGTTACCAGCGGCATGGGGGCAACTTCGCCCACCCGATGGCAACTCTGGCAGTGATCCTGCAAAATCGGCAGCACATCCTTATAAAACGTTGGAGGAGGACCGCTCCGCGACCCGGCGCTCGGAAGTTGCCATGCTGCAGCCGCTGTTAAAAGCGCGACCCCCGCGAACACAATCCCCAATCTCCTCACGAGCGCAGAAACTCCAACGTCAACGCCCAAGCCTGCCGCGCCGCAATCGGCTCATACGCGCCCCGCTCGTCGCAGAAAAACGCATGATCAGCGTTCGAAAATACGACGTTGACATAAGTCTTGTGCTGCGCATCCAGAGCGTCAGTCACCGTCTTCCGGTGCTCCGCCGTAATGTGCTTGTCCAATCCACCCCAAATCAGCAGCGACGGCCCATGCAGCTTCGAGGCCCGGTCCAGCAGTCCGGGAGAGATCCCTCCTCCATAGAACGAGACCGCCTTTCGCACCGGAACCACGCTGTTCGCCAGAAACGAAACGCGGCCTCCCATGCAAAATCCCACGCACGAAATCGCGTCGGCCTTTACCTGCTTATTCGTCCGCAGCCATTCGTAGGCAGCCCGCACATCCGTCTCCGCAGCCTCATTGGTCATCGCCTGGTAGTGCGGCATCACCGAGGGAAAGTCGTTGTAGTTGCCCTCGAATCCTGGCCGCGCCGTGCGATGAAACAATTCTGGGGCGATGGCGAGGTATCCCTGCTCAGCGAACCGCTCAGTAACATTGCGAATATGCGAGTTGACTCCGAATGCCTCCTGGAAGACCATCAGGCCGGGATGAGCCCCACCGCCGGCCGGCCGCGCCACATAGACCTGCATCGATGTGCTGTCAGCCACTTTTAACTCAAATTTCTCCTTCACGATTCCAGCCTGCGCCATAACTGTCGACTCCTCCTCAAATCTACCGCTGAAGCCGCGTGCCAGAGTTGTTTCCCTCAGTCTCGCACAAAATCCCGACGCGAACCCACGATCACAGCACTTCTCTTCCAAAAATGCTACAGTCATCACTTCTCATGTCTGCCCCAAATTCCAGCTTCGTTCGCGCCTGCAAGTCCCAGCCTGTCGACCGCACGCCCGTCTGGTTCATGCGCCAGGCCGGACGCTACATGCCCGAGTATCGCGCGGTCCGCAAGCAGCATTCGCTTCTTGAGATCTGCAAGAAGCCCGCGCTCGCGGCCGAGGTCACCATCACCGCTGCCGAGCTTCTCGGCATCGACGCCGCCATCATCTTCGCCGACCTCTTGCTGCCCCTCGAAGTCATGGGCCTGCCCTTTCATTTTTCCGCCGGAGAAGGTCCCGTGATCGAGAAGCCCGTTCGCAGCAAGGAAGACATTGCAAACCTGCGCACCGACCGCGCCGCCGAGCTCGGTTATGTTTCCGAAGCCGTGGCGCTGGTCGCAAAGCATTTCGCCAACCGCGTTCCCGTAATCGGATTCTGTGGTGCTCCCTTCACCCTCGCCAGCTACATGATCGAAGGCGGCGGCTCGCGCCACTACATCCATGCCAAGAAAATGATGTACAACTCTCCCACCCACTGGGACGCGCTGATGCGCAAATTGGTTGTCGTCACCGCATCCTACGCCGCCGATCAGGTGCGCGCCGGCGCCGACGTGATTCAGATTTTCGACAGTTGGGTCGGTTGCCTCAGCGTCGAGGACTATCGCCGCTACGTGCTCCCTCACGTCGCGGGCATGGTGGAGCAACTGCAGAAAACCGGAGCGCCCGTCATTTATTTCGGCACCGACAGCGCTACGCTCCTTCCCGCCATGAAAGAGACAAAAGCCGACGTCATCGGACTCGATTGGCGCATACCTCTTGACGAAGGCTGGGCCCGCCTCGATCACCAATGCGCTGTGCAGGGCAACCTTGATCCCGTGCTGCTCTTCGCCGATTGGAACGAACTGAAGTCGCGAGCGGAAAACATCCTCCGCCGCGCCGCCGGACGCCCCGGCCATATCTTCAATCTCGGCCACGGCATCTTGCCGGAAACCCCAGTCGAAAATGTGAAAAACCTGGCCCGCTTCGTGCAAGAGTATTCGGTCCCGGTTTCCGCAAGCCGAGATCCGAAAGCCGGAAGCCGTAGCGCATGACTCGCATCGCTATCCTTGGCGGAGGCATCTCCGGCCTCGCCGCAGCCTTCGCCCTCGAAGAGCAGCGCCGCTCAGGCGCCGATCTCGGTTACGTTCTCTACGAAGGGTCCGCGCGTCTCGGCGGCGTCCTCCGCACCGAGCACATCGACGGATGCCTGGTCGAGGCCGGCCCCGATTCCTTCATCACCGAAAAACCTTGGGCGACCGATCTCTGCCGTGCCCTCGGCCTAGGCGATCAACTCATCGGCTCGAACGACGCGGCCCGCAAGACCTACATCCTGACCAACGGCCGCCTCGTGGTCATGCCCGACGGCTTGATGTTCATGGTCCCTACAAAAATTCTTCCGACTGGTCTCTCGCCACTTTTTTCCTGGAAGACCAAGCTGCGGATGACGCAGGAACTGTTCCACCCACCCCGCGCCGTCGATCACGATGAGTCCGTCGCTGACTTCGTCGAACGCCACTACGGCTCCGAGATGGTCGACCGCCTCGCGGACCCGCTGCTCTCCGGTGTCTACGGCGGAGAAGCCGCCAGCCTCAGCGTCCGCGCCGTCCTGCCACGCTTCGCAGAGATGGAACGCACCCACGGCAGCCTAGGCCGCGCTATGCTGGCTGCGCGTAAGAAAATGTCGTCAGGGCGACGCAAGCCAGCGCCGCCACTCTTCACTTCGCTCAGGAATGGAATGCAGCACCTGGCGGAAACTGTGGTCTCGCGCCTGACCATGGCGTCGCTGCTGACGAACACGCCCGTGCAGGCCATTCAACGCGAAGCCGAACGCTGGGTCGTTTCCGCAGGCTTGCAATCTGATCACTTCGATCGCGTCATCGTCTCACTGCCCGCGCCCGCGGCCGCCCAAGTGCTTCGCATTGCCAGCCCCGAGCTTTCCGCCGAACTCGCCGCAATCCAGTACAGCTCTTCTATCACGGTCGGTCTCGGCTACGATCGCGATGTCCGCCAGTCGCTTCCGCCAGGCTTTGGCTTTCTAGTGCCCCGCAGCGAAGGAAAGAGACTGCTGGCCGCGACTTTTGTTCACAACAAATTCCCGCATCGCGCTCCCGAAGACCGCGCCCTGCTGCGTTGCTTTTTCGCTGGCGTGAACGCGGAAAATGTCTGGCTGCTCGCCGACGACCAGATCGTCGGAATTGTGCGCAACGAACTGCAGCAAATCCTCGGCCTGCGTGCTGAGCCTCTCTTCGCCTGCGTTTACAAATGGAAATCCGCCATGTCGCAATACGGCGTCGGACATCTCGATCGCCTCGACCGCATCGAACGCCTGCGCCAGCAGTTGCCCGGCCTCGCTCTCGCTGGCAACGCCTACCGCGGCATCGGCGTCCCCGACTGCATCCGCTCCGGCCGCGATGCCGCCGAGCAGTTCAAAATACTCATCTAGAGACAGCCGCCTCGCCTGTCCCGGCAGGGCAAAGCCCGCCGCCCCGTCACACAGAACTCGTCGCACAATTGTTGGCTGGCCGAAATAAATAAGGGCCATCAACAAGAAAATGAAATATTGATAGCCCGTTCTCTTTGTTTTCTGAGGTTGGCTTCTATGCACTCACCTGGCTTTGCGACTCCGGCGCAGCCGCCTCTTCATACGAAACCTCGCACTCAGGATTCCGCGGCCGCCGCGCTTTGCGCCCGAACACCGCTTCCTTCACCAGCTTGAAAATAGTATGCCGGTTCTGCGCGACCACCTTCACCCATGCCAGCTTCCCCATCATGGGAAAATAAATCCCGCGGAAACACAACCGCGCCAGAAAAATGTTGACGCGATACCCCAGTGGTTGGTCATCCAGCGCGTCGACGGCCTGGGCCAGCGCTTCCGGACTGTAGGCATGCGCCCATCCGTAATTCACTTCAGCATGTGCTTCTTCGATGCTCATCTTCAGCGGAGTGTGCGCCATGGCGAAGGGGATAAACTCCTGCCAATGCTTCACGCGGGTCAGTCTCCCTGCGGCTTCCAGCCGTTTGTACAGGGGCGTTGCTGGTAATGGAGTCAGCAGCCCGAAGATGGGAAGTCCCGGCGGCCATGTGCGCACCTGCGACAGAGTCCGCTCAGCTACGCCGGTCGTGTCATTGTCCATGCCAAAAATGAAGGACGTAATCGCATAAACATTGCGCTTCGCCAGGCGTTCCAGCACTTCGGCATATTCACCGGGCTTGTTGAATCCTTTGTTCACATCTTTCAGGTTCGCCGGATCGATCGACTCCATGCCAATGAACACCCACTTGCCGCCCGACGCCGCAATCAAGTCGACCAGTTCCTCATCGCGCAACAAGTTGGCGCTGATCTGCGCTACCCAATGCACCTGCGCCCTGGCAGCAATAATGTCGCGCAGCAGAGACTTGGTGCGCTTCACGTTAATGGCGAAATTGTCGTCGATGAAGAACACCGCCATCTGCCCTTTTTCTCTGCGGGCGCGTGCTTTCAAAAGCAGCAACTCATTGACCACGCTTTCATTGGTGCGAAATCGAATCGAGTCCCCGAAGAATCCCGTCACCGTGCAGAACTCGCAGCCATAGGGACAACCTCTCCCGGATTCGACGGGAATAATCCGAAACGTCCCCCAACCTTCCCCGACCTTCTGCAGCATCGATGTCGCGGCCTTGGGCACCAGGTTGAACTGCTCGAGATCGATCGACTGCCACGGAATCACGGGATACTGTTTCAGCGATGGCTTCCGCTCTTTGCCGGTCTCGTCCACCGGCGCATAGATTTCTTTCAGCTCGCCACGAGCCGCGTCATTCACCATTTGCGGCCAGGTTTCATCGGCCTCCCCCAGAGCCACAGCGTCGGCGTGGCGTGGCCCGCCATCGCGCCCCAAGGCCTCGTCGGCCAACTCGGTAACGTGAGGCCCGCCCATCACAACTTTCACTCCCGCAGCCCGGACCGCGTCGGCGATGCGATAGGCCTTCGCGATCATGCGGGTCATGGCGCCGATGCCGACCAAGTCGATCTTCTCGTCGTGAACATACTGCGCAATCTGAGCCTCGTCCATGGGCTTCGCATTGCCATCGATCAGCAGCACCTCATGTCCGGGTGGAGTCAGGGACTGCAACAGAAACATCCAGAGGTGCGGCATGAAATTGCGGGTTACACCATTGTCGGGGTTATAAAGCAGAATTCTCATGACTGCTTTCCTCCTCGGAGAGCGTATGTACTCCACCGCACGGAAGCGTCACGAGCGATGCCAAGAACTGGCACATCTACTTATGTTTCGGATTGCGCTTAAGCGGAAATTCAGAACCCAAGCAAAATTGTACACCTATGGCACGCGCGTGGGGAAAAATCAGCTCTGGGGCTCGAAAATCAGCCCTTTCACATGGCTATCGAGGTCTTTTTCATACTAGCCACACGCCGCAGCCGAGCCACGACCAACCGAATTTCATCGTATGTAATCTCAGGGGGCAAGGCATCTTTCAATGTTCGCAATCGTACCAACGATGCGACGTCCTGTCGTTCGCACGCCGCTTCAATCACAGCCAGTTTGTTGCGATCGATCCACTCCGGACGAAATTCCAATTCGCCCTTCTCTACCAGTCCGGCGACCGCGTTTACCACCGTTCCAATCTGCCGTCCGCGAATCCGTGCAATGTCCTCGAGACTCTTCCCCTCCGCCAGGAGTTGCAAAGTCTCCAGAGCTGGAGCCGTCTTCTTCTCTGGCAGCGCAGCCGCCCGCGCGCCTTCGCGATATCGCCGCAGCGCCGACAGAATGGCTTGCCCGTATAGATCCGCTTTACGCTCGCCGATACCTGTGATTGTCAGCAGCTCCGCAAGTGAGCGAGGCTGCAATCGGCAAATCTCATCCAGAGAACTGTCATGCAGCACCACGTATGCGGGCATGCCTTGTTCCTTGGCTGTTATCCGCCGCCACTCGCGCAGATACTCCCGCAACTCCTGGTCAGCACCAGCCACATGTCTCGCGGGTACCTTCTCCCCACTGGAACCCGAGCCCACCACCGCCCGGTGCACCGCGGCGGGAGTTACTGTTTCCGCGAGCCATTCTGGCGCGGCCCCACAAACGTCACAGCCCCCACACGAAGCCCATTTCGGAGTCTCACCAAAGTGCGTGCAAATCTGCCGATGGCGGCACTTCCCGGATTCCGCAAATGCTCGAATCGTGTGATATCTCTGCCAGGCACGGTCGCGCTCGGCCGCATCCAGAACCTGGTTCGCAAAATATCCGAGCAGGCCCGCATCCTGCTTTCGCCAGAGGAGAATGCAGTCGGCAGGATTTCCGTCGCGCCCGGCGCGTCCCGCCTCCTGATAAAACTGCTCCAGAGACTTGGGCAGCGCCAGATGAATGACGGCACGCACGGTCGCCTTGTTGATCCCCAACCCGAACGCAATCGTGCCCACGAGGACGCGCACTTCGTCCGACATCCAGCGCTCCTGATTGCGCCGCCGTTCGCCGGTATCCATCTTGGCGTGATAGCCGATCGCGGCGATTCCCTGGTCTTCCAGGAAGTCCACGGTCTCTTCCACCTTGTTGATGGTGGGTGAGTAGACGATCACATTCCCCTCGTAATGGCGCAACGCGGTCACCAGCAGCGCGGTGTGCTCCGCGCTGTCGCACTCGCGTACCAGATAGCGCAGGTTGGGGCGATGGAAACTGGCAATGTATTTGTCGGGATTGCGCAGTTCGAGTTGCGCCAGAATGTCGTGGCGCACGTGACGCGTCGCGCTCGCCGTAAACGCCGCAATGGGACGATCCGGGAACTTTCCACGCAGCCGGCTTAACTGCCGATATTCCGGGCGGAACTCATGTCCCCACTCGGAAATGCAATGTGCCTCATCGATGGCGAAGAATGAGATAGGCACTTGCTGCAGCCATCCCAACGTGTCGGCGCGCTGCAGTCGCTCGGGCGACAAATACAACAGGCGGAAAGCGCCCTCTCGCGCCTGCCGCATGACGCGGCTCTGTTCTTCGTTGCTGACCGAACTGTTGAGAACCGCGGCGGGAATTCCCATCTGCGCCAGTTGCGCAGCCTGATCCTGCATCAGCGCAATCAGCGGAGAGATCACCACGGTGGTTCGCTCCGAGACGAGTGCGGGCAATTGATAGCAGAGCGACTTGCCTCCGCCAGTCGGCATCACTACGCAGGTGTCGTGTCCGGCCAGCAGGCTGCGCACAATGCGCTCCTGCAAAGGCCGGAACGAGTTGTATCCCCAGTAGCGACGCAACGGAGTCAGCAGGTCGGCTTCTGAGGTCATAAAATCAGTATAGGGCGTTCTAGGAAAAGGCCGGTTTGTACCACGGCTCTTTTGGCGCCTCAACTCCCGAACTGAAACTACGAATCAACTCGTCATGCCGAGAGGCGCGGCGACGAGTAGCTCGACTTCGCCTCCGGGTACATGCGGCCGAATGCAATCCAAAGCACTGCGATTACAATAAAGCAGAGCACGCTGCCTTCCGGGCCCACCGATCCTCCGCTGAGCCACGGTGCGCCGTGCAGCGACGAACGTAGCAAGTGACCGGGAGCGACCATTCCGCTGTCGGGCACGGAATAGAAGAAGGTCTCGCCCCAGTCCCATGCAACATGAAAGCCGACGGCAAACCAAAGATTGCCCGTGCGCCGCAATGTCAGGCAGAAGAAGAATCCGATGAAGGCCGCGGCCAGAAGGCCTCTCCACTGTTCACCTTCGTTCCGCAGGTGAATCAGTCCGAACATACACGACATGACCAATGCCGCGGGCCAGAAACCGATGCCGCGCGTAAGCGTAAATTGCGTGTAGCCACGCAGGAGAAACTCCTCGAACAGCCCTACCAGCAGAAACATCACTGCCCAGAACGCCGCAAACCGCAGGAGGCGCGCTCCATGCAGGGCGACATAACCGAAGGCAAAGGCGTGCAGTCCGTAGAGTGCGAACATCAGCAGGCTGATCCCGGCAAATCCCCACAACGCACCCATCCAGAACAATCGTCCGAACGCTTGTTTGCCGGGCAAGCCATACGCTTTCCACGGACGACCCTCGACTCGCGCCAGGATCAATGCCGGAATCAATGCAGCGACAACATCGCAGAGTTCTTCCAGCATCATGGACCACAAGCCGCTCGAGCCAAGATTCCGCGACCACGCCAATTCGACAGCCAGCTTCTGCAGTGGATAGAACATTGCTACATAGAAGGCGAATCCCCAACCTGGCCGCAGGCCTTCCGGGCCCAGAAACAGCGTGCGGACGTAGGAAGGTTGAGTTGCGACGGCGAAGTCGGGACCAGACAGCGTTGGGGCTGGATTCGGCGCCGAAGCGCTTTGCGGGTTGGTCTTGAGTTCACTCATGGCAGAACTTTCTCCCGAATCTTTCGCCGCATTCTTTCCCCGCAAATCCCCTCCGACATGGTAAAACACTCGGCTCGACCTTATGCGGCCATATTTCACGCGCGAACGCTTCGGACGTCCGCAGTTTCTTGCGGGGTTGCTGCTGCTCTGCTTCTTCGCGCAGGCCTTGTGGCTGGTCCATGCCGAGATGCGAACGGATCGCGAACCCAACGGCGCAGAAGCGGTGCGCATCGGCGAGGGGTGGAAACAGTGGCACGGACGCGGCATTGCCGCAGCGCCTCTGTTCGATCCGGCGGCAATTGCGCAAGATCCGTTTCGCATGGACGATAGCGGCTTTGACACCGAGCATTCGCCGCTGCTCTACCTCGCTTCCGCGGCGCCGCTGCTGGCATGGCCGCAGGACTTTGGCAGCGATTCGGTAGCGTATTGGCAATGGCTTCCGCGGATTCCTTTTCTCGCCTGCGGAGTCTTTCTGGGTGCGTCGTTGTGGTATGTCGCGCGGCGGCTCTGCGGAAACACCGGTGGATTTGTGGCACTTACGTTCTACTGTTTCTCTCCCTCGCTTCTGCAGGCGAGCGCGGTCTGGCATACCGAACCTGAGATTGTCGCTGCTTGGGGAGCATTCGGGGCCATCTTCACTGCCATCGCGGTCGCGCACACGCTTTACGCGCCGCGCGAGGTCGTGCTGTGGAATTGGCGGCGCATCGTGCTGCTCGGCGTCTCGCTGGCGATCGCGGTGGGATCGCAGTTCTCGCTGATCGTGCTCGCGCCGATGGCGCTGGGCTTTTTGCTCTACGTTGCTCCGGTGCGGAGACAAGCGGGATTTGTCATTTGGGGTGCGGCTTGCGTGGTGGGATTTGTGCTGCTGTTCGCGGTGTATTTCTTTCATCCGCATGCATTCGCGGAGAGCATGCGGCGCGCCACGTTCTGGGGAGCGACGTGGCGTGGATTCACGATCCTCGGAGTCTACAAGCAAGTCGCGGTACACATCGGTCGCGCGTGTCCTGCGCTTGCCCTTGCGCTTCCGGTCGCGCTGGTGACTTACGCTGTGTGGCCGCGCACGCGCTACTTCGGCAACACTGCGCCGCTGCTGGTGGCTGTGCTGTTTCTGCTTCTGGGGATGGCGCATCCGCACGTTGCGGGTGCGGGATTTCTGCTGGCGGCCATTCCGTTCCTGTTCATCTTTGTGTCGGGAGTGCTGGCTGACCTGCTGGAGACGCGTCACCGTCCTCTGGTGATGGCATGCATTGTGGGTATGATGGCTGCTTACGTGATTTGGAGCGTGGTTAATCTGGTGCAAGTGCCGCAGGGGTGAGGGTGATCTTTTTTGGGGAAAGTTCAGTAGTTGATTCTCCAAATCTTGACAACAAGTGAGTTAGGCGTGATCCGATGTCCGCCTGACTTTTGGCCGAGCTGATCTTCGGTCGATTCGTCGGGTGAAGTCAAGGTTGGATGTCCCACGGAAAAATAAAGAGTGAGGAATTCGGGCCCCCACGCTGGATGGGAACTTTGCTCTCCCGGTTGAAACCACTTTTTCTTTCGCCCCGCTGGTGGTTCATCCTTTGATTGTCCACCCACGGCTTGCGCCGTGGGCTGTATTCTGTCGCCACTTTGCGGCTCGATTTGGGCGGGCCTTGCTTCACTACTTTCCCCGGAATTCAGGTCTCACGCACGCCTTGCTGGCCGAACCGTGCCCTTCAGGGCTTTGCTGCGGCGGTTGACTGGGGCGGATTCTTGACGTAAGTGGTCATCCAGTTATTCATCTCCCAGAACATGTGGAGGACGGATTCGCGGCCGGCGTAGCCGTGGGATTCTAAGGGAAGGAGGACGAAGCGGACGGTGCCGCCTTGGCCTTTAATGGCGCTGAAGAGGCGCTCGCTCTGGAGGGGGAAGGTGCCGCTGTTGTTGTCGGCCTCGCCGTGGATAAGCAAGATCGGAGTCTTGATCTTATCGGCGTAGGAGAATGGTGACATTTTGTGATAGATCTCGGGCGCCTGCCAGTAGGTGCGTTCCTCGTTTTGGAAGCCGAATGGGGTGAGGGTGCGATTGTAGGCGCCGCTGCGGGCGATGCCGGCTTTGAACAGGTCGCTGTGAGCCAGCAGGTTCGCGGTCATGAATGCGCCGTAGGAGTGGCCCATGACGGCGACGCGATGGCGATCGACGACGCCGAGGCGCGCGCCTTCGTCGATGGCCGCCTGGGCGCTGGCGACGAGCTGATCCACGTAGGTATCGTTGGGCTCGGCTTGGCCCTCGCCAATGATCGGGATGGTGGCATTTTCGAGGACCGCATATCCTTGCGTGACGAAGGGGATGGGCGAGCCCCAATAAAGGATAGGAAATTCATAGGGCGAGCCCCTGATTTGTCCGGCGGCTGATTTGGTTTTGTATTCGGTGGGATAGGCTTCCATGAGGGTGGGAAGCGGGCCGTCTTCGGGCTTGTAGCCGGGGGGGAGGTAGAGGTTGGCGCTGAGGTCGACGCCATCGGCACGCTTGTATTTCAGGACTCGCTTCTTGGGAAGCGGCGCGTTGCCGTAGGGACTGGGGAAGAAGGTGACCTGCTTGAAGTCGTCCTTCGCGAGACTCTTCCGGTAATAGTTCGGAGGCAGTTCGGGAGATTCTCTGCGAAGGAGGATGGTTGGGGCGGCGGCGTCGAGGACGGACGCGGGATACTCGAAGAATTGGTCGGCGGACTGCCAGAGGCGCTTGGTCTCACCGTTGGTCGGGCTCATGACGGAGACGAATGGGCGATCGCCTTCGGGCGATGCGCCTTCAGCGTGGAAGTAGATGCCACGGGAATCGGAGGTGGTTTGCAGAACGTACTTGCCCGCGGCATTCATGATTTCAAACGGCTCACCTGGATCGTGATAGCGGTCTTCAAAGGAGCCTTCGAACAATTTGACGGGAGCGGCCGGGGAGTCGGGAGAGACGGCGACAATGATACGCTTGCGGTCTTTCCAGCGCGCTTCTTCGATCAACGCGAGATGGCCGTTTCCCCACGTCAGGCTGCGAAAGCGGATTGGAATCTCGGCGAGTTTGCGAGGCGAGCCGTCGAATGGAGCGTCCAGGAGAAACAGGGTGTCGCGGACGGGAACATCTTTGCGGGGATCGCCGCCATCGCCGGCTTCGGTCCAGGAAACCGTGGCAGGCGCGTCGCTGCGCCAGTCGAATTCACGTGGACCTGCCTCGACGGCGTCGTGAATGTTGGGGATGGTATCTTCGAGCGGTTTGTCCGCTAACTGGTGGCTGGCGCCGGTTGCCAGGTTGATGGTGATGATGCGTTCGGGAAACATGGGGAACGGCAGCACATAGGAATAGGGATGATGGCGCTCGTCGACCAGAATGTAGCGAGCATCTGGCGAAGGCGAGGCGCTCTGGATCACGCCGGGCTCGCCCACGGGTTGGGTCGTGCCATCGAGGTGGACGACCTGAATCTGAGAGGCGGCATAGTAATCGAAGATTTGTTCATCTTCGGGACTTTTCAGCAGATCCTCGTAGGTAGCGCCGGGGGTGACGCGGCCGAGATTTTCCTGGATCACGGGGCCGGTGGGGATTTCGCTGCGCTTCGGAGCTGCACCTCTGCCTTTCGGCACGGTCTTGCAGATGAGGCTTGCATTGTCGCTGGCCCACTCGCAGGGGCGGCCGAAGATGCCGTTGAGCGCAACGCGGGGTACGCGGCGAGCCTGGGCCGAGGCCACGTCGACGATCCACAGACTGAGAGCGGCGTCGGTGGGATTGTCGCTGGCGTTCACGAAGGAGACGTGGCGGGCATCGGGGGACCATAAGGGGAAACGGATCTTGGCGTCGGGCGGCACTCCGGAAATCGGTCTGGCTTCGCCGTTCGGCAGGAACTGCAGCATCAACGAAGTGATATAGCGTCCACGGCTCGGTCCGTTCGTCCGCGGGTTGAAGCGCAGGCCGGCCAAACGAAGTTCGGGTTGGGCCAGATCGGCGAGCGAAGGCAAGCCGGAGAAGGATTCGATCAATAGCCATTGGGAGCCGGCGCTGTCCTTGGGGGAAACTGCCACGTTCGGGGTGGGGAGGGTATCGACCAGATCGACGATCGCCTGAGGAGGCTTCTGGTAGGGGAGGCTGGTCTGCGCCTGGATGCCAGAGAGCGCCGAACAAAGTAGAACTGCGGTCAAAGCGGCCAACGCACGGCGAGCGAACGAACGCATGGCTATACCTCGTGTCTGCTTTCGCAGAAGAAATCGGGGGAACGATGAGGGAACATTCTCCTGCGAAACGGAGAGTCCGGCAAGAGATTTTGGGGTAGGCGGAATTTGTGAACGGTAGCGCGGATCATTGGTCTGAGCACGAACGTTGTCGGGCTGGAAGCAGGCAGGCTTAGCAGCGCCTGTTCGCGGCGTCGTACCGATTTTTTCCGCGTTGCACATGATCCACTATCCCTATAGGATTCGGCCTGGCTGTGGGGATGGTAGCGATAGAACGGGTGGGTGTCAGATTTTTTGAGAGCGGATTAGATCTGATCGAAGGCGAGGGCGATTTGCAGGGCGCTCTGACGCAGCTGATTCCTTATACGCCGAGCAGAGACCAGATCGCGCGTAATGAAACTTGGGCTGTGATGATTGCTCACATTATCTTGCAATACAAAGCCGCACACCTCGCGGCAGGCGAAAGCGCAACTGCAGGAAAACCCTGATTCCATTTTCTGTCTATCTGCTGAATAGTTGGAAGGGGTGTAGTGTGCTCATCGCCCAGGCCGACTCCCTTCCGATGCAACGACGACGGCGGTCACGCAGGTGGCGCTGGATCGTCGCAATCCTCGTCGTGTTTGTCGCCGTTGTGGTGGTCTGCGTTCGTGTGGGGATCACGCACGCGGAGCCGATTCTGCGCGCCCGCGTGATTGAGACGCTCTCGGCTCGTTTCAAAAGCCGGGTTGAACTTGCTGAACTTCACGTCTGGGTGGCGGATGGCGTGCACGTGGATGGGAAGAGGCTCAAGATTTACGGAGCTACCGATCCGAATCCATGGGAAGCCGGGGTGCAGCCATTGCTGGAGATTGGAGAATTCCGTTTCCAGACTGCGCTGCACAGTCTGTTTCGCGAGCCCATGCATGTAGACATCGTCTACGTGAATGATCTGATCGTGAACATCCCTCCGAAGAATGACCGGCAAGAGATGAGGGATCTGCGGCAGCGCGAGCGAAAGATGAAGATGAGCATTGCGGTGGACCATTTCGTGTGTGCGGACACGAAACTCGTCATTAATACAGACAGGCCGGGTAAGCAGCCACTGGAATTCGATATCAGCGATCTGCGGATGAAAGACGTTGGTCCGGGGCAGCCGCTGCGATTCGATGCGACGCTGATTAATCCCAAGCCAGTGGGTGGCATCCAGTCGACAGGCCAGTTCGGACCTTTGAACGAAAAGAGCCCGCGCGATACTGCGGTCATGGGGAACTATACCTTCACGAACGCGGATTTGGGGACGCTTCCGGGCATCGGAGGGATTCTGTCGTCCACAGGAAAATATGGAGGGACGCTGGGACGCATTGAAGTTGAAGGGCAGACCGATACGCCGGACTTTCAGATAGTGGTCAGCGGACATCGCGTGCCGCTGCACACTGAGTTTCACGCAATTGTGGACGGCACGGACGGCGATACGTATCTCGATCCGGTGAAGGCCACAGCGCTGCACTCGACTTTTACGGCGAGCGGCAAGGTCGTGCGGATGAATACTCCGCATGGCCACGACATTGAGCTCAACGTTGTGCTGGGCCACGCCCGCATCGAAGACTTGCTGAGACTCGGCGTCAAGACCGAACCGCCGATCATGACGGGGATGGTCGCGATGAAGACTAAGCTTAGTCTTCCTGCCGGAGCCGGGGACATCGCGAATCGTCTGAAACTCGAAGGCAACTTTCACATCCCTGCGGCGCATTTCTCCAATGAAAAGGTTCAGGGAAGGATCGATTCGTTAAGCATGGTCAGTCGCGGCACGCACGCGAGGGCGCAAGGCGAGGCAGAACCAATTGTGACGTCCGACGTAGAGGGTACATTTACGCTCAGCCAGGGAGTACTCGCTTTCTCCTACCTGCATTTTCTGGTTCCGGGGACGCATGCGGACATGACGGGCAAGTACAGCCTGGACGGAAATACCTTCGACTTTCACGGTTTGCTGAGACTGGACGCGAAGCTTTCGCAGATGACGACGGGGTGGAAGTCGATTTTGCTGAAGCCGGTCGATCCGTTCTTTCACAAGCACGGAGCCGGCACCGAGATTCCTTTCAAGATCAGCGGGACGCGGGAGGCACCGCGCTTCGGTCTCGACTTCCATCACAAAGATGACCATTCCAAGGAAGATCATCTGAGTGAGACGCACGGGCAGAGAGTGGCTGCTCGGTAGCACTCTCGCAAGTTCGACCGCGCGAAACCTATACAGCATCTGGGGTATTGATTGGCGTGGATGCGCGACATACTTTTCGAAAAGAAACCCAGTGCATGACACTCCGCTTCATGACTGGAAATCACTAAGGAGGAAAATAATGCAAAAGGACTCATTGCGGGAGCTATACGTCAATGAATTGAAGGATCTTTACAATGCGGAGACTCAACTCGTGAAGGCGCTGCCCAAGATGGCAAAGGCCTCGTCGAATGCCGAGTTGCGCCAGGGATTCGAAGAGCATCTGCGGCAGACCTCGGAGCACGTTTCGCGGCTGGAACAGATCTTCGAGATGCTGGGTGAAAAAGCTACCGGCAAGAAATGCCTGGGAATGGAAGGGCTGGTAAGAGAAGGCGCGGAAACGATGTCGGAGGACTATGAGGGCGCGCTGATGGATGCCGCAATCATTGGCGCGGCTCAAAGGGTGGAGCACTACGAGATTGCCGGGTACGGAACCGTGCGGGCGTTCGCGGAATTGCTGGGCGAAAACGAGCATGTTTCGCTTCTTGATCAGACTCTGCAGGAAGAGAAGCAGACGGATGAAAAGCTGACCCAGCTGGCGGAGCAGATTAATTCACAGGCAGGGCAAGGGGAAGAAGGAACTGAGAGCCGGCAGACAGCGAAGGCAAAGTCCCGGCGAGCCGCGTAGTGGCCAAGTGGAAGGGCGCGCAGCCGGCGTCCTTCCAGCTTTTCCTATAAGCTGTGCAAAATACTGGATTCACCCGATGGCCGCTGATTTCCCACCTGCATTATTGTGCAAACTCGGCCCGACACTCAGACGGACGCCAGAAACCGCTATCTGGAAGAGCCGTAACTATCCCAAAGACCTCATCATGAGTACTGCAACGCCATGCTCGCCGCCCAGCCTCGCGTGGCACGTTCTCTATCATGCTGCGCTTTTTGAAGCTGATCGGAACAAGGTTCCGGAGCGGATTGAAGAAGCGGAGAGGGCCATCCTCTCCCGGATCAAAGAGTTGTTTGCTGCCACGAGCGACCACATTGAAGAAGACGTGGTACTGGACGACGCGTTGTATGCCTTGCGCGCGCTCCGAAGTTGCGCCCGTCCCGAAGCAGCAGCTGCCTGAAGCGACTTTCTGCCTAATATTTTGCACGCCTGGGTCTTGGTGATGGTAGTGCGCGCGGACATTTATCGCAAGTGATAAATACCGAGGCGGCCCCACCTTAGATGACCTTTTGACGATTGCTAGGGAGACCTATACGTCCCCTGGGTGCAACGCTGTATTGTTGCGCGCAAGGGTTCGTCCTACATTCATTTCTTAAACCCGAGAAAGTGAGTTTTTCTCATGACGAACAAAAGCTCAGGCCAACCTCTTCCCCCAGCCAAGAACTTGAAACGCGCGTTCGAATGCGCGGTTCGCGACATCTATCAGGTAGGTCTCACAGGCAAGGTCTCGCAGTATCGGACGCCCATCGTACAGCGCGCTGGAACTAACGTTGCGGGATCGGCGGTAGATGCGGAGAAGCGGGCTCTATCGGATGCCGCCAGGGCGCTTGCCCAGTTGTGGAAGGTCTCTCCCAGCCGGTAGTGCTCAGCGGACGGTAAAGGCAACCGTCGAGGGGTGTAAGGGCACGACTCTCATTGGGGGCGTTCTCTTGCGCTTGGCAATGAATACTGTGCTCACCACGATCAGCAATATAAGAGCAACTGCGCAGAATGCCATCGTTCTACACGCTCTTGGATTGCCTGCAATCATGACCGCAGATGAGATGCTAGTTTGGTGCCCTTCGGTGTCTGGCTCTTCTTAATTCACGAGTTGTAAATCCTACCAAAAAGATTGAGGCCTTCGATGGAGTGCCTCTGAGTCCCAGAGGGCTATTCACAATTTGCGCGCTACGTTCCTAGACTGCCTTCCGCAGCGTATCCACGCTTTCCGAGCCGCGCTTGACCGCGGATTCGCCGGAGCAGGTATTGCATCGAGAGACGGTTTCCTTGCGACGTTCGCGCAGGCGGCTCTGAAAAGTACCCCAGCGGCCACCGATGCCGACCGCGGTGTTGCCGATTACGACCGAATCGGTTCCAGCAGGAACCGCGCGTTCGGTGGGGGATGAGGCCGCCTCGAGATCGGCTCTGGACGCTCCGGTACCCACCGGGGGTCTGCAGCCTGTGGTGCGTCCGTGAGTTTGGGCTGCGGCTTGGTCAGAGACGGGATTTCCGGAAATTTGCTGGGCTGTGGGAGTGATGTTGCGGTCGGTTTCGGCGCGATGCATCACGGGATCGGCTACCCATTTTGAACGGTAGCGTCCTTCGTAGCTGGCCCACCTGGTTTCGGAGTCCAGATCCGATTCATTGTAAGGTGGAAAACTTTCGATCTGGCGCTTGTCGAGATCGGCCGCGAAGTCGTTGTCATGCTTCGCTGAGGCGCGCAGACCTTCGGCGGGCACGAGAAACTTCTTGGTGGAAAGCCAGCCGCCAGTATCCACGACGACGTAGCGGATGTTTCCTGTGGAGTGGTCGAAAATAACATCATCGATCTTGCCCAACTTTTCGTCGTTCAAGCCATACAGATGAGAGCCGCGAATATCGTCATCCGCCTCCGCGACGCGCGTATCCTTCAAAGTGCCGTAGTGTGCCATTTTTTCTCCTCCTGCTTGCCGTTGAATGAGTTAGTGGTGAATGGGATGAGCGGGCATCCAGGAATATTGGAAGCACATTGCAGATAAGTATCGGGTCTCATCAGGAAAGAGACAATCCGCCGTTCACCGTAGAGGTTTTCGAAACCGGGAACCGTCAAATCTGGCCGGGATCTTCGGGGTCAGGCTCGCGCACGGGCATGTCGGGGTTCTCGGGTGGATCGGGAGGTTCCTTGATCGGAAATGGTTCCGGCTCTGAAGGAATGCGGAGTTGGTATTCGAGGAAATGGTGATTCGGATTCACGGCATTTTGATGCCACGTCGTGGCGAACGGAAGCCGCAATTCATGAATATCGACCGGGCTTCAGCTTCTGCAAATCCCCATCCTAGGTCTCGGTCTCGCCAAAGAGCGGCGAGACTAGAGTGGAGCACCTGCAACTGCGAAGCTCATTGGGCGAAAGATCACAGGCGAAAAATCGCGGGCCCACGAGGGCCCGCGATTAATTTAAAGTTTCAACTCGTTTACCGCGGCGAAAGGTTAGGCATGCGGTGATGTGGTGCTGCCGCCTGCAGCTGGCGGGCAGGGGGTGCCCGGAGTCGGGCTCATGCCCGGCGACGTGCTGCTGCCCTGACTTCCGGGAGTCGAGGGATTTGAGTTTGAGGATCCCGCATTCGGTGCGGACCCCGACGCTCCGTCTGCCGTGCCGGGCAAGGTTCCACAAGGCGAACCGCTCGGCGAAGTGCCAGGAGTATTCGGCGACGGCTGCGTGGGGCTTCCCGGGGTTGAGGTGTTCGGTGAGGTGCCTGGGGTGGTTGTGCTTGGAGTTCCACTGGGCGAAGTGGAGCCTGGGGTGGTTTGCCCGGGAGTCGTCTGCGGGGTCGCGGTCCCGGCGGGTGGAGTCGCGGTACTGGTTGGCGGGGTTGCGGTGCCCGCTGGCGGAGTCGCTGGCGAACCCGGGGTTGAGCTCTGTCCAGGGGAGGAATTCTGTCCTGCGCTGCTCGAACCACCCGCAGGCGCCGCTCCGCCTGCTGAGCTTTGGGCTACTGCCCAACTTGCACAACACAGTACAACCGATAGCAATGTAAGTTTCCGTGACGACATGTTCCAGACCTCCAGGCGTTTTGAATTGTTAGAGCTTGGTGCCGCGGTCTCTAGCTGACGATCATATGGAGTTAAGAATATTTCTTAACTCGCGCTCACGCTCAGTATGCGCAGGCTTGAATCCTGGAGAGTATCCGGCATATGCCTTAGATTGAGCGTAGAGATCTTGGTTGGTCAGGGGATTCGAGCGGACACTCAGGAGACGCGACCAAGAAGCATATCGCTGCGTTCTCATGCGAGACAGAAAGTGCGGAAGATTTAGTGAATAGTGGTCAGGGCGATGTAAGCCAGGCCTGCGACCGAAACAATAATGAACACGTAGGGCCACGACTCGATCGCGCGTTTGAAGAGCGAGACTTCCGAGTTGGTTCGCGCTTGGGGCATAGTGAGGAACCTGCCTTTGTAACCGTCAGATGTAAACGTCGATTTCGGAGAACTCATGAAAGGAAAAACGCAGTAACAGATTAGACTAACGTCGACGTTAAAGAACAATACGGTAAATTCTGTAGTGATGAATTTATTCTTGCTTCGGCTAAGAGGTTGACTGTACTGTCTCGCGCGGCATTGAGTGCTCGGCCGGCAGTCCGCGTTCCTCGATGAAATTGGCGATAGCACGGAGAGTCAGGAACCCCCGACCCCTCCGTATTTGAGACAAACCCGTCGCACGCTGAGGCAGAAAACCAGGCAATCACGACAGCGGTTCGATGCTGTCAATATGAATCGTGTTGCTCTTCATCTCCAGCTTGCCGATCACTTTAACTTGTCTGCCGAGGTATGGCTTCGCCTTCGACTGGTCGTCTAGCGGGTAGCTCATTTTGGTGACCGGATCTCTCAACACAAACTGGCCCTGTTCCTTGGTCACGCGGCCGGTGAAGGCGAGGGCCTCTTGCGCTTGATTGTCGCTGGAAGAGGGTGCCGGGGCCTTACGTTGTTGAAGGGATTTTGGAGCAGCCGTGGGTTGCTGTAAGTGGGGAGTAGCGGGAACTGGGGCATCATCCGCCTGTTGTGCATGCGTGGACGATGCCAGCGCGAATACGACCAGGGTTAAAGCAACCGCCAGCAGAATGCGGGTTAGGAAGTTTTTCACGGAAGACCTCCGGTCAGAAATTTGAATTTCTGCGAGCGTGGCCGATCAGCTTTCGGAAGCGACGGAGGAAATCCTGATTGTCTTTCCATTCAACTCGCCGACGATGCGGGCCCGCTGGCCGGCCAATCTTCCCAGAACACCTAAGTCACCTTCGAGGAGGTAGGTGGCATCCCGTTCGACTAGGACGAAACTTGCTCCACCGCGCACACAGTTGCGGGCGCAGTCGGCAGCGGTTTGGCCAAGAGCGTCGGAATGCTTGGGGCCGCATCGGGAGCAGGTCACCATGCCTTCGTAGGTTCGCGCGGTGGTCGAGGACGACCCCGGCCGCGCCGCCGCTTCACCTGCGGTGGCGCCGGCGGCAGCGCCTAGAGTAGCAATTAAGAGTGCGAGCGCGCAGGCGATCGCAGTGCCCAGCAACAGGATCTCGATCCAGACGCGGTAGGTTCTCATGGTCAGGCCTGTCCTCCTAGGACTGCAGATGGATGCGTCGCAATCTCGAAGAGTTGGTCACCGGAAACAGATGCAACTCGAGTGCCAGCGCGGTGACGGAGGGACCGGGGCGATCTAAGTTGGTGATAGGAAGGACATAGAGGTCGAGTTGGGGACGCGCGCGTTGGCGACGGCGAGAGTAGAAATTTCCCGAGGCGATGCAAGTAGCGAAGGAATGAAAGAAGGGGAGGTTAGGCGGCCGCGGCGTGGGCAGCCCGCGCCATTCCCAAACTTGCAGCTTCTCTTGCCCCCGCTCGACGAAGCAATTCGATGGCCCAGTCTGCTTTGGCGCTTTCCTTGCACGACACGTAAACCAGCGCTCCAACATCGCACAGCTGATGGCCTAGTCTTTTTGCTTCATCTTCGGAGAAACCGAGACCGAGGAGGGTCCGCGATCCTCGAGAAAGGGCTGGGGAATTCTGTTCCACCAGCAAAGCGTGGAAGAAGGCTTGGGAACGGATGAAGAAGCCGACTGTGGGAATCACCACGGCGCCGAATTGCGAAAACCAGCCGATCATACGGGCGCCGATTGCGCTTTGTTCCCTGGCGACGACGCCTATCGTGGCATCGCCCACGGCGGTGGCAACGGGGTGAGCCGGCGATAACACCATACAGATGTCTTCGTTTCCGAATCCCGCTTGATTCAAGGTAGAGACTACCTCGGGCAAGGCCACGTTGCGAGGATACATACCGTAGGCGGCGGTTCCGTTGACGCTCATGTCTTGACCTCCAAAGCGGGAATCGCGGAGGAAGGGTGAGAGTCCTTTTACGGCCACGAATATGAGGCGATGGCAATACCTTACCTGTTTTTCATTACGGAGGCACTAGGGTAAATCGTGTAGCCGGTATTAAAAATCCAGGAGGCGCGGGTTTTAAGAGAGCAATTCAATTTTGACAACGCGAATCGTGTTGCTGCCAGTATCGAGGTTCCCTATGACTCTTACGGTTTGATTCTCGTAGCGACTTACGTCGCCCTGCTCCTGCAATTCGTAGGTTGTATTACTTGCTACCTTCAACACATACTTACTACCGTCCTTGATAATCTTTCCGGTAAAGGACTGCGTGGTGGGAGTTTGCTGCGCTGGAGCTTGAGGATCCACTGGCTGCTTCCCCTGCTGATCCTGCTGGTCAGGCTGAGGCACTGGCGTGTCCCGTGGTGGCAGCGGCTGCGGGGCGGGTTGCGGTTTTTGCAATCGCGACCAGGCGATCAGCTGTTGAATTACCAGGGCATCCTCGGGAACCTGCGGCGTCGGTTGTGGCTCCTGTCCAAACCCCAACGAAGTTATTGCCAACAAGAAACCCGCGAACAAACTCGCCGCTCCATTCATAAAGGTACCTCTTCGTAGGACGAGGCAGGCTGGCAAACTGATGCGCAATTCATTTGCCATCAGAGCGGTTGATCGCGTATCACTTCCTCACCCAGCGGCGGACGAACACGCGCAACTTCTACATCGTGTGTAACACTTCTACGCCTGTCGATGTTGGCTGGTCCATAAAGGGTTCCCTGTACACCGCGCTGGGAGGGGTAACCGCAGTAACGAACTGGATTCTGTCGGGCGCTTTCTTGTGGGGGCCTGGCTGCACGATTCGTTAAAGGGCAGCAAAACGAGTGGATGCGGCATCGAAGTAAGGCTCGAAGAGTGCTGGTGGCAACGATTTCCTGCGAAAGGCCTCCGAGTTGGTGATCCGGGAGCGCGGTCCAAGACTGTCGTCCTTGAGGTTAAACGTATGCGATTGCTGAGCGTCCGGCTCATCGTCTCCCTGATCGTCGGTGTGATGTTGGTCTCGCTCTGCTCGTCTGGATATGAGGTCTGGGTCGGGAAGCGGAGTCTTAGGCGGGATTTGCAAAGGCGCTCCGAGGTCCTGGCGGAGAGCCTGGCGGGAAGTGTCGAGCGGGACATTGAAAAAGGCGCCTTTCAGACGTTGCGGAAAACCGTGCAGCACTTCGCCCATCGGGAAAACCTGATGGGCATGGCGGTATACGACCCTCAAGGTCACGTCATCGCCATCACCACCGATTTGGCTCCAAAGATGGAGGATGCTCCGCCCGTCGTTCTCGAGACGTTGAAAGACAACAGCAACGCGGATGCATTTCAGAGATTGGCAGATCAGCCAGTGCACATCAGCGTTATTCCGCTTTACAGCCCAGACAAATCCTTGGGAGCCTTGGCTATCGTTCACGACGCGGGATACATTCGGGCGCAAAGTCTTCGCATTTGGCGAGACACGTTTCTGAGCGGACTAGTACAGGTCATTCTGATCGCGCTCATCACGTTATTGATCGTGCGCTGGAGCATCGAAGGACCCATCGCCCGGACGGCGCATTGGATGAGAGCTTTACGAACGGGACGCATGCCTTCTTCGCGGATCGGAGTGTCGGACGCTGAACTGTACCCGCCGCTGGCGCGGGAAGTGGCGACTCTTGCCCAGAGTCTCAATTCAGCTCGTACCGCTGCGGAACGAGAGGCGCGACTGCGGGCGGAAGGTCAGTCCCAATGGACGGCGGAAAGGCTGACAGCGGATCTTCGGACTCGCTTGGGAGCAAGCCGGCTCTTTGTGGTCTCGAACCGCGAGCCCTACATCAACATGGGGCGTGGCAAGTCGGCGGAAGTGATCGTGCCACCGAGCGGCTTGGTAACAGCGCTCGAGCCGGTGTTGTGCGCTTGCGATGGAACCTGGCTGGCGCACGGCAGCGGCACGGCCGACCGGGAGACCGTGGACCGGCATGACCGGCTGGCAGTGCCTCCCGACGATCCACGATATACGCTGCGCCGCGTTTGGCTGACGAAGGAAGAAGAACAAGGCTATTACTACGGCTTCGCCAATGAAGGAGTCTGGCCGCTCTGTCATATCGCACATACACGCCCGATTTTTCGCGCCGCCGATTGGAAGCAATATCAGGCGGTCAATCGCAAGTTCGTCGATGCGCTGCTGGAAGAAATGGAAGACACCGAGAAGCCTGTGGTTCTAGTGCAGGATTACCACTTCGCGCTGCTGCCGAGAATGATCAAACAGAAGAGGCCGGACGCGAGGGTAGCGATTTTCTGGCGCATCCCATGGCCGAATCCTGAAGCGTTTGGGATTTGTCCGTGGCAACGGGAGTTGGTGGATGGGTTGTTGGGGGCCGACCTCGTAGGCTTCCACATTCAAGGCCACTGCACTAATTTTCTTGAAACCGCCGATCGGGTGATGGAATCAAGGATCGACTGGGAACATTTCACGATCCAACGCCTGGGTCACATGACAACTGTGCACCCGTTCCCGATCAGCGTGGAAGTCGGCGATTTGACCACAGACGCCTCCGGCGAATCAGCGTCCGAAGGGCGCTCTGGACTTCTGAAGAACCTGGATGTCGAGGCACTTTTTCTGGGAGTCGGAGTAGACCGACTCGATTACACGAAGGGAATTCTGGAGCGCTTTTTGGCGGTGGAGCGCTTTCTTGAAAAGTATCCGAGATATCAAGGGCAGTTCACATTTGCGCAAATTGGCGCACCGAGCCGCAGTCATCTCAAGCGATATCACGACCTGGAAGCGGAGATCGAGGCGGAGGCCGCGCGAATCAACTGGCGTTTTCAGAAGGACAAATGGAAGCCGATTGTTTTGCTAAACCGGCAGCATAGTCACCAGGAAATTGAGCCTTACTTTAAATACGCGGATTTATGTTTAGTGACTTCGCTGCACGACGGCATGAATCTGGTTGCGAAAGAGCTCGTGGCATCGCGGAATGATGAAAATGGAGTGCTGATCCTGAGTATTTTTACGGGAGCTGCACGGGAGTTGCGGGACGCGCTGCAAGTGAATCCTTATGACATCGACCAGACAGCCGAAGCGATTCGAGTTGCTTTGGAAATGGACCCCGAGGAAAGACAAGCACGAATGCAACATATGCGGCGCACGATTCGCGAACACAATGTTTATCAGTGGGCGGGAAATCTGATTGGGGAACTCTGTGAGCTGCGACTTGAGGATCACGCAAGAGCGGACGGCCAAACGCGCTTAGGCACGTCCGCGGCCTGATTGTTAAAAACGTCGCAGAATCTGTAGGAGAAACTGGATTTCTTGGGACTACGGCAGCGGCTCTTCCCGCATCCTGGAAGAGCGCGGGGCCTTTGCGAACTGGGCGACGAGTTGGTCGATGGCGAATAGGGAAAGGGCGCCCGTTCCGAAGACGCTGCCCAAGGCGTTCAAATGCACGACCAGGCTGAGTATCGAGAAGACCACCAGAAACGCGCCCAATGCTCGTAACATAATCGAAAACTCCTCAGTGTCCGTGCCTTTGCTTACACAAATCATTTGAGACGAATGTCGGCGGAGCCGGAATACAGTGATGCACTCATTTTTCGGCCGGTATTCTGGGCGTGCGGACGTCAGGTTTGGTCCCAGCCGGTCTGGCGTTCGAACTGTTCGGCGACATAAAAATGCAGGGTGTGCAGCTTAGTAGCTGGCACCCTGCTTCGGGGCAGTGCGGGGGACCGCACTATCTTCTTAGATTGAAGCTAACCGCCGACGGGCACCCGCGCAATGCGGAACTAGCTCATGTGCGAGCGTTCTTCAGTCTCGGGAAGAGCGAGTGCTAGTTTTCGGAAGTCATTGGCGGTCACAGGTGGGCTCCTCGGGGCCGTCCCTTAGCATAAACCGGTTGCGGAACTGGAAGGTTACGGGCGCTGCAGAGGGGGCTGTCCCTACGTGGGCGGTGGTAGACTCCGGCCATGAGGGATACGGATCCGGAATTCGCTGCCTCCGAACCTGAAACTCGGGAGAAATCCAACCGGAGGAAATCGAGCGAGGAGAATACCGTCGCGGCCAAGCAGACGGCTGTGTCTGCGGGGCCCGCGCTTTATCTCGTAGGCACGCCGATCGGGAATCTCGAGGACATCACGCTGCGGGCGCTGCGCGTGTTGAAGGAAGTGGACGTGATCGCCTGCGAAGACACGCGGCAGACGCAGAATTTGCTCAACCACTATGCGATTAAGACGCGCACAATCAGCTATCACGAGCACAACGAAATGACGCGGTCGGCACAGCTGGTCAAGGAGATGCAGGAGGGGGCCAGCGTCGCGCTGGTGACGGATGCGGGCATGCCGGGGATTTCCGATCCGGGATACCGGCTGATTTCGCTGGCGGTTCGGCATCATGTGCCGGTGGTGCCGATTCCGGGGGCGGCGGCGTTTCTGGCGGCGCTGGTGGCGAGCGGGCTTCCGACGGATTCGTTTCGCTTCAGCGGATTTCTTCCCGCGAAGCGCGGGGAGCGGCGGGCGGCGCTGGAGGCGATCAAGAATTCTCCGCGGACGCAGGTTTTTTATGAGGCTCCGCATCGGGCAGTGGAGACGCTTTCCGATGTTTGCGAGGTTCTAGGAGACGACCGACATGTGGTGATTGCGCGCGAAGTGACGAAGCTCCATGAGGAGTTTCTGCGTGGACACGCGGGCGAAGTGCTGGAAAACTTGAAGGCGCGCGATGCGGTGAAAGGAGAGATTACGCTGCTGATTGGAAAGGCGGAGGAGACGAGGGTGAAGGCTGCGGCGGCTCCGCGGGTGAGTGTTCGGGAGCGAGTAGAGCAGATCATGGAAGCAGAGAAACTGGACGAGAAGGCGGCGCTGAAGAAAGTCGCGAAGGAGCGGGGGGTATCGAAGAGCGAGGCTTATCGGGAGTTGCAGAGAACAAAATATTGAGGGACGCTCGTGCCGAACGTCGGGGGGCTCACGAGCAGCGTAAGTATTGTCTTGTTCGCTTCAATCCGTTTCTTGGCTCTGGGCCACGTAGCCGAAACCCTTTCGAGGCAAGAATACTGTCTTCCTCCGACTGAATGAGGACGCATTGCCAGGGTGCAAAACCAACACTCCGTCATCCGGCAGTTCCGTCTTCTCGGCATCGTGATGGCCCCTGTATTCGCTGCCTACGCGTAGGTCATAGCTCACATTTGGCGACGTCTCGGACAGTTGAGTCCTATCATGGTTGAAGATGAACACAGCGTCGCCCTCGAACCCGGACGCCTTCTGAAACGCGTCTTGGCTGTCCACTACCGATTCCCCGAGCTTGAGCGGGACAATGCTCGTGCGCAGCACTCAGAACCACTTACTGCAAACTAGGCCGTGGCTAGCCTGACCGTCAGGGCCTCGCCATCCGATTGCGAGTCATCTGCACGTCTAAATTGCTTGCTAAGCGCAAGTCCTTGCTTTTGGTAAGAAGAACCGATGGAGGCACCGTACACTCTCTCCGGGGGAGCGGCCATGGGGTAGTAATGCAGCCTCCCGACTAGCTGATCATCTTCCAAGACGATAGGTACCTCGTACGCCCTAACCTCGAGTACCGCTTTTGTCCCTGGAATTTCCCCGTTCGCCCCATACCCAAAACCGGGGTCGAAGAACCCGGCGTAGTGGACACGAAATTCTCCCATGCTGGGGTCGTGCGCGACCATCTCCGCCGCATGATCTAGTGGGACGCGCACTCGTTTTTTTGACGCCAACAGATAGAAGCCCCCAGTGTCCAAAATTATCCGACCGTCATGGGGACGTGTCGTGGCCTGCCAAAAATCCCCTGGGCTGTAGTGATTGATTCGATCAAGTTCTATCGGGAGGTCGGATCCCTTGGCCTTATATGCGACGACGCAGAGGCCTCCATCTCCCTCTAGGTCTACTGTTATCTCAACACCGTCCCCAATGTGGCTTGTAATCGGTCCCAGTTCGGCGTCGTAAAGTAGACTATGCGTCTTTGCCAGTTCCCTCAGATTCCCATTTCCTAGTCGCGGAGACGTGCCCCGGACAAATCGAAGCTGGTTCAGTTTCATCCCCTCTTTGACTCGGACTGGAAAGGTCCTGGAAGATACTTCAACATAGAGTTCTCCAGAGTATCCCTTTGGAACGTGGTCAAACTCGTCGCCGCACTCGGTGATTAACCGAGTAAATATATCGAGCCGCCCCGTAGTGCTTTTGGGATTTGCAACTCCCTGAAGATTGCTCGGCAACTTCAATCTTTCGAGCACCGGAATTATGTACACCTGGCCCCGCTCTAGCAGTTGGGGTGTCGGTTTTGTGAGATCAATTGTGCTGTGAAGAAGTTCGCGCACCCGGGTAAGGAGTGTTGCGGATCTTCCGCGCAGAAAACTCGCATGGACTCGGTAAGCTGTCGGACCCAAACGGAGGTCCAAGCTCGCCGGCTGCATTTGGGCTTCCGAAACATCCGGAGTGGCGCTTACCCGGCCGGTCTCGACAAGGCGTTTGATCTGCTGCCAGGGAAGAATGCCACTCTCCCCCTCTTGGTCGTATATCTCCGGGAACAACGCGCGTTCTACAGTACCCACCGCATCCACCTTTGCTCAATTTTGATTTTTCTGTTCTGACTCAGTCCTTTGCTTATATCTAGCGATCAGAGCCTTTTTGTAATACTCGCCATAGCAGTCAAGGGAGTAGAATCCACCCTCGCTCTTTCGTCCGCTGCCGACACGCATGCGCTCTGGGATTCGCATGTTACAGTGCGGGCAGATATTCTGGTCCCAACACTACGCAGAAACCGCTGTTCCTCCGGGGTGCGCATCCTGGTTGCGATGCACAAGTGTGCCGCCGAGTCGCGCCTTTGTCTGTTCCAAGTCTTCGGCTAGAGGTTCGCCCGTGTAAATGACATATCCAGCATGGCGAAGATAAGATTCTAACGCGTCGACAGCCCGTTCAAACCCCTGCGGAACCTCCACGTACACTGGTACGACAAGGACGCTAGGCATTCTGCCGACTCCTGATCTCGATGAAAGTGAAAAGCTCTCGGCTGGTCTAACGAAATTGTGTTCACTCTATCCGCTTACGCGCGTGAGCGTCAATGCCCCACTTTGGTGCACCCTGAAATGTCACGGGTAAACCGCCCAGATCCTCACGCACTAATTCGCTTGAGGGCTTTGCTTCGCTGCTAACTCCCGCTTCACGATTTCGCTGACCATTTTGCCGTCGACGCGCATGCCAGCAGCCGAGAAGCGGGCCATGGCGTTCTTCATGACCGCTCCCATTTCTTTCATGGTGGGGGAGCCCATCTCGGCGATGGCGGCTTTCACGCCAGCGACGACTTCCGCTTCGCCGGCGGCTTTGGGGAGGTAGGTTTCGATCAGGACGATCTCGGCGGCTTCTTTGTCTGCCATTTCCTGGCGTCCGCCTTTGGTGAACTGCTCGACGGATTCTTTGCGCTGCTTGATCAGCGTGGCCAGAACGGCCTGGGATTCTTTTTCGTCGAGCGGGGCCATCTTTTCGACCTGGCGAAGATGCAATGCACTCTTGACCATGCGTAGGGTGGAGAGGCGCGCTTCGTCCTTCGCTTTCATCGCGGTGACGATGTCTTTCTGAATCTGCTCAGTGAGGCTCATGAGGGGATTATAGACGGGGAGAAGGGAGACAGAGTGTGTCGTCAAAATGCCACTTCTAGTCTCGCCGAAAGACAGCAAGAGTAGAGTGGGCACCGGGAATCTTTTTTAACAGAGCGCACGCTACTAAAGCGGTACCACGGGCATCAGATGGGCTGGAGGAAATCGCCATGGGAAAACTTGCGATCTGGGCACAGCTCGAATCCAAGCCGGGGAAAGAAAAGGAAGTCGAAGAATTTCTGAAGTCCGCGCAGTCGCTAGCGGAGCGGGAGGCTGGGACCATCAGTTGGTATGCCATTAAGATGGGGCCGGGAAAGTATGGCATCTTGGATACGTTTGCGGACGAAAATGGTCGTAACGCTCACCTCAACGGCGAAATTGCCAAGGCGCTCTTCGCCAAAGCGAAGGATCTGTTCGCCAAAGCGCCGGACATTGCCAAGCCCGAGATTCTGGCGTCGAAAACTGGGCGGGGCTGAATCCAAAATCTGCAGTGCGGCGCATTGTGCCTCAACTACGAGTCTGACGAGTGGCTGGCGTCATTTCTTTCGCTCCTCTGGAGCTTGTTTATTATGCCCTCGGCAGTCCCACGGCTTGCGCCGGGGGGCTGCATTCTTTCGCGGCTTCGTCTCCGTCGGGCTCTGTTCAGCTCCATGAGGCCGATGCGCATCATGTGACGCGGGTCACGGCACGGAATGGGATTTTGCGCTAGAAGATTCGCGGGCGAAAACCTGCTTTGGCCTGTGCGCTTCCGGTACACTAAAAGACTATCTCTACTCATAGGACGTGACTATGTTGCATAAGAACCGTCTTTTTACTCCTGGGCCAACGCCGTTGCTGCCGGCGGCGCAGACGGCCATGGCTTCGTTTACGGCGCATCATCGGACGGGCGACTTCCGGGCGCTGTTTCAGCGGGTGCTGGCCGACATGAAGGAATTCATCGGCACGAAGAACGATGTGCTGGTGCTGGCCTGTTCGGGCACGGGCGTGATGGAGGCGTCGGTGTCGAACCTGACATCGCCGGGCGACAAGGTGCTGGTGCTGACGGCGGGGAAGTTCGGTGAGCGCTGGACCGGGTTGGCCAAGGCGTTCGGCTGCAAGGTGGACGTGCTGAGCATTCCGTATGGCGAGACGTTTTCGCTGGACGAGATTCGGCCCAGGGTTACGTCGGATGTGCGCGCAGTGTTTGTGCAGGCGACCGAGAGTTCTACCGGAGCGCGGCATGACGTGGAAGGCATCGCGAAGATTGTGCGAGCGCACGGCGACGGCACGTTGCTGGTCGTGGACGCGATCACGGGCCTGGGCACGACTCATCTTGATGTCGATGGCTGGGGGGTTGACGTGATTATTGGCGGATCGCAGAAGGCGCTGATGATTCCTCCGGGGCTGGCGTACTGCGCGGTCGGCGAGCGGGCGTGGAAGCGCATGGATGCGACGACCTCGCCGCGCTACTACTTTGATCTGCGTAAGGAGCGCAAGTCGGCGGCCAAGGGAGAGTCGGCCTATACACCGGCGACCTCGCTGTTTGCGGCGCTGGGAGCCGCGCTTGAGTTTGTGCGCGGCATGGGCAATGGCGAGCTATCCATGGGACGGGAAGAACTGGTCAACAATGCTGAGCTTTGTGCGGAGATGACGCGGGCAGGAGCGAAGGCTCTGGGATTGAAGCTGTATGCGTCTGCGCCGGCGGCCGCGCTGACCGCCATCTGCGCGCCGGAGGGACTGGACTCGGGCAAGATCGTGAAGGAGTTCCGCGAAGCATTTGACGCTGTGGTGGCCAACGGGCAGGGGGAGATGAAGGGCAAACTGTTCCGCATAGCGCACATCGGGTACTACGACTATCTCGACACGATCGGCATTCTAGGCGCGCTCGAACACGTGTTGGCCCGGGTCACAGACCGGCCCGTGGAATATGGCGCCGCGGTGCGGGCGGCGCAAGAAGTCTATGCCCGCACCCAGTCCCGGAAGCGACAACTGGTCAGCGCCTGAAGGCGGTGCCGAGATTAGTTCACCGTGAAGTCCATGGGGCTCGAGGTCTCGGCCAGCGTCCCGCCGGTTCCGTACATGCCTGTGCCCGGCGTGCCGGGGTTGGTCACGGTGACCGTGACGGTGCCAGAGGTCGCGATGGCCGCCGCCGGAACTGCCACGGTCAGCTGGTTGCCGCTCACATAGGTGGTGGTTTGGGCGGTGCCATTCCAGTTCACGGCCGCCTTGGTGCCAAAGTTGGTTCCGTTGACGGTCAGAATGAATGCCGGGCTGCCTGCGGTCGCGCTGGAGGGGCTCAGGGCAGCGATGGTGGGAACCGTCCCGGCGCTTGGCGGGGTGGTCTTGGCGCTGTAGCCGCAGGCCAGCGTGAGAGCGGTCAGAGTAGCGAGCAGTGTTGCTTTGACGGCTTGCAGTGTCTGCGAAGTTTTCATAGTGTTCTCCCAAGGGCCGGGGCCCAGTGAGAAAGAGTCTAGAAAGTTCGAGGGGCAGGGGTGTCAGAGGCGTGTCATTTTCCCGTCAATAGTTGTCACAGGAATTTCTGAAGCCGGAACCTCAACTCAAAGGAAGTCATACGTGAAAATCATCGTAGCGGAAAAAATTTCAGCATCCGCCGTGGCGCAGCTGCAAGAGCCGGGCTGGACCGTCCTCACCGCGGATCAACTGGACGGCAACCTGGAGAAACACCTGGAGACTGCGGATGCGCTCATTGTGCGCTCGGCGGTGCAGGCCGACGCTAAGCTTCTGGAGCACGCGAAAAAGCTGCGTGTCATCGGGCGCGCCGGGGTGGGTGTGGACAACATCGATCTCGACGCGGCCACGCACAAAGGGATCGCGGTGATGAATACGCCGGGCGCCAATGCGGTCGCGGTGGCGGAGCAGACGCTGGGGATGATGCTGGCGATGGCGCGTCATTTATGCCGTGCGGACGCGCTCATGCATGCGGGCAAGTGGGAAAAAAAATCTCTGCAGGGAACCGAGCTGCGAGCGAAGACGCTAGGCATTATTGGGCTGGGACGGGTCGGCATGGAAGTCGCGCGGCGGGCGCGGGCATTCGGCATGGAACTGGTGGGGCATGATCCGTTTGTTTCGGTGGCGGTCGCGAAGGAACAGGGGATCCGGCTGGCGGGGCTCGATGAACTCTATGCAGGGGCGGACTACATCACGCTGCACGTGGGGCTGACACCGCAGACCACGGGGATGATCAATCAGGCATCCATCGCGAAAATGAAGAAGGGGGTGCGGCTCGTGAACTGCGCGCGTGGCGAACTGGTGAATGAGGCGGATCTGGCGAAGGCGCTTAGGGAGAAGTATGTGGCCGCAGCGGCCATCGATGTTTTTGCGGAAGAGCCTCCGAAGAATTCGCCGCTGCTGGCGCTGGAAAATGTTCTGCTCACGCCGCATGTGGGAGGATCGACCTTCGAGGCGCAGGAGGCGGTGGGCGTCCAGATTGCACAACAAGTGAAGGAGTATCTGAAACACGGGGTGATTCAGAACGCGGTGAATGTACCATCCGTTTCGGCGGAAGAGTATGCAACCATGCAGCCCTACATTGTGCTGGCGGAACGCATGGGGGCGTTTCTGGCGCAGGTTTCGGAAGGAAGCATTGAGGAGATTTCGATCCGGTACAGTGGGCACATTGCGGAATGGAAAACGGAATTGATTCGCAACGGGGCGATCAAGGGCATTCTGAACCAGGCGCTCGAGGAAAAGGCGAACCTGGTAAACGCGGCCGCCATCGCGGATGCGCGGGGACTGCGCGTGCTGGAATCGCATAAGGCGAAGGCGTCGACCGGAGGCGCGGGAAGCGTGCTTTCGATTTTTCTGAAGAGTTCCACGGAAGAGCACATGGTCAAGGGCGCGGTGCTGCATGGCGATGCGCCGCGTCTGCTGCATGTGGATGGCATCGACGTGGAGGCACCACTGGAGCGCAGCCTGATTTACCTGCGGAACCGCGACGTCCCGGGCGTGATTGGCAAGGTGGGCACGATTCTAGGAGAGGAGTCGATCAACATTGCCGACTTCTCGCTGGGACGGCGCGGTGTTGAGAAAGACGGGGCTGAGAAAGACTCGGAGCAGCCGCGCGAGGCGATCGCCGTGGTGCACGTGGACGGGCGTGTGCCGGAGGAAGTGCTGACCAAGCTGCGGACCATTGCGGCAGTGCAGAAGGCGAAGGCGGTAAGACTGTTCTAGGACGAACTTACACCGGAGTCTCCCTCATGCCGGAGGTGCGACCACCAGGCGTTCTTGCTGTAGCGCACGCCACCTCCAGGTGCCGAGTACGAGGGCCCACGCCAGGCCGAATACGTTCCATGTGGCGAAGGGCTTGAGGGTCCCGGTTGCTCCCATAATCAACCAAGAGAACGTCAGCGTGGTGAGCAAAAGGATCACGAAGCTCCTCCACAGGGCCTGCCAGACCGCGTGCAGCCAGGTTTGCGGTTTCTTCTTCCACCACGGGTGAATGAATGCCAGCACCCAGAGGGAACTGGCGCTCACAAAAACGAAATCCATGAAAGCCCAGCCGGCCCACTCTTGGTTTGGGTAATTTATGTGCACGAACCACTGGCTGAGACGATATTGCACCGCCCAGCCGAGCAGGCAGGCCCAATAGAAGTCCCGGAACAGGCATAAGTCACGGTCGGCGCTACTGTTTTCCTCCGCACGGGCCGATTGCGAGCGGAGCCCGCCGGCAACGATTCCTACCCAGAGCGCAGAGAACCCACTCAAGTAAATGAAGTAATGGGCGCAGGCGGATAGGTAGTCCATAGGATCGGTGGAACGGTTTAAATCGAAAAGGTCTGGGCAGACTTGAAGCCCTGCGTATTCGCGAAGCCCATGCCACCACGCAACGCCGGTGACCGCAGCACACGCGCAGCCCGCTGCGATGAATGAAACGGGCCCCCGCGACACACGCAAACCAAGGAGGTAGATTCCTGCGCCGATGCCCGAGAGGCTGATGGCGAACTCAATGACGCTGATTGCAACCGCCGTCGCGAAGCCAAACCCGGAAGCTGGCACAGAGGACCGATTACCAATCCAGAACCTCAAGGACAAACTGGCTGCCAGCAGCATGAATGAGCACACGACGAGGAGAACCACCCCGCCCGCCACGCTGAGACGCGTCGGGCCACTGGTGCCCTTGGACGGGGCAGGTATGGTTACGGCGTGCGCTGCCGCGAGCGAGGGACGACGGGAAGAAGATGACGCACGTTTCCGTCGAAGAACTGATCCCGGTCCTGGCAGGAGAAAAACAAAAATTGGAGTGAGAATCGCCCGGACGATGGTTCCGAGATTGAGCTCGTGCACTTTGTCGCTGCAGGCACTGGAAGTAGAGCCCGGTGGCTCGCCTTCGGGCCGGGTCTGCTCCATGGGAAACGACAGAACCACCGAGATCGCCACTGCGCAGGCTAGTAAGACGAGGGACTGTCTCGACGACTCAAGCGCCACGACCGCCTCCAATCCTCTCGGCTGCTCGACCTACAGAATACTCCGGCTCTCAATCGGCAAGCCCAGGGCCGCAGCCTGAACATCAAAGAACCAACAGAGTTTACGATTCGGCCTCGTCCCGCTGCAGTTTGCGGCTTTCGGCCAGCAGGGCCATGGAGTGCATCAGATTCTGCAGGGTGACGATGCCGATCAGGCGCTGGTCCTCGACCACAGGGATGATGCTGGAATTGCGGGCGGTGAGTTTGCGGAAGGCTGAGCTGAGTGAGTCCTGGCGCAGGGAAGCTTCGAAGATCTTGTTCATCACCGCCTGGACGTAGCCGTTTCCTTCCGCTCGCAGAGCGTCGAGAATACGCTGCTTCGAAATCACCCCCACCATATCGCTGCCGCGAACCACGGGAAAATCATCTTGCAGAGAGTGGACCGCTTTCTCCAGGGCATCTTCCAGAGTGTCAGCGGGGGACAGCGTGGCAAAGTCGGTGAGCATGACTTCTTCGAGGCGGACATTGTCGAGCACGGACTGGAATACGAGTGCACGCTCCTCGAGTTGGGCGGCGGAGAAGACGATGACGCCGACCATCGTGAGCCAGCTGTCGCTGAACAGGCCGGCGAGCATCAGGACCATGGCGATGGCGTTGCTGATGGAAACGGCCCGGCGGGTGGCAGAGGAAGCGTCGAGAGTGCGGGCAAGAAAAGCCCGCAAGATGCGCCCGCCATCGAGCGGGTAAGCGGGCATGAGATTGAATATTGCCAGGTAAAGATTGGCCCACACCAGGCTGCGAGGTAAGTTGGCGGCCTGGAGAAAGGGCCACTTCCAAAGCTCAACTCCGCGCCCGGAGGCAGTTATAACGGCGGTCGCCAGGCAAGCCAGAGCGAGGCTCACGAGCGGTCCAATCAGAGCAAGACGAATGTCGCGCTTCCACAGTAGGGCAGCAGGCTGGAGCTTTTCGACACGCGATTCGTCGTAGAGCGCGACCCCGGTGAGCGGCAGCAAGATCACCGCCTTCGGGATCAGGCCGACGCGGCGGGCGGCGAGCATATGTCCACATTCATGGACAGCGACACAAGCCAGAATGATGCCGACCAATGCCAGGTCGCGCGGTCCGTTGGCGGCGCCTTGATGTGCGGCGTACTCCGTCCAGAAGATAAACATGGGCAGGATGAAGAAGGTAAGGTGGATGCGGACTTCCACGCCGAACAGACGTCCTACCGGGATGGACCAGCTTCGCATAAGCCTTTGCTACTTTTATTCTACATGGATGGATATAGTGATTGCGGCATCCAAGAGTACAGAGGCATGCGAGTGATCGCTGGGAAATATCGAAGCCGGCCGCTGCGTTCGTTAAGGGGAATGGACGTACGTCCCACCTCGGACCGGCTGCGGGAAACGTTGTTTAACGTGCTGACGGCGGGGAATCCGGCCGCGCTCGAGGGCAGCATCTGGCTCGATCTGTTCGCGGGAACGGGGGCAGTCGGAATCGAAGCCCTGAGCCGGGGGGCCAAAGAAGTTTATTTCGTCGAACACTCAGCCCCGGCGGCGGATGCGATCCGCGGCAATCTGCAGAGCCTGGGCATCGCCAATGGCTTCAAGATCCTGCAGGAAGAATTGCCGCGTGCGTTCTGGCGCATGGAGCGGCAACATGTGGCGGCCGACGTGGTGTTCATCGATCCGCCGTACCGCATGCAGGATGCTTACACGAAAACACTGACGGCGTTGGCGGATTCGTCGCTGGTGTGGGCGATGTCGGTGGTGATTGCCGAGCATGAAAAGAAATTCGACCCGGGCGAGGAATTTGGGCATCTGCGGAGGTTCCGTCACTTGGCGCAGGGCAGTGCGGCGCTGAGTTTTTATCGCATGGGTAGCGGAGGGGATCTGCGGGTGTGAGCGCCCGAGTTTTTCGATGCGGAGGTTCGTCCACTCTACATAATCAAATCATCGGTGCGGCGAACGATGGGATGCTGCATCTCTTCCAGATCGTTCTTCACCATGTTCAGCCCGTAGACGCATCCTTCAAAGTTCTTGGAGAGACTGGCAAATAGGGGCGCGACCTTGGCGTACTCGAAGTGCTCAAACTTGGAAACGATGTAGTAGCTTTCTTTGCCGGCCTTCACCCACTCGACGAAGTTTTCCAGACGCTGGCGGCGCAGCCGAAAATGATTGATGCTTTCGGGGAACATCCCCGCGAAGAACAGGGTGTAGTCTCCGATGTGTTTGCGCACCTGGCGCTCGCGGTCAAAGGAAGGCGCGGGGCCGTAAACCGGATCAGATTCCAGGAGCATCTCGCCGACGTCTGCCAGCGGACGATTGGCCGCATCTTGAACCTTGTAGAGTTGGTCGGCTTCGCAGAACTCTGCCAGCAGATGAGAAACGTAGGCGACAATCTGCGGATCGCGAATGCCAATTTCTTCGGCGTAGTGTCGTCCGACTAGATCCTGAAACAACTCCTGCAACGGATGCGATTCCGGAATCATTTTAAGCCCCCTGAACTCCGCATCGCGCACGGAGTTTCAGCCACCTGCGTCAGTAGATACCTTAGTTCGATGCTCAAACGCAAGTGACTTTTGTTTATCGACATGATTCGTTTTTCAAATCGGTTAGAAGGGGACGGACTGCGAACGAGTTGTGCACGGTATCCGTTAGAACAGGGGGTGGTTCGCGAGGAGTTATGCGCGGATTTTGCTGTATTTTGCTGGCAGTCAGCGAAAGCGGCTGCCAATTCTGCGTCCCACATCCCGGTTCCGCTTATAGAATGTGGCTACGGAGGAATCGGATGCAACGGCAGAACATTGCAAGCGGGACGCCTTGGGAGCCAATCGTAGGTTACTCTCGTGCGGTGAAAATGGGTTCGTATGTGCATGTCTCAGGGACCACAGCCACAGGGTCGGACGGAAAGATCGTCGGAGTGGGAGACGTGTATGCGCAGGCAGTGCAGACGTTGAAGAACATCGAAAGCGCACTCAAGAAGGCGGGTGCCAGCATGAAAGACGTGGTGCGCACTCGCATGTATGTCACGAACATCGCGGAGTGGGAAAAGATTGGGAAGGCGCATGGGGAATTCTTCCGCGACATTCGGCCGGCAACGTCGATGGTCCAGGTGAGCGCGCTTATCTCGCCGGAGATTCTGGTTGAGATTGAGGCGGATGCCGTTGTGGGGGCGTAACTCATGCGAACGGTGGGGAACTCTTTCTTTGTTTTCCGTCGTACAATTCTGCGCCGGGGGGAAACCATGAAGAATTGTTTGCGCTGGGCATTCGTTTGTTCCGCTCTCTGGAGTTTGACGGCGTTCGGTCAAACCGGAGCGACGCCGCCTGCCACCGTGATCCGGGCGGGCACCTTGATCGATGGCAAGTCCGACAAACCGCGGCGCGATCAGGTAATCGTCATTCGCGGCAACCGCATCGAGAGCGTCGGCGACGCGGCGAATGCGAAAATCCCGGACCGTGCGACCGTGATCGACCTGTCGAAAGAGACCGTGCTTCCCGGCCTGATTGATTCGCACACGCACATCTTCCTGCAGGGAGAAGGTCCCGCGCAGGGCGGCTACGATGCCAACATTCTGACGGCGCCCCTGGCTCTGCGCGCGGCGCGAGCCACGGTTTCGGCGCGGCGAGCGCTGGAGCAAGGCTTTACCACACTGCGCGACGTAGAAACCGAGGGTGCGGGCTACGGCGATGTCGGCATCAAGCAGGCGATTGAGGACGGCTATATTCCCGGGCCGCGACTGTTCGTGGTAACGCGGGCCATCTCGACCACGGGTGGCTACATGTTGGAAGGGTACGCACCGGAACTGGAGATGCCGAAAGGCGCACAGATCGTCGACGGCCCTGTGGAAGCGCGCAAGGCCGCACGCGAACAACTCGACCACGGAGCCGACTGGATCAAGGTCTACATGACACATCGGTCTTGGGTCGGAAAGAACGGGGAGCTAGTTTCGCAGCCGACGCTCACCGTCGAAGAACTGCGGGCGATTGTGGACGAGACGCATGGCTGGGGCAAGAAGGTGGCTTGTCACGCTTACGGCGGCATCGGGCTGCATCGAGCGCTCGACGGCGGATGCGATTCCATCGAACATGGACTCGATTTAGACGACGCCGCGATCGCGCAGATGGTGAAACAAGGCACCTGGTATGTTCCAACGCTCAGCGTGTACTACACCGACTGGGCTCCAGCGGACACGCCGGCGGGGCAACGCGACCGCCTACGCGCTTCGGCACACGAAGTTTCGTTCAAGAAGGCGATGAAGGCGGGAGTGAAGATCGTCTTCGGCACCGACATGGGCGGAATCCCATGGACCGAGCCGATCGCCCAGGAATTCTCGCGCATGGTGGAATTCGGCATGCAGCCGATGGATGCAATCCAGGCCGCGACTTCGCGCGCGGCCGTGATGCTCGACATGGATGGGAAAATCGGCGTGGTGGCTCCGGGCGCGTTTGCCGACATCGTCGCGGTGAACGGCGACCCGCTGCGCGACATCAAGGTACTCGAAAGCGTCCAATTCGTGATGAAAGACGGCAAGGTCTTTCGGGAGAAGTAGGCGTTTCCGAGTATGGACCCGCGGGCTTTCCGAAAGGGACCACTCCCGACGTTTTCTCGCAAATTCCCTTGACATCGGCCCTGCCGTGAGCATAATGCCTCAATCCCGTCCTCTAGCAAGACGGGGCTCGGCCAGGGGCTGTTTGTGACGGGCCGAAGGAGGTGTTTATGAGCGTTCTGGACCTTTGTGATCGGGAGATTGCCGCGGTGGGGCTGGAAGCCACCGTAGCCGACGCCATTCATAAAATGCTGGACCACCATGTGGGAGCGGTAGCGGTGGTCGACAGCGAGTATCGGGTCGCGGGGATTTTTACGGAGCGGGATGTGCTGCGGAAGATGTCGCTCAGCCATGTTGATCCGAAGGTGACTTCGGTGCGCGAATTGATGACCACACCCGTCGAGATGGCCACCAGGGGCACGGGCACAGGCGAGGCCCTGAGCATCATGCTGGAGCGCCACTTCCGGCATCTGCCGGTGGCCGATGATAACGGCAAGCTGCTGGGGATTCTTTCTATCCGGAATCTGCTGGAGTGGCGCGTGGACGACCTGAGCCGCGAGCTGGAGTCGCTCGAGCAATACGTTTCCAACGACGGGCCGGGGGGCTAGAAACCGTCTTATCATTGCTGCGGCGGAAAAGAGTAAGGTCCCGCAGGGGCTAAAGCCCAATTTTGTTGACCGCTTGCGGCACGGCTCAAGCCGTGCCCTTCCCAAAACCATAGTTGTTATCCAGTCGCTGTCGTCAATCCAACATTCCGAGGAAGGGAAAGTCATGGGGAAGAAGGTCTGCACCGCTGTGGTCGCAGTTGCGTTGTTTTTTCTGGGGACACAGGGGATTGCCCAAACGTCGCGGCACGTCGTTGTGCATGCGGGGCATCTGCTGGATGTGAAGACCGGTAAGTTGCTGGCGGATCAAACGCTGGTGATCGAAGACGGACGGATCGTTAGCACCGGCGCCGCTGCGGAGGCAAAAATCCCGGCGGACGCGGTGCGCATCGATCTGCCGAACGCCACGGTGCTCCCGGGCTTGATTGACGCGCACACGCATCTGACCATGGAGCCCAAGTTCGGGTACGAACGCCTGGCAATCTCCCTGCCGCGAGAGGCGCTCATCGGCGCGAAGAATGCACGAACCACGTTGCTGGCGGGATTCACAACGGTACGCAACGTCGGGGCGAGCGGCTACACAGATGTCGCTTTGCGAGACGCGATCAATGCGGGCGACGTACCCGGACCGAGGATGCTGGTAAGCGGGCCGCCGCTGAGCATTACCGGCGGACATTGCGACAACAACATGCTGCCTTATCAGTATCACGCCGTGGGGGACGGAGTTGCGGACGGGATTGCGGCGGTGCAGCACAAGGTACGCGAGAACATCAAGTACGGTTCGGATCTGATCAAAGTCTGCGCGACCGGCGGTGTGCTCTCCCTGGGGGACAATCCGCAGGCCTCGCAATACACATTGGAGGAGATGAAAGCCATCGTGGCCGACGCGCACCGGTTGGGCCGCAAAGTCGCGGCTCACGCGCACGGAGCCGAGGGAATTCGCTGGGCCACGGAGGCAGGAGTCGATTCTATTGAGCACGGGTCATACATTGACGACGCCGGAATTGCGGCTATGAAGGAGCACGGCACTTATCTGGTGCCGACGCTCTACCTGGGCGACTGGATGATCGATAATGCGGGATTAACTCACTTGCCTCCGCCACTACTGGCCAAGGCGCGCGATGTGATTCCGGCGGCGCGCAAGAATATTGCGCACGCGTTTGCCAGCGGAGTGAAAGTTGCTTTCGGCACGGATGCCGCCGTTTATCCGCATGGCCTCAATGCCCATGAATTCGCGGTTATGGTGAGGCTGGGGCTGACGCCACTGCAGGCGATTCAGGCCGCCACGGTGAATGCCGCGGATCTGTTGGGGTGGTCGGGAAAGGTCGGCAGCCTGGAGCCGGGAGCGTGGGCCGATATCGTCGCGGTGGATGGCGATCCGGTCAAGGATGTCACCACTCTTGAACGCGTGAAATTTGTGATGAAGGGTGGCGAAGTGGTGAAGAACGAATACACGAAGTAGCGGTGGTTCCAGGTCCGGTGTACGCATCGCCCAGAGCCGGGCTTCGTTCGGCGGACAGCCGGGGGCGGCTGTCCCCACATCTGATCTGTGAGAGGGCTAGGGCTTTTGGTGGGCGCGCTCGGTGACCCAGTCTGTCCAGAACGCCGAGGCGCCGCTGGAAAGCAACAGGGCTTGGCCCTCGACCGCGTCCACAAAATTTTGCAGCATGGGATAGTGCAGGTTGGCATGCGGAGGAAGACTTTCGTGGGCACCGGGGTAGATAAGATCGGGGCCGTTCAGCGGAGATAATTCCATCTCACCGTCGGTCCCACGGATGCGACATTCGTCGCGCACAACCTTGGAGTGCCAGCGAACGTCGACGACGCCGCGAACACCGTCTGCGTACTCGATCATCACCGTGGCGTTGTCTTCGACGGCGTAGTGATGGACCACGTTGGAGAGTTGCGCGGTGACTCGCAACGGCTGGCCGAAAAGAAAATTCAGAACGTCGATGCGATGCGAGGCGATGTCGAACAGCGGTCCGCCACCAGCTTTGGCGGGATCGACCAGCCAACTGCGGCTGCCTTGTCCGTCAAACCATCCGTGGGAGGTGAGCTCGGCCAAAACCGGCTTGCCGATCGCGCCTGCGGTGAGCAGCTGTCTCGCGCGCTGCACCTTGGGGTAGGAGCGGCGATAGTAGGCGACTCCGAAAGTCTTGCGGCTTTCATCTGCGACTTGCAGCATGCTGCGAGCCTCGGCCTCGCTCATAGCCATGGGTTTTTCGCAAAGCACATGCTTGCCAGCGCGGAGCGACTGAATGGTTTGCGACGCATGCAGGAAAATTGGCGTGCCGACATACACCGCCTGCGCAGCTGGATCGGCAAGAGCTTCCTCGAGGGTCGCCCAGACGCGCACGCCGTACGGCGCCGCCTTCGCAGGATCGCGGGTGACGAGGCCGTACAGACGACTTCGGGGCTCGGCTTGGATCGCGGGAATGACGCGGCGAGTCGCGATGTCGCCAATTCCGATTACGATCCAGTTGAGCATGGGGCGTGAGCCTTTCCTGGGAGCGATACCTACAAGAATCCGTGTAGGGTTTCGCGCGGCGCTACAAAAACAAAGGCCGGCCTGAGCCGGCCTTCGAAATCGATCTCAAACGGAAACTACTTCTTGGGGGCGATCGCGTCCTTCGCGGCCTTAGCGACGCGGAACTTCACGACGGTCTTAGCCTTGATCTGGATGGGTTCGCCGGTTTGCGGGTTGCGTCCCACGCGAGCCTTGCGGTGCGCCTTCACCAGACGGCCCAGGCCAGGCACTACGAAGATGCCGTTCTTCTTGGTTTCTTTGATAGCGGTGTCGGCCAGTTGCTCTAGGAACGCCGCCGCGGTTTTGTTGGGAAGTTCGGTTTTCTCGGCCAGATGCCGGATGAGCTGTGTCTTTGTCAAACCTGCTGCCATATGTTTTCTCCTCGACAGAAATCAGTTGAATACCGATGGGACCTATCCTATACCCATGGGCCTGTGGAAAACACCTTATTTTACAAGGGTTTTCTAATTTAACAGCGCGGAAGAGGGCATTTTTACAGGGCTTCCGATGCATGAGGATGGCGGAGCGGGCCTGTCATGCGTACCAGCGTGGTAACCTGCGTTAAGCCACGATTGTTCAGAGGAGCCTACGATTGAGTTGCGCCATCTGTGAAATCCGCAAGGAGAAGCGTTTTTGCCCCGCTGTTCACGGGCGTATTTGCCCGCAGTGCTGCGGCGAGCAGCGCGAAGTGACTCTCGATTGTCCGAGCGATTGTCCGTACCTGCTACAGGCGCGCGAGCACGAAAAGCCGCGCTCGTCGGATGATCGACGCCGCGGGCTTGTTTCTTCAGGTCGAGGTTTCCGATCAGTTCATGTACGAGAAAGAACATCTGCTCATGGGCCTGACCTATGCCCTGGCCAAGGCTGCCCGAGCCGACCGCAGCCTCAACGATCAGGATTTGATTGCCGCGCTTTCGGTCTTGTCGAAAAGCTACGAGCGGTTGGTGAACTCAGGATTGCACTACGAACAGCCTTTGACCAGTGATTCGCAGCGCAGGGCTGCGGCCGAGATCGAAAACATGGTGAAGGAATACCGCGAGGCTGAGCAGAAGCACGTGGGCTACTCGAGTCTTCGGGACTCCGACGTGCTGAAGGCCTTAGTCTTTCTGATGCGGCTGGCGCACGGACGGACGTCGGGACGTCCAAAGTCGCGGGCCTTCATGGAATTTCTGTTCGCCCAGTTTCCCGAAAAGGAATCGGCCGTGGTCGCTTCCCAGGAAGCTGGGAGCCGGATCATCCTGCCGTGAGGACTGTCTGCCACGGATTTTAACGGATTCCCACGGATCTGAATTCTCTTCTTATCGGCGAAATCCGTGCGGCCTGTCGTTATTTGTTTTGATGTTTCCGCACTGCCTGTCCCGCCGGCAACGCCTCGAGCAGTTCCCGAATTGTTTTCTTCAGCACCGGATGCCGCACTGCGGGCGCGATTTCCGCCAGTGGTTGGAGCACGAAACGGCGCGCCTGCATCGCGGGATGAGGAACGGTCAACTCGGGCGAGTCGATGATCTTATCGGAGAAGAGAAGGATGTCGATGTCGATGATGCGCGGGCCTTTTTTCTGGATGCGCTGCCGGCCCATTTCGTGCTCGATCTTCAGGATGGCCTCCATGACTTGCTCTGGAGTCTCCGTTGTTTCCAACACCACAGCGCAATTCAAGAACCATGCCTGGTCCGTGAACTCGACGGGCTCCGTCTCGTAGAACGAAGAAACTGACACAACACGACCATCGGTCTGCAGCCGTGCGATCGCATCGCGGAGATGGATCTCGCGATCTCCCACGTTGGATCCGAGCGAAAGGTAGACGACGTTGCGCATTGGCGGCCGCTGCTCCAGTTGTACTCTGCGAAATTGCATCGCACAAATCTCACGCTTGTTCGGAATTCGTAAAAGAATCTGGAACGTCACAGGATTTCTGCTCACATCTCCAGAGTCTGCGGAGGGTCCAACACCTTGGTCACTATCGTGCATCCGAACCGACCCCTAGAATCTCGATATGACGTTGGACTCGCTCGTCCTGAGCAAGGACCCGGAAGTGGTACGTGTGATCCGGCCTACGCTCGAGAAATTATCGATTGAAGTGGAAATTTGCCATGAGGCGCGGGCAGGCGCCGATATTCTGATATCGGACAAATTCGACGCGGTGATCGTGGATTGCGACGATCTGAGCGGCGGACTAGAGGTGCTGCAGGGTCTGAGAACCACGCCCAGTAACAAAAACTCGGTTGCCTTCGCCATTCTCAACGGAAAGAGAACGACCACGCAACAAGCTTTTGGCATGGGCGCCAACTTCGTTCTGCAAAAACCGATCAGCGCTCTGAATGCGTCGCGCTGCTTTCATGCGGCGTTGAATTTCATGGTAAAGGAGCGACGCCGGTACTTCCGCCAACCGGTGAAGATGCTGGTTAAGGTGGTACTCGAAGGAAAAACTCTGAATGCGACCAGCACCAATATCAGCGAGGGCGGCATCGCACTTATGTTGCGGGGGACACTGCCGAAAGGGTCTGCGCCACATCTAAAGTTCTCTCTGCCAGGCAAAAACATTCACCTCGAAGTTGAAGCCGAAGTAGCCTGGGTCGATGTCAAAGGCCTTGCCGGATTCCGTTTTCACAATGTTCCGAAGACTTCACAAGAACAGCTCGAACAGTGGCTCGACGAGCAAATGGAACAGGAATTTCCCGGAGCCAAAGGTCGACTGGCGGCTGCGGAATCCGAAGGCTCGAACTAGGCAATCGCCCATCACAAAGGTAGTGCCGCCGTCCCGGCAGAACACCGGCACTACGTCACGCGGTCACGGCATCAACTCCCTTCTGGTACGCGGCTTCGCGCGTCTGATCTCGCCAGAGTCTTTCCTCCGCCGAAGGAGGTATCTCACTTTAGACTTGCGCGCGGGCGCACGCGTGGCAATCTGGGAGATCACTTCTTGGAGATCAGGGGAGAGACAGAATGTTGACCAATGACTTCCGCATTGCCAAAGTGCAAAGAACGCTGCGTTGGTTTGAAGAGGATATTCCTTTGCTGAATATGCGTGTGAAGGAGCTATCAAAAGAGCGGCAGGAGTCCGCGCGGAAGTTTGCGACGGCGGTAATTGATCAGACGCGAGCTGAGCTGGAAAGATTGCTGCAAGAGCAACCGCACGACATGCACGATTCCAGTGAGACGCCCTGCGAGCCTGCGGACTAGCGCAGATAGCGCGGCAACGTCACCGCCGAAAAGTAAAAAGCAGGTCCCTCCACTCCGCTCTCCATTCCTTTGCGGAATGGAAAGCTCCGGTCGGGATGACCGTGTGAAATCCCGGTCAGGGCATTACAGAGTTGATCCAGCCGCGGCCTCGGCGCTGGGTGCGACGGCGCTGGCCCGGTCTTCGCTGGGGAAGGTCACTTCTTCCCACAAGGTCTTGTCGCGCAGAATGCGCGAGACCAGCGCCGTATGCATGGCGTGACCGGCGCGGTCGGCGACAACATTGCCCAGGATCTGTCTCCCTAACAGGGCCAGATCGCCGACCAGGTCCAGCACTTTGTGGCGCACGAATTCGTCGGGGAAGCGGAGCGGGCCGTTCTCGATGCTATCGCGAGTGAGGACGATGCAATTCTCGCTGGAGGCGCCGCGAATCAGGCCCATGTTGCGCATGGCCTGCTCGTCCTGGCGCGAACCAAAGGTGCGCGCAGCGGCAATATGGCGCAGATAACTGCCATTGGTGAGTTCCACCTGGAAGGTTTCTTTCCCGATCAGCGGATGCGGGAAATTGATCGAATAGGAAACCGAATAGGTGTCAGAGGGATACACCGCGATGAACTTGTTTCCCTCCCGCATCTCGACCTCGCGTCGAATCTTCAAATACTTGCGAGGACGCCGCTGCTTGCGGATGCCCACCTTCTGAATCATCTCGACGAAGGGACGCGCGCTGCCGTCAAGGATGGGTAATTCGAGGTTGTCGAGTTCGGCAATCGCGTTATCAATGCCCATCCCGATGAAGGCGGAGAGCACGTGCTCGGTGGTGGAAATGAGCACGCCCTTCTTCATGAGGCTGGTGGCGTAACTGACGCGGGCTACATTCCGGCTAATCGCCTCGATTTCGAAACCGTCCAGATCGGTGCGGCGGAAAACGATGCCCGTGCCGGACGCCGCCGGCAGGATGCGCATGGAGACAGGAGCACCGCTGTGCAGGCCGACGCCGCTGCACTCCACTGCGGAGCGGATTGTCTGCTCGGGGGTCAAGGACAAATCGTTTCAGTGAATGCAGTAGATTACGCCAGAGTTCACAAAGTTGTCTGTGGCAAAAAAGCCACAGTAAATGACGAGATCGGCATCCAGGCGGGGTTTAGGGCACTTTGCCGAAATGACGATAGTTTATTGAAAATAAGCAACTTATATTAAGTTAGGTAAACTTTTTCAGAGCACGTCGGAGCTGGAAAGGAACCAACAGTTTTGTTTCCACTACTTCCTGCTGATCGGATAAGGCGCACTTAGCGCTTGCCGGTTTGCTTGCCGGGCGGTTTGTTGGGGTTATAGCCGGAACGAGGATCGAACATGGCCTCATCGAGTCCTTGATTGATGGTGACTGAGTAGAGGAAACGCTGGCTCGCCATATCCCCGTTGAAATAGCGGGTGAGATTGTAGGGCGCCATCACGCCGGAAACCTGGCGATAATTCTCGTAAACTTCCTCTTCGATATTCTTCTGCTTGTCGACCGGGTCACGCCAGGAGAACGACTTCTTGACCGGCAAGTGGCTGTCGGTATCGAAGTAGAGGGTGACGCTCTCGTTCTGCGAATTGATCAGCGTGATCTGCGTCGCGGGATGTTGCGCTGCGACTGCGGGGCCCTCAAACAAAAGCACGACGCCGGGATCGTTGACCCAGGTTCGAAGGATCGTGTCGAGCGAGAAGCGGCGGCGGCGCAGGTAGTCGTCGAGATCTTTCTGCTCGATCGGATGCGGGCCTTTGTAAGTAATTTCCCATCCCTTGTTGCCGACGTAGAGTTCCGCAATGTCCCGTTCTTTGGTGATTTCGACCCGCTCTTTGTCAGGAAATTCGGTGAAACTCCAAAACACGGCGCCGCCGTTGGACTGGCCGTGGTGGAAGCTGTAGCCGCGGCCCTGTTGCTCGCGGTCGCGAATCGTGAGGTAGGTCTGTCCGCCCAGTGCCTGAATTGCCTGTTCGATTATGCCTTTGGCCTTACGGGCATTTTCCTGGGCCGGGGAAATTGCGGGCGCGGATTTGGCAGGTTCGGGTGAAGCCTGTGGCGCCGGAGCCGTTCCGTTCTGAGGCTGTCCCCACGCGAAGGAACACGCCGAACACACCAAAACCAAGATGGGGATGAATTGTTTCATTCCTTAAGGGAGTGAGCGTGCAATCAGAATTGTAGCGTTTCCTGTGGACTTTCTGCCCGCGGCAGTGAAGGCTCCTCTCACTGCTTGGATGCAAAAAGCCGCCGAAATGCAAGTTCTTCGCGGGCGTTTTTATAGACTTTTCCCGTCGTTCTATCCAGTGAGGACCGCACCGCCGTTCACGTTGAAGACTTCTCCGGTGATGAAACTCGCGTGCTCGGTGCACAGGAACAGCACGGGCGCGGCAATCTCCTCCGGCCTGCCCACGCGGCCAAGGGGAATCGTGTGGCGAATCTCGTCCCCGCTCTTTGGATCTTCAAGGGCTGCCGCGCTCATGTCGGTGTCAACCCAGCCCGGAGCAACGCAATTCACATAGATGCCGGCGGAAGCGAGTTCGGTCGACAGTCCCTTGGTCATGCTGATCAGCGCGCCCTTAGTCGCGGAATAGTCACAGTGGAAGGCTTCGCCCCGCTGACCGCTTGTGGAGCTAATCAGAACGATGTGTCCGGCTGAAGCATTCGTGCGGGGTTGTGCTTTCATCTGCGCCACTGCGTGTTTGACTAGACCGAACACTCCGTCGAGATTGATCGAGAGGGTGGAGCGCCATTGCTCATCGGACATGCGCTCGATGGGCACATCCTCCGGCGGCCAGACCCCGTGGTTGGCGACGAGAATGTCGAGCCGTCCAAAATGCCGGACGGCCTCGTCCACCAACGCACGGGACGCCTCTGCGTTTTTCAGATCAGAAGCGATGGGGTGGCACGCGGTCGCGCCACACTCTTTGGCCAGTGTTTCCGCTTGAGAGCGGGCACTGCGATAGCTGAACGCGACTTTCGCGCCAGCTCCAGCAAACATACGCACCGTGGCCGCGCCGATGCCGCGCGAACCGCCAGAAATGAGGGCGACTTTACCGGAGAGAGAAAGAGGAATCGACATAGCAGACTAGTTTCCCGTTTCCCGTCTGCCGTTGCAAGTGGGGTGGTCAGTCTCCCGTGCCGGAAGACATGCGCTCCGATTTCAGCCCGCGCAGAAGCAGGCGCACCAGCATGCCGTCGAAGCGCGTTCCGCTCATCTTGGACAGTTCGTCCAGGGCCTGCTCCGGGGTCCTGGCGGCAGCGAACGATTGCTCTGTAACCATGTTGGCATAGGCGTCGGTCAGGCCGATGATGCGAGCCCACAGCGGAATCTCCTCGCCCCGCAAGCCGTCGGGATAGCCCGAGCCGTCAAAGCGCTGGTGGTGATGCTCGATTGCCTCCCGCATCATGCTGCTGTGAGGGATGGTGCCGACAATCTCCGCGCCCACGTGGGCGTGCATTCTCACGTGTTGAAACTCATCGTCGCTCAGCGGGCCCGGCTTGTTGAGGACTCGCTCGGGAATGAAAATCTTGCCGACATCGTGAACTCGGGCGGCGTAAACCAGATCGGCCGTTTCCTCGGAAGAGAGGCCCAGGGCCCGCGCAATTACTTCGGTATAGCGCGCCACGAGATCGCCGTGGCCGGCAGTTTGCAATTCGCGCGACTCGGCAGCCCGGCTGAGAGATTCGATCGCTTCCTTGAGCACCGGTACGTTGCAGTCTTCCTCCCCGCCGCAAAGCTTGTAGAGAGTTGAGGTCAACTCCTCGAGATGCTCGGGTACGGTTTGTTCGCGCTGCAGGAAGCCTTCGATATATGCCGAAATTTGCTGGCGCTGCCGGGCGAAGTCCTGGCCTTCGACATATTCCTGCGCTGTGGAGACGGAGTTTCCTCCTGAACGCTTGGAGACGTACATGCCGGCGTCGGCCACGCGGATAATGTCTTCGATGGAGAAGCCGTGCATGGGGAAACTGGCAACCCCGAAGCTGCCGGTAATGTGGTGTTCGCTCAGCATGGGGTCGCTGGCCAGCCATTGGCGCAGGCGTTCGGCCAGAACCTGGGCCTGTTCGGCGCCCGTTTCGGGCATCAGGACAATGAACTCGTCGCCGCCGTAGCGGGCAACCACGTTCGATTGCCGGGACTTTTGCTCGAGCAATCGGCCCACGCGCGCCAGCACGAGATCGCCCTCGAAGTGGCCCATCGTGTCGTTGACCTCTTTGAATTTGTCGAGATCAATGAGCACGACGGAGAACGGTCGTCCGGAACGCGAAGCCCGTTTCCACTCCGCCGACAAGGCTTCCCAGAAGAAGCGGCGGGTCTTGATTCCCGTCAGGCCGTCGGTGATGGACTGCTGTTGCAGCTTCTGGAAGACGAAAGCGTTGTGCAGCGCGGTGGCCAGCAAGTCGGCCAGAGTATTCAGAATGAGAACATCCTGAGGCGAAAATGCATTCTCGTTGCGGCTTTCGATGTTGAGCACCCCGAGCAGCGATTCGCCGTAGGTGATGGGGATGCAAAGGATCGCGCGAGAATCCAGAAGAATTCCGGTCAGATTGCCGGGCAACGCATGCTGTACCAGGGCGCGTTCGCCGGTGCGAGCCACACGGCCCAGAATGCCGGTTCCCAGCGGGACCCGCTTGCCCACCGAGTGGGCGGTCACTCCAGCTTCGGCCTTGATCTCGATTTCTTTGGTTCCGTAGTCGAGCAGGCCGATGCCGATGTGATCGAAACTGAAATTCTTCTGAATTTCTCTGACGATCTGGCTCAACATGTGCACGGGATCGTCGCTGGAGATGGCGGTGCGAGAAACGTTATTAAGAAAGGCAAGTTGGCGGGAACGGCGCTGCTCGTCCGCAAACAGGCGGGCGTTCTCCACGGCGACCGAAATCTGTCCTGCGGCCGTTGCCAGTACGTCGAGGTCGCGTTGCTCGAAGACGAATTCCCTGTCAGGGTGCATTGCGACCATCACTCCGGACGGCTTGTTACCCATAAAAATCGGCACCGCGATCAGGCACTTGGCTGGGCGGCTCGGAATATGCGCAATGCCGAGATCTCTCCGCGTTGTCTCTAGATCGGAGCGGATGAGCAGCGGTTCGCCGGTACGAATCACGTACTCGCTGAAGGCATTTCTCAATTCACGGGTGCGCTTGGGCAGAACGCGATTATCTCTAACCTCCAGTTCGAAACGGAGCTCTTCTCCCTCTTGAAACGCGATGTAGAAATGACTGGTATCAAAAATCTGCCCTAGTTCGACCTGGATGGTGCGCAGGATCTCGTCCTGATCGAGACGCGAACTGATTGCCTTTCCGATCTCCGTTAGCAGTTCGTACTCTTTCGTGCGGCGATGGGCATCGTGACTGACCACGTAGTTTTCGAGGGTAAGTCCCAATTGCAGAGCGAGACCTACCATGAGCCGCGGGCCTGACGAACCGAATGCCCTGCGTTCGGCGTGCGGAAACAGAATCACGCCGAAATTGTGCTCGCGAGTCTGAAGACTGACCGCAGTCAGATTGCGGACTTCCGCTTCGGTGAGAATCCTTTTGAATTCCTCGAACGTTCCCGTGGAAGTCACAGGGAGCGGTTCGGGCATTTCTGCCAGGTGCTGCACCGTGAAGATTCCGCTGCGGTGGTATGCGAGTTCGGAGATGTAATCTCCCGCCCCGCTCTTTTCCAGAGCCTCCAAAAATCCGGCAGGAAAACCTCGTTGTACCGAAGGCAAGAGGCCGCGCCAGCGTTCGGTGATGAAGATGGCCGCGCGATCCATGGGTAGAGCACTACGCAAGCGCTCCAGCGCGGCCTGCATGCTGGGCACCAGGTCGTCGGCGAAGAGCAGACGCCGCGGGTCCACCCCCAGAGTCGACAGAGCCAGGGTATTTTCCTGCACGGCGTTGCGCTGGTTTTCAAACAACACCATCACCATGGCAATGCCCAGCAGCATCTGGGGCACCGGGCCAAACAAACGGCTGGCGTTGCCAAACATTTCCGTCCAGGGATTCTGCAGTTGCCCGACACCCATGAGCACGGCCCACAGAGCCAGAGAAACGGCGAGGACCCAGAAGGCCAGCGATTTGCGGCGGTGGCTGTTCAGGTAGAAGACTGCCGAGCAATAGAGCAGGATCGCAGCCAAGCCCAAACCCAGTCGAATTGCGGGCTGTACGTCGGGGCGGAACACGCCGTTCACGATGTGCCCCCTCAGCGTGAGGCAGGCGAGTGCCACGCCGACCGTTCCGACAGCGGGGTCGTACCAGCGGAAATGATAGGAGCCGCGCATCAGGCGCGTCGAAATGAAAATACACAGCGCCATCGCGACCAGGAAAAGCTCGCTAATAAAAAACGCAATCGAAGACTTCGGAAACGTATCGAGGATGTAGTGCAGCGAGTAAGCGGCCCAGGCCAGTTGCCACGCGCGGAAGTAAGGCTGCCGGCTCTGCTCGTGCAGATAAGTAAAGACGAGAAAGAGCAGAACCGAGACAAAACCCGGAATTAAAACCGTCGTGATAACAACACTGTTCATAGGGTCGGTGAGGACACCTCTGGCCAAGCGTTCTGGCTCAGTTTCGGGGGGAAACAGTGGGTCAATGTTTTCATACCAAGCCGCCGAACACAATAGGATTTAAGTACAATGTCCGCCTTCGATAGCTTTTTGAAATCAAAGGGTTGCACACAATATCGTTAAGGTGACTCAACTTGACGATGGTTTTGGCTTGCCCGTACCATCGAAAGTCAGTCGAACCTCAGAAGATTGTGGTACTTGCGATCGAATCGTTTCGAGGACGCGACGGTACCGGATGCGGCATTCTTCGTAATACCATATGTCCGAAACTTTGAATTCACCTTCGCCAGGCAAGCCGAGAGTGCGTTTTGCGCCCTCGCCTACCGGGTTTCTTCACGTAGGCAGTGCCCGCACCTTCATTTTTAATTGGTTGTACGCCCGCCGGAATGGCGGAACGATGATTTTGCGGCTCGACGATACCGATGTGGAACGTAATACGGACGCCTCGGTCAACTCCATTTTTGAAGGTTTGAAGTGGCTGGACCTGAGCTGGGACGAAGAATACAAGCAGTCTGAGCGCGGAGAACTGCACCGCCAAATGGCGGACGCGATCTTCCAAAAAGGCCTCGCCTACCGCGATTTCACGCCCGCTCACACCGGAGACAGCGAGAGATCCGGCGCACAAGGGACATGGTTGTTCAATCCCGGGATGCGGGAACTTTCGCGAGAGGAAAGCGATCGCCGCGCCGCCGCAGGCGAACCGTTTGCCTTGCGCTATCGCGTGCCGCGCGCGGGCGGACAAGTTGTGCGCTTCACCGACGCGGTTTATGGCGAGCAGATCAAGGCCGGCGCTGACATCGAGGACTTCGCCCTATTGCGCTCCGACGGCATGCCGACCTATCACCTCGCCTCATGTGCTGACGACGCCGATATGCGCATCAGCCACATCATTCGCGGCCAGGACCATCTCTCAAACACCTACAAGCACGTATTGATCTTTGAAGCCGTCGGCTTCACGCCCCCGCTATTCGCGCATCTTCCGCTGCTGGTAGCGCCGGACGGAACCAAGCTTTCAAAGCGCCGCCACGGCCCGGTCGTAAGCGTAACGACATACCGCGACGCCGGATTTTTGCCTGCGGCGTTCATCAATTTTCTGTGCCTGCTGGGCTGGTCGCCGAAAAATGATCGTGAGCTGATGAGCCGACAGGAACTGATCGACGCGTTCTCGCTCGAAGGAATCAATCGGGCGAATGCGGTAGTGAACTTCAAGGAGCCGGCCACCACGCCGGAGGAGACTTTCGATCAGAAAGCTGTATGGCTTAATGCAGAACACATTCGCGGCCTCGCCATTGAAGACCTGAGCCAGCGCTTGCTGCCGATCGTGCATGAATCTGGATTCAACATCACGCCCGAAAGGATGTTGCGCATCACGCCGCTGATCCGCGAGCGCATCAAGCTTTTGCGCGACGTGCTCACCGCCGCCGACTTCTTCTTCGTCGATCAGCTGGCGCCCTACGACCCGGCCGAACTCATCCCACAAAAAGGGGACGCGGCGATGGCGTTGAAAGTTCTCCAACGGGCAAAGGAAGTGCTGGCGAACGTCGAATTCAAACACGATCCGCTGGACCAAGCTCTACGTGCCGCCGCCCAAGAGCTTGGCATCAAGGCCGGACAGATGTTTCAGCCGATTCGCGTGGCCGTCTGCGGCCGCAAGAACGCACCGCCGCTATTTGAAACGCTGGAAGTGCTGGGTCGGGAAACCACGGTGGCGCGGATCGAGCTGGCAATTTCGCGGATCGGATAGGCTTTTCGTTTATTTTGTTGCATCCGTCGCTAAGAACTCTTGATCTATAGGATTTGCCATGTCCTTCTGCGGAACAGGAAACCCTGCCGCAGGCTTCGTCTCGCAACTTCTCGGTAAACCCTAAAATGAGGTCTCTCATGAAAGCAGTCCAAGTCAGCAAGCCGGGTGGAAATTTCGAAATCGTCGAGCGGCCGATCCCCCAGCCCAGCCGCGGCCAGGTGCGCATCAAAGTCGAAGCCTGCGGCATCTGTCACAGCGACGCGCTCGTGAAAGAAGGACACTGGCCGGGAATCCAGTATCCGCGGGTGCCGGGCCACGAGATTGCCGGACGCATCGACGCCATTGGCGCCGACGTCGCTTTGTGGAAACCAGGGCAGCGGGTTGGCGTGGGATGGCATGGTGGACACTGCTTCCAGTGTGACGCATGCCGCCGCGGTGATTTCATCTTGTGCCAGTTTGAAAAGATTACTGGCATCCACTTCGATGGAGGCTATGCCGAATACATGATTGCGCCGGCAGAGGCGGTCGCCGCGATGCCGGACGATTTGCCCGCCGCCGAGGCCGCCCCGCTGCTGTGTGCTGGAATTACCGTATTCAACGCGTTGCGCAATTCAGGAGCTCGCGCCGGCGATTTGGTCGCGGTTCAGGGCATCGGCGGTCTGGGACATCTCGGGATTCAGTATGCCCGTCAGATGGGCTTTCGCACTGTGGCCGTCGGCCGCGGCAAAGACAAAGAGCCGCTGGCCCGGAAGTTGGGCGCTCACGACTACGTGGACACGGGCGCCGGTGCTCCCGCCGAAGCGCTGCAGAAACTCGGAGCAGCGCACGTAATCCTGGCCACCGCTCCCGATTCAAAATCCATCTCGGCTCTGGTAGACGGACTGGCCGGGAACGGAACGTTGCTGATCGTGGGAGCAGGTTTTGAGTCTCTTACGGTTACTCCGCTGCAGCTTATTGGTGGGCGCAAAGCGATCCATGGGTGGGCCTCTGGAACCGCCAAGGATTCGGAGGACACGCTTCGGTTCAGCTCGTTGAGCGGAGTTCGTCCGATGATCGAGCGCTATCCGCTGGAGAAGGCGGCTGAGGCCTACGAACAGATGATCAGCGGAAAAGCGCGGTTCAGGGTTGTGCTCACAATGGGCGCCTAGGGTCGAGTGCTGGGCAAAGCGGTTTGAGTCAGGGGACTGGAAGACGCGCGGTCTTTCAGTCCGTTTTTATTTGGAGTTGGTTGGCCGTTGCTTCCGTTGACGTGAAGTACTTTGTAGTATAAAGTACACTCATGATCGCACCTGAAGATCCCTTCCTTAACCCCGTCCCCAAGCGCTGGATTCCGCGTGAGATGAGCACCGCGCCCGCGCTTGATCCCAACGCGCCCGCCGGACCGGTCGAGCCACACTACGCGCTCCTGATCAACCCGTTTTATCCCAAGGACGCGAATGCGAGCTTTGGCAAGCACGTGCTTACGCCGACGCTCGCCCTGACCAGCTTTGCCGCCACGACTCCGGAACATTGGCGCGTCGAGTACTGGGACGAGAACCTACTGGACGGACGTCCTCCGTTCTATCCGATGCCGCAGGCGGTTGGAATCACGGTGCATCTGACTTTTGCGGGGCGGGCCTACGAACTGGCGGACTGGTATCGGGAGCGCGGCGCGAAGGTGATTTTCGGAGGGCTGCACGTTCTTTCCTGTCCCGACGAGTGCTCGCCCCACGCGGATGCCCTCGCGCTGGGCGACGGCGTCCAACTATGGCCTCGCATCCTGCGCGACCTTGAGGCGAATCGCCTCCAACCTCGCTACGTTGCCACGTACGAAAACGACTATTGCGACGATCCGCCGCCGCGGCGATCCCTTCTTTCGCGCCGCAGCTTTCTGACCACCACCAGCCTGATCGCGACCCGCGGCTGCCACAACCGCTGCGGCTTCTGCTATCTCGCTACCGACGGCCTGCGCATGCCCTATCGGATGCGGCATCCCCAACAAGTGGTCGACGAGTTCAAAGCCGACGATCAGCCCTACGCCGTCTTCATCGATAACAATCTGGGATCGCACCGCGATTATCTGCACTCGCTCTGCGCGGCGCTGCGTCCGCTCAACAAAATCTGGAGTGCCGCCGTCACCATCGATGTCACCGACGATCCCAGCCTGATCCGCAACATGGCGCTGGCGGGATGCACCGGTGTCTTCATTGGCTTCGAATCGCTCTCCGATGACAATCTCGCCGACTCCCACAAGAAGACGCCGAAGACTAGCGACTACGCGCGGCGCGTGCGTATCCTGCACGACTACGGCATCCAGGTGAACGGATCGTTCGTGCTCGGCTTCGATCACGACCGCAAAGATTCGTTCGCTCGCACTGCGGAATGGATCGAAGAGAACCGCCTGGAGTGTGCGACGTTTCACATCCTCACACCCTATCCCGCGACGCCGCTGTTTCGTCAGATGGAAGCGCAAGGGCGGATTCTGCATCGCGACTGGACGCAATACGACACGGGCCACGCCGTCTTTCAGCCGAAGCACATGACTCCCCAGGAACTCGAGCAGGGATATGCCTGGATCTACCAGCGCCTGTTCTCACACGCATCGATCTGGCGGCGCCGCCCCGAGGACTGGCAGGCGATCCCGCTCTACCTGGCCATGTCGTACCTCTACAAGCGATCGAACCGCTTCTGGCACCTGCTGATCAAGCACGACCTGGTGAACCCAGTGTGGAAACCACTGGTAGAGATGACACGCTGGCGGCATGTCCACTACCGCCGGCAACTGGCACAACAGCAGGCGGCGATCGCTGCGCCGGGCCAGGTCGTGTCGGCTGGAGTCTGACCCGCCCGTCTTTGCGATAAGATCAGATCTATGAAAACGTCCGATACCGAGGCCGAGACAGGCACAAACGCCGCCCCGGAATCTCGCCCGTCCAACTTCATCCGCGACATCATTCTCGACGACCTAAAAACCAATAAGTACGGAGGCCGCGTGCAGACGCGTTTTCCTCCCGAGCCCAACGGCTATCTGCACATCGGACACGCTAAGGCGATCTGCCTCGACTTTGGACTCGCCGACGAATTTGGCGGGCATACGAACCTGCGTTTCGACGACACGAATCCCGAAAAGGAAGAGACCGAGTACGTCGATTCCATCATGGCCGACGTGAAGTGGCTCGGCTTCCACTGGGACGGACTGTTCTACGCTTCGGATTATTTCGATCAGCTTTATGAATGGGCCGTGAAGCTGGTTAAGGATGGCAAGGCTTACGTCGACGATCTCTCGGCCGAAGAAATTCGCAAGTACCGCGGAACGCTGACCGAACCGGGAAAGGACAGCCCGCACCGCAATCGCTCGGTAGAAGAAAATCTTGCTCTATTTGAACGCATGAAGGCCGGAGAATTTCCCGACGGCTCGCGCGTGCTGCGAGCGAAGATCGACATGGCCTCGCCGAATCTGAACCTGCGCGATCCCGTGATGTACCGCATCCTCCACGCTGAACATCACCGCACCAGGAACAAGTGGTGCATCTACCCGATGTACGACTACGCGCACGGGCAGTCGGATTCGCTAGAGCGCGTCACGCACTCCATGTGCACGCTGGAGTTTGAAGATCATCGTCCGCTCTACAACTGGTTCATTCAGCAACTGGGCATCTTCCCGTCCCAGCAAATCGAATTCGACCGCCTCAACCTGACCCATACGCTGCTGAGCAAGCGCAAGCTGCGGCAGTTGGTGCAGGAAGGCCTCGTGCGCGGTTGGGACGATCCGCGCATGCCGACGCTGAGCGGCATCCGGCGTCGCGGCTACACACCGGAGGCGATCCGCAATTTCTGCGCGTCGATTGGAGTTTCGAAGACAACTGGCTCGATCGAACTAGCGATGCTCGAACATTTCGTGCGCGAGGATTTGAACAAGCGCGCGCCCCGCGTGATGGCCGTGCTCCGCCCGCTGAAAGTCGTGATCGATAATTATCCGGAAAATCAGGTCGAGGAGATGGAAGCGGTCAACAACCCCGAAGATCCGGCTGCAGGAAGCCGCACGGTTCCGTTTTCGCGCGTGCTCTATATCGAGCAGGATGACTTTCGCGAAGTTCCTCCCCCAAAGTATTTCCGTCTCTCGCCGGGGCGGGAGGTGCGCCTGCGCTATGGGTACTTCGTGAAGTGTACGGGCGTCGTGAAAAACGAAAAAGGTGAGGTCATCGAAGTAAACTGCACATACGATCCGGTGACGCGCGGCGGAAATGCTCCAGATGGCCGCAAGGTGAAGGCGACGATCCATTGGGTCTCGGCCGCGCACGCAGTCGATGCCGAAGTCCGCATCTACGAGAACCTTTTCAGCAAGGCAGATCCCAGCGACGTTGAAGAGGGCAAGGATGTCCTCGACAACCTCAACCCGAACTCACTTGAAGTGATCACGGACGCGAAACTGGAGCCGTCGCTGGCCAACGCCGCGACAGGAACTCGTTATCAGCTCGAACGCCTGGGATATTTCTGCGTTGACCCAGATTCGAAGCCGGGGAAGCAGGTGTTCAACCGCACGATCGCACTGAAAGACACGTGGGCGAAGGTGGAGAAAAAGCAGGGCGGAAAGGGTTAGGCCGCAGAAACAAACAAGTTAGCGGAGTTATCCACAGTGTTCCTGCAGGAACACTTTCATGTACAAGAATGTACGTACATGCGGGAGGGGGACGGAAGTCGAAGATAAACACGCCGTCACCACGAGTTCACTCACTTTTTCTGGATTTTCCGCAGGAACTCCCGGTGCAGGTTCCAACTCCAGTCGGGATGATCGTTCGCCCACTCCACAGCTCGTCCCCGGTTTCGCGCAGCCGCTCGTCCCTCGACCAACGTTCGAAATACGGCCTGAGAGCCGCGGACTCTAGTGCATGCTCAAGAAACCCCTGCTCGATCGAGAGCCGGATTTCTTCTCCGCTCGCGAGGAATAAGTCGGTGATTGCCCTTGCGGCGTTCTTGATCTCGTCAGAGGCACCACGGGCCCTAGGAACTAAGGTAGGTTACGAGGCACGGTCGAAAGACCTTGGAGGTGAGATTTCTTTTACGCAAGGTTCAATTCGGGACCCGCGGTCCTCGTTGTTCGTGGTGCTGAGATTCTGACGGCCGACAACTAGTTATGCACGTGCGGGCTCTGCGCGGGATTGTGGCGGGGACCCGGCGGTTCTTTCACGACCTTCACATCAAAACTTACCGGTAGAGCCTTGGGCGGAAAGCACTGAGCGTTGTCGCAGGCCTGGTAACGCAGGACGCCGTGCATCACATATTTCCCCGGCACTACGGCGTGGAGCGGATGTACGGCCACCGTAATCGTGAAATCTCCGTTGTACACGTTCAACTTCTCATCCGGAGAGAAAGGAAAGGCCAGATCCTTTCCGGCAGGATACTCAATCTTTCCCAGGATGATGTCCGTGGGCAGGTCCATCTTCAGATTCGTCGGAATCAGGAACTCTGACTTCGGCGTGTTGGAGTTGATGTGGAATCCTGGCGCCACGCGGAAATTCAAATTCACCATGGTCTGCGCCGCGCGCGGAGCCGTAACCAGCGGCACCGGGGCGACCGAAACCCTAGACGACGTCTTTCCCTCGAGCGCCGCAATGTTGCCCGGAGCCATCAGATCCGAAGGGGCCTTCCCTGATTGCGCCCACGCTGTGCCCATGAGCAGGCCCAGCAGACCTATCAGCTTCTTCGACTTGTGCCGTCGCCAGATCATTCCAGATACACCCAATAGTAGTGGATCGCGGGCCGGTTCCTATTGTCACTTCTGAGGCTTCGAGCCGCCCGTTACCTGGGTAGGTTCAAGCTGAGCGTCCAAGGCCTTCTTGATATAGTCTTCGATTTCGCCCTTGCTCTTCAGGCCGATAATCCTGTCCACAATCTTCCCATCGCGCCCAATGAAGAAGGTGTCCGGCATGGCGGGGACGCCACCATAGGCCTTCGCCACTTTTTCATTACCGATCAGGACGATGTAATTCACTCGCAGTTCGTCGGTGAGTTCGGCAATCTCCACCTTTGTAGCATCCTCGTCGAGAGCAATGCCGACGATCTCCAAACCCTCGGGCCTGTATTGATTCTGCAGGTCGACAAACCACGGTGTCAGGATCTTACAAGGACCGCACCAGGTAGCCCAAAAGTTCAGAAGGACTACCTTGCCGCGAAAGTCGGAAAGATGAACTATTTCCCCATTGAGGGATTCCAGAGAGAAATCTGGCGCAACGCGTAGCCGAGCGGGTCCGGTTGATGGTGGGTGTTGCTCTTGGCTGGCGGATGGGGACGCTTGCGCCTTGCCTTGGGGAACGACAATCAAGAACGCCAGCACCAATGCCGCCGATACACCTTTGATGTTCACGATTCGCCCCAGTGGCATCACTAGCTGAATACTAGAACGTTTCGCGGCCTGATGCGACGTTACCTGTGAGCAGGTCCGTTTTCGCGAATCGTCTGGGCTGAAGCTTGGCTCTTTCCCATCTCCGTGTCTAACGCCTTCTTGATCGAGTCCTCGATTTCAGCCTTGCCTTTCAGGCCAATAATCTTGTCCACGATCTTGCCGTCGCGGCCGATGAAAAAGCTCTCCGGTAGGGCTGGGACGCCGCCGTACTCGTCACCCACCGCTTCCTTGCCAAGCAGCACCGGATAGTTGACTCCCATCTCTTTGGCGAACTTGGCGATGTCTTCCTTGCTGGAATCATCCATCGCGACGCCGACAATCTGCAGACCCTGCGACCCATACTGGTTTTGCAATTCAACGAACCATGGCATTTCGATTTTGCAGGGACCGCACCAGGTTGCCCAGAAATTCAACAGGACGGCTTTGCCGCGCAGGTCCGACAGGCGCATGCTTTTGCCGTCGAGCGACTCCAGCGTGAAGTCGGGCGCGGGTCCCGACTTGGCGATGGGTGGCGGGGCTGGTCCCGAACGGCGAGCCATGTGAAAGCCAAAAAACAGCATTGCCGCGGCAACGACAGCCACTACCAGCAGGGCGAGCGGATTACGCTTTCCTCCCGCAGCCGGTCTGGGGACTGGGGCATCGGCGTCATACTTGCCGCTGTCGATATCTGACCCCGGAAACGCCGCACCACATGCGTTGCACGTCACCATTCCAGAGACTGCCTCGGCATCGGGACGAACTCCCTTCTCTTGAGTGACCCAACACTTTGGACAGCGCCAGTGAGATTTCTCCAGCGGCGTCCCGTCCGATTTTTCAGGCATAACGCAAACCTCCAACTACAAAGCAAAACGATTCAGAAACGACAGCCAGCTCGAAATGAGGGTGAAGCGACCAATCACCAGCAACACACCCAGCGCGATCAGCAGTCCGCCGCTGGCTACTTCCAGCACGTGCATATGGAAGCGGAAGCGGCTGTAAAACTTCAGGAAGCGCTCCATCAGCAGCGACGTCAGCAAGAACGGCACCGCCAGTCCCAGCGAATAGACCCCCAGTAGGAGAATTCCCTTCACCACCGTGTCCTGCTCGCTGGCCAGAGTCAGGATCGCGGTCAGGATCGGCCCCAGGCACGGGGTCCAGCCGAAGGCGAAAGCAAATCCGATCACGAATGCGCCAATCGGCGTGCTGCTGCCCTTCACACTGTGCAGGCGCGCGTCGGTGTAGAGCGCCTTGATCTTGAAAATCCCGGTCAGGTGCAGTCCGAAAATGATGATGACCACTCCCGCCACAATCGATAGCGTGTGCTTGTAGCGCGCCGCCATCTGCCCGATTTCCGTCGAGATCGCACCCAGCGTCACAAACACCACGCTGAAGCCCAGGATGAATCCAACCGAGTTCACCATGACCCGGCGCATGAGTTGGCCCTGCGGCGACTTCAGTTCCTCGACACCCGCGCCCGAGATCAAAGAAACGTAGCCCGGCACCAGCGGAAGCACGCATGGCGAGAGAAAAGAAATCAGGCCTGCAAAGAACGCGGCAATGGGAAGCGGAAGGCTCTTCATTCGCTCTTATTGTAGCTGCTGGATGCTACCTCATCAGATAAGACGCGCGGCGCAGGTTTTAGTTGCAGAGTTGCGCTGCAATCGATGCGATCAACGCCGCTTTTCAGGCGGAGTCGACGCCGGCGGCATTCCGGGTGCCGACATTGGTTCCGGCGATTCCCCCAACTTGCGAAGAACTGTCCCCGGAAGTATCGCCGACAGCACGGCCCGGCTATCTTCCTGGCGCACCTGGAGACTCTCAAAAAAAGCCTTCACGTCGGCGTCCGTGCCTGGCGATCCGACTGACACCTCCGCGCTGCGGAACATCGCGAGATACACGTTGACCTTGTCTGCGATGTCGCGGGCGTCCTGGTCGCTGCCCGCCCAAGCTTCCGCCCGCAGGTGCAGCGCGTCGACACGCAGAGGAAGATGCAGCGGGTTGTAGCTGGCGGATATCACCAGATCGGCAGGCTTAGGAAAAATCGAAGCCCAAGCCTCCGATTCGCGAGCCAAGGGCTCAACCCGCGCCACCATCCAAACCGGGCTGGCCAACTGCACCCGCTTGTAATATCGCCGCAGCAGAGCCGGGCCGCCAAACGGGGACGCCAGCCGCCGGGAACGGTCGACCATGCCGCGGATCACGGCAGGGTCGTCGTGATTGGAGGCGGCGACCGTGTCCACGGCCAGAATTGCGACGCGGAAGGACCGCCCGTAGATTGGAATGGTAAAAATATCGATCGAGTTGTAGTTCTCGACGGACTGCGCGGCCCGCTTCAGATAAGCCAGACACTTGGTCCCATCAAACCTTCCCGTGAAGACTTCGGAAAAGCGAGGCTCGGACGCCGCACCTCCAGTCCCCCCGCCGGGCCACTTTTCCGGGTAGTGAATGGCGAAGGCCACCGCGTCCAGATCGCGCTCAAAGTCAAAGCCAGTTTCCTGGATGAAGCGTTCGTATTCCGGATCGTGGGTGACTGGGATGAGGAGCTTTCCGCCATTTGCCTTGCGGGCCCACCCTAAGTTGGCGTACACAAAGCCGTCGGCACCGGGCAGCAGCCGCGCCGGTTCTGGCGGAGCGTGTTTGCGCAGCTGGACGGCAAGGGTCACCGCCGCAGCCACAATCACGAGCGCCAGAGTGATGGGGAAAGCGCGTCTAATTCGCATGAAATGCGGTCAGGGATGAAATGATAGCACCCCTGGCGCGTGCGGCGGACGGATCGCTTCGGCTCGAGCTTTTCTAACTGGAAATTGCGAAGTGGGTGGGTCCATTAAATGGACCCACTACTGCGAAGTCCTTTGCTTGCGCGGTCAATTCCCCTTGTGATACCTTAAATAATTGTCCCGGACATCTGGAAGGGATCAGAGGGATAAGTTTGCGCGAAGGCGTGCCTTTCCCCCGAATTGCTGGCGTAGCTCAGTCGGTAGAGCATCTGATTTGTAATCAGAGGGTCAGGGGTTCAAATCCCTTCGCCAGCTCCAGGAAACGTATTTCCGGCAGGCGGCGGACTCGGTAGTCGGCGCAACAGGTTTTTCCAACGCACTCCATTCGTACTTCCGGCGTGCTGTAATCAATGATCATCGCGGTGTCTTGCGTGAGCCTTGGTTTCCCTGTTTTGCGAAGGTCCTGTTTTGCGATTGAAGTGTGACTTGTGCCGCGTTTGGGCTGCGGGTTCCGCGTGAGTGCTTTCCAGCGGCCCCGCAAGGGTGGTCTGCCAAATGAAGCGCGACAGCCGCATCGCCCGAGAGTTTACGCACAGGTGGGTGAGTGGTTAAAGCCAACAGACTGTAAATCTGTCCCTCCTAGCGAGGTACGAAGGTTCGAATCCTTCCCTGTGCACCATGATTCACGTGAATCGCTTGTCCATTGCGCTGGTTTGCTACGTGGTGCTGGGAGCGCTGACTTGGGCCACGATTACTGACCCGAAGATTCGGGCGGGAACGTTGGTGATCCTGGCGCTCTTCGCAGTGAAGTCGGTGTTGCGCCGCAATGACGTGCTGCATGCCGACAAAGATGCGGAATAGGATTTGCTGAAGGCTGATCGCTGTCAGCTGGTTTCGGGCCGATGTAGCTCAGTTGGTAGAGCACTCCCTTGGTAAGGGAGAGGTCACCAGTTCAATCCTGGTCATCGGCTCCAGATTGCTTCATGGTGGTTGGCAGGGTTCGGGAAGGGCACGGCTTCAGCCGTGCCGTTAGCGGTGGAAGTTGGAGGCGGCTTTAGCCGCTGAGGTTTAGCTGACGGCTGATAGCTGAGAGCTGACGCAGGGCGGGAGTAACTCAGTGGTAGAGTCACAGCCTTCCAAGCTGTTGGTCGCGGGTTCGATTCCCGTCTCCCGCTCCAGAGATTTAGGAACTACGATTTTCGAGGATGACAGTGAGTTTCCAGCAGGCTGCCATCAAGGTTGAGAAGGCGCAAGAGTTCGCCAGGCTGCAAGCGGCGGTCGAACAGGCATTCTTGCCGGAGAGGGCTCAGGGATTTCTGAAGCAGCTGGATCGCAAGGGAATTCGCGTTCGGGATTTCGACGCGGTCCTGGCGCAGCGGCTTTTGGAATCGGTCGGAGACTCGGAACTGAATGCGCGACAGCTTTATGAGTCGCTGCCGATTTCCGATCAAGCGCAGATGCGCGAGTTTTACCTGTCGAAGCTCGAGGGCGTCGATGTCGCGCTGCGGCACAAGTTTAGAAAGCTGTATCAGTATTACTGAGTACTATTTCAAGCGAGGCACGGCAATTTTATGGCGAAAGAAAAATTTGATCGCAATAAGCCGCACTGCAACGTCGGGACGATTGGTCACATCGACCACGGCAAGACCACGTTGACGGCGGCGATCACCAAGGTGTTGCAGAAGCACAATCCGAAGATTGTGTTCCGGTCGTTTGATTCGATTGACAACGCGCCGGAAGAGAAGGCGCGCGGCATCACGATTGCCACGGCGCACGTCGAGTACGAGACGGCGAACCGGCACTACGCGCACGTGGATTGCCCGGGCCACGCCGACTACATCAAGAACATGATCACGGGCGCGGCGCAGATGGATGGCGCGATTCTGGTAGTTGCGGCGACGGATGGTCCCATGCCGCAGACGCGCGAGCACGTGCTGCTGGCTCGGCAGGTGGGAGTGCCTTACATTGTCGTGGCGCTGAACAAGTGCGATGCGGTGGATGATCCCGAACTGCTCGATCTGGTTGAGCTCGAAGTGCGCGAGTTGCTGAAGAGCTACAAGTTTCCGGGCGACGATGTGCCGGTGATCCGGCTGTCGGCGCTGGGCGCGCTGAACGGTGAAGAGAAGTGGGAAAAGCAGATTGATGCGTTGATGGAGGCGGTGGACAAGAGCGTGCCGCAGCCGGCGCGTGAACTGGACAAGCCGTTCCTGATGCCGATCGAAGATATCTTCTCGATCTCGGGACGCGGCACGGTGGTGACCGGCCGTATCGAGCGCGGCAAGGTGAAGGTCGGCGAGGAAGTGGAAATCGTCGGCTTCCGCGAGACGCGCAAGACGGTGGTCACTGGCGTCGAAATGTTCAAGAAGCAGTTGGACGAAGGCATGGCGGGCGACAACGCTGGCTTGCTGCTGCGCGGCATCGGCAAAGACGATGTGGAGCGCGGCATGGTGCTGGCAAAGCCAGGATCGATCACGCCGCACACCAAGTTCAAGGCGGAAGTCTACATCCTGACGAAGGAAGAAGGCGGGCGGCATACGCCATTCTTCAAGGGATATCGTCCGCAGTTTTATCTGCGAACCACGGACGTGACGGGCGTGGCGGAACTTCCTGCGGGTACGGAGATGGTGATGCCGGGAGACAACGTGAGCCTGGTGATTGAGTTGATCACGCCGGTGGCCATGGAGAAGGGCTTGCGGTTCGCGATTCGCGAAGGCGGCCACACGGTGGGCGCAGGCACGATCGCGGAGATTGTGCAGTAAGGGAAGGTAGAAGTCAGAAGGAAGAATGCAGAAGTAAAAACAAATTAATTCTGCATTCTGAATTCTTCCTTCTGACTTGGCGAAGGGTTTGGAGCTAGAAGCTAAAGAGCTAGAAGCTTAGGAGCTGTTGAGATGCCCCGAGAAATCGTAACGTTACAATGCGGCGACTGCAAAGAGCGGAACTACTCGACGACCAAGAATCGGAAGACGACGACCGAGCGGCTGGAATTCAAGAAGTTCTGCCGCCGTTGCCGCAAGCACACGCTGCATAAAGAAGTGAAATTTGTAAGCACATCCAGTGTTCAGCCCTCGGTGTTAACTGAGAACTGGCAACTGAGAACTGTTTTTAGGGGCGTAAGCTCAACGGTTAAACTGTCGGTCTCCAAAACCGAACTTGGGGGTTCGAATCCCTCCGCCCCTGCCAGAATTTAGGGCCCCGCAACGGGCAGCACAGGCGCAGAAGACAGACTGAGAAGAAAGAATTAGAAGATGGCGACCATGACGGAACAAAACGCACTTGTAACCACGGTGAAGGCCTGGCCGGAGCGCACCAGGACTTTCTATAACGACGTGCGCACCGAAATGCGCAAAGTGACCGCGCCCTCGTGGAAAGAAGTTCGGGCGACGACTACGGTGGTCGTGATCACGGTTGCCATTTTTGCGCTGTACTTCTTCGTGATCGATTTCGTCATTCAGCACGGCGTGACAGCGTTGTTTAACTTTTTCAAGAGTCACTGACGAGATTGCAGACGAGCGTTACTGAACCAACGGCTGGCCGAGAAAAGCACCCATATATGCAGGACCAAGAAAAAGACGAAGTCGCAACAAGCACAGCAGGCGAGCCGCAGACCGCCGCAGCAGAGGGCGCTGCCGCCACCACTGAAGCGCCCCGCAACCCGAATATGAAGTGGTACATCATCCACTCGTACTCGGGGTTTGAGCGCAAGGTGAAAGAGTCTCTCGAGTCGCGCGTCGCGGCTTTCGGGCTGCAGGACAAGATCGGCAAAGTGCTGATCCCGACCGAGTCGGTCACCGAAGTGCGCGGCGGCAAGAAATATACCTCCGAGCGGATGTTCTATCCCGGCTACGTGCTGGTGGAAATGGACATGGACGATCACGTCTGGCATGTGGTGAAGTCCACGCCGCGCGTGACCGGATTCGTCGGCACCGGCCAGCAGCCGACTCCATTGTCCGAAGAAGAAGTTCAGCACATCGTCTACAAAGTCGCCGACAGCCGCGAGAAGCCGAAGCTCAAGGTTAAGTTCGAGAAGAACGAATCGGTCCGCATCAGCGAAGGCCCATTCGCCAGCTTTACCGGCATCGTCGACGAAGTGAACGAAGATCGCGAGACCCTCAAAGTAATGGTCACAATTTTTGGCCGCTCCACCCCGGTGGAACTCGAGTTCAATCAAGTCGAGAAGGTCGCGTAGAAGAGAAAGGCAAGCTTCCAGTTGCCGGGCCGAAAATCCTAGACCCGGAGTTGAAGCGGAAAAGAGATCATGGCAAAAAAAGTTACAGGTTATGTGAAGCTGCAGATCGCCGCCGGCAAGGCGACTCCAGCGCCCCCGGTCGGACCGGCCCTGGGCCAGGCGCAGATCAACATCATGGAGTTCTGCAAGCAGTTCAACGCCCGGACCAATCAGAAAGAAATGGAAGGGCTGATCATCCCAGTTGTAGTGTCAGTATATAGCGACCGCTCATTCACCTTCATCACCAAGACGCCCCCGGCGTCGATCCTTTTGAAGCGCGCGGCAGGCATCGCCAAGGGATCGGGGACGCCGAACAAAGATAAAGTTGGCAAAGTCACCGCCAAGCAGGTCGAGGACATCGCCAAGCAGAAAATGCCCGACCTGAACGCCGCTTCGGTCGAGACCGCCGTAAAAAGCGTCCGCGGCACAGCGCGCTCGATGGGTATTGAAGTCGTTGGATAGCAGATTTGTAATTGGGAGATTTTGTAAGACGATTTCAAATTACCAAATTACTAAATTCGTAAGTCAAACGCACCACGGCTCTTCGGAAGAGCGACGAGCGGTGGGAGACAAGGAAAAGCAATGAAAAAAGAAGGAAAGAACATCGCCAAGGCGCACGCCGCAGTCGAGAAGCGTCCGTATATTCTGCAGGACGCAGTCCCGCTCCTGCAGAAAGTGAAGTACGCAAAGTTCGACGAGACCGTCGAGCTGACGCTGCGGTTGGGAGTCGATCCCAAGCACGCTGACCAGATGGTGCGCGGCACGGTCGTCCTGCCGCACGGCTTGGGCAAGTCGAAGAAAGTTCTCGTGATCGCGACCGGCGACAAGATCAAAGAAGCAGAAGCGGCAGGCGCGGATTTTGCCGGCGGCGAAGAGATGGTCGAGAAGATCACCAAGGAAAACTGGACCGACTTCGATGCGCTGATTGCCACGCCCGACGTGATGAAGTCCGTTGGACGCCTGGGTAAGATTCTCGGTCCAAAGGGGCTGATGCCGAACCCGAAGACGGGAACAGTCACTTTCGACGTGGGCAAGGCAGTGCAGGAAGTGAAAGCCGGTAAAGTCGAATTCCGCACCGACAAGACGGCGCTCGTACATTGCCCCGTGGGCAAGATTTCGTTCGCGCCCGACAAGTTGATTGAGAACGCGACAGTACTGATCACCAGTGTGATCAAGGCCAAGCCGTCAGTAGCCAAAGGCAAGTACATTAAGGGCTGCACTTTGAGTTCGACGATGGGGCCGGGGATTTTGCTGGATGTCGCCCCGATTGAGGCCGCAGCGAAGGCGTAAGCGAAACCTGCGGGGCTGCGCCCGGCGGATAGCCGAGGGCGGCTGTCCCCACATAAGATCGGAAGGATTGAATTATGGCGGTTACTAAAGCGAAGAAGACAGAGCAGGTCGAAAAGCTGAGCAAAGACCTGAAAAATGTTTCCAACGTAGTCGTGGCGACTTACACCAAGATGACCGTTGCCCAGGACTATGAGCTGCGCAAGGCTCTGCGCGGCGCGGGCGCGAAGTATCAGGTCGTCAAGAACACCTTGGCCGAGCGCGCTGCCAAGGGCACCAAGGTCGAAGGCGCTCTGAAGGATTTGGCTGGCGTGACCTCGATTGCCTACACCACGGGCGATCCGGTAGCGATGGCCAAAGCGCTGACCAAGTATGCGAAAGACACGCCGGAGTTCACCTTCAAGGTCGGCGTCGTCGAAGGCAAGGTCATCAACATTAAAGAGATCGAAGCGCTGTCCACCATGCCGTCGAAGGAAGAGCTGATGTCGAAGCTCCTGTTTCTAATTAATGCTCCGGCACAGCGTCTGGTGACCGCGATGAACGCGGTTGGCCGCAACTTGGCGGTGGTGGTCGATCAGGGCGTACAGCAGAAGAAGTTCAAAGAAGCGTAAGCGATCTTGTAATTGGGTAATTTTGTAATTTGGTAATTGAAAACCAACGGTTCGGAAAATTACCAAATTTTCAAATTACCCAATTACCAAATGAAGAGATTTGGTTATCGGCAAGTCGGGGGTTGCGCGGCTCGTTCCGAGCGTTGTCTGGCGCGAGGAAACTGAACCTGGTCGCACTGGAAACCTGGTCTGCTGATAACGAAAGCGAGACGTAGCAAAACTACGTCTCTACGAAGAGACTACATTACGGGAGAAATAACATGGCGGATTTAGCACAGTTGGAAGAGTCAATCGTAGGCCTGTCGCTACTGGACGCGGCGGAGCTCGTAAAGAAGCTGGAAGCACGTCTGGGCGTGTCGGCGGCAGCTGCGGCCCCGGTCATGGTGGCCGGCGGCGGCGGTGCGGCGGCAGGCGCGGCTCCGGCCGAAGAGAAGACCGAATTCACCGTCGTCCTCAAAGAGGTCGGCGCCAACAAGATCAATGTAATCAAGGCCGTCCGTGAAGTCACCAGCCTGGGCCTGAAAGAAGCCAAGGAACTGGTGGATGGAGCACCCAAGAACGTGAAAGAGGGCGTCTCCAAGGACGAGGCGGAGACCATCAAGAAGAAGTTCACCGATGCCGGCGCCGTTGTCGAAGTAAAGTGACGCCGGTTAGCGGGCGTGAGCGAAGCGGGAGCCCCGCTGGCGTCATCCTGAGCGTGGTCTGCGAAGGATCTGGGATTGCCCACATTTCAGCTCGGGGGATGTCAGCTGCAGGCTCTCCGACCGCAAAACGCACCGGAAGCGGTGCAATATCGTTAATGTTGCACGCTCTGTACTTGTGAACCTTGGGCGGCGATGTTAGCATCTATATTAACGTCGCTTCCCAAAGGCTTCACTCAAACGCGAGCGAAGCTCGCGAGGGGAGTTTTTGGGCAGGCTGCTCCGCGGGCAGGCGGGGCGGAAAACAGGCCGAGGAACTGGCGCGAAAGAATTCAAATCAAGAAGGGCGAAACGCCTTGGTTGGCGTCTGCGGGAACGACTGTCCCTGCGGGCGCCCCGCTGTCTTTTAGGTTCCAGGTTGTTCCGGTTCTACACAACGTAAGTCCCGCGGCGCGAAAGCGCCCCACATTCCGCGGTTAAAGCGCGGCCTTCGGTCGCGCGTGAGATTGGGAGTTTCTGACGATGAAAAATGCCTTCCGTAAACGATTCGATTTTTCCAAAATTCCGGCCACCATCCAGATCCCGAACCTGATCGAGGTTCAGAAGCGTTCCTACGACCGCTTCCTGCAGATGGACAAACTGCCCAGCGAGCGCGAAGACGGAGGCTTGCAGGCGGTGTTTCAGTCTGTCTTTCCGATCACTGACTTTCGCAACGTATCACAACTGGAGTTTGTGGATTACGCCATTGGTAACTGGGAGTGCAAGTGCGGCCATCTGAAAGGCCTGCACCATCTCCGCACCACCTGCAAAAATTGTGGATCCACGGTCATTACCGATCCGTTCCATCCCGGTGAAGTGCTTTGCGGCAAGTGCGGCACCTACAACGCCAATACGCCCGACTTCTGCAACAAGTGCGGCGACCCGGTTGGATTGCAACTGAAGTACGACGTGGCGGAGTGCGAAGAGCGCGGCATGACCTATTCCGCGCCGCTCAAAGTCACGATGCGTCTGACCATTTTTGACAAGGACGCCGAGACCGGCAATCGTTCCATTCGCGACATCAAAGAACAGGAAGTCTTCTTCGGCGACGTTCCGCTGATGACGCAGAATGGCACGTTCATCATCAACGGCACCGAGCGCGTCATCGTCAGCCAGTTGCACCGTTCGCCTGGCGTGTTCTTCGAGACGGCCAACAACCGCACCTACTTCCTGGGAAAGATCATTCCCTACCGCGGTTCGTGGGTGGAGTTTGAGTACGACCAGAAGAACGTGCTGTACGTCCGCATCGATCGCAAGCGCAAATTCCTGGGCACGATTTTCCTGCGCGCTCTTGGCCTGCGCTCCGGGGAAGATATTCTGCGCGCGTTCTATACCACGGATCGGCTCGTGGTCCGCGACAAGAAGCTTTACTGGACGCTCGACCCGGCCAGCGAGAAGCCAACCAATCTTCTCGGCATGAAGCTTGCGCACAGCATCAAGAACAAGTCGGGCGACGAAATCGCGCACTCCGGCCGCAAGATCAATGCCCAGATTCTGAAGGACATTCAGAAGGCGAAGGTCAGCGAAATCGAAGTCGACATCAGTGATCTCGAAGGCGCGTGGACTGCTGGCGACATCGTCGACACCACCACCGGCGAAGTCATGCTCGAAGCCAACTCCGAGCTCACCGCCGACAAACTTTCAAAGATCCTCGATTCTGGCGTGGTCGAGATGAGCCTGTTCTTCCCCGAGCGCGACGATGTGGGCACGGTGATCAGCCAGACTCTGAAGCGCGATGCAGTCAAGACGCCGCAGGAAGCGCTGATCGAAATCTACCGCAAGCTGCGTCCCGGCGATCCGCCGACGCTCGATACGGCCACGGCGTTGTTCCATGGCATGTTCTTCGATCCGCGCAAGTATGACTTCTCCCGCGTGGGCCGGCTGAAGTTCAACATCAAGTTGTTCGAGAACCAGGAAGCCACCAGTCTCGACAAGCGCACGCTCGATCCGGACGATTTCTACGCAACCATCGCGTACCTGCTGAAGTTGCGCAAGAACATCGGCGCGGTCGACGACATCGATCACCTCGGCAACCGCCGCGTTCGCGCGGTCGGAGAGTTGATGGAGAACCAGTTCCGCATCGGTCTGGTGCGCATGGAACGCGCCATCAAGGAAAAGATGAGCGTGTACCAGGAAATGTCGACGGCGATGCCGCACGACCTGGTCAATGCCAAGCCGGTGATGGCTGCGATCCGCGAATTCTTCGGATCATCCCAGCTCTCGCAGTTCATGGATCAGACCAATCCGCTCTCCGAGATCACGCACAAGCGGCGTCTCTCGGCCCTTGGGCCGGGCGGTCTGTCGCGCGAGCGCGCCGGATTCGAAGTGCGCGACGTTCACCCCACGCACTACGGCCGCATCTGCCCGATTGAGACGCCGGAAGGTCCGAACATCGGACTGATCTCGTCGTTGAGCTGCTACGCCCGCATCAACGATTACGGCTTCATCGAGTCGCCCTATCGCAAGATCAAGGGTGGACGCGTGATTGACTACGTGACCATCGTCAACGTTGGCGACAGCGACTTCAAAGTTGGAGATCATATCGAGAAGCACGAAATCGAGAAGATCAACGCCGATTTGAAAGAGAAGCGCAAGAAGCCGGCGGCGATCGAGCCTTTCTCCTTCTATCTGTCCGCTTGGGAAGAAGATCGCCACACGATCGCGCAGGCCAACGTTGAGTTGGACGACAAAGGCCGCATCGTGGCCGAACTGGTCAATGCCCGCAAGGCCGGCAACTTCGTGCTGGTCAGCCGCGAGGAAGTGGACTACGTCGACGTCAGCCCCAAGCAACTGGTTTCCGTCGCCGCCTCGCTGGTTCCGTTCTTGGAGCATGACGACGCGAACCGCGCGCTGATGGGCGCAAACATGCAACGCCAGTCTGTGCCCTTGCTTCGCGCGCAAGCGCCGATCGTGGGTACGGGAATGGAAGGCGTCACTGCCCGCGACTCGGGCGCAGTGGTTCTTGCCCGCCGCAACGGCATCATCGATTCGGTCGACTCCGAGCGCATCATCGTGCGCGTCGAAGGCGAGCACCATCCCACGCAGTTGTCGCGTGAAGTGGGCAGCGATATTTACCAGCTCACCAAGTTCAAGCGCTCGAACCAGAACACCTGCATCAACCAGAAGCCGGTGGTGAAAAAGGGACAGCGCGTGCTGAAGGGCGAGATCATCGCTGACGGTCCGTGCACCGATCACGGCGAACTGGCGCTGGGACGCAACGTCCTCGTCGCTTTCATGCCGTGGCGCGGTTACAACTTCGAAGACGCAATTCTCGTCTCCGAGAAGATGGTGAAAGAGGATTACTACACCTCGCTGCACATCGAGGAGTACGAGATCGAAGCCCGCGACACCAAGCTGGGACCGGAAGAAGTCACGCGTGACATCCCCAACGTCAGCGAGTCCATGCTGCGCAATCTGGACGAAGCGGGCGTAATTCGCATCGGCGCCAGCATCAAGCAGGGCGACATCCTGGTGGGCAAGGTTACGCCGAAGGGCGAAACCCAGCTCACACCGGAAGAGAAGCTGCTGCGCGCGATCTTCGGTGAAAAAGCCGGCGACGTGCGTGATGCCTCGCTCTACTGCCCGCCGGGCATCGAGGGCGTCATCGTCGATGTGAAGATCTTCTCGCGCAAGGGCCAGGAAAAAGACGAACGCGCCAAGTCCATCGAAGCCACGCAGATCGCGAAGTTGGAAAAGAACCTTTCGGACGAAATCCGAATTCTGACCGACGAGCGTCTGAAGCGCCTGGAAAACATTCTGGGCGGCAAGGAAGTGCAAGCCGATCTGCACGACGAACGCACCAACAAGCGCCTTCTGACCAAGGGCAACATCCTTACTCGCGACGAGATCGAGCGCATCTCCACCCGCAACCTGAAGCGCATCAAATACGCAGATAAAGACCCGCGGGTGAATGAGCAGATCGACGAGATCGAAGAGATGACTTCTCGTCAGATCGACGTGCTCAAGAAGATCGTCAACGAGAAGAAGGAAAAACTCACCAAGGGCGACGAACTCCCGCCGGGCGTGATCAAGCTGGTCAAGGTCTACATCGCCATGAAGCGCAAGCTGAGTGTCGGTGACAAGATGGCCGGCCGTCACGGCAACAAGGGCGTCATTGCCCGCATTCTGCCGGAAGAGGATATGCCGTACCTCGAAGACGGAACGCCGGTGGAAATCGTGCTCAACCCGCTCGGCGTACCCAGCCGTATGAACGTGGGCCAGATTCTCGAAACCCACCTGGGATGGGCTGGCTTCGTGCTTGGCGAGAAGATCACGCAACTGCTCAAGGAAAACACGCGAACCGAAGCCATCCGGCGAGAGTTGAAGGCGCTGTTCAAAGACTCGCAGCTGGCTGACATCATTTCCGACATGAGCGACGAAGATCTCGAAGCCATGGCACCCACCTTTACCAAGGGTGTATTCATGGGGTCGCCAGTGTTCGACGGCGCGAAGGAAGGCGAGATCAAGGCGTTGCTCGAACACGCCGGTCTGCCGACTTCCGGGTAAGACGACTCTTCACGACGGTATGACAGGTGAGAAGTTCGAACAGCCGGTCACCGTGGGTTACATCTACATGCTGAAGCTGTCGCACCTGGTGGACGACAAGATTCACGCGCGCTCCATCGGTCCGTACTCGCTCATCACCCAGCAGCCGCTGGGTGGCAAGGCGCAGTTCGGCGGACAGCGTTTCGGAGAAATGGAAGTCTGGGCGCTGGAAGCCTACGGCGCGGCGTTCATCCTGCAGGAGCTGCTGACGGCGAAGTCCGACGACGTATACGGCCGCACCAAGATTTACGAGGCCATCGTCAAGGGCGAAGCCGCCATGGAGCCCGGCGTGCCCGAATCGTTCAACGTGCTGATCCGCGAGCTGCAGTCGCTCTGCCTCGATGTGGAATTGATCAAGGCAGGCGAGAAAAAGCCCACGGCCAGCGCGGCAGCAGATTGAAGTGCGAGTTCTCAGTTCTCAGTTAAACCTGAGACGGGGCCGGGAGCTGAGAATGCCTAAAGAGATTTTGAAATGCGCGCCACTGCGGCATGAGAGCTCAATGCCGCATGAAAGGCGAGAGTTCTACTCGGTTTAACCGAGAACTGAGAACTGGTTTTTGAGCTCCGTCAGCGGACGCGTTAGAACCGCAGGAAGCGGAGGAACACCTTGTTTCGTTCGAGCCCATTCGAAATGGCAAATGTGATCGCGGACTTCGACGCCATTCGCATCAGTCTGGCCTCTCCGGAGAAAATCCGGAGCTGGTCGCACGGCGAAGTCACCAAGCCCGAGACCATCAACTACCGCACCTTCAAACCCGAGCGCGATGGACTGTTCTGCGCCCGCATCTTCGGACCGGTCACCGACTGGGAGTGTCTCTGCGGCAAGTACAAGCGCATGAAGCACCGCGGCGTGATCTGCGACAAGTGCGGCGTGGAAGTTACGCTTTCCAAAGTGCGTCGCGAACGCCTCGGCCACATTGAGCTGGCTTCGCCTTGCTCGCACGTGTGGTTCTTCAAAGGATTGCCCAGCCGCATCGGACACTTACTCGATATATCCCTGCGCGACCTTGAGTCCGTGCTCTATTTCGAAGCTTACGTCGTGGTCGAACCCGGCGACGCTCCGGTGAAAGAGCGCGAGGTCATCAAGGACGAAGCCAAGTTCCGCGAACTCGATCAGCAATACCGTCCAGCCGGATTCAAGGCCATGATGGGCGCTGAGGCGATCAAGGAACTGCTCAAGCGCGTTGACACCGACGGCCTTTCCGTCGAACTGCGCGAGAAGATGAAGAACGAGAGCTCACTGCAGAAGCGGCTCAAGTACGCCAAGCGTTTGAAAGTCGTCGAGGCCTTCCGCAAGAGCGGCAACAAGCCGCACTGGATGATCCTCGACGTCATCCCCGTCATTCCGCCGGAGTTGCGTCCGCTGGTTCCACTCGATGGCGGCCGCTTCGCCACCTCCGATTTGAACGATCTTTACCGCCGCGTCATCAACCGCAACAACCGGTTGAAGAAGCTGATGGACCTGCACGCTCCCGAAGTCATCGTGCGCAACGAAAAGCGCATGTTGCAGGAAGCGGTCGACGCCCTATTCGACAACGGACGCCGTGGCCGCGTGCTGCGTGGCGCGAACAACCGTCCGCTGAAGTCGCTTTCCGATACGCTGAAAGGCAAGCAGGGACGCTTCCGCCAGAACCTGCTCGGCAAGCGCGTGGACTACTCCGGACGTTCCGTCATCGTGGTCGGTCCCGAACTGAAGCTGCACCAGTGCGGTCTGCCCAAGAAGATGGCACTCGAACTGTTCAAGCCCTTCATCTATCACCGGCTGGAACAGACCGGCAACGTCACCACCATCAAGCAGGCGAAAGAGATGGTCGAGCAGCAGGAACCGATCGTGTGGGACATCCTCGAAGAAGTCATCAAGGACCACCCGGTCTTGTTGAACCGCGCTCCTACGCTGCACCGCCTGGGCATTCAGGCTTTCGAACCGGTCCTCGTCGAAGGCAAGGCCATCAAGATTCACCCGCTGGTCTGCACGGCGTTCAACGCCGACTTCGACGGCGACCAGATGGCGGTTCACATCCCGCTGTCTCCGGAAGCACAGGTCGAAGCCAGCGTGCTGATGCTGGCCTCGCACAACATTCTTTCGCCCGCTTCGGGTCAGCCCATCACCGTGCCCACACAGGACATGGTGCTCGGACTCTACTACCTGACCAAGGCGAAGCCCGGCGCCAAGGGCGAAGGCCGCGCCTTTGCCAACATTGAAGAGGTGTTGATGGCGCTCGACGCAGGCGCTGTCGAAACCCTGAGCCCGATCCGCCTCCGCTACTCGGGCGAACTGATCGACCTGACCACGGCTTACGACGATCAGGACATCATCCACACCGAGCCGGTGCAAGTCGAACGCGCCTTCATCAACACGACTGTGGGCCGCGCGATTTTGAACGACCAACTGCCCGAGGGCATGCCTTACATTAATGGACTTCTTAAGAAGAAGGGGATTGGCGCCCTGGTCAACTACGGATATCTGCGGTTCGGACTCGAAACCACGGTCAAGATGCTTGACGAAGTCAAGACGCTGGGCTTCCGTTTCGCGACCACAGCGGGCTTGTCCATCGGCATCGACGACATGGTCATCCCCGATAGCAAGAAGGTCCTGGTCAAAGACGCCGAGAAGCAGGTGGTCGCCGTTCAGCAGCAGTATCTGGACGGAGCCATCACCAACGGCGAGCGCTACAACAAGGTCATCGAAATCTGGTCGGCGATCACCGAAAAAGTGGCCGACGAGATGTTCGGTGAAATGCAACGCCGCGACAAAGAAGGCGAACTCAATCCGATTTACGTCATGGCCGACTCCGGCGCTCGAGGATCGAAACAGCAGATCCGCCAGCTCTCCGGCATGCGCGGATTGATGGCCAAGCCTTCCGGCGAAATCATCGAGTCGCCTATCACGGCCAACTTCCGTGAAGGATTGACGGTGTTGGAGTACTTCGTCTCGACCCACGGCGCCCGCAAGGGACTGGCCGATACGGCGCTCAAGACGGCGGACTCCGGCTACCTGACTCGTCGCCTGGTCGACGTGGCGCAAGACGTAATCATCAGCGAATACGATTGCGGGACGGTCGACGGCATCTACGTGCAAGGTATCGTGGAAGCTGGCGAGATCATCGAACCGCTGCGCGACCGCATCGTCGGCCGCGTGTCGCTTGAGAAGATCAAAGACTATGACGGCAACGTCATCGTCGACATCAATCAGGAAATCACGGAGGACCTCGCCGGGGCGATTCAGGCTGCCGGTATCGAGCGCGTGAAGATCCGTTCGGTGCTGACCTGCGAATCGAAACGCGGAGTCTGCGTCATGTGCTACGGCCGCAACCTGGCTTCCGGACGTCTGGTCGAACTGGGCGAGGCGACCGGCGTCATCGCGGCACAGTCCATCGGCGAACCAGGAACCCAGCTCACGATGCGTACCTTCCACATCGGTGGTACGGCGTCGCGAGTCTCCGAGCAGTCGCGCCTCGATGCCAAGAACAACGGCAACGTACGCTTCATCGGATTGCAGACCGTCAAGGCGAAGTCGGGCGATCTGGTGGTGATGAACCGCCAGGGCTCGATCGCGGTCGTCGACGAAAAGAATCGCGAACGCGAACGTTACTCGGTCGTGTACGGCGCCAAGCTAAAAGTCAACGATGGCGATGCGGTCAAGCTCGGCCAGGTCATGGTCGAGTGGGATCCTTACACTTTCGCTATCCTGACCGAAATCGGCGGCACCGTCCAGTTCAAGGACTTGCAAGAGGGTGTCACGCTTCACGAAGAAGTGGACGAAGTCACCGGCCTGTCACGTCACGTGGTCGGCGATTCGCCCGACGAGAAGCGCCAGCCCGCTATTGTCGTGAAGGGCAAGACCAGCAAGCGGTACCTCATGCCATCCCGCGCTCACCTTATGGTGCAGGACGGCGATACCGCTTCGCCGGGCGATGTGCTGGCGAAGATCCCGCGCGAAACCACCAAGACCAAGGACATCACCGGTGGTCTGCCGCGCGTGGTCGAGCTGTTCGAGGCCCGCAAGCCGCATGAAACCGCGGTCATCAGCGAAATCGATGGCACGGTAAAATTCGGCGAGGTCTCGAAAGGCCAGCGCAAAATCTACGTCGTGGCCGACAACGGCACCGAGAAAGAATACTCGGTCCCGCGCGGCGTTCACATCAATGTGCAGGAAGGCGAGCGCGTCAAGGCGGGCGAACCGCTGATGGACGGCCCGCTCAACCCGCACGACATCCTGGCCGTGCTCGGCGAAAAAGAACTGCAGGCTTACCTGGTGAACGAAATCCAGGAAGTCTATCGCCTGCAGGGCGTCAACATCTCGGACAAGCACATTGAAGTGATTGTTCGCCAGATGATGCGCTGGGTGAAGGTCGAAGACGTGGGCGACACGCGGTTCCTGCTCGAAGAGCAGACCGACAAGTTCGCTTTCCGCGAAGAGAACGAGCGCGTGATTGCGCAGGGCGGCAAGCCGGCCACCGGACGGCCTCTGCTTCTGGGCATTACGAAGGCATCGCTCTCCACCGACTCGTTCATCTCGGCGGCGTCGTTCCAGGAGACCACGCGCGTGCTCACCGAAGCCAGCATCAACGGCAAGGTCGACCACCTGCGCGGGCTGAAAGAAAACGTCATTGTCGGACGCCTCATCCCTGCCGGCACCGGCATGGAGTACTACCGCAACGTGCGCCTCTCGCCAGAAATGGAAGAGGCTGCCGCCAAGGTACAGGCGGAAGTCTCGGCTGCGTACGAAGAAGCCGAGCGCGCTCTCGAAATGATGCGTCACGAGGGCGAAACCGACGACCTGCCCGCGGAACTTCCTGCGGCCGAGTAGCCAAAACTGAAGTCAGTTTCGGGGGCGAGCCATTTCGCCCCCGAAGCTGCTTCTGCACCGGTTCTAACTACAAATGCACGCCGACCCCCAAGGATTGCCCTTTAAGGAACCCAGCGAACTTCCTTCTTTGCGCACGGTACCTCCCGGCCCTAAGCTAGAGCAGCCCATGCTCCGCTTCTTCCGACTCTTACGCCTGGCCTTCTGGCGTGCCTTTGTCCACGACGCCTTCGCCACTGCCAAAGCGTCGGCCTATTCCTCGATTCTCACCTTCTTCCCCGTCTTGCTGATCATCGGGTCGGCCCTGGCGAGTTGGCGTAAGGGCGCGCCGTACTTGCGGGAAATCTCCTACGCTCTAGGCAGCATCCTGCCCGCGGGCGGAAACACCGCCCTCAGCTATCTGAAGGGTGCTGCGAAACATCCCGTCAGCATGTTGATCACGACTTCCGTGATCACGCTGTGGACCGCATCCGGCGTCATGATCTCCTGGATGGACGGCTTTCGTCGCTGCTATGAACTGCCGAAAACCTGGGGACTGGTGAAGGAGCGCCTAATCGCCTTTCTGCTGGTCGTCTTCGCGCTGATTCCGATGACCTTCGCTACGCTGCTGGTGGCCGTGGGCAGCAAGTTTGAGACGCGCCTTCTGCCGTTTCTCGATCCCGATTTCAGCGTCTACATTCTGCTGCTGTGGGGCGCGATGCGCTGGCTGATCGCCACCCTTACCAGCATCGCGGTCATTGCGCTGATCTATCATCACGCGGTGCCGCGCACCCAGCCCTGGCACAGCGTGATGCCAGGCGCCATGCTCGCCACTGTCCTGTGGTTCTCGGTCACGGTTGGGTTCCGCGCGTACCTGCAGCATTTCGGCGACTTCGCCACGATTTACGGATCGCTCGGAGCCGCCATCGCGCTGCTGGTATGGATGTACATGATTTCCCTGGTGGTCCTGGTGGGCGCGGAATTCAATGCCTTGCTGTTCCCTCGCGCGATGCTGGGAAAAGAACTCACGGCGATCAACGGCCCCAAAGCGCTCTCGTAGAGACGTCACTTGCAACGTCTCTCTCACCATCGTTCGGAGAGCCGCAGGCCGAGACGCAGCAAACTACATCTCTACAATCGCGCTAACATCAGCAACTGCTTCGATCGAGGAAAATTTGAAAGCGAGTCGAAAAAACAAGAGGGCGGAACAGTCCCCTGACACAGCCCGCTCATGTCCAGAGCTCGCTGCTAAAGCCTCCCCGCGTCGCGCGAAGATCATCTGCACCATCGGCCCGGCCTGCAACACCGAAACGGCCATGCGCGACCTCCTCCGCCTCGGCATGGACGTCGCCCGCCTCAATTTTTCCCACGGCACACACGAGGATCACGCCCACAACATCCAACACCTGCGCCGCGCCGCTGAGCGCGAGGGACGCACCCTTTGCATCCTGCAGGACCTGCAAGGCCCGAAAATCCGCACGGGACCCTTAGAGAGGAACGAGCCCGTGTCATTGAAGACCGGGTCAGTTGTGACTATCACACCGCAAGATGTGCCCGGAACAGCCACGCGCATCTCCACCACGTTCCCCAATCTTGCCCATGAACTCACGCTAGGCGCCCGCATCCTGCTCAGTGATGGCCTGATCGAGCTACGCGTCCGCGGCATCCGCGGTAACGAGGTGCTCTGCGACGTTCTCAACGGTGGCATGCTGGGAGAGCACAAGGGCATTAATCTCCCCGGCATCGCTCTTTCCATTCCTGCGCTGACCGAAAAGGATCGTAAAGACCTCGAATTCGGCCTCAGCCACGGAGTGGACGCAGTCGCGCTTTCGTTCGTTCGCACCGCCGCCGACGTCAGCATGGTCAAGCAGATCATCGCCACGCATCAAAGCGATGTTCCCGTCATTGCCAAGCTCGAAAAGCCGCAAGCCATCGATCATCTGGAAGAAATTCTCGAAGCCGCGGATGGAGTCATGGTCGCCCGCGGTGACCTTGGCGTCGAAATGGCGCCGGAAAAAGTTCCAGTCATTCAGAAGCATGTGATTCGCCGCGCCTCCGCCTGGCGCAAGCCCGTCATTACCGCGACGCAGATGCTGGAGTCGATGATCGAAAACCCGCGCCCCACGCGCGCCGAAGCCAGCGACGTGGCCAACGCCGTCTTCGACGGCACCGACGCCGTCATGCTCTCGGCCGAAACCGCCAGCGGCCAGTATCCTCGCGAATCGGTCGCGATCATGTCGCGCATCGTGGCGGAAGCCGAGTGCAACATGGGGGACTTCGTTCAGTTCCGCCGCCGCGAACACCGTGGACTTTCCGTGGCGGAAACCATCTGCGAATCCATCGCCCACTCCGCGGAAGATTTGCCCATGGGCGCCATCGCGGTTTTCACCGAGACCGGCAACACCGCCCGCATGATTTCGAAATACCGCCCGAAAGCCGCCATCTACGCCTTTGCCCACATGGCGTCAGTGGTGCAGCGCATGAATCTTTACTGGGGAGTACATCCCGTGCGCTGCCGCCCGGCGCTTTCCGGGGAACAGATGGTGACCGTGGCTGAACAGGACCTCGTCCGCCGCGGCCTGCTGAAACCCGGCGACGTTCTGGGAGTCGTCGCCGGCACGCGCCAGGCCTCCGGTTCCACCAACCTCATGCGCCTGCACGTGGTCACCGACGAAGAAGCCGAGCGCATCTCTCATCCTAAGAAGCCGCACCCCGAAAAACCGCGCTCCGCGCCGCGCCGCAAGCTATAATCCACCCTTATGCCGCAGGAGATAGTCTCGGTGGCTGTCTGGGAGCCTGTCCCTGACATGGAAGCCGCGTCGCTGGCTACCCTTCGCGAACTGAGTTCCATCCTCGCCGCCAAGGGCTACGGACGTGATCTCCTCTACCGCGACCGCGAATCGCACTACGTTCTGCTGCGTCACTGGAAGTCAGAAGACGCACGCACCGCGGCGCAGGAAGATCCCGACATGCTCCGCTGCTGGGCCCGCCTGGGAAATGAAATTCAAATCGTGAAAGTCTACGAGACTCTGACGGAAGTCTCACTGGACCAAGCGAAGTAGTGAATCGGCTCACCTAGGGACAGCCGCCTCGGCTGTCCAGCCAGAGCCTGCCCCGAGCGATGTCGAAGGCGCGAAGCCCGGCCGCAGCGAGTAGAAGCTAGAATGCACTTAGAATAATCGCATGCCTGCGCCTTCCATCCGCGAGTTCATCGACAACGCCGTCGACCCCAAAGTTCGCGGATTTCTGCACCTTCCCGACACTCCCAACAGCGACGGCCTAGTCCTGACCCATGGCGCTGGCTCAAGCGCCGCAGCCCCCCTCCTCGTAGCCTTGGCGGAAACTTTCAGCACGAACGGATTTACCGTGCTGCGCTGCGATCTGCCTTATCGGCAGTCCCGGTCATTCGGTCCGCCCGGCCCGGGAGATGCCGCGCGCGACCGCGCCGGTTTAAAGAATGCCCTCGCCGCCCTGAGAAAAATGATTTCCGGCCGTCTCTTCCTTGGAGGCCATTCCTATGGCGGACGTCAGTCCAGCATGCTCTGCGCGGAACGTCCAGAGGAAGATCCCGCGCTTGTCTCTGCCCTGCTGCTGCTTTCCTACCCCCTTCATCCCCCGCGCAAACCCGAACACCAGCGCACCCAGCATCTGCCCGACCTGCGTACGCCGACGCTATTCGTTCAGGGCACACGCGACCCCTTCGGCTCAATTGCCGAATTAGAGCGCGCCCTGAAGATGATTCCCGCGAAGACGAAATTGCTGGCGATCGAAGGCGCCGGTCACGATCTTGGATTCAAAGGAAAGGCCAAGCGGGAGGAACTGCTCGGACAGATATTGTCGGAATTAACACAACTCTCATCGTAGAGACGTTGCTGGCACGTCTCTCTCGCCGTCGTTCGCAATGCCGCAAACGGATCTTAGTTCACCCACCCAGACTTCGATCCGCCATTCCCCTTGCGTGGGTCATCATCCGGCGGAATGTAATTCCCATGCTCGTCGAAGTGGACCTGGCGGTCGTGCTTCGACATGTAAACTTCAAATTTCTTCGCCGCACGCCGCCGCTTCCACCGGTAGTAGGAATTGCGCGCTCCGTAATAGCGCTCCCCGAGTCCCAGACTCATCACCGGCTTCAACCCGCGTCGCACATACAAATAGCCAAAGAGCAGCCCGCCGAGGTGGGCCACATAAGCCACGCCGCCGCTGCCTGACATGGCAAACGCCAGCGTGACCACGATCAGGATGCCCACAAAATACTTGGCCTTGATGAGAAAGGGGAACGGAATCATCATGATTTCCTGGTCCCCAAACAACATTCCAAAGGCGATGAGTATGGCGAAGACTCCGCCCGACGCGCCCAAGGTCCGCGTTCCGGGATTGCCCAAAACATGCGCGTAGGAAGCGGCAATCGTGGTAATCGCTGCGCCAACCACTCCAAAAGAAAACAGTTCTATGAAACGCCGCGTGCCCCACGCGCTCTCAAAGGCGGACCCAAACATCCAGAGCCCGAGCATGTTGCCGAACCAATGCCAAAACTCGAAGTGAAGAAAGCCGTAGGTGCCCAGTTGCCAAATTGCGCCGTGGACGACCGCCTGAGGTTGAAGTGCGAGGTGATCGAGAACAAAGAGCGGGACCTCCGGCTGTACCCGCATCAACAGCAGTAGTAGCAAGTAAACGCCCGTGTTGATGCCCAGCAGCCAAGTCACCGCTCGGGTGAACGGTGGCAAGCTTAACGTCATCGGTTCGCCGGTTCGCCGCACAGGATTACCTCTCGCTCAATTCTAGTCGCACAGTATCGACAAAAAGACTATCCCCGGGCAAACTCGCCCAAAGGCTGGCTGCCTCTGATCTTAGCAGGCCGCGGCGGCGTGAGTGCAAAGCCACAGGTGCATCCGTCGCAGGTACCACCCGGAATCGTATAAAAAGGCGAAAGGAGGCTTCGTGAAAGCTAGATTTCTGCTCCTGCTTTGTGCGGTTATTGCAGGCTGACTATCTCAGAAACAACAACACCGTACCCCGGTATTTTGCACATCCCGGGCAGCACGCCAACTTCCGGATCTCAACCGGCGTTGTTTTCCGATTTTGAGCCTAACATCAGAAAGGCCCTTCAACGTTCCGGAACCGGTACCACCGGTAGACTGCGATGGCCTGCCCGGTCCACCGCCCTTACCGCGAAGATGACATTATCTTTCGAAATCTTCAGCGTGGCGCGGGTGGCGCTGCCCACGCCCTGCGCGTGCTCCCACTCCGGACTGGTCGTCGCCCGCCATACCACTTCATACTCCGCTGTGCCGCCCGGAGGCGCATCCCATGTCAGCGTGGTGTCATTTTCCAAATCTTTCGTCAATATACGCACATTCGCCGGCGGCGCTGGCGCCGCGGCTAACGATGCGAGGGTCGCGGCGTTCAGCCGCGCTACGTACGCCACATAGTCGTAATCCACAAATTTCAGCAAATCGCCATATTCGATGCCATTTTCCGTGCGCACGTTCTGGTGCTGATGATGAAAGTCCTCCCGAAACTCCGTGAGGCGAACCGCCGCAAACCCCTGCTGGTTGAACGAATAATGATCTCCGCCACGCAGAAAGCGGTCCAGACGGAACACCAGCATCGGCTTTACGCCCGTATCGTAGGTCCGGCCAACATCTGCAATGTACCGCGCTAGTTCCCGCGATCCGGAATCGCTTTCCCCGCCCAAACTGCGAATGCGCCGGATGTCCTGCTCCGTCGCCGCCGTGGGCACTCCCTCGGAAAATACTCGCACCACGGAATGATCCTGCTCCGCACTTTTGTCGCCGCCAACAATGTCGTTGTTGAGCACCGCTTCCAGGTTCCAGCCCTGATCTTTCGCCATCTTCGCGAAATGGCGGCTGCCGTTCAGCCCCTGCTCTTCTCCTGCTACGGTGAGAAAAACAATCGTTGCCGGAAACTTCAGCTTGCTCAGCACCCGCGCGCATTCCAGGCTGACGGCAGTTCCGCTGCCATCGTCGTTCGCCCCGGGCGCATCGCCATTCACGTCGAGTATGTCGCTATTGCGCGAATCGTAATGTCCCGTCACCAGCACGATACGTTTGGCGCTCGCGTCGTCCGTGCCCTTCAGAACCGCATAAACATTGGTGATTTCCGTTGCTTTCGGAATACGCTCCGCGGGTTCCTGGGTGAAGCTGTCGGTCTTCACTTCCAGGCATCCGCCGCAATCTTTGGAATAACGCTCGAACTCCGACTTGATCCATTCTCGCGCCGCGCCAATTCCTCGCCCCGCGCCAATCGCAGAGGGATCCTGGGCCGAAAGGGTCAGCCGTGTTCCAAAGCTGACCAGTTTCTCGATATTCGCTTGAATTCGTGGCGCGGAGATCTGCCGCAAGGCCGCTGCGATCTGCGGGTCGGCGGTGACGGTCCGCTCAGACTTGGCCGACTGCGCCGCACCGCCCATCGCCACCATCAGAAGGGCCGCGAGCCCGGCGGTCCAGCGCCTCTCTCTAACGCAATGGAGCATGGTTTGACTCTCCTGGTCCAGGCAAATTCCGTTGTGGGAGAGCGATTCCCCGTTGCCCGGAAAAATTGCCCTTCTACAGCCTGTGCCCCTTGACCTACAGCCGGGGGAGAATCTAAATATTATCAGGAGGCTCTAATCGGCGAGGGAGGCTTTATGGTTCTTTGTCCTGAATGCGAAACCAATCTGGATGTCGAAGAGGAAGAGGTGGACGAGGGGGAGGTGATCTCGTGCCCCGAGTGTGGCACTGACTTTGAAGTCGTGACCACCAGTCCGCTTGAGTTGAAAGCCGTGGAAGAAGGCTACTTGGAAGAAGACGAAGAAGAGGCGGAGGAAAGTGAAGACGGTGACTTATCCTAACTTCCGCACGGCGTTTGCACGGTTGCTTTACCCGGGTCTTCTTTTGATTGTACTTCTCTTACCGACTTTCAGCTCTCGGATGAGGCTGATCGCAGCCCCAACGCCCAAGGACAAAGATAAGCCCTACGCCCTCATTGCCGGGACCGTCTGGGGTCCCGATGATCGTCCCGTGTATGGCGTCACCGTGAAAATCCGCCGCGCCACGGATAAAGCCAAGAAGGCCCGCTGGCAACTCTATTCCGACCACATGGGCGAGTTCGCCCAGCGCGTTCCTGCCGGCGAAGCGGACTACATCATCTGGGCCGATCTTAAGGGCGTCAAATCCGCCGACGGCAAGCCTGTGCGCCTGGTTCAGCCGGTTACGGTTCACATTTATAACGACGAACGCGAAGACACCGGATTGCACCTAACGCACTTACCATAGATGTGCTAAGCCGTGAGACAATAGCCGCAGCATGAATCGCAAACGATCCGTGATCAAGGTTGTGATTGTGGCTTGCGCGTTGCTTGTGGCTTTGGGTGCCGTTTCGAACGCTACGCCCGACAAAAAAGATAAGACCGTCGGGCGCCTGCTGTTCGGCAAGGTCCTCGATCCGCAGGACAACCCTCTTCCCGATGCCATCGTCTATTTGACCAACACGCGGACTCGATCGGTGAAGACCTATATCGTGGGCCCGGACGGAACCTACCGTTTCCCCGCGCTCTCCACTGCCATTGACTACGAGGTCTACGCCCAATATAAGAGCCACAAGAGCGACACCAAATCGGTCAGCCAGTTCGACGATCGCTCCCAAGTCTATCTCGACTTGAAGGTCAATACGAAGTAACTCCCAGCCCGAACCTTTTTTTGCAACTTTTCAATGCCCTTTGGGGTTCAACATAATAGGGATACCTGTCTGGAGGAAACTGTGAACGAAGCGCGCTCTTCTCATAAACCCAATCGTATTGCTGTGGCCGCGAAGGCCGTTTTGGCGTGCGTGACGCTGCTCTGCGCCGCATCCGCCTTTGCTCAAGGCGGCGCTATGAGTCCCTATCAGGATGAAAAGGATGGCGTCAGCGCCGGCGGCAAATGGATGGCATTTCAATCGGAAGACAAGATGACCGGAGCCAAGAAAGTCCGCTTCGAACTTGTGGCCGACAATTACTTTCGTGAAGATCCCAATTACCCGCCCAGAGTCGATCTGTTTTGCGAGAATGGCAAGCTCAAGTTGGCCGACTTCAATCCCGGGGTTCGACTTCCTCCTCCCAATCGTCCCGGTTTCTGGGGCCAGCCTCAACTGGAAGTGATGGTTCGCATCGACGAGACGCACGGTTACCACGGCTGGAACTGGGTGCGCGGCCACTTTCTTTCTATGGATAAAGGCACCACTCGCGGTCTCATTGGCGCTCAGGTATTTAAGGTCGAACTCCCAACTAGGAGCGGACGGCAGATTGCGGAGTTCACACCCGGTGGCCTGGATCTGGATCAAGTTCGCCAAGCCTGTGATCTGACGCCTAAAAAACCCAGCAAAGACTAAGTTGCTCACTTAGGGACAGCCGCCTCGACTGTCCCGCAAAAGCCCGCCCTGAGCGTAGTCGAAGGGGCGAAGCCGAGCAGTCTGATCACCCTCTCCCCTTGGGCCTAATGCGCGGGGGTCTGATTCAGTTGCACCTCACCTCACTCTTCAAGTAGCATGTGCCGGAATTGCAGGGGATATGCGCGGCCATTCCGATCCGTCGGGTGCACTGTTTATCGGTTGTGGCATTGGACTCTGGACCTTTTTCAAGGGCTTCCGGATCATGCGGGAGTACAAAGTCCTCGAAGATACTCCTCGTATTCCTATTCGTAGCGTGCCGATGGGCTTCGTTCACATCCGGGGCAAAGCGGAGAGTGGCGAAGTCCTCGCCAGTCCTGTGAGCCATACGCCATGCTGCTTTTACAAAGTGGAGATCGACGAATGGAAGTCGGAAGGCCGGAGCAAGACGTGGGTGCGTGGCTGCGTCGACATGAACGGCTACCGCTTCCATCTCGCCGACGGCACCGGCAAGATTCTCATTGACGCTCACGCCGCCGAATACGATCTGCCGCTCGCGACCGAGCGCGTTGTGACCTCGCAAGCCGCCGCGTCATCAGCACCAAGCACAACCGACGCCGATCTGCTCAAGTACGTGAGTTATGCCCAGATGCACAGCATGACGGAGCGAGCGGGGCAGTGGATCGACAAGCGATTCGAGAAAGCGGGCGCGGTCGACAACCCTCAGATTCAGGCCAAGCGGGATGCACTTAGAGCCCTGTTCGCCGGCATTCCCGCGGTCGCGCAAGGCGGCAAGCCCCGATCGAGGCGCTCGAGAGATTGGCCAACGCCTCCGGTCCACTCAGCAATCCACAGAAGGAACAAGGGCGGCAAATGTTTCTTGAGCGTTTGCGCCTGGCGGAAGCGGCAAATCAGGCGGGACTTCTTTCGGGATTGATGCCTTCGGCCAAGCCGGCGGAAGGGCGTTTCCGTCTGCGCGAATTCGTCGTGATCCCTGAGCAGGAATACCTGATCAGCGGTACGTGCGTCGAAAATTCGTCGGATGGTCAGGATCGCTGCCTGATTGCGAAGGGGCACAACGAGCCTACGTTTGTGATCTCCGTTAAGAGCGATGCCCAGATTCATCACGATCTGGAAAAGCGCGCGCTGCTGATGATTTTCGGGGGAGCCGCAGCGGCACTTGCGTGCGCGGTAGGTCTGCTGGTTCACTTTGGATTGTTCTAGTGGGATTGCTCTAAGCTTCCATGCGTTCGGAGAGAGGTGAAGATGGGCAGCAGCATCATTACGGGACTGGCATTCTTCCTGTTTGCATCCGGTGTGCTGATTTACACCGTCATCCTCTATAACGGGCTGGTGCGGTTGCGCAATGAGAACGACCGCGCATGGGCCAACATTGACGTACTCCTTAAGCAGCGTCACGACGAGATCCCCAATCTGGTTGAGACCGTCAAGGGATACATGCAACACGAACAGCAGACGCTGCTCGCTGTAACCCAGGCGCGAACGGCATCGATGAGCGCGGCCAGCATTGGCCAGAAAGCGGTTGCCGATCTGCTGATGGCGAGCGCGCTGCGCGGACTGTTTGCCGTGGCCGAGAATTATCCGCAGCTCAAGGCCAACGAAAACTTTCTCAAGCTGCAGAACCGCATTACTGAACTGGAAGAGCGCATCGCCGACCGCCGCGAATTCTTCAACGACGACGTCAACACCTACAACACGCGTATCGGTCAGATCCCCGAAGTGTTCGTGGCCAGCTTCATGAACCTGAAGCCGCGGCAGATGTTCAAAGTTTCCGACGAAGATCGCAGGCTGGTGGAAGTGAGTTTCCAGGGCCAAGGCGCTGCGGGAGCATGACAGACACCGGGACTCGGAATGGAGTGCAAGCCCTTGTTGCACTATTTCCACGCCGAGAGGTCACGATTCAGCATGGCTTCCAGCTTATCGACTTCGCCCCTGAAGAGTTCGCGAAGCTTCGTCCGTTGGGAGGACGGCACTTCCGGAAACGACGGGCCGCCTCCGATAAAGAGCCTGGTCGCACCCAGCCTTTTGGCGGCATGAACGATCGAACCGATCCGCTGCTTCTTCGACCAGTCGGCCAGTAGGACAGCTCCGCGCGTCAAAAAATAATTGCGCGGCTCTGTCATGCCCTCAGCTGTGAATACACGAAGCATGTGAGAAGGGCCAAGTTTCATTCGTGGAATTCCCACAAAATCCAGCAGCCTATCCAGATACGACTGCGGATCGGCTTGCAGGTCCTCATACATGGTCACCATCACCTGCGAATCTCCGAACGTCTTCAGCCAGTCCGTCAGATGAGTGGCGTACAGGCTCGATTCCACTAACTCCGGATCGTGCCTCAACGCGTCGTCGAAGACCCACGGGATCAAGCCATAAGCGCGCTTCAACCGGTAAAGTGACACAATCCGGTCAACCGGGTTGCGAAAGGTGCAGACAATTTTTGCCTGGGGTATGAGCCGCGCGATCCGCTGGCGCGCTTCCGGCGAGGCGAAATAGGTGGGAGCAACTTCGCCGATGACGCGTCCATCGGCAACTTTGCGGTAGTGGGATCGGTACCAGCTAAGACCGCACTCGAAATATTTGTCGAAAAATCGCGTCTCCTTGGTCGGATGGGAAAGCCACGCGCACTCGCTCAGCACCATATGCAGCCAGCTCGTACCCGTGCGAGGAGGGCCGATCACAAAGAATGACGGAAGATTGCTTTTGTCGTTGACTGCGGATCTTGTCCCAAAACCGTGCAAGGGCATTACGCAGATTCCCCAAATATGTGGTGGTCTCGCCGGGTGGCGGAGCTGTCCCGTGCAGAGTCATTCGCGAGTGGCTTGCTTAGAGATGCAATCAAGGTTGCGTGGGTTGCTACACGGGGAGGTCTCGGGCTCGCCAAGGTTTTCCCCCTGGCTTCCTAAGCCTGAGGCCGCGCCAGATGATTCTGGTCCGACGTGGACCGCAGGCAGGTCCATGCAGGCAGCGTTTCCGAGCCTGGACTGTGGAACCGAGACAGTCGACTGGGAGACTCTATCTTAATGACCAGCCAACAATTACGGAGGTGTTTCCCTATGCCCTTCGGCAGTGGTTTTCCAACCTTTAGTGCACAGACCTTCGTCACCTTCTCCCCACGACGGTGCACAACTAAGCTGCGATGCGGGGGTTTGTTACACCCATGATCAACAAAATCACGAATTCGCTTTTAGTCCTGGCAGCGGGTGGTCTGATGTTTGTTGGCGCCGCCTCTGCTCAACCTCAAGCCGGTCCGGGACAAGTCGATCCCGGTCATCCTCGCGTCAACCAAGTCAATGGCCGCGAGACGAACCAGCAGAACCGCATCGCGAATGGCGTCAAGAACGGCACGCTCACACCTGGACAGACTTCGCGTATTGAAAACCGTGAGCAAAAAATTGAAAATACGCAAAAGAGAGATATGGCCGCTCACAACGGACATCTGACTAAGGCTGAGCAGAACCGTCTCAACCAGCGACAGAACAATGTGAGCAAGACCATCTACAAAGACAAGCATTCCAAGTAATCGCTCGCATCGCCGATTTTCCCAAGTTCAGGACAAAAGCCGCGGATAGCCGTGGCTTTTTCTTCTTGGTTCCCGTTTCGGATTTACTACTTGATATCTGCCCAACTATTTTTTTTGACCCCGCTAAAACATTGAAAACGTTCGGGTTCTGCGAAACAGGCTCTCTAAAATATTCATAGCAAAGAACTTAGATACTAAAATATTTATAACAAAGGGGTTAACCCAGGACATTGTGTCCTAAAGCAATTCCGCCAGTGCTATGGTCGGTGAACTACTTTTTGAAGTCAAGGTTGGATGTCACAACGGTGTGATTAACTTGCTGTGGAAAATGCAATCATTGATGATCAGCAACTTGCCTGTCGGAATGACAAAAATTTGCAAGGCTCACCCCAGCAGCTTGGCGGCGTCTTTGGCGTAGTAGGTGAGGATTATGCTGGCGCCGGCGCGGCGGATGCTGAGAAGGGATTCCATCATGACGCGGTCGCGTTCGATCCAGCCGTTTTGGGCGGCGGCTTCGATCATGGCGTATTCGCCGGAGACTTGATAGGCGGCGAGGGGCAGGTCGAAGCGGTCGCGGGCGGCGGCGATTACGTCGAGGTAGGGCATGGCGGGCTTGACCATGATCATGTCGGCGCCTTCTTCGATGTCAGCTGCGATTTCGCGCATGGCCTCGCGCAGGTTGGCACCATCCATTTGATAAGACCGGCGGTCGCCGAATTGCGGCGCCGAGTCCGCCGCCTCGCGGAACGGACCGTAGAAGCCGGAGGCGAACTTGGCGGCGTAGGAAAGAATCGGCGTATTGGTGAGGCCGGCGGCGTCGAGGGCGCGGCGGATGGCGGCAACACGACCGTCCATCATGTCGGAAGGAGCAATGATGTCGATGCCGGCTTTCGCCAGCGAGACTGAGGTGCGGGCCAGCAGGTCGAGGGAGGCGTCGTTGTCGATTTCATAATTCGATTCAGCAGCGCGCGCGGCAACCGCTACCATCGTTTGGATTGCCTTCTCTTTTTCTTCTTTGTTCTTCACCGCGAGTATGCGCTGCGACGGGGTCAAGCTGTCTCGAACCGCGGCACCCAGGGATTGTGGCGTGAATGTCGACTTCACAATCCCACAGTGGCCGTGCGACATGTATTCGCAGAGGCAGACGTCACCCATCAGAATCAGGCCGGGGACTTCGCGCTTCATGGCGCGAGCGGCTTGCTGCACGATGCCGTCGTCGGCCCAGGCTCCGGTGGCGATTTCGTCTTTCCTGTCGGGCAGGCCGAAGAGGATCACCGACGGCACGCCTAGGGAATGAACTTGCTGCGCTTCTTTCACGGCTTCGTCCACCGATAGATTGAAGACGCCGGGCATGGAGCGGACTGGCTTGCGGATGCCTTCTCCAGGACAGACGAACATGGGGTAGACGAAGGCGTCCGGGGTGAGGCGGGTCTCACACACCAGGTTGCGCAGCTCCGCGGTGCGGCGGAGACGGCGAAGTCGGGTTACAGGGAATGCCATGGTGGGTCACCAGGGGGTGAATGCTCCCTCAGTGATTCTAGAACATCTTTGGTACGGGAACAGGGTTGGATTCAAAACATCGGTGGGAAAAGATCAAAGACCCCACCCTAATCTCGCCAAAGAACAGCGAGATTAGGGTGGGGCACCCGCACCCGATACCCGCACCCGGCACCCGCACCCGGAATAGGTGTGACGAAAGTAACCTGCTGGCTTCCAAAGGGTCGTCGGATTCCCGAATTGAGTCCCATAGAATTAGGAGGGATGAGTCTGTTTCAGCGCCACCGTTGGTTTGCCGCAGCGGCCGGAATCACACTGGCTTTTGCCAGCGTGTCGGTGCTTGCTCACAAGAGCGAGGGGCTCACCGCGTTTGCCGATCTAGCAGGGCTGGCTCTGATGCTGGTGGCCGCCGCGATCGCGCTGGGGAACGCGCTGGCCCGGCCCGGGCAGGAGCGCAGTTTCTGGACGTTGATGGCGTTGGGGTTCTCACTGTGGGCGTGCAATCAGGCAGCCTGGACCTATCGCGATTTGGTTCTGCATCGCAACCTTCCCAATACCTCTTTCTTTGACATCATTCTCTTCTTCCATGCGGTGCCGATGATCGCGGCCGTGGTGTGGCGTCCGGACTTGATGAAAAAGGAGGGCCGAGCTCGTCTCAGCCTGCGGAATTTTCTGATGCTGCTGGGATGGTGGATTTTTCTGTATGCCTTCATTGTGTTCCCGCACCAGTATGTGGCGCTTGATGTCGATCTGTACAACATCGGCTACACCCGCCTTTATCTGCTGGAGAACATCCTGCTGCTGGCGGTTTTAGGGCGAGCGGTATGGACGAGTTCGAGCGGATGGCAGCGGCTCTACCTGCATTTGTTTTCCGCTGGTGCGTTGTACGCCATCGGTTCGCGATTGCTTGAGAGGGCAGTATTGAGCGGCCGCTACTACTCAGGAAGCCTGTACGACGTTCCGTTCATCGGGACGCTGGCGTGGATGGCGGCAACTGCTTTATCGGCGCGGGAATGGGATCTGCAAAGCCGCGAGATCAGTACAGATTCGCGATGGAAGAGAGTGATTCCGCGGCTTGCCATGGCGGCGCTTTTGTCGCTGCCGGTGTTGGGCTTGTGGACGATACTCCTCGACAAGTCGGCGGCCCCTTCACGAGCGTTCCGCGTTGCCAGCGTGCTGGTTGCGATGTTGGTGTTGGGAGCGGTCGTGTTCCTGCGGCAGTATGTCCAAGACCAGGCGCTGATGGCCTTGCTGCAGGAGTCGCGCCGAGGATACGAGAGCCAGAAACGTTTGCAAAGCGAACTGGTACAGAAAGAAAAGCTGGCTTCCCTCGGCAACCTGGTGGCGGGAGCAGCGCACGACATCAACCATCCCCTCACCGCCATCATGAGTTATTCAGAGCAACTGTGGGCGAAGGAACGGCTCACAGAAGAACAGAACGCGCTGGTGCGCAAGATTGTGAACCAGGCCCGGCGCACACGGGATCTGGTTGCGGACCTGTTGAGCTTTGCCCAGCAGTCGCCGGCGGAGAAAATTCCTGTAGATGTGAGCGTCCTGCTGCAGCGCGCAACCCAGATGCTGGAGTCGCGGCGTCTGCCGGGAAAGATCCGTGTGGACCTCTCCATTGACGCCGATTTCCCCCGGGTGCAGGGCAATGCCAACCAGTTGTTCCAGGCATTTGTCGAGATCATCGAGAACGCGATGGATGCTTTGGAAGAGGCAGGTGGAGGGTCGCTGGAAATTACGGCACAACGTCAGGGCAAAGAGGCTGTGCTGCAGTTTTCCGATTCCGGGCCGGGGATTCGCGAGCCGCAGCGGGTGTTCGATCCCTTCTACACGACCAAGCCGGTCGGAAAAGGTACGGGCCTTGGCCTGAGCGCGGTGTATGGAGTGATCCAGGATCATAGCGGCCAGATTACTTGCCAGAACAAGCGGGAAGGCGGGGCGGTCTTCGTAGTGCGAATCCCGGCGGAGGCGGAGCCGGCGGTGAAAGTGGCCGGGGCGGTTGGCGACTGAGTATAACGAGCGGCTCAGCCCAGACAGCATTCTGACATCGCGCGCCACCGCGAATTCATCTCTTATTTTTTTAGAACCCCTCAATTTTAATCTGCTAAATCCTCTGCTCGATCTTCTGTTTTCGACCTTTCCGTCGCCGTTGCGGCCTTCTGCTCCTGTACCATGAGTGCGATGCCAGGGGAACTGATTCATAATTCGGCGCGGGTGCTCGAATTCGACGCTCTGCGGGAATTGCTGCGCGGATACGCCTCTTCGCCCTTGGGACAGGAGCGGATTGCTGCGCTCACTCCGTCGACCGACCGGGACTGGATTGAGAGCCAACAGAAGCTGGCGAGTGAGATCCGCGAATTCCGGCGCGTGGGCGGGCGGTTTGATTTTTCCGGGCTGATTGCAATCAGTCTGCTCGTCGAGAAGTCGGGCATCGCGGGAGCGGCGCTGGAGACTACAGAAATTCGCGACGTGATCCTGGTGGTGGATCGCGCGGCGGAATGGCGAGAGATCGCGCTGCATCCTCCGGCGAATATGAGGTCCGACTGGCACGGGGTGCGGGCCCTCTCGGACCAGATTGTCGACTTCACGGAATTTCTGCGCTCGTTCCGCAATAAGATCCAGCCGGATGGAACTCTGGAAGATAAGGCTTCGCCCGAACTGGCGCGCATTCGCCGCGAGATCGAAAAACAGCGCCGCTCGATTCAGGAATCTCTGCGGGGATATCTGCGTCGGCTGGCCGAAGGCGGCACGGTGCAGGATGAATTGGTAACCATCCGCGGTGAACGCTTTGTCATTCCGGTGAAGGTCGAGCAGAAGCGGCGCGTGCAGGGCGTGGTGCACGGCGCGAGTTCAAGCGGGCAGACGGTGTTCGTCGAGCCGCTGGAGACGATCGAGCAGAATAATGAACTGGTGCGGTTGCTAGAGGAGGAACTGGCGGAGATTCACCGCATCCTGCTTGAGATGACGCAACGCATCGGGGCGCAGGCCGCTCAGATTCTGGGAGCGGAGGAGGTGCTCGGTGAACTTGAGCTGCAGTTTGCCAAGGCGCGTTTCGCGGAAGATTACAACTGCGTGGGGGTCACGCTGAGTGGCGGCGATTCAGAGGCCGGTGGCGAGGGAGCCGGGCTTCGCCCAGGCTGGACGGGCGAAGGCGCCCGTCCCCACACGAGTCGTTTGCTGCTGCACAACGCTCGCCACCCGCTGCTGGAACGCAACCTTAAGGCGAAGGGCATTGCCGTTGTGCCGGGCAGTGTGGAACTGGAAGGCGAACGGCGTCAGCTCATCATTACAGGCCCAAATACCGGCGGCAAGACCGTCACGCTCAAGACTGTCGGGCTGCTGGCGCTGATGGCGCAGTCGGGGCTTCCGGTGCCCGCGGACCGGGCTGAGCTTCCGATGTTCGACGCCGTGCTGGCTGACATTGGCGACTACCAGTCGATCGAGCAAAATCTCTCCACCTTCTCGGCGCACGTTACCAATATAGATTTCATCTCGCGCACGGCGACCGAGCGCTCTCTGGTGCTGTTGGATGAGTTGGGCTCGGCGACCGATCCGGAAGAGGGCGCGGCTTTGGCCGTTGCGATTGCCGGACACTTTGGCGGGATCGGCTGCATGACCGTGATCTCTACCCATCACACTTCGCTCAAGGTCTACGCGGCGAATACCCCCGGCGTGGTGAACGCATCGGTGGGATTTGACGAAGCTACCCTGCAGCCGACGTATGAGTTGAAAGTTGGGGTGCCGGGAGCGTCGGCGGGCATCAACATTGCGCGGCGGCTGGGCTTGAATCCCTCCATCATTGAGAGCGCGCGGGCGCGGCTGGGAACCCAGGCCCGCGACGTGGGGCAGTTTCTCGACAAGCTGCATGCCAATCTACGCGAAGCCGATAACGAACGCCTGCGCCTGAAGACGCGCGAGCAGGAACTGGAGCGCGAGAAAGCGCATCTGGCCGCAGAGGGACGCAAAGAGCAGCAAGCCAAAATCCGCGAGATGGAGAAGAAGCTGGAAAGCCTGCTGCGCGATTTCGAATATCACGCGCGCGAGGAAGTGAATGCGGTGCAGGATCGCGCCGCGGCGCAGAAGCTTTCGAAAGATGCGGAGCGCAGGATTGCGAAGTTGCGCCGCGAGTTCCGCGAACAATTCGATTCAACCGTGGTGGCCCACTCCACGGGAGCCGATCACGGCGACCCGCACGCGCAGCCGCAGGTCGTGAAGCACGTTTCCCAGGGCGACACGGTGAAGCTGAAGTCGACGGGGCGTCCGGCGCGGGTTGTGCGCAAGGTTGACGACCATCATTTTGAGGTAGAAATGGGCGCGCTGAAGATGAAGATCGCGCGCGACGACATCGCCGAGGTGCTGGCAAGCGCCCAGGGACAGGCCGGGGAATCTCCCGTGAAAGCCGCACGGGCGCGGGGGATTTCTGTCTCGCTCGAAAACGAGGGTGCAAACGTACCCAGCGAGATCAACGTGATCGGGCGGACCGTGGACGACGCCTCGCGGGAAGTCGAGAAATTCGTGGACCGTGCATTCCTGGCGGGCCTGCCGCGTGTGCGCGTGGTGCACGGCAGCGGCATGGGCATCCTGCGAAAAGCCCTCCGCCAGTTGCTGCAACAGCATCCCCACGTCGCGTCGGTGGCCGAGGCTCCGCAGAATGAAGGGGGCGGAGGGGCGACACTGGTGGAGTTGAACGTCTAGAATTTCATCGTATGGAACAGAGCAGGAATCAATCGAAGCTCGAAATGGACACCGCAGCGTACTTCGAGAACATGACCGAAGACGAGCTGAAGGCGGAGCGAGATCTAGAAAACGCTATCGTTAGTGCTGCTGAGGTGATTGATTTTGGCACCAAAGAATAGTCGTTAAGGCGATAGAAACCGCTTAATCTTCGCCGCCAGACTTTCATGTCCACGGTTTAGCAATCCCACATAACGAGACTGCTCCAGCCTGGGCGACGCAGACGGCTGCGGTTGGATTGCTCTTTCCCGAAGGCGTTCCGGCCGCTCAAGCGAATGAGCCCGCCGGTTGAACTCAGTCGGTTTCACCTCATGATAACTGATCTTTTTCGTCTGCAAATTCTTCTGGCATGCAAGAGGTGTAACGGCGAGAAGCGCCGGCACGACTCGCTGAGAATTCTTTCACTCGCCCCTTCGGGTTGGGAATCGTTCTTATCGCACGACGGTACCCGTTGCTCCACGCCCTGCCGTACCTGCCTATACTGGGAAACCATTTGGACGGATGGAAGAGAACGAGCTCTGCGATTGAGGGAAAATTTGGAAAGGGTCCGATCATTCCGCGCGATGTTTCTGGAATTTCAGAAGGCTCTCCCCTCGTTCATGGAAACGCAGCCAGCTTTACTGACGAAGCTGTACATAGATTGTCAGAGCTTTGCGGAGAGAGAAATCAACTCTCTTCTAACGGACTTTGACTCAGCCTCGGACAATCGGCGGCCTCAGTTTCCTCCGACGTCCACACTTCGTCCCTCCTTTCCACAGCTTCTCCACAACAATTCCGCCCGTGTATGTTTCATTCAGCCGCCTTTTCCCTGACAATTCCTGTGGAGAAGTCCGTCCCTCAATGGCGAACCCTGGCGATTTCGCGTACACGGTGAAGCAGCAGGCGGACATCGTCCGGATCATCGGCGACTACATCAAGCTGAAAAAAGCCGGGGCGCAGAACTATTCGGGCCTGTGCCCTTTTCACGGGGAGAAGACGCCGTCGTTTTCCGTGCATGCCACGCGCCAGTTTTATCACTGCTTCGGCTGCGGCGTCTCGGGCGACGTCTTCAGCTTCGTCCAGAAGATCGAAAACATCACCTTTCCCGAGGCCGTGCGGATGGTGGCGCAGAAGGTGGGGATTCCGCTGCCCAAGGCGAGCTATTCGACTCCGGGCGAAGCCAAAGAAGCCCGGCTGCGGGGGCAGTTGCTCGATGTGCATGAGCGGGCGGTGGCGTTTTTTCAGGAGTGTTTGCGGCGTCCGGAGGGGGCGCGGGCGCGGGAATACCTGGCGGGACGCGGGCTGGATCAGGAGATGATTGCGCGTTTCCGCGTTGGGTATGCGCCGGATTCCGGGTTTCTCCTGCGCGACCGGCTGAAGGAAGAGTTCAGCGAAGAAGTACTGCGGGAGAGCGGGTTGTTTTCGTGGAAGCAGGAAGACCGGTTTTCGGAAGGCCGACCGCCGACCTCGGACCTCGGACCTCAGCAGACCGAGATTCCTCGCTCCGCTCGGAATGACAATCGGGCGGGGAATGAAAGCAATGATATCTCTGCGGCGGCGGAGAACCGGGAACCGGATGCCGGGAGCCGGGCGCCGTCGGTTGCGGCCATGTACTCGAAGTTTCGCAACCGCGTGATGTTCCCAATCGCGAGTGAGGCGGGGAAGGTGATTGCGTTTACCGGGCGGACGCTGGCCACGGATGAAAAATCCGGCCCGAAGTATTTGAATTCGCCGGAGACGGCGATCTACTCGAAGGGCCGGGTGCTGTTCAATCTGGATGTGGCCAAGGAGTGGGTGAAGAAGTTTGACTACGCGATCCTGGTCGAGGGGCAGATGGATTGCATTTCCGTCTATGCCGCCGGATTTCAGAATGTGATCGCCAGTTCTGGGACAGCGTTCACCGAACTGCAGGCCAAGCTGCTGGGGAGATTCAGCAAGAATGTGGTGGTGAATTTCGATCCCGATACAGCGGGGGCCAAGGCGACGGAGCGTACGCTGGGGCTCCTCGTGGAAGAAGAATTTCAGATCAAGGTGCTGACCCTTGAGCAGGGATTCGATCCGGATCTCTATATCCGGCGCAAGGGCAAAGCAGCTTACGGGGACGCGCTGAAGACTTCACAAAAATACTTTGATTACCTGATCGAGCGGGCACGCTCGCAATTCCCGGTGCGCAGCGCCGAGGGCAAGGTCAAGGCTGTGAACTACCTGTTGCCGCATATTCAGCGTGTGCCGAGCCGCATCGTGCGCGACGAACTGGCGCATGAGATCGCGCAGAAGCTGGGAATCGATTCGGCGGTGTTGCGGCAAGAGTTGCGGCATGCGGCGGGGACGCGCGCGACGTCCGCTGTCAAAGCCCCGGCGGAGGCGCAGGTGACCGACGCGGAAAAAGTTCTGATTCGCGCCTTGGCCTCGGTGCGGCAGATGCAACCCGGCGAAGACCATTTGTCGGCGCGCGACGGCGCGGAGGAAGAGTTTGATCCGGCGCGGCAGGCGCAGTTCGTGCTGCAGAATGAAGGGCTGCATCGCGGGCTGGCCACGGAATCGCTGGTCGAGTCTCTGCTCAACGTGGGTCGGGAGTTTGCCGATGTTCTTGAGGTGCCAGCCACCGAGAGTGATCGCCGCATGCTGGCTTTGATCCTGCTGAAGGAGGACGAAGAGCTTACGGCAGAAGTTCTGGAAGCCGCGGTCCGGGCCTTGCGCCGGATTCATTTGCGCCGGCGGCAGGAGGAAGTGCAGCAGGAACTCAAGAAGCCTGGCCTCGCCGGAGATAAAGAACTCTTGCGGGGACTGCTGACAGAGCTGGAACGAATCAGCCGAGCGCTGAGAGACCCCAGTCTCGCGGAAGACGGCCTGAAAATGGCTGGAACCAAGAAAACAGCTTGAAACAAAAAGCCTTCCCCAGCCATCTAAGTATTTAAGAGAACTACGGATAGCGGCGGGTACGGGAATCAGGCGGGCAACCGATAGACGATACAGCACTTATGTGCTAAACTCTGTAAGTTTGTGCTTGATGCACATTCCCGCAAAACCCACATCCCCACCTTTTGAAGGAACTGTATCACGCGCTCCTGTGGAGCGGAATTAAGAAGTTTAAGGACACACCTTTTGGCTCTTGACGACAAGTTCGACGACATTAAAAAGCTGATCGACACAGGCAAAGAGAAGGGATATCTCACTTACGATCAAGTCAACGACCTGATCCCGCACGATGTGCACAGTCCCGAAGACCTGGATGATCTGCTGACCACAATTGGTACGCAAGGAATCGACGTGCTGGAAGGGCCCAAGCTGCCGTCCGCCGCACTCGACAAAAAATTCGACGAATCCGAAGAAGGGGAGGACGTCGAACTCGACCTCACTCCCGGAGCTCTGGAAAAAACGAACGATCCCGTCCGCATGTATTTGCGCGAGATGGGAACAGTACCGCTGCTTACGCGCGAAGGCGAAGTGGAAATTGCCAAGCGCATCGAGCGCGGCCAACTGCGTGTGCTTAAGGCCCTGTCGCGATCGCCCATCGTGATCCGCGAATTGCTGGCGATGGGCGAAGACCTCAAGAAGGGCGTGCGCTCGATCAAGGAAGTGGTCACCTTCGACGAAGAAGAGATCACCGACGAGATCCTGCAGAACCGCCTGAATGAGTTCACCGGCAAGATCGACGACATGGCCAAGCTGTACAAAAAGGCCACGCTGTTGGAAGAGAAGTACAAGGAAGTTTCGCAGAAGAAAAAGCCGAAGGATCATCGCCGGGCTCGCCGCAAGCTGGCGCGCGGCATCGTTGCCGTATCGCTGGCGGTGCGCAAGCTGGGTTTCACCAACGCCGAACGCAAGCGGCTGATCGAGCGGCTCAACAAAACCGTCGACGGCATGCGTTCGCTCGACCGCCAGACGCAGAACCTGGAGCGCAAGGCCGACGCCACTCGCAGCGAAGAACAGAAAAAAGAATATCGCCGGCAGGCGCGCGCGATTCGCGGTGAAGTCGAAAAGCTGGAACTCGAAACGGGCGTGTCGTTTCAGGAGCTCAAGCGCACCCAGCGCGAGATCATCCAGGGCGACATGGACGCGGAGCAGGCCAAGCGCGAGCTGATTGAGGCCAACCTTCGCCTGGTGGTTTCCATTGCGAAGAAATATACCAACCGCGGGCTGCAGTTTCTCGACCTGATTCAGGAAGGCAACATCGGGCTGATGAAGGCCGTCGACAAATTCGAATACCGCCGGGGCTACAAGTTTTCAACGTACGCCACGTGGTGGATTCGGCAGGCCATCACTCGCGCGATTGCCGATCAAGCGCGCACGATTCGTATCCCGGTGCACATGATCGAAACCATCAACAAGCTGATCCGCACGTCGCGGCAGTTGGTGCAGGAACTGGGACGCGAGCCTACGTCGGAAGAGATCGCCAAGCGCATGGACATTCCGGTCGCGAAAGTGCGCAAGGTGCTCAAGATCGCGCAGGAGCCGATCTCCCTAGAAACGCCGATCGGCGAAGAGGAAGATTCGCATCTGGGCGACTTCATCGAGGACCGCGGCGTGGTTTCTCCGGCCGAGGCGGTCATCAACGTGAACCTGAAGGACCAGACTGGACAGGTCCTGCGCACGCTGACGCCACGCGAAGAGAAAGTCATCAAGATGCGCTTCGGACTCGAAGACGGCAGCGAGCACACGCTGGAAGAGGTCGGGCAGTCGTTCGCAGTCACCCGCGAGCGCATTCGCCAGATCGAAGCCAAGGCGTTGCGCAAGCTGCGGCATCCGTCGCGCTCGCGAAAGTTGCGGGCGTTCATGGATGGGGTAAGAGACTAGCACTAGCCGCGGATCAACAACAGATTTGAAAGGCATGACCTCCGCGGTCATGCCTTTTTCTTCTAGAGGGTGTTGCCAGCGGGTACTGCACGCTGTCCGTCCAACAGTCGAGCGGCTATTCCGCCACGAATCACTGACACCGCCCTACTTCAACTCCCGCTCAAAGTGATCGACAATCATCGTGAACAGATGCACCCGAGCGTCTTTCCCGGCGATGCTGTGCGTCTTGTTAGGATAGATCATGAGCCGGAACTGTTTCCCCGCATTGATCAGCGCGTTAATCATCTGAATGCTGTTCTGAAAATGCACGTTGTCGTCGCTCGTGCCGTGAACCAGCAGGAGCGCCCCGTGCAGCTTGTCCGCGTCCTGCGTCACATCCGACTGTTCATATCCAGCCTTGTCGTCCTTGAGCAACCCCATGTAGCGCTCGGTATAAATCGAGTCATAATTCAACTGATCGGTCACCGGAGCCACGGCCACGCCCGCGCGAAAGCGGTCCGAATGCGTCATCGCATAAAGCGTCATCGACCCGCCATTTGACCATCCCCAAATCGCCACGCGATCTTTATCGAGCTGCGGATACTGCGCCAACAACTGATCCAGCGCGGTCAGCTGATCCTTCAACTCAATGGCGCCAAATTCATGCCGGATCGCCGTCTGGAATTTCTGATCGCGCCCCGGCGTGCCGCGATTGTCCACCGCAAAGATGGCAAAGCCCTTGCGTGACAGAATTTCGTCGAACGGATCGGGCGCTCCTTTCCTCACCATCTGCGCGGCCGGACCTCCATAGATGTTCACAATCAGCGGAATCTTGCCACTGGCCGGCGCATCCGCAGGAAGCAACAACCGTCCATAAAGCGTCGTCCCATCGTCCGCTTTGAACTCCAGATACTTCGGCGCGCGCAGCCCATATTCAGCAATGGCGTTTCGCGCCTTCCACACGGGAGCGCATGTTCCGCCGACGGCGCACAGCGAAATGGTCGTTGACGTCTGCGGACCAAAAAACGTGTGCGTATAATGCTTCCCATCATCGCTGAATTTTCCAGAATGAATTCCCTCTTCCGAGGTCAGGGCTTTGAACCCCGTGCCATCCAGCTGCACCGAAAAAATTTGCATTTGTCTCGGATCGTCTTTATTCGCCGAGAAAAACACCGTGCCCACTGCCTCGTCCACGCCTTCAATTCCCAGCACCTCGAAGTCGCCCTTCGTCAGTTGCCGCTCCAGCTTGGCGTCCGCCCCCATGGGGTTCTGCTTGTCGAAGCTGTAGAGATAAAGTTGCATGGTGCCATCGCGCCAGCTCGGCCACAGAAACTGACCATTGGACTTCAGGAAGCGAACCTCCACGTGTTCGAAGTCGATCCACGCCCCCCGCGTGGTTTCGGTCAGCACGATTCGCGACTTACCCGATTTCGCGTCCACGAAATACAGGTCCATCTTGTCCTCAGTCCGGTTGAGCACTTCCGCCCAGATCACTCCGTCGCGCACCCATCCGAACCGCGGGATGTACGAGTCCTCATCGCTGGTCAGCGAAATCCAGCGCACTTTGCTCTTGTCTGCATCCACGACGCCCAGCTTCACCACCGGATTCGGATCGCCCACCTTGGGATATTTCTCGTTCTCCACATTGGGATGCGTCGGCAGCCAGTCCGTGATGGGATAGGTTGGCACCTTAGTTTCATCCATGTGCAGGAACACAATTTCTTTGCTGTCGGGCGACCAGAAATAGTTGCTGCGCACCCCCAGTTCTTCGGCGTAGACCCAGTCAATATCGCCGTTGAACAGGTTGTCTCCGGTGTCTTTCGTCAACTGCTTTTCGTCTTTCCCGCTCACCGGACGAACATACAAATTGTGCTTGCGCACATAGGCCACATGGCCTCCGTCCGGTGAAAACTTCGGATCGCCGCTGGGCTCCGACGCGGACGTAAACTGCACCGCGGTCTCGCTCCCCAAATCGTAGAGCCAGAGCTGTCCCTGCGAATCGAAAATCAAATGCTTGGAATCCGGCGCCCACAAATACGCCGCCACGTGATAGCGTATCCGCCGCTCTTTCTCGCGCTCGTTCTTCACCACCTTATTCAGGTCCGGATCCAGAGACGCCAGCTTCGCCGCACTGACCAGCATCTTCTTCTCGCCAGTGCTCGTGTCCACGTACCACAACTCACCCTTCTCGCCCTTTTCGTCGCGCTGCACAAATGTGAGCCTGGTCCCGTCGGGACTCCACTCCACAGTCTCGGGCCCGCGCCCCGCGAGTCCTCCCGGCTGATACATCGTTTCAATGGTGAGCGGCTTGGTCGGCGCCGTCTGCGCCCCCGCTGGAGTGGAAGCGATGACACTGAAGATAAGTGCGAGCGCGGCAACGCAAGAGAGGAAAGAAATCTGTCTTTTCAAGAAGCGACCTCGCAGGTAAGAAATAACAGCGGATTCCAAACTTGTGAACGAACGAGTGTACACTGCCCGAGGTTCCTGTGCACGGCTCTGAGTGTCGGCATGATGATGTTTCCCAGTTTTACTCAGTGAAACTCGCCCTCTGTGGTTAAGCTCTTTTCGGCTCGGCTATCCGCGAGAATCAGGCCGCAAATCGGGCCCGACACCATGCTAGAATCAAAACAGACTCAATGCTTCCCGACATAGAAAATCTGCTGAAACTGCAAGACACCGACAAAGAAATCCGCCGTCTGCAGGATGAGGTGGCCGAATTCCCCAAGCGCGTCGCGGTCATCGAGCAGAAACTGGCAGGCACCAAGGCACAACTGGAAAAAGCTCAGGCCACCCTCAAAGCCGACGAAGCCGCCCGCCGCAAGTACGACACCGCCATCAACGATCTGCGCGGCAAGATTTCCAAGTACCGCGACCAGTCTCTCGACGTCAAGACCAACGACCAGTACAAGGCGCTGCTTCACGAGATCCAGTTCGCCGAAAAAGAAATTGCCGCCAACGAAGACAAGATTCTCGAGCTGATGGTCAATGCCGACGCCCGCGACAAGGAAGTCAAGGCCGCGCAAGCCGAGTTGAAAGCCGAAACCGCCGAGATTGAAAAAGAAAAGGAAGAAGCCCGCCAGCTTACGGCCAGGGACGAAAAGCTCCTGGCCGAGTGGCGCGCCAAGCGGGATCAGATTCGCACTGGCATCGACGAGGATCTGCTTCGTCATTACGAGCGCGTGTCCAAGTTTCGCGGCAGCGGTATCTCTGAAGTCCGCGACCACCAATGCATGGCCTGCCGCGTCATGCTCCGGCCGCAGACTTACAACGAGGTTCGTTCCGGCCAGCAGACCATCGTTTGCGACTCCTGCCAGCGCATCCTTTATTTCAATCCCGCCGACGAACTCGCCGATCAAAAGCCCTCGACCACCCGCCCCAAACGCCATCATCCCAAAATCGACGCGTCCCAAGCCTGGTACTACCGCTCGGAATTCGGCGGCATCGGCGAAGTATTTCTGTGTCTGACCAACGCCCACGGCCAAGCCAGTCGCCGCGTTTATGACGTTCACACCGGACGCCTCATCGGCGACATCCTGATCCGCGAGGGCGATTTCCGCCATGCCTTTCCCGAAGACATCACCGGCGCCCTGCGCCTGAATGGAGGCTGGACCGAAAGCGAACTCGACGCCTTCGGCACCGAGCTCCCCATGGTTGCCCTAGACTCGCTCAGATTCGACCTCGATCTGGCCCGTCACGAGGCCAACTCCGCCTCCCAAGCCAAGCCCCACGTCCCAGCAGCCCCCACCGAACAAGCCGCCAGCTAACCAAACCACGTTAGCGACAGCCGCCTCGGCTGTCCGGTTTTGTTTGTATGTGTTGTTCGTGTGGTTTTGTTTGCATGCCTTTGTTCGTGGGGGACCGGGTCTCTGACCCGGTCGTCGAGCGCAGTTCGACCTGCCTGCAGCTCCTCTGAACCCCAACGTTTAAGATGACTGCATGCCCAACGTTCCCGCTCCCTCAAATCTCCCCACAGTAAAGGTCTCCCCTCGCGGCGCAGCCCGCCTGAAAACCGGCCACGTCTGGGTGTACCGCTCCGACATCGTCTCCGCCGACACCGCCCTCCCCGGCTCCGTAGTCCGCGTCTCCGACCATCGCGGCAAGTCCCTCGGCACCGCGCTCTATTCCAGCTCCTCGCAAATCGCCATCCGCATGCTCTCCCACGACCCGGTCGCGGACCTACCCGCCCTGCTCCGCCAGCGAATCGCCGATGCCATCGCCTATCGTGAGCCTCTCGTCCGCGACACCGAAGCCTACCGGGTAGTTTTCAGCGAAGCCGATTTCCTCCCCGGCCTAATCGTTGACCGTTACAGAGACATTCTCTCCCTGCAAATCCTCACCCAGGCCATGGACGCCGACCCCGTGCGCCAGACGATCCTCGCGGAACTGACAGACCGTCTGCGCCCAACCTCCATCATCGAGCGTGTCGATCCGCGTGTTCGCGAACTCGAAACTCTTCCGCCCCGCTTGTCGGGTCTGCTGCAGGGCGAAAAGTTGGCCACGATCTTCACCATGAACGCGGTCCAGTTCCGCTACGATGCGCTCGAAGGCCAGAAGACTGGAGCCTTCCTCGATCAGCGCGAAAACTACGCCGCCGCCGCTCAATACGCCAAGGGAGAAGCCCTCGACGTCTTCTGCTATCAGGGGGGGTTCGCCCTCCATCTCGCCGCGCGCTGTTCGCATGTTACTGGCGTCGACAGTTCGCGCCCCGCCCTCGAAGTCGCCGACCAGAACGCCGCTCTCAATCACCGCGAAATCGAATGGATCGAGGCCAACGCCTTCGACCTCCTCAAGGACTACTCCTCGTCTGACCGCCGCTACGACACCATCGTTCTCGACCCGCCCGCCTTCGCCAAGTCCAAGCGCGATCTCGATGCCGCGCTCCGCGGCTACAAGGAACTCAACCTGCGCGCCTTAAAAATGCTCCGCCCCGGCGGCATCCTCGTGACCTGCTCCTGCTCCTACCACGTGAGCCAGTCCAACTTCCTAGAAATGCTCGCCGACGCCGCCCTCGACGCCCACCGAACCCTCCGTCTGATTGAAGTCCGAGGACAGGCCAAGGACCATCCCATCCTGTTGAATATACCGGAAACAGCCTATTTAAAATGCCTCATTGCTTTTGTAAGCTAATGAAAATAAAAAGCATTTATCTATTGACAGTAATACACTCAACTTTTATGCTTCTTATACGCTAACTATGCGTCTAATGAAGTGTCCGCAGTCTCAGACAGCCTCGGAGGTTAGTCTGCAACTTTCTCAACCAAATCGAACCAACAAATTCTGAAGGAGGATTTAGCCATGACCGTATTAACCCGCTGGGAGCCATTCCGTGAGTTTTCCACTTTGCAGGACCGCATGAACCGCCTGTTCCGCGAGTCGTTTAGCGGCGAAGGCCGGGACGAGTCCTTGACCACATCGAGCTTTGCCCCCGCCGTTGACGTCTACGAAGACGAGCACAAGGTCACTCTGAAAATCGAAGTGCCCGGAATCGACGAGAAGGACATCGACGTCCGCGTGGAGAACAACACTCTCACTGTGCACGGCGAGCGCAAGATCGAAAAAGAAGAAAAGGAAGAGAACTATCGCCGTGTGGAGCGCCAGTACGGCAGCTTCACGCGCACTTTCACTCTGCCCACCAGCGTAGACTCCGAGCACGTTTCGGCGAACTACGACAAGGGCGTGCTGAAGATCAATCTGCCCAAAAAGGCCGAAGCCAAGCCCAAGCAGATCAAGGTCAACGTAGGCACCGAAAAGTCCCTGGAAGCCAAGACCACTGAAGCCAAGGCCCCCAGCAAAGCCGCATAACCGTGGAAGAGCGGCGCCTTAGCGCCGCGAAAGAAGAAGCAAAAGTGAGGGCTTTTAGCCCTGAGGTCCACGGGAGGCGGCAGACGTGACCGCCTCCCCTAAATTTTTCAGCCAAGAAATTTCGTAGTCGACTAATTTGAACCCGAAGGCAACACTCGGGGAATCAAATCACTCAATTACTAAATTTCCCACTTACTAAATCGAGGTCCCCATGCCAATCCGTTGGGACAAATTCACCGTCAAAGCGCAGGAGGCCGTCCAGCGCGCGAACGAGCTCGCCTCCGAGCACGGCAATCCCGAACTGCAGCCGCTCCACCTTCTCGCCGCCCTGCTCGAAGACAAGGAAGGCATTGTCCCGCCGGTGCTCGAAAAGATCGGCATCGGTCCGCAAGCGGTGCTCAGCGAGATCTATCGCGAGCTCGAAAAACTGCCCAAGGTTTCTGGCAGCGCGGCCCAAGCCACGCTCTCGAACGAAGTCAACAAGTTGCTCGAACAAGCGTTCAAAGAAGCCTCCAACTTTAAGGACGAATACGTTTCCACCGAGCACCTCCTGCTAGCCATCACGCACCTCAAGCGCGACGTTGCGCAGCAGATCCTCGCCCGCCACGGCGCCACCTACGATGCGATCCTGAAAGCGCTCACCGTCGTCCGCGGCTCGCAGAAAGTTACCGACCAGAATCCCGAAGCCAAGTACCAAGCGCTGGAGCGCTACGCCCGCGACCTCACCGAGCAGGCGCGCCGCGGCAAGCTCGATCCCGTCATCGGACGCGATGAAGAAATCCGCCGTGTCGTCCAGGTGCTTTCGCGCCGCACCAAAAATAATCCCGTGCTCATCGGCGAGCCCGGCGTTGGCAAGACCGCCATCGTCGAAGGTCTCGCTCAGCGCATCATTTCCGGCGACGTGCCCGAAGTTCTGAAGAATAAGCGCGTAGTTGGCCTCGATCTCGGAGCGATGCTGGCCGGCGCAAAATATCGCGGCGAGTTCGAAGACCGCCTCAAGGCCATCCTTAAGGAAATCGAAGATTCGCAAGGCCAGATCATTCTGTTCATCGACGAACTGCATACGCTGGTCGGCGCCGGAGCGGCCGAAGGCGCCATCGACGCTTCCAACATGCTCAAGCCCGCGCTAGCCCGCGGCGAACTGCGGGCCATCGGCGCCACCACGCTCAACGAATATCGCAAATACATCGAGAAAGACGCTGCCCTCGAGCGCCGCTTCCAGATCGTCTTCGTCGGCGAGCCCAACGTCGAAGACACCATTTCCATCCTTCGCGGACTGAAGGAAAAATACGAGGTGCATCACGGCGTGCGCATCAAAGACTCGGCCATCGTCGCCGCGGCCACACTCTCGCACCGCTACATCACCGACCGCTTTCTGCCCGACAAGGCCATCGACTTGATTGACGAAGCGGCCGCATCGCTGCGCATCCAGATCGATTCGCTGCCCACTGACATCGATCAGCTGGAGCGCAAAGCCATGCAGCTGGAAATCGAAAAGCAGGCGCTCAAGAAAGAAGACGACGCGAACTCCCGCGAGCGCCTTGCGGTCATCGAGAAGGAACTCGCCGAAATTCGCGAGAAATCCAACACGCTCAAGGCCAACTGGAAAAAAGAGAAAGATCTCATCGCTCGGGTTCGCGCCCTGAAAGGGCAAATCGAAAAACTGAAAGTTGAAGAGCAGTCTGAAGAGCGCAAAGGCAACCTGCAGCGCGTCGCCGAAATCCGCTACAGCCTGATTCGCCAAGCCGAAGAAGAATTGGCCAAACTCAGCAAGCAGATGGAAAGCCAGGGCGGTAAGCGCATGCTCAAGGAAGAAGTCGACGAAGAAGACGTCGCACGCATCGTTTCCAAGTGGACGGGAATCCCGGTCTCGAAGATGCTGGAAGGCGAAGTGAAGAAGCTGGTCACGATGGAGGAGCGCCTGCGCCTGCGCGTCGTCGGTCAGGATCCAGCGTTAGAGCGTGTGGCCAATGCCATTCGCCGTTCCCGCGCAGGACTCAGTGATCCTAAGCGGCCCATTGGTTCCTTCATCTTCCTCGGCCCAACTGGAGTTGGCAAAACTGAACTCGCGCGTGCGCTCGCCGAATTTCTGTTCGACGATGAGCACGCGATGTTGCGCATCGACATGTCCGAGTACATGGAGAAACACTCGGTCGCACGCCTGATCGGCGCGCCTCCGGGCTATGTCGGTTACGAAGAGGGAGGTCAGCTTACCGAACAGGTTCGTCGTCGTCCGTATGCGGTCGTGCTTTTCGACGAAATCGAAAAGGCGCATCCCGACGTTTTCAACGTTCTCTTGCAGATGATGGACGATGGTCGCTTGACCGACGGCAAAGGCCGCGTCGTTGACTTCAAGAACACGATCATCATCATGACCTCGAACATCGGCTCCAGTTATCTGCAAGCCGATAACGTGCGCACGCCGGAAGAGTTTGAAAGGGCCAGCGAGCAGGTGCAAGCCCTGCTGCACACGCATTTCAAGCCCGAATTCCTGAACCGCGTCGACGACATCATCGTTTTCCGCCCGCTGGGCAAAGAACAGCTGGTCCGCATCATCGAGTTGCGGCTGGAAGACGTTCGCCGCCTGCTCGCCGATCGCAAGATCTCACTGGAGCTGACGGACGCGGCCAAAGACCTGCTGTTCACGCAAGGCTACGACCCGAACTTCGGCGCACGTCCGCTGAAGCGCGCCATTCAAAAGCTGGTGCAAGATCCGCTGGCGCTGAAGATTCTCGACGGCGAAGTCCTTCACGGCGATCATGTCATCGTCGACGCCGACAAGAAGGCAGGCAAGATGCGGTTCGAGGTAAGCAAACGCGTAGGCGAGAAAGAACCAGCGAAAACAAAACGATGATGCGGATTCGAGCGATGCTCACGGGGCGACAGCCATCGGCTTCGCTCAGGGTAGGCTCTCGGCGGTCCGGTCAGAACAAAACTCGACCGCGCCATTTCACTTCGATTTGAAGCTCTCAATCACGGCAGCCGATTGAGCCAAATACCACGCTGCAGCAGCGCGCAGCGCAATCTGCAGTCCGTACCACAGCAAGGGCGCGCCTAATTCCGCTGCCGAAATCTTCGGCACCAGCCAGGCAACGCCCAAGATCATAACAACCACTGTGGCCAGGCGTGCCCAATTGTGCAGGCGAAATAGTCCCCAACCCATGAGCGCCCAACCAGTCCCAACCAGCAAGGCCATGTAAGGTCCGGCTACCTCGAGTCCATACATGAGCTGGGAGCCGCTCATCAGAGAGATCGCGTCGGGCGCGAACAGCTTCACAGCACCAATCGTCCAGAGATAGATCGCGGCCAGAAAGAAGAGGACCGAGATGGCTGTCACAACTGCTGGCCGCTGCATAAGGAAGAGACTAGCAAAACACAGCCACGGATCTCGCGGATTTTCACGGATAACCTTCCTAAGAATTATCCGTGTGAATCAGCGCAAATCCGTGGCCAAGAAGTTGCCTATGCTAAATCGAAGAGCAACACTTCGGCATCTTCGGTGCCTTTGAGGCTCAGCTTCTTTTCGTCGCTAATGGCTGCGCCGTCGCCTTGTCCCAGCTTCTTTCCATTCAGTTCGACTGCGCCGCGCGCGACCTGAAGCCAGCCGTGACGTCCGGCGGCGAATTCGTGCGCGACTTCTTCACCGGGCTTCAGAAGCGAGACGTACAGCTTCGCATCCTGGTTAATCTTCACCGATCCGTCGCTGGCATCGCGCGACGCGATCAGGCGCAGCTTTCCACGCTTCTCCGCCTCGGGAAACGATTTCTGCTCATAGCTCGGCGGCAGCGCGGCCTTCTCCGGCTGAATCCAGATCTGCAACAAATGCACCGGCTCCGTCGTCGAGGGATTGAACTCGCTGTGGCGAATGCCGCTGCCTGCGGTCATGCGCTGGCCATCGCCCGGCAGAATCACCGAACCAGTTCCTAAACTGTCTTTGTGCTCGAGCTTGCCTTCGAGGACGTAGGTGATGATCTCCATGTCGCGGTGCGGATGTGTGGGGAAGCCTGTGTTGGGCGCGACCCAATCTTCGTTGATGACGCGCAGCGAGCGAAATCCCATCCACTTCGGATCCCAGTAGTCGTTGAAGCTGAAGGTGTGATGGGTTTTGAGCCAGCCGTGGTTTCCGCCACCGCGTTCCTGGCTGGGACGAATCTGAATCATGGCGTTTCTCCAGTCCTGACTTCGGATAGTAATTAACTGATAAACATTGGATGCTGCAGGAATGCGGAAAGGTCCAGGCGCGGTCTGAAGGGGAATATTTCGAAGGCGGGCTCCAAAAAGGAGTAGCTGAAACGGAAAGTTTACTGGTTAGTACCCCCTCCCCCCTCCCCCTGCGCCTCCGAAAGCCGCGACTGGCGCGGGGTTTGCAAAATGTGTCTGCAAAATCTTGAGCCCCAAGGGTTTAGAGGTCAAAATCTTGAAAACAAAGTAGTTGCCCTGCTCCGAGCTTAAGAACTCACGGCGCCGCCGTCGCATAGAATGCCACAGCCGCAGTGCGGCCGCAAGGTCAGATGTCACAAGGTCGGAATTCAGCTTTGTGGATTTCCGTTGACTCCCGGGTCACTCTGGCTTCATCACAAGTCTTGTCATTCCGAACGGCGTTTTTGCCGAGAGGAATCTGCTGTCGCTTGAGCAAGTGCAGGCGACAAACAGATTCCTCGCTTGGTTCGGAATGACGGTACTTTCATGGAACGACGGCTCGTTGGCACGAAGCTCGTCGGAATGACGAACGCTAAGTTCGGGCAGCATCGGTATGTGGCACACTAAACGTATGCACGGGCTGACGCTTGGCGACTTTGAACTCAGCGTTTTTTCTGACGGGACTTATCCGCTCGACGGCGGCGCGTTTTTTGGCGTTGTGCCCAAGGTGATGTGGTCGCGCAAGGTTGCGGCCGACGACAAGAATTACGTCACCGCTGGACTTAACTCGCTGCTCATCCGCACCGGCAAACAGACGGTGCTGGTCGAAACCGGGATGGGCAACAAGCTCTCCGAACGCATGGTCAGGTTTTACGGGCAGCCGGCGAAGCTGCTGGACAGTCTTGCGGCAAGTGGCGTCGCGCCCGAGGACGTCGATATCGTGATCAATTCGCACCTGCATTTCGATCATTGCGGATGGAATACGGTGCGCGACAAGAACGGCAAGATCGTTCCGACGTTTCCGCGCGCGAAGTACTACGCCCCGGAGGGCGAGTGGCAGTATGCACGCCATCCCAGCGAGCGCGATGCCATCAGCTACATCCCCGAGAACTACGACCCGCTGGTTGAGAGCGGACAGATGACGCTGCTCAAGGGCGGCGAAGAAATTGTTCCGGGAGTTTCGGTGAAGACGTTTCCCGGGCACACGGCGCACATGCAGGCGGTGATAGTGCACAGCCAGGAACGGACGGCCTGCTATATCTCCGACCTGATGCCCACGACGGCGCACATTGACCTCACCTGGGGCATGGGCTACGACCTGTATCCGCTGCAGACGATCGAGAGCAAAAAGCAGTATTACGCACGGGCGATCCCGGAGAAGTGGCTGACAGTTTTCACGCACGATCCGAAAACGGCGTGGGCGTATGTGGAGAAGGATGAGGCGGGGAAGATGGTGGCGAAGGAGGCACAATGACGGTGATTGTGCGTGTGCCTGAAAAGTGAAATTCAGGAGCGTGACGATTCAAGGAGTTGGGCCTTAGCGGCCCGAAAAACCTGAAATCCGAACGGCGCAAAAGCTGAAGTTTCTCGCGTGTCCTGCCCCATATCGTGAAATTTGGGCTAGCGCCTTCATGAACGCAGGAATTTCTTAACGTGTACCCGACGAGTGGAAATGACTTCGAGCATTTGGCCAATACCGGTGTGAACACACCTGAGACAATGTTCTCAACTGTTGGGCTTCCGGCCTGAGGTCTCAAGTTTTTCGGCGATGGAACCGATCCCTGGGGACGGGCGCCTTCACGAACCTGGTCTCGAGAAACTAAAGAAGCGATTAACCAGGAGGCCTGAAGGGACAAGCGCGAAGTGAACCGAGATTTTTCAACAGACACAGGCCTTTACACAAGTGAGCACGAGGGGAACTATTTTGACTCAAGGTTGAGGAGTGCTATAGAGATTTAACGTCAACCATCCACTGCGCCAAAGTAACAGAATAGCGAGGTAAAACCTCTTGCCGCCTGTTAGCCGCAAAGCCGCTCTGAGCCTACCCACAGTTCAGCCAGATCTCTGAGGTTGTCTTTGTATCTACGCGTTACCAAGTATTCCTTCCCGCCTTTTATCCGCAGCCTGTACTCTCCCGTCGGTAAAGGTTGGATCTCCTCCACGGCCGAAATATTCACAACGACCGAGCGGTGGATGCGAATAAAACCGTAGGGCTTGAGCTTCTCCGCCATGGACGAGAGGGACTCGCACAGCAAATAGGGATTGGGTAAATGTCGCAACGAAACGTAATTACCTTCGGCTTGCACTGCCACGATCTCGGCTAAATCCAAGAATAGGATTCTACCCTTTGCCTTGAACGCGATTCGTGGGGCGTGTCGTTTTGCTATAACCTCTAACTGCCGCAAGACTCGGACGAGGTTTGTAGCATCAACTCGGGTTACCGGAAACGAAGTATCTGCAAGTTCGTAGAATCCGTCTTCTGCCGGCGATTCAAGAGTGTAATCCCGTCTACTCTTGAAGGAGCAACTCGTATCCCCCCGCAGGGGGCTAGCCGAAACGTCCGCTTTAGCGTGAGCAGCTTGTTCACCAAACATCTCACGTGCAATGGCCTTCTGATCCTGAATCTCGCGGGTGCTCATGATGGAACCGCTCGCATTGCTCTCTCGTTTCGAACCTCTTTCTACCCGACGCGAGACTGACGAGTGCACTGCTTCTAAATGAAAAGGTCCTACATAACGGGAGCAGCGGATCCGTCTGACCACCTGCCTACGGGAACGACAAACACATCGATCGGTTGAGCGCCTTTGAATTGTGGATTCAGCATTACCGGTGATTTCGGCAGATCAGCACCCCAAGCCTTGCCGTCCAGCGGAGGCGCATAAAACATCAAGTGGGCCACGTTGTGATCATCGCCGTCGGTGAGATAAGCGTCCTTCGACATCATGTAACTCATCGCGCCGGGTTCGAGCGGTGGCAGTTCGCCTTTTTCGAACGCTGCCTTGTTGCCTTCGATGATCTCAGCCTTCGTTCGCCCTGCTAATACCATCTCTGTTCTCTTGTAAGTAGTTGGCAAAACGGATCGCGCGGCCGGCGGATTGAAACAGATTGGGCCTCGAATTTTGGGGTTCCAAAACTGCGGAGCGTCGGATGGGGACATCCACGCTCGCTCCACCACACACACAAAACCGTTCTTGCCTTTGACCGCGGTTTCGTAGCCGTTCCGCCCGAGGACCAAGACCTCGGCATCGCTTGATATCGCCGCAGGCGCCGCACTCCGTGCCAGAGCAATCTCGGCGTTGCGATCTGCCATTAGATATTGATCAAGCGAAGCCATGCTCGCATACTGTCCTTTGGGGTCCCTCGCTTGCGCTGGCCAGCACTCGCCGAGGACGATAACCAGCGCAAAAGCTCCCCATGCGATCATTTTGGCTGTCTTTTGGTTCATTGATTCCTCCCTCCCTTGGGAATTAAGGAACATCATACATACCGGTATGGATGTCATGAACCTTAAAATGGATGTCATTAGGCCTAAAAGCACTTAGCAAACACCTATTGGCCAGGCAGCCTTGACGCGCCGCCCCTTGGTCCGGCCGCCTCTCCCGCGAAGCGACTCCAAAAGACGGATCACCCTTCTTTGGCCGGATTGCATCATCCGTGCATCCTGCGCATTCTTTGTTAAAACGACGTAACCCTCGTACGCTGCGATCAGGAACGTAGCCGTTTCATTCGCGTCAATATCACTCCGCACTACCCTGCGTTTCTGTCCTTCACGCAGTGCCTCCGCGATGGCGTCGTGCCAGTCCTTAAAAAGTTTGGCCGTCCTTCTGCGGAATCCCTCATCAAGGCCTGACATCTCTTGAGACAAGTTAAGCAAGGGGCAGCCACGCTGAACATCTTCTCTTTTCAGCGATTCGGACCGAACAATGCGGACCAGAGTGTCGATGGGGTTCTTGGCGTTCCGTAGAGGCTGCACCCACTTCTGCTGAACGCTACTCGCGATGACCTCGTCCACCACCGCATGCCCGAGGGCCTCCTTGTCATCAAAGTGGTAGTACAGCGCGCCTTTGGTGACGCCCGCTGCCGCCAGAATCGCGTCCAGGTCAGCGCTCCGATAGCCAGAGCGGTACATCTCTTCGAAGGCAGCCTGCAACAAACGTACTCGTGTGCGCTCTGGATCGCGTGACCTGGCTGTCCGGTGAACCGACCTTTGTTTGACCTGTAGCATACCAACCAGTATGCATGTTCGAATAACCAGAATCAAGCTCGAATATGGAATCGTGAAGTCCGACTCGGCAGCGTCTATTGAATTGTGTAGAGAGTCGAGCGATTCGTGACAGAAATGCGCGGCGGATTCACCCCATCGCCGGGTAATTTCGTGTCTGTGGGTATCTGTTTCACCCCTCACAACAGTCAGTCGTCACAAAAAACACCGATTCCATGTTTTTCGGATGACTGCGTGCTCACACTAAGTGGCAGATCGCCGAGTAGTACCTGACGTAAATCGCCAGTCATCTCGGCACCGCGACTTGCCCGGAGGAAAAGAGGGACATGAGCACGCTAAGACGGTTGCGGAAGTTCTGGATACCGTGGGTTACGACGTTTGTTCTGGCTTGCTTCGGCAATGCATTCGCTCAAACGGGCTACAAAGTTACCGATTTGGGCACTCTGGGGAATGACAATCTGGGTTGTGCCATGTCCGTCAATAATGAAGGCTGGACGGAGATCATGGCTGGGAACTTACCACCGGGGGAGCAGAATAGCTTGTTCGGGACACTTCTAAACGGACGCGCATTGCTGGGCGTCGACGGATTCAAGATCGACCTCGGCACGCTCGGAGGACAGAACAGTTGGATGAACTGGGGCCAGATCAACGACTTCGGGCAGATAGTAGGTTATTCCGAAACGTCTGTCCCAGACCCGAACGGCGAAGACATTTGTGGCTTCGGCACACACCTTACTTGTCGCCCGTTTCTTTGGCAATTCTTCCACATGAGTGCTCTCCCAACGCTCGGCGGAAATAACGGGCAGGCGAGCGGGATCAATAACCGTGGACAAATCGCAGGATTTGCGGAAACCACTACCGTGGACTCCGGATGCCCGCCTAATCGGATTACGATGGGGGTGTTGTGGCAAAACGGCAAACCCCAAGCTCTTCCTCCGCTGGGTAGCGATCCAGACGCGATCGCATACGGCATCAACGATCAAGGCCAAGCCGTAGGCTACTCGGGAACCTGTACCGCAGCGAATCACGCCGTTGTGTGGGAAAACGGCACCCCCATCCCCCTTCAGGACCTCGGAGTTGAGGGCTTCAGTTTAGCCTGGGCCATTAACGACCAGGGCCAAATTGTTGGGGAAGTCCTTAACCCTGAAGGCACAACCCAAACTGCCGCTCTTTGGCAGAACCGCGAAATCACAAACCTCGGCACTCTGCCGGGAGATTTTGGCTCCCTGGCCAGCGGCATCAACAGCAAGGGCCAGGTGGTGGGAAGCACCTGGGACTCCAACTTCAACTGGTCCCATGCCTTCATCTGGCAGGACGGCGTGATGACCGACCTCAACACGCTGCTTCCCGCCAGCTCCAACCTCTACGCAACCATGGCTAACAAGATCAACGAGCGCGGACAAATCTCGGGCATGGCAACGGTACTCACCGGGCCGGATGCGGGCAACATCCACGCCTTTCTGGCAACCCCTGTAAACCAAAGCATAGGCAGGTCGATTGCAGACGTCGCACGTACACACCCGAAATCCAATTTGCCGGCGAATGTTGGCAATCAGCTTTTGCACAGATTCGGCCCCGGCCAATTCGTGCGATAAGGGCATTCGTTCCGCCGGGTAATGTGCCTGGTCTCGGCTCAATCTCTTGCAAGCCGTGAGCCGATTCTGCTCTGGATCGGACATTAGTTGTTGTCGAACACCGCTGAGATCGGCCTGCACTTTGTGCAAGGAAAGAGCGAGCTGCAACTCAACTGAGTATACCGGGGAGGGCGTATGCGCTCACTTCAGGGTGTCACTGACTCGCAGGGCTGTGGTGCTGGCGCCGCTAATGCGGCATTCAGAGTGACGTTTATCGTGCGATCGTTTTTCGGGGCACAGCTCGCCCCATCAACGAAATCGTGAACCTGACTGAGCATTCGCAATAGCCTCTATTTCTGAGACGCCACACTGGTTGCGATCAAACCGTGGTTTCAATCTGCATGTCTCGTGTTCGTCATTGCGTCGAGTGCCCGAAATGCCTTACTCGATATTTGCCAAGTTTCAGCCCGTATCGCAACGGATCGTACCTGATCCCGCTCACCGCGGACGGCGCCTCAGGGTGGATCCTGTACTGTTCTTGCCGTATGCCGCCCGCGTCCAGTCAGTGGGGTTCGACGGACTTGAAGCCGTACGAAATCTGCGGCCAAGCCTATCGTCGCGGTTACGGTTCACCGGACGAAGTGTGGGATGTGACCCGAGATAGTAGCCGGAAGATGAGTGTAATGGGGGTGTTATGTAAACCATCCAAGAAGTCGAGATTCTTTGACCCGTAGACGCTGTGCCAATTCGTTGTGCCTCATGAGCGTTGCAAGATCAGCGGGAGTCTGACCGAACTCGTTTGTCAGTTGCATGTTTGCACCTGATGCAATCAATTTGTTGGCTATGTCGAAGAGGCCACGGCTGGCAGCATGGTGGAGTGGTGTGTTTCCGAGGTCACCCCTTGCATTCACTTTGGCTCCCGATCTGATGAGCAGGTCCACGTCTTCTCTGGATGCGCTGATGACTGCTAAGTGAAGGAGCGTGTCGCCAGTCATTCCCGTCGAGCTCACGCCGTTCAAGTCCGAGAACATGAATTCAGGCGTGCGGCGGTAGCGTTTGATCAGAGCAGCTAGTTCCTCGGTCATTGCTGCGAATTTTGGCGTTTCCCGTTGTCCCCGTCCAGATTACGGATTCGAGGGT
>CAVPQE010000025.1:0-125383 GCA_963707205.1 uncultured Acidobacteriaceae bacterium
AACCAAAAGGGTGGCTCGTGGGGAGCCACCCTGCCCTGTAAGTCCTTGTATCGAAAGGCGATCTACTTCTTTGGCTGCTTCTTCTTGCCGAACGTGGTTTCCACCGACGACCCGATGCTCGTCAGCATCTGCTTGGCGGCGTCCGCATAGGTACCCGTGGGCTGCAGTTCCAGATACTTCTGGAACGCCTCGGCAGTTCCGGGAGGCGCGACCATCTTGTCCCCCTGAAGCGTGGCCTTGCCGATCATGTTCACACCCTTCCAATAGTAGGCGTCGGCGCGGTTGGGATCGGCGGCAATCACTTTGTCAAAGGCTGCGAGCGCGTCATCGACCTTGCCGGCATTGGTCAGCACAGCACCCGTATTGAAGTAGTATTGCGCGGCATTGGTTGGGTCGGCTTGGGCCGCGAGTGCGTAGGTCTTGACTGCATCATCCACCTTGTTGGACTTGGCATAGGCTTCGGCCAGGTTGTTGTAGTAAGCGGCAAGGTTCTTGGCCGCGTTGGGGTCCTTGTCGTTGGTGATGGATTTCTTGATGTCGACGGCTTTCTGATACGATTCAACCGCCGAAGCCAGACGCTTTTGCTTTTCCGCCGGATCCGTCTGCTTGGTCGCGGACATCCGGTAATAATCTCCTAGTTTGAACCAAAGTAAATCGCGGGTTGCGTCCACCTGCGTGGCTTCCGTCAGAGACGCAATGGCGGTATCGAAGTCACCCGCGTCGGCCGCGGTCTTAGCTGCATTCAGCTTCTCGTTCAGAGTTTTGACGGTCATGGTTTCCTTGGCCGCCTTGGCTTGCTGCTCCTGAATCTGCTTCAACTGCTCGGGAGAAAGACCCTGCCCCTTGGCAGCGCTTTCCTGCTCCTTCTTAAGATCAAAATCCAGAGTGTTCTCATCGAGCTGTACCTGGAAGCCGTTCTGGTGGAACACTTCCTTGCCCGCCTTCATATCGTCAGCGCTCTTGTACAGCGCGACGTTGTACTTGCCGGGCGTGAGACCCAGTGAAAAATATTCGCCTTTCTTGTTGGTCTTGAGGGTGTATTTCTGGCCATTGTCCATATTGGTCCAGACCACCACCCCGTCGACAATGGGGTTGCCTTGGGCGTCTTTGCACACGCCCTTAGCCGTTCCCGAATTCTGGGCGAAGACTGGAGGCACACACAGTCCCAGCGCCAGTATTGCGAATAAAAGAATTGCGAAATGCTTTTTCATGTTGCCTCCCGGCAAATTTGATTTTTGCTGGCCGACTTAAAGTCGATTGACGAATACAAAACATCCAAATCCACTATCGACAAATGTCTATCTCGCCGCGTACGTTATTGGATCCTGCATTCCCGCCGCCTCGAAGGCGTGCAGTCGCAACACACAACTATCGCAGATTCCGCAGGCCTGATCCTCGCGGCTATAACATGACCACGTTAAATCGAAGGGCGCACCCAGTTCAAGGCCAAGGCGCACAATCTCCTTTTTTCTCATCGCGATGAGCGGGGTGACGACTGCAATGTCGCCTTCTTTCGTGCCCATTCTTACTACATCATTGAACGCCTTGTAGTAAGCTGGGCGGCAATCCGGATAGCCGGAACTGTCGGGTTCGACCGCGCCAATGTACACTTTTTTCGCGCCCAGCACCTCGGCCCAGCTCACCGCGACGGCGAGGAAATGCGCATTGCGAAAAGGGACGTAGGTAACGGGAATGCTATGGCCGACCGCCTTAACCTCGGGCACGGCGATGGTGGCGTCGGTTAGCGCCGAGCCGCCAATGGCACGCAGGGCCTCATTTCGGACAACGAGCTTGTCGTGAATTCTCAAGCGCTGGCAGATGGCCAGAAACGACTGCCGCTCGCGTTCTTCGGTGCGCTGACCGTAACTGATGTGGACCGCGGCTGCATCGTGATCGCGCGCCGCCAATGCCGCGCACACACAGGAATCCATGCCGCCGCTCAGCAGCACAACAGCCCGCGATTGCTTCGAGGTTGGCATCAACTAAGATTTGCTTCTCTAAACTCCCCTGACCGCCGGGTTCCAGATGAACTTGTGCAACTGCAGGCCCAGCCTGGCGGGAACGTTGTCGGCAATCATCCATTCCGCCAGTTCCTGCGGATCGAGCAGGCAGTGCGAGCTGTCGCGAGCGCCAGTCGCGTCCTTGCGGAAGGCTGGAGAAAAGAGAACTGCGTTCACCCGCTCTGCGAGATTGTGCCGGTGGATGAACTCCTGCGCAAATTGGTAGTCTGCCCGGCTGCTCAGAACGAACTTGATTTCATCGTGAGGGGCCAGCGTCTCGAGGTTTTCCATGCAAAACGTATCGCCCTCACCCGAGTTCGGACACTTCACGTCGACGATCTTGACGACACTGGCGGGAACGCGCTCCAACAGGCGTTCTCCGCTGGTTTCCAGCAGAACCTTGTAACCTTCGTCCACGAGATGCTGCATTAGAGGCACGACCTCCCGCTCCTGCAGCATGGGTTCGCCGCCGGTGATCTCGACCAGACCTCTATCCGGACTCAGGCGTGAGACCTCGTCCAGCACCTCTTCGACCGCCATTCTGCGGCCGCCTTGGAATGTGTACTCGCTGTCGCACCACGAACACCGCAGATTGCATCCCGTCAGCCGCACGAAGACACACGGCAGACCCGCATAAGTCGACTCGCCTTGCAGCGATTTGTAGATTTCGGTGATCTGCATGGGAAACAGTTGCCGGCCCCGCTGTCCGTTGCCAGTAACGGGGCGGGAGGCCGCGTTATTCACTGTATTTCGCGGTGGTCGTATCCGTCTCGAAGACCGTTACATCCTTCACTCTTACGCGGCCATTGGTCACACTCTTCAGCCTGGTGTTCGATTGGTCGTAGAAATACTTTGCCAAATTCTCAGCCGACGGATTGATCACGGTGAACGGCTCGATTTCGTTGATCATCTGGTGGTCCAGGCGCTCGATGACGTGCTTCATCACTTCGCGCAGGTCTTTAAAATCGAGCAGCAGGCCGGCCTTGTCCAATTCCGCTCCAGCCAGCGTCACCCGGATCTTGTAGTTGTGGCCGTGCGGATTCTCGCACTTACCCTTGTAGTTGCGCAGATAATGGCCCGCGGCAAAAGTATCTTCAACCGTGACTTCGAACATGATCCCCCAGCAGCCACGCCGCGAATACAGGCCCTGGCTGCGCTCTATAGCCAAACTTCTATTGTACCGCCGGAGCTTGTTTCATCGCTGGCTCATGTCCGGAAAAGGGGAGACACAGGCGCTCAAGCCGCGAAGCGGCGAAAGAATGCAGCCCACAGCTTGCCCTGAGTCGGTCGAAGGGGCGCAAGCCGTGGGTAGCCAGTTGCAAAACGGGCAAAGCCCTCCGAGGGGCGGAAGAGAACTTACGAAATAGACCCCTCCGGGCCGTCGCCCAGCACTCCGCTTGACTCGATTCCCCGTCCGAATGTAGCTTCCCTATTCGTCATCAAATACCAAGGAGCACGCATGCTGCATCGGAAACCCTCGCTGGCCTTGCTGTTCACCCTGATCTCGGCGGCAGCCCTCTTCGCTCAGAACCGGCCCGAGGCGCCGGACTACGACGTCAAAGAGCACTACACCAAGTATGAGTACAGGATCCCAATGCGCGACGGCATTCACTTATTCACCTCGGTGTATGTGCCCAAGGATGGTTCGCGCCCTTACCCATTCCTGATCGACCGCACACCGTACAGCGTTGGCCCGTACGGCGTCGACCTGTACCGCAGGCAACTCGGCCCTTCGCCGGACTTCGACAAGGCGGGATACATTTTCGTGTTTCAGGATGTCCGCGGACGCTACATGTCGGAGGGCCAATTCATCGAGATGCGGCCGCACATCGATAACAAGAAGTCGAAGCAGGACGTGGATGACAGCAGCGATCTCTACGACACCATCGACTGGCTGCTCAAGAATGTGCCAAACAACAACGGGAATGCCGGGATTTGGGGGATCTCGTATCCAGGATTTTTCACCTCGGCGAGTATCATCGACTCGCATCCCGCGCTGAAGGCCGCCTCGCCGCAGGCTCCCATGACCAATCTTTTCATGGGCGACGACGCTTACCACGGCGGCGCATTCATGCTAGCCGCGAACTTCGGTTTTTACAGCTCATTCAAGCCGCAGGAGAATCCTCAACTTCCACCAAAGACTTTCGTGCCCTTCGACTGGGGAACCAAAGACGCTTACCAGTTTTATCTGCAGACCGGGCCCTTATCGAATTTGCGGAAGTACCTCGAAGGCAAGAGCGCGCTGTGGGACGACCAGGTCAAACACGATACGTATGACGACTACTGGAAGGCGCGCAATCTGGCGCCGCACATGAAGAACATTCATTGCGCCGTACTGACTGTCGGCGGATGGTTCGACGCGGAGGATCTGCAAGGTCCCTTCACGACATTCCATTCGATCGACAACGATAATTCCGGAATCTTCAATGCGCTCGTGGTCGGACCCTGGGTCCACGGCGGCTGGGCCCGCTATGACGGCGAACATCTGGGACGCGTGGACTTTGCCTCGAACACGGGAGAGTATTACCGGAAAAACATTCTCTTCCCGTTCTTTGAGCAGTACCTCAAAGGCAACGGCGGCGCCAAACTTCCGAAAGCGTATGTCTTCGAGACCGGAACGAACGTGTGGCGGCAATACTCTGCGTGGCCGCCGAAAAATGCAGAGCCCAAGACTCTCTACTTCCACGCCAATGGCGAACTCTCGTTCGAAAAGCCAGCCGCGGAGTCTCCATCATTCGATGAATATGTAAGCGATCCGGCAAAGCCTGTCCCCTTTGTAAATTACGCGGCGCTGAATGTGCCTCAGGAATATATGCTGTCCGACCAGCGCTTCGCCGACAGCCGCACCGACGTGGTGGTCTACGAGAGCCCAGTGCTGCAGGAAGATGTGACCGTCGCCGGGCCGATCTCGCCGCGGCTTTTCGTTTCGACGAGTGGCACGGATTCGGATTGGGACCTGAAGCTGATCGACGTATATCCTGCCGATTATCCGGACAGCAAGCAGGACGCCCCTAGGCCCGAAGACCGCGACAAGCCCAGAAAAGATGTGCCTGCGCCCGCATTCACGATGGCTGGCTATCAGCAACTGGTGCGCGGCGAACCCTTCCGTGGAAAATTCCGTCACAGCTTCGAAAAGCCAGAACCGTTCACGCCCGGCAAAGTGGAAGAGGTCAGCTTCACCATGCAGGATATCAACCACACCTTCCGCCGCGGACACCGCATCATGGTGCAGGTGCAGAGTTCCTGGTTCCCCCTCACCGATCGCAACCCGCAAACTTTCGTCAACATCCCCGACGCCAAGCCCGCCGACTTCGTGAAAGCCACCGAGCGCGTGTATCACACGACTGCCGAGCCTTCGGGAATCATTGTGCAGGTAGTGCCAAGGCCGGTGATGGAGAACGCGAGCAAATGAAGCTAAGAGATGGAATATCCATTTCACGACATCCGCTCTCCTTACTAAAATGTAAGGAATATGAAAGTGAGAAAGGACCGTGAGCCTTGGCCGCCGCAACCATCATTTCTAAAGGCCAGATCACCATCACAGTGCGGGTACGTGCCGCGCTAGGCGTCGAGGCGGGGGACCGTCTGGAATTCGTGGAACTGAAGAAGGGGCAATTCGCTATCGTGCCCGCTACTCGATCTTTGAAAGAGATTAAGGGCATGTTTCGAGACAGGCGAAGCAAGCCAGTATCCATCGAGGAAATGAATTCGGCGATCGCCCGGCGCGCATCCAAATCCCGATGATCGGTCTCGACACAAATGTCATCGTCCGCTACCTAACTCACGACGATCCTATCCAGACGTCCGCTGCAGTTAAAGATGCTCAACTCGCTCACACCCGACGAACCCGGATTCCTTTCGCTCATTGTCATCGTTGAACTGGTTTGGGTGCTCGAGTCTGTCTACGCCGCCAGGAAAAATGAGATTGAGCGTGTTCTTGAAACCCTATTGAGCAACGATCGGTTAGTCGTTGAACGATCTGAAATCGTCTGGCAGGCGTTGCGTAAGTTCAGCACCAGCCGCGCCGGCTTTTCCGATTGCGTCATCGAGCATTGCGGCCAGGCCGCCGAGTGCGAGTACACGGTTACATTCGACAAACGCGCGGCCGCCGCGGGAATAAGATTACTTGAAGTTTGACGCGACCGCAGGCTATCCGATTTTGCAAGGGTAGCGAAGCAACAACCTTAAACATCAGAGTCAGATCCTCCCGCACCGAACCATCCCTCCACCACGTGCATGTCGGTAGTCCGCTTATAGTTGGGCAGGCTCTCCACAAAGACGCGCCCGTACTGCTTCTTCAGAATGCGGTTGTCGAGCAGCACCAGCAGTCCGCGATCGTGCAGCGACCGAATCAGCCGTCCGAACCCCTGTTTCAACGTGATCACCGCAGCCGGCACTTGATATTGAAAAAACGCATTTCCGCCGTCGGCGTCGATCGCCTTCACTCGCGCTGCCACCACGGGGTCGCTCGGCACGGCAAATGGCAACCGGTCAATGATCACGCAACTCAGTTGTTCGCCCTGCACGTCCACTCCCTGCCAGAACGACGAAGTGGCAAACAGCACCGCGTTCGGAGTCAGCCGAAACTCCTCGAGCAGCGCGCTTTTCGGCGCGTCGCCCTGCCGTAAGATAGGGAACTCCACTTCGCCCAGCAGCCGCTGATAGATGTCATTCATCTGCGCGTAGCTGGTGAAAAGCACAAATGCCCGCCCTCGCGTGATCTCAAGCAACCTGCGAATGCGCTCCGCCGCCTTCGCCGTAAATTGCGGGGTACGCGGATCAGGCAGGTCCGGAGGCACGTACAACAGCGCCTGGCTTTCATAGTCAAAGTGCGAAGGCAGCACCGACTCGCGCGCATGCTCCAGCCCAAGCCGCTGCCGGATGTACTCAAACCCGCCGCCCACGGCTAGCGTCGCCGAAGTCAGCACGGCGCATTCCAGCTTCGACCACAGGCACTCCCGCAAGATTGGACCAACATCAATCGGCGTCGCCTGGAGAAAAACGTTTTGTCGTCCACGACCCGATGTCTCAACACCTTTGTTCGAACCACCGCGCGACCCAAAACGCCCACCCCGCCGCTCAATCCAAAAGACGGTATTGCGATCCTCCGACTCCAACGCGAACCCAAGCTGCACCTGAATCTCCTGCGCTCGGCGCACAAAATTAAATACTTCTTCCGGCTTCTGCGGCAAGCCTTCGAGTTCGCCCGCCAGCCGCGTGAGCGCCTGATTCAGCGCCACGAACTCATCCCCATTTTCCTCCAGAAATTCCCGCCGAGTCTCGAACGCAAATCGTCCCTCCCCGGGCGGCAGCAGCGAGAAGAAGAATTGCGAGCGCTCCCGCAAACTTCCCAGCGCCCCGGAAAGTGACGCCGAGAGCATCTTGTGATGCTGCAACGAATTCTCCACGTCGCGCGCCAGCTCTTCTATGCGCAGATTGCTCACCGAGATCCCAAAATAATTCCCCGCCACATCTTCCAGTTCGTGCGCCTCATCGAAAACCACGGCGGCCGCTTCCGGAAGAACGCCCGCGTCAGGCGCTCCATCCGCCTGCAGCTTGATGGCGAGATCCGCAAAAAACAGGTGATGGTTGACGATGATGATGTCGCTCTCCATCGCCTTGCGCCTCATTTCGGTAATGAAGCACCGCTCCCACTCGCTGCACTTCTGCCCAATGCAAGCGTCGGCGCGTGCGTCGAGCTTGTGCCACAGCAGGCTGGCCTCGGGCAGTTCCGCCAACTCGGCGCGGTCCCCCGTTCCAGTCGTCTTCTCCCAGGCAGCGATAGCGCGATATTGCTCGATCTCCTCCAGTCCGCTCAGCACGGGCTGATCCGTCAACTCGTATAGCTTCTTGCGGCACAAATAATTGTTGCGCCCCTTCATGTAGCAGACCGAAAGCCGTCCCGCAGTTTCTTTGTCATTTCGAGCTTCTTTGTCATCTCGACTTTCCTTGTCATTTCCAGCGAAGCGAGAAATCTGCTTTTCGCCGCCGCCATATAGCGCCTGCTCGAGAAAAGGAACGTCTTTATAGAAGAGTTGCTCCTGCAGATTTTTCGTCCCCGTCGAGATGATGACGCGCTTTCCCGAACGAATCACCGGCATCAGATAGGCCAGTGTTTTGCCCGTACCGGTGCCCGCCTCCACGATCAGGTGCCGTTTTTCTTCCAGCGCCTGCTCAACGGCCTGCGCCATCTGCAACTGCCCGCGCCTAAATTCATACGCCGGATGCGTCCGCGAAAGCACTCCGCCGGGCGCGAAGAATTGGTACAACGAAGCATCCTTACCGCTGGGAGCAGAGCGGTTCGCGGAAGTCGGGGACGCGGGCTGGGAACTCAAAGCCACGGGAGTCTCTATAATAGCTAGTTCCGGCCGCATGCATCGGCACATCTCATGTGGGGACAGCCGCCCTCGGCTGTCCGGCCAACTCGAAGAGTCGGCGGTGGCCGCCACAAATGTAGAAACCATTGGGCCTGCGGCCCAAGGACAGCCGAGGGCGGCTGCCTCAACACAAGACTCATTTTGACCCAGCCTACCTACAATTCGACAAGCACTCTCGCCACCGCCGCCGCCGGCATTCCCACAGTCGCAATCGTGGGACGTCCGAATGTAGGCAAGTCCACACTCTTTAACCGCATCGTAGGTTCCCGCCGCGCTATCGTCGGAGACGAACCCGGCATCACCCGCGACCGCCTCTATGGCGACGCGGAGTGGGAAGGCCGCCGCCTGCGCATCGTGGACACCGGCGGCATTCTGCCCGAAGAAAAAGATCTGATCCCTTCAGAAATCTATCGCCAAGCCCGCGTCGCGCTCGACGAGGCAGCCGCCATCATTATGGTGATCGACGGACGCACCGAGCTCGCCGGTCCCGATCTTGAATTGGTGCGCCTGCTGCGCAAAGCCAACCGCCCTCTCTTTCTCGCTGTGAACAAGGTCGACAGCGAGAAGCAATCGTCGCTGATCGATGACTTCCATCGCCTTGGCGTTCAGAAGATGTTTCCCATTTCCGCCGAGCATGGCCGCGGCGTCGACGATCTGCTCGACGCGGTTCTGGAAAGTCTTCCAGCAGCATCGGCCGAATCAAGTATCGAAGCATCTGCCAACGACCAACGACCGCTCTTAGCCCGCCCTGAGCGGGGCGAAGGGACCAACGACGAATTGCCCTCGGTCGAAGAAGAACCAGCACACGAAGTCAAAGTCGCTATCATCGGCCATCCCAACGTCGGCAAATCAACGCTGCTGAACTGCCTGACTTCTTCGGACCGCGCCATCGTCTCGCCCATCCCCGGCACCACGCGCGATGCCGTTGACGAGATCGTCGAACACAACGGACGCCGCTTCCGCTTCATCGACACCGCCGGCATCCGCCGCAAAGGCAAGACGCACCTCATGGCCGAAAAACTTTCGGTGGTAATGGCGCGCAAACATCTGAAGGGCGCGGACATCGCGCTGCTGGTCATCGACGCCACCGAAGGTGTGAGCCAGCTCGACGCCGCCATCGCCGGATACGCCCACGAGAGCGGACGCTCCACCATCATCGTAGTGAACAAATGGGACTTGGTGATTAGCGGCAAAGAGAAACCTTCGCGCCCTACCAAAGCCGAACGCATGCGCGAGAGCAAGCGCCCCGGCGACCGCGATGCCTATGAGCAGCGCCTGCGCTATGAGCTGAAGTTTCTGAATTATGCGCCCATCGTATTCATTTCCGCCCAGAGCGGAAAAGGCACCGAGAAAATCTTCCCCCTGCTGGAAGAAGTTGCCACCGAGCGCCGCAAGCGCGTAACCACAGGGCAAATGAATCGCTTCATCGAGCGCGTCGACTTCGACCGCGCCTCGGTCCCCATGCGCCAGCGCGTGAAGATTCTGTACATGACGCAAGCCTCAGTCGCCCCGCCAACCTTCGTCCTCTTCACCAACCGCGCCGTGAAGTTGCATTTTTCCTACCAGCGCTTCCTGGAAAACCAGATCCGCGCAGCCTTCGGCTTCCTAGGCACCCCGATCTGGATCAAGAACCGGGCGAGAGGTTCGTAGAGAACTCGCGTAGCGACAGTCGCCTCGGCTGTCCGGTTTTGATTTTCATGTGGGTACAGCCAAGCTCTACCCTGTGTCCTCCGTGCCCTCTGTGATTATTCCTAAGCTCCTCCCCGGCTGTCCGCCGGGCGCTGCCCGGCTAATGAGGAACTATTGGGCACCGCCTCTGATTTGCCAGGAACGCCACTCTGATAATTCCCCCCGCCCGCTCGCCATCCAAGACATCCTTGACCGTACCCCAGCGCGCGCGCATGTCTGCGACGACGTAAACCTTCCGCTCCACACCGCGATCCTTCGGGTAGTCCTGCACCTTCGTCGGCAGGTTGATGACATTAATCTGTTCGCTGCCAAAAAAAGCTTTCCCGTCGCGCGTGATGGTTACCAACATCGCGTCTTCCCTCAGCGCACCCGGCATCGGGATCGGATGCGATACCTCGGGCAGGTCAGCGCTGACTCCGTGGTGATGTGTGGGAATTGTCATGAATACAAGCAATATGACGAACACGACCATCGCCATGACGCTCGCGAACTGTAGCGTGTTGAAGTCGCTGAAAAGTCTTGCCGACATTCGAGGTTTTCGAAGCATGGCGGACCCGTATCTATCTCCATTTCAGCAGACTGTACGGACAAAGGAAGGCACCGCCGTAACCAGCGCAAGGCACGCGCGGGAAAGGATTTATTCGCCGCTCAACACTTGCCCCTGCGTCAGCAGCCCTATCCGATCCACGCCCGCGTGATGCGCCAGGTCAATCACGTAGGCAACGTACTGAAAATCAATATCGGCGTCGCCGCGCACGAAGGCCACTTTCTCCGCTCGCTTCAAATAAATTTGCGCCAGCCGCAACTCCAGATCCTCCCATCGAACCTTTTCCTGATTGATCTTCACGCTCGGCGGAGCATCTTTCGTCGTCCAAACAACCTGGATCACTACCGTGCGCTCGATCGTGGGTTCAGCCGCTGCATCCTTCTGCGGCTGAGGAATCTGTACTTTCTCCCCATATTCCGGATCCATCGCTACCACTAACATGAACATGATGATCAGGGTCAACAGAACGTCAATCAGCGGCGTGACGTTAATCTGCGGACCGGACGGACCTCCGCCTGCCATTGAGAAAGCCATGGTAATTTGCCCTTCTCGGCACGCGCGTGTCTGCAACATCAGACACCTCTCGCAGCCCAGGAGTTCCTCGTTCGCGCGCGGCGAAGCGCACACTGATCGTCGCTCGCAGTAACAAGGAATGGCACCGCCTCGGCAGGTTGCGTCCGATGGATCAAGGACTGGTCAAACTGTTCTTTCGACTCTTAGCCGTTCGCGCGACGTGCAAGAGCTGAGTAGAATGGGAGCGCAGCAACACGATAGGACTGCTGGAGGAGCCATGAAACTCACGATTTGTCTTTTCCTGTTTTTTGCAGCAACTGCAGTTTTCGCGCAAGACAAGAATCCCGTCACATCGGTGGCGAGGGAAATATTGCCCCGCCAGCAAAAGAACTTGGTAGCCGCGGTCGAAGAGATGCCCGCCGACAAGTTCGGCTACAAACCTACGGAACAGCAGATGACCTTTGGACACCTCGTCCTGCACATCATTGGGTCGAATAACCACCTGTGCTCGACCATTGGAGACGTGCCTGAAGTCAAGCCACCAGTACCCCTGAAAGAATCAGACGACAAAGATAAGCTGGTAGCGGCGCTCAAGGCGAGCTTCGAATTCTGCAGCACCGCTCTCGCCAAAGTAGACGACTCCAAGCTCGGCGACGAAGTCGAATTATTCGGCGGTCACAAGGGACCGCGCGCCTTCGCACTGATCGCGCTCACCAACGACTGGGCCGACCACTACAGCTCCGCCGCCATGTACCTGCGCCTGAACGGACTCCTTCCGCCAACAGCGCAGCCGAAGAAGTAGTTTTGAGCTTTGGGCAATTAAAGTTGTGTGCGAACTAGAATTTCTGCAAACAGGGTGGAACGAGGGTCCGGGTTAGCCGCGAAGCGGCGTCAGAATGCAGCCCACGGCGCAAGCCGTGGGTGGCCAGCGGGAAAACGTACAAGCCCCGGCGGGGCGGAAGAGTTCTTTCCCACGCCGATTCAATCAGCACTTGACCATCAAGCGGGCAGGTTGACACCGAACGCCAATCTCGCCTGGCTAACTGCCAAGTGCCAATTGCTAATTGCAGGTGGAAGCGCCCTACTCGATCTGCACGAGCTCTTTGGATGCTGCCGTGGGAGTCTCCTCGGCAAGGTGCTGCGGAGCGCGCCACGAATCGAAGATTGAAACCTGATGCACGCATGACACCGTGCAGTGCGGCGCGCACGATTTTTCGGTCAGGTATTCGCGGCGCAGGTCGTCGCGAGTGTAGGTCGCGAGCGGCACTCCCGGATAACCGCGCTGCTGCGAGCAGTAGTGAACCAGTCCGTTTTCGCAGATGTAGAGATAGCGCCCCCCGGCGCGGCATCGCCAGTCGTTGGGCAGACCTTTTGCGATGTTGTCCTGAAACGCGTTGATCCGGGTGAAGCTGCCCTTTTCCAACGCCTGCATTTCGTGATAAATACGGCGCTCTTCATCGCCGAGCGGCTGCAACTGCCCGCTCCCATCATGAATAATGCCAATGGTCGAGGTGAACCCGAGTTCAATCGCGCGCTTCCCGATCACGAGCGCGTCCTGCGGATGCGAAATCCCGCCGCCGACCACGGAATTGATGTTCACATGAAAGTCGGCATGTTCGGCGAGCAATTGCAATTTCTTGTCGAGAACCTTCAGGCTCTTCTTCGACACATCGTCCGGATTCACATTGTCGATGGAGATTTGCAGCCACTCCAGCCCCGCGCGGTCCAGCCGCTGAATGCGCTCAGCTACCAATAGATAACCATTAGTGATGAGTCCGGCGATCATGCCGTTGGCTCGAATGCGGCGGATCACGTCATCGAGTTCGGGATGCATCAGCGGCTCGCCGCCAGAAATAGTCACGACGGCGGTCCCCAGCGAGCCCAGTTTGTCGATACGGCGGTACATTTCGTCGATCGGCACGGGCTTGGAGAAATCGTCGAACTCGTTGCAATAAGTGCAGGCCAGGTTGCACCGCCGCATCGGAATGATGTGCGCCAGCAGCGGATGATCGGTCGAGGCGAGCGCTCGGATGGCCATATTCGCTCCGCGCAGGTTGCGGTGCAGAGCTTTGGCGCGGCGGCGCAACTTTGTAATAACTGATGCCATGAAGTTTCGCTTCCTTCTATTACAACACAGCCATACACCCGCTGCCTGCGCGCCAACAGCGTTTGGTAAATTCGGCAGGTTGAACGGCATAGAAATGTCCATGTGGGGACAGCCGCCCTCTGCTGACCGGCGGAGCAAAGCTCCGCAGCCACGCCCCTGCACTACGCAATTCCTTCCGAAACGCATTACACTATTAGGTTGCAATCTGCGCAGCGACATCCGCATGCGCGCCAAGTCATTCCTCGAGGAAGGCAATCATGTCTGTAAACAGTTTCAACTCCCGCTCCACCCTCAAAGTCGGCAACAAAGAATACGAAATCTACCGTCTCGACGCTCTCGATAAACAGGGAGTTTCCACCAAGTACCTGCCCTTCTCCCTGCGCATCCTGCTCGAAAACCAGCTCCGCACCGAAGACGGCCGCAATGTCACCAAGGAAGAAGTGCGCGCTCTGGCAAGTTGGAACAGCAAGTCGAAGCCGGACAAAGAAATCGCTTTCACCCCCAGCCGCGTACTCCTCCAGGATTTCACCGGCGTCCCCTGCGTAGTCGATCTCGCCGCCATGCGCGACGCCATGCAGACCTTGGGCGGCGATCCCGCGCTCATCAACCCGCTGCAGCCGGTGGAACTGGTAATCGACCACTCCGTCCAGGTCGACGAATTCGGCACGCCCAACGCTTTCGACATGAACGCGCTCCTCGAGTTTCAACGCAACAAAGAACGTTACTCTTTCCTCCGCTGGGGCCAAACCGGTTTCCGCAACCTGGCCATCGTCCCGCCCGACACCGGCATCGTGCATCAGGTAAACCTGGAGTACCTGGCCCGCGTCGTCTTTGTTCACCAAGCCAACAGTAAGCGCACCGCCTACCCCGACACTCTGGTAGGCACCGACAGTCATACAACCATGATCAACTCCTTGGGAGTGCTGGGATGGGGGGTTGGGGGGATCGAGGCGGAGGCGGCGATGCTGGGACAGCCGGTGTCGATGCTAATTCCGCTAGTCGTGGGGGTGAAGCTTACGGGACGGTTACGCGAAGGCGCGACGGCCACGGATTTTGTTCTTACGGTTACGGAGATGTTGCGCAAGCATGGAGTCGTGGGGAAATTCGTGGAGTACTTTGGGCCGGGGCTGCGGGATTTGCCGCTGGCCGATCGCGCAACCATTGCGAATATGGCCCCGGAATACGGAGCGACGTGCGGAATTTTTCCGATCGATAAAGAAACTCTTAAGTATCTGCGGCTCACGGGGCGCACCGAGGAACAGATTGCGCTGGTCGAGGCTTACAGCCGCGAGCAGGGACTTTTTCACGACGAGAAGACTGCGGAGGCGGAATATTCTGAACTGCTCACGCTTGATCTCGCCACGGTGGAACCCAGTCTGGCCGGCCCGAAGCGTCCGCAGGATCGCGTCGTGCTGTCGCAGGCGGGAGAGTCGTTTCAGAAGGCGCTGCCTTCTCTGATCAAACCGAAATCTGCGGCGAAGACTGCTACTCCTGCCGTTGCGGCGACAAATAGCGGGCGATGGGAACAGGAAGGTGGGAGTCCTACTGCAATTGGCGTAGAAGATCCGAACGTTCACGAGCATGTGCCGGCATCGGTAAAGGATGCGCTGAAGCACGGCAGTGTTGTCATCGCCGCGATCACTTCGTGCACCAACACTTCGAATCCCTCGGTGCTCATTGCGGCAGGGCTGCTGGCGAAGAAAGCGGTCGAGAAGGGACTGTCGGTTCCCGCATGGGTGAAGACTTCGCTAGCTCCGGGATCGAAGGTGGTGACTGACTATCTGGCGAAGGCCGGGTTGACGCCGTATCTCGAGAAGCTGAAGTTTCATCTGGTGGGATACGGATGCACCACGTGCATCGGGAACTCGGGGCCGCTGCCCGCGGAAGTTTCGCAGGCGATCGACGAGAAAGAACTCGTGGTCGCGTCGGTGCTTTCGGGAAACCGCAACTTCGAGGGACGCATCAATTCGGAAGTGCGCGCCAACTACCTGATGTCGCCGCCTCTGGTGGTCGCATTTGCGCTGGCGGGGCGCATTGACATTGACTTGCGCAAGGACGCCATCGGCAAGGGTAGAGATGGGCAGCCGGTGTACATGGCTGACATCTGGCCGTCGCAGCGCGAGATCGAAGAGACCATGCAGCATTCGATTACGTCCGAGATGTTTTCGAAATCGTACGCGGAGGTTTTTCAGGGCGACGAGCGCTGGCGCGGGCTGGCTGTGCCCAAGGGCCAGACGTACGCGTGGGACAAGGACTCTACCTACATTCGGCAGGCTCCCTATTTCGATGAGATGTCGGTGAAGCCTGCGCCCGTGCACGACATCAAGAAAGCGCGTGTGCTCGCGGTCCTCGGCGACAGCGTCACCACCGACCACATCTCGCCGGCCGGATCGATCAAGAAAGATAGTCCGGCGGGAAAATATCTGCAGGAACACGGCGTGAAGCCAGCGGATTTCAACTCCTACGGTTCGCGGCGCGGCAATCACGAAGTGATGGTGCGCGGCACGTTTGCCAACGTGCGCCTGCGGAACAAATTGGTGGATACCGAGGGCGGATACACGCGGCACCTGCCGACTTCCACTGAAATGTCGATCTTCGACGCTTCGGAGAAGTATCGCGCCGCAGGCACGCCGCTGGTAATCCTCGCGGGCAAGGAGTATGGCTCCGGTTCGTCGCGCGACTGGGCGGCCAAGGGACCGGCGCTGCTAGGCGTGCGCGCCGTGATCGCCGAGAGCTACGAGCGCATTCACCGCTCCAACCTGGTGGGCATGGGAGTCCTGCCGCTGCAGTTCTCCGCCGGGCAGAACGCCGAATCGCTCAAGCTGACGGGCGAGGAAGTGTTCGAGATCAGCGGCATTCGCGACGTGGTCGACCACTTTGCCGCAGGACGCGAAGTAAAAGTACGCGCCACGACGAAGGGAAAGCCTGAGATCGAGTTCAATGCGCTGGTGCGCATCGACACGCCGCAGGAGGCGCTGTATTACGCGAATGGCGGGATTCTGCAATATGTGCTGCGGCAGTTGTTAGCGACGAAGCCCAGCGCGCAGCCGGTAGGTGCTTAGCGCAGATTTGTCGTGCCATCAACATTCTGGGAAGAGGTCTAACCTTAAGCTTGCAGCATGGGTTGAGGCGGATCGTCTCGGAGACTCAGGTGTTCCAAGCGCCATTCCTTGAACTGCAGCGATTGCCGGTAGGTCATAGCCTCATCGGCGATGACAACACATTCAAGTAGTTCGATGTCGCGCCACTGCCCCGAAGGCTTCAAGAACACCCGATGAAACGCCTCTTCTATCTGCTGCCGAGCTTCCTCAGCGGCGGCCATTGCTTCCTCGGGGTTAGACTCGGTTGTGTATAGCAGATAGATCCTCAGCGCATAAACGTCGGCTGGGTCGGTGCGGGTTGCTTCCTTGCCATCGTCCACATCAAAGAAAATTGCAATGATGTGTTGTCCCAGGCGCTTCAGAATAGAAACTAACTGCCTTTCGGTTCCGCTTTCTTCGAGACGTTTGTCAAAGGCGTCCGGGAAAGCCGAGCGTCGATAGCGAGCTGCCAGCCACCGTTGGAACGTCGGATATTCCGCTTGATCAAGGCTTATATCGGTCCGAGGAGCAAATGCAGCCAGATCAGTTTTTTCCACGGTTAGCTTGCCCGTCGCGATCATCTCTACCCATTGCTGTTGATTTGCACGAACGAACGGCACATGGAGAGCCCTTAGCGTTCTTCGCATGGGTGAGGTTGCCATCTGGTTTCTCAATGAGGCGGCCGAGGATCGCTTCAACTCGAGGTTCTTTGGCTGGGCTCGCCGCAAGGTCGCAGTCATGCGAAATCACGATAACGGAAGTTCGATCGGGCGACTCGGCACTTTTCAACTTGAGCGCAACTGCAGCCTCGTCGGACAAGATGTGCCCCTGCCGCCACGGCGTTGTGCGATTCCACTCAGCCATTGATTACGATCCAATTTGTTCGTCTAGCATCGGTATGCCAAATTCAGAATCGTCGGGCCTCGAGAGCTGCCGGCCAGCCAGTCTGTTTTTTAATAGACCGCGCTGTTTCGCTTCCTGTTCTGCGATACGGACCAGACTCCTTGCGGCATCGTGTGCGGAGCCGCCGTCACGCACGATATCCATCAAGTTTTTTCCATCCCGGATTTTTCGCCTCAGTAAATAAGGCGTCGACAGACCGTAGGCCGCAACTAAGTCCGCAGCCTTCGCAAGATCTTCAAGTCGATTAGCGCTCTCAGGCGATGGGCGTTCTCCGGCCATCCAGTTATATACGGCCTGGCGAGAGACGCTTAACAGACCAGCCAGATCGAGGATGGAAGGTCTAAATACAGCCCGGATCTGCTTGAGATTTTCGATAGGTGGGCGGGCACCGGCATTTACTCGTGCCACAACGGGAATCTGCGCAAACTGATACCCGCGCTCACCTCGCTGCTGGAAGTAATCGGGGCTGGTCGTGCCGCCGGTCCCCACTAGGAAGGCGAATGCCACTGCTGCGGTGGCTACGATTCCGGCTGAAGGAGCGGGGCGATAGATCGTAGGCGAATAGGAATCCGAACCTGTTGAATACGGGGATGTCATATGGGTTTTCCTCCTAGCAGGCTGCTGAAAAACTACTCCCGTTCCACAAGCGAGTCGTGTTAAGAGTGAGGGATGAGGGGCATAGATCATCAGCAGAGTCAGATGTTCAGTTATTTGTCGCCGGAAACGCGGGTGCGGAAAGATCATCCGCTGCGGGCGATCCGGGTGATGGTGGACGAAATACTTGCCCAGTTGTCGCGACGATTCGACAGCATGTACGCGAGCGCCGGCCGACCGTCGATTCCTCCGGAGAAGCTGTTGCGGGCGCAGTTGCTGCAGATGCTGTATTCGATTCGCAGCGAGCGGCTGCTGATGGAGGAGATCGATTACAGTGTTCTGTTTCGCTGGTTTGTGGGATTGAACTTGGACGAAGAGGTCTGGGACGCGACCACGTTCACCAAGAACCGGGACCGGTTGCTGGAGGCCGAGGTGGCCGAAGAGTTTCTGGCCCAAGTGGTGGAGCGAGCACGGAGCCAAGGGCTGACTTCGGACGAGCACTTCACGGTGGATGGGACGTTGCTGGAAGCATGGGCGGGGGCGAAGAGTTTCCAGCGGAAGAACCGAAAGACTCCGCCGCCGGACGATCCTGGCAACCCCACGGTGAACTTTCACGGGGAGAATCGGAGCAATGAGACGCATGCATCGAAGACCGATGCCGATGCCCAACTGGCACGCAAGGGCCCTGGGAAGGAGGCCAAGTTGAGTTACAGCGGGAACTTGTTGGTGGAGAACCGCAACGGGCTGATCGTGGACGCGGAAGTTTTCCAGGCCAACGGAACGGCGGAACGCGACGCGGCGCTGATCATGATGGAGAGGCTTCCCGGTACGCAACCGTTGACGGTGGGCGGCGACAAAGGGTTCGACACCTTCGGGTTTGTGGAGGAGTGCCGCAACCTGCGCGTGACGCCGCACGTGGCTCAGAACCTGGGACGACGCGGAGGCAGCGCGATTGATGGGCGCACCACGCGGTACTCGGGTTACGCCATCAGTCAAAAGAAGAGGAAACGGATCGAAGAATGCTTCGGCTGGCTGAAGACGATCGCGCTCATGCGAAAGGTTCGGCATCGCGGGGTGAGCAAAGTGCACTGGATATTTACCCTCGCCTGCGCCGCCTACAATCTGGTGAGAATGCGAAACCTGGCGGCCGCAGTTCCGGTGGCGTAAGTAGGGGCCGACGTGTGTCTCCAACAGCATCGAGTTAGAAGCAGAGGCTACAAAAACACCTGAAATCAAACCGTTCGACATCATCAACGATGCGCAACAGAAAGAAAAACACGCTGCGAATCAATTTTTCAGCAGCCTGCTAGGCCCAAACAGTAATTGCGTGGTCTGTTACGGTTTCGCGAAAGGACTTATATGTCCTATCGTGTAACATCTTCAGCTTGCGCTTTGCTTCCGCCAAATCGAAAGGAATGCGTTCGGCGAAGAACGCATCGGTGTCGATGATCGCGTGCGTTCCCGTAAACTGTTCAAACCGTTGGTCTACCTTCAGGGTCATTAACTGCGCGAGATCAGGGGGGAACCCGATTCGTCCCTGCTGAATCACTGTGCGCGAAACAACTAACCCATCTTCTCCTTCGGTCAGAGTTTCTGAAAAGGAGTGCTGAGTCTGACCTCTCAGTCTTCCGTAGAGTCCCATAACCTCTGGGATCAGATACTGCCCCAGAGTCTCTCCCTCACGCGGCATAACGGCGTCGAGATATCGCACACCGATTCGCTCTATAAAACTCAGCCCCACCGTCTTATCTAAGAGTTCCAGTCCTTGCAGGAGGTGCCCCGCAAAAACCTCAAACGTGTGGTATTCAGTCGCTTGAAAAGCTAGCGAACTCTCCTCGAGCAGGAAATTCATCGTGTTGTCTAGATTGGAAAAGCTGTACCGTTCAACTGGAACCATGGGGGTGACCTGCGCCTCAGCCTTCTGCTGTTGTAGTAGAGGCGCTAGATTGATCGCTTGGCGCGGTATTTACCTGGCGCCCGGTGTGCAGCACGTCGTCGATCCTGGTTACAACCGCGACCGCGGTCCCGTGATCGTCCCCTCGTTTCGCGCTCACATCGAGTTCTAGACAACTCATGTGGCGACAGCCCACCTTCGACTTCGCTCAGGGCAGGCTCTCGGCTGTCCCGCGTGGGCGAAGCTCAGCGGACCCGAAATGCGCATTGCAGCGCTGGACTCGATCGCAATACCGTCTCCAATGCGCATCCTCCAGCTTTCGGTTCGCGTCTTGCAGGCTCCAACGCTGGGGCAATGAGACGAATTGCAGATGCGGGAGTGTGGGATCACGGCTCACTCAATATCTGAAACCTTCCCGTGACGGACGGTAGGGCATACAAAGTTTCCTGTATTTCTGGGAGCGTGATTCATGGTAATTTCGTAGCGCATCCAACGTTTGCCGGAAAGCATGACTGCACGGCGCCACCCGTCTCGATCTGCTTGCCCATTCGAATGTCCGCCCGAATACTGATTGCCGAGGACAATCCGACGGTTAGAACTGCATTGCGGAGCCTCCTGCAGTCCGCCGGACCCTGGGAAATCGTTGCCGCCGAGAATGGGCAGGAAGCCATCGCCAAAGCCCAGGAACTCAAGCCCAATCTCATCATTCTCGACCTGGTAATGCCGGTCATGGATGGCCTGAGCGCGGCTCGACAAATCTCCAAACTCCTGCCCGAGATCCCAATGTTGATGCACACCATGCACTGGTCTCCGCAGGTTGAAGTGGAGGCCCAAAAAGTCGGCGTGCGAAAAGTGATATCGAAGGCGGACAGCCGACTTCTGGTCTCCACGGTCCAGCAGTTCCTAATCCCAGAAGCGCCCTCTCCGCTCAGCGCAGAATCCGCGACGGTTCCATCGGACATCCCGACGCCCGCCGTTGTCCTGCCCACTCCTGTCCTTGAATCCGGCAGCGTAGGCCCCTCCGACAAGCCCTCCGATCCCCATTCTGGGGACACGGGCGACGTTCCAGGAAATCGCCAGCCGAATTGACCAAGAACGAAGAATCGAGAGCAGTGGGGGTGACTCTCAGCCTCGCCGTGAACGCCGAGTTTTGCCCGAAACCCTGGATTCGATCCCAACCTTGTCAATAGGCAAGAACTACACGATCAGACCTAACTCAATGAAAGCATTCAAAATATAAAGTGCCCAAACGTTTCCGGTTCACCCTCTTCAATTTGCTATCCTAGAGATATAGAGTAAGAAATCGAAAAGGCGCGGCCCAGTAGGACTCAAGGATGTTTTCGCGGCCGTAATTCAACTTGCCGTCGCCGAGCAGGAATCCCAAACCGCCCGCCGCGAGATAGTTCTGGTGATCTTTCTTGATGCCGTTGGTCACGAACGCGATGCCGGCGCGATCCTGCTTGCGATGCCACCAAGCGCCGTTGGCTCCCACGCCTTGCGCGAAGGTTTGGTCCACCTCCGTGTAGGCGAAGGACTCGGTCTTGCCGTTGTCCCATCCGAAGCGGCCGAAGGCGGTGAGATAGTGCGTGAGACTCTGCTCCAGGTTGATGCCGAAGCCGTATTTGCGCGTGATGTGCCAGGGATGGGCGGTGATGTCGGGAGTGCTGTCCTGCGCAGCGGCCTGGATGATCTGATCGCGGTAGATGCCCATGTTGGCGTAGTTGGTGTAGGCCAGCAGGCGGACCACGCCAGCTTTTTTCGGGAATCACGCCGTGACGTAGTTCATATTCGAAATTTTCTGCGTGGGCCTGCCAGGGCTTCCAGACGAGATCGATGCCGTTGGCGACCTTGGGCATGAGAGCTTCGGCGAAACGAAATCCCCAGTTACGGTCTTCGAAGTCTGCCACGGCACCGACGGTGTAGCCGCGGGTGTCGGCGGCGTAGTCCCAGGCGCCATTGTTGTCGATGGTCCAATTCGTGAACTGGAGGTGGGTGTCGGAGCCGACCGAATTTACGTCAAAAAAATCGGGCAGGCTGAATTTGCCGAAGCGGACCTCCAGCCGGCGGCGCGGCAGTTCATCGAAGAGCGAGTAAGCGTTGCGCTGGTTCTCGACTTTATCTTTACTGAGCGCGAAGACCTTGTGGATCATGCCGCGACCGAGATAGGGGGTCTTGCTCAACAGCGGATTACGCACGATATCGAGATCGGTGTCGCCGGCCAGGCCCAGGCCAGTGCTGAGGGCGGCGCCGCCCGCCTCTTCAATGTCGACCAGCAGTTCGGTGGAGCTGTTGAGACGCACGCCGGTGTAGAGCGTCACCACACGCGAGGTGGCCTTCTCGTAGCGCGGGCTGAGGCTATGCGCACCGCTGTAGAGCGCGCGGAAGTCGGGATGGGTTTGAAAAATGAAATTGGCTTGACCAGAGAGCCAGAAACGCGTGTCCTTGAAGTGCGGGAACAGCGATTCCGTGCTCTCGTCGGCAGCGGGGTCGGGCGGATCGGGCACGATGGTAGCGTCTGTTTGCGACGGCTGCGGGGACGCGGGAGTGTCCGGTTGTTGCGCGAGAGCGGGCAGGGCAAGGAGAATCGCGACCGCGAGGATCGCGCGGAAGGAGCGGCCATCCCCGGCCCTCTGGAAAAGGAGTGCCCGAACGCCCGCGACCGCGATACTTTTGCCCATATTGAAGCGGAATTTCAATATCATGCCCCCAAGGGACGCGACGGCAGTCGCGTCCGTTTTCAGTTTGAAGCCTGGTTCGTGCCGGTCGGTGACCCAGTTTAAGTGATTAACTGCCTGTTGATACCCGATATTAACTATAGTTAATAACATCTCCGATCAGGCGTCAACTGCGCAAAACCAATTCCCCAATGCAGGAGCCTACGCAGGCTTAGTTAAAGGAATGTTACAAGTAACAACTTTCAGCTCGGGAGATCGGCAGTCTTCCGCCGATGTCCACTGCATCCGAAGCTGACGGTTGGCATTCTTGTCGGTGACCACGACCCAGCTCAGGCGTAGAGGTTTGCGTTCCGCATTCCCTTCCCACGGACAGGTGGGAGAATCTTCGTAGTGGATTACGCGCGCGAGCTGCGTCGTCGCCATCGCCAATGGTGGCGCGCATAGAGTGATACAGGCCATTGTCGTTCCCCTCCTTTCTTTGGATTTCAACTACCAATCTGATGCGCAAAAAGCTGCGTGGCGCTTGCCCAAGAGCCGTTGGCGGCACATCGGGCGCGCGGAAGAGCCTGAAGCGACCAATGGAATTCGCTTCCAGCGTTCTAAGCAAAGTTGTTGGGGATAGAAGAAGCAGAGGTGAGGCGATAGCAGGAAACGTCTTCTATCGGGTCACATCCACCGCTTCTACACGGGCCGGCCGCCGAACATTTTCCGGAGGCTCGCCCCCACTGCTAGTATTCATAGGTCCTTGATCATCTGGGCGGGAGATGACTCTCGCTCGAGATTTTTTATATCATACCCCCCTAGGGTAGGTGTCAAGAGAAAAATGCAGGGGGAACGAAAAGAGTCATGAAAGATAAGCTGCCGGAAATCTCCAAAGAAAAGCAGAAGCTGTTCTCGCGAATCAAGCGGCTAGGCGGACAGATCGGAGCCGTGGAGCGTGCGGTGGCCGAGGGGGATGAGTGCGCCGACATCCTGATGTTGCTGGCGGCGATTCGCGGCGGCGTGAACAGCCTGATGGCAGAGATCCTGGAAGACCACATCCGGTTACACATCACGCATCCGAACCGCGGGCCGGATACCCCGGAAGAATTGACTGAAGATCTGATCTCTTTGGTGAGAGCGTACTTGAAGTGAGGGACGCCGCTCCGCTCGTGACGTTTGACAGCATTCCCGCTCAACCCCTAACCTTGATTTTCTCTGGCTTATGAAAGTTCTGGTTCTAGGAAGCGGCGGACGCGAGCATGCGCTGGTGTGGAAGTTGCGGCAGTCGCCGCGAATTTCGCAGCTTTACTGCGCGCCGGGGAATGGCGGCATTGCGGACGAGGCGGAATGTGTGGCGGCGGACCTGAGTAGTCTGGACTCGATTGTGAGCCTGGCTGCGCGCCTGCAGCCCGATCTCACCGTGGTTGGGCCGGAATTGCCTCTAACTCTGGGCGTGGTGGATGAGTTCACACGGCGCGGGTGGCCGGCGTTTGGGCCGGACGCGCTCCGCGGCGCAACTGGAGTCGAGCAAGAGCTTCGCCAAAGAATTTCTGCAGCGCCACCACATCCCGACGGCTCCGTTTGCAATTTGTGATTCGATTGAGCAGGTGCGATCCGCCCTCAGTCATTTTCATGTGCCGGTCGTGGTGAAGGCCGACGGACTGGCGGCGGGCAAGGGCGTGGTGATCGCCAAGAGCAAGGAAGAGGCGGCCAGCGTGGCGGCGGAAATGCTCAGCGGGAAGATGCTCGGCGATGCGGGGACGCGGGTGGTGCTGGAAGAATGTTTGAAGGGAGACGAGCTTTCCTTCCTGGTGTTCAGCGACGGGGAGCGCGTGGCCCCGCTGGTGGCGGCGCAGGATCATAAACGCGTGGGCGATGGCGATACCGGTCCGAACACGGGTGGCATGGGCGCGTACTCGACTGCGGATATTGTCGATGAGCAGATGCGCGACTGGCTGGTGAACCACATCGCGCGACCGGTGGTGGCTGGAATGAAGGCCGAGGGCGCGGAGTTTAAGGGCGTGCTCTATTGCGGGTTGATGATGACGGCGCGCGGTCCCATGGTGTTGGAGTTCAACTGCCGCTTTGGCGATCCGGAGACGCAGCCGATTCTGATGCGGCTGGAGAGCGACCTGACCGAGGCGATCGAGGCTTCGATTGCAGGGCGCGTGAGTGATGGGGATTTCAAGTGGTCGCAGGATGCTTCGGTGTGCGTGGTCATGTCGTCGGGAGGATATCCCGGAACGTACGAAGTGGGAAAGCGAATTGACGGGCTCGAAGAGGCGGGGGCTGTCGAGGGCGTGAAGGTGTTTCATGCGGGCACTTCGAAGCGCGATGGAGTTTATTACACTGCAGGTGGACGCGTGCTGGGAGTAACGGCGCGGGCGCGTGATCTGGATACGGCGGTTGGGCGCGCGTACGAAGCTTGCGCGAAGATCAGTTTTGACGGGGCTCATTACCGCAAAGACATTGCGGCGAGGGCGTTGAAAAAATAGTTTCTAGGGATAGAGGATCGATGAGCAAGCCACTGGTTTCGATCGTGATGGGGAGTGACTCCGACCTGGAGATCATGCGCGAGGCGGGCAAGGCGCTCGACGAGTTCGGCATTGCGTATGAGATCGACGTGACTTCGGCGCATCGCTCTCCGGAGCGCACGGCGGACTTTGCGCGCAAGGCTGCGGGGCGCGGCATTCAGGTGATCATCGCGGGGGCTGGCGGGGCGGCGCATCTGGCGGGGGTGATCGCGGCGCATACGACTTTGCCGGTGATTGGCGTGCCAATTCCTTCGACTTCGCTGCAGGGGATGGATTCTCTGCTGGCGACGGTGCAGATGCCGGCTGGGATTCCGGTGGCTACCGTGGCGATTGGAAAACCGGGAGCGACTAACGCAGGGATTCTAGCGGCGCAGATGATCGGGTTGAGCGATGCTTCGGTTGCGAAGAAGCTGGAGGCTCACAAGGAAAAGTTAGCGCGGGGCGTGGAAGAGAAGTCCAGGAAGCTGAAGGGTTTGTGAGAAGGCTGGCAGCAACTTAGGGCGGGCTCGCTTCGCTTCGCCAGACAGCCGAGGCGGCTGTCGCCACATGAGTTCGGGCAGAGTCGGAAATCCTTAAACCGACGTCGAAATCCCCCCTGTCGCAACGAACGCGACAAGGGTGGGGCACCCGTCGCGATGCGAGCCTATAATTTCAGGCCTTTCAAATACTCGCGGAACGGACCGCCAAGGTCGTTGCGCTTGAGGGCGAATTCTACCGTCGCCTTGAGGAATCCTAGTTTGTCGCCGGTATCGTAGCGGCGTCCCTCGTAGACGTAAGCGTACATTTTTTCCTGCTTCAGCAACATTCGCATGCCGTCGGTGAGCTGCAGTTCGCCACCGGCACCGGTCTTGGTCCTAGCCAGACAATCGAAAATTGCCGGGGTCAGGATATAGCGGCCGATGATGGCGAGATTCGATGGGGCTTCCTCGGGCTTGGGCTTTTCGACCATGTTCCGGATCTCGAAGAGGCGGCCGTTGAATCCTTCAGCCGGTTGCGCATCGAAGACGCCGTAGGACGAGATCATCTTTCCTTCCACCACCTGAGCGGCAATCACGGAGCACTGTTTCTGGTCGAAAACGTCGACCATCTGCTTCAGGCAGGGAACGGGATTGTCGATGACGTCGTCGGCCAGGAGCACGGCGAACGCTTCGTGGCCGACGAGTTCGCGCGCCATCAGCACGGCATGGCCCAAGCCCAACGCTTCTTTCTGGCGGACATAGGCCACGTACATCATGTCGGAAATCGAGCGGACGATCTTGAGCAGATCGGTCTTGCCGCGCTCTTCGAGCATCTTTTCCAGTTCGTAGCTGACGTCGAAGTGGTCCTCAATCGCTTGCTTGCCGCGGCCGGTGATGATGACGATCTGGTCGCAACCGGAGGCCATGGCCTCTTCGACACCGTATTGAATGATGGGCTTGTCGACCAGCGGAAGCATTTCTTTGGGCTGGGCTTTGGTTGCGGGCAGAAAGCGGGTGCCCAGGCCGGCGGCGGGAAATACGGCTTTGCGGACTTTCATTTTCATGGAGATCTTAGGTTGTCGAGCCCTAGCTCAAAACATACATACGTTCCCGGGCCCAACAAATTGTAACTGGCAGCCTTCGTGGCTGGCGACTCCGGAGGTTTCCCAGTGCATAGGTAGTCACTGGGAGTGTTCCTCGCCCGCTGCCGATCGAACTTCAGATGCCGCTTCCTCGCTGGCCAGTTGCTCTAGAACTGTGCGCAGGGCTCGCAGGACTTCATCCGCGGCCGTCGCTTTCAGAACAAATTTCAACATGCCGTCTGGAGTGAACTGCGCGCCGCGCTGGGCGGAGACAAAGCGGGCGAGCTGTTCGGGATCGACAGCAGCGTTCTGACGGAATTTGAAGGTGACGGAATCACGCTTGCGCTCGATGGCGTTGACGCCTACACGCATGCACAGCAGTTTGAGCGAGGCGTAGTCGAGCAGATTTCGCACCGGAGGTGGCGGCGGGCCGTAGCGATCCTGCAATTCTGCTCCTACATCGCCCAGTTGCGATTCGGTTTCCACGCGCGCTACACGCTTGTACATCTGCAAGCGCTGGTTCTCTTCCGGAATGTAATCCGCATTGATGCGAATATTGAGCCCGAGGTTCAGCTGCGTCTCGGCCTCGTCGGGAGCGGCTTCGCCCTTCATTTCGCGGACGGCGCGTTCCAGCATTTGCGTGTAGAGCTCGAAGCCGATGGCTTCGATGTGTCCGCTCTGCTCACCGCCGAGAAGATTGCCGGCGCCGCGGAGTTCGAGATCGAGCGCGGCAATCTTGAATCCGGCGCCGAGGTCGGAGAATTCTTTCAACGCCGCCAGACGCCGGCGGGCGATCGGCGTGAGCTCGACTTCTTTCGGAATCAGTAGGTAGGCGTAGGCGCGCCGGTTCGAGCGTCCCACACGCCCGCGCAACTGATAGAGCTCGGAGAGGCCGAGGCGGTCGGCGCGGTTGATCAGAATGGTGTTGCACAACGGGATATCGAGGCCATTCTCGATGATGGTGGTGGCGACGAGAATGTCGGCTTCGTGATGCATGAACTGCAGCATCACTTTTTCGAGTTCGGCTTCTCCCATTTGGCCGTGGCCGACGATGATGCGCGCCTTGGGAATCAACTCCTGCAGTTTGGCGGCGATTTCCCAGATGCTTTCCACGCGGTTGTGGACGAAGTAAATCTGGCCGCCGCGTTCGAGTTCCTGCTCGATGGAGGACTGGATGAGCTTGTCGTCCCAACTGGCGACGACCGTCTGAATCGCCATGCGGTCTTTGGGTGGAGTCTCGATGACGCTCATGTCGCGCAGGCCAACCAACGACATGTGCAGCGTGCGCGGGATGGGCGTGGCCGACATGGTGAGGACGTCGACTTGCTTGCGCATCTGCTTGATGCGTTCTTTGTGGCGCACGCCGAAGCGCTGTTCCTCGTCGACGATCAGCAAGCCTAGGTCGGCGAACTTGAGGTCTTTGGAGAGGATGCGGTGAGTGCCGATGAGAATGTCGATTTTGCCGGCTTCGGTTTTTTGCAGAATTTCCTTCTGCTGTTTGGCGTTGCGGAAGCGGCTGATCATTTCAATGGTAACGGGGAACGGACCGAAGCGCTGCTTGAAAGTCTCGTAGTGCTGGAAGGCCAGTACGGTGGTCGGGGCCAGCACGGCGATCTGCTTATTGTCGCCGACGGCCTTGAATGCCGCGCGCATCGCGACTTCCGTCTTGCCGTAGCCGACGTCGCCGCAGAGCAGGCGGTCCATGGGCTGAGACGATTCCATGTCGCGAGTGACGTCGGCGATGGCCTGCGCCTGGTCTTCGGTCTCGTTAAACTCAAACGCGTCTTCGAACTCGCGAACGAACTCGTTGCCCGCGGGAAAGGAGTGCCCTACGGCCATCTTCCGTTCGGCATACAGCTTCAGGAGTTCGTCGGCCATGTCTTTCATGGCCTTGCGCACGCGCGCTTTGGTCTTGGACCACGCCTGCGTGCCGAGGTGACTCAAGGCGGCTTCGCGCCTTCAGAAGAGCGGTATTTCTGAATCAGGTCGAGGCGCGTGAGTGGGACGTAGAGACGCGCGCCTTCGGCGTATTCGAGCAGCATGAACTCAGCGTTGCCGTCGCCCTGATTGATTTCCTTCAGGCCCTGATACTGGCCGATGCCGTGCTCGACGTGGACCACATAATCTCCGACCTGCAGGTCGCGGAAATCGGAAAGGAACGCCGAAACTTTGGACTTCTGGCGCTGCGGGCGCGAAGCCACAGTGTCGGATTCATCAAACAAGTCGCGGGCGCCAAAGATCGCGAGGTGCGCGTCGGGGAAGCAGCACTCCATCGGGAACGTAGGCCTTGGCAAGCGTCGTGGTGAGAACTTCGCCGGCGAAGTAACTGGTCTCGTCGGCATAGCTTTCGCCGCCGCGCGTGCGGCTTCCCAGGCGGAACGAAACGTTGTATTCGGTGAAGATGTCGGCCAGGCGCTCGACCTCGCCGGTATTCGGGACGGAAAACAGCACTTGGTTGCCTTGGCCGGTGAGCTTCTGGACCTCTTCGAGCATCGTGGGAACGGCGCCATGGAAACGCGGAGTGGGCTGCGTTAGGAAGGTGACCGAGGAATCTGCGCCTTCGCTGCGGGTGATGCCGAGATGTTCTACGTCGGCTCCGGTCAGGGACGCGACTTTCTTCCACCAATCGTCTGGCGGAAGATACAAATCCACGGGGCGCACTAGATTGCCCACGCCGCTCCGCTCGTGAGCTTCTTCGACGCGGGTCCAGAAGCGATCGAATTCGGTGCGCAGCAGATCGGGTTCGTCGAGCAATACGGCCGCGTTAGGGAGCAGATCGAACACGCTGCGATCGGCTCCGGCCAGCGGAGCGTAAAACTCCCAGCCAGGAAAAACTGTGACGCCGCCCGCTCGCACCGCGGCTTCTACGATCTCTTCCGTTCCTGTAATGCGCTTCCCAGAAAGCCGAGTATGGATTGCGCCCAGCAATTGATCGCTGACTGGAGTTTCGGTGAGTGGCAACAGCAGCGCTTCGTCCATGGGATTCGACGAACGCTGCGAAGCGGGATCGAAGCGGCGGATCGATTCCACCTCGTCGCCGAAGAATTCGATGCGGACTGGGCGCTCGGCTTCGGGCGAATAAACGTCGAGAATGCCGCCGCGCAGTGCGTACTCACCGGGCATCTCGACGACGTCGGCGGAATTGTAGCCGACGGTGTTCAAGTGAGCGAGAAGATTGTCGACGTCGAAGGATTCGCCGCGGCGCAAAATGCGGGCGAGATCGGAGTAATAGTCGGCGGAGCGCAGAAGGATGCTGGTCGCCGCTACCGGAGAAACCACGATCGACGCCTTGCCCGTGGCGATCTTCCAGAGGGCAGTCGCCCGCTCTTCTTGCAGTTCGGGATGCGGAGAAAGATTCTGGAACGGAAGCACGTCGCGGGCGGGCAGAGCGACCACGGCCTCGGGATCGCAGGCGCTGGTAAGTTCGCAGAAGCCGCGCAGCACGGGGACGAAATCTTCCACGGCGCGGTTGTCATTGACCACCAGGATGAGAGGCCGGTCGGCGTGCCGCCGCAAAAGCACGAGCAGCAAGGCTTTTGCCGTGGGCGAGAGTCCAGAGACACGAATACGCCCCGTGCCCTCCCGCAGGTGGGAGGCAACACGCGTGAAGGCGGGAAGCATTTCTACGTCCGCGAAGAGTTCGCGGACGAAGGGAAGAAGCATGCGGATTTAATTTTAACAGGAAGAGGTGGGAGGGTTCCGGCAGGAGGCGAAGGTTGGTTTCTGAGAGGGAGCGAGGGCGGAGTCGATGAGCGCTAAGGGGATTTTTCAACAGCAAGAGCTCCCCTCTTGGCTTACATCGGTACAATTCGACCGAATCGCTCGATCATTGTGACATTCCTGAAGACGGCGACTCAGGAATTGTCAATAGGAGGCAACATGGAGTTTGTAATGTTTGAAGATGTGGATGGCATGGAAGTCTTTGTGAACCCCGAACGGGTTATCTGGGTCAGAGAATATCCCAACCAAACAACAGTAATCAGCTGTGGACACGAGGACAAGTTTGCGGTACGCCTCGCTCCTGCCCATGCGGTTGCCGCATTGGGCAAGTCAGTACGCTAAACCGAAGGATCATTGCTGAAAAAAGCGAATCGCACTCAATCTCCGTCAATGAGCGTAATGGGGATTTAACACCTGCGGTTCTATAACCTCCGGTTTGCCGACGATGTGGAAGAAGTGTCCGACATGTCTTTGATTCTCGCTGATGTTCAACGACTTCCTCTGGCGAGGTCCGCCTTTCGAAAGAAAAAAACGGCAGCCTTTGCCCTCTTGGCACAGCTATTTCCTGAATTTGGAATTAGCCACCGGCATTGAGAAAAAACGTAAAGGCGGCAGCCTTGTTCGCTGCCGCACTATTAGAGGCTGAATCAGAGCAAATCGCTTACCTTTGTATCGACGGTAACGCGCGTTGCGGTGACTACACCGATAATGTGGGCAGTCAGGTTTCCTGCGGTATCGTAAGCATCGAGCGTAAACGTGCCACAATAGTGCTTCCCGTCCGGACTCAAGCTGACCTCTTCAAAGAGGCGAGTTGGACCTTGCGGGTTCCCGATGCCGCTCGGGGCGTTGGTGGTATCGCTGCCTCCTAGCCAAGGTAAATGATTGAGCTTGTATTTGGATCTCCCTGTCCTCTCCCAAACGCCCAGGCAGATATCCCCATCCTGCGCAGGCCGTGAGGACGCCATGATTTCCGTGTGATCGCTATGCCACACGACCAGGGAGTTGTCTATCGGAGTATTGTCCGGTGGCCCTGCTTCATTGCCTTCGGCTGTGAAGGTGACGTGCCACATTCCGACGATCGGATCGTCCGAGGATCTGGTGGAAATGGGCAAGAAGGAACCAAACTGACCATTCCACGATTGTGGCACCAAAGAGGCGCCGTGTTTTGATTTGCCCTGATCTCCGCAACCTGCGAAGGCACTGCCGCTGAGAAGCGCCGCCGTCAGAATGATTCCCAGGGCCAGAGTGAATTTGCTAACTGCTGGTTTCATGTGATCTCCTTTTTGAACAATCGAGCCGCGCCAAACGCTTGTAACTGCGGGAGCGAATGCTGACCTAAACGGCGCGACGACGCAATGACTGGGCGGATGAATTAAGGTGAAGAAAGGTGAAGCTGTAAGTTGCTGATTTTACAGGTCGTTTATCCTCCTCGCTTGCCGATCAATGGTATAATTTCTGGCCGAATTGGAGTGTCGTGCCCGCGCCCACCTATAAGTTCGGCGATTTTGAACTGGATAGCTTCCGTTTTGAATTGCGATGCTATGATCGCCCGCTGAAGCTCGAACGCATTCCCATGGAATTGCTCATCCTGCTGCTGGAAGAAAATGGGCAGGTGGTGAGCCGTCAGGAGATTATCGAGCGACTGTGGGGCAAAGATGTTTTTCTTGATACCGAGCACGGCATCAATACTGCCATTCGCAAGATTCGGACGGCGCTCCGGGAAGACGTAGAGCGGCCGCGGTTCATACAGACGGTTTCGGGCAAGGGCTACAGGTTTGTTCCTGACGCGGTGAGCACGAACGCGAATGGAGCTGCTACCGCCGCGAAAATCTCGGTTCCCGCGAATGAAGTCTTAGCGCCAGCAAGCGTGGAAGCTGGCCCAATCAGGACTACTGAAGGCTTGGCATCACGGAAGTGGCCCTGGGCGGCGGTTGCTTTGCTCGTGGTGGCAGGAGCAACTTTGGCGCTTAATGTTGCGGGGTTACGCGACCGGATTTTTGCGAAAAACAGCATTGGCCCAATTCACTCCATCGCCGTGCTGCCGCTGGCGAATCTCTCCGGCGATCCCTCCCAGGATTACTACGCCGATGGCATGACTGACGAACTGATCACCGCGCTTGCGGAAAACCGTTCTCTGCGGGTAGTTTCACGGACTTCCGCCATGCAGTACAAAGGCGTCGGCCGGCCGCTGCGGGAGATCGCGGAGGCGCTTGGAGTCGACGGAATTCTGGAAGGTTCGGTGAATCGTTCCGGAAACCACGTACATGTAAATCTGCAACTGATCTATGCGCCTACAGATACGCACGTCTGGGCCGAGGGCTATGACCGCGATTTGAGCGGCGCGGTGTTCCTTCCCCAGGAAATCTCGCAAGTCATCGCCAGCGAAGCGAAGGTGGCGTCCGCTCCGGCTCGGCCCCGGCGCTATGTCAATCGTGAGGCGCACGATGCTTATCTAAGAGGGCGTTATTTGTGGGTTGCCGGAAACAATAGCGAGAGCCGGAAATATTTTGAGCAAGCGATCCAGCTACAACCTGACTATGCAGCGGCCTGGGCCGGTATAGCCGATAGCATAGGACAGGCAGGGCCCAGTGGAGTAGGTGTGGCGGCCGCGCGCGAGGTCATGGATCAACAGGAGGCCGCCGCCCGCAAAGCGGTGGAATTGGATGACTCCTCGGCAGATGCTCACCACAGCATGGCGGCGGTGTACTTCTTTGACAAATGGGATTGGCAGCGCGCAGACGCGGAATCGCGGCGTTCGCTGGAACTTGATCCCAACTTTTCCGAAGCTCACCACCTCCGTTCCTACATTCTCTTCGCCATGAGCCGCCCGGACGAGGCGTTACAGGAACAAAAGCGAGCTACCGAGATTGATCCCTTTCTGAGGCCTTGGGCCCTGGGCAGGGCTTACTACAAAGTGCGGCAGTACGACGCCGCGCTTGAAGAATTTCGCATGCGCGCCCAGGCGGGTTCGGCAGCGCAATGGGTTCATTATTTCCTTTCCAGAGTTTACGGGTTCAAGGGCATGGAGAAGGAATCCGTGCAGGAACTCGAACTGGACACGCGGGTTAACCGTGGCGAGAAAGCCGAAGCCGAGATCCAGCGCGCCTATGAACGCGGCGGCAGAAAAGCAGTTTTGCAACTACAGCTGAACGATCTTAAGACTCGCAGCCGCAAAGAGTATGTCTCGCCCTTTGACCTGGCGGAAGCCTATGCGGCCCTTGGAATGAAGGACGAAACGCTCCAACAACTCAAGGATGCTTATCGCGAGCACGCGGTGGACCTCGTGATTCTTGAAGGCGAGCCTGTCTTCGACTTCCTGCATTCAGACGAACGTTATCGCGCACTCGTAAAAGAGATCGGGCTGACGCCGGCGCACTGAGATTTCGCTGAGATTTCTTCTTGGTGTTGGCATGATGCACTAGTCGTCAGTTGCTGGTTGACGAGCTAACCGGAAGTCAACTGACGCTATCAGGGCCTTAGCACTCATTGACCACCTGCCCTGCTCAGGGTCTGCTTGCCAGAAACCTTTCACCCTTGACACCGTCAGGGGCTGACTTGTCGAGCTTGGGCGATCTGGTCGAGCATGTTCAAAACGACAGGCGCTAGATCGTTCAATAAGTGACTGTAGTTGTAACTGCTGGAGCGAACTTGTGTCGGGTGCGCCAGCCTCTTATTCAAAGTCCAGCAAGGACTGGCAACCTTCTTGCTGCTGCCGTACGTAGTTTTCAACAGGTCGACCAGTGGCGACTTGAAGCCCGGTAGCAGGTCCGTCAGGTTGATGTCATCGTTTCCAGAGCCACGCGAGAGCAATATGTCGACAAGAATGCGAAGGTGCAGCAGCATTGACTCTACAATAGCGTTCGGAATCGGGTGTGGAAACTCGTTGCATTCGCCCTTTGAGAGAAGTAGCGTCCGCTTGAACATGTCCTCCTCAAAGTCGTAAATGACCCAAAGTGACTGTCGCTTCGTGTTCGCTTTAGTCATAGGGCAATCTTTTGAAATCAGGCCGTTTCGCTCAGAACCCAGACCGCACCTTGCGCTTCGTGCATTTCGGATCAGTGAGTGGACTTGCCTCGAACAGTTAGCTCCGCTTCTCCCGACACATCTGCCAGCGTGATGTGTAGAGCGTGCTGCTTCGCGTCGTAAGTTGTTTTCAGCGGGTACGTGCTGCTGGAAAACTTCGCTTCGGCATGTGCGGACGGCCAGTCATAGACCACCACCTCGACGAACTTCCACCACGGTGTGTACGAGCCTTCCCGCGCGTGAAACTTCAGGCGCATGGAGGTGCCGTCGGACTGGCAGGTGAAGGTCTGGCGCAGATAGTCGCCGTGCTGGTAGCGGAAGCTGTGTCCATCATCGAGATAGAGCGAGCCGCTGCACTCCGAGCCGGGATAGACGCGAAGCTCCAACGGGCCGCTGGGAGTTTCGTCGGTGTTTTGGATCAAGGGCTGGAGCGGCAGGATGCTTCCGCCTCGGACGTAGACCGGCATAGTGTCGAGGGGCGGATTTATTTTGCGCGGCCCGGGGAAACTGGCTCCCGCATCGGCTTTGGCGATATCCGCGATCGGAGGAGGCTGCGGCGAAGCCGGAATCTTGAGGCCCGTCCAGAAGTCGTACCACTGATGATCTTTCGGAAAGGAGACGGAGTAATCATCGAGGGTCTCAGCAAACGGGGGTGGAGCGACGAGGAGGCTGGGACCGAGGAGAAATTCGGTGTCGAGATCGTCGAAGCCGGTCGCGAACACATCAGGGAATTCGAGGAACACCGGACGCATCAGAGGAAGTCCGGTGCGGGAAGACTCGTCGGCGAGGGAGTAGAGGTAGGGCAGCAGGCGGTAGCGAGTTTCGATGTAGCGGCGACGAATGGCTTCCGGCTCCGGTCCGTTGGTCCAGACTTCGTGGGGCAGTGTGCCTTTGGCGGCGTGATCGCGAAAGAAGGGCGAGAAAGCTGCAAGCTCAACCCAGCGGGTGAGCAGGGCGGGGGCGGGCGAACTGCCGAATCCGCCGACGTCGGCGCCGGAGAATGAAATGCCGCTGAGGCCGAGATTGAGCACCATCTGCGTGGCCAGACGGAGGTGGTTCCAGGTCGCGGAATTGTCTCCGGTCCAGGTGAACCCATAGCGCTGGCCTCCCGCGTAAGTGGCGCGGGTGAGAACAAAGGGACGCTCGTCGGGGCGCAGCTTGAGCAGACCCTCGAAGGTGGCGCGGGAGTTTTCCAGTCCGACGATGTTGTGAATCTCGGCGTGCGTGGCGGTGCGCGTGATGAATCCGGGCTCTTCGATGCGATGCACGGTGTTGAGTGGCATTGTCTTGTCGGGTCCGTCGAAGACCGAGGGTTCGTTCATGTCGTTCCAGAAACCGGCGACGCCATCCGCGACAAATTGATGATAGAGACCGCCCCACCACTCGCGGGTTTGGGCGCGGGTGAAGTCCGGAAAGACCGCGGGGCCGGGCCAGACGATGCCGACGAACTCGGTGCCGTCAGGATTCTTCACGAATTGGTTGCCGGCTTCGCCGGTGTCGTAGGGAGCATAGCCCTGGTTGGGAGCATGGGCGATGTGCAGATCGGTAATGTTGACTAAATGGAAATGCTGCTTGCGCAAATCGGAAACGAGTCCGGGAAAGTTGGGGAAAGTTTTGGGATCGACGGTGAAGGGGCGATTCTTGTACTGGTAGTCGATGTCGAGGTAGAGCACGTCGGACGGAATCTTGTCGGCGCGAAGACGGTTGGCGATCTCGCGAACCTGGGACTCTGGAGTGTAGCTATAGCGCGATTGCTGGAAGCCAAGCGCCCACAGCGGAGGAAGCGGAGGCGTTCCGGTGAGATAGGCGTAGCCTTCGACGACCTGTTTCGGCGTGGGGCCATAGAGAACGTAATAGTCGAGCGGTCCGCCTTCGGCGCCGAAGGAAATCGAGTCGCGCGACTGCTTGCCGAAGTCAAACCAGGCGCGCCAGGTATTGTCGAGGAAGATCCCATAACTGCGAGTGCCGGTAATGGCGAGGAAGAAGGGAATGCTCTTGTAAATCGGATCGGTCGATTCCTGAGGACCGACGTCCGTGTTCCAGAGGGTGTAGGCCTGATTCCTGCGATCGAAGGAGCCGGTCTTGTCGCCGAGGCCGAAATAGTGCTCGTCGGCGGGCATTTGCTTGGAGACGGAAAATCCGCCGAGTTGAAAGCTGACGGGACGGCCCACGGCATCGGCGGAGATGACGTTGCCGGCGAGATCGCGAATGACGACGCGGAGCGGATTGCGCTCCACGCGGACCTCGAGCACCGCGGTGCGGAAGCCCACGGCTGCGGAGTCCTGGATCGGTTGCACATCAACGGATTTGCTGCGTGACTCGGGAAGGACTGCCCAGGAAGCGTCTTCCGGCAGATTGCTATCCGAGGAAATGCGCACGCGCACGATGTCATCTCGGAGCGCGGTAATGCGAAGAGTCGCGGCCGCCGCCTGAAGTTCAATCCCGTCCCGCAGGGGATGGGAGCTGGTTATGACTTCGAGGGCGATCGCGGGCTGTGAAGCAACGGCGGGCTGTGCGGGCGCGGAGACCGTGGCGGCGATTACTATTCCGAGGAACCCGACCAGGGTTCGCGGGCAGGAAACTGGCATCAGAGCTCTTTCCCGAAACGATTTTCTTGCGTGCGGCAACATCATACTAACTCCAACGGGAACAATTCGATGGCTCCGTCCTTCCAAAGTTGGAACCTGAAGGAAATGGGGGCGACTGGTATTCAAAGCCTGGACCGATACCAAGCACATGGCGCAATGGTGGGGGCCGAACGGGTTCACCAACCCAGTTTGCGAGTTGGACGTGCGAGCTTCCGGGAATCCATGCAGAAGGGCTTCGGCGGGACTTTCGATCTGCTCGACGAATACCTAGCAAAGGCGTAGATACTCGTGGCCGGGAGGAGCGGGAACTTTGCCTGCTCCTTCCAGCGATTCCGCATTTTGATTTCCAATTATGATTTCCAATTGAAGAGAGGCGCATCCATGCAATCAGAGGGTGGTCCGGTTTCGAAGAAGATGCTGTGGACGGGACGAATCATGAGCGCAGTGCCAGTTCTGCTGACGTTGCTCGGCGCCGTAATGAAGCTAGGCAAAGCGGCTCCGGCAATGGAGGGATTAGCCCGTGCTGGATTTTCCGAGCGATTTGTCGTGCCCATCGGAATTCTTGAGTTGATCTGCGTGGCTGTTTATGTGGTTCCGCGAACCTCTGTGCTGGGAGCGATTCTGCTCACCGGGTTGCTCGGAGGGGCTACCGTCACGACGCTGCGCATTGGAGATCCGACGTTTCCGATGCCCGTCGTTCTTGGAATGATGGCATGGGGAGGGTTGTATTTGCGGGACGTTCGGTTGCGCGCACTCATCCCGCTGCGCAGAGTATAGAGCCATGCGTATGGAAAACACAGGTTCCCCCGACGAAGCCGAGATTCGACGACTCATCGCTGATCTGCAAAGAGCCGTTTGTACGAAGGATATTGAACGGATCATGGCTCACTACGCCAGCGAGGTTGTGGTGTCCAATGTGAAGCCACCGTTCCGAACGGTGCCCTTCGATCCGGAAACCTCGAGAGCGGTGTTCGCAATCGAACCTTAGAACAACGCCTCGCGCTGCTTGGCTGGACGGCCGAGGCGGCTGTCCCTGCATGATCTCAGATCCGCCACAGGGGGCGCGTTAGGCAGGTGGGGCCACCGCTGCCGTTGATGCAAATTTCGCTGCCGGGGAAGGTGCGGACGTTGAATCCGGCATGGCGAAGGCGGGCGTTGGTCTTGTGATTTTCTTCGATCGCGAGCAGACACTTGCCGCCGAGCGCGAGTACGTTGCAGGCGAGTGTGCCGCGCTCGGAATCGTCGATCTGAATGAACTTGAAGCCGCGCGAACTCAGCAGTTCCACCGTCTCGACGGCGAGCCAGGGAAGATCGACCAGCGCGGTTTGCTCGTCGAGCAGGCTGATCAACGACATCAGGTGGAGGCACGCCGACGGTCCAGGACCGTAGGGCAGGGGCGCGGATAGAACTTCAACTCCCTCGGGCGCGAGCAGGGCGCGCACCTGCTCGATACCGGCCGCATTCGTGCGGTAGCCATGACCGATGAGCAGCGTCTTGGAGTCAAGCCAGAGGATGTCTCCCGCTTCAGTTGTCCCCGGCGTCATGATCGTGCCGAAGGTCGGAATGCTTAAGGCTTCGCACGACGAGCCGTGATGGCGCGCTTCCGCCAGGCGGTTCGCTTTGCCGGGACGCATGAGGATCAGGCCGAAATCGGTGGCCAGTGAGGCATCGTGGACGTAAACGGCGTCGAGAGAGAGATCGCCATCAGGAGGCAGTTCGACCACTTCGGCCCCCGCGCTCTCCAGTTCGCTCACCAACGCGACGTGTTGCGGCTGCGCTTTGTCGAATGCCGGGGCTCGATGAAAACCCAATTCGCGCCAGGCCGAGACGCGCTGTGGCTGGTCCCACCCCGCAGTACGAGGCGAGCACACCAGAACGCGCTGGAGTGCGCCGACCATGGAGTGTCCGTTGAAGGCGAGGCCGGTTTGGGAAGATGTGGGCAGAGGGTGCCTCCCTGCTTCCAGGAATTCCGAGCAACTCGGATGATTTTAAGGCAAGGCGGCGCGAGCAAGAAACGCGACAGCACTCGCTCAGTGGACCTCGGAGACAACGCCCGCCAATCGGAGGCAAACGGTAGTGGGACTTCATCGCAGAATCCCCATTCTAGCCGCAAAGAACGCGGCTAGAACGGGGCACCCTGCTAGGATGAGGCGCCTTGCACCAGACAAACGGCGAGGGCGTTTATTCGGAGACGGAAAAGGACACGTGGGCGTCTTCGGGCGGCATCAGGTCGTGCACGCCGTGCTTGTCTTTTTCTTTGCTGTGGGCGCTGCGCTTGCTGAGCCAGCGCTTCAGGTGCTTGCGGGCTGCGGGAGTGAGCTTGGAAAAGAAAAGTCCGGCGCGGCCTTGATCGCTGGCCCAGATCACATCGGCGTGTCCCTGCAGCGTGATATTAGTGCCCGGCAGGATGCAGCGAAACGCCAGGTTCGAGCTCACGGGCACGGGTTCGGTGGCTTGTACCGCGAGGCCATGCTCACCGATATCGATACTGACTCCGGAAAGAGTTCCGCTTTCGAGGGCCAGGTAGACCAGGGTTTTCACTTCGTAACGGGTGGACTTGCGCCGATTGGTGTTCCTATTTTTTCTCTCGGCCTTCAAGGCTTCTTTCAACTGTTCTGCTTCGAGAGGCCGGTAAAGGATGCGGCTAGCGCCGGACTGGAATGCCTGACCCGTTCCGGGCCAGGCCCGGCTGGCCACCGCCAGCAGCGCGGGCTTCTGGCTGGGCGGCAACAGGGCCGCCATGCGGATGACTTCTTCAGCTCCCGGCAGATCGAAATCGACAATGAGCGTGGAGCAGCGGCCGGTCATGACCAACTCCAGCGCCTCTTGCTGGGACGGGCAGCTCACCAATTCCACTCCCAGCTCTTCGAGCGCAGATTGCAACGTTGGAAGAGATCGTTTGTCGTGACACAAGACAGCGGCAGACTGGCGCATGAGTTACAAAGTACGGCCCGGAGCGTGACGGGTAAATGTCACAGCGGTAATCTGCAGATGGGTTACCGAAGCACTCTATAAACATTGGAAAATGCTGGTGTTGTCTTCACCCGCGGGCGCTGGTGGGAGGCGCTGTTATAATGAAGAATTGCGCTTATGACTACGAAGCGACTGATTCGATCCACGACAGTTTTGTCGGTTCGCCGCAACGGGAAGGTCGTTCTTGCCGGGGACGGCCAAGTCACGCTGGGCGAGTCGGTGATCAAGCACTCGGCCAAGAAGATCCGGCGCCTCTACAACGACAAAATTTTGGCCGGATTTGCCGGGTCGACTGCAGATGCATTTACTCTGTTCAGCCGGTTCGAGGCCAAGCTGGAGCAGTATCACGGCAATCTGGGGCGGGCTGCGGTGGAACTGGCGCGGGACTGGCGCACCGACAAGTTCCTGCGGCATCTCGAAGCTTTGTTGCTGGTGAGCGACAAGGAGCAGACGTACTTGCTCAGCGGGCAAGGGGATGTGATTGAGCCCGACGGGGCGGTGGCAGCCATCGGCAGCGGCGGTCCTTACGCGCAGGCCGCGGCGCAGGCACTCTCGGAGCACACGGAACTCTCCGCCCACCAGATCGCTGAAGAAGCAATGAAGATTGCGGGCAAAATGTGCATCTATACCAATGACAAGGTAACGATTGAAGAGCTTTAGTTCTCTGTTCTCAGTTCTCAGCAAGAACGTCGCTGCACACCTGAGAACTGGGCACTGAGATCTGAGAACTGACTTATTTATGGCTATATATCTTCCCTCATCCGCCGAAGAAGAACAGCTTGCGCTGGACGAACTGACTCCGCGCGAGATTGTGGTTGAGCTCGACAAACATGTGATTGGCCAAAAGGATGCCAAGCGCGCCGTCGCTATTGCGCTGCGCAACCGCATGCGTCGGCAGAAGCTCACTCCCGAGCTCGCCGAAGAGATCATTCCGAAGAACATCATCATGATTGGGCCTACGGGCGTGGGGAAGACGGAGATCGCGCGGCGGTTGGCGAAGCTGGCGAATTCGCCGTTCTTGAAAGTCGAGGCTTCGAAGTTTACCGAAGTCGGCTATGTGGGACGCGATGTGGAATCGATGGTGCGCGATCTGGTGGAGATCGCGATCGATAATGTGCGCGAAGAAAAGTTGGAAGACGTTGCCGACAAGGCCGAATTGAATGCAGAAGAACGGCTGCTGGATGTTCTGCTGCCGCCGTCGCCTCCGCCACGGCCGGAGGCGAGTTCGACCTCGGGCGGCGTGGTGATTGACGGGAGCATGGCTTTGACGGAGTCTTCGAGCCGAACGCGCGAAAAACTGCGGCAGCAACTGCGCGAAGGAAAATTGGATGATCGCATGGTGGAAATCGACGTGCGCGAACGCAATTTCCCGTCGTTTGAAATTCTGACCAACCAGGGCGTGGAGGAGATGGACGTCAACATCAAGGATATGTTGCCGAACATCTTCGGGCAGCGCACTAAGAAGCGAAAAATGAAGGTCAATGAGGCCTTTGAATACCTCATTCAGGAAGAAGAGCAGCGGCTGATTGACATGGACCAGGTCACGCGAATGGCGATCGACCGGGTGGAGAACTCGGGCATTGTGTTTCTCGACGAGATCGACAAAATCGCGGGGCGCGAAGGGGGCCACGGGCCCGACGTTTCGCGGGAAGGCGTGCAGCGGGACATTCTTCCCATCGTCGAAGGCACAACCGTGAACACGCGCTATGGAATGGTGCGCACCGACCACATCCTGTTCATTGCGGCGGGAGCGTTCCACGTGTCGAAGCCGAGCGATCTGATTCCGGAACTGCAGGGGCGATTTCCGATTCGCGTCGAACTGCAATCGTTGACCATGGAAGACTTCGTGCGGATTCTCACGGAGCCGAAATCGTCGCTGGTGAAGCAGTACACCGCCCTGCTTGAGACCGAGGGCGTGAAGCTGGAGTTTACGCCTGAGGCGCTAGATGAGATTGCGCACTTTGCCTTCCGCGTGAATGAGAGCACAGAGAACATAGGGGCGCGGCGCCTGCACACCATTATGGAACGCGTGCTCGACGAGTTGAGCTTCGAGGCGCCGGAGAAGAAGGGCGAGCACGTGACGATCGACGCGGAATACGTCCGCAAGATGCTGACTGACATCGTGAAGGATCAGGATTTGTCGCGGTACATTCTGTAATAAAATCTTTAACCACTGAGGACGCAGAGAAACACAGAGGAAGTCTTGCCAAATTTCCTTGTGTTCCTCTTTGTCCCTGTGGCTTATCTTTTGACTTTACCTTCTCACTCATGAAAACCATTGATCGTGCCCGGTTGCAGTCCCTGATGCAACGCGAACAGAAGAAGTTTGTGGACGAGCGTCCGAAGTCGAAGGCGCTGTTTGAGCGGGCGCGGAAGTCACTGCTGGCGGGCGTGCCTATGAACTGGATGGTGAAGTGGGCGGGAGCGTTTCCACCGTTTGTGCGGGAGGCGCAGGGGGCACATTTCTTCGACGTGGACGGGCATCGCTACACCGACTTTTGCCTGGGCGACACGGGGGCAATGACGGGACACTCGCCGTTTGCAACTGTGAAGGCTGTGGAAGAGCAGTCACGGCGCGGCATCACGCTGATGCTTCCGGGGGAAGATTCGATTTTTGTAGCGGAGGAACTGCAGAAACGGTTCCAGTTGCCGTACTGGCAGTTCGCGCTCACGGCTACCGATGCGAATCGCTTCTCGATCCGGCTGGCACGGCAGATTACGGGGCGGCCGAAGATTCTCGTTTTCAACTGGTGCTATCACGGCACGGTGGATGAGACATTCATTACTCTTGGAGCTAGCGGTGCCACGGGTCCACGTCCCGGGAACATTGGGCCGCCGGTGAATCCTGCGGTGACGACCAAGGTCGTTGAGTTCAACGATGCCGACGGACTGGAGCAGGCGCTGGCTCCGGGCGATGTGGCTTGCGTGCTGGCCGAGCCCGCGATGACGAATGTTGGCATTGTGCATCCTCAGCCGGGATATCACCAGGCACTACGCGAACTCACGCGCAAGCACGGTACGTTGCTGATCATCGACGAGACGCATACGATCTGCGCTGGGCCTGGAGGTTACACGCGCGCGGAGAATCTCCAGCCGGACATTCTCGTGTTCGGGAAGGCCATTGGAGGAGGCATTCCGGGCGCGGCTTACGGCTTTTCGCAGGAAGTTGCCGAGCGCATTGTAGCCAAGCACGAAATGGAGAATTGCGACGTGGGCGGGATTGGAGGCACACTGGCGGGCAACGCTTTGTCGCTCGCCGCGATGCGAGCCACGTTGACGAGCGTTCTTACGAAAGAGGCTTTCGATCGCATGATTCCCATGGCCGAGCGCTGGACGGCGGGCGTCGCCACTGCAATTGCTGGCGCGGAACTTCCTTGGCATGTGACCCGTCTCGGATGCCGGGCGGAATATCTTTTTGGTGCCGAAAAGCCGAAGAATGGCACGGAGGCCCACGATGCGATGGACTTCGAATTGGAACGGTTTATGCACCTCTACGCCATGAATCGGGGAATTTTGCTCACGCCGTTTCACAACATGGCGCTGATGTCGCCGCAGACGGAGGCGGAAGATGTGGACCGGCATACCAAAGTGTTCCGCGAGGCGGTGAAGGAAGTGGCGGGATAGGTGTGTCTCTGGCGTCATCGAAAATCCCGATCCTTGCCGCAAAGTAAGCGGCAAGGATGGGAGTACCCGGGTGGGCCAGCGGGGCGGATCTGTTAGTCTGTTTTCTTCCGCATGAAACGCTTTACGCCGAAGTTTTTGCTTGCTCTGAGTGCGCCCTTAGTATTGACGGCGTGCGCAACGATTGGGCCGCCGCAGCCTCCTTCGCTGGAGTTGCCCAAGCCGCCTTCGGATTTGCGGGCTATGCGCAAGGGCGATCACGTTACTCTCACCTGGACTGCTCCGAGCGTTACGACGGATCGGCAGACGATTCGAAGCGTGGGTGCGACGCGGATCTGCCGAGGACTTGCAAGAGAGTTGACGCAGTGCGGTATTCCGGTGGGTGAGGCCGCTGAGCAACTAAACCCCACCACGACTCGGTCTTCCAAGCAGAAAGTTACAAGATCGTCCATCGACTCGCTTCCCGAGCAGCTTCAGAGCGACAATCCTTCTGCGTTCATGACTTATGCCATCGAAGTGCTCAATGCGGCTGGTCGTGGAGCGGGGCTTTCGAATCAGGTGCGAGTTTCGCTGGCCCGCACTTTTCCACCGCCGCACGACTTCGCGGCGCGCGTCACGAGTCAGGGAGTCGTGCTGACCTGGACGAACGACCTTGCGGCAGCGGGTTCCACATTAACTGTGCACTACATCTATCGCGTGTACCGCCGGCCGGAGGGCAGTTCGCAGCAGATTCTTGCTGGCGAGATCCCGGCAGGAAGCGAACGCAGTCTCAGTCTTACAGATTCCAGCATCGAATGGGAAAAGACGTACGAATATCGTGCGGAGACAGTAACGGTAATTGCCGAGGAAAACAAGGTGGAGGTCCAAATCGAAGGGGACGACACGCCCGAGATCAAGGTTTTCGCGCACGATGTTTTCCCGCCAACCGTTCCTTCCGGGCTACAGGCGGTATTTTCGGGTCCCGGACAGAAGACTTTTGTCGATCTGGTATGGGCCCCGGTTAGCGACATCGACCTCGACGGATACAACATCTATCGTCACGAAGACGGAATGACTGCGGTGAAGGTGAATGCGGAGCCGCTGAAGACCCCGGCGTATCGGGATGCGAACGTCATGTTGGGGAAGCGCTATTTTTATTCCGTCTCTGCGGTGGATGTTCGCGGGAACGAGAGCGGCCGGTCGGAGGAAACCAGTGAAACCGTACCGTGAAGACTTCCTGGAATGTGAAGATTTCAGGAAGCCTGCCCTCAGTTGGGAGTTGCCGCCAGACGAGCGTGGTAGCCCTTGCGCGCCCGAACCTGCAAGCGCTTACCGTCTTTCTCGGCGGTGACGGTGATGGTGCGATAGCTCCCGTTGGGCTGGAAATCGGCGGGCTTATAGGCAACGAAGTAACGGCTGCGGATCAGGTCATGCAGCTTATCAAAGGACTTGTTCAAAGTCAGGATATCGCCGGGAAACATCGCCTCGCCTCCACTGCGCTCCGCCAGTACCTCTAAAACCCGATCGGCATCCGTCTTATCGCCCCGATCCTCTCGCGTGCTGACGGTGTAAATCGTCACGCCTGTCCTCTCCGCGATCTGGATGCTCTGTTTCAGGCTGCTATGACTGGAATTGTCTTCACCGTCGCTGAGGATCACCAAAACTCTCGCCACCCGCTCGCTCTCGGGATACGCTGCCAGCTTCCGGCACGCGAATGCCACCGCGTCGAAGAGCGCTGTTCCTCCTCCGTTTGCAAGCTTCTCAATTCCCTTTCCCAGTTCATTTGATTCCGAGGTGAAATCTTGAGGAACAGTGGTTTCCTCGGAGAAGCCTTCTATGAAGGCCAGGTCCGAGGCGCCGCTTAGCATCTTTTCCACGAACTTGGTCGCGGCGTGTTTTTCAAAGGAGAAGCGATCGTGCACTGAACCGCTGGTGTCGACCAGCAGAGCCAGTCGCAGAGGAAGCTTCGATTGCGGGGCAAATTGTTCTATCTTCTCTGGCGGCTTGTTGTCATCCAGGATCCGGATGTTGGATTGCTGCAAATCATTCATCATATGTCCATGGCTGCTGACGGCGAAAAACAGGGTCACCTGGTCCACACTGGTACGGATTGTCCAAGCGGCACCAGGGGCTGAAGGAGCCGGGAACATGGCCGAAGCTGCGCCGCTATTGCTGCCCTCTGGGGTTGCATTCGCCTCCAGCGTGCCGCAGTCTTCGCAACTCCCGCCATCGGATTGTTCGCCTAGAGCATTCAACTGCGCCTTCAATCTCTCGTTGTTGGGGAAAGTCTGTGGCCGTAGCGACGCGACCAGGGTATTCGCTTGCGATGAAGTGGCAGCGCCCGCGGCACGAACAGCCTTGTTATGGGCGAGAACAGCAAGGTTCTGGCGCGCCACCGGAGCGAACGCGTTGGTGGAATCTTCACTCAGAAAAAGGTTCAACTCACGTTCCATGGCTTCGAAATCCTTGAGCGACATGGCTGCGGACGCGGCGACGTAGTGCACATTCGCCATCCCTTTATGGTTGAGCGTGTGGACTGACTTGGCCGTTTCCAGAGCGTCCTGGTAATGATGATTTCCGTTTTGCGCGTAAGCCAGAGACGTGAGGATCCTGGCATCCTTGGGATGAAGGGAAGCAGCCTTCTCCAGTTCAGGTTGCGCCGTCTCAAAATCGTTCATCGACAGGGCCACTAGACCGAGATTCAGGAACGATCCCGGGAACTTTGGGTCCAGCTTCGCGGCCGTTTCAAATTCGCTCCTGGCGTGAGGCGTGTCCTCCTGATCAAGATAGGCGAGCCCTAGACCGATGTGAGCGGAAACGAACTTGGGATAGATGCCGAGCGCCTTTTGCAGGTGCTTGACAGCTTCTTTCGAGTGCTGTGCTCTCATCAACGAGTTAGCTTGGTTATATTCCTGCAGAGCCCTGTTGGGAGCCTGCAGATCGAGGGCGGATACAACACCAGAATCAATCAGTTCTTTATCCTGTGCCTTCTGGTGCTCCCTCTGCTGGGCGTGTCGGTTCATTTGGTCGAGATACATTTGCGCAAAGTCGATTTGCGCAAACCCCGCATCCGGACCCATATTTATGTTCGGTACTTGTGCGAGGGCAGAGATTTGCCCACATAGCCAGAAGGCGACGGCCCAAGCGAACCAGCGCTGAATACCTTTGCACAATCGATGAAGAGTCGCAGACCGCACGGAATTGCTCCTGCAGGGACGCGGGGCTTGCGCCCGCAACTTGTCCAGGACGGCATGCGGAGATTTCGGGGGTATCTCCGGCTTGTTGAACGCAGAACGTCCCGGGCCCTTACTATAGCAGATATTGCTTTTGGCGTTGATTCCACGTGCGGGACGCACGCGGGAGAGCGCGCCCTCGCCGTCGGAGATGCAAATGCCGGAGTCAGAAAATATTTCCCTTCTCTGCGCCTCAATTTCCACGGATATGGTTAGATAGATAGATAACGATGAAATATTGCCGATTTCAATTCAATGGCCAGGTCCAGTATGGGCTGGTTGAGTCCGTTGGCGGGCGGGACGCGATTGTGCGGATCCTGCTTACTGCTCCCGAAGAGGCCGACGGGGACATGGAAAGCTTGCGCACCCGGCGGATCGAGGCGATCCCGCTGGAGGAAGCTGCGCTGCTGCCGCCGGTGCGGCCGTCGAAGATCGTGTGTGTGGGCCGGAATTATCGCGAACACGCGGCCGAACTGGGACACGAAGTGCCGAAGGAGCCGCTGATTTTCTTTAAGCCTACGTCAGCGCTGCTGCCGCCGGGAGGGACGGTTCGGCGGCCGAAGATTTCGGAACGGGTCGATCATGAGGGCGAGTTGGGCGTGGTGATAGGCAAGACTTGCTACCAGCCGGCGGCGGATGCGGATATCCGGCAACACATTTTAGGCTACACGTGTGTGAATGACGTTACTGCGCGCGATCTGCAAAATAAGGATGGGCAGTGGACACGGGCTAAGGGGTTCGACACGTTTTGTCCGGTGGGGCCGGTGGTAACGGATGAGATTGATCCGTGGGCCGGGGTGGGCGTGGAAACCCGCGTCAACGGCGAGGTGCGGCAGCAGGGCAACACTCGGGATTTCATCTTCACGCTGGATGTGGTGATTCGGCATATCGCCCAGGCGATGACTTTGTTTCCCGGCGACTTGATCCCAACCGGAACGCCTGCGGGCGTGGGGCCATTGGTGGCGGGGGACGTGGTCGAGGTTAGCGTGGAAGGGGTGGGGACGCTGCGGAATACAGTCGCGGATGAATAGGGGCGGTCTCCGTCTTGTCGACTTCGCGCAAATCCTCGACGAATGCCGAACAGGCCATAGGCAGCGCAATCATTGGGAGCGCACATTATAACCGATCAAGCGATGTTGACTCCGGTCTTGCAATCGGAGAGGCAAACTCCTGCGAAGAAAATCCCAACCAGATTCGAGCCATCGGGCCGGGCATCAAATATGGCTCCGTTGGGGAGATAGGTCTTCAGATAAACGTCTAACTCAGTTTCCGCGGCTTTTCGCTTGTTGATTCTTACCAAGGATGAACCGCTTGACGCGTCTGTGAGTGTATAGGTATCTGCGCTGCCGCCGATCTCTAGCAGGCTGCTGAAAAACTACTCCCGTTCCACAAGCGAGTCGTGTTAAGAGTGAGGGATGAGGGGCATAGATCATCAGCAGAGTCAGATGTTCAGTTATTTGTCGCCGGAAACGCGGGTGCGGAAAGATCATCCGCTGCGGGCGATCCGGGTGATGGTGGACGAAATACTTGCCCAGTTGTCGCGACGATTCGACAGCATGTACGCGAGCGCCGGCCGACCGTCGATTCCTCCGGAGAAGCTGTTGCGGGCGCAGTTGCTGCAGATGCTGTATTCGATTCGCAGCGAGCGGCTGCTGATGGAGGAGATCGATTACAGTGTTCTGTTTCGCTGGTTTGTGGGATTGAACTTGGACGAAGAGGTCTGGGACGCGACCACGTTCACCAAGAACCGGGACCGGTTGCTGGAGGCCGAGGTGGCCGAAGAGTTTCTGGCCCAAGTGGTGGAGCGAGCACGGAGCCAAGGGCTGACTTCGGACGAGCACTTCACGGTGGATGGGACGTTGCTGGAAGCATGGGCGGGGGCGAAGAGTTTCCAGCGGAAGAACCGAAAGACTCCGCCGCCGGACGATCCTGGCAACCCCACGGTGAACTTTCACGGGGAGAATCGGAGCAATGAGACGCATGCATCGAAGACCGATGCCGATGCCCAACTGGCACGCAAGGGCCCTGGGAAGGAGGCCAAGTTGAGTTACAGCGGGAACTTGTTGGTGGAGAACCGCAACGGGCTGATCGTGGACGCGGAAGTTTTCCAGGCCAACGGAACGGCGGAACGCGACGCGGCGCTGATCATGATGGAGAGGCTTCCCGGTACGCAACCGTTGACGGTGGGCGGCGACAAAGGGTTCGACACCTTCGGGTTTGTGGAGGAGTGCCGCAACCTGCGCGTGACGCCGCACGTGGCTCAGAACCTGGGACGACGCGGAGGCAGCGCGATTGATGGGCGCACCACGCGGTACTCGGGTTACGCCATCAGTCAAAAGAAGAGGAAACGGATCGAAGAATGCTTCGGCTGGCTGAAGACGATCGCGCTCATGCGAAAGGTTCGGCATCGCGGGGTGAGCAAAGTGCACTGGATATTTACCCTCGCCTGCGCCGCCTACAATCTGGTGAGAATGCGAAACCTGGCGGCCGCAGTTCCGGTGGCGTAAGTAGGGGCCGACGTGTGTCTCCAACAGCATCGAGTTAGAAGCAGAGGCTACAAAAACACCTGAAATCAAACCGTTCGACATCATCAACGATGCGCAACAGAAAGAAAAACACGCTGCGAATCAATTTTTCAGCAGCCTGCTAGGCCTTTGGCGTGCTCGTGATGCGGATAGATGCGATTCTGTTTGATGGAGGCTATCTTGATACAGTGCGAATCGAATATTTCGAAGCTAATTCCAACCGACCCGTCAGATTCGCTTCTATATACGGTGAATAATGGTTGTCCCGCAAATGTCATGATGACCTCAACGTTCTTAAACGTCATGCCGCCAAGTTTCACGGTGAACTCTTTTTCCTTCATGTACATAGGGCAATGATAACAGCAGGTGTGCTTGGCCTAGGGCGATTACCTTGCCTTATTGCAGACGGAACCGTTCCTTCATCAGGCGTTGCAGGCGGGGCTTGTAGAGGAGATCGTAGGCGAGTTCTTTGTCGGGGAACATGGCGAGGGCGGCGCGCTTGGCTCCGGCGGCCAACTCTGAAGCCTCCTCTACGGTGAGGTTAGGGTCCTGGCCGATGACGGACATGACCATGCTGATCATCACTTGCAGGCGGCGGATTTTTCGGGCCTCCTCTTCGCGCTCGCGGAGAGCCTCCTGGTCCGCCATGGGAAAATTCGGCCGCTGCCCTGCTTGGTGATGAACGTTCATGGTGTCCCCTTTTCTCGTCCCACACTTTGGATGACGCTGCGCGCCCCGGCGTTGCGCCATGGTTATGGCCATTGTGCCGCACCTGCGCAGGAATGCAACTACACAAAGGTGCCGTTAAGGAATGGAGAAAGCTCCACTTTTCGCACAGAGCGCGAGAAATGGGGCGCCCAGTTCGGTTCACAACCCTTGACAGCGAAGGCGCATCCACCCTGGACGCCGATTCCCAAGCTGCAAGCGGGCTCGTACGGGGAGTAAAATCGCCGTGTCACATGGATTCGGCTCCGTCCGACTCCAGAATGGAGATCTCATGGCAGAACCTGGCAATTCGACCGCCGACGCGCAGCCGCGTCCTGATCCCAACGAGAAACTGGTGAAGGTGTTTGATTCGGAGCAGGAACCTGAGGCGCTGGTGGTCAAGGGGTTGCTGGATTCGGCGGGCATCGACAGTGATCTCACGTCGGCATCGCTGGTGCAAGACGCGTTTCCGGGTCTAGGCGGGATGATCCTGCTGGTGCGCGAAGAGGATGCGGAAGCCGCGCGGCGCGTGATCGCGGAAGGACGGCGGTCGTCGCCGGACGATGACGACACGGCGGAAATTCAGATTATTGAAGAGCCGCCACAGAAGGCGTGACGGAGTGGCCGTCGAGATAGAAGGAGACTGCTCCGTCGAGATCCGTGCGGTAGACGCGGGCTCCCGCGTCCGCCAGGCGGCCGAGAACTTCGGGCCGCGGCAAACCGAAAGAATTGCCCGATCCCACCGAAATGATGGCGAACTGGGGCTTGGCTGACGCGACCAGTTCCGGTGTGGTCGCATTCGAGCTTCCATGATGGCCGACGCGCAGCAGGCCGGCGCTGGGATGGTGTAGAGCGGCCACGCGGCGTTCCACTTGCTTCTCCGCATCGCCCTCCAGCAGAACCGAGGAATCGCCAAAGCTCACGCGTAACACCATGGAATCGTTGTTCTGCGGCTTGCTGCCGACATGCCAATCGCGCGGCGGGAAGAGGACGCGGACCATCGCGCCGCCGAGGTTGAACTCGTCGCCTTCCCAATGGCGCACCACTTTCACTCCGAGAGCTTCAGCTGTGGTGACTACGTTTTCGAGTGCCTCGCTTGGCGGCAGCAAGCCTACCCATAATTCCTTCGGCCTGAAATTTTTCAGCACGACGATCATTCCACCGATGTGGTCGGAATGGCCGTGGGTGATCGCGACCGCGTCGAGACGCGAGATGCCGCGCGTCCATAAATAGGGAGAGACGACGTCTTCCCCGAAGTCGAGTTGCGAGGCGCCGGGGCCGATGGGGCCTCCGGCATCGATCAGCAAAGTCCGGCCTTGCGGCGTGACAAGCAGCGTGGAATCGCCCTCGCCCACGTCGATTGAAGTTACCTCCAATGTGCCGGGATGGGTTCGCGGGGGCGTTGGGATGAATGCGAGAACGAAAGAAGCTGCAAGGATGGCCGCGAGTCCGGCGATTGCGACGGGTGGGCGCCGGCGCGCTGCCCACATCGCCAGTACCAGTGCGGCCGCGGCTAGCACTATCACGAGGAAAGACGGGATGGCAACGCGCAGGTCAGCCACTCGCAGGACGCCGACTCTCAGCGAGCCCAGTCCGCGCACCGTCCCGGTGATCCCGTTCAGGGCGAACGTGGTCAGAAGCACCGGGACTTTGGCCAACCAGGGCGAAACGTATCCCAGAGTTAGCGCAGCTACGGCCGCAGGCATCATTAATTGGGTCAAAGGCACGACGATGGCGTTGGAGGGCAATCCGATGGTCGTGGCGCGATGGAAGTAATACGCCATGGGCAAGGCGAGTCCCATCTGCATGACGGCAGAGATGAAGAGCAGTTCCCATGCAGCCAGGAAGAATGCTGCCGTGGAGCGGACCAGCCGGCGCGACCACTTTAGTCCCACAAAACGCGCAACTCGCGCGGCAATGAACTGCAGGTCTACACGGAACTGCGCTACTCGCGGGGGCAAGAGCGCGGCATAGTCTCGCGAGTCCCAGTTGGCCAGCGCTCGTTTCTGGAGTTGGGAAGTGCGCTGCAGAATAGGGATCCCGATGGCGGACACGATGAGCACGCAGACAAAGGTCATCTGGAAGCTGGCAGTGAAAAGCTGGCCGGGGTCGAAGACCAGGAGACCGAGAGCGGCCGCGCCCAGCGCATTGACCATGGCACGGTCGCGGTAGAGCAGGCGCGTCCCCAGATAGATGGCGCACATCAGTGTGGCGCGCCAGACCGGCGCTCCGACCTCGGTTGTGAAGGCATAGGCGGCGCAGAAGGCGACCGTCAGAAGCGTGGCCGGGATGTCGCCCAAGCGCAGGCGACGCAGGGTCCAGAACACCACGAAGGCCAGGATGCTGACGTTCATCCCTGAGACGACGAGGATGTGGTAGGTGCCGGAGCGCTGAAAGTCAGCCCGGGTGTCGCGGTCGATGAAGGCTTCTTCGCCAATGACCATCGCGTCAATCAGGGCAGCCTCGGGCGGGGGCCAGAGTTCATGCACCTTGGCGATGACCCCGCGGTGCAGGCGGCTGCGCCAGAAGGCGATGCGGCTGCCGGCAAAGCCGGGGAGGCGTTCGACATTTTCTATTTTGGTCGAGCCCAACGCCGCAATGTTGTGATCGGCAAGATAGCCTCGATAGTCGAAGGCGCCGGGATTACGAAAATTTCTCGGCGTTTTGAGCTTGGCGGAGAAACGGAGGCGCTCGCCATAATAAAAGACCGGCATTACAGGGTTGGCAGGAGTCGGGTTGGCGTCGGAGTTTTCTTCCGGAGCAGCATCGTTCGGGCGCGGACAATAAATGCTCAGGCGGATGCCGGAATGGATGGCTTCGTTCGGTCCTGCCGCTGGCTGGATTTCGTCCGTTTCGACGTCAATCGTCTGTCGGATTTCGTTGAAGCCACCCAGCTGCACGCGGCCGTCGCGCGTAACGTGGGCGATGATTTGCAGGTCCTGCCGGTCTGCATAGGGTTGGATACTGGTATCCAGGCGAGTTGACGTCCCGTGCATCTGAATGTGAAGGGCTCCTGCCAGAAAGACAGCTCCTAGAGCCAGCAACCAGCCCAGGCCGGAGCACCTCCGCACGAAATAGGCCGCGGCCGCGACAAACGCTGCTCCAGCGACAACCCACCACAGGGCGGGCCGCCACAGATAGACACCGGCGACAACGCCCAAGGAGTAAGCGACCGCCGCATACAGCATGGGCTGGCGGCTCGCCTTGAGGTGAAAGGCGGGAGGGAATGCGGGGGTGGCAGGGGAAGTCATGAACGGGAGAGCCTTAGAGCGCAACCCTCATCCTGCAGCCGAACTGTGCTGCCGGGCTTGCGCCCTGGCAGGACAGCCGAGGCGGCTGTCGTTGCATGAGTCTTACCGAACCAGGTGCACAACGCTTTCCAAGTGGTAGGTTAGGGGAAACAAATCCACGAGGTGCACTTGCTCGGCGCGATAACCGGCGGCGAGCATGGGAACGAGGTCACGCGCCAGCGTCGCCGGATCGCACGACACATAAACAACGCGTGGCGCGCCCAAGGTCGCCAATAATCGCGCCACGCGTTCTCCCAGGCCACTCCGAGGCGGGTCCACCACCGCTAGGTCGGGCTTATTAGGGATATGAAGAAGGACTGCGCCCTTCCCGACTCGCCCCGTACTTTCAGAACGGGCCAGGTACTGCTCCGTTGTGGCCTGAACTGCCTCTCCATTCGAGGATTGATTGTAGGCAAGATCGGCTGAGGAAGTCTGTGACGACTCAACAGAAACGACGTGATGAAAGTCACCGGCCAAGGCTGTGGAAAACAAGCCCGCACCGGCATACAGGTCGAGAGCGAGCTGGCCGGATTGGCCCGCGGTGACGATTCTTACGAGTTCGTCGGTCAAATGGCGGTTGGTTTGAAAGAAAGAACCCGCGCTCACCCGGAATGGCGCCCGCTGCGTCTGATAAGTCAGATGCGCGGCGCCAACAGCAACGAGAACCTCCTGCGCTCCAGCCTTCCGATCGCCAGGATTGGCTTCGCGGAATGCCACAACTCCGGCAATCGCGGGTAGAGCCGCGCGCAATTCCTCTGCCCACACGCGCACGGCGGCACGGCGGGCCTCTCGTGCGCAGCCGACATCCACAAGCAGTTGAGTATCGTCCGCGTTGGCGAAGAACTCGACTGCCCTTACGCCCTCGGGAACTTTGCCCGCGCGTCCGCTCTGCCACAGGGACGCGATGCCGCGGTTGATCAGCGGCGAGCTGATGGGGCACTCTTCCACCGAGAGCAGTTCGTGCGAGGCAAATTTGAAATATCCCGCGGCAAATGCAGGGATGACCTGCACCTGGAGGCGCGACCGGTTGCGATAGTTCCACGGCGGCGAAGGATGGACCTCGATGTCGAACGGCAATTCCAGCTTGGCGGTGCGGCGCAGGCTCTCGCGCAGGATCTCTTTCTTGATTTCGAGTTGGTGCTCGTAGCTGGCGTGCTGGTAGTGGCATCCGCCGCAGCGGCCAAAGTATGGGCACGCGGGACGGATGCGGTGTGGAGAAGGCTGGATGACCGCTTCAGCCTTCGCTCGCGCGAAGCCCGGCTTCTGCTCGGTAAGCGAGGCCTCGATTTTTTCTCCGGCCAGGACAAAGGGGACGAATACGGCCTTGCCGCGTCCGGCGGCTTTATCTGTGGGAGGATCGGCTGGCAAACGGGCCAGGCCATCGCCGCCGTAGATCAGCTTTTCTATTGTGAGGAGCAAGAGTTGATTCTACGGCATGAAGTGAGGGTGGACCGCGCATGCTCTATCCCGCGGTGACTCGCGCGAGATCCCTCGGTCCGCCTGAAAACCGGCTACGCTCGGATGACGCCGATGGGGATATGTGGGTGGGGTGGGGTGGGGTGGGGTGCGGCGCGTCAGAACTCATGGGCAATCGTTCTTCATCATCGCGCGACAGTGGCGCGCGATCTGTTGCTCTTCCTGGGTGGCGATAATCTGAATTTTGTCTGGGGTGAGGCCAAGACGTTCAAGCCCATTGGTTGCCGCAGATCGAATGCGATCGCTGTGCTCTCCGATGCCGCCGGTGAAGACGAGAAGATCCGCTCCGCCCAGCAGAGCCATATACGCCCCGATTGTCTTTCGTATCGAAACGGCAAAGACATCCAGGGCAAGACACGCCTTTGAATCATTGCGGCGGGCGCTCTCTTCCAGTGCCTTCACATCGCCTTCGCCGGAGGAAAGCGCGAAAAGGCCGCACTGATGATTGAGCAGCTCTTCAAGCTTGTCGGGATCGAGCTTCTCCTTGCGCAGAAGATAAACGATGACGCCGGGGTCGAGGTCGCCGGAGCGCGTAGCCATAGGAACGCCGCCCGTGGGAGTCAGGCCCATGGTGGTGTCGATGGATATCCCGTTTCGAAGCGCACAGAGGCTCGACCCGTTGCCCAGATGCGCAAAGATGGCCCGTTCGGGAAGCTTCGCGCCGAAATGATGCACCAGGGACTCGTAAGAAATGCCGTGAAAACCGTAGCGACGAATTCCCGCATCGAAGTAGCGCTGGGGAAGTGGAAAATGCGATGCGACTTCCGGAATCGTCTGATGAAACGCATCGTCGAAGCAGGCGAATTGTGCGGCCGAAGGAAAGATCGATTGGGCGGTCGCAATCAATCTTAAAGCCTGCGGGATGTGCAATGGCGCAAAGTGGGTTGCCGAGCGCAGATCATTCAGAACTTGGGGCGTGATGAGCTGGTGTTTGCGGAGTTTGGGGCCGCCGTGCACTACGCGGTGACCGACAGCTACTGGCGTGTCGTCAGTATGTTGCCGTAATGCCGCGGCAAGGGCGCCAAGCGCATCGCTCTGGGATTCATGAATACAGTCGCGCTGCAGAAGCGGCTTTCCATCAGAAGCACGAATGTGCAAGGATCCATTGTCTCGTCCAATGCCCTCGGCACTTCCCGTCAACAGCGGCTCTTCGTCGGTTGCGCCGGGGCGGTAGATGCCGAACTTCAGCGAAGACGAACCGCTGTTGAGTACGAGGATGGGGCCGTCTTTCTTGGCTACCTCTTTCGCCATGCCTACCCCGGCCACTTCCAGTTTCGAATTTCTTCTTTATCGATGCCTTCCGCGTGAGCGTAGATAACGCTCTCGATGATTTGGCCTTTCAGCCATTCTTTAACGTGAGCCCCAATGGAGCGCAGGCGGGGAACACGATCGATGACATCGATCGCCAGATCGAAGCGGTCGATTTGGTTGATGATGGCCAATTCAAGCGGAGTATTGATGTTTCCTTTTTCCTTATAGCCGCGCACATGAATGTTGTCGTGATTCTTGCGCCGGTAACTGAGCTTGTGAATGAGCGAGGCGTAGGAATGGAAGTTGAAGATGACCGGCTTGTCGATGGTAAAGAGGGAATCGAAGTCGCGATCGGAGAGGCCGTGTGGATGTTCGCTGGCCGGCATGAGCCGGAAAAGATCAACGACGTTCACGAAGCGGATTTTCAAATCATGGAAATGTTCTTTCAGAATTGCGACCGCCGCCAGGGACTCCATGGTCGCGATATCGCCGGCACAGGCCATCACCACATCGGGATCTTCTTCGTCATCGGTAGAAGCCCAATCCCAGATGCCGATGCCCTTGGTGCAGTGCTTTACCGCGTCTTCCATGGTCAGGTACTGCAGGTGCTCCTGCTTGTCGGCCACAATCACGTTGACGTAGTCGCGCGACCGGAGGCAATGATCCGCCACACTCAGCAGACAGTTCGCGTCGGGCGGTAAATAGATGCGCACTACGTCGGGGCTTTTGTTGGTGACTACATCCAGAAATCCTGGATCCTGGTGGGTAAAGCCGTTATGATCCTGCCGCCACACCAGAGATGTGATGAGGATGTTGATCGAAGGTACAGGCGCGCGCCAGGAGAGTTCTTTCTTCGATTTCTCCAGCCACTTGGCGTGCTGGTTGAACATGGAATCGATGATGTGGATGAAGGCTTCGTAGCTGGAGAACAAGCCGTGGCGGCCCGTAAGAACATAACCTTCGAACCAGCCTTCGAGCGTGTGCTCGCTGAGCATTTCCATGACGCGTCCGGCGGGATCGAGTTCGCCGCCATCGGCGTCCTCCGGCTTGTATTCGGCGAGCCACGTTTTCTTTGAAGCGGCATAAATTGCTGTGAGCTTGTTGGAGGCTGTTTCATCGGGTCCGAAGACCCGGAATGAATTCATGTTACGGCGCATGACCTCGGCTAGAAAATGTGCGAGCACATCCGTCGGTGAAACGTAGTTTGCACCGGGCGTCTTAACGTCAACGGCATAGGCGCGAAAGTCGGGCAATTCGAGTTCTTTGCGCAGCAGCCCGCCATTTGCGTGGGGATTGGCAGAGATGCGACGCGGACCAGAAGGCGCGAGTTCCTGTAGTTCTGGGATGAGCGTTCCGTTGGCGTCGAATAGCTCTTCGGGCTTGTAGCTGCGCATCCAGTCTTCCACGATTCTTAGATCCTTCTTATTCGTGACCGGGTCGGCTACGGGAACCTGGTGCGCACGCCACGAGCCTTCTACCTTGTGGCCGTCGACCTCCTTCGGTCCTGTCCATCCCTTCGGCGAGCGAAGGACGATCATGGGCCAGCGGGGGCGGGTGACATCGCCCGTTGCGCGAGCGTGCTGCTGGATCGAACGAATTTCGAGAATGCATTGCTCGAGAGTGGAAGCCATTTTCTGATGCATCGTAGACGGGTCATCGCCTTCGACGAAGTACGGTTTGTGGCCGTATCCGATCAGCAGCGCCTCCAGTTCTTCGTGCGGAATGCGCGCGAGAATCGTGGGATTCGCGATCTTGTAGCCGTTGAGGTGCAGCACCGGCAGGACAGCGCCGTCGCGAATGGGGTTCAAGAATTTGTTCGAATGCCAGGAGGTCGCGAGCGGTCCGGTCTCCGCTTCGCCGTCCCCAATTGCGACGGTGACGATGAGATCAGGATTGTCGAAGGCCGCTCCATAAGCATGCGATATGGAGTAGCCAAGCTCGCCGCCTTCGTGAATGGAACCGGGAGTTTCGGGTGTGCAGTGCGAGCCAATGCCCCCGGGAAACGAGAATTGCCGGAAGAACTTGAGCAAGCCCGCTTCGTCGCGACTCTTGTCGGGATAAATCTCGGAGTAGTGACCCTCGAGATAGCAGTTGGCGAGAGTCGCCGGCGCGCCATGGCCGGGGCCGGAGATGTACATCACATTCAGGTCATACTTCTTAATGAGACGGTTCAGATGCACCCAAATCAACGACTGCCCGGGATCTGAGCCCCAATGGCCGAGGAGCCGATTCTTGATGTGCTCCGGCTTGAGCGGCTGGCGTAGAAGTGGGTTTTCGCGAAGATAGATCATTCCTGCCGACAGATAATTGCAGGCTCGCCAGTAAGCATGGATCTTTCGCAGTTCTTCTGGGGTAAGAGGTGACGAGACTTCGGTGGGGCTTGCCACTCCGTGGTTTTCGACAATTGAAGATGCGGTCGTCATGGAAGGATGCTCCTACTCAAAAGGCTAGACTGTTTGGATGCGGAAGGCGGAGCGTGCGACTCTGCATCGACGAGAATAAAGCGTACCATCAATTTAGGATCAGAGCTCAGGATGGAACCATATCGCTTTCATCTGTTCGTTTGCACTCAGCAGAAGCCAGAAGGCGTGCCATCCTGCCCGGCCGGCGGAGCTTTGGCTGTACTCGATGCGCTCGATCGCGAGACAAAGGCACAGGGGCTCGGCAATGAGGTGCAACTCACGACATGCGGCTGCATGGGATTGTGCGATGAAGGTCCGGTGATGGTCGTCTATCCGGCAGGAGTGTGGTACCGGCGCGTGCAACCGTCGGATGTATCCGCAATCGTCGGCGAGCATTTGCAGGAGGGAAAGACCGTCGATCGTCTTGTGTGGGACGATGCTCCGGCAATGAAGGCAATGTCGGTCGAGCATGGAGAAAAGTACCGCGCCGCGATGGCGGCCCGCGACAAATCAGGGATGCTGCCTGATCGCCTTGATCAGATGATCCGCGCTTATATGCCGAGTCGTTGCATTCTTACGGCGCTTGAACTGGACATCTTTACGGCCGTGGGAGACAGAGCCAATGCCGAACAGATCGGGACGAGGGTCCATGCGAATGCCCGTTCTGTGAGCATGCTGCTTAACGCTCTCGTCGCCCTCGGATTGCTGACGAAGAACGGCGACGACTACGAGAATACGACCGAGTCGGCTCGCTTCTTTGTTCAGGGTTCGAAAGACCACCAGCGTAATGGCCTGTTGCACGCCGCTAACATCTGGCATCGCTGGAGCACACTGACCGATGCGGTGCGCGCGGGTACTCGCGTCTCCATCGATCGCACCGACACGTCGGAGTGGACGCGCAACTTCATTGCAGGCATGCAACGCAATGCCAAGGATCGCGCCCCGCTGGTGGTAAAAGCCTTGGGCACAGCCGGAGTCTGCCGCATTCTGGATCTGGGCGGTGGCTCCGGGGCATACTCCATCGCGTTCGCAAAAGCTTGTCCGGATGTGCATTGCGAGATCCTTGACCTTCCTGAGGTCGTCGCGATCACGACCGAATATGTCAGGCAGGCCGGCGTCTCAAGGCAAGTCAGCGTTCGTGCGGGAGACATGCGGCAAGGGGAGTTTGGTTCCGGCTACGACATCGTCATGCTGAACGCGATCTGCCACATGTTCTCCGAGGAGCAGAATCGGGACATTTTCCGGCGTGCACAAAAGGCGCTCGCGCCGAACGGCCGCCTCGCCGTGCAAGACTTCATTCTCAACCCCGACAAGACCGGGCCCACACAGGCGGCGCTGTTCTCACTGAATATGCTGGTCGCCACCGACTCCGGTGCCAGTTATAGCGAGCTCGAATATTCCCAGTGGATGAAGGACGCGGAGTTCACCGATGTATGCCGGATCAACCTGCCCGGGCCCAGCGACCTGATTGTCGGGCGAGTGCAATAGCTTACGCTAGCGCGCAACAGCAGAGGCTTCGATTTGGACTATCCCAGTTCACTATCCCACTTCGCTGGTCATGATGAAAAGCGGCTTCATTTCGAAGCTCTTATAGTGGGGTCTTAGGCGGTCAACATTGTAGTGCTCTTTTACGTTCACAACTTTTTTCGAGGCGGTAACCCTATCGATTGGCAGGTTGTCGTAACGGCCATTTCTGAGGACGACAAGCCGTCCGTGAATCTTGTTCAAGAGCAAATCCAGGGCTAGATTTCCATAGGCCATGGGGACGATAGAATCGATGGCGTCGGGATCGCCGCAGCGTACCAGATAGCCGAGTTTCTGGTTGATGATGTCGATGGTTTTACCCTTGTTGTACTTGGGAGAAAGCTCTTTCAGCTTCTCGGAGACGAGATCGCCGATGCCGCCGAGTTTCTTGTGGCCGAAGGCGTCGGTAGTCTCGGCCTCGAAAACCATTTCTCCGCCCTGGAACATCGCTCCCTCGGAAACCAGGACAACTGAATAATGGCTGGGGTTTTTCTGGCGGTCCGAGACCAGTAGTTCGGTGAGGCGCTCGATGTCGAATTTGTGCTCGGGGATCACGCAGCGGTTGGCAGCTCCGGCCATGGTGGGCAACATAGCGGTGAATCCGGCATAACGGCCGAAGACCTCGAGGACCAGGAAGCGTTCGTGAGATCCGGCGCTGGTGCGCAGGCTGTTGGTCATGGAAATGGTGCGGGTGACGGCAGTGCTGAAGCCGATGCAGTAGTCGGTGCCGGGAACATCGTTGTCCATGGTCTTGGGAATGGCGACCACTTTCATGCCTTCCTGGTAGAGACGCACGCCGTAGCTGAGCGTGTCGTCGCCGCCGATGGGAATGAGGTAGTCGATGCCGAGCCAATCCAGGTTCTTCAAAACTTCGGCCGTCAGGTCGTTCTTTTCGGCGGTATAGGTTGACTGCAGGTGAGCCGGAACGCTGGACTTCTTCACCTTGCTGGGGTTGGTGCGTGAGCTATGCAGGAAAGTGCCGCCGGTCCGGCCGGTCCGGTTGACCAGATCCTCCGACAACGTCTGGAAATTTTCGCTGTTGTCGTAGTCCTTTTCGCGGACGATGTCGACGAGCCCTGCCCAGCCCCGACGGATGCCAATCACTTCGCATCCCTCGCGCAGCGCGCGGATGGTTACGGCGCGGATGGCAGGGTTCAGGCCGGGCACGTCGCCGCCACCAGTGAGGATTCCAATCACACCTTTTTTTGTTTTCACGTTCGTCCTCTCGTCCGCAGAAGTCGGTCGTCCCTGCCCAAATCTTGTCGGGGACCTTGGCATCGACCATTAACCCAAGCAGTTACTGTACATTCAGTGAAGCCAACAGGAATACTAAAGGGGCGTTAGTTCCAATTGATGGCGATTTCGTTCATTGAATACGCGCCTCATCATCCTTATACATCTGCATCGGCGGACGCTTGGGCAGCAACCAACCCACACGGTCCGCGGGATGGGTATTGGGGCCGCCAGAGAGCAGACCGGGCCATGGAGCAGCAATATTGTCAGCGGCGCTTGGCCGATGATGGGGATGCTGGAAGGCTTTCGATCTTAATTCTGTGACCCAGGACAAGTCGAAGCAATTGCGCCCGATCAGGTAGTGCAGGTTTTCCGCGGCCGTCTGGCGGAACTCGTCATTCTTCTGCAGGCGATCGGTGACTATGAGTTGCAGTAATTGATTGCCCGCCACTCCGTTGGAACCCCAGATGTAGTGGGTCAGCGCCAACGTGTTTCCGTAGCCGTTCCGCCGGCTGTTCTGAACCAGCCTCTCCGCTTCATGCACGCTGGGGCCATGAATCTGTGCCAACAACTCGCGTGAGGAGCCTTTCCTGTCGGCCAGTGCGTACGTCCAGAGCGCAAGGGCAGAAAGGTCGTTCCATGCGGGCGCCTTCACTCGAAGTTCGTTGTCTGCGCGGAGATAGGCGACGCCGGCCTCGAATGCCTGGCGATATTGTTCCTCGCCGCTCGTGCGCCACAGTTCGGTTGGAACGATGGCTGCGCCACCGCAAAACGCTGCAGTTTTGAGAAATTGCCTGCGCCGCATGCATCAAGTGTATTCTTCTAGAACCTGCAGCGCCTGCCCCACGCAGATTTCTTGCCGCAGAATATGCGGGGCACGAGATCAGCAACTTAACGGACGGATGATCGCGACAGTTGCGTTCGCATGGGGGCCCGCAGCGCCGGGTCTTCCAGTTCATCGCTTTCCCCCGGTTCCATCCGTGCCGTTCATGATTTGCCGGACCGGGGACCAGCTATGGAGTAAGTCTTTCGTTACTAGAGGCCCTCATCGCTACGCAGCCTTCTTCCGAGGAACCTTCGCACCTTTCTTGCGGGCTTCGGAAAGACCGATGGCAATCGCCTGCTTGCTGCTCTTCACCGTTCCGCCTTTTCCCCCTCGTCCTGACTTCAGCGTGCCGCGTTTCTTGCGGCGCATTGCGCTTGCCACGGTCTTGCCCGCGGCCTTTCCGTATTTTCGGCGTCCAGAAGATTTCCGTTGTGCCAAGATTCACCTCCTTGAAACTTAGAGTGCCTAACCGTTCAAGAGGTTGGCGTTCGATTCCATCGCTCGCATCATTGAAAGCGTCCGGTCAAAGTGCTCGAGGAAAATCAATGAGACCGGCGCAGGGTAAGTCTATGCACTCGACTAGTCGGCGGCCGAGGCTCTGCCAGTCTTTGTGATGTCGACCACCGCCCGCCGCGCGCTCGCGATGGCGCCATGCACGGTACCGTTGTTCCCCGTAATATCCGTGGCTTCTCCGGCGAAGAACAACGTGTCTTTCACGGGACGGCTTAAGATTTCCGGCGCATCGGCGGCTCCCGCCTTCACGTAACTGTAAGCGCCTCGCGAATACGGATCGGCCTGCCAGTCGTGAAAATAAGCGATTTCCAGCAGGCGCTCCATTTCGGTTGTGCGAACTCCCAACAAGCCGCCGAGCGTCTGCAAGGCCCGCGTCACAACAGGCGCGCGATCCGATTCAAGCCTTTCGGCACTCTGCCACGGCGCCCACCCGGTGATTATGGGAAATTGGTCAGGCATCGCGGTCCACCATGTCGGGAAGCAATCATCTTGCGAAAACAGGAAACTCATGTGCGCCAAAGTCTTGTCTGGACCGCCAGTCGGACGGATCCGATCCCAGAAACGCTCTCGAAAATGAAGGACGACGCGGAGGACTTTTCCCATTTCCATCCCAGAAATTGAGTCCAATATCTCCTGTGGAAGAGCCGGAGAAAACTCGATCGCTCCCGCTTCGCCAGGGCGGGCTTGCAGCACGCCAAGCGGGACCGTTATGAGCACTCGGCTGGCATGAAAAGAGACCGCGCGTTGCATACAGATGGCGTCCACTGAAACGCTCCCGGGAGTCCATTCGACACGATGAACCGCAGTATTAGTGCGGACGCTGACACCCGCCTTCGCCACTCGCTGTTGAAGTAGCTCCAGCAAGGCCTGGTAGCCACGGCGCGCGCGGAACGCACGGTCGCCCTCTATCTTTTTCTCGGCTCGCATTTGGCGAACCAGCCAGTGAACGCCGACCTGTGCAGGATCAGCAGCGTTAAAGCCAGCGACGTAACTGAGAGCGTGTTCCTTGGCACCCTTGGAAGTATCGGAGCAGCAGCGCTTCAAGAAGCTTGTGAAAGACTCATCCGGTCCGTCATCATTCATCCGCTGCAAAATCTCATTGACCTCTGAGAAAAAGTCGCATGACGAGAGCCGGCCATTCTGGACGCACCAATTATCACCTGTCACTTCACTGACCGGGACTTTGCTGTGCCGGAGTACATCCAATATTTCTGGCGGACGTCCATGAATGAACTCAGCTCCCAACTCGATGGGAAATTGCTGTCCGAGGTCATTCAGCGTGAAGATTCGGCCGCCAATGCGCTGGCGAGCCTCGAGGATGACAACGGAGAGACCGGCCTCGGCGAGCTCCGAGGCGGCGACCAGCCCGGCGGCACCGGCGCCGATTACGATCACATCAACGTGATCCGGTTCTGCGGGTTTATCGTTGCGCACAGACAGGGTAGAGTTTCGCATCACTAAGGGACCGACGACAACCTGGAGCTGCAGGCAAGCGGATTGCAACTTACTAAGCCGCTTCCGCCTTTCTGGCCCACTGAGCCACCATTTTAAGATCGTTGACGAATGCCTGCATCTGCAGATGACGAGCGTTTGTATGGGGCGCTCGCAGGATGGATGACGGGTGTACCGTGGCGATCACGAAAGGGGCGAGCGGAGAATCGATCAGTTGTCCGCGCTGGCGCGTCACGCTGAAGTCTCGCCCCAACAGCGACTGTGCAGCGGTGGAACCCAAACACACCAGAATCTGAGGTCTCACCACGCGCAGTTCAGCGTCCAGCCATGGACGACAAGCGTAGATTTCAGAGTAGCGAGGCTTCTTGTGAATGCGCTTCTTCCCCCGCGCAGCAGCGGCCCACTTAAAATGCTTCACCACGTTGGTGAAGTACACTTTCGAGTGCTCGATCCCGGCTTGTTCCAAAGCCTGGTTGAGCAGTTTTCCGGCAGGTCCCACAAAAGGATGTCCTGCACGATCTTCCTGATCCCCGGGCTGTTCGCCGACAAACATGATTTGTGACTTCGAGGGACCTTCACCAAAGACCGTCTGCGTCGCCGTTTTCCACAGGTCGCAAGCTTTGCAGTCACTGGCGGCACTACGCAGTCCAGCGATTGTTATTAAGCCCGGTGTAACGCTCGACGGCTCTGCAGCGCGACCTGTCCGATCCAACGATCGTTGCGATGTTTTGGAAACGAGCTTCATGATTCCTCAGCGCGGGACCGCGCACGAACATAAAACACTCAGCATTGTGCCATGGAGTGTTTTCCCGAATAGAGGCAGGGTATGATGCGCCTGCCGAACACAAGGTTTGTTCGCTTGTTCGGGACCGTATCATCGAATGGCGGAGCATTCATCTGTGGGTTTTTCAGGGGCAAACCGCCGGATCAGGCCTAGCTCGTTCGTAAAGGTGCGAGCTTCACTCCGGCATGATCAGCGGTTTCTGTTTCGGAATCGCCTGTAAAGTTTCGCGGCTGATGCCGAGATGCTGCATCACCAGCTCTGGAGGCGTGTTAGAGACCCATTCCGACAGTGCCAAATCCATGAAGCGGTTGGCCTTGAACATCTCGAGAAAAATGAGATCGGTATCGCCAACATTCTCAACGTAGTGGCCTAGCGTCTTGGGAACGTATCCGACATCGCCGGCAGTGAAGTCGGCGGTGCGCGCCTTCGCGCCATTGAAAAAGACAGTCATGCGTCCTTTTCCCGCCACATAATACTGCCATTCGTCGGCGTTTTGATGCCAATGCAGTTCCCGCAACCCTCCCGGTCTTACGATGACGTGTGCCGCGGCGATTGTGGTCGAGACTGGGAAATTTCCAGAATCAATAATGCGGACCTCTCCGTAGCGAGTTTTCCTGGTAGGTGGCATTTTGTGCATGGCAAAATCGAAAGCGATGGGCGAGGGTCCGATCGATCCGCTCGCGGCCCGGACGTCAACCTGCAAAGATCCAGGTACGGCTGCCTGAAAAATGTAACGTCCGTCGGGAGGCGCTTTGTAGATGCTGTCCAGCGCACTTTCTGGCACTCCCCAGTTCTTCGCCAGCACCTCCGGAGGCGTATGCCGTGTCCAGTCTGAGATCAACGTCGTGTTGGCTTCGGAAAACCTGCCATCGTCAAAGACCAGCAAGAACTCGCAGCCATCTGGTTCGAGCCCCTGAATCGAGTGGGGAGTGCCAGTGGGGAAGAACCACAAATCGTCTTTGGTTACATCTTTCACCGCACCCTTGCCGTCGTTGTCCATTGCGGTGATACGGGCATTCCCGCTCAGCATAAGGGCCCATTCGGCTGCGTTGTGCCAGTGCAATTCGCGGATTCCACCCGCCGTCAATCGCATGTTCACGCCGGCGATATCTTTAGCAATCGGGAAGTCTTCAACGGTCACTTGTCGCGACCACCCGCCTTCCTGGATGCGCCGGTGTGCAGCCGAGAAGGAACTCCAGAATGTCTGCACCTCTCCGTGGTCGGTCGGAGGAGGCGTGAAAGTGTTGGGATTGGAATCTTTGAGAGACTGGTTCTCTGGGCCGGCATCGGTTGCGCTCTTGTCGTGCTGAGCCTTCTCGATCTTCTGGATGTCCTGCGGCCCTTGTGCCTCCATTCGTCCGGCAAGGGCTGCGCTTAGAACGATCGCGGAACTCTTGCCAAGAAACCGACGACGATCCCAAGGGTGGTCAGGCGGTTCGGCGCCAGGCGTAGACCTTGCTGTCATATCTCTTTGTTCCTTGTTCCTTATTCATTGTGGCTATTGGATGTCGACAATAGTAAGAGTTTGTAGGCAAATCCGCTAGTTTGAATCGTTCGCCGGTTTAGTCTGACGCAAAAACGGTGAACTATGTGGTGGTATCACGAGAACTCTCGACTGACGGCTCACGGTCGAGAGCCATTTCGTTGTTGATGGGGCGCGCGCGGCAATACGACTCTCACCAGGCAGCCTCGCCCCCCGGCTCGATTGGAGATTTCGATCGTTCCTCCATGGGCCTCTGCAATCTGCCTTGAGAGAACTAGTCCAACGCCGCTGCCGCTCGGTTTTGTCGTATAGAACGGGGTGAAGACATTCGCCGGATTCAGGAGGCCCGGACCATTGTCCTCGATGAGCAGATTCACATCTGCTTCGGTGATATCCCATCGCACCCCAACCTTTCGATCTACATCGGAAACCAAATCCGATATCAGGTCGGAGTGCTTCGTTTGAAAGGCGGCAGTGGAGAGTTCGAGAACGGCGTCCGCAGCATTGCGCACGAGATTGATCAGCATTTGTTCAAGCTGATCAGGATCGGCAATGAAAACTAAGTCTGGACCCGGCTGCACGCACACTTTAATTCGGGTTTCCAGACCAGCGACTCTGGCCACCAGCTTGGCCAGTTCGACATCGCGCAGAACCGGGGCAGGCATCTGCGCCAGCCGGCGATAGGCTTCAAGAAAACGGTGCAGAGAAGCCGAACGCGCCTCAATAATCTCCAGCCCGTGCTGCAAGTCATTGCGCACATCGCTGTCCATGGAGGTGGTGGAAACGCGCGAATTGAGGCTTCCGGCGATCGATTTGATAGGAGCCAGCGAGTTGCTCAGTTCGTGCCCCAAGACCCGGATCAACCTCTGCCACGCCCTTCGTTCTTCTTCGCGCAAGGCGCGGCTCACATCCGACAGAACCACCAGAGTGTGCGGCACACCATTCTGACGGAACGAACTGCGGCGCAGCAGCCATCGGGCCTGGGTGTCCTTGAGGTCGAGTTCCACCAGGCTTTCATTGTCGGCGACGAGGCATTTCTGCAAGCTCAAGTCGGCGGCGGTGCGGCCCAGCATCCGCGCCTTTGACTGCCGCAGCAGGTGCTCACCAGCCGGATTCACCAGACGTAAGATGGAGGCGGGATCGAAAGCAAACAAGGGGGCGTCGATCTCGTCGACCACGCGCTGCAGCAACGCCGTCGCCTCAATGGCGCGGATTTTCTCGTCCGAGAGCATGTCAGCCAGGGCGTTTACTTCCAGAGAGAGTTCTCCGAGCGCGTCCTCAGCGACGGCGTTGCGCGCGCGGAAAGAATAGTCTTCCTCCCGCAGAGCGCCGATCACGTTAGAAAGAGTTTGTAGCGGCCGCGTGGTCTGCTCCTGGAGCGCCAGCGCCAACAGCCACCATGCGAACAGTTCGAGGGCGATCAGCGCGAGTCGCGATTCGACGGCCCAGGGCTGCATCCAGACCAGCACAATACTTACGAGAAGGCCAGGGAGGGCAACGAGAAAGCAGTAGAGGTTAACTCGATGTTCATAGAGGAGGCGAGCTCTTTTTCGCGGCCGAGACCCTGATTTCGGCGCCGGCAAGCTAAACGCCATACTTCTCCATCCGCCGGTACAGCGCGCCGCGGCTCAGCCCAAGCGCCTCGGCAGCCTGGCTGACGTTGCCCTGGTAACGCTGCAGAGCTTTGCGGACCAGCATGGCCTCCACGGCCTCGAGACTCAAATCTTCCAGCCCTTGGCTTGAGGCGCGCTGTGGACTTAGCGCCAAATCGGCCGGCTGGATTTCATCGGTGCGGCACATCAGGACGGCGCGTTCGATGGTGTGTTCCAGTTCGCGCACATTGCCCGGCCATGAGTACTGCATCAACGTCTGAACGGCAGCGGGATCGAAGCCCTGCACCGGGCGACGATAGCGGGCGGCATAACGTGCGAGAAAATGGGCGGCCAGAGCGGGTATATCTTCACGGCGCTCGCGCAGCGCCGGTAAATGGATCTCGACGGTATTCAGACGAAACAGCAGATCTTCACGGAATTGTCCGGAAGCGCAAGCGGCCGAAAGATCGCTGTTGGTGGCGGAGAGAACGCGAACATTGACACGGCGAGAGCGTGACGATCCTACGCGCTCGATTTCGCCGGATTCCAGAACGCGCAACAATTTTGCCTGCTGGCGGAGAGGAACATTGCCGATCTCGTCGAGAAAAATCGTGCCACCGTCCGCCAGTTCGAAACGCCCGATGCGATCGGTGCGCGCGTCCGTGAAAGCACCTTTCACATGGCCAAACAATTCGCTTTCAAAGACGCCATCGGGAATCGCTCCCGTGTTCACGGCCACCAGAGGACGCGGGGCCCGCGCCGACAGCGCGTGCAATGTTTGTGCGACGATTTCTTTTCCAGTTCCGTGCTCACCTGTGATCAGGACATTCGCGTCGGATGGGCCCACGCGCGCAAGGGTTTCGAGCACAGATTGCATGGCGGGCGCCGTGGCAATGAACTCCGGGCGACCCTCGGCACGAAGCAGGCGGTTTTCGGCCTCTAAACGGGCTGCCCGCTGCAGGGCACGATGGAGTTCGACTTGGGTGCGGAGAATGGAGAGCAGCCGTTCGTTCTCCCAGGGTTTCTGCACGAAGTCTCTCGCCCCACGCCGCATGGCCTCAACGGCCAGTTCGACATTGGCCCATGCGGTCATCACGATCACCGGAATAGTGGCGTCGAGGGAGACAATTTGTGAAAGCAGATCGAGACCCTCCTGCCCGGAAGTGGTATCGCGCGTGTAGTTGAGGTCGATGAGCACCGCATCATAAGAACTGCTGGCGAGGGCTTCGCGCACCAGGGCTGGCGAACGGACTTTGTCTACCTTGTAGCCATGCGGGCGAAGCAGCAGTTCCAGGGCTTCTAGAATGTGTTCCTGGTCGTCGGCGGCTAGAACCCGAGGAGGGGCAGCAGACTCATGCTTGAGAGAGGATAATTCCAGCTCTCCGGATTTGACCGAAATCGGCATACGGATTTACGGCGTCTGGCGCGGCACTACGCCTTTGATCGCATCCTGCAACAGTATGCCATTATGTTCCAAGGTTGCGCCGGTTGTGCGGTCCAGTTCAACTCTGGCTTTTTCGTACGTAGTCTGTGCGCTGACCAGATCCAATTCCGCCAGAGCAAGATCGTGCTGGGCCGAGAGGGTTTGATAGTTCGATCCCGAGCCTAGTTCCTGTTCTTTTTTTGTGATATCGAACGTGCGCTGGGCCAGGTCGCGCGCCTTGCGCGCGGCCTGCACCCGGGCGCCGGTCTGGTCCAGCGCATACTGGGCATTGCGCACTTCGATGCGAACCTGCTTTTTCAGTTGCTCCATGCGCAATTCTGACTGGCGATACTCCAGCTCGGACCGGTACTGGTCCGCTTTCGCAACTCGATTTCTTATCGGGATGTTCAGGTTCAATCCCAAATAGTAGTCCGGAGAAGAGTTGTTGAAAGCGTTTTGCATAGCGCCGGTAAAATCGACCGGGACCGTCGAAATATTTTGGCCGAGGTTGTAAGCGGGATTCAGTGGCCCGGCAAGACCAGAACCTCCGTAAAAGCCTACCAAAGAGAGTGACGGCAACAGGGCGTTGCGTGCCGCGCGGTTGCTGATTTGGCGGTTCACCAGGTCGATGTCAGACTCGGCAAGCTCGGGTCGGCTGTGCAGGGCGGCGGAGATCAAGTCGGCAATGGGTGCACTCGTCTGCGTCTCGACTGTCTGCATCCGGTCGGTGGGAATCACGCGCATGGCTTCGAGGACCGGATCGTCCAGGCTTTTCGTGATCGCGTTCTTCATCAGAGTCTCCTGAAGTTGGAGACTGGTGCGGGCGACGGTCAAATCCTGATCGCGGCGTGAAACCTCCGCCTCGGCCCGCATTACGTCCATGGCCGGAACGCTTTCCAACTGCAACTGTTTTTTGGTGTTGTCGAGGGTCTGTTGCGCGAACGCAAAAGACTGTTCATTCACCTGCGTCTGCTCGTAGGCGCTGACCAAGTCCCAATAAATGTTTTCGATTTGGGTGACGGTGGCAATCACCTGGTCCTTGAAGGCGATATCCGAGATTCTCTTGTTATTCTGCGCTATCCGCAAATAGCGCAAGTTCGGGCCGAATCCAAAACCCGCAAGCAATTCCTGCTGAAACTGAAAACGAAACGTCGAGCTGAGTGTCGGGGAGAGGTTGAAGTAGGGGCTGTTGGTCGTCTGCCGGGAGTTGCTGAAAGAAAAGCTTACGCTGGTTCCGGTGGCAAAGGCTTGCGTGAAAAAAGCGCTCACTTGTCCGGTATTGAGCTGCAGGGATGGTACTCCATAAATCTGAAAGTTTGCGACAGGAGAAGTTTGATGTTCCTCGCCCCCATTGAGGCTGAGGAATGGGTCGTAGGAAGACACAACGGTTCCGGTGCCGAGCGTAGACTGCACCAAGCCTGAAGCGCCGGCTCCGGCCCCGCCGGCGCCACCGGTCGTACCGCCTGCGCCGGCGCCGGGAGCTCCTGTGCCGAAGCCTCCGATGCCGCCGCCCGGAGTGCCCTGGACGACTCCGGTATTCACGCCGCGAAAAAATCCTCCGGCCTGGGTGCGCAAAATGTCAGTGTTCGCAATCGGAAGATTGTAGCGAGCGATGGCCAAATCGAGATTGTTCTCCAGCGCGAGATCAATCGCATCTTTGAGGGAAAGGTAGAGTTGGCCGTCGCGGATGAGTTGGTCGAGGCGCGGCGAGTTCGCCAGCACCGGCTCTGGAACCTGATCAGCCTCATAGGCATTGAGCGGATTGTGCGACTTTGGCATGTCATACTGCAGTGGAATCGCCGGTTGCTGAGTGGTCGCGGCGGACGTCCCGCCCACCGCTGGCGGGACTGTGGTTTGCCCCGTCAGGCCCGCGACAAGAGTACCGCATACACCCAGGATAGTGATCGTCCCTTTCACGAATCCGAAAGCGAATGAGCTCACGATGCGCTGACCTCCGCCGGTTGAGTAAGTGAGGGATTCGCTGTGTCTCCGACCAACCATCCGTCCCGCAACTGAATGGTGCGGTTTCCGTAACTCGCGTTCGTCTCGGAGTGGGTGACCTGCACGATGGTGGTTCCTTGTTGGTTCAGTCCGCGAAAAAGTTCCATAATCTCCTTGGCCTGGCCAGAATGAAGGTTGCCTGTCGGCTCGTCGGCCAGCAAGAGCGGCGGTTTGTGAATCACGGCACGCGCGATTCCCACCAGCTGCTGCTGGCCTCCCGAGAGCTGGCTTGGGTACAACTCTTTCTTGGCAACGATCTGAAAGCGATCCAAAGTGTCGGCCACAAGACTCTGCCGCTGGCGGCGTGGAATGTCCTTATAAGAAAGCGGCAGATCAATGTTTTCCTGAACAGTGAGATCGTCGAGCAGGTGATAACTTTGGAAGACCATCCCGATATTGCGCTTCGCCAGTTCAGCGCGTTGCTTACGTTTCATCTCGTGGACCGCCGCTTCGCGAAACCAGTAGTCGCCTTGCCAGGCGTCGTCGAGCAACGCCAGGACATTTAACAGAGAAGACTTCCCGGCTCCCGAGGGTCCCATGATAGTGATAAACTCACCGTCCCGAATCTCGAGGTTGATGCGGCGAAGTACCCAGGTTTGCCCTGCGCCCGCTTTGTAGCTGCGTTCGATATTTTTCAGTTGGATCATCTTCATCTCCGAATTTTCTGCAACTACTCGTAACGCAACGCGACCATAGGATCGGTCCTGGCTGCACGCCGTGCGGGAATGAATCCCGCGACGGCTGCAACGATTCCCAGTAGCAAGACCACAGCGATTAGAGACAACGGGTCTGTACTCTTCAACCCAAACAGGAAGCTGTGCAGAAGCCGAGTGCTAGCGAGGGCTAAGGGAATTCCAACCAAGAGACCGAGCGCCACCAGCAGCATGCTTTCGCGAAGCACCAATTCCACCACATCGCCCCGCCGTGCTCCGAGCGCCATCCGCACGCCGATTTCGCGCGTACGACTGGCAACCGTGTAGGACATGACTCCGTAGAGCCCGACACAGGCGAGAAGCAATGCCAATCCGGCGAAAAATGTCGAGAGCTTGGCGAGAGCGATCTGGTCGCCGGCACTTCCCGTGACCAGGGTATCGAGCGTTTCGATGAATGAGATTGGCAGACGAGGATCAGCGGCTTTGATCTGTCCTAGCACGGTGCTAACAGCCCCAGAAGGTGCGCCACTCACCTGGGCCTCGAGCACGATTTGGTCAGGATCCGGCACCTGCTGAAAGGCCAGGTAGAACCGGGGCTTGACTTCGTCGCGGATGCCGCTGCCATGATCCTTGGCATTATGGGAGATACCGATGATCGTAATCGGCTTGTCGTGCCAATCCGGATCGTCGATCATGAATTGGCGCCCGATCGGGTCTTGACCCAAATAGAAGTGCTTGGCCATCGCTTCGTTCACGACGGCAACGCGCGTTGATGCAGCTGTATCCTGCGCCTGAATTTCCCGCCCCGCGAGAATGGGAATGCCCACAACCGCGAAGTAATCCGGTCCAACGTAATCCTCTTGCACGCTTCGATCACTTGGACCGCGCGCGCTGAAACCGGGCACGATAATGGCATCACTAGATTCAGTCCCGGCGAACAATCCGTTGGTGGAATATGTCACGGCGCGCACTCCCGGCGCGGTCGCTAGGCGAGCGGCCAGTCCCTGCGCCAGCAGCTTCATGTTGTTGGTGCTGTACCCCCCGCCGGTAGGATCGAGCCGCGCAATGATGAGGTGATCGCGCTCATAGCCAAAATTCTGCGTCATTAATTTTTGCAGGCTGCGGACGAGCAGGCCGGCGGCAAACAGCACCAATAGCGAGAGCGCGACTTGTCCGACAATCAATCCTTTGCCCCAGGTGAATCGGGAGCCCGGCTCCGCAGTTGTCCGAGTCGCGTTTTTCAAGGCGGGAGTGACGCGGACTTTCAGGGTTTGCAACGCAGGCACGAGGCCGAAGACGATTCCAGTCAGCAAAGAAATCGTGATGGTGAAAACGAGCACGCGCCAGTCGGGAGCGACCGGAAGACTTTTGTCGGAACCGAGAAGTTCGACCAGCAGTCTTACACCCCAAATCGCCAGCAGCGAACCAGTGATCCCGCCCAGAAGGCCTAAAAGCAAGCTTTCCGTCAGGAGTTGTTGCAAAAGCCGCCGTTGATTGGCGCCAATGGCCAAGCGCAGGGCAATCTCACGATTGCGACTTGAGGCGCGGGCAAGCAGCAGGTTGGCAACATTGACGCAGGCGATCAGCAGTACCAGGCCGACAATGCCCATCAGCAGCAGCAACGGAATCCGGTAGTCGCCGCGCAGTCCAGAGATCCCACCCCCGCCTTTGGCCACGCTGATGTGAGCGTCACGAATGGCGTTCCGGTCATCGGAGGAAAGCGCCGCTCCGTAATCTCCTTTCACCGCCTGCTGAAAGACCATGTTCAGATTGGCTTCCGCTTGGGCGGGACCCATGTTTGGCTTCAGTCGCCCAATCAGCGACAGCCAGGAATTGTTTCCCGAAGTGCGCCAGTGGCGCCCGCGGACGATTTGCGGCTGCATGCTCAAGGGAACAAACAAAGCCATCCGCTCGCCTACGATATCGCCGTCGAATCCAGCGGGCGCCACGCCGATGACCGTGAAGGGAAATCCATTTAGCCGAATATCTTTGCCGATGATGGTGGAAGCGAGTGCGAACTTACGCTGCCAATATTCATAGCCAAGCACGACAACCGGATTCGCGCCTTCGGCCGTGTCGTCGGCGTCGGAGAACAAACGTCCCGCGGCTGGTTCGAGGCCAAGCACCGCGAAATAGTTCCCGCTCGCCATGCGTCCCGTAATCTGTTCGTCCGGCAATTGACCTTGGCCGGCATCCACTTCAATGTGATGATCGCTGGCAGCCGCGCATAGTCCGGTAAACACCGAGTTGCGGTCGCGAAGTTCCTTGTAGAGCGGGTAAGAGAAAACATCGGTGCGCGGCGTTCCGTTTGAGCGGGAGCTGGCGCGCACCGGATCGCCGACCACGACTAAGTGGTGGGGGTCTCGGACCGGCAGCATCTTGAGCAGAAGGCCATTCACCACGGTGAAGATGGCGGTATTTGCACCTATCCCAAGTGCCAGAGTAACGACGGCCACGGCTGTGAAACCTGGGCTCTTGCGCAATTGCCGCACCGCGAAACGGAGATCCTGGGAAAGTCCATTCATATCGTTCTTCCTCACTCGTACCGTAGCGCCACCATGGGATCAACCTTCGCGGCGCGAAACGCTGGAATATAGGCTGCTGCCAGTCCGGCGACGGCGACCGCCACGCAAACCAGGACCAGTACAGTTGGATTACGAGATCCGATGCCATACAGCATGTCCTGCAACACGGATGCGGAAACAAGCGCTGCCGCGATGCCAATCGCAATGCCCGCTCCCAGCAGGATGGCCGCATCCCGCATTACCATCGTGAGCACCGTGCCGCGCTGCGCTCCCAATGCCATGCGGACGCCGATTTCGCGGGTGCGCCGCGAAACCGTATACGTCATCACCCCGTACAGGCCAACGATCGTTAGAGTAATCGCGAGACCGGCAAACGTACTGAGCAGGACCGTCGCGAATCGGGGCTGCGAAAGCTCGCTGAACATCAGCTCTTTCATGGTGCGAACCTGGGTGACAGGAATGTCTTTGTCCATCGAAGCGACGATCTGCTGGACGCTCGACGCGAGGCTTATCGGATCGAGCGAAGCGCGCACCACCGAGTAAAGGCAGCACCAGGTGTTCAGTTGGCTGGCCGGAAGATACATTGCCGGGCGCATTTCCCGTTGCGTCGCCTCCAGTCTGATATCGCCGACCACGCCGACGATCTCCCGCCACGGCGTACCGCCTGGCGTGCCGTTCCCAGCGCCCGGCCTGAGCTTTTTGCCCAGAACTTCCTCGCCCGCGAAGAATTTTTGCGCAAAGGCGCGATTCACGATCATCACTTGCAAGGACTTCGTGTCGTCTCGTTCAGAAAAATCGCGTCCTTCCAGCAAGGGGATCTGCATGGTACGGAAATATTCTGTCGAGGTCAGGGTTAGGTCCGCGCTAGGGCGCTGTCCTTCAGGAGCTGGGTGCTCAGGATCTTCGAAGCTGATTGTCACGCTGTCGTTGGTCATGGGCACCACCATGACTCCGCCGGCCGACTGGACGCCGGGCAGAGCGCGGAGTCTATCGAAGTATTCACGATAGAATTGCGCGCGGGTCTCTTTGTAGCGCGCGTCCGGCGTTTCAAAAAACAACGTCGTGAGATGGTCGGGATTGAATCCTTCGTTGGTGTGGACGAGGTGAGCAAAGCTGGTGATGAGCAAGCCAGCTCCGGCCGCGAGCACAAGACCCACAGCGACCTGTCCCACAATCAGCGACGCCCGCAACCAGTCGCGGCCAATGATTTCGCTTCTGCCGCCCTCTTTTAACGTAGAGATGAGGTCAGTTTTGGACGCAGCGAACGCGGGAACGACTCCGAAAATCAATCCGGCGGCGAAGGAGACGAACACCGCGAAAGAAAGCACGCGCAGGTCGACGCCTGCATCCGCGGCTCGCGGTACGCTGTCGCCGATCAGCGAAAGAACGGCAGGGGTACAAACCAAAGCCAGCCCACAACCTGCGAGTCCACCGACGGCGCTTAGCATGAGACTCTCCGCCAGCAACTGGCGCACGATCCGCTTCCTGCCTGCGCCCAGAGCGGACCGCACAGCGATCTCCCGCTGCCGTTCGCGCATGCGTGCCAGCAGCAGGTTTGCGATGTTGCCGCACGCGATCAGCAGCACCAAGGCGACGGCGCCCAGAACGACCAGTAACACGGTTCGCGTATCGCCGATGAGCGCGGAGACTTCCGATTCCGCCCGAGCCAAATCATGGCGTGTGTTGGTCTTCGGATACTGTTTCGCCAGATTCGCCGCAATGGCCCGCAAGTCCTGGTCCGCTTGTGCAACCGTGGCGCCCGGCTTTAGTCGTCCGAACGCATTCAGAAAATGAGCGCCACGGTTGCTAATGTTCGGCTCGGGATCGGACGGATCATCGTCCACGGCAAGCGTGGTCCAGACGCTGTTCCGGGGTTTATTGACTGGGAATCGGAAAGAAGGTGGCATCACGCCGATCACCGTGTAGAGATCCCCGCTCAAGCGAACGCCTCGGCCGACGATCGCCGGATCCGCGCCGAATTGAGACGCCCACAGCGCGTGGCTGATCAAGATTACCCGCGTGCCTGCCTTCTCCTCGTCTGGGGCGAAACCTCGCCCAAGTTCGGGCCGAATGCCAAGCGCGGGCAGCAGATCCCAAGAGACGATTTCCGCATCCACCTGAATTGGCCGTTCCAGGCCGGTGAGGGTAAACAAGTTGTCGTGATACGAAACCAGATGTTCAAGCGTACGATTCTGTGAACGCCAGTCAAAGAAATCCGGATAGGAGATGTTGTCGGGCTGCGGATTGTGCGTGTTTACGGATTCTGCCTCGATCAGGTGCTCCGGCTGATAGTAAGGCAGAGGGCGCAGCATGACGGCGTCGATTACGCTGAACACAGCAGTGTTCGCGCCGATTCCCAGCGCCAACGTAATCACGGCGACGATAGTGAAGCCCGGACTCTTGCGTAGTTGGCGCAGTGCGTAGCGAAGATCTTGTAGCAACCCAGTCATCATTCGTCTCCTTCTATTCGTAGCGCAGCGCGACGATGGGATCGAGTTTGGCCGCGCGGCGAGCGGGAAAGTAACTGGCGGCTACCGCTACGAGGATGACCACGACCGAGCTGCCGAAAAGGGTGGGTCCATCTGTTGGCTTTACCCCATAGAGTACGTTCGACAGCAGGCGCATCGCCGCCAGCGACGCCACAAGCCCCAGCCCAGCGCCGACCGCGGCAATCCTCAGCCCCTGACCGAGTACCATGCGAAGCACATTTCCACGCTCGGCGCCCAGCGCCATGCGGATGCCAATTTCGTGCTGGCGCTTGTTCACGACATAGGCTATTACCCCATATAGTCCAATGGTGGCCAGAAACATTCCCAGCAAACCCAGCCCTACCGCGAAGCTCGCAGCCATCTGGTCCTGCCAAAGCGCCTGCTGCATCAGGTAGCGCATGGTGCGGACTCCGACGGGCACCTGTGGATCCAAGCTAAGGATCTCGGTCCGTATCGTCGCCGGCGTGGCGCGCGGACTGCGTGCTATCTCGACAATGATCGTTGCCTCCCGGCCTGGCCACTGTGAGAACGGGAGGTAAATGTAGGCCTCGGGCGTTTCGTGTATCTCGTTGATCCTGGCGTCTTCGGCCACGCCCACGATCTGACAGTTCTTGCCCTCGACGACTATATATTTGCCAACCGCGTCCTTTGCGGGCCAAAAGCGGCGCGCCATGGTCTGGTTGATGACAACTACCTTCGAACCGGAAGAACTGTCGGCTGTCACAAAGTCGCGGCCCTCAAGAAGACGGGTGCCCATCGTCCGGAAGTACCCAGGGTCGGCCCCATTGAACTTGATGGGGATATTCGGCTGTGCTTGCAGCAGTTCGACGCCGGGAATGGAAACGCGCATTTCGGCACCGCCGCCGGAATCGGAGAGCAGTACACGGCGCGCGAAGCTTACTTGCGCGACGCCCGAGAGCCCCGCCACCTGCTCTCGAACGCGCTCGAAGTAGAGCAGGCTCCGCTCAGCGTCATAGCCGACGCTGCCCGGGCTGAGGTCGAAGAAGATCAGATTTTTCTGCTTGTCAAATCCCAAGTTGATGCCGCGGCTGTAGAGCAGGCTTCGCACCAGCAGGCCCGACGCCGTCAGGAGTACAGCCGACATCGCGATCTCGCCCAGTACCAGAGCGTTGCGCGCTGCGAAGCGGCGTACTGAGTGTCCGCCGATGGGCCCCTCGCCCTTCAGTGCGGGCACCAGACTGTACTTGGACGCCTGAACTGCCGGGGCCAAGCCAAACACCATCATCGCCAGCACAGAAACGATTGCCGTAAAAGTGATGACCGGCCCATTCAGGCGCAGGTCAAGGCCAAGTTCAAACTCTGCAGGCGGCATCAATGCAGGTTGCAGCGTGAAGAACCAAGCAGCCACAATCAGTCCGAGCGCTGCTCCAGCCAGCGCGAGCAGTGTACTTTCGGTCAGTAACTGGCGTACCAGGCGAAAACGCCCAGCGCCGATCGCCAGCCGTACGGCGATCTCTCGGCGTCGCGTTTCGGAGCGCGCCAGAACCAGCCCCGCGACATTGGCGCAGCAAATGAGCAGGACCACCCCAACCGCCGCCATGACAAGAACGGTTGGCCACAGTACAGCCTGCAGACGTTCGCGTTCTGACACCAGGGTAATGTCTCTCGCCTTGTCCACGCCCGGATATGCTTCGGCCAGGCGGCGCCCGATGAGGCCAAGCTCAACTTGCGCCTGCGCGGGCTTCGCACCTGATCGCAACCGGCCGAGCAGCTCAAATTCGCGATTGTTCCGGTCAGCAAGTTCCTCTTTCTGATACTCGGTCGAGACCGGCAGCCACAGGTCCGTGGGCACTCCCGGCTGAAGGCCGCGGAAATGAGGGGGAGCAATGCCAATAACCGTGTAGCTCCGGTCGGTGAGCCAGATCTGCCTTCCAACCAGCGAGGGATCCCGGTTGAAGGCACTATGCCAAAGCGAGTCGCTGATTATCACGGTCGGTTCGCTGGCTGCCTGGGGTTCCGACGAGAACGTGCGGCCAAGCTGGGCATCGACACCCAAGACCGCAAAATAGTCAGGAGAGACGAGGTCGTCCAATGTGAGCAGCGAGGCCGTTCCCACGCGCAGTATCTTTGCGTGGCGTGAGTAGGCAAGAATTTTTTCCATCGACCTGCTTTGCTCATTCAGATCACGGTAGTCGGCATAGGAGAAAAAATCGTCCCTGCCCTGGGGCGTCCGGGCGACGATCTTGGCAAGCCGCTCTGGCTCCTTCGCCGGCCAGGAGCGCAGCAAGGATGCTTCGATTACACCAAAGATCGCGGCGTTTACTCCAATACCAAGCGCCAGGGTTAGCACCGTGACAACCGTGAACCCCGGACTCTTGCGTAGTTGGCGCAGTGCGTAGCGAAGGTCTTGCAGGAATCCAGTCATAAGATTCGCCCTCCTTACTCGTAACGCAGCGCCACCATGGGGTCGACCTTCGTCGCCCGATAAGCCGGAATGATGCTTGCCATCAAAGCGATCATTGCTAGCAAAGCTGTGACCGCCGCAAAAGTGATGGGATCAGTGGGCTTAACCTCGTAGATAAGGGTCGACAGGACGCGACCGAGCGCCAGAGCGCCAGCAATTCCCACCGCCACGCCGAGCAGGACTGGCTTCATGCCTTCGAACACGACCATTCGCAGTACGTCGTCAAGCTGTGCGCCCAGAGCCAGGCGAATTCCAATTTCCCGCACACTTCGTTTCACGCTGTAAGACAGCACGCTGTAGATCCCCACCGCGGCCAACAACAAAGCGAGTCCGGCGAATGCGCCCAGCAGCAGCATGTTGAATCGTTGCTGAGTCAGAGAGTTTGCAACCAAGTCATCCATGGTCTGGATGTCGCGTAAGGGCATCTCGTGATCGACCTCGTGCAGAGCATTCGACACGGCGGAGACCAGCCGGGCGGAACCGGAGGCTGAACGCACTACCAGCGTCATCGGAAATGAGCTCCATCCGCCGTTCGAGGGTACGGAGACCTGGTCCAGAGGGAAATAAAGAGTGGCACTGGGACGGGTCTGATCCAGACCATCGAGCTTTACATCGCCCACAATTCCAACTACTTCGCGGACTGCATCGGGAAAGAAAGTCATGGTGAGCCGCTTGCCCAAGGCATCTTCGCCCGGCCAAAACTGCCGAGCCATGGATTCGCTGATCAGGATCGCCGCCGGCCTCCCGGCGACATCGGTATCGCTGACGTCGCGGCCCCGGAGGATGGGAATGTGCAGCGCGCTCATGTATCCCGGGCTGATGAGCCGAACGTCGACTTCCGGTTGCTCCGACATCGGCAAGGTGGGCCGGCCTTCGATGGCGACGGGTTGATGCGAACCTCCGTTGTCCAAAGGAATGTCATCGACCACGCCCGCGGCTTCGACGCCAGGCAAGGTTCGCACGCGTTGGAGCACCTGCTCGAAGAAGTTGATCTGCTGGGCTGGCACGGGAAACTTTGCTCGCGAGACCATTGCGGTCATGGTCAGGACATTGCGGGAATCAAACCCCGGGTTCACCCCATGGAGTCGCTGGAAGCTGCGGATCATCAGGCCCGCGCCGACCAGCAGGATGAGGGAAAGAGCAACCTCCGATACGACCAGAATGCTGCGCGTCCGATACCCGCTTGAATCCGAGTCCGTACGCCCCAGTCCTTGTTTTAGTGATTGACTTACGTTACTCCGGGTCAAGCGAAGAGCCGGAAGAACTCCGGCTAAAATCCCTGCGGCTACTGAAATCGCGGCGGTGAAGGCGAGGACTTTGGCATCAAGCCCGACTTCAATCGAATGGGGAAGCTTGTCCGCGAGAAAAGCCATGATCAGACGAATTCCGGAGTGAGCGAAGGTCAGGCCCAGAGCGCCTCCCAGGAGGGCGAGCACCACGGATTCGGTGAGAATCTGCCGCAGCACGCGAGTCGAATTGGCGCCGAGCGCCGTTCGAATCGCGATCTCCTTCTGGCGGCTGAAAGTCTTCGCCAGCGCAAGGTTGGCCACGTTGACACTGGCGATGAGAAGAACGAAAGCTACCGCGCCCAAGAGCACCAGCAGCGCCGGTCGCACATCGCTGACCATGTCGTCGTGCAACGGCACGACGAGAGCGCCCCATCCTTTGTCATCCTCTGGGTACTGCTGTTCCAGGCGGCTGGAGATGGTGTTCATCTCGGCCTGAGCCTGCTTCAAATCGATGCCTCGCTTAAGTCGGGCAATGACGACGGAGTGATGCTCGCCGCGGACGGCCTTCTCTTTGTCAGTCCAGGCCATCGGCGTCCACATCTGCGCGAAATCCGGAAACTGGAAGCTCGCGGGCATGACGCCATCCACGAGATAGCTCTGGCCATCCATCTTGATGTCGTGGCCCACAATGGCAGGATTCGATCCGAAATGCTCTTGCCAGAAGCGATGGCTGAGAACTACCACGTTGGAGTGGCCGGGTTGATCTTCTTCCGGAAGAAACACACGGCCCAACATGGGCTGTACTCCTAGCGTCGAAAAGAAACCGGACGTCGCCGCACACCCATCGACCTGCTCCGGTTTGTCGCTGTCGGTCAGAGTGAAGTCGTGGAAAGTGTAGATTGCCATCCCGTCGAAGACGTGGTTCTGGCGTTCCCAGTCCAAATAGTTCGCCGCGGAGACGGAGAAAGTCGCCATTCCCGGGAAACTTTTCGGCGGCGGGACATGCCAGACCCGAACGAGCCGGTCGGCGTCTGGGAATTCCAAGGGTCGCAGCAGAACACCATTCACGACGCTGAAAATCGCCGTGTTGGCACCAATCCCTAAAGCCAAGGTGATCACCGCAACACCGGCGAACCCCGGGCTCTTGCGCAGTTGGCGCAGCGCGTAGCGCAGATCTTGCAGAAAGCTGTTCATCGGATTCCCGCCTCCTCACTCGTATCTCAACGCCACCAGAGGATCGACGCGCGTGGCGCGGCGTGCAGGGATATAGCACGCCGCCATGGTGACGACCGCCATTATGATCGCCACGCCCGTGAAGGTAACGGGGTCCATCGGACCGACACCATACAGTTGGCTCGCCAGCAGGCGCGTCAGCACGAAGGATCCCAACAAGCCGAGTGTGATCCCGGCGACGCAGAACTTCCCACCTTCTTTCATGACCAGCAACAGAACATCGCGGCGCTGCGCACCGAGCGCCATGCGGATTCCCATCTCTCTGGCGCGCTTGGATACGAGAAAGGCGAGCACGCCATAGACCCCAACCATGCCCAGCGCCAGTGCCACTCCTGCGAAAGCCGTGAACAGAGAGGCGGTTGAGGCGGGGGTGGAAGCAGCCTGCGAGATGATGGCGTGCATTCGCTGGACTTCGCTGACTGGCACGTCCGGACCGAGTTCCTGCACGATGTGACGCAGCGTTGCCCCAACCTGCTGCCCCTCGGCAGCCGTACGGATTGCGATGGTCATCTCTGCTGGGACTCTGCCATCTTCCAAAGTCGCATGCGACGTGTAGGGCACATAGGCCGTGCCCCTCAGATAGCTTGGGACGCTGCTCTGCAAGTCATACGCACGCACATCGGCAACAACGCCTATGACTGTGCGCCAATTCTTCTCTCCGACGAATCGGACGTGCTTCCCAACCACATCGCGCTGTTTCCAGAAGCGACGCTCAGTCTCGGCGCTGATGACGGCTACCGGAGATCCTCCGGTCTCATCGGCGGGCGTGAACCATCGGCCCGCAAGCAGCGGGATGCCCATGACGCGGAAATAGTCGGGAGTCACCACGTCGAGCCAAAACAGGGGCTCGGTCGTTCCCGTGGGAAGATCCATGTAATCTTCGAGTTCAAAAGAGCGCTTGGTGACCCGTCCCCCAAGGGGAAGTGTGTTCACCAGCGCTGCACCGCTGACGCCGGGAGTGGTCGTGGCGCGTTCCAGCACACTGCGATAGAACGCCAAGCAGCGCGCTGTGTCGTCGCAGAATGATTCATTCGGCGTAATGCGAGCGGTCAGGATCTGTTCGGACCGAAAGCCCGGATCGACGTGCGACAGCATCCAGAAACTCCGGATCAACAGCCCCGCTGAAGTGACCAACAAGACGGCGAATGCGACCTCGGCGATCGCCAAACTGTTGCGCAGCCATTGAGAGACGGACACGGATGCGCCGCGGCCGGCCGAGTTCAGAGATTCCGCGGGCGCGCAGCGCGACAGTTGCAGGGCCGGCGCCAAGCCAAAAATGAAACCGGTCACCAGGGCAAGTGCACCCGTAAAGATGAGTACCCGCCAGTCTAAGTGCACGTCCGCCAAACGGGGAGTGTCCGCTGGGAGCGCGGTCTTGAGCAGAGACATTCCCGCCGCTGCCAGAGCCAATCCGAACATGCCTCCGAGGGTGGACAGCAATACACTCTCGGTAAGGGTTTGCCTTGCAATTCGCCGTCTGCCCGCGCCCAGTGCTGAGCGAATTCCCATTTCTTTCTCGCGCGAAGCGGCACGCGAAAGAGACAGATTGGCAACATTGGCGCAAGCAATCAGCAAGACCAATGCCACGGCACCCAACAAAAGCAAGAGGCGAACACGTACGTCTGCGACCATGCCATTCTGCAACTGGACCACGCTGACGTCGGCGTTCCAGTCGGCGGGCATGCGCCAGGGGAACAGCGCGAACACATGAGACTGGAACAGGCGAATCTCCGCCGCTGCCTGTGGCATGGTCGCCCCTGGTCTTAGTCTTCCAATCACAGGCATGTAATCGCCGGCCCAATAGGTAGACGGATTGCCGGGTTCGTTATGCAAGGGCACCCAAAGCTGCGTTTTTGGCGACGGGAAACGGAAGTCAGCAGGCATTACACCAAGAACTTGCCGGCTCACCCCCTCGAGTTCGATGGACCGTCCGATGATCGCGGCGTCGCGTCCGAAGCGCTGCTCCCAGAGGTTGTGACTAAGGACGACATATCTGTCATCGCCGGGCGCGTCTTCGCCGGCGTGGAATGTCCGCCCCAACTCTGGTTGCGCTCCCAAAATAGACAACAGCTCAGCGGACACTGCCGTCCCCGTAAGCCGGACTGGCTCGCCGAAGCGAGTGAGATTGAATTCGTGCCCCTCGGCATAGGTAGCAACATCCATCGTGTGGACTTGCTCGTGCATAGCGACGAACGCACCTTTGGGATAGGTTCCAGTAACGCTGACCAGTTCCGCAGGATTTGGGTAAGGCAACGAGACCAGCAGAATTCCGTTCACCAGACTGAAGATTGCGGTGTTGGCACCGATCCCCAAAGCCAACGTAATCACCGCAACCGCCGTAAAACCCGGACTCTTGCGGAGCTGGCGCAGCGCGTAGCGCACGTCCTGGATCAGACCATTCATGCTTGCGCGTCCTGCATGAGCTTATGCAGCTCCTCCTCGGCGACTACCTTACCGTCGAAGAGATGAACTTCGCGTTGCGCGTGTTTGGCGAAGCGCGGATCGTGCGTCACCATGCAAATCGTCGCGCCTTCGCGATGAAGGTCGGCCAACAGTTCCATCACCGCTTCGCCATTGCGCGAATCCAGATTTCCCGTGGGCTCGTCTGCCAGCAAGATCGACGGTTTCCCCGCCAGCGCGCGAGCGACAGCCACGCGCTGCTGCTGGCCGCCGGAGAGCTGCGATGGATAGTGTCTGAGGCGATGCGCCATCCCTACCCGCTCCAGCGCTTCCATGACGCGCTTTTTGCGGTCAGCGGAAGGCATTCTCTGCCGGTAGGTCAACGGCAATTCCACGTTCTCGTAGACCGTGAGATCGCCGATCAGGTTGAAACTCTGAAAGATGAAACCTATTTCCTGGTTGCGGATGCGGGCCCGCTCGGCGAAATCCAGGTTTTCGACTGGCTTGGTATTCAGCTGATAACGCCCGGCGGTGGGTGTGTCGAGCAGTCCGATGATGGAAAGCAGCGTCGACTTTCCGCAACCGGAAGGGCCCGACATGGCTACATACTCGCCCTTGGCTATCGAAAGGTGTACGCCCGAGAGCGCATGCGTCTCAATCTCGTCGGTGTAGAAAACCTTGGTTAGGTCTGCAATCTGGATCAGAGGTAGGTTCGCTTCTATCATGGGTGCTTTGCCTCGATTTCTGAAGTCTTAATTTCTAATCCTGGAGTCGAATGCGGTCCGTATTATCCCAACGCGACATGTCGGAAAGCACGACCGTGTCGCCTTCATGCAATCCATCCAAAATCTGGATCGAATTCACCGATGCCCGCCCGACTTTCACCGGAACACGCAGCGCGTCGTGCCCATCGGGACCAAGCTTGAAAAGACTGATCGTACTATTCTCCTGCCCGAAGGCTGGGCGTCCCACGTACAAAACGTTGTCCAGACGCTCCAGGTCGACGGTGCCGTCCACGCTGAGATCGGGCCGCGCACCCTTAGGCAGTTCGCCTGTTAGTTTGACGTCGACGGTGACCGTTCCGTTTTGTACTGCGGGATCAACGCGCATGACCTCTCCGGAAATAATGCCGTTGTGGGTATCGACCGATGCCGGTTCGCCAATTTGCACATCGCGCGCCTGGGTCTCTGCCACTTTCAGCTCGGCCATCAGGTGATTGGGTTGCACAACCTTGGCCAGCATCGTCCCGGGAGAAACGTGCTCGCCCACGTGCAGCGGCAACTCCACCAGCACGCCATCGATCCCGGCGCGAACTTTGAGGGCGTCCAGTTGTTTCTTCTTCAGTTCGGCCAGAACCCGCATCTGCTCCACTTTGGCCTGCTGCTCGGCCAGTTGCGAATCGATGGCCTTTTGGGTGCTGGTCAGCCTTTCCCCTTCCAAACCGTTGCGGGTGGTGAGTTCGTCGGACTTGCCTTTGGAAGCCTTATAGGCGAGGCCTGAGATCACGCCGAGATCGTAGAGCGCCTTATCCGTCTGTGCTTGCAGCTGAGCCTGAGTGTAGTCTGCCTGGACCGTGGCCGCGCCGGCTTTCTGATTCATCAAATTGCTTTCCAGCGTCATGCGCTGGCTCTGGTACTCGGCCTCCGCCGCTTTCAATTGAAGGTCAGCATCAATCGCTGCCTGTTCGACTTGCGGATTGCTCATCTCCAAGATGACAGTGTCGGCCTTGACCAGCGAGCCGGGAAGCATGCGAATCCGCACCACCGTCGCTTCGGTCTCAGCAGGAATCTGCAGAACCGCTTCCTGGGAGGGGACCAGAGAGCCCACCCCGCGCACCTGGCGCAGCATGGGACCCCTCCTCACCGAATCGGTCCACACGGTGCCGCGCTCTACTGTTGGCGCCGCCGGCCGGAGACGGTACACCGCGATTGTCAAAGCGGCGACGACCACGATGACCACAGCCGACACTGCGATCTGCCGCTTACGTTTCTGTTGTTTGAACTCCGGACGGGCGATATCCATCACAAGAAGTAGTGGCAACTTCCGCGCCAATCGCGATCAGGCTGCAAGTCATTGAAACGGAACAGAATGATACGACACGCAACTGCTCTTAGAGACAAAGGAATGTTCGGATGAGGATTTCACTGTCCACTACCGGACAGTCCAACCCTGCTCCAGCGAAAAGCGGGACGGTGATCGCGGAGAGAACAACGCTCACTTTTCTCAGGATTGCTTTTACTCTGCTGATCACCAATATTTCAGTGAAACGATATGCAAGTCTTCTGCACTATCCCAATAAGTGGAGGACATCGCCTTATGAAGCGATGAGCCACAGTTCAGGGATTCAGCCCGGCAACCACCGGGTTGGGTTCTCGTGAGTGCCGGAGCCGATCCGGGGGGAAGCGGCTCCGGTACTTCTGAATTTGGACTTCCGCAGAACGGCGCAGGCCTTCTTTGTTCGATCCGAGGTCACAGGAGCTTGTTCTTCAGTGCAGAATACTCGGCCCACCGCACCCACCGTTTGCCGTCGGAGTAGTCACTCCATTCTGAAACGTCCCGCCTCGTCTGCGCCAAACCCCGAAAACGGCAACGGTGGGCCACCTCCAGTGCTACACTTTCTGACACTTCCGAGAGTGCGGGGCCAGTGCTTGCAGTTCCAGTCTTTTGACGAATCCTACCTCAGCCGCTTGCGGTCCGGAGACTTCCGGACGCAGGAGAATTTTTCCGCCTATTTCAGCGCGCTGATCAAGATCAAGTTGGGCTCTCGCCTGAAGTCACCAGAGGCGATCGAGGATGTGCGCCAGGAGACCTTTGCCCGATTTTTCGTCGCATTACGGGACGGGAAGATTCTTCATCCTGACCGCTTGGGGCCATTCGTAAACTCTATCTGCAATAACGTCCTGTTGGAGCATTACCGGTCGGCTGCGCGGAACACGTCCCTGGACGATGAGGAAGAGAAGAATTTTCCTGACTTGAAGATCGATTTGCTGGGGGCGCTCAGTGCCAGAGAAAGAGAAAACAAGGTCCGGGAGATCCTGGACAAACTTTCTGAACGAGATCGGCGGCTGTTGCGCGAGGTTTTTCTGGAAGAGCGGGATAAGGATGAGGTTTGCCGAGATTTTGGCGTCGATCGGGAGTATTTGCGGGTGCTGTTACACCGTGCCAAGCAAGCATTCAAGTCATCGTATCTGAAGCATACGGGAGAGAAGCCCCCAGATTTTGCTCCAGCCTAAGAGCGTTGCAAATGCTGCAAGGCCTCACTAGTTATGAGGGGGAACCAAATCATGGACCACACAGCGGTGGTTCGACAAAAAATGACGGAGCGATATTTGCTCGACGAACTCGATTCCGAGGTACGGGACGAGTTCGAAGAGCACTACTTTGGCTGCCCGGAATGCGCCCTTGATATTCGCGCGGGAGCCCAGTTTGTGACGCACACCAAGACGGTTCTAGCGAAAAGCGCGGAGCCGACTCCGGTGCGTGCGACTCCTGGCCCGAGGCCCGTCGTCCGCGGATGGTTTGCCTGGCTCCGGCCGGCATTTGCCGCGCCTGCGCTGGCACTTCTGCTGGCGGTGGTTGGGTATCAGAACCTGGTCACATATCCGAGGTTTCAATCGGAGCTCAATCAACCCCAGGTTTTGCCGGCAGTTTCAGTGAACGTCGGGACATGGGGCGCGGGTGGGCCGCCTACCCCAGTCCCGGAAGGTAAAGGCCTCCTTTTGTTTGTACGTATCCCCCCGGACGGCGCTTACGTGCGCTATACGGCGGACTTGTATAGTCCGGGCGGAAAGCTGGAAGGTTCATTCACCATCGCGCCTGCAGCAGGTCAAGATCAGTGGCCGGTGACGGTCCCGGCACTCCGTCGCGGAGCAGGCACCTATACGATGGCCGTGCACGGCATCAACGCCAGCGGGGAAAAAAAAGACCTCGGAACCACGTCGTTCGAATTGCAAATTCAGAGGTGAGTTCTAAGCCCGGCAGAGGTACACTATGGCGATTATGACGGACACTCCCGAAAAAGGCAGCCCAATAAAACCTTCCCATGATTACCATGCCGAAGCGCACGTGCTCAGCGGGCACCTGCAGCGTCCGATCAATCAGAAGATTGAACCGCAAGCCCCAGTCACATTGAATGACCGCAGGGGCGGCCACCTCACCCGCTACGCGGAAGATGTCAGCATTGAGGGACTGATCTCCTTCACACGAGGCGAGACCAGGGTGTCGGGAGCGCGAAGCCTGAAAAATAATGGATGGGTGACTCTATCTACCTCGATCCTGGAAGGCCTGAACGTTTTCGAAATCATTACGGCGGACCGCGTTGTGTCGCAGGTTTCCACGGATCATCCCTACAAAGACGGCCATTTCCCGCATGTAACCTTCCTGGGAACTCAGTTCAAGAACTTGCGAGTCAGTGGCTTCCCAGCCGTGCTGACGCTTAATCTCGGCATCTGCGGAGACAGGCCGGCCGGCGACAAGTCTTATTTCCAGGATCCCAACTTCCTCGGTGCAGTGAAAGACCAGACCGATAAGATTGCCCGGGCCAACGGCCTTCCCAAAGAGTTGAAGGAACAGTACGATAAGAAGCTTGCCTACATCAAGCAGCTCATCAGCACCGCCGGCGCGGGTGATCAAGGCAGCCACGAGCCCATCACATGTTCCCTGGTCCAGAGCATCGGCGAGATTCCGATTCCGGGAGTGCAGACGTTCGGGCACATTCTGGTGATTCCGGAATTTGGCAGCGTGGCCCTGGGCGAGATCGAAGTGAGCGAGAAGATGTACGAGGCTTCGAAAAAGCCCTGCGTCTCCTTCGAACTGACGAGCGTCAGGATGAAACTGGGTTGCCTCGGAGACGGGATCCTTGCGGCCGCAGCCTCCAAGAGCAACGGACAAACTGCACCGTAAAACGCGGTAGGTATTTTGATAGCAAGGCATTTCTAAAGTCGGTCCGACGCCGATACGGAGCCGTAGTTTTGGGTCTTTCCTTGCTGGGCCTCGCTTGCGGGTTGGCCTGCAGTCGTCGCGAGAGCCCGCAGGCAGCCTTTGATCACGTCTACCTAACCTTCCTTCATGGCGATCTGAAACAGGCGGAGGATGAGGCCGAGAGCAACTGCCAGCGCTTTCAGCGTTCGAGTTCCGAGTGGGCCTGGAGGTTCAGGACACTCGAGGCGGAGGTGCTCTTATGGCGAGGCATGTACCCACAAGTCTTAGCCTTGCTGCGGTCAGAGCCGATTCTACCCAGCGATAGAAAGACGATTGTTCGAATTCTGGCGCTGGAGGGCGCGTCCTACGCGCGGCTGCACCAGTTCTCCGATGCTGAGAGACAACTCAGCGAGGCGGAACGCCTCTGTTCGGAGTCGGCAGATGGCGAATGCGGCATCGTAACCGTGGCCCAAGGCGTTCTCGCCAATCAACGAGCCCTGCCCGGGGAGGCCCAAGCATATTTCAAGCAGAGCTTGCAGTTCGCCCGTGGGCATGGCGATCCCTTCCTTGAGGCGACGGCAGTCCTCGATGTGGGTGCCTCCTTCCTCCACGAAGAACATTTTGATGAAGCCATGGACTGGCTGGAGATGGCGCAGACACTGTCGACCGCTCTCGGTGCGGAAATCCTGGCGCAGAAGTCTCAAGGCAACCTTGGTTGGGCTTACTACAACCTCGGTGACTCTGAAAAGTCGCTGGAACTTTCCCTTGAGGCTGAGAAGCGCGCGATTCGGGCCGGCGACGTCATCGACCAACTCTCCTGGCTCACTAACGCAGGATATGTATACCAGCAGATGCATGATGTCTCTCGCGCAAAGCAGTCTTACGTAAAGGCGTTGCAACTCGCAAGAGAGATCAATGGTCGGGAGGATATCTACAACGCTCTGCGGGCTCTGGCATTAGTATCCGCACAGAGTGGCGAACTGCAAGAAGCTCGAACTTATTCCGACGAAGCGATCTCCATTGCACAAAAAGACAACAATCGGTTGGATGAACTCTATCCACTGCTGGTCAAGGGGCTGATTGCCGCTCAAGCACATGATGCTTCCGATGCGGAGCACATATTCCGCGAGGTCGAGCAAGACCCGAACGGCAACGCCTTTTTGAAATGGCGGGCCGAGCATGGACTGGCGCGCCTCTATGAGGGCCAGAGTCGCCAAGATTTGGCAGACGGCGAATACCGTGCGGCTCTGATCACGTTCGAAGCAGCTCGATCATCGCTGAAGCGTAACGACTCGAAGTTGCCCTTCTCTAATAACGCGGCGAGCATCTACGACGATTACATTCATTTTCTCGTGGCGCGGGGAAAAACGGAAGAAGCGTTGCGTTGGGCGGATTACAGCCGCGCTCGAACTCTGTCAGAGGGGCTGGGCTTGCTTTCGAAGGCAGCCTTGAACGCCGACCATGCCGGACCTCCGGCTTTGAATCCTCGCGAGATTTCCCATCGGGCCAATGGGATGCTTCTTTTTTACTGGCTGGGGAAGAAGCAGTCGTATCTTTGGGCAGTCTCACCGCAACAGATCCGATTATTTCCGCTTCCTTCCGGCGCAGAAATCGATTCGTTGGTGCAGCGCTATCGCAAGTCTCTTACTGGGCCCGAAGATGTTCTCGCATCCAGCGAGGGGCGCGCCCTCTACCGCACCCTCGTCTCGCCCGCAAAGGCGCTTCTGCCGAGCAATGCAAAAGTGTTTATTATTCCCGACGGCAGTCTGAACAACTTGAATTTCGAGACTCTGGTTGTCGACGAGCCGAAGCCGCACTTCTGGATTGAGGATGCCGACCTTATGAACGCCAGTTCGCTCCGTGTGCTCGCTGCATCTTTGGTTCGCGAGGATGCCCACGAAAAGAAGCGGCAGCGCAAGCTTCTTCTCATTGGCGATAGTGTTGCTCCGAGCACGGAATATCCGGAACTGCCTCGCGCTGGCGAACAGATGGCGAGTGTCGCGCGACATTTTCCCGCCATGCAGCAACAGGTTTTCCAGCGCGATCAGGCCACGCCGGCGGCATACCTCGGAAGTGATCCCGAGAAGTTTTCGCACATTCATTTTGTCGCGCACGGGACGGCCAGCCGTTTGAGTCCGCTCGATTCGGCGATCGTGCTCTCCAAGGGCCCGGTCGAGACCGACTCTTTCAAGCTTTATGCTCGCGATATTGTTCAGCACCCGATGCACGCCGACCTGGTTACGATCTCGGCATGTTATGGCGCTGGCTCACGCGCGTATTCCGGAGAAGGTCTGGTAGGCCTCGCATGGGCTTTCTTGCGAGCCGGAGCCCACAACGTGATCGCCAGCCTCTGGGAGGTCACCGATTCCTCGACCGAACAACTGATGAATCGGTTCTATGACGAACTCGATAAGGGAGCCAGTCCAGATGCGGCTTTGCGTGCGGCCAAGCTTGCGTTGCTCCATGGCAGCGCGTTCCACAATCCCTTTTACTGGGCGCCGTTTCAGCTCTACACCGGATCATGACGCGGGTCCCCGACAGGAACTTCCAGCCGTATAGGCCGTGTTAGAATTTCTCGAAGCAGTTCTTCCACCGGTGTGTCAGAAGGGCGTGCCGGGTGTTCTGGCCGATATCTCTGGTCCAAAGCTGTTGTTGCACACGAATTGCCACGAGCTGTTTCTAACGCAGCGCGCGGATTCCTGAGTAGGAGTATTCGGCGATTTAAGGTTCGCCATTCATTTTTTGGAGGACCAGGAACAAAAGCCGATGAGAATACGAAGGCTGATATTGTTCGCCCTGATTCTGGCGTGTCTCTTTTCTGCTTCGAGATCCATCGCCCAAGGTTCAGACGGCGAACCATCGAATGCAATCGTGGAGATTTCAAAGCCACCGGATCTCAAGCCAGATTTCAATAGAGACATCTATTACAAGAACAAGCTGGAGTTCTCTTTCGAATCGGGATGGCTTCCCAAGAATATCCCCTTTGTGTACGACTTTGCCGTTGGCGATAGCTATAACATGACGCCCCTGAAATACACCCTGGTGCCCGTTATTGCTTCTTTGCGTTGGCACGTGAACGACATCGGAGGTCCCTGGATTCTGCGCGGCAACTTTGATTTCACCTTCAGCGGATCCGTCACGCTCATTCCAAGAGGGCCGGAAACCCGCTATTTTGTTTTCATCTACGGTGTCCGGCGAAATTTTGTCTACCGTAACTGGAGGATCGTGCCCTACTTCGACGAACGAGGCGGCATCGGGAACATTGACGCGAAGGAACCCCTGGGGGTTCAGTTTGCGCAGGGACAAAATCTGACATTCACTTACAACATGGGCGCTGGGGCGCGATACAACCTCAGTCCTCGGTATTCAATTTCGGCTGGTCTGAACTACATGCATATATCGAATGGTTATTTGTCGGAACCAAAATTCACGAATTATGGCATCAACGTCTATGGACCAATGTTCGGGATTGATGTGCGCTTGGGCAAGCCCCACCGGAGCACTTCAGAATAGAGCCGACGGGGAGCATCCAAAACGATGAGGTGCACCCACCGTGATGTCGGAGTCGCACCGGACGATTAGGAGAGGATAGTGTGCAAGGCACATGCAGTTTTCGTACGCTTCGTTGCGAGATTTTCAGGGGAGCTTGCCAGCATCGGATTGAGAAATGGACGGTACGCGGTGCGACTGTGTGCGTTGAGCGTAGCTATAGCGGGACTCGTAACGTCAGGCTGCGGCAGCACGCCGGTGGCGATTCTTGACATCAGCGCTCCCTCCACTGCGATAGCAGGTTCTCCTTTCACCATTACCGTTACGGCGATGGTCAACGAAAGCCAGGACAGGATTTTCAACAGCGAAATACACGTCACCAGTTCCGACCCTGCCGCCGTTCTTCCAAGTTACTATCAATTTACCGCGGCTGAGGCAGGCTCCCATACATTTCCGAACGGCGTTACGTTGATGACTCCGGGCAGCCAAACCATAACAGCGACCGTCACCACCTCGGTTGGCATAACTGGAACCACAACCGTCGTTGTCTCTGCCGCGAACGCCGCTGCGCAATTCAAGATAGGAGCACCATCCGCCCAGATCACAGCAGTTCAAGTATTAGTCCGTTGAAGACATCAACGAGCATTGGGGTGGGACAGTTCACTTCAGCGGTTAGGATGATGCTGCTGGTGCTGAAGTGTCCACATTTGCTGTACCAATCCCAATGTGAGTCCTGGGTTGATTTTTGGGTTTCAGCGGGCGGCAAATAGCGCAGCGAACTGTTGCGAGAGGTAATCAATAGGCATTCTTGCTGTTGAAGATACGCAGCAAGGTCATGGTGATGATCTGCAGATCGAAGGTGAGGCTCCAGTTGCGAAGATAATACAAATCATATTCGACACGCTTTGCGATCGAAGTGTCCCCGCGCCAGCCGTTTACCTGTGCCCAGCCGGTGATTCCGACCTTGAAGGTATGGCGGAAGTTGTAGCGATCGAACTCCTCCAGAAACCGCTCCACAAAATGGGCTCGTTCAGGCCGTGGACCGACGATGCTCATGTCCCCCTTCAACACGTTCAGGAACTGGGGTAGCTCGTCGAGATTGGTCTTCCGCAAGAAAACGCCAACTGCGGTGCGCCGCGGATCGTTAGTGCAGGTCCAACGAGTATCGCCTTCCTCCCGGCTTCCTTCCTGCATGGTGCGAAACTTTAACATGCGAAACACCCGGCCGTTGAGTCCCACACGCTCTTGGATGAAGAAGACCGGGCCACGGCTGGAGGCTTTAATAGCGAGTGCGATCAGCAGCGTAATCGGCAAAGTGAGCAGCACGATGAGAAGAGAAAGGGCTACATCGAAGGCACGCTTCTGAAAGAGATAAGGACCGGTCTCCGACAACATCGGCCGCAGATCCAGCATATGAATCCCACCCAGATCGATCAGGCGATCGCGGATGCCTACACCCTCTCCAAGGTCGACTACGACACGCGTGGGTACGCACAGCTTCTCCAATGCGGGTGCAATTTGCTGAACGTCGCTCAGACGGGACGCAGGGAGCGCAATGACAACGTCGTTGATCGAGTTGCCATTGGAGAAAATCGGGATTTGGTCCATCTCGTAGACAGGGCCTTCGACGGTAACCTCCTGATCAGGCAAACGAACGAAACCCACAACTTTGCAGGGAAGTACTTCTCCGTGAAGGAGCGACGTTGCCACGCGGCGCGCGAACCGATCTGTCCCAACCATCAGGATCCTGACTTCGTTTCTGCCGCTCTTCCGCAGAAATTCCAAGATAACCCGGGAAATAATGCGAGCAGCAGTTGCCAGCGCAAAAAGAGCCACGGCGCTAATACCGACGACGAGACGAGAGTAGCTGGCCTGTCGGTAGAGAAACCCGATCGCCATCACAACTGCGTAGGTAAATGCTAATGCTTCCAGCAGTCGCCGGGTCTTACCTCCCGGTGCATACAATTGCTCCACATTCCAGAGTTCAGACTCCTCAGCGGCGATCGCCCAGACGATCGTGGTGAGCAACACAATGCCCCAGTAGGATGGTAACCCTGACGGCGCGCTCCCAAGAAAGAACAGGTTGAAGCCGAAGCGCACTTTGACGGCAATGAAGTAAGAGCAGGCAGGTAGCAACAACGTCAGAATCTTCAAGTAAAAGCGGACATAGCTAAGGCGACTGCGAATCATACAAATCAACGTCTCCTACACAGAACGGTAAATAGGCTTGGCCCCTTCCCCTTTTCCGCTTTCATTTAGAATCTTACGGAACCGAATGTTTTGCATGCCCTTTTCGAACTGCGTGGATCTTGACATTTGATTCTGAAGGACTGACGTTTATGATCGCGATGCGCATGTCTCCGCGTGAAACGTAGTGGCTGCGGCCCGATGGCGCAGATACGCAGGAGGGAAGAAGCAACCAGAGTCACACGACGTGCCCGAGGAGTCTGTCATCGCCTTGGCAAATTCTGTTTGCTGTTTGTGCGGCTAATTTAAATGCCATAGAACCATATGTCAATAGGAAACCAAGCTACGGTGGAAAGGCATATTCCAGATACGGGCATCGCGATCGCCGTTCCCAAACTCGACTGACAGGGGTCATTCAATTGCAGGGACACACGACAGCGGTGTATGGCTTCCGCAGTAGGAATGCGGAAAAGCGCACGGTTATGAGTCCCATTCACGGCATTCTGGCGATAAGGCATCGCGTGTCTTATAGCACGGGGACACGCTGGATAACTCCCGGTGGCGCAGCCGTAATGCCACATTCCCGAAAGGGTTCAGGCTATCTGTTCCAATTGAAAGTGAGGTCCAGGTCTGCAGGTCAGGTCAATGTGCGGTCGGCCAGAAACTGAATTGAAGAGACACCGCCACATTGGACTGACGAGTTGTTGCCAAGAGAGGAATCTGCCAACGCTCGTATTGTAAATTGCCCGTGAAACGAAAGCCCGGTCCCGTGAAGATATCGGCATTCACAGCGACGTCATTCTGGGTTCCACCCTGGGGAAGATAGCCAGGGTCAAGGGTTCGGTGCCTGAGTTCGAGGCCGATTTTCTTCCGGGGGCTGAGCCAATAGCTGGAGCGAATCTGTTCGCCTTGTGCGGCGCGTCCGATCCACGTACCGATTAAGCGTCCGTCATTGTTGTATCCGCTATTGTATTGCGCGTTGGTATAAATGCAGATACCGCAGAATGCAACCGGGTTGGTGTATCCGCCCTCAAGTCTCAAGTCCAGCTTCGGAACTCCAGGGAATTTTGCGAGGTAGAGTCCTCCCTGGGAGGCATTCCTCCGCATATAAGGGATCGGTGATGGTTCGTCTTCACTGAAGGTTTCGCCATAGAGGGTGAGCCAATTACGAAGGCCCGGAATGCGATAGGAAAAGTCGGCAGCCGTACGGCCATCGCCCAAGACGTCGCCATGGTAGTGTTTGCCGAACGTGCTGTCTAGGAACGTTGTGATGTTCAGCGGATTTCCCGGTCCTCCGTAGACTGTCGTTTTCGACATACCAAATTCGAAATTAGGGGTTAGTTTAAAGCTGATCTTGCCGCCGCTCAGGAAGGGCTCGGGATGTAGGTTCTTTCCATATTTTCCAAGGGTTGTGACAGTAGTCGCACCGCTGTAGACCGTGGTCTGAAACTGCAGCCCTGTCATATGACCGATGAACCCTTCAAAGCGTATGTCGCCGAGATAGCTGAAGAGCCAGGGCAAGCGGAACGGACTGACCCGATCGACGGTGAACGTATTGTTCAGAGGAGCGGCGTTGTTGGTGAAAATCATGTTTCCGCCCTCACTGGGTCCCCACCACAAGCTGTTTTTGCCGAACGAGAACTGCCAGTTGCCAACGTTGAGGCCCAGGTAGGTATCCAGCAAGCGAAAGCGGCTGATGGACGCGACGGGTAGTGCGGGACCTGTTAGCCAGTTGTCCGTGCGGTTGAAGAAATCGAGCATGGCTTGCGTAGGCGCCGGAGCTGAAGGTGCTGACTGATACTCGCCTCGAACGTAGAGGACGAGCGGGCCTGCCCCGGCATAGCCGGAGGCACCGCCTACGGCATTGAAACCTTCTTCGTAGGGACGGCCGTAGTCGTTTAACAGAGTCTGGCCGAAATGATAATTGTCGGTAAGCGGGGTGCCTGAAATGCCGAGGAAGCGGGAGTAAACGGATTCGAGTTGGGCGTCGAGATTGCGCTCACCGTTCATTAGCTCGGACTCATATCCGAATTCAGTTGAAAGCGAGGCGTAGAGTTGCTGAACTTCCTGCGGGCCGTCGGTGCCGGCATTATTCTTGGCGGCTTCGGCGAGGAGGCGCGCACATTCGAGGCGCGTCCAAGGACGAATGCTAAGCGATTCAGACTGAATGTAACCGAGGGCGGCCAGTCGTTCGAGAGCCGGGTAGACCCAACTGTCCAGGGGAACGTAGGGAGAACCCATGGTTCGAGTCCTGTGAAGGGTCTGGGTTTCTTCGCTTTCCTCGGATTTGTAGAAAGTGCCATAACGCGCCATGTCGGCATCGCTGTAGTGAGAGTGGGCTCGATAGACTTGCCGTCCCATATACCAGCCAAGAGCGGCGCCTATGGCCACATCTGAAAAGAAGTGTTTCTGGCCGGCCCAGCGCGCGGCGCTTACTCCACCGGCGGTGCCATACGCCAGCAACTGAGTGAGGGGCCCAGAGTATTCGTGAGCGATCACGCTGGCGATGGCCCAACTCACGGAAGAGTGCACGGAAGGGAAGGAGTCTCCGCTGACAAAGAACCGTCCAGGACTGGTGCCAGTGAAAGGACGTTCGCGCCCGGCGGCGTATTTGAAGATTTCGGTGTCGACGAGTGCGCCGATGGCGGCCTCTCCGGCCAAGATTCCGGTTTCGCGCTTCTGATCGTTGTTCTGGATGTGTCCTAACAGGAATAATCCCGCGCCGGCAGCAGTGAGGGCCGCGACTCCCGCATTCGAAGCAGTGACCGCGTGCGAGACCGTACTTTTGTTTGTGGGCACGTGGTTTTCGATGGTTTGATCGGCTTTAATGAATAATCCTCCCACGAGAACCGATGGCAGCGCCCATTCCCATTGCTTCTCCGTCATGTGGAAAGGAGCGGTCCAGAAATTCTTTTGATCCAGAAAGAGATTCTTCGGAAGCGATTTGATGTCAACAGGTCCCGGGGCGAACGTGGGAGGCTGCGCCTGTGGTTTAGGAGCTGAAGCGGGTGTATCGTTTTCGGTCGCGGGGGTCTGCGCGCGCACGTTGAAACTACAACCAGCAATTACCACCGCCAGCAGCCACAATCTAACTGCATGCTGGGTGCGGAAACCGCCATGGGGTGTATCGGGGCCCAGAGCCGTCTCAGCCAACTTCATCACACTTCCTGTCGATGCCCAACGCACAATCAATAGTTGTACCATGCAGTTTCAACGTCACACCGGGATGGCGTGATCGCCACGGGATCCTTTTCCTTTCATCGTTTAGCGGAGTTCCGAGTCATTAAAGCTAGCACAACCGCCGAACCGGGGACTAAAGTGGCGCCAGATATTCAGACTGGACCGTCAATTTGAAGGAGTCTGCTAGAATCCCGCTCGGCACAGTGTCATAATCTCAAAGTGGCAACTCACACAGACACCTATATCGAGGGCGAGCCAGTTGCGACCGAAGAAAGCGCGTCCCGGGCGCAAACCGAGATTTCGCTGCTTGATATCACGGTCGTTCTCGTAGCCCACAAGCGCTTCCTCATCCGCTTCGTGTTGGGCGCCGCTGTATTGGCGATACTGATTGCTTTGTTACTGCCGGTCCGATACGAAGCCAAGATCGTGCTGCTCCCCCCCCAACAGAATTCCTCGATGGCCTCAGCGTTGTTGGGACAGATGGGAAATCTGGGAGGGCTGGGATCGCTGGGCGCACTCGCCGGTGGCTTGGGCCTCAAGACCCCAGCTGACATGTACGTCTCTTTGCTGACCAGCCGTACAGTCGAGGATGCAATGATCCAGCGCTTCGGCCTAATGGCGGAGTACCGCGAAAAGCGAATGTCGGACACGCGAAAGGAGTTCGAGCGCCGTACGACAGCGGTTGCCGGAACTAAGGACGGCCTGATCCGTATTTCGATCGAGGATAGCGATCCGAAGCGGGCTGCCGATCTGGCGAATGGCTACGTCGATGAATTCCGCAAGTTGTCTGAGTCACTGGCAATCACGGAAGCCGCTCGCCGCCGTTTGTTTTTCGATCGTGAGTTGCAGCAGGCTAAGGACGAGCTTACGGTCTCCGAAGAGGCGATGAGAAAAACGCAACAATCCACTGGCGTTCTGCAGATTGACAGTCAGGCACGATCGTTGATCGAATCCGCCGCAGTCTTGCGCGCACAGGTCGTGGCCAAGGAAGTTCAAATTCAAGGCATGCGATCTTTTGCGGCCGAAGACAATCCGAATCTCGTCCTCGCAAAGCAGCAGCTTGCTGCCCTGCAATCTCAGCTCGAGCAGATAGCGGGATCGCATCAGGACGCCGGGTCAGACATCGTTCTGTCTAAGGGCCGGGTGACGCAGGCGGGGTTGGAGTACCTTCGGCGCCTTCGTGACCTGAAATACCACGAAACTGTTTTTGAGTTGCTGGCAAAAGAACTGGAAATCGCCAAGCTTGACGAGGCGCGGGAAGGCGAGATTGTACAAGTTGTGGACGCCGCCGTTCCGCCTGATAGACACTCGTCTCCGCACCGTACGCTGATTGTGATCGGAATGACGATTCTTGCTTTCTTTGTCGCCGTGTTCTGGATCATTGTTCGCCAAGGCTTGGAACGGACCTTTGAGCTCCCGGAGAATCGGCGGCGGTTGGAAGCAATCAAGCATTACTGGAGAGGAAAGCAAGAACCGGTATAATCGTTTGATCCCGGCTGGTGTGCGCAGTTGGCAGGCGTGATACCTCTGTTTCCCTAGGTGTCCCAAAGTAATACCTGTTCTTCAACAAAGGTCTGTTATACTTCCCGCATAATGCGCGTTCTGTTTTTGAATCCTCCATTTCACCCTCGCTTTTCCCGCGAGCAACGCAGTCCCGCAGTCACTAAGAGTGGAACCCTGTACTACCCCAAGTGGCTGGCTACCGCCGCCGGAGTCGCGATCAAGAATGGGCACGATGTGGATTTGGTCGATTCCCCTGCCGCCGGGTACACGGTGCAGGCGGTCATCGACCGCATCGCAGCCAAGAACATTGAAGCAGTGGTCTGCGATACCTCCACACCCAGCATCCTCAACGATGTCAGTGTCATCGAGTCTCTGGTCGCTGCCAAACCGTCTCTGTATGTACTGCTGGTCGGACGTCACGTGTCAGCACTTCCCAAAGAAACGCTTGCCATGTCGGACTCGCTGCAGGCTGTCGCGATACGCGAGTACGAGTACACCGTTCGTGACTGGCTCGCCGCGAAGTCCTGCGGCGCCGACCTCTCAACGGTAGAGGGCCTGGTGTGGCGCCGAGCAGCGACCGGGGAGATTGTCAGCAACTCACCGCGCGAGGCCATCCAGAATCTTGATGAGCTGCCTTTCGTTTCTGAAGTCTATAAGCGTTTTCTGCATACGCCGGACTACTTTTATGGCCACTCCCTGTGGCCGCTGGTGGTTTTCGATACCAGCCGCGGATGTCCCTATCATTGTTCGTTTTGTGTTTATCCGCAAACGTTCAGCGGGCACAAAATGCGCTATCGCTCGGTAGCGAACGTAGCCGACGAGTTCGAATTCGTCGCTCGCGAAATGCCCGAGATTAAGACTGTCATGCTAGAGGATGACACCTTCATTATCAGCAAACCGCGCACACTTGAGTTGGCCAACGAGTTGATTCGCCGTGGCAATAAGCTGCCATTCGACGCCAACTGCCGTGCCGACATCGGTGCCGAAGGTGAACTTCTATCGACTCTGCACAAGGCCGGTGCTCGACTATTCTGCGTGGGGTTCGAGAGCGGCGATGTAGAAGTCATCAATGGCATGAAGAAGAACAATGACGACCGGCGCGACGCAAAATATCACGAAGAGGCTCATCGCTTCGTTCGCCGCTGCCAGGAGTCGGGCATCATGGTGCATGGCTGCTTCATGGTCGGAAATCTGAACGAAACGCCAGCCAGCATGGAGAAGACACTGGATTTCGCCAAGAAACTGCAGCCCGATACGGCCCAATTTTTCCCCATCATGGTCTATCCGGGTACAACCGCGTATCAGGAAGCCAAGAATCGGAATTACATTCAGATCGAGGACTGGGGCGGCTGGCTGACCAAAGACGGGCTCCACAACAGCGTCGTCAATCTTCCTAATATTACGCACGAGCAGTTGGTGAGCTTCTGCGACCGGGCGCGGCGCAGTTTCTATCTCAGCCCCTCCTATCTTGTCTACAAGCTGAAGCAGTCGCTGACAGATCGCCGCGAGTTTCAGCGCAATCTTAAAGGATTCATCACGTTGTCGAAGTATCTATTGCGTGGCAGCCAGCACGAGAAATCCGCGGTACCCGCCGAGAGCCAGGGCGGCAACGGCCTGACGCAAATCACGAGCCATCAGGGCGGAGACTAATTCCTGCGCGACCATCTCTTCGCCAGGCGGTACTTCACAACACCTGCATTCAAGCGAGCGTCATCTCACGTCGTATGCCATCTGGCAGTCCTGCGAACGCATTCCTCGAGCCCGATGGTCTGGCGCAGCCCCAGAACTTCGCGGGCACGATCCACGCAGGGAACGTACCGGAGCGGTGCTGCCCCGGGAACAATTTGTCGAGCGACACGGATTTCCGTCTGCGGGTTGAGAGTCATAGCGACCGTCTGCGCCAACTCCAGAATATTCACGTCATGGGCTGACCCCACATTGAAAGGCACGAGCGCCGGTGCCCGAAGCAATATTGTCCAGAGCCACACGGCCAGGTCGGCGGCATACAAGTAAGATCTCCTTGGGGTTCCGTCGCCCTGAATCTGGATCGGTCTGCCTGCAAGGACATCCCCGATGAAATTCCCAATGGCGAAATGCTGGTCGAGGGGAAGATGCGGACCGCAGAAAGCCCAGCAGCGCGCAATTTTGCAATCGAGGCGGCCCGTCTTCTGATAAAGCGCACAAAGGAGTTCGGCGGTCCGTTTGCCTTCGGCATAGACATTAGCCGGGTTCACTGGATCGGGCGCTCCCGCATAGCTTTCCGAGACGTGCGTCACCTCGGGGGGTTGTTTCCCATAGACTGCGCCCGAACTCGTCAGAAGAAACTTTCTTGCCCCATGCGAGACCGCAAACTCGAGAGTGCGCTCTGTGCCTGCGATGATAGTCGAGAGCATCTCCAGAGGGGCTTCAGCAGCCTGCTTGGCGCTGGCCGCTGTCGCCGCGTGAATGACGTACCTGTATTCTCCCTCGGGGAACAAGAAGCTGCGCACATCGCCGGCCTGGAGCGTCACGGCGCTGTCCGATGCCAGATGCGGGCACTTTTGGGCGAATGCTTCAGGGTTACGCGTCAGTATCGTGGCCTCAGCTCCCAGGCCGAATAGATGGTTCACAAAACAAAAGCTCTCCACCAGCCAGCAGCCAAAAAAACCAGTGCCGCCGGTCAGAAAAATGCGGTGGCCGCGTACTTCCTCCCACAGTGGAGCGGTGTGCTCCAAGATCAGTTCTAGGTCCTGCCGGGGAAGAGGGTTCGCTGGGCTCATCAGTCTTCAAGAGGAGGTAATCATCTCCGGCCTGAACACGTCGCAAGCAGCTGCGGCGCGCCGTACTTTCCATAGTCAGCCTTACGAACATTTCGTCCGGAACGGAAGCCAACCGCCCTCGAACACAGTATGAAGACGCAGCGGATTGGACACGGATTTACCACGTTTTCCATGGCGCTCTTCCGCTCGCCCAGAGTTCTTCTAGCCTTTGTTTGTCTCGCAACGTGTCCATCGGCTGCCAGAAGCCACGATGGAAATAGGCCTGCACTTGCTGTTTCAAGGTGAGGTTCTGCATCGCTTCGCCTTCGAACATCGAGGAGTCATCGCGGATCTCATTGAGGACCGACGGAGAGAGAACAAAGAATCCTCCGTTGATCCATCCTCCCTCGCCCTTTGGCTTCTCCTGGAAGGCGGAAATGGTGGTCCCGTCGATGCCCAATCCGCCGAATCGAGCGGGTGGTTGCACCGCTGTCACGGTCACATTGCGGCCGTGACTCCTGTGAAAGGCGACGGCTGCCGAAATGTCGATATCGCTTACACCATCCCCGTACGTCATGCAAAAGGAATCCTCATGCTCGAGATAGTGAGCCACTTTCTTGAGCCGTCCGCCGGTGCCCGCGTTATCTCCGGTATCGACCAGAGTTACGCGCCACGGCTCTGCGACGCTCTGATGCACCTGCATGCGGTTCTCTTTCATGTCGAAAGTGACGTCCGACATGTGCAAGAAATAGTTCGCGAAGTACTCCTTGATGAGATACCCCTTATATCCGCAACAAATGACGAAGTCGTTGATTCCGTGTTGCGAATACATCTTGAGAATGTGCCATAGGATCGGTCGCCCGCCAATCTCTACCATCGGTTTGGGCCGCGTGCCGGTTTCTTCGCTCAGCCGTGTTCCCAATCCGCCTGCTAAGATAACTGCTTTCATTCCAGTCCTCTGGTGCTCCTAAGCCTTGCGCTTCGTAGGCCGGGGGCGCTTCCCTTCATCGGTAAGACATTACCTTCAAGTCCATACAGTACACGGACGGGTGCCCAATTGTGTATGCTTACTTTGCGACCTCGGCGGAGATCAGTGGCAGAGCTCTGGCAACGAGCCGCTCCGGTTTCCGCCAAACTGATTGATGACAGCACCCGGGCGGTGGGGAATTGGGCGCAGTAGCCTAGGAGCAGACATGTCGCTTGCTTTTGATCCATCTTCGGTTTTTTGTCAAGCCATTGAAGACCATCTCGCGGTTATCGATTCGCTGCGCGACCAGCAACCACTCCTGCAGGGGATAGCCGAGGAAATGACCCGCGCTATTCTCGCCGGCAAAAAGGTGCTCTGGTGCGGAAATGGGGGTAGCGCCGCCGACTCTCAGCACCTTGCTGCTGAGTTGATGGGGCGATTCCGGAGGGAGCGCTGCGCCTTTCCCTCAATTGCGCTAACGACCGACACATCAATCTTGACCGCCGTCGGAAACGACTATGGGTACGAAAGAGTCTTCCAGCGCCAAGTGGAGGCACTCTGCACCACGGGCGACGTGCTGGTAGGCATTTCAACTTCCGGCTCAAGCAAGAACGTATGTGCCGCCCTCCAAACTGCACGGCAGATCGGCGCATTCACGGTTGCATTTACCGGACAGGGCGGCGGGGAAATAGCCGCCATCGCTGATGTTGCTCTTCGCATTCCTTCGAAAGATACCGCTCGCATCCAGGAAGGACATATGCTCTGCGGACACATGCTCTGCGACTGGGTGGAACGATCTGTCTGCGAACGGCAGCCGGAGTTGGCGAAGGGTGTCGTCCGCTAATCGAATGTGTTACCTTGATTGCCCATATTTCAGAGGTCTTGAACGGTCTGGGCGATCGAGACAGCGGCAGATATAATATTCGCTGCGAGGGTGACCGCGATTCTGTGCGCAACCCCGTCAGGCACAGTATCCGAAGGAGTTTTCCCATGAGTACAATCCGGATTGGCAACCGGCTGATCGGCGACGATCAGCCTTGCTTCATCATTGCGGAAATTGGCATCAATCACAACGGCGATATTGATCTCGCCAAGAGACTTATCAGCGTAGCCCTGGCTGCCGGCTGTGATGCGGTTAAATTTCAGAAGCGGACGGTCGATGTGGTTTACACGGCTGAGGAGTTGGCCAAGCCTCGCGAAAATCCCTTTGGGCCGACCAATGGCGACCTCAAATACGGCCTCGAATTCGAGCAGGAAGAGTACGAGGAGATCAGTGCCTTCTGCAAATCGGTCAAGATGCTTTGGTTTGCCTCTCCCTGGGACGAGGCTTCCGTCGATTTCTTGGAGCAATTCGATGTTCCGGTTCACAAAATCGCTTCTGCTTCGCTGACGGACGATAACTTGTTGCGCCACGTCCGCTCGACCGGCAAGCCGGTCATTCTTTCCACGGGCATGAGCACCTATGCCGAGATCGATCACGCCGTCGAAATCCTGGGCAAGGATGATCTTGTTCTGATGCATGCCACCAGCACCTATCCGGCGTTTTATCCTGAACTGAATCTGCGAGCCATACCGACCATGGCCGAACGTTACGCCGTGCCCATCGGCTATTCCGGACATGAGACCGGAATCCCCACCAGTGTTTGTGCTGCTGTACTCGGAGCCTGCTGCGTGGAGCGCCACATCACGCTGGATCGCTCCATGTGGGGCTCAGATCATGCGGCCTCCCTGGAACCGAACGGCATCTCGCGCCTGGTACGCGATATCCGGCTGTGGGAGCAGTCAAAAGGCGACGGAATCAAGCGTGTCTACGAGCGCGAGTTTCCCATTATCAAGAAACTGCGCCGCGTCGGCACCACGGTTTAACTGCATGGTCCCGGGGGATTCCGCAGCGGTTGGCCTGGAGACCATCAGGGCGGTGGCCCTCGATGTCGACGGCGTGCTCAGCGATGGCGGGCTTTGGTGGGGACCTGATGGTGAAGAGTGGAAGCGCTTTTGCTTCGCCGACATTATGGGGGTTTCCTTAGCCCGTCGCGCAGGCCTGATCTTGGCTCTCATCTCAGGCGAAAACAGCCCGCTCGTGGATCGCTACGCCGAGAAGATGCACATATGTCACGTGATCAAGGGATGCCGCGATAAAGCTGCGGCGCTTCGGGAATTTGCCGCTGCCGCTCATGTGGACCTTACAGCAGTCTGCTTTATGGGCGACGATGTTAACGATCTCCCGGCAATGGCAATTGCCGGTCTATCAGCCGCTCCCGCAAATGCGGCATCGGTGGTATTGGCCCGCGCGAACTTTATTGCCAGAGCCGCCGGGGGTAATGGTGCGGTGCGCGAATTGATAGACGCTCTGCTCGCTGCGCGAGGTCTCACTGCGCAGGAAGTCTTCATCAGGGAGTGAAGGCTTCCACGGTCAACGATGTTTCCCGAATCTCATTTCCGATTGAACCCATGAAGCTTTCCGACTACGTAGTCCGTTTTGTCGCCGATCAAGGTGTGAAGCACGTCTTCCTGGTGACCGGCGGCGGCGCCATGCACCTGAATCACTCCCTCGGTTCCGAGACCGCGATCGAACCTGTCTGCAATTCGCACGAGCAGGCCAGTGCCATGTGCGCCGAGGGCTATGCCAAAGCCACCAATCATCTGGGCGTCTGTATGGTCACAACCGGGCCGGGTGGCACCAACGCCGTCACCGGGGTTACAGGTGCTTGGTTGGACTCGACGCCCATGCTCGTTATATCCGGGCAGGTCAAGAGGCCGGATCGCATGTTCGATAAGGACGGACGGCCACTAGGCATGCGTCAACTTGGCGTGCAGGAAGTAGACATAGTCTCGATCGTAAAGCCAATTACGAAGTATGCGGTCACAGTTCTCGATGCGAACGACATTCGCTACCATTTGGAGAAGGCTGTCTATCTTGCCTTCCAGGGCCGTCCCGGTCCGGTATGGATCGATATCCCGCTCGATGTCCAGGCTTCACCGATTGAAGCGCCATCTGCTTTGCGCGGCTTTGATCCAAGGGAGTTGACCGAGCCTCCCGCCGATGCCTCGCTGAAGGAGGAAGTCAGACGCGTGCTTCAGAAGTTGAACCAAGCTGAACGCCCCTTGCTGTTCGCGGGTAACGGTATACGCTTGGCGCATGCGGAGAGGGAATTTGAACAAATCCGGACGTTGCTCGAAATCCCGACTGTGGCGACATGGTGCGCAGCCGATTTGGTTCCGAGCAATGATCCTCTTTACGTTGGCCGGCCAGGTTCGGTCGCAGCACGTGGAGCGAACTTCGCTCTCCAAAACTCAGATTTTCTTCTTGCCGTTGGTGTACGGCTGGATTTCGCGATCACTGGATACGCACCTCAGAACCTCGCTCGTGGTGCACATAAGGCAGTCGTCGATATTGATGAGGCGGAACTCAAGAAGCTCCATCCACACGTGCAGCAGCCAATTCACTCGGACGCAAAGAGATTCCTCACCGAACTTCTTAGTCAAAGGGATTCTATTCGGCTCTCGGATCATTCCGCATGGGATGCGCGTTGCGCCGATTGGAAGACTCGCTATCCAGTGGTCACCGATGAGCACCGCAAGCCGGAGGGACCAGTTTCGGTGTTTCACCTCGCAGAGGTGATCGGCACCGAAGTCAAACCGGAAGATAGACTGGTGGTTGGAAGCTCTGGATCGGCCATCGAGATCTATCTGCTTGCCTTTCCTACGTTGCATTCTCAGCGCCTTTTTCATACCGCGGGTCTCGGTGCCATGGGCTATGGCATCCCGATGGCGCTCGCAGTTGCGACGGCGAATCCGGGTCGTGAGGTGATCGCGGTGGATGGCGATGGGGGATTCATGTTCAACATTCAGGAATTGGAAACCATCCGCCGCCTGCACCTGCCGATCAAGTTCTTCGTAATGAACAACGATGGCTACGCTTCGATTCGGGCATCGCAAAGGGCCTATTTTGGCGAAGCGAAATTGGGTTCCGACAGAAGTAACGGCCTCACCGTTCCCAGTTTGACTCAAGTGGCAACGGCATTTGGCTTGAGTTCAACGGTGATCAAGAATCAGGAGAATCTTCGCGCTGAAGTTCGCCGGGTTCTGGACATGAAAGGGCCGGTGGTCTGCGACGTCAAGGTGTTGCCAGATGAGTTGCGAGCGCCACGTCTACAGTCCTACCAAAAACCGGATGGCTCATTCGTTTCGAAGCCTTTGGAGGATTTGTTCCCCTTCTTGCCGCGCGAGGAGTTTCTCGCCAACATGATTGTGGAGCCCTTGCCCGAGTGAGGGTGGAGATCACCGCGCGCAAACCTTTGCAACGTGCGCACTGTCAGTATCCGCTAGTGGTCTTAATTCGGTATGCAGTAGCAGACGCAGTCGTATCCGTCCGCGCAATAGGTGCGCATCGTAAAACGGGAATTGGGCAGGATCTCGTTCAATAAGAGTGGGATGCTCCACAAGTGATCCGGACAGTGATAGAGGCAAACCGCCATTTTCGGGCGATGCCGCGCAATCGTTTTCCGCCCCCCCAGCAGCGTGTCGGGCTCACTCCCTTCAATGTCGAATTTCATGCAGGTGGGGGAAATCCCATCCAGTGCCTCATCGAGCATAACGATTTGAACTTCGCAAGTTCCGTCTGACGAGATCCTGGAGCTTGTGCCGCCCATGGTGAAACGAACGGTTTCACGCCGCGAACCTGTCGCACATGGGTGCAGGGTAATTCGTGGATCGCCATTGATCGCCGACTTTAACGCCGCGAAATTCGCCGGATCTGGCTCAAATGCAACTATCTGGTCAAAATGATCGTCGGTAGCGCGGCGAAATTGGGCAATCGTATCGCCATCAAAAGCACCGCAGTCAATGAAAACCTCGCTTCGGCCGAGTGGAAGTGGCGGAAAATACTGGACACCCGGGTTGATCACTTGACCAGAGACATCCCCCAAGCGGAGTCGCATCTGACGGTCAAACTCCTCACGTCCCTCGCCGTCCAGCAAGGCTCGTGCCCGGCGGATCTCTTCATCGCGCTCGGTGTAATAATTCGGTCTCTCCCAAAACCCGTGCGGCAGCAAAAGATCCCCGTAGTCAGCGAACAACAGGGAGAACGGGATGATATTGGATGCCCCGAGAGTCCTGAGCTGCTTGACGCGGTCCATCATTCCTTCGGTGCGGCTGGGGTGCCAGATAGTGATAACAAAAGTGGCCTGTGGATAGCGCTGGACAGCCGTTGCCGGCGACTCCACAGGAATGCCGTCACAGACGGTGCCCCACACAGCAGAATTGTTGTCGCAGAATAAGACTGGGTGGGCAGCCCGAGCGATCCGCCGCCCGAGATTACCGGCACCGAAACAGATAATGGGAGAAGGAAGAATCATCAGCTTAGCCAAGCGGTGCCAGTGTCGGCTGTGTCTTCCCCCGTCGTGCCTTGAACCGCCCCACGAACCCGGTGATGGTCTCAGCCACGAAGTCAAGCATCGGCGGCGTCAATCCCGGATACACGCCAACCCAAAACACATTGTTCATCACAAAGTCCGTGTTAGGCAGGTCTCCAGCCACGCGATACTCGCGTTCCTCGTAGGCGGGCTGCCGCAGGAGATTGCCCCCGAAGAGAAGGCGGGTACCGATCTTGTTCGCCTCCAGCGATCGAGTCAGATCCTCGCGCCGAAATGGGGCATCCTCCCGAACGCCAATGGGAAAGCCAAACCATGAGGGGTCGGAGTGCGCCGTCGCTTCCGGCAATATCAGATACTCGTCAAACCCCGCCAACGCCGTCCTGAGCTGACGGAAGTTTGCCTTCCGGCGAGCGATAAACTCAGGCAGCTTTGTGAGTTGTGACGCTCCCAAGGCAGCCTGCATATCTGTCGCTTTCAAGTTGTAACCGACGTGCGAATAGATGTACTTGTGATCATAGCCGCAGGGCAGTGAACCCAGTTTCCAGTCGAAACGCTTGCCACAGGTGTTGTCTTTTCCGGGATCGCACCAGCAATCGCGACCCCAGTCGCGAAACGAGTCAATCAGCACCTGTAACGCGGGCTTATCGGTAAGGACGGCTCCGCCTTCACCGGTTGTGATGTGGTGGGCTGGGTAGAAACTCAAAGTGGCGATATCGCCAAAGGTGCCGACGTTTCGTCCCTTATAAGTCGAGCCGAGCGCATCGCAGCAGTCTTCGATCAGCCAGAGATTATGCTTGCGGGTGAAGGCGCAGACTGCATCGAGATCAAACACGTTTCCCAGCGTGTGGGCGAGGAACACGGCCCTTGTTCGGTCGCTACGCGCCGCTTCAAGTTGGCGTACGTCGATCTCATAGCCCGGAATAGTGACGTCCACAAAAACTGGGATAAGGCGATTTTGGAAGATCGGGTTCACCGTAGTCGGAAAACCCGCAGCGACGGTGATAACCTCATCGCCTGGATTTAGCCGCCGGTCCCCGAGTTTCGGCGAGGTCAGAGCGCTGAGGGCAATAAGATTGGCTGAAGAGCCCGAGTTTACCAGCGAAGCGGAACGCACCCCCACAAACCGCGCCAGATCCCGTTCGAAGCTTTCGCCAAAACGGCCCGTCGTAAACCAGCCATCCAGCGCTGAATCGACCACCGCGCTCACATCGGAGCCGTCGATCACCTTTCCGGATACCGGAACCGGCGATACTCCAGGGACAAAGTCTCGTGAAGAAGAAGATTCCAACCAATATTGAGCTGTCAGGTCGAGAATCTGCCGGCGTAGCTGGGCCGTGGTATCCGTCATAAATTCGCGAAAGAGTATATTCAAAATCATATCATTCAAGCTATTGCGAAGCGCTGGATTGGCACGCGGATAGCTTATGATGAGGCAGGCGCAGGCACTGTCCCCCTCTTGCAATTGTCCTTTGCCGGATGAGCGGGGCTGAAGACGACGCAGCGAGGGGAGAGCACTCTGAAAGACGCAAGTAAAGGTTGGCGCGGACGGCGCGTTTTTCTGACCGGTCACACAGGTTTCAAGGGCAGTTGGCTCGCGCTTTGGCTGAGCAGGTTAGGCGCGCAGATTCGGGGGTATGCCCTCGACCCCTACACTGATCCGAACATCTTCAGCCTGACGTTTGTCGGAACCATGGTCGACGACATTCGCGGTGACATCCGCGATTACGCCAGGCTCGAAGCCTCAATGATGGAGTTTGCGCCGGAAGTTGTTTTCCATCTCGCGGCGCAGCCGATCGTTCGCCGCTCCTACGCGGACCCTCCGGGCACATATGCTACGAACGTCATGGGGACGGTCCACGTACTGGAAGCGGTTCGCAAGACTCCCAGCGTGCGGGCCGTTGTCTGCGTCACCACCGACAAGTGTTATCAGAACCAGGAATGGGTGTGGCCATATCGCGAGACTGATCCACTGGGAGGATATGACCCTTATGCGTCCAGCAAGGCGTGCGCTGAAATTGTGAGCGCAGCATTTCGCAGCTCGTTCTTTCCACCCAAACGGTTGCACGAACACCACGTGGCTCTTGCGACAGCGCGCGCCGGCAATGTCATTGGCGGGGGTGACTGGTCCGAGGACAGGCTCATCCCCGATCTGATTCGCGGCTTCAGTGCCGGCCAGCCGGTTCTGATCCGGTGCCCCAACGCGATTCGTCCTTGGCAACACGTACTGGAGTCGTTGCAGGGTTACATGATGCTGGCTGACGGACTCCTCGTGCAAGATGCGAAATTTGCATCCTCTTACAACTTCGGACCGAGCGACGAGGACATTTGGCCGGTCGAGCGTATCGCAACCAAGGTCGTGCAGATGTGGGGCAACGGCGCGTCTTGGGTTTGCAGTCCCGATCCCAGCGTGCACGAGGACCACGTTCTCCGGCTCGATGCCAGCAAAGCTCGTGTCGAACTTGGATGGAAACCAAGGCTCAAAATCGAGACGGCGCTGGAGTGGACGATGGCGTGGTATCGCGCTTGGAACCAAGGCAACAACATGACGGAGTTCACCGCGAAACAGATCGTTAAGTACGAAGGACTGTGAACTCGTGAACGTTCAATCGCGGGAAACACTAGCAATGCAGTCGAAACTTATCACTATCAAGCTTGCGCCTTGTATCCGTTACAACCATACCCGCAAATTCAATGTTTCCTGCCCAGCGCCCTGATGATCGTTCTCTGGCCCAGCCAAAATCCACTTCCCCCGAATGGATCGCCAGAAACAAGAGTCCCGCAGATCGCAAAAGCTCAGTCACCGATTTTTCAGAATACCTGTTTATATGTTCATGGATTTGCAATCGGATCGTTATGTCCCCATTCGCGAGGCGGGACATCATTTCGATCAGTCAGCTCCTGCGGAACTTCAATGTACAGATACCCTGATGCTTTCAGAAAAGATGAGCCTTCCTGGTCAAAGCAGGGGATAAGATACATGTTCGCAATACGTGCGCGAGTTGGACGTAGGAGTAGAGCTCCGCTCGCTTCGATATCCATTCTTGACGTAGGTTGGCGCAATGGGCCACGAAATATCAAAGTCGCAGCTTCTTTCCTGACAGGTCCACGTAGAAATTACCGATCTGCTCCCCGCCTTCCAGATCGAAAAATCCTTTCGAGTTGACTCCATTGTCCCCGTGGATGCAAAAGACACAATGCCGCTTTGGTTGCTCACTGCATAGGGCATGGCAGTGAGTCGATCCGTCAGACCCATGGTTTTTGCGGTCGTGGCTAAGCCTTCCCGGTTCTGAGGATCAGGCTCGACTGCGAAAATATGTCGAAATCGGCCATTCCAATGTGAAGTGAAGCTTGGGAATATGTCTCCTTGAAAACTTCCGCAGTCGACAAACACTTCATCCTCAGATGGCATCATTAGGTCCATCGGGAAATATGTGTCTTTCGGATCTAATGGCGCCGGAAGAGAGTCATCGTCCAGCCAATAGCGCCATTCTAGTTGCCCGGCGAGTTCGCATCGCGACTCCTCGTCTGCCAGGACCTCATGACAGGCTTTGATCTCATCGGCATATGCGGGTAGTTTGTGCGGCAGTTCTATTCCAAAATTTGGAGTAAAAACTTCCCCATACTTCCAGAACAAAGCTGCAGGCGGCGCGACATGTTTGCAGCCTAACGCCTTCAGTTGGTGGCGAACCGGAGAGCCGTTATAGATTGTGACTACGAAACAAGCTGAGTCGCGATAACGATCCGATACAGCAGAGGGCGGAAGGACAGGGACACCTCCGATTTCTGTATGCCATAGACGCTCATTATTGTCGGCAAAGGCAATGGGCTGAATTCCCGCTTGCTTAAGGCCTTGAAGTACCAGCCTGCCAAGCGCGCCCGCGCCGAACAAGATGAGGCGGTCTTCGTTTTGTCCTGCAAACTTGGCGAATGCACTTTTTTCGCGCGCTCGCCCCGTCTTCGAACGACTCCGAGCGGATCCGATTCAGAACCTCGTCCAGTTGACTTACTTTACTTACGTTCGTCATTCGCCCTGTTTTTCCTTGCGTAATTCTAGACGATTCTGAAATCGAGGCAATTAGCGGTTCGATCGGGAAAGGACCGTTGCACCACGCGGTTTGCTCGCCAAGATTACGTCTTTTCCTGAAATGCAACCTTATCCCCTTATACCCTGCGTGGTCAAGAATGCCTATTCCGAGCAAGAGGTTGGAATCGGAGGTTACTTTGAATGGCATCCTCTCGGCCCACATTTCCTGGGCGCATGGCTGGCTCAAGCCAGCGACGCTATAATCCTGAAGCGTGATAATTGGGTGCGACTACGGGCGGTCCAAAACAGGGTCACGTACTTGAGAGGAGATCTCTGCGACAAAGTCATTTCACGGGGTGGCCGTTCTTCCAGATGTCAGCCGCAGACATTCAGTTCTATCAATTGTCGATCGGCCAACTTTATCTCCGGTCGAGCGAGTTGGATGCTCAACGGGGGATCCTGAATGTCTGACGGACTCCACGAAATTGCCCCACTCCCGTTGAATTCATCTGCGTTCGAGCGAATTCGTCACTGGTTACGAACCGTGCTTGGGCTTGATCGAGCGATTGGATTCACTGTTCTTGCACGGTTCTGGGGCAGCGCAGCGGGTCTTGTCACCGTTGCCCTGATCGCGCGATTCCTGTCCCCTGCCGAGCAAGGATATTACTACACCTTTGGGAGCCTGGTTGCCCTGCAGATCATTTTTGAACTGGGCTTCTCCTTTGTGATCTTGCAACTGGCAAGTCATGAACGCGCCGAGCTCTCGATATCCAGTGATTATGAAATCACTGGAAACCCGACAGCCCGCGCGCGTCTCGCCTCTGTAATCCAGAAATCGGTGCGTTGGTATTCGGTGGCGGCGCTGCTGATGTTCGCAACAGTGCTTCCTCTCGGGCTTTATTTCTTTTCCACGCATGACCATACGGGGCATACGGTTTCCTGGCTTGCCCCTTGGTGTCTTGATGCGCTGATGGCGGCGCTCAACTTCCAGCTTGATCCACTCTTATCCTTTCTGGAAGGTTGCGGATATGTGCCGGAAGTGGCACGTCTCCGCTTCATGCAGTCTGTAACAGGAAGTCTGCTGGCTTGGCTCGCTCTGGTGCTCCACCATGGTCTCTTCGCACCATCGATGATGCTGTTCGGAATGGCATTAGCCTCGCTTGTGTGGCTGTTTGGCAAGCGCAAATTGTTGTTCGGATTACTGAGGCATCATGCCGCGCCGAATAGAATCAGTTGGAGAGCAGAAGTCTGGCCATTCCAGTGGAGAATCGCTGTGAGTTGGTTTTGTGGCTACTTCATCTTTTGGCTCTTTAATCCAGTTCTGTTCGCCTTCCGCGGACCCGTTGAGGCGGGCCAGATGGGAATGTCGCTCAGCCTGGCAAATGCGATTCAGGCCATCGCCGTTTCCTGGGTGAGCACAAAATCTGCACCCTTCGGAACCCTGATCGCCCGCAAGGAATATCGGCGACTGGATCAAACATTTTTTCAGGCACTGTGGCAAGCCGTCGCCGTCTCCATCGCAGGGGCTTTAACTGCATGGCTGGGGTGTGTGTACCTGAATTTACAGCACATTCGTTTCGCTCAGCGCCTGCTGGATCCGATTTCTATCGCCATGCTGATGCTTACGATGATCGTAAATGTCATCATCTTTGCACAGGCCTATTATCTCCGCGCGCATAAGCAGGAGGTATTCCTCGTCAATTCGATCGTTGGAGCTTTGACCGTGACCGCATGCACCCTGATCTTTGGACGTCTCTACGGTGCCAGGGGGATCGTGGTCAGCTGCTGCCTCGGCAGTTTTCCCGGACTGGTATGGTCGACATTCATCTTCCAAAAGTACCGAAGGCTCTGGCATACCCCTTAGAAATGCGCATGGGTCCTCGTCAACAACAAGACGAGGGCAAAGGGCTTTGGTATGATGAATATCCAAATACACATCCTCTCGTTTCCCGGGTTGGGTGTAGGTCTGGAGCGTCATCGCAGCGATTTTTAGCTTCTCCAATATGGCAGGCGCCGAACCACTCCTCACCGTTGCGATTCCCACGTTCAATTCTGCACACTTTCTTCCGGATGCAGTTGCCTCGATCATGCGCCAAGGCCTGGACGATTTCGAGATTCTGATTGTCGACAATGCATCTGAAGACAACACAGAAGAAGTCGTACGCTCGTTTGAGAATCGACGGATTCGATACATTCGGAATCCCTCGAATTTGGGAGCTTGTGAAAACGGAAACCGCTGCTTAGCAAATTCCCAGGGACGCTATTTTAAATTGCTCTGCGCTGACGACGTGTTGCTTGATGGAGTGTTGCCGAAGCAATTAAATGTCCTAGAGACACGGCCGGATGTCGCTTTGGTCACCTGCGGCTACCTGCCCACTGACCCTAATTTGAATATCCAAGGATCCTGGTCTGCGTTCCCGGGGTCACATCCAGGGCGCCGAGTGATCAATTTCTGCCTCAGTAGAATGACAAATGGCGTTGGCGGCCCATCCAATATTATGATTCGGCGTACCGCCGCCGTCGGAGTTGTGGGAGACGCCACTTATCGGTTGCTGGGGGACCTGAAGTTCAGCCTTCAGATTCTGGAACACGGCGCCTACGTGAATATCGATGAGCCGGGCCTCCTCTACCGTAGGCATCCAAACAGCGATTATGCAGCCAATTGCCGTTCAGAGATCCGTGTGCACGAATATCTGCGGCTGGTCGGCGAATTCAACTGGTGGAATCCGCTCAATTGTGTGGTGGCATCTCTTCTTGGGGGCATTGAGGGCAGGCGCGTCGTCAGAGAGCACTGGCGGCAGGCGTGTACGCCGGGTCGCCTAGCCGGATCTCTCGAGGCATCTGCCGATTTGGTGTACAACCGGTTGCTTCGCTTCTTCAATGAGCGCAGGGTTGTTCCAGTCTAAGGGCCAGAGCGGACATAAGAGTGACGATTCTTTGCCACGATCGCGATCTATACAGCGCTTCAGTATTCAGCGCCAAGTGGTTCGTCAGCGCTCCGAAAGTGCGGCGCCTGTCTTTGGCTGAATTCTCCCAATCGTTGCACGCCCAACGGTTCTCGGCGCAAACGATACCACGTTGATAGCCAACATCGCGGCGAACGCGTCTCTGTTGGTAGAATTACAAGCTTGAATGGTGCGTTGCTAAGGCGCACGGTGTCCTGAATCCATGATGAGAGAACTACGTCTGCTTGGGCTGTTCGTCGTTATTTCTGCCGCGGGATGTTTTTCGCAAACCCTCAATGACTCTTCGCCTCAAAGCGCGACATCTCCGAGTATAGCGGTGGATTGCTCGGATCCGTCTCAGGCGGGAAGCGCGGAATGCAATGCTGCACAAAGTCAAACACCTAGCAGCACTCAAGGGCGCGAGAATTTACCATCCTCAGAGGGCGTGCCGCAATTGAAAGCACCTTATAACCAAGGCCAGACCGTTCCCCGCACGATTCCGCTCAATCCCTCGCAGATTCGGCGGCCGAAGCCGCTCCCTTGGCCGGAGACCGAATTCGAACAGATGGCAGCCGATTCGGCGGGACACCCATTGCCCATGTTTGGGCAATCGTTATTCGACCAGCCTCCTAGCACGTTCGCTCCAATGGATCTGTTGCAGGTTCCCAGCGATTACATCGTCGGGCCCGGCGATGAACTGCAGGTCAGGATTTGGGGGCAGATCGAGGCTGATTTACGTGTAACCGTGGATCGTTCTGGCCAGATATACATCCCACAGGTGGGACAAATCTCCGTAGCCGGTGTCCATTATGGGGACCTGGAGCAACACCTGAAAAGCGAGATATCGAAGATATTCAAGAATTTCAACCTCACAGCTAACGTGGGCCGGCTTCGTTCGATACAGGTTCTCGTGGTCGGCAATGCACGCTATCCGGGAACCTATACCATTAGTTCCTTGAGCACGCTGGTCAATGCGATTTTTGCTTCTGGCGGCCCCTCCCCGCAGGGGTCTTTGCGGCACATCCAGGTCCGGCGCGATGGCGCAACCATCACGGACTTCGATTTCTACGACCTGCTCATCAAGGGCGACAAGTCCAAGGATGTTCGTCTGCAGCCGGGCGATGTTCTCTACATTCCGCCCGTTGGCCCTCTGGCTGCGATCTCGGGCTCCGTGAATACCCCGGCCATCTATGAATTGAAGGCGAGTTCCACCCTGAACGACCTGATTGAAATTGCTGGCGGCATGAGCAGTCTTGCTGACACCAGCAAGATAACGATCGATCGCTTGGTGGATCACCAGTCGCGCAAGACGTTGGAATTTCCCTATGACGAACAATCGCGCGCGCTAACCCTGCAAGATGGCGATATTGTTCGTGTGTTCTCGATCGTTCCAAGTTTCCAAGACACCGTGACATTGAGAGGCAACGTCACTAACCCTGGCCGTTATCCGTGGAAGGCCGGCATGCGTGTCAGCGACCTGATTCCTAATGCTGAAGCCTTACTCACTCGCCGCTACTGGCTGGATCGAGCCGCTATCGGCAATGGCCGGGCTACGGAATATCCTGTTCAGCCACGGCGTCCGCGGACCTTCCGATGCCTACCCAATCGACAATCGACGAACGGGGGCACTCCCAGCGGCAGCGCACCGAGCAACCTGACTCCCAACGGCAACGCGACACCTGACTCTCAAGACTCGACAGGGAACTACAATTATCCGAATAATCTTCCGAACACCACCGGTTCTTCGAATTTGCCCTACGTACCCTGTGAACCGGTTGAGCAAGACTCTTCTGATTCTTCGTCTTCTTCGTCGTTGAGAACCACCGATCGCGCACCCCAAGGCAACCAAGACCGAAATCAGACGTACGGAGACACTTTCGCCAACGAGCTGACCGCTAAGAATGTGACCTCGGATTTGCGTCGCTTAGCCCCCGAAATCAATTGGGATTACGCCATTATCCAGCGCGTCAATCCCGCAGATCTTACCTCCAAGCTGCTCTGGATTAGCCCACGGAAGGCAATCCTCGAACACGACGAGGCCAGCAATCTTGAGCTGCAGCCGGGCGATATCGTCACCATCTTCTCTCAGCGGGATATTAGCGTGCCACAGTCCGAGCGTTCTAGGTACATGGTCATCGAGGGTGAAGTGAAGCGCCCTGGTGTATATAAACTCGAAATCAATGAGACCTTACGGTCGGTTCTGCAGCGCGCCGGCGGACTGACACCCGACGCTTACGTCTATGGCTCGCAATTATTGCGAGAGTCGGCTCGTATCGAACAACAAAAAAGCCTGGATGAACTGGTCCGCGGCATGGAAGTGCAAGTCCGCCAATCGAGTTTGTCCCTGGCCTCTTCAACCCAGGGCACAGATGCGCAGCAGGTGGCACAACTGCAAGCGGCTCAGGAAGGAGTCGTGGCGCAGCTTCGCGGCCTCCGCGCTACCGGACGGGTCGCTCTACCGGTAAAACCTTCCGATACGAAACTTACCGATTTCCCTGACATGGCACTCGAGGACAGCGACCGGCTCATCGTTCCGCATACACCGTCGATCGTCTCCGTCGTGGGGAATGTCTACAATCCCGGATCGTTTATTTTCAACGCCCATACCAGCAGCGGAGCGTACCTTGAAATGGCTGGTAAAGGAAAGCCGCAGTCCGACTTGCACCATGCTTTTGTCCTGCGCGCAAATGGGGTCGTCGTCGCTGCCAACAATGTGAACGGGTTATTTACGGGAGCAAAATTCGAGCGCCTCCGGCTGTATCCCGGCGACGAGATCGTAGTGCCCTACAAATTGAGCACCGGAGCTCTAGTGCGCGGCCTGCGCGACTGGAGCCAGATCATGTCCCAACTGGCGGTGACCGCGGCCGTCATCTCAATACTGAAGTAGCTTATGAAGTGATGCGGGGGCGTGAAAGGGAGTCCGACCTACCGTTAGCAGCGGCGACGCTCTGAAGACCCTTCTGCAATGATTTATGCCGACCAAAGATGGATTGGACCCCATGGCATCGGCCGTTTTGCGCGGCATGTGCTTGCAGGTCTCGATTATCGTCCGGTTCCGCTAGCATCGCACCCGGCCGCGCCGCTCGATGCTTGGCGGCTCACGCGAGCTCTCGGCCAGGTTACTCGCAACGATCTATTTTTTTCGCCGGGTTACAACTCCCCCCTCTTCTGTGCATCACCCTTCGTCTTCTCGGTGCACGACCTCAGCCACATTTACTGTCCGGAGAATAGCAGTCCGCTCATACGGCTGTACTACGCAACGGTTCTGAAGCGGGCCTGTCATCGCGCCGCCAAGATCATCACTGTCTCGGAATTTACGCGGGCACAGATCGTCGAGTGGTCGGGAGTGCCTCCGGAGAAGGTTTTCAACGTCCGGTCCGGAGTCGACCCTGAGTATCATCCGGGGGATGATTGCTACGGTCTCCAATTTCCCTACCTTCTATGCACGAGCAACCGTAAGCGCCATAAGAATGAGTTCCGACTGGTGGAGGCCTTCGCTAAGGCTGCGCTGCGTGCCGAAATGCATCTCGTCTTCACCGGCAATCCCACAACTGAGCTCTCGGATTGCATTGAACGGCACGGGGTGACCCCACTCGTGCATTTCACCGGCCTGGTTCCAGAAGAAAAATTGCCATCGCTATACCGAGGTGCCGAAGCATTGGTATTTCCCTCTCTTTACGAAGGCTTCGGCCTTCCTTTACTGGAGGCAATGGCTTGCGGCACGCCCGTTGTGACCTCAAACGTCGCCGCCATGCCGGAGGTCGCGGGAGACGCTGCTCTGCTCGTGGACCCCACCTCGGTGGAGCAGATCGCCGTGGCAATGAAGCGAATTGTGAGCGACACATCCCTACGCCATCAGCTTCGAGAAAGCGGCCTGTCGCGGGCTGCTCAGTTTCCATGGGCCTACACCGCCGCCAGAGTGCGCGAATTGATTTGCCGGGAGTGCGACTCAGCCACTTAGGAAAGGCCAAGGTAACTATTGCATTTGTCCGTAAGGCCGAAGATTGAATCCTGCGCTTGTTTCCTAACCCGACGGGCGCTACTGGGAAGGTATCGGGATGTCTCTGGTCCAAGAGATATTCTCTCGCTGAGCCTTCACAGCAGCCGCGCTATTCCGCTTTCTTTCAGATCATGAAAAATGTGTTGAATGCCCCTTAGCCTCTCTAATCACTTGACAGAAAGTCCAATCGTAGGAGAAAAAGGAAACCACCCTAGTGGTTTTCCTGTAGAAAGGTGAGCGCATGAAGATCTCGAGGGGACTCCTATGCTCCTCAGCTGGCTTTTTACTCACTCTCGCATCACTTGGCTGCGGTTCTGGCGACTTTACACCACCTCTCACGGCAATTGCCGCTACTGCGAACCCACTGGTAGCGCAGTACAGCATCCGGCATTTTCACTCGGGATTGACTGCGTGGGTTGAGTTTGGAACCGATACTACCTACGGCCGAGAAACATCGATCATGACCGATTCAGTGACCGTTCCTGGCGGCCAAGTGCTCAATATTCTGGTGGCCGGGATGCTACCGCAGACCACGTACCATATGCGGGCGCATGTGACTTGGTTGGGTGGCTCGTGGGTTGATCAAGATCAGACCTTTACGACGGGGACGCTGCTTGGGACGCAGATGCCAACCGCATCCTCCTCCGCGCAGTTTCCCGGAATCAGCGTCACGCTACCCACCCCAGGTCTTACGCCCTCGCCGGGCGTGGAATTGCTTAGCCTCACCTCTGCAGTGCAAGCTGTGGCTGTTGATCTTCAGGGCAATGTCATCTGGTACTGCCCCGGTAACGCGGAACCGGTCAAACCCATGCAAAACGGGCACTTCATCATCGTTCGTCCCACGGATCTGCAGGAAGTCGATCTGGCATGCAACGTTATTCGCGATGTTTCTTACACTAGAGTAAATCAATCGCTTCAAGCCAACGGCTATGATTTTACTATCCCACCGCCGTTAGGACTCAACGGCGGGAACCCATTCCACCATGACGTATTAGTTTTACCCAATGGCGACTGGATCGGGCTTTGTGAGATAGCGAAAAGCTTCACTGATTTGCCCGGTTACCCTGGAACAACGCAGGTCGTGGGTGACGCTGTGGTTGACATCGATCCTAACGGGAACGTTGTGTGGGCGTGGTCGTCCTTCGATCACCTGGACGTTAACCGGTACCCTTATTTCGGATTGCCCGATTGGACGCACAGTAATGCCCTCGTTTACACGGCTGACGGCAATCTGCTCGTCTCAATGCGTAACCAAAGCTGGATTCTGAAGCTCGATTATGCGAACGGCACCGGCTCAGGGAATGTTTTGTGGAGGCTGGGAGAAGATGGAGACTTCACTCTGTCGAGTGGTGATTCGAGCGATTGGTTCTACGGACAACATTATTCGAACGTTTTGAGTGTCAACGGTTCCCAGACGACTCTGGCTGTCTACGACGACGGAAACGCTCGGGTAGCTTCCAATGGATCGTCCTGCCCACCCGCACCCCCGGCACCGACTTGCTATAGCCGCGCCACAATCTTCCAAATCGACGAGAGCACAAACCTTGCCAGCTTGCAGTGGCAGGATCTCCCAGGGTTTTTTTCCTTTTGGGGAGGCAGTATTGATGTTTTGAGTAACGGCGATGTCGAATTCGATAGTACCGCCCCGTCCAACTTTGCGGGGTCGCAAATCATGGAGGTGACCCAAACTGACAGCCCCCAGGTTGTCTGGCAAATGAACATCACGGGTGAGGGTGTCGGCGCGTATCGGGGCTACCGCATACCGAGCCTCTACCCAGGAGTGACGTGGCAGCAATGAAATTCGCGGCAATTTTCCGCTAGCGCTTCTCCGCTCCATTGCATCTAGCGCACGGAACGCGTTTTAGGGCTGGTATTCCAGGCAATACCGTGTTATGCGGGGCGGTGGCGCCTGTCTCTTTAGCGGAAACTGAAGCATCTACGGTTGTTATCGGAACTCTTCCAGCTTCCTGGTACTTCATTTTCAATTCCCCGGCGACTCATTTAGACTCGGTCGTGTTACAAAAGAGTCGCTGAATTCTGCTAAGTCGATAACATGGGCGAGCCAAACTCTTCGCCAGCGCAGTCCATGAACTGGGATACAATCCGTATGATTTTCTAGGCAAAATTGAATTCCGCTTGGACTCAAATTCACTTTCACTGGGAGAGCTATCTTGAGAAGCTTTAGACTGCCGTCCTTCTGTGTGGCAATTGCGATCCTCGGAATGATTCCGCTATTGAGCGCGCAACACTCGGAAAGCGTGCCGCCGGGACCAGGATCTCCACAGTCGAGAGGCGTGCCGCCGGGACCAGTGTCCCCACAGATCGCTGCGGCTGTGATGTGCAATGGGTCTGGCCGTCCTATTTGGTGTAGAGGATCTGATATAGGAGCGTGGACAAATGCCGCGATTGCTTTAATTGGGTGTGGCGACGTCTACATCCCTGCGGGGACTTACACGCAAACGACCAGCATTGTGAAACCGCGTTGTGTCAAGCTTCATGGAGCTTCGGCGCGCAGCACGATTTTGAAGTGGATACCCAAGAGTGGCGCGGCGATTATCATGGGAGACGGTGTTATAGAGAATTTTGCGGCGGAAGGTGCACTGGAAGATTTAACACTAATCGGTCCGGGTGCCAGCACCAACACCTGCGGTATCTATCTCGGTGGATCAGACGGTACCGGATGCGCTCCCTCGACTGCAATCGATCCCAGCACTAATCAAGACGACCACGACAATATCAATCGAGTCAGTATTTATAAATCCTCACCGGCTGGCGCTTTCGGAGTGGGCATTCAGTGGGGTTACAATGCCTGGTCGAATACGATATTTGAGAGCGACATCGCTTTCAACGGAACAGGGATTTACGTGCCCCACACCTTGACCGCAACGGGCGAAAATCTCTCGATCCTCAGCAGCTCGATTCAAAACAACGTTGGCATCGGGCTCAAGATTGGGACCGGGAACAATGTTAATTTCACGCTCGTCAACAGTACCCTGGACTACAACGGATCGTGGGCGGTGCAGAATGGCACAGCCCCGACCCAGAACGCCGTCAGCCTGGTCAATTGCTATATCGCGCAGCGGAGCCGCTGGCTGCAAAACTTCGGCTACATGAACCTCTCGGGGGTTTACGCCAATGACGCCGCCGACTCGGGGATCCTAGGTTACTTGATCGATAATGAGGCCGCGTTTTTTACTTCTCTCGGAGGGCAATTCTTTAATAATGGAACTGGAGCAATCCTGAATCCGGGAGGGGTTCCAAGTACATGGATCGCGCCACTGGTCACTAGCCCCGGTACGGGCGGCTTTGCTCCTACCCAGACCTACATCGACCGTCTCGGAGACGTCGTTGCTAACGTCTTATACACCGGCCACATCAACCAGGGCGCCGCCAACCAGGTAGCAGGAACATCAGCCTGCTCATCCGGCACGCAGACCATCGTATTCCCCGGACCGTACGCTTCCCCGCCTGTAGTTGTGTTGTCTGACGAAACGACCAAGGGGGGCATCAGCCTCACCGGGAAAGGAACATGGGGGTTCATTGTTTCCTGTTCGGGAGCCTCAGACGTGTTCGATTGGATCGTGATCGGAAATCCTGACTAAAAAGGGCACGAATGGGAGACTTTGAGGATCAAGCTCCGAGAGTCCTCCGGTTCTCCCAAGACTGGGGGAGAAGACGCCAAGAAGGGAGTGTCGAGTGTTTTCTGTCTTTAAGCGTCCGTTTGGACCGCCGAATGCTGTGATCTACTCATTCGAACTATCACAATTATTCTTGGATGAGAGCATCAATTCAATCTTGGAAGTTGGCTGCGGTATCGGGATTTTTGCGCTTCGTTATGCATCTTCGCGGAGAGATGCGTTTGTAATGGGAGTCGACCAATCTACAAGAACGATCGAATCTCTCTCTTCCAAGTACGGAAGGTATTACAAGAATTTGCGACTGAAAAGCTGTGATTTTTGCGAAGAAGGGCTATATCTCGGGAATGTTTTCGACGCTGTGTATTCGTCGGATGTCATGGAGCATGTGACAAATACGCAGTCTTTCGTAGACAACATTTATCGGCATTTGCGCGTCGGAGGGAAGGCTGTCGTGAATTTCCCAAATGAAACGACGCATGGCATTAATCATTTTAACGAAGCTGACGATGTACGCAAGCTGTTCTCCGCATTTAGCGACGTAAGAATATCTATTGTTAACATTAAGCATCCGGTCGATAAGTTGTGGTTTGCCGCCAGGGCCTGCTATGAAGACTTGTTCTCTCGTTCAACTAAAGAGGCGAGAAAGCGCCTGTATTCCGAGCGGGAGGAACAGGGAATAGATCATTTTGAGGATTCTACCTGTTTCCAGTTTATAAATAATCAGGGTAAGATTCGTAATTTGATTGCGTCGATTTTTGCGGAGGCATTTCTTCTGATTAAGCCAACGATTGATGTGCGCCAAGTCGAGCGAGGCAATATATTGAATAGCCCTCGACTTGTTGTCGTGGCAACAAAATAAGACGGCGCGCCATATGAATGTTACCAGATCGGCATTCGGCATGAGTACCCGTGTGACGATGCGTTGCGGCTGCCGTTCAAAATAATTTCCTCGCAAGCCTATGTTGCAGAAGATGGAATACATTTGCGTAGTCGGAAGCATCGGCCTGATAGGCGCGGATCGCATCGACCTGCTGGCTGGGTATGGCTCGTTTAGACTGACTCCATTCTTGGTCTTTGCATCGCTTGTTGTGCTAATTTATCTCGTGGGCATGGGATTGCGGGGAAGATCTCAGGTTACGATTAGCCCACCTTTTCGCCGCCAAATCCCTTTCCTAGTCGCATTCACTCTATTCTTGTTTCTTGCGTTCACTTCAACCATTTTCGGCGTGAACCCGCAGCGTGGGCTGGTGGCTCTTGCTGGTTTGGTGCTTGTATCCGTCTTGGGATATTGCATTTCAGTGCGAATACTGGCAGATCCTGCACCAGAAAAGCTGATTTTACGCTCCGTCACGTTGGCTTTGATCGTATGGCTTATATTTTGCATTGGAGGGGCCATCGCCTGGAGCCATGGAGTGCTCCGCCCCCAAGAAGAGGCTAGCACGTCCATCGAATCTACATTTGCGCCCACTTCAACAATGTTTGGGATCGTGCCTCGACTGTCGGGCTTCAGTCTCGATGCAAACCGCGCCGGCTTCATACTGGTAATGTATTTGGTTTTGCTTGATCGATTTGTTGCCAAGACCCGCTACACGCGCTTCCTTCGCTTCGCAATAGGATTTTTTATTTTGCTTGCTGTATCCAGATCCGCCACGCTCTGCTGGGTCGCATATTACCTATTCTCGAGCGCATTATGGAAGCGCATTACCACCCCGCGAGCGGCATTTAGGGTGGCCACACTTGCGATTGTCTGTTTGCTGGTTGGTCTCGCCTACAGAAAGGAAATCACCGAGGTGTGGGATTTGTGGCAATTGTCAGATTTCGTGTCTGACCGGCTCTCCGGCTCACAAGGCAGTTCGGGTGGAGATCACATTCAGTTGATACAGAGGGGCCTCAAGACTTGGTCCAGTTCAACCCGCACTATGGTTGCAGGCATCGGATTCGCAGGTGCCCCAAGGGTCCTGGGCGATTTTTTTGGGGATAATAAATACGGGAACTTTCATTCCCTGTACGTGTCTATCCTTGCTGAGCTCGGATTGCCTGCGTTCCTTCTTTTTATGATCCTCCTCGGATACCCGATTATCGGAAGGAAAGGCGCAGCATCATGCATCGCAGCGATCGCGATCTTTAACGTAGCCCTCCAATCCTATATGGAACCCTTATTCTGGGTTGCTCTCGCACTCGCGTGGTCATTCGAACCCAAACTCCGGAGACTCCGGAACTTACCTGCAGACGGTGCCGCTATGGTGTAAGCATTATCTGCACTATAGCCCGAGGCTGCTCCTTATGGCTGCTCAGCTTGCCTTTTGAGAGTAAACGTCAGAGGGAGCACACGGTTGACGGGTGAGTCCGCAGACAGGATCAACACGCCCATGTAGTCTAAAGGACCTGCGCTCAATGTGGAGACATGGCGA
>CAVPQE010000026.1:0-291469 GCA_963707205.1 uncultured Acidobacteriaceae bacterium
CTAGCGTCAAAGCGGTCGAAGGGTCAGGCTGGATGACAGGCCCAACTCAAGTGAACCGTCCGTACGCATCGTTAAACCGAACCAGCCAAAGACGCTGATAGGCTGAAGCCAAAAGGCACGCAGTCGGTTGCTTCCTGGGCCCAGTAAGAAGCACACGGATATTAGACTGCCGGTGTAAAGGCGGGGGCTAAATCAATCCTGTCGTTGAATCAAAACATGGTAAGCCCGTCGTTCTCCCCGCTTCTTGGGGAAAGCGCCTCGTAAGAGTCGCCGAAAGGACTGACGGGTAGAGGACGCTGGAAAAGGCCAAAGCCGTCCGGTAATAGGGCGGATAGGAAGCGGGCCGACTTCCCTGTTAAAACAGGCGGACTTCCAGCGGGTCGTGACTGACGAGAGAACAGGCAGAACCTTCTTATGAGGAAAACGCAAATGAACGTGGAATCATTCCGCGTGTGCATCCTCAGCCGGCGTTACGAACTGGGACCAGATCGACTGGAAACAGTGCGAACGACAGGTAGAACGGCTGCAGGCGCGTATCGTCAAGGCATCACAGATGAGACGTTGGGGCAAGGTGAAAGCCTTGCAACGGCTACTCACCTGCTCGTTCAGCGGCAAAGCTCTGGCCGTGAAACGAGTGACGGAAAACAAGGGTAAACGAACTCCCGGCGTGGACCATGTTCTTTGGTCCAGGCCGCAATCGAAACTCAAAGCCATTCGGTCTCTGCAGCGCCGGGGATATCAACCGCTGCCGTTACGGCGGGTGTATATCCCGAAAGCCAACGGCAAGTTGCGGCCGCTGGGCATTCCGACGATGAAGGACCGGGCCATGCAAGCTTTGCACTTGATGGCCTTGGAACCGATTGCCGAAACCCATGCTGACCACAACTCCTATGGTTTCCGACGAGGCCGTTCCACGGCAGATGCTATCGAACAGTGCTTCAAGATGCTGTCACGAGCACGATGCTCCGGAATGGATTCTTGAAGGAGACATCAAAGGCTGCTTTGACCATATCAGTCATCATGGATGCTGCTCACATTCCTATGGACACAGGCATCCTGGAGAAGTGGTTGGAATGCGGATTCCTCGAAAAAGCGAATTGGTTTGCCACGGAGGCAGGTACTCCGCAAGGGGGCATTGTTTCGCCGACGTTGGCCAACCTCGCTTTGGATGGACTCGAAGTTCTTCTGGCGAAGACGTTTCCGCGACGTGCAGAAAAAGGACGTATGGGTTCATCCCAAAGTGCATCTGGTGCGCTATGCCGATGACTTCATCATCACCGGCAGCAGCCATGAACTGCTAGTCAACGAAGTTCGTCCGCTGGTGGAAGCGTTCCTGCACGAGCGGGGACTCGAACTTTCAGTGGAAAAGACTCACGTGACACGCATTCAAGATGGGTTCGACTTTCTGGGTCAACACCTCCGAAAGTACAGAGGCAAACTGTTAGTCACGCCTTCTAAGAAGAACACGAAGGCGTTCCTGACAAAGGTCCGGGGAGTAGTCGAGAATAACAAGTCGGCGACACAGGCTAACTTGATCGTTCTGCTCAATCCCATCATTCGGGGATGGGCGAACTATCATCGACACTGTGTTGCTAACCGTGCATTCAGCCGCGTGGACTTTGAGATCTGGCGTAAACTGTGGCACTGGAGTCGTCGAAGACATCCAAATAAGAACGCTCGCTGGGTGAAGGAGCGATACTTTCACGCCATAGGTGGTCGGACGTGGACATTTGCGGCGCCACCGGCACACGACTCTGCCGGCCAGCCTATCTGGAAACGACTGGTCTATGCTGGCGACACGCCGGTACAACGGCATCGGAAGATCAGAGGGGAGGCCAACCCATTTGATCCCCGATGGCGCTCGTACTTCGCGGAACGGGGCTAGGTCGCCAGCGGTTCGTCAAAGCGCATCACTCCGTCGTGCATGACCGGTTCTCCCTCAACGGAGGGCTTACCACGGCTTGAGCCGGATGAAGGGAAACTTTCATGTCCGGTTCTGAGGGGAGGGAGCGCCAGCAATGACGCTCTCTTACCCTACTATGACCAGATCGGTGGGCCGAGAATGGTACATGCCGCTTGTTGGTCCATGTCAGAAGACAGTTTTTCGAAGCAGTGCAGCTAAATCCCTGCGATCCGGTTGCAACTCCGATTGTGGCTCAGATGGACGAACTGTTTGCCGTCGATGCAGAAGTTCGTCGCAAAGCGTTGACTACTGCGGAGCGCCATATCCGGCGACAGGAAACAGCCAAGCCTCTCCTCGATGAGATCCGCTGCAAGATCGAGGCAGCGCAGTCCGTTGCTTTGCCTTCCAGCGCACTTAGCAAAGCCTGCCAGTACGCGCTCACACTTTGGAAGAAACTTACCCGATTCTTGGAGTATCCGGAACTAGAGCTGAGCAATAACCTAGCGGAGAATTCCATGCGTCCCGTAGCTCTGGGTCGGAAGAATTGGTTCCACATCGGCAGCCCACTAGCGGGACCGAAGGTTGCAGCGATTCTCTCTGTGGTGGAAACCTGCCGCAGGCTAAAAGTCCCGGTGCGCGATTATTTTTCCACGATTCTCGCCGGGCTTGCCGATCTCCCGATCCGGTGCCTTCCGGAACTTACTCCTTCTGCGTGGGTCGCCCGACATTCATAGACTCAGGCGGCCGGGGGATTGGCGTGAAGGGATTTTTGCGACTTCAGCCCGATCGCGGTCATTAGGTCATTACTGTCGCGGTAGGGACAGCCATCGCTGATTGCCACCGGGTGGCCGGGGGCGGTCGCCCGCTCCCCGGCTCCCACAGAACGTAGCGTGCAGATTTCCCGCACTACGCTCGTCAGAAGTTGTTTCACAGCGCGGCGATAGCTTGTAGCTCCGAGTAAGGGAGATACAGCTTTGGTCGCAGCAACGGAAACCGCTCCTTGATCTGCTGGAATTGCTTCCACCAGACCTCCCCTTGCCAACTCCGGCTGCTCAGCATCTTGCGCCAGTAACGTTCCACGGCCCGATGGACCCGTTGCAACGCCCGTATGTTCCCGGCGATGCCGTAGTACGCATAGTGACCGCGGAGCATTTGATTGAGGTAGTCGGTTTGCTCCCGGATCGATGAGTGCCGCATTCGCCGCATCTGGTCTTGCAAGCGCATCAACGCACGCCGCAGGCGTGACTTTTCCGTACGCAGCCCAACCCGATAGTTGCCTTTCCGGTTGCGCGTGCAGTACAGCGTGAACCCCAAGAAGTAAATCGTCTCCGGGCGTTTACGGCCACGCTTGCTCGCGTGTCGCTGCGCAAAGCGACCAAATTCGACGAGCTTGGTCTTTGTCGATTCCAGAGTCAAGCCAAACTTCCCCAGTCTCTGGCACAGTGCTTTCTGGACACGTAGAGCATCCGCCCGATATTGGAAACACAACACAAAGTCGTCAAGGTACCGCACCATATAGGCTTCGCCCCGTAACCGAGGCTTGACCACGCGCTCGAACCACAGATCGAGCACATAGTGCAGATACACATTACTCAGCAAAACGCTGATCGAACCACCTTGTGGTGTGCCTTCCTCATTCGTATGGACCTCTCCCTCTTCCAGAATGCTTGCTTTCAGCCAGCGTCGGATCAGGTTGATCAGACGCGGGTCTCCCACCCGATGTTCGACAAAGCGGAGCATCCATTCGTGGCTTAAGCTCCCGAAAAAATTCTTGAGGTCCGCCTCCAGCACCCACTCCACCTTCCGGCCAGAGATCACTTCATGCAGGCTGGCCAGCGCTTGATGGGCACCCCGCCCAGGTCGGCCGCCAAACGAGCATGTTAGAAAGTCCTGCTCGTAAATGGCGGACAGCACCTGCGCGGCGCTTCTCTGGAGCGCCCGGTCTGCTACACAAGGCACGCCCAACGGGCGTTTCTCCTGCTTCCGGGTTTCGGGATATACACGCGCCGGATGTTCGGCGCTGGATACCCCTGGCGGTGCACCGATTGAAGCATGGCTTCAATCCATACCTCAAAGCTCTCTTTCGCCTCCGGCACCGTCTGCCCGTCTACCCCAGGGGCTGAGTCGATCGGGATCTGACCTAGATTCCCCCAGACTCGTTCCTTGGTGATGTGATGGGCCAGTGACGTAAACCGGAGCTTTGGTTCACACCGAGCTCTCGCTGCTATTCGTTCGAGTCCGTTGTCATGGTTGGCGATTCTTCTCTTTGCATAGAAGCCGAATCCTCCTTTGGATAGAGCCATGTCTCCTTCGAACTGTTCAACTTCCGCTGACCGCTTCCCATGTAGTCGGCTCTCCGACCGCAGAGTATATCGTAGATCCTGAGTCTCAGGTCGTCCTTGCTTTGTCGGCTTGTCTGACCTTACAAGCGATGCGCTTGAACCGTCGGATCTCCCTTGTTCCATAGAATCCTTTGGCTGCATGCTGGCGGTACGAACCCGGAAGCATCACTGGATACTTGCCATATCGCATAGTGTTTCTGCTTCGTTGGGGGATAAGGTCGGCTACTTCCACTGATCGATTTCGGGGCTATTTGTCGTTCCTGATGTCCGGCCTGCAACCTCCTGTCTCCGCTTCGCAATGGCGTTGCGGACATCACGCAAGACTCGGTACGCGGCTGCGAGCTAGGCTTTGCCGCGGTCTCCTCTCAGGAAACTAGACTCCATGAGCTTTCAAGGCACAACCCGCACAGAGCGCGCGGACCACGCCACGGGATGAGGGCGGCCGGGCGCAGGTAGGTGCGAGCGGGGTGGGGAATCCACCGATTGAAGACTGGGGAAGACGATCCCATCGCACCTGTGCGCGCTGACTGCGACGACAGGACGTTCCGCCACAGCCAGCAAACGCGACGTTGAAAGATGCGCAACTGAGTCGAGTTCCCCGGAACGGCATGGTATTGGTAGTAGCCCAGCACACCTTGCGAAGCATGCACCGACCGCGGTCGTACGATGATGCTTCGGCGTTGAAGCTCGCCTTGATGGCTTTGAGCTTCGCGACCATTCGCTTCTTCGCCGTAATCCGCCAGACGATGAAAGCTACGCGGATGCGCTGCCCGCAGAAGTGGGTGAAACCCAAGAATGTGAAGGTCTCGGTTTTCCCTCCCCCTGCTTCGGTTCGAGCGGCGAACCGCCGAACTCGATCAGCGTGTCTTGTCCGCGTGTATCCAAACCAAACTTGGCCAGCGTCCCGAAACTCTCAGGAACGCTCGGCGCGTCGATGTGACAGAAATATGGCAGCGGACGAAAACTCGCCTTCGCGATTCTGCGCAGATGAAAGATGAACAGGTTGGTAGAGACGAGTCTTGACGACGGTAGCCTGTGCGGAGCCTGACGAAGCGCAGCGCTTTCGCGAGCGCCTCTCACCGAGTAGGCATGGCCGCTTGATCTCGTCTCCCCAAGCAGAACCCGGCGTGCAGATTCCCCGCACCGGGCTCCCCAGACGACATTCGCTAAGGTGAGCATTCGTCAAACCATCGGATGCAGGTTTTGAGCAAACGGCAGTTTGAACCACGGGCGATCTTTCAGGCGCGTCCAGTTCGTCCGACGTCTCTGACCCCGACGATTCAAGGCGCTTATCCACTGGCGCTGTACTTGCTGCCGCACCCAGTTGAGCTTGCGCTCACAGTGATGCAGGCCGAAGTACTGATAGAAACCGCGCAACATCTTCGTCAGGTGTTGTTGCTGTTCCCATCGTCTCCAGTGTCTGTTATGAAGGATCCACTCCCGTGTCCGAGCCAGAAATTTCCGACAACTCTTGACGCTGGGGATGCGAATCAGAGCAAATCGCCCCGCTCGATCCACCCCACAGACATGTTTGAAACCCAGAAACTCGAAGGTCTCTGGCCTGCCTAGTCCGTGTCGCAGACAGGTCATGCCTGCAAATCGCCCAAAGAGTATGCGCCGAGTTTTCTCCTCGGCCAGCTCCAGACCGAATTCCGCAAACCGCTTCCGCACTTTCTGTTGGAAGTCGTCCACCTCTTTTCGGAACTGGAAACTCACCACGAAATCATCAGCGAAACGCAGCAGATACGCCTCCCCTCGGCATTGCGGTTTGATCTTCTTCTCAAACCACAGATCGAGAACAAAGTGGAGGTAAAGGTTGCTCAGCACAGGTGAGATCGGACCGCCCTGTGGAGTCCCTTCCTCTGCGTAGACGACATCCCCATCTTGCATCGCTCCAGCGTTGAGCCATTTTCCGATCAGGCTCAGAATCACCGGATCTGCAATGCGATGGGCTACCATCTTGCGTAGCCACTGATGATTAATACGGGTGAAATAGCTGCGGATATCGGCTTCGAACACCTGCCCTACCTTCTTCGTCACAATCTGCACGCGTAACGCTTGCAGCGCGTGATGAGGATTTCGGCCAGGTCGAAAGCCGTAACTGCAATCCAGGAAATCTGCTTCAAACACGGCCTCCAGAATGCGTGCTACCGCCCGTTGCAGCAGCCGGTCCGCGGCCGTGGGAATTCCCAGTGGCCTGGTTCCGACTTTGCCCGGCCCTTTGGGTATCTCCACCCTTCGGACCGGCGGTGCATGATAGGTGCCTTCTTTCAGCTGCGCACAGATCGCCCCGACTTGCGTTTCTAGCTCGCTTCCAAACTGCTCGGCGCTCTGTCCATCGACTCCGCCCGCTGCTCGCCGATTCATCTTTCCCCAAGTCTCCTTGAGAAATTCCGGCGTCAGCAGGTGCGCCAATGACGTAAACCGTGCCTTGCGGTCTAACTTCGCCTTCTTCGCTATCTGACTCAGTTGTGTTGACATCAGATTCCTGCCTCCGTGGGTGCAGGTGATGTTTCCCTAAAGTCAGGCTTCATCTGCTTCGCCGCTTCCCCTTGTACGCGGCTTTCCCGCGCTCCGAGTACTATCAGCGAATCCGACTTCGCACTGTGGCGTCTGCCTTTCTCAGGAATGATCCCTATCGTCCGGCATACTCGATCCGTTTTGTGCACGGACCAAGACCACAGTGGATCTCCCAGGTCCCTTGACGCTTCCCTCTCCGAACGTGCCGTGCTCACTGACCCCGCCGCAGTCTCCGGCCACCTCGCCATTTGCGGTGTGCCTACTGGCGCCTTCCAGCCACTACGATGCTGTCGGCCTGCGGTTAAGTATTTAACGAGGCTCAATCGCTTCACTTTCGTTACGGCTCGCTCGTCGCTCTGTCTACGCTTAGTCCGATTCGTTGTCTCCTCAGACCCAAGACTCGATTCCCGGTGAGGCGGCTGCACCTCTTGTCGGGGCGGGAATTGCACCCGCTGGAAGCACCAGGTTTGTCCTGGCGCACCGTAGTGCAGGTACACGTTGGCGAGCAGCGGTGAAACCACCGCTCCCTGCGGCGTACCTAGCTTCGTCTCCGACCATTGGCCATCTTCCGAAACTCCCGCCTTCAACCATTTCTGGATCAGGCGAAGTATCCGGCGATCGGCCACCCGATGCTCGATGAACTTCATGATCCATTCATGGCTCATGTTGTCAAAGAAGCCACGAATGTCCGCATCCAGCACCCAGTTCACTCGCTTCCATTGGAGGCCCGCCCTCAGCGCATCCAGCGCCTGATGCGGGCTGCGACCGGGCCGGAACCCATACGAAAAGCCTTTGAAGTCGACCTCATAGATCTGGTTGAGGATCGTCACCACAGCCTGTTGAACGATTTTGTCCTCCAGCGCCGCGATGCCTAACGGACGTTGTCGCCCGTCAGCCTTCGGTATATAGACTCTCCGCGAGGGTTGTGCCCGATACGCTCCACGGTGCACCCGGTTGTGCAGATCGACGAGCCGATCTTCCAATCCGGTTTCATACTCCTGCCACGTCACGCCATCCACTCCGGGTGCAGCTTGCCGCTTCAATGCGTAAAAGCTGTCCCGCAGCAGACCGACGTCAGATGGTGGAGCAAAGCGGTGAACCGTTCCTGCTTCCTTTCCTTTGCTGCTTGCCGCACACCGCCCAATCCCTGGGACATGCGTTTCCCGCTCTGTGTCGGGCGCATGTGTGATTGAACGATGTTCTCCTCAGTCTGCGCCCTTCCCTCCCCAACCTCCGCCGAAGGTTGCCCTTCCTTGTTCGGCTGGTTCACGGTACTACGGCACAGTCCGACTTCTCCTGCACGTGCATGTCCGCCGTTCGGTTTATGGCCTTCGCGGACCGGTCTTGATCTGTGCGACCGAGACGTACAGGAGATCTCCCGGTTCTCGTGCATGTTGTTTCTCAGCGTGCGCAGGTTCTCAGACTACGCAGGACCGAACAACCACTCGCGATTAGCGTGGTTGCCGTGTTGCCTTCCTCCCTACCGGAACGGAGTCGGCATCCTGTTCCATCGGCTTTTCGAAGCTCAATAGCCCGGCCCACCGATACCTCTGTCTACGCTTCAAGCGACACCTCGCGATGTCGCCTGCAAGACTCAAGGCCAGGATGGATTCGCTGTTCTCCTTTCCTGTAGGGCTCTTTCATCCCCTACAACATGCCGGTTTATCCCGGCGCTCTCCGGTTGGCCGACTAACCGCCAGGATATCTGGAATCTGTTCAGCTTTAGACGTTGGGCGGAGAGCGAGATTTCCCAAAGTTACTTCTTCGTCAGGGCAGGCCTACGCGCCGGAGAAGATCCTTAAAGCGCTCATCCGAGCGATATCGGTCAAAAATCGGGTCGACTGCGAGGTATCCCATCCAAACAGCGTGATCTTCATAGGCAGCTTGCAGCCATTTGAATGTGTCCTCTTTCTTATTTGACGCTGCGTAGATTTGAGCCAAGCCGTAAGGGGAAACGTAACGCTTCCTCGAAATCGCTTCCAGGTCGTGCGCGATTCGGAGTGCGTCGCCACTCCGTCCTTCAACTGCAAGGGCAACGGCGACTTGCGCGGTATAGAGTGGGCTGTCGCCTGACAGATTTGCCGCTTTCTTCAGCTCGTTAACAGCTTCGCTGTGCAACCCTGCCCCACGATAGTCCTCTCCGAGCAGAAGGTGAGCGGCCGCGAAGTTCGGATCCAGTTCAACGGAATTTCGATTTTGATCGATTGCGCGGGAGTAGTCACGTGCCATGTAGTAGCGGAGTCCCACCCACGTGCTGATCATGAGGTTAAGGGGGTCGAGCTCTAGTGCACGCTTCGCTTCTGCAACTGCCTCGCCATGGCGGCCCCTGATGGAAAGGTAGTCTCCGTACCAGTGGTGCGCGTTTGCGTATTGGGGATCCAACTGCAGAGCGCGCCTGAACTCGGCCTCCGCACCGGTCCAATCCCAACGATGGGTCATCGCAAGGCCCAGGGACGCATGGGCTTCAGCCGATTCTGGATTGATCTCGAGCGCTTTGCGTGCCGCGGCGTAGGCTTTCGGGAGTGCCTCGGCCGGGGACTTAAATCCGTGCCACGTCAGTCCGCTGTTACAGTCTGCCAGTCCCGAATACGCTGCCGCATAGGTGGGATCGTTGTCGATCGCCTGCTCGAAATATTGCTCCGCCTTCTGCATGCTCTCGCCGGTTCGCTTGTTCCAGTAATAGCGACCCTTCAAGTACGCCTCGTATGCTTCCGGGCTTATTTGCCGCGGAGCAGCCAAACGCTTTTCCTGTTCTTCAGTAAGAGCGATGTGAATCTCGCTTGCGATGCTTCGCACGACGGAGTCCTGCACGGCTAGTACATCTTTGAGTTCGCGGTCGTAACTCTCGGTCCAAACGTCGGTCTGATCACGTGCCTGGATGAGCTCTATAGTGATGCGTACACGGTCCGACGAGCGTCGAACGCTGCCTTGTACAAGATAGTCAGCGTTCAGTTCTCGACCTATTTCTTTCGCGGTCAGCTTGCTCCCTTTGTACTTTGCAACAGAACTCCGTGCGACCACCTTGAGTCGATCCCGATTCAATTTCCCAACCTGAGCGATCATTTCTTCAGTCAGCCCCTCACTGAAGAACTCTTGATCAGGATCTCGGCTCAAATTGTCGAATGGCAGCACAGCTAAGACTGTCTTGCGCTGGAAAACGGTTGGGACGCGCGAACCTCGCCAGCCCCAAAATGCGAGGAGTGACAGAATGGACACAACTGCCAGCGAAGCTAACCCAACGAAAAGCCACGTCCGCGCACGCCGATGTACCTGTCCCCGAGCGGTTTCAGTGCCCGGCACCTGCCCCGCTGTCCGCTCTTGTTCTTGGTCCATCAAGCCCAGGCTGCTGCCTTGCGGCCAGCTATCTGGCTCCGAAACGAAACTCTGCGTGACCTGTGGAGACGACTGATGCTTCAGGTTTGGGTGGCTCCGTAGTGTGTTCTTCTTCGGGAGAAATAATCGGCGCAATGAATCGATACCCTCGTCCGGTCACGGTCTGGATAAACCGCGGGGTTTCGGGGTCGTCCTTAAGAGCCTGGCGGACTTTGCGGATTGCGCCCCTGATGCTGTTATCCGTGTCGAGGAAAACATCATTGCCCCAAACCCTGGCCACGATTTTGTCGCGACTGACGATCTCTCCCCGGTGCTCCAGCAGCAGAATAAGGATTTCCAGTGGGATACGTTCCAGCTTTAGCACATGGCTGCCACGGCGCAGCCTTCGTGGACGAAGATCGAGCTCGAAGTCTTCGCCGAACCGGATTGAATGTTGGAGGCCAAATGGCTGGGAGGTCATGGCAAGCCCAGGGGAAGTTGAACGATTCTACAACACATCAGAACCCCGACGTAAGTGCAAGCCGCATTTATGCTTGGGGCGACACAAACCATAACGATCCGACACACGCAGCGCTATGGACAGTCAAGTTCTCCCGCAGCGATCATGCCGCTCACCCACACTCCGGGATAGCCGGAGGACGAAATGAAAGGGATGGAGGACAAGAGTTATGAAGAAGATTCTCGGGTTCGTATGCGGGCTGATGGTGAGTCTGCTGGTTGGAACCTTAACCGCAAGAGCCGATGCCGTTTTGGACTGGAATGCGATCGCGGTCAACACGGCCGTCGCGAACAAACAGAACCCATTCGCCCAGGCACGCTACGCGGCGATCGTGCAACTGGCTGTGTTTGAGGCGGTCAACTCCATTACACATAAATACCAACCATATCTTGGTACCATCACCGCACCGGCGGATGCCTCACCTGACGCAGCAGCCATCGAGGCTGCGTATCAGGTGCTCAGCACCTACTTTCCCGCCAGCCAAGACTCTCTATACCGCGTGGCGAACTCGATGTCAGTCCATACCGGACGGTCAGGCAAGACTGACGGCATCGCAACCGGAGACGCCGCAGCTGCGGCCATGATTGCTCTGCGAGCGAACGATGGCTCGTCACCTGCGCAATTCTATACGCCCGGGCCGCCTGTTCCAGGGGAATGGCAGGCGACCGCGAGTTGCCCGATTGTGAATGGAGTCGCGGTCGGGATCGCATTTCAATGGCAGAACATAACGCCCTTTGGCATTTCGAGCGCCAGTGACTTTCTTCTCGATCCGCCGCCCGCGCTCACGAGCGAGGAATATGCCAAGGCTTACAACGAAGTGATGACGGTGGGCGAGTATAAACAGCACGCAACGGCCCCCAGATCGGGCAAATGTAGCGCTGTTCTACGCCGCCGTCTTCGCCAACTCAGGTGTTTAATCAAGTGGCCGAGCAGGTCGCTCTGGCACAGGGCCGTTCGCTGTCGGAGAATGCGCGTGCTCTTGGCCCTGATCAATATGGCGATGAGTGACAGCCTGGTGGCGTCATTCCTCAACAAGTATTTCTACAACTTCTGGCGCCCCGAAACGGCAATCCATGCGGGCGACTCGGACGGCAACCCGAAAACTACCGGCGATCCAACTGGGCGCCATTCATCACGACTCCCTGTTTTCCAAGCTATCCCTCAAACCATGGCAGCGCCGCAACGGCGCGGCGGCGATAATGAGACGCCTGTACGGCGAAGATGGACATTCGATCACGTTGACGAATCCTGCCGTGCCCACCATCGTCTTGCAATACACTTCGTTCAAGCAGATCACCGATGACATCTCCGACGCGCGTGTTTACGGGGGCATCCATTATCGATTCGACCAAAGGGCAGGCGCACACCTGGGCCATGCTGTCGGCCGCGAGGTGTACAGAAATAACTTGCGTTGCACGCACGACGACGAGTGATTGGCTATGACGGTAAAGCCTAATTACGCTCAAATTCCCGGCGACTGCCAGTTGAGCGAAATCGCAGGTTGTACTTTACGCTCCCAATGCCCCAGAAACGAACCCGAGTTTAAGCCTAAAAACAAAAGGAGAATCAAAATGAGCAAGTTCGGAAAGTGTTTTCTTCTCGTGACTGGTTTCGCGTTCCTTGCAACCTTTGCCCACATTCCAGGTGCCATCACCAAGGTTCATGCCAAGGATCGAGTCTGCAGCGTTGCCAGCCTCAAAGGGACTTATGCCTACCTCAGGACAGGCGTGAACAGTGCCTTGGGTGGCCCTGTCGCCGAGATGGGCCTCGACGTCTTTAACGGAGACGGGACGCGCGGCATCATTCGCGCGACCGGAAGCAGCCTTGATGGATCCTACGACTGGACCGACTCGTCGTGGCCGAACGGAAGCTACACGGTCTATCCGGATTGTACCGGCTCGCTCTTCGCTGCGGATGGTACAAAAGCCAACATCATCGTCCTTGACGGAGGCAAGAGATTCTCCGTGCTCAGCGGGCTAACTCAGACGGGCAAGGTTGTCACGGGAGAGGGGACGAGGCTGGAGGAGGAGAAGGACTAACGGTGCGCTGACTAAGTTGGATGACTTCACCAACAAATTCTTCAGGCGACGACACTCCTGATTTCGCCAATTATCCCCATGTCGTCTGTAAAAAGTAGCCTTCGTTCGAGACGGATTGCTTCTCGATGGGGATCTTGAGTTTCGTGGCAGGAAGAACCTGGGATCGGCCCAACGAAACGATGGCTCACAAGAACATCAGCAGCAGGCTAATCCTTCGCATAGACGGGCCCGGCACTGCGAGATGGCGGATCGGAGACCGCATGAATATAGGATATCAGTGCCTGGATGTCCGACTTGCTGAGCGTGTTTCCCCATGCCGGCATGAGGGCTGACTTGTTGAGAGCGGGGCCGCCGTAGCTAATGATCGCCGTGAGATCGGCGTCGCTCATCTTGTTGAGTGTATCCCCTTCGGTGAAGGGATGCGGCTTGACGTCGAGGTTGTCGTAATTCGAAACGCGCTCGACTGTCGACTCGGGGTTGTGGCAGCGGTCGCAGTACTGATTGTTGAGATGGCGTCCGAGCGTCTGCTGGTAGCCGAGGGCAATTTCTTCGAGCTTCAGTTCCACCTCCTTATGGGACTTATCGGTGGTGGATGCGACGATCTGGTAGCGGCCAGCCATGCCTCCGAGAGATACGTTGGTGGCGACCTGCCCGCTCGAATCGGTAAGACCGTTGGAGGGATCGAACGTAACTCCGGGAACAGCCGAGAATTCAACCAGGGCTCCCGCGACGGCGGCCCCCTGTTCATTGTTCACCTGCACCACGACCGGTTGCGGCAACAGACTACCGGTCTGCGCGGTCTGCTTTCCGCCGCTGGATTCGACGATCGCGGCGCCGAATGCTGTGGGCTTGGGCAGCGGCACAGACTCGGTTTTGCGCGAGCAGGATGTCGCCACCGATATTGCCAGCGCGGCGATAACTAACCGAAAGACAGCCGGGGAGTAGCGAGTCATTTCTTGGCGACCTCCTGTTTGGCTCGGCCCTTCTGCGAAATCAGGAATGCGGTCAGAGCACGAGCATCCTCGTTACTCATGGCGCGATTCGGTTCAGCCGTCCCCGGACGCAGCGCCTGCGGATTCTTCATCCACTGATAGATCCAGGCTGCGGTCAGTCGCGAACCGACTTGCGTCAGGGTCGGGCCGATGTAGCCTTTGTCGGTCTTGGTATCGACAATGTGGCATCCCTGGCAGGAATACTTGCCATAGAAGAGCTGTTTACCGAGTTCGATTTGACCCTGGGAGTAGCCGCTCAATGGCATGGAATCGCGGTCCACTGCGGGACTCTGGTAGACAGTCATGATGTAGTCGGTGAGTTCGTTGGCCTCGCCGTCCGTCAGATTGAAGCGCGGCATGCGGCGGATCAGAGAGGGGCGCAGCGTGCCCGGATTTTTCAGGAAGTCGACCAGCCACTCGCGTTGCACCGAGCTTCCTTCCCAGGTGAGGTCGGGCGCCATATCTCCGCCGTGGCCGTTGATGCGGTGGCAACTCAAGCAGGCGAGGTCGGTCATCAGCTTTCCAGCTTTGCCTGCGGGCTGGTAATCCGACTCGGGCGTGGCGGCGACCGCCAGTGACGGCGGCAACATGTTGGAGCGGTCATTCAGCGAGAGCAGGGCCGTGGTCAGCGAATCGATCTGTGCCGGAGTGAAGGTGTATTGCGGCATCTTCAGTCCCGGGGAAAATGCACGGGGCTGCTTGATCTTGCCTGCAATGTAGTCAGGCAAAGTGTGCGGCATTCCCGGAAGAAAGATAAGCTGCGTGACGGGCTTGCTGCCGATGCGGCTGAGTTCGGGGGCAAAGTTCTCCGGATTCTTGATGCCCGCGATTTCGTGGCAGGAGGCGCAGCCGTAATCGGAAACCAGGCGCTTGCCGTGGGTAATCTGCTCGGGCGTTGCGGCCTCGAGATGCACGTTGGCGAGAAAATCAGAATCGGTTTTGGCCAGAAGAAATCCGGACAGCGTCGCGACCTGCCCATCGTTGAAGCGGTAGTGCGGCATTGCGGTCAACGGGTCGTAGGCGCGCGGGTTCCGCAGCCAAGCCTGCAACCACTCGGGCTTCACCTTGCTTCCCACTCGGGTCAACTCCGGGCCAACGTCGCCGCCTACCATATTTCCCGCGGCGTTCTGCGTCGCATGGCACGAGGCACAGAAAGATTCTCCGTAGAGACTGGCGCCCGCGGCGGGATCAGAACTTGCCTTCGCCGAAATCGCGGTGGTGTCTTGCTCAACTGGTGTGCTGTTGGCGATGAGGAATGCGGAGATGTCGCGCGCGTCATCGTCGCTCAGCTTGAAGTTCGGCATGGTCGACGTGGAAGCGTAAGCTTGCGGATCTTTCAGCCAGGCGTACACCCACTCGCGTGTAGTCTTGTCGGCGATGTGCGAGAGCGACGGCGGATCGTCGCTGGCCTTCATCGTGGTGCCGTCGGGCAACTTCACCAAGTGGCAGTGCACACAGCCTTCGCGGGACAGCAGATTGCGTCCCTGGTTGAGTTGCGGCGTGCCGGGCAGCGGGCCGCGGTGGCACTCGCCACACGAAGACTCAATGTACTTGGCCGGCAGAATCGGCTGTTCCCACGCCAGCGTGCTGTTGTGCGCCTCGGAAACCGTGGTGGCCGCGCCCTGCCCGCGATGGCACACCGTGCATCCGAACTGATCAGGCTTGTGAGGAATTACAGGATGAGTGCGGAACGGCTGGATGGGAACATCGGTGAGGCTGGCTTCTTTCAGTCCGACGTGGCAACTCGTGCAGCGGTCCACTACTCCGAGCTCAGGCAGCCAGATCTGCTGGATGCCGCCGTGGAAGTGGCGCTGCAGCGTATTCGCATCGCTGCGGTTGCGCACCATCTTGAGATAGCCGTGTTGATAGTGCCGCCACTCGCTGAAGTAATTCTTCGCAGGAGCGATCGCCAACGAGCCTAAGAAGACCAGGCTCACCACGCCGAACGCGCGCACGCTGTCCCCGAACAATTTTTGCCAGAGCGACGTAAGTTTTTCTTTCATGAGCGCCGCATCCTTATAAGCATCGGCATCGTTATGAACCCTGCCACGGCCAGACGAAGGCCCATCCCGGCCCGCGGAAGAATGTACCGATTGCGGTCAGCACCACAAGTTCGAATAAGAACCAGGTCATCACCCAATAAGAAAGCGGCCTGGCAGCCAGATACCGGCGGAAGGCCGAAGGCGACTGCAGAGAGCTTTGCGCCGCCAGCAGCATCATTCCTGCCATGATCAGCGTCGGCACCAGAGCCGCGTAGACCTTGAACAGAAGGAGAAACAAAGAAAGAGCGCTCGCGATGACATAGAAGATCCGCAGTCGCCGCTGGCGGTCTTTCAGGAAGAGTCCGTCGGCTTCGATGTTGACCCGGAAGTAGGGAATGACGATCAGCGCCATCACCACCAGTCCCGGCACGAGTACGCCCGCAACCACGGGTGGAAAGTAGTGCAGCATTTCCTGCAGTCCGAGGAAGTACCACGGAGCTTTCGCTGGATTCGGCGTATGCGACGGATCGGCGAGCCCCTCGAGAGGGGCGTTGAAGATCAGCGCAATCCAGACCAGCACGATCGCAAGCACCATCACCGCGACTGCCGCGCGGAACAGGACCTCCGGAAACGTCTGCACTTGATCTTCCGTCTCGGCCTTCACCTGCGCCGAAGTACGGCGAGTGATGAAGACGATGCGGCGCGGAGATTTCTTCGCGTTGGAGTCAACGCCGGCGATGAAGTCTTTAGAATCGGCCATGACTATTGGCCCTCCTTCGCGAGCGGAGCGCCAGTATCGGTACGGGCCCGCACCGTCGCCGGTTCGCTGGCGTGCGAGTAGAGGCCGCCGTCCTTGCGGATGCGCCAGAAATGGATGGCCACGAAGAACATCGCCGCAAGCGGCAGAATCATGCAGTGCAGTACGTAGAAACGCAGCAGCGCATTGGCGTTGACTGCATTGCCACCGAGCAGCAGGAAGTGAATCTTTTCTCCCATCAGCGGGACCGCAGACGCGATGTTCGATCCGACAGTGATCGCCCAGTACGCCAGTTGATCCCAGGGGAGCAGATAGCCGGTGTAGCTGAGTAAGAGCGTCATCAGAAGAAGAATGACGCCAATCACCCAGTTGAATTCACGCGGTGCGCGGTAGGCGCCGCGATAGAACACTTTGAACATATGCGCGAACACCAGAAACACCATGGCGTGCGCCGACCAGCGATGCAGGTTGCGCAGAAATAATCCGGAAGAAACGACGAACTGCAAGTCTTTCGTGTCGGCATACGCCTGCGGGACCGACGGGTGATAGTAGAACATCAGAGGAATACCGGTCGCGACCAGGATCAGAAACGTGCCGAGCGTCAGCGTCCCCAGGTACCACGTCGCGCTGAAACTCATCATGCGTGTGCGCACCTTGGTGGAAAAAAGGTGCAGGAAAACATTCTGCTGAATCGCCAGCGCGCGCTTCAGCGTGCTGGACCCGGTGCCGCTGCGGAAAATCGAGCGCCATACCCGCGTGCCTCGCAAATTGTCGAAATATTGGTCTACAGTCTTCGCCATGCTTAGACCCTCACGAAGGAATCCCGCGCCAGCGGCGGCACGTCGATAGAGCGATCCACCAGGAGATCGCCGTCGTCATTGAGCCAGATCCGCTTCCACGGCAACGGCTTGGGCGCGGGCCCCGCGATTTTCTTGCCGTCCTCGTCGAACTTGCTGCCATGACACGGACACGCAATTATGTTCAATTCGGGCTTCCAGGCGGTCATACAGCCCAGATGCGTGCAGATCGCACTCAGTGAGAAGTAGCCCTCGTCCGAGTGGATGATGTAAATGCCCGAATTCACGTCGATGGTGACGCTGCCCAGCGGATAACGGTCCGGATTGCCGACGTTCACCACCGGCGACGGCTCAAAGAGCACGTTCGGTTCGAGATATTGATACGCGAACGCCGCAGTACCGGCGGCCGCAATGCCCAGAGAACCCAACCCCAGCTTCAGAAAGAATTGGCGGCGATTGACGTCGTCGGTCTTTTTTATTTCGTCTGCCATTATTGCCTCGTGCCTACTTCTGCCATCCCGCGCCGATCGAAGCCACTGAAATCAAGCCGGTCGGCTCCGCGGGAATCAGGTTGTACGACTCCATGGTGATCGTGCCCACGGGACAGCGCATAGCGCACAGGCCGCAGCGGATGCAGCGAGTTTCGTCCTTCAACATGGCCGCTCCGGTGACCACTCCCAGTTCGTCGGCGGCGACTTCGTCGAACTCCACGCCGAACAATTCCTGGTTGTCGCGAATGTGCTGCACCGTTTCCGGCTCGAACCCAATGCGGTCGAGCGAAACCAATTCCAGACACTTCTCCGGACAAACATCCACACAGCCACCGCACAGGATGCACATGCTGCCATCTTCAGGCACGCCTTCAAAAATCGTATTGACCCAGCAGTGCAGGCAGCGTTGCGCCTCGGCCATCGCGGCGGGTGCATCGTACCCGACCTCGACCTCGGTTACTCCGGTGCGGCGTTCGAGCGGCAGCATGGGTACGGGTTGGCGGTTGATGTCGAGATAATCGAGCGGCATGGAGTACCGCTTGAGCACTTCGACTTCGATGATCGGATCGGGATGTTTTCCGCCGCGCAGATATTCGTCAATGCCCACGGCCGCGCGCTTGCCGTCGCCGACACTATCAATAATGAGGCGTGGGCCGAAGACGCAGTCGCCACCGGCAAAGACGCCCGGAGCGGAGGTCATCAGCGTCTGCGGATTGACCGCGATCAGGCCGCGCGGAGAAAGCTCAACCTTATCTTCCGGTGTCAGGAAGTCGAGACGCGGGGCCTGCCCGATCGCCATGATGATGGTGTCGCACTCGATCTGAGCTTCGCTGTTGTCGTAGAAAGCGGGATTGAATCGCTTGTTCTGATCAAACACCCATTTGGTCTTCAGAGTTTCGAGTGCTGTGACTTTGCCATCCTTGCCCAGAATGCGCTTCGGCCCAAGTCCGGGATGCATGATTATGCCTTCTTCTTCGGCCTCGACGATTTCTTCCAAGGCTGCGGGCATTTGATCGCGAGGCTCGAGGCAGACCAGGTTCACCTCACGTGCGCCCATGCGCAGCGCGGAGAGCGAAATGTCGACCATCTCGCGCGTGGCGACGGCGTTCACATTTTCAGTGGAAGGCTCAGCATCTTCCACGCCGCCAGCATGCTGCTTGACCACTTCGCGGGCCGCCGAGCGTGCTACATCCATGGCGACATTGCCGCCACCGATCACGATAACTTTTTTCCCAATGGTGAACTTGTAGCCAAGATTCACATTGAGCAGAAAATCGATACCTTTGTGGACCCCGTCGAGATCGACTCCGGGAATGCTGAGATCGCGGCTGCGGTGCGCGCCCACGGCGACGAGTACCGCATCGAATCCCAGGCGGCGCAGATCGGAAATGGCGAAGTCCCTCCCCGCGGCATGATTCAACTTCAGAGTGATGTCGCCGGTCTCGAGAATTTCGCGGACTTGCGCCTCCACCACGCCGCGCGGCAGGCGGTATTCCGGAATGCCCAGATAAAGCATTCCACCGGCGACCGGAGCGGCTTCGAAAATCGTGACCGCGTATCCCATCAGCGCGAGATCGTGAGCCGCCGACAATCCGACGGGACCGCCGCCAACAACCGCGATCTTGTAGGGAAGCTTTTTCTGCCCGCGCCCTTCATTGACGTTGATGGGATGTTTCGATTCGGGCCCGTACTGCTCGGTAAGAAAGCGTTTGAGCGCGCGGATGGAGATGGGCCGGTCGATTTCGCCGCGGCGGCAGGCAGTCTCGCAGGGATGAGCGCAAACCCGGCCGCAAATGCTGGCCAGAGGATTGGGATCGCGGGCCAAGCGATAGGCCTCTTCGAACCGCCCCTCGGCAATCAGGCCAACGTAGCGCCCGGCGTTAGTGTGCGCTGGGCAGGCCATCATGCAGGGGAAGTTGGTGTGCAGCCAATCCGCGTCGACTTTTTTGTTCTTGAATCGCTTCAGCATTGCGGCACTTTTAGTCTGAGTCCAGCTGTATCGAGTCCAGGTGCATCACGCGATTTCTTTAACGCACTAGCGCGAGAAACAAAATAGAGAAAGAAAGAGCGGGATAGTGAACCTTATACACGCCCGCTCCCCTTTCGGCAGCACTGCTAGCACTCCTTACTTACTCAAAGTGAAATCCGCTTTGCCCCCACCCGATACGGTCACTGGTTTGGACTGGTTTTTGGCGCCTTCGTGCCACACGGTCACGGTGTAGCTGCCGTCCGGAACGTCTTTGATCTTGTAATTGCCGTTGTCGTCCGTTTCGGCAAAATAGGGAGTTGGGCTGACGATGAGATATCCCGCCATGTCGGGGTGCACATTGCAGAGCAGCGGAACGACACCCGGTTTATCAAAGGTGAAAGGCCGCTTTTCGCCCTTGGGCCAAGTTCCGAGATTGTGTCCTGCCTTCTTGTCGCCGCTGATCGCAGTCCAGAAGACGTTGTGTTGCACGCTGTCGCTATTCAGGAACTCCACGGTTGCGCCCTGTTGTACGACCATGATGTGGGGCACAAACATCAGCCCCTTTTGATCCATCACGGGGTGCTCTTTGGGTGCGGGGAACGTTTTGTTCGCAATGGCATCGACATAAACCACGGAGTGTCCCTTCATTCCAGTAACTTTGCCATCGATATCGCCGGCCCACGCCGTGAAGCAGAACCCGGCTGTCAGTACGACCAGTACGAATGCCTTGCATCTCATTGCGTTTTCTCCTTTTGAACTTGCAATTGGTAAATTGCTCATTTGCTTGTCAGAAAATGATTTTTGCATCCAGATAAATCGTGTTGTTCGCACTTGCGCTGCGACCGGCGCCATCGTAGTTGTTCTGGGCGCCGTTGAAGCGCGTGTATCCGGTGTACTGCGCGGCCAGCAGCAGATTCTGCCACGGCCAATACGTAAAGTTCGCAATATACCCCGCGCCCCTCGGGTCGCCATTGGCGTTGCCGGTTACCGCAGCAGACGGATACAGCGTGAGATCGGAAGTACCGGTCGTATCGAACCACCCAAACGTGCCAGTATAGCGGTTGCCAAAGTGATACTCAGCATTGGCAAGGACCGTATTCAGACGGTGCGATCCCTGCGATACCAGACCCTGATTGAAACTGCCCAGCAAATCATTATTTTCCCGGATATACGTGGCCCGGAAAGAAAGAACATCTCTCCGGAACAATGTCCGATCGATCTGAGTGTCTACTCCCCAATCCGTGTACGAATCCGTCGGAATTGTGGACCCATCGGCTCCGGTGATTTGGTTGGGAGTGGATCGCATGTGCATCCCATAGGCGCCAACCTCATACTGTGTCTTCGCCGTCAACTGCTGCCAGGCCACACGCCAGTAAGGCGCAACGCCGCGAATGTTCACTCCGGCACCAACTCCTGTGTTCGGTTGAGGACTGCCCACGTGGTCGGAGCGATAAAGGGCAGCATCCATGTACAGATGGTTGTTCCACATGGCGTAAGCGCCAACACCTCCTACATCCTGCCCCAATCCGCCATTAATGAAGGGAGAAGCGTTCGGCGTGGGCGCGAAATCGCTGGCAACCCAGGGATAGCCCCATGCCGGCGTGCTGTTCCAAAGGTCCTCTACTGTGGGATTGTTGTTGAAATCCAAACCATAGACCAGTTCCTTGCCAGCCAGTTTGGTCGTGTTCGCGTAGCGGACATCAGTGTTGTCCATGCTGAAATGGTCATCTTGAGTGTCGTACGTGACTTGAAGAAAACTTCCGACATGGCTCGTCCATGCGCCCGACAGGAACAGCGAGATGTCCTGGGGAAATTCCACGCTTCCATTCTGAGTGGTCGGCACCGGAGACTTGGTGGAGGTGAAGGAAGCGTCCAGCATCACCGAAAGGGGCAGTGAAGCAAGAAGTTCCAGCGGAGCGCTCTTCTTAGCCCCATCCGCCTTTATGACCTTGGTGTCGTCTGCTTTGTCCACGTACCCCATCAGTTTGAATCTTCGGCCGGCAGGGTTGAGTTCCGGAGGCGTATAGTGGCAGCCACTGCACGCCAGGCCCGTCTGCCGGGCATAGCTTGGAACCGCCTGCACTCTGGGCGGATTCAGTGCTACAAAAGAAATCAAAACCAGGATAGGAACTGCCGTAAGCAAAACGACCACGACTCTTTTCATCTGGATTCTCCTTCTAGGTCCTGCTTCTCTGTTCTTTGCCGAAATCATTCAGTTTCGGGAAGTTGATAGGGCAAGTCGTGCAGGATGTCGCACACTGGCGGGAAAAAGCGGGAATGGCGAAGCTGCTCGTGGTCAGCAACAAGAGCGTTAGCAGCAAAAGACTTATCACACATATGGACCTCTGGAGCGCATCGGAATTGCCTCCTAGGGATGAGTCCGAGAGTTGGATGGCGTCTGGGCTTGCTCCCAAGATGGGCTTGATACTAGCGGCGGTCGTCGTGGCTTTGCCGGACGTTGAATCACACTTGAATGTGATTTGAGTCACAAATCGGAGAGGCTGTCGAGGGAGGGCCCCAATCGGGGATTGGAGATTTTTTGTTTCGATCGCCCTACAGTACGTCAGGGCACGGCAGAATGGCAAGTTGCTGGCGATCAGGAGGTAGGAGTTAGCACCAGAAAGACTTAGCACAAAGCTGAGCGCGCGAAGCGCATCGAACTTTGCGCCTTGGTTTTGAGGGCGAGAGATTTGATGATCTCTAGTCTTGTTCCAAGATGGGCCCGATATAAGCGACGGTCGTCGATGCTCTGCCAGATGATGAAATCACACTTGAGTGTAATTTCGCTCACAATTTTGCCCTACCAAAGCAAGTGTGCAAGGGGAGAACCGTTTGTCAATTCTTCCGGTTGGCTCTTTCTCTGGGGGTTAAACGACGCGCTTGCAGCCCACCAAAAGAGCCATGTGCGGCTCGGCTTGCGAGTCTGTTCGGAGTCGACGTCCAGGGTGGTGTTATTCCTGTTGGCGTTTTGTAGTGATTTGTATGCCGGATGTGCGCGATGCGCTGAGGGACAGGAACTGGGTTAGCATTTTCAACCGACGGGCATTAACCCTCGTTGCATGCGATCCAGACGGCCTTGTCTGAAATGGGCTGATCGAGGCTGTGTTGGGGAGGGCGGGTGGGGAACCGATAGAGCCTCGGCTTCCGCCAACGCCAGTACTCGCGCAGAGTTCCCAGCAGGGCTGGACTCAGAGGCAAATCACGATCTTTGCCCGCCCTTGCCCTCCACCACTCGGATGATCATGCGCTGGCTATCGAGGTCGCTGACCTTGAGACGAGCGAGTTCGCTGCGTCGCATGCCGGTGGCGTAGAGCGTTATCAACGGCCCTCGAAACAGGGTTCCTGCGGCATCAATCAGGCGCGCAACTTCCTCCCGGCTGAGCACCGTCGGCAGTCCGCGCCGGTCCCGGGGATAGGGCAAGAACTCGCGAAACTGATGGCGCTTGAGCGTCTTGACGAAAAAGAAGCGCAGCGCCGCTACCCGGTTGACCTTTTTTTTTGAGAAGCATATTCCCGAAGATACCTTTCCACGACGTATTCTTCCAAAAACGCGCCGAGTCTCGAATCATCCGGGACTTTACGTTCCCGCCATTCTTGCGGCGAGCTTAACGCCAGATTCATCTTCTCCGCCAGCGCATTCTCATGTCCCGCGGGGAAAAACTCGACAAGGTGGGAAAGTCGAGCAATCTCCGGGATCCCGCCCGATGATGCGCAGATAAGGCTTCTTCCCGCATGAAGGCTTTCAACACAGACATACGGCAGCGGCTCACCCCAGAGCGATGGGATAACTACCACGTCAACAGAAGAATAGAACTTCGCGGCATCAGTAAATCCCAGCCATTCAATTCTCGAATCTGGGAACCTTCTTGCTAGCTTATCGACATAGCCATCGAGGCCCTTACCTGCGATCTTCAGTTTCCAATTCGATCGATGTAGCTGTCGAGTGGCCGCGAGGAGCGTTTCAATCCCCTTCTCTTCCTCAACTCTTCCGATAAAGCCAAAAACCAAATCGGCGGACAACTGCCCATTCCGCGTTTGCGGAAGGAACGATTTGAACGCACCCTGAATGTTATAGATAACCGTGGCTGGCAGATCTTCAAGGTAATGGCGCCTGAGATGTTCGTTGAGAGCGTGTTGGCTGACAGACACTACTGAATCGGGCTGTTGCGACAAACGTCGTCTATTGAGCGTCAGAACCTTACAACTCAAACACCTTTTCTCACAGTTCCGGCCTTTATCAAACAGGGTACAGCGGGGACACATAAGATAATAGTCGTGCAGGGTATGCACCAAGCGCACTTTCCTACTCTTAACTTCCCGCCAAGCGGCCAAGGAAAACCCGCAGACATTGTGGGTGTTTACGACGTCCGGTGTTTCAGCATCCAGAATGCTGCCGATCCGCCGAGCCGCCACGGGGTTCCACACTTCCCGGATGTGCCAAGCGAGGCGGCAAACCCAGTTGGGCTTCTTCTTACGCCCAAAAGGCCAGTAGAAATTATCGACTGGCAGCCGGTACACGCGCACACCATTTCGATCCTCGACGACTTCGCTCGACCCTGGGTACAAGCTGACAACCACTACCACATGCCCGCGATGAACCAGGGCTTCCGCCAGTTGCGCAGCCGCTTTTTCGGCACCGCCGATAACATGGGGAGGATAAAGGGAGCTAATTATCAGGATTTTCATGTGACGCTCCTCCCTGTCGCGTCGGGAGGACGTTGCGTTCCAATATCGCCCTGCAGTGCATCCCAGAATCGTAGTAGAAGTTGGGGCGTGAAACTCGTGCCACGGTCCTCGCAATAGGCTCCGGCGTGGGTGGAACTCTCCCTTGCCGGATCTCAAACCCTGGCCAGCACAGTGTAGTTTGCCGGTAATCTTGTCGACTTGCTTACCGAATCGAGAAAGGCACCGATAAGATTCACAGCGCATCTCAAAGGCAACAGCCACTTATTCAGCCGAAGGCACACACTCAACATCATTTGGGCCCAATCCCCTCCGTCCTCGAGGATATGCCATTCCAAAAATCCGGCATCCTTCAACAACTGTTCGAATCCGTATTTCGTGAAACGAAAAAAATCATAAGGCTCTTCATGGAGGGGCCAAAAAAAGGGGCCACTCAGGATCAAGTATCCATTCGGGCGGAGTACTCTTTTGCATTCCCGCACCATGACATGGGGATTAGTCACATGCTCGATGACTTGGGTTGCAAATACGATGTCCACAGATTGATCTCTGATCGGAAGGCACAACGCATCACCTACAAAGTCCGGCGAGGTGTCGACAATTCCATGATCCATCCCCCAATGCTGAGCTGTGGGAAATAGATCGTGGTATGGCTTATGTCCACAGCCAATATCGAGTATTCTCGGGCAGTCACTACCGACATGCTTCAGCGCCGTCCTTGCAGCCCATTCAAGATTAGGCCAGAGGTATTTATAGTGCAGATAGTCTTGCTTCCAAACTTTCAAGGTACGCCGTTGGAGGCGGCCTCGGGTGGACCCTTTTTCTTTGCTAAAAGATGATGTATGACTGCCGATTTGTCGCCTCATTTCCTGGTAATTCTCTGACGTGCTTCCCGCTTATTACATTGCATGCAGCGTGGCTGGAAGGTTGCTGAAGGACCGCCGCACCATGAAGCCAACCTCTCCAGGCGATAGTCTGCGGGAATACACCACAAACGATAATCCAGCCATCAGGCAGCAGAACGCCGCATATCCCTCTTGTTTCTCTCTTCACATGTCAAACAGACATCGCCGATTTTACACGGATTGCAGGGTGTCAGTGGCACGCAGCTACAAAACTCACCGAATACAAACCTTCAGGCGTGAAACTCGGTCGCGGTCTCGGCAGGCTTGCGGCGGGCATAGAGCAGACCGGCGATTACGCCCAGCAGCTGCGCACCGGCTCGCGCGGCGAGCAGCGCCGGGGAGAGCAATCCGACAATTGGATCTTTCGGGATGGCTCGCCAGGCGAAGGGTAGCGTGCTGACCAGAAAAGCGGCGCAAGCCAGCGCCGACGCCGGCACTGCCGGCCGCACCACCAGGTCGAAGGCTAGCGCAAGCAGCAGCACGGGCGCGAACAGAAGCTGCACCTTCATCAGCTGCGGCGTATGGCTGTCCTTCATCGCCTTGCTAGGGTTCTTCCGGACCGCCAGCACACGCCAAAATGCGAATTTATACTTTTTTTTGAGGTACTTCCCGAGCGTATCAGGGTGCGTGTGGTACACGATAGCGGCGGGAACGAACTTCATCGTCCAGCCGCGGGCGGACATGCGGTAGGAGAGCTCCACGTCCTCCGCGCAAGCCACCGGAAAACTCGTGTCGTAACCGTTCATCTCCAGGAACCGGTCACGGCGAAAGCCGGCTGAATAGGTGTCGATGAAGTCGATGTGAGGAACATCTGCCATTAGCCGGTATTTGTCTTCGTACTCGATCTGCACGAAACGCGCCACCAGACGCCTTTGACGAGTGCGGTAGACGCCCTTCACTCCGACCACGTCTAGGTCGTTAAAGGGCTCAACCATGGCGGCCAGCCACTCGGGCATCGGCACGCAGTCGTCGTCGGTGAACAGGACGATCGTCCCTCGAGCTTCCAGGACACCGCGATTGCGCGCCGCAGCGGGCCCGGCATTCGACTGTGTAATGAGACGAACGCCGGAATAGCCGGCAACAACCTCTGCAGTGTGATCGGTTGAGCCGTCGTTGACGACTAGAATCTCTGCATCTCGTCCCGCCGTCTGCTCTAGGAGTGCATCCAGGCAGTTTCCAATGCGAGACGCGCCATTAAATGTTGGGATGATGATCGATACTGACATGGTATTGATGGACCCTCTTAGGCATCAGAGGATACTGGCGAGCCCCACCGGCGTCTTCAATCCAAACCCAAGAAGACCGTGAACTCGCTAATTATCGACCCGGAACAAACTGGCAAGGAACTTGAGAGCCTATTCAGATTATGAGGGTTTTCTTCATGAAGATGCAAGCCTGCATCATTCTTCGCCGGACCGCCCACGACCCGCCTCCGCTCAAGAGAGCAAACAACCACTTCCTACTTGGTTTCATCTAAGGTGCGCCATCTTTCCGGAGGGTAGCCCGCCATGAAGTCTCGACATCGGTTCTGGTGGACGTCGTTGTGTGCCCTATTCACTTTATTTCTGGCCGCTTGCGGTGGAGGTACGGGAATGGCCACGCAGCCACCACCGCCTCTATCGTTCCAGCTCAGCGTCGTCCCCCCGGCTACGGGGGCGGGAACCGTAACCAGCACACCTCCAGGTATTAATTGCCCCACGACCTGCACCGCCAGCTTTGCGAAGAATACACAGATCACTCTGACTGCTACGGCTGGCACTAACTATTCTTTCGGCGGCTGGAGCGGCAACTGTTCCGGCACGGGCACTTGCAGCCTCATGATCACAACCGCCGCGAGCGTCACCGCCGTGTTCAATCCCGATTACGGGTTGACCGTGACCGCACCGCCGGCAGGCGCGGGAACCGTTACCAGTAACCCGGCGGGAATCAATTGTCCGACCACCTGCGCCGCTGCTTTTCCGAAGAATACTCAGGTTACGCTGGCCGCAACCCCCGGCAGCAACTATTCTTTCGCCGGCTGGACCGGCAGTTGTTCTGGCACTAGCACCTGCAGCCTGACCATGACTGGCTCCGCGAGCGTTACCCCAGTGTTCAATCCCGATTACGGATTGACCGTGACCATGGCAGGGACGGGCACAGGGACCGTTACCAGCAGCCCGGCAGGAATTAATTGCCCGACTACCTGTTCCGCGACTTTTCCGCAGAGTACTCAAGTCACGCTCAGCGAAACTCCGGGAGCCAACAATGCCTTTGGCGGTTGGAGCGGGGCTTGCACCGGGAATACGACTTGCAGCATAACGGTGAGCGGACCTAACTCCGTAACGGCGACCTTCGGCCTCGGCGGCAACTTGCAAAGCCTGAACCACATCATTATCTTCGCCCAGGAGAATCGCTCGTTCGATCACTATTTCGGCGCCATGCGCCAGTACTGGACTCAGAACGGCTTTGCCGATCAGTCCTTCGACGGTTTGCCGCAGTTCAACCCGCCGACCGGGATTGCTCCCTTGCAAGGACCCGCTCCCGCCATTCCGGGCTGCGATCCCACCCAGCCTTATCCGGCCTACTCGGCTTGTCTTCCCGATCCAAACACTCCAGTCCCTTCTTTTCATTTCACCTCGACCTGTCAGGAAGAGCAGAGTCCGTTCTGGAACGAGAGTCATGTGGATTGGGACTACAACGATCCGACGGGCGCCAGTCCGGCCGCACTCAATGGATTTGTCATCACGGCGGCGGATGACGCACGTCAGCAATCGCCCCCTTTGATGGACACGAACGGAATACGGGCCATGGGTTACTTTGACGGGAACGACCTGAACTACTACTACTTCATGGCCTCTAGTTTTGCCACCTCGGACCGGTGGTTTTCTCCGGTTATGGACCGCACCCAGATCAACCGCATGTACCTTTTAGCCGCCACTTCGGCCGGCCATGTTCATCCCCTGGTCGCGCCGGAAACTCCCCTCCCAGTGCCTGTTATTTTCGAGGAACTGCAGAACGCAGGTATCACCTGGAAGATCTACGTCGATACCGACGGCACGAGTTGTTCCTCCAATCCTACGGCCGCGTGCCTCTACAATTATTCCTACATCAACGAGTTCACCTACGGACAAACCATCGTAAACAGCCCGACTCTGTCGCAAAACCTGGTGCCTCTTACCCAATACACCACCGATCTGCAGAATGGAACTCTGCCCCAGGTGGCGCTGATCGAGCCGCCTTCCAGCGTCGGACTGGATGAACATCCCAACGATTTCGATACCTCAACTCCGATCAACGTTCAAGCCGGGGCCAATTTCGCCTCAAGCCTGATCAACGGTCTGATGAATAGCTCCAGTTGGAAGGATTCCGCGCTGATCTTCACCTACGACGAAGCGGGAGGCTTCTATGATCACGTCTCGCCGCAGCCAATGCCCAGTCCGGACGGCATTCAGCCCATGGACATCGTGCCAGGGGACATCTGTGACGCACCCGGACAGATCGGAACCGGGACTTGCGATTTCACCTATACAGGGTATCGTTTACCGCTGATTGTGATCTCGCCTTTCGCTAAGAAGAATTACGTTTCTCACACAGTGCGCGACTACACCGCAATCCTGAATCTGATTGAGACTCGCTTCAACGTGCCTGCTCTGACAAAACGCGACGCTGCGCAGGCCGACATGAGCGAGTTCTTCGATTTCGTGAATGTGCCCTGGGCTACACCGCCCATGCCGCCAACTCAGAACACGGCAGGGCAATGCACTCTAACTCCTCCGACCCTTGATTAAAGTTGGGGATTGGCAGCTCGGGATGAGGATGGACAGAAAGTCAAAAAGGCCGCTCGGGGAGCGGCCTTTTGAGTGTTTGCTAAGGATTCACTGTCAAGCTCTGCATGGCCGTGTTTGTTGATAGCGCCGGGTAGGTGTACGGCGACGTCGGCAGCTCGGTCAGATCTCCAGTCGTGTGATTAATAGAGAAACCGACGAGGGCGCGATAGCCGCTCGGAACATTCACCCCGCAAGACCCCGTGTAGAGGTAATTTTCCCGTGGCATCGGCACGAATCGGGCCTACGCACCCTACACTCGTGCCCGTCGTCTTCACGAAGCTCAACGCTCCGTTCGCGCCGATAGAGTAGATAGCTATCTCCTCTATGTCGCTGTTGTCTCCATAGAGGAACTTCCCGGTCCCATCGATGGCCAACGAGCTGGGATTGGAAACGCAAGAATCGCAGCTCGGCGGAACATCGCAACCACCTTCATCGGACCAGGGAGAGCCGGCAATCGAAGGCAGAGCTCCATTGCTGCCGATATCAAATCCCGAGATCGAGTCTATGAATCTGTCGGCTGTGTAGATGTACTTCCCGGCGTTATCGATAACGTCGTTAGGTCCCGCTGAGTTGCCTCGGCAATCGCTGGCAACGGGTATGTTGAAAGGCGACCCAGGCACCGGAGTAAGCATGCCGGTACTTCCATCGATTTCGAAGGCATTAATGTAGCCCCTCGGAGAACTTGCCACATACATGCATCCTCAAGGCCTTGCGGGGCCAGTTGATCTGGACCTCCGCGCCTTAGATATCGAAGACGAGGGAAAGGGTTTTCCTTTCGCGCGATGGAAAATCATTAAGAACATCGGAGGACACACGAGTTGCACACTTTACCGGGTCGCCCTGATCCGCCTACAGAATCTCCCGTAACGTTAACGGCACTCCCAAGTCGCAATCCCTTCTAGGCCTTTGGTTATCTGGTCGACTCGTGACCCTCCCGCTAGATTCCTAGAGACTCCTGAGAGACTCCTGTTTCGCGTTCTCCTGAAGCCCCTTCGAGGTCGAATAGATGTCTTGGCAGATGCTCGGTTCGGCGGCGGAAAAGTATCTGAATCGGCGTATTTGCTTCCAGTGCGCAGCTCTAACTACCATTCTGTTCACGCTGCTCCTATTCGACGCCTGTTCCGGCGTCTCAGTGCCCGGCAACGGCAGCAGTACCTCGGCGACCACTTCAACTCCTAGCCTCACAATTTCTTCCACGCTTCCGTCGGGCACTGTCGGCGCGAGCTACAGCGGCACCCTGAACGTAAGCGGAGGAACAGTCCCTTATGCTTTTTCCGTGGCTTCCGGTCAACTGCCTACGGGCCTGCTCCTCGGTGCTGCCAGCGGAACCATCTCCGGCGCACCCACCGCCGCTGGAACTTTCAGCTTTGCCATCGCGGTTTCGGATTCCAAAGGGCTGTCCAAACAGCAATCCCAGCAAATAACGGTCGCGAGTGCCCCCGTAGCGAACCCAGGCAATTCATTTTCAAGCCTTCAGCAAAGCGGCGGCTGGGGAGAATACGGGCTAACTCCACCAACCTATAACACCTGCTCGCCGTCGCCCTGCGGTGGAATCAGTTATTCGATGGCTCAGGGAATAACGTCCCCTTCGATGAGCGGAGATTCGACGCAATTCAATCTCGGTGGAACCACGGTTTATGGCGACGTGCTTTTTAACAACCATCTGATCGGAGACTTTTCTTCTCAAGGGATGCCCGACACCAGCCACACACTCGTGCCGATGTATCACAACTTCACCTACGACGTGTACTTCTATACCACCAGCCTTGCACTCTCGCAGGCGCTTGAGTTTGATATCAATCAGTTCTTTAACAATCTGGCCTTTACTTGGGGCCACGAGTGCCGCATTGCGGGCGGCAATGAATGGGACATCTGGGACAACGTCAATCAGCACTGGGTTCCCACCGGAATTCCCTGCTACCCAAATAACAATGCATGGAACCATCTGACAATTCAGGTACAGCGCACGCCTGACAATCAGTTGTTGTACCAGTCGATCACTCTGAATGGCGTAACCAGCCCAGTCAATCAATACAACAATGCTGGCTCCACGGCGGGTTGGTATGGAGTTACCATCAATTACCAGATGGACGGAAACTACGAACAATCGCCCTACACCGTCTACCTTGACGACTTGACCTTTACCTACGAGTGAGAGCTTTTTTACTCCGCGGCAGTATCATCCGAAAAATTTGGCCTCTCGACCCATGCTACGCAGAGGCTACGCGGCGTTATTGATTTAAGCGCGCGTGGCTTGGCGGTCTGCCTTTGTTTGGACGCCAGCTGTTGCAAGGCCTGCCGGATCGCAGTCAACACACGATCGTGCGAAGCAACCATTTCGTGCTGGCGCGGAGATTTCCGTCCACCAGGTAAAGCTGCAGATTCACCGCGTCGCCGTCGGGGTCGCCAAGGTCGATCACCAGCGCCTCAGGGACGGGGGTGAACAGAACTCCGTCAACTTTCGAGATGGTATCAGCCAGGAGAGCCTTCAGCTGCGGCAAACCATCCGGCGCCTTGGTGGATAGTTCGTACTCCCATCGCCTGATTTCAAATGCCGTATTGACCGTAACCGAGTATATGAACAATTCCGCATTGGGGATGACCACTCACCTGCGATCGTACGTCTTAATAGTGGTTGCCCGGGTTTGAATATCCTCTACGGTTTCCTCGAACGTATCTAATTTGATTTGGTCTCCCACGCGAAAGGGTTCAGCCCATAACAGGAAGACCCGGCTGTAAAATTTTGCAGAATGTTTTGAAATCCGAACCCGATGGCAACGCTGCCAATACCCAGCACCTTAATCAGGTCGCCAGCTTGAAACGAAGGAGCCACAATCGAGAATGCGACCAGCAGTCCCAAGAGAACCACGGCCGCCCCAGCGAGTTGCACAAAGCACCTCGAGATTGCGGCGATGATCCTGCGTCGCGCGGCGTATAAGCCGACTGAGCAGAGCGCTCGCAAAATAGAAAATTAGAGAAACGATAGCCGCGCCACCAGCGAAGGCAGACGAGCCAGGAAGCTGTCCGCCATATGCCATGCGGAAGCGCAGACCACTTTGATATGCGGGTTCATCAGCGAAGAGAAGAGGCTTGATCGCAGCCTCGGCGATATGGGATGCCAACGAGGAATTTTGGGTTGGCGATCAACCTTGGAGCTACATGCGCTTGCGAATTTGCCATAGGAGGAGAGAACCGGCCAGCCAAATCACGGTAGAACCTGCCAGGACCAGCCAAGGACTGTGGCTCGCCAAGAATCGCTTGACCAGCAGGGCGAAGGCCAAGAGGCCGATACTTCCTATGGCGGCGCCTGCAGCATCCACTGCCGCTGCTTTTCTTCCACGCGCGGATCCATGAACGCCTGCGCGCTCTTTCTTTTGTTTTTCGTGCTTTTCGATCAGCGTTGCACTGGCGGGGAAGATCGCGGGAAAAGCTAAGAAAAGTCCGCCCACGCCCGGGCCGAATTTCTTTGCGATCACACCGGTGGCGGCTGTAATCAACCCTCCACAAAGGAAACGAACCCCGAACTCGTACCATCGAGTTTCTTTCAGGGCAGAGGGATCAATCTGAATTCGCATCGACTTGCTACTTTAGCCACAGGTACCAAAGCCCGAAGGCCGCCACCGCCCAGACAGGAAGCGAAGAGATCGTGACCAAGAGAGCCGTGAATCGACCGCGCACCAGCATCCAATTCACGCATGAGGCGTAGATGAAGAACGCGATCGCACCCGCAATCATGGAATTTGCTTCCGTGGCCGCGTAGTGTCTACCATCGCTGGCGACTGTGAGCCCCAGGGTAGCGAGGGCGATGGATGGAGCTGCGCCAAAGAGGCCAGCAAAACTCTTTGGTTTGAAGAGGTCGCCTAAGACGGCAAACATGGAAACCGCGACTCCCCCGATCAGGAACCGAATGAGAATGACTTTCATAGGACGCCAGCCATCAGAGCAAGATTTGTCCTTCTACTTGAAGTGAGTTCCGTGAAGCATATTTCCAAGACTTGCCAAAATGGCGGCGGCATGTCGAAGTAGTCGCACGTCAATCCCGGTCATCGAGCCCAGCCAAACGGCTGGGCTTGTCTATTTTGAAGTACAAGGAAAAACACCAACTTGCTCCGAGGATCGAAGCCCCCCCTTTTCGCACGCACCGGACCCTCGCTCCGCTCAGGCTGCTTCGCGAGATGGCGGTTTTGCATGGACCGTACGGGGCTTTCGCTGCGCTGGCCGATGAATCTCTTGATTGGGAGTCGGCCTTTTCTTGCCAGGCAGTTCCGGGATGCGAACGGCCATTTTCGTTCGAGCCGATTCGTAAATTGCTTCCAGAATGCGCACATCGGCCAAACCTTCGAGCCCGGAAGGCTCAGGTTCCTTATCTTTGAGTATGCAATCCGAGAAGTACACCACTTGGGCAGCGAACTGATCCCGCTTGGGAAATCTCCGTGTCTTGGTTTTTCCTTCTACTGTGAGCTGATGTTTGATTGCCATTGCGTACTCATAGGCTGGATCAGCCCGAAGCACACCCTTAGCGCCAATGAGGGCATAACGGCCGATATCGACAGCACCAAAACTGCAGGTGAAAGAGGCGAGGCGCTCCTGGGGAAAGCGCAGTACCACCGATGTCATTTCTTCTACGCGCTGGAATCGTTCGTCGCCATTGTTTCCAACTACAGCCAAGACCTCGGTCGGTTCCGAACCAAACAAGTACCGGCAGGCATTGATGCAATAGACGCCCATGTCGTAGACGGGTCCGCCGCCGCGCGCAACGGATTCAGTCACTCGAACATTATCCTCAGACACCTGCTGGGAGAACTCCGAAGTGAAGAACCGGAGGTCCCCCAGTTTGCCGCTCTTTGCCAGGCGAACTGCTTCCAAGTTCCCGGCTTCAAAGTGAAGGCGATAGGCAATCATTAATTTCGCATGATTTTGCTTCGCGGCTGCAATCATGGCCCGGCAGTCCTCGGATGTCACGGCCATCGGCTTCTCGCAGAGCACATGAACTCCGGCCGCAGCAGCGCGAACCGCATATTCCCGATGCAAATGATTGGGCAGTGCCAGATACACGGCATCGACGTTGGATAGGGCGCGGCCGTAGTCCTGATACGGGTACAGGTGCTCAAGCGCATATTTCTTGCCTAGCTTCTCGAGTTTGTCGGAGTTTCCGGAGACCAGAGCGAAGAGTTCCGAATTCGCCGCGTTCCGGAATGCGGGCAGTATGGCAACCTGTGCAATGTGTCCCAGGCCAACCACCGCGTAGCGAACTTTGCGTCTCGATATGCCGCGTCGCGTCATTCAGTCCTCCGATTTGTGTTTCCTTCGTCGAATCCGATCGTCGACAAACGATCTTCTCACGCCGACCTTTTGACTTGGATGCAGTTTCCAAAGGTGGGGTGGGCACTCATTCGCGCGGAGCAATCTTGGAATCAATGATCCCGCGTCCGACGGACCTAGGGCCTCTTCAGGAGAGCGCGGCGGAAACGTACCCACGGGCACCGTAGCCCTTCCGGGAGGCGGCGGTACCATTGGATTGGGAGGTGCTAGGGATGATTTGGACGATGTCAGCGGCATTCGACTCGATGATCGAGGCACCTTCCGAAGGAAAGCCAGGTCCCGCGATGTGAGGAAAGCACATCGCCCAGAACCGAGTACAGCACCTTCATTGTGTCTGGGGGCAGAAAACGGCCCATCAGCAATAAAAGATGGCTAAACAGATCCGGGAGAGAAATGAACCCTACTATCGCAGAAAGAAAAATGAGAGCGGGGAAGACCGAGAGTACGAAGTAATAGGAAAGCGCCGCCGACACTTGAAACGTGGGATGCCGTATCAGATCGCGGTACGTGCCTGACAAGGCCCGCTTCATGCCGCCGAGGTTCACTGCCTCAAAATAATTCCTTCATTGAGGGCGGGAGAATACCCGAAAGACGGTATACGAGTCTTCAAGAAACGATGGTCACGATCTCGATGCCCTCCTGCTTGTTTTCAAGGTGGACCAATACGGAGTCGTTTCTTCGCTCCAGCAGCAAGTCGGCGGCCACCTTTCCGCAGCGGAGCCCTCGAATTGAAAGCTGCGGGATGCCTTCAGGCAGAAAAGGCCGATCGAAGAGGATGCGTCCGCGATCTGCCTGTACCGCGATTCCGAGGCATCCTTCGAGGATTAGAAAAGGCGCTGCAGCGGCCCAGGCTTGGGGTGAGCAAGCGACCGGATAGAGAGTAGGTCCTTCGGCGGGCCTCCTCTTTAGACCACAGAACAACTCCGGCAGCCGGCGCAGTTCGACCTCGCTGCTCAAGTCCAGCAATGCCAGCAGCACCTGGCCCGCCATCTTTTTAGATCCATACTTCGCCATGCCGTTGGCGATGATGGAATTGTCGTGCGGCCAAATGGAACCATTGTGATACGAGAGAGGGTTGTACCGGGACTCCGTGGTAGCGACCGTCCGGATTCCCCATCCCGTGAAGGAATCGATGTTCATGAGAGTCTCAACTACACGGCGAGCTCTCTCCGGTGAAGCAATGCCAGTGTAAAGGCAATGTCCTGCGTTCGAAGCACGAACCCGGCAGGGCTTTTTGCGACCGTCGAGCGCTAAGGCGTAGGTACCGAGATCGTCGCACCAGAATTGTTCCTCAAACTGTGTGCGCAAGGCTTCCGCCTGTACTTCGAGCTCGCAACATCCCTTTACGTCGCCAAGCATGCGGGTCAGCCGCGCCGCCGCAAGCTTCGCCGCATAGACGTAGCCTTGCACCTCGCAGAGAGCGATCGGTGGTTCGGCGATTTTCCCCTCGGAGTGGAATACGGAATCGTTGGAATCTTTCCAGCCTTGCTGCACCAGTCCTTTAATAGAATGTTGGGCATACTCGACAAAGCCGTCGCCGTCGACGTCTCCAAATTGATCGATCCATGTCAGCGCCCGCTGTACATGAGGCCACAATTTTTCCAGGAAGGGACGATCCGCGGTACGATCGAAGTACGCGCCCGCAAGCATCACGAAAAGCGGCGTGGCATCGACGCTCCCGTAGTAGCGGCCAAATGGCACTTCGCCGAGGTTTGCCATTTCGCTTCGACGCATCTCGTGCAAAATTTTTCCGGGTTCCGAGTCCGCCACGGAATCAATCTGATCGGCCTGCGAGGCGGCCAGAAATTCCAGCACTCCTTTCGCAATGCTGGGATTCAGCCATAACGTCTGAAGGGCCGTAATAATCCCGTCCCGGCCAAACACAGTACTGAACCAGGGAACTCCCGCGTACGGATAATTACGCTCGGGATTTCCCGCCATCATCATTTCAAGGTCAGAAATGGATCGAGCCATCCAATCGCTGAATCGGGAGTTTGAACTTGTAATCTGGGGAAATGCCCGCGACATCTCCGCGAGTTCGAAGCGTGCGGAAGATAATGCTTCGGCATAGCCAATCGAGTTCTCGGCGGCATCAGAACTGCAGCAGATTTCAAGCTGAACCGTCACCCTCTCCTTGGGACGAAGGGCGAGTTCGAATTCCAGCCCTGCTTCGGATGACCTCACAGGGTTGGCGTCGCTTCGGATGCAAGTCTGCCTGACAACGTGGTCCAGACCCTCGTAAGAAAGAATCACAGAACCGTCATTGATTTGTTCCGGGAATCGCCGCCCTCTCCGCTCCCTGACCGTGCCGCGAACTTCGAAAATATCGGTAAAGTCGGCATCCAATCCGATGCGAACCGGAACATCCAACTCTTCGAGTCCGTGATTGACGAACAACAGTTTCTCGAAGCAGGAGGTGCGCCACAGAAACCTCGAGCGAACCAGATGCAGCGTCCCGCGATGAATCACCATTGCTCCATCGCTGAACACATCGAGGTTGGTAAGGTCGGCGGTAAATAGAAAATTATTGGTCGCGACCGTGGAACTCAACAACAGTGGCCGTGCGTTCCACAGATTTAACGACAATGCAGAAAGGTGCCGCATCCCGTCATAGAACAGGCCCTCCTCGCCCAGGCCCGAGGTCTGCACGTCGCCCAGACGGTCGAACACAAAAAACATCCTGCCATACTTGAGTACCCGGGCCCGATCATCTGCGGGAGATGATGTGGTTGCTATGTAGTACTGGGGGTGGGCGATTCCACTTCCATCCAATTCAAAGCTCCCTCTTCGACCGTCATTGAGGCCGACTTCGGATGAATCATCTGATGGTAGAGCTTCACATAGTCACGGGCCATACGCTCATCCGTGAAGTTTAGCTCAAAGTGGTGGCGGCACTCTCGTCGGTCAATTTCACCGATCCGGTTTACTGCCTCCACCGCCTCGTCAACGTTGCGCACGAGGAACCCTCCGACGCCGTCGGGAATAATCTCCGGAACCGACCCGAAAGGATGTGCGATCACCGGCGTTCCGCACGCCATGGCCTCGATCATCACCAAGCCAAATGGCTCAGGCCATTCGATAGGAAAAAGAAGGGCTGCAGCATTGCCCAAGAATTCTTGCTTTTCGGAGGCTCCAATCTCGTCGATAAACTCAATCAGAGGATGCGCCAACAAAGGCCTGATCTTTCTTTCAAAATAGTCGCGGTCCCCACGATCCACTTTCGCCGCAATTTTCAATTTCCTCCCAGAACGAATTGCGATTTCTATGGCGCGATCCAGCCCCTTTTCTGGCGAGACTCGTCCAAGAAACGCAAGGTACCCTCCGCCACCTTGGTTGAGCGAGAGCAAATTTGGTGGCAACCCGTGGTGGACCGTTCCCACCCAATTGACCCAAGGCAGAGGTAGCCGTTGACCGTCCGAAATCGAGACCACTGGGACCTCGGCAAATTCCTTGTAAAGTGGGACCAGATCAGGAAGATCCTGCCTTCCGTGGAGGGTGGTTATACATGGAACTTGCACCCTTCGGCTGAGCGAGAAATGAAAATAATCAGTATGAAAGTGAATGAGATCGAACTCTTCTGCTTGATTGAAAACCTGTTCCACCATCAAAGCATGATGCGCCAGCGGATCGATGCATTCCGGATTGAGCCTGAGCGCCTTTTTGCATGCGGGCACCAATCTTGCGTTGGTCACCGAGTCGCCGCTGGCAAACAAGGTCACGTGGTGTCCGAATGAGACAAGCTTTTCAGTGAGCCAGGAGACGACCCGTTCGGTTCCTCCATAAAGGCGCGGAGGAACGCTTTCATAAAGTGGCGCGACTTGGGCAATCCTCATTCGCTCGGCTCCTTGGGACGAACATCTTGCCTCTTCCACGACAAGGCCTGGGCTCACACTGCAGTGATAAGGTCTTTATTAAGATGGTGATTGGGCGAATGCTGTTGTTCGCAAATAACTCTGACCGCTTTGCTGTGCGAAGATTCGCCGTCACGTCGGGATGAGTGGAAAATCGGTTTCATCCGTTTTCGGTAATGATCCGTTCGCCTCTGCGATTAGTGCGAAATTCTCTTCCTACAGTAAACGGTCTTTGTGCCTACAGAAATTCTTCGATGCCTCCCCACCCACGAGCACACTAAGCTGTAGGAGGAGGGTTAGTATGCCGGAAAAAGAAACAATCGAACGCGCTCGTGAGGATGCCCGCGAGGGAAAATCGCCCAGCACGCAGGCTGGAGAATTTGTGCGCGAAGAAATGCACCACGTGCGAGAAGGCAAGCATGGTGCGGCTTCGGCCAAACAGGCCATCGCGATCGGCCTTTCCAAAGCCCGGCGCTCAAGCGTGAAGTTGCAGGCGCCGCGCCGCGGGAAGGCATCCGCGCGAACCACCCAGCAAGCCAACCGAGATTACCAAGGGGAAAGAGCCATTCGCGTCGCCAGCCCTCTGCCCCTCGCTCTCGCGCAATTAGCGGAGCTCTGAAAAAGGAAGGTCATAGCGCAGCTTCGCACAGATCCCTGTCGAGGCAAGCCCGCACCGCCGCAAAGAGGCGTAGTTCGGCGGCGCGTCACAACTCGGCCGTGCTCGCGCAGGTTGTGATGCGGGTGCATTTGCTCGGTGAAGCTAGAGTCTCTTCTTCTCGAGATGTGGGTCTCCGACTAACGGCTTACGGCAACGTAACTCGAATGTCACGACAGCTTCTTGACGCGCGTCCGAACCTTTTCGAACTGATACGTGCCTAATCCGCGGTTGGATGCCATCTTCAAGTAAGGCAGGGCGTCCACCTCCAGGTTCCAGTAAGCCTTTGCCACGTACGCGTCGAGGGCGACCGGATTGGTTCCCGCGATCAGCGTCTTCTTGAGCAGCACATCTTCCAGATTGCCTCCGGTTGGGCCGTTGCGCAGAAGGATCCGATAGCAATCGATGATGGTCAATGTCGGACGCACAAAGTCCGCGAGATCCACGAGACTCTCGTGGATCTTCTGGTGCAACTGATTACGCTGTCCCCCGAGCATGCCATACCAATTTTTCATGCCTAGAGTCACGCCGGTGAGGCCGTGATGCTTTGCGATCGGAATATTAATGACCTTATCGACATTCAGGAAAGGATCGAAAACTTGCCAGGTGCGCAGAACTTCGCCTTGCAAGTCCACTTCCTTGAATCTGGAAGGATCAGGCAGAATGACATCCGCCCCGACGTTCTTTGCCGCCTCTGCGATGCCCGATCTTTGAAAGCAGCGGCGCGGATCGTTGCAGCTCACGTCCGTCACGATGACCCGCTTGGCTCCCGCGTTCGAGCACTGCCGCACAATTTCCGCAACGATATCAGGATTGGTGTTGGCCGCCTGTTCGGGCGTGCGGTCCCACCCAATGTTCGGCTTCACCAGCACGACATCCCCGCGTGCGATGAAGCGGCGCATTCCTCCCAGTTCTTCAACCGCCTGGCGCGCCAGTTGTGTGGGATCGTCCCCTTGGATAATGGCCATCTCCGGCAGTTTTGGATTGGCCGCTACCGTGTGGCCACGTTTCGCAGCCATGGCCAACGCAGTCTCCGGTCGCCAACTATGTTCGCTAAGCCACAAACCCAACCCAGCCGCACCAGCACCGGCTCCGGCAACGCGCAGCAACTTAATTAGTGCTTCACGACGACTTAATACGACATTGTCGGTTTCCATAAACACTCCATAGCAGCGATCAAGCACAAACTAATACTGCGGCGCATCTGCATTTGCAGTGATCAGAGACACACTCCGCTGCGCTCATTCACTCGGAAAGTCGCCGCTCGATTCCATGGCCCAACGCCTGCAAGGCCGTTTGCACCTCCGACGATTGTTTGTAAGCCACGATCCGCACGAGGTAATTTCTCCGCCAGAAAACCAGGCTTCCTGTATATAAGCGCCCGCTGTCGCCGACTTGCACTGATTTTGTCTGACTGGCCGGCTCCCCTTCGAAAATCGTCCGCGCCCCCTGCGCACTCCCCATCGTGTAGATCTCGACGACCGCGTCGACCGTGTTTTGGAAGTTGTAGTCGGCAGTCGAGGTCGTCTGCACACCGGCCTTCACGTATCGCTCCGCATCTCCGTCGATGTAACTCCAAAGTTCCATGGCTGAGAAGGTGCGGGTGTCTCCGGTCTTTACCCAGCCAGCAACTTCGTTTGAGGCCGGGAACGGCGTGGCTGGAACTCCAGCGTGCCGGCTGCAAGCCACATCCTCTAACCCGCCCAGACACAGGACGCCCAACAGCAGGACGCGGCCGGTTGTACGATTCAGGATCATCGTTATCCCTTTCTCCGGTTCAGCAGAATCTGATTTGTGCGCGAGCGGCTTTCGCCGACGCTGGTGACATAAACGGCGGGACGATCCTGCACCGGGCAGGCATGCTCGCAGGCGCCACACCCCACGCAGTGCGCGGGATCAAGGTATGGCTGCTTCACCTGCTTCACGTTGCCGGCGGCATCGATCACGTCCGCCGCGCGAAAATAAATTGCCTTGGGTGAAGTGGGACACCATTCCTCACACACAATGCAATCGGTTGCCATCGCCCAAGGCAGGCATCGGCCGCGATCGTAAAACGCGGTTCCCAGTCGGATCGGCTTCGCAGTGCCCGCCACATCCACCGACCATCCCTTTTCCTTGGGCGTGATCTCCCAGATTGCGCCGGTCGGGCAAACCTGCGAGCACAGCACACAGCTAGTCTCACAGTAGCCAATGCGCGGCACGAGAATCGGGGTCCAAAGACCTTCAAGACCCGCTTCGATCAAAGTGGGATGCAGTGCGTTGTTGGGACAAACCTTCATGCATTCGCCGCAACGAATGCAGCGCGAGAGAAAGAACTCTTCATCGAGCGCTCCGGGCGGACGAAGTAACCGCTCATGACGTTCGGCCGCGAACCCTGGCGTGCTGCGCACGAGCGGAACCAACGCAACGCCCGCAACCAGTCCGGCGAGGACTTTGCGTCTTTGCAGGTTCGCTCCCACCGTTTTCTGTGTCGGAAAGAATCCGAACTGCAAGCTGTGCTCCGGACACTCATCCACACAATTCAGACAAAGATGACACTCGGTCTGATGCCACGAAACTCCGCCCGCAGGATCGTCGCCTCCCTGACAACGCAGCAGACAACGGTTGCAGTCGTTGCAGTGCTCCGAACTCTTGACCAGTCCGAGGACGGACCAGCGCGAGACGATGCCCAACAGCGCACCCAGCGGGCAGAGCGCGCGGCACCAGAATCGCGTGATGCGGAAATTCAGCGTAACCATGAAGATGAAGATGATTCCCAACCAGACTCCCTGGCGGAAGTAAGGCTGTTTGAAGCTGAGTAGAAGTGCGCCCAAGATAAGGTGCAGCACGCCGCCCGCGGTTTGAATCGGCGAAAATCTGCTGTGCTCAAGCGTGCTCAGCATGGCCCGCAGGCCATAGTTGGTTGCAGGCAGAATCGATAGGCCTAGCGAGCGCACCAGAAATGAGAACGGGTCCAGCCAGCCCACGACTCCCGTTCCCATCACGGCGGCGACGAGAGCCACAATCAGCAGGTAATATTTTGTTGTCTGCCAGCGTTTGTACCGGTTCGATTCAATGAGTTGCTTCCCGCGCTTGCGTTCTGATTTGAAGCTACTGAAAAAGTGGTGAATGGATCCCAGAGGGCAGATCCACCCGCAGAAGAAGCGCCCAAGAAACATCGTGGGAATCAGGATTACCAGGCACGAGAGCAGGCCGCGATAGAGGGCATGGCTGGCCAGCGCGTTCGATATGGCGACCAGAGGGTCGAACTGGAAGAAGAGTCCGACCGGATAGGGCAGGCGGATCTCGCCTCCCGATGCCGCCAACGATCCTCGAAACTCAGTGCACAGCAGAAGGAACAGAAACAGCAGAAAGAAAATGATCTGCGAGAACAGGCGTAGCTTGGTCGGTTTCACAAGACGCACGATGAGCCCTCAACCGCGGGGCCGGGATGGCCGGTCGCATCGCGAGATTAGCCGGTCGAGATCGGCCCGCGTCCTGCGCTGCGAACTCAATGTTCGATCGGGCCAAGCTATCTTTCTGTGACCGAAATCACTCTTGTCCGTGTTCCACCAGACAAACCGTGCTGTGCAGTTTTACCCGCATCTGGAATCCCTGTGCAGGAAGCGAGCCAGTTTTGCTGAAGCCTCTATGCTGTTATTCGGTCGAGTAGTTGATTTCCATCCGCCGAACCTGAAGGCTCGACACATAGAGCGCGATCAACGCGACGATCGATATTCCCAGGATTGCGACCGGAGCCGCGACCGGGTCGGAGTTGGAAATCAACAACGCAAAGACAGGCGGCGTGCCCGGCGGACTCGGGATATCCACGGGACATAACGACTTGAGGTAATAGATAACGCTGAACTGCCGAAGCACCGCCGGCAAGAAGGGATTGATCCCTTCCCAAATCAAGATCGCCGCTGCCGGCAGTATCGGATTCCGGAACAGCATTCCCGCCACCAGAAAAAACGCTCCATACCCAACACATGCGAGCACGGTTACTCCCAAGTAGATCGCGGCATGTTCGAGACCGTGATTGTGGTACAGGTAAAGATCCCGCGCGCGCGGAGAGAAATGCCAGAGAAATGCAATTGTCTGGAGCACTTCGCTGGTGACGAATATGGTGCAAGTAGCCAGCAAACCAGCAAGGAACTTCCCTGCCATCACGACTTCACGGCGTATTGGCGCAAGAAAATAGAAATGAAGGCTCCGATCGAGGATTTCCCCTCGAAACAAGTTCATGAAGATTCCGAGGCACCCAAAAAAAATGGCCAGTCGCAGAAAAAAGAACTGGAAAACGCCGGCGAACATCATCGAGTCCTGGCCCAAGTTGTTGCCCTGGTGAATGTTAATGCTCTCGACTTTGCCGTCCGCGATCCCCACAAACAAATCGTTCTGCCCATCCGAGTAGTGATAATCCTCGTGCAACACCTCCAGGCGCGCGCCCTTCTCCGTCTGCGGCGGCCGATTTTCCGTCCAGTGGAAGGTGATCGGAGGCTTTCCCAGAATCGCGATCACTTCCTGACTCGTCATGCCCGTCTTAACCGCCAGCAAATCCTGGTAGGCCAGCGGCCTCTCGCCCTGCCGTGCGACGCTCACGCTTCGGTTCTGCTGGCTCGAGGTCGCAATGGCGTACGCGATGAAAAGCATCACGGGCAGTGCGGCCACCGCATAAATCCAAAGGCCTCGCTTCGCGAAAAACGTCTTCCTCATTTCCAGCCGGATCACAGCCTTTATCTGTGCCCACCAGATTCTCTTCATCGCACGACCTCTTCGTTCCCAATCAAATACTCATAAACGGAAAGCACGTCGTCGTCCGCCGGGGCGACCGATTCGATGTCGATCCCCTTCAAGGCAATTTCGTTCAGCGCGAGATAAAACCGGTCGGCATCCCGCGTTTTCAGCAGCAGGCCATGCTCGTCCTTATGGATGGAAACTTCGATCGTGTGCTCGTACTCAAACATTTTCGCGGCCAGTTCGCGCGGCTGGCTGCAACGGATCAAAATCTGTGTGGGATGCTCTTGAATCTCGCTGCGCACGTTGTGGATCTTGCCCTCCGCCACCACGTAGCCGTTGCTCAGCAAAATAACCTGATCGGAAATGACGTCGACTTCGTGCAGGATGTGGCTGGAAATGATCACATAACAACCTTGCGCCGCCGTCGCGCGGAACAGCGCAATCATTTCCGATCGAGCGAGCGGATCCAGGCCGTTCAGCGGTTCGTCGAGCACCAGCACTTTTGGATCGTGCGACAGCGCCTGCGCCAGCCGGATTCGCTGCCGCATCCCCTTGCTATACCCCGCAATGTTTCGCTTGGCAGCGTCGACCAGATTCACGCGCTCAATGGCTCGCCAGGCCATCTGCTCGGCGCTCTGGGAGTCTCGGCCCGCCAGCCGCAGATAGGAATATATAAATTGATATCCGGTCAGGCCTTTGGGAAACGCATCGAATTGTGTGGAGTAGCCCAGAATCTTAAACAGGTTTTCCGGGTCGTCGATTTTGTAGTCCAGCACGTGAATCCGACCGCGTGTGGGCCTTACCAGGCCAGTCATCAAGTTCATCAGCGTGGTCTTGCCCGAACCGTTGGGACCCACCAGACTCGTAATTCCTGGCGGAATCGAAAGATTGACACGATTCACTCCCAGAATCTCACCATAAAACTTCGACACATCTTCGAAGACAATCCGATCGTTCACCGAACCACCTCATAGGCACGCACTTTGCGCATGAGCAGGCCGAGGCAGATGGCGCAGTACACAAGAAGGGCCACCCACGCCTGCGCGACGGGAATCGCGTGCTCCGCATCCACCTGGAATAGAGCATTCCATACGGTCGTCATCAAATAGGCGACGTTGAAAAAATGCCCGGACTCAGTTCGCAGCACCGCGTTAATGGCTTGTGCGAAGCCAGCGCCGAAAAACATTACCGCCAACAGCAAGGCGCCGGCCACGATTCTCCACTTCACCCACGCCGAAAGCGCCATCGCCAGCAGCGACAGAATTGCAATCCAGATCAAGGAAGAAAGCACGAGACTGCCCGCAATCCAAAGGTGAGTCCACGTCCAACTCGCCCCGGCAAGGCTGGCTTGCATTACGAAGAGTATCAATCCTGGAATCCAAGTGATTTGCGAGAGCAGGATGGCCAGCACGGAAGACTTGCCCAGCACGTACTCGGCTCGCGAAAACGGACGACAGAAGTACAACGGCAGCGCGCCATTGGCAAGATCCGGTGAAATCAAATCCGGCCCGGCAAATGCCGTCAAGAGAAACGCAAACACTCCCTGCACACTCATGAAATTGAAAAAAAACTTATTGTCGATGGACAGCACGCCGCTCGGCACGCCAATTTCTTGAAGAAAGCTCGCGCTATGAGCAAGGTAAATCAGGAGCAAGCACACCACCGGATAAAAAAAGCAGACCACAAACAACGCAGTCAGAAACTTCGAACGAAAGAGGTTCTGTCTGGAGTAACGGAAAAGAACAAGACAGCGCGACCAAGCCGGAGTCAATGCCCCCGAATATGGCTTGTAGTTACGCCTGTAAATGGCCATCCCTACTCCTTGGCCCCGTCAAGCTTTGCATGTCAGCTCTCCATGGCCTTCAGAAAAATATCCTCGAGCGAGTCGCGCCTGAAGTTCATCCGCCGGATGCGTACTTGCCGTTCCGCCGCCAGCCGGAAAATGTCGCGAGTCTCCACTCCATCCGCCAGAATCATCTTCATGCGATTCGCAGTCACCGCGCACTCACAGCCCAGTTTCTCGATCGCCTCGGTGAAATCGCCATTCGCGCCGTAAGTCTCCAGTTCCAGGAATCGCTTGTTCGCGCGGCGCTCTTCGTCCAGATTCGCGTAATGCGCGATCCGCCCCTGTTTCAGAATCAGAACCTCGTCGCAGGTGTCCTCGACATCGCGCAGCAGATGCGAGCACAGCACAATCCGCATCTCCTTGCCGTCGCGAATATCCTTGATCATGCGGATCATGCGCTGCCGCGCCGAAGGATCCAACCCGTTCGTCGGTTCGTCGAGGATCAACAGCTTCGGCCCGTGTACGATCGCCTGCGCCAGCTTCGCCAACTGTTTCATCCCCAGCGAATACGTCCCCAGTTGGCGGTAACGTGCCTCCGCCAACCCAACGTAGAACAGCGCCTCGTGCGCCCGCTCCAGCGCCATGCTCGGAGGCAAGCCTGAGAGTTCCCCCATCATCTGGACGAATGACACCGCGCTCATCTTGGAGATGAACGCGTCATTCTCCGGCATGTAGCCAACCAAGCCGCGAATCTGTCTAACTTCCGTTCCGATGTCGTACCCAAAAACCCGCGCCGAACCAGCGGAGGGTTTGTAGAAACCAAGGAGAGTATTTATCAGAGTAGATTTGCCCGCGCCGTTTGGACCCAGCAAGCCAATCGAGCGCCCGCGCAAAGAAGCCGTGAGACTGAGCAGGATCTCCCGGTTGCCAAATTGAACCGAGAGACCTTGCAGTTCCACCAGCGGTGGCAACGGAACAGCAAGCGGCGTCTGCTCACTCTCGCCGCTTGCTGCTCCGCGTTGTGTCGTCGTACTCACTGAGTTTGAGGTGTCGGATGCTGCAGCGCTCCGCCCAGAAACATCTGCGGCAGGAACGGCCCATTATGCCCCATCGTTAGCAGCGTGCCCAGATCAAAACCCATGAACCCGGTGTTACTCGCCACCACGATCTGGTCAGGTTCGCCATAGGCATAGATTAAGCCTGGTGCGGAATTTGCCGTGAGCGCGTCAATCGACTGTTGCTGCTGCGCAGTCAGAGCCCCGCTAGCCTTGACTTGTTTGACCAGCGGACCCACCACTGGACCGATGTTGTGGTAAAAAATTGCTGAGAAATTCGTGTATCCATCGTTCGGCAACAGCGACTGAAAGGTGGACGAATGCGCCAGCGTGTATCCCGCTTCGCGCGATTGAATGGCCCGCGAGATGGTGCCCGGATCCGGCGCGGCGATGAGATAGTTGTCGACAAAGGTGTAGTCAATTTCGGAATTCGGCTGGTTCGGACTGTTAATCAGGAAGTAAGTCCGCGAACCGACCTGCCGCTGCGTCAACTGCAGCGAATGCCCTTGAGCATTGCCCTCGCGATTGAAGCTTTCGACCAGTTTCGCGATCGTCGACTGCAGAGTCGAAGGATCGTATACCTCGAAGATCAGCTTCCACCGCGGTGTTGGAATCATCGGCCCGTCAAATGCCATCGTAACTTCGCCGCCCAGAGGAGCCGCCATGTCGTTCAGAACATTCACGCCAGTCTTGGCCTCGAACTCGCCCAAATGCTGCGTGAAGTCCGGGTCGCCGCTCCCGATCATCTTGAAAATCTCTTCCATGATGCTTTTCGGATTCTTGATCACCGCCGATGTCACCATGCTGGCATCGGGTGAAACAAAGTCCAGCGACCCCATGGAAGCCGGTGCCGCCAGCCACGATGCCACGCCTTGCCGCTCGGAGGCGAACATCAAGTCAGCGTGACTTTCAGTCTTACCGCCAACTTCGCGGTGTTCCAACGTCAGGTATCGCACGTCCCCTATCCCAGGCGGCAGACCGTGGCCGCTGCTACCTGCTTCTACGTTCGAAGCGACAATTTGTTCCATGTCCGCGCAGAAAAGCCACTCCGCGCCCTGCTGGTAGGAACGAACGATTCGCTGGTAGAAGGGCGTTGCAGCAAACTGACTCGTGCTGCCCGGCTGCGCGCGCATCGCCGCATGTTGCAGTTCCGCCAGATCCGGACTGGCAATCAACAGATCGTTGTTTACGTATACCAGCAGAGGCTGGCCTGGTGCAGGCGTCACTGCCCACGGGTCACGGACCATTTGCATCGCAGCTTGCGACGGATTGGAACTCAGCTTGCGGTTCGCATCTTGCAGAAAGGTATCGAGTCCGCCCTGCTGCACTTTCGCAAGCACAACGGGCGCCGTGTAAGTTTGGCCGTCCTTCCCCACGGCAATCACGATCTCATCGCCCAGATAGCTGCTGAATGTCTTCACCTGATTCAGCACATCTTCCAGTTTCGGTCCGTTTCCTTTCTGCTGTTGCTTCCACCAGTCACGCAGTTCCGGACTTTGCTGCAGCCGCTCCTGGAATATCTGCCTGGCCTGCCCTAACGTATTTGCGAGATTGGGAATCGCCGCATAGATCACGGTGTGATCGGGAACGTAGGGCAGAAGCTCCGAGTTGTAACGCAATCCTGGCCCGGGAATTGCTGCGAACTGTTTCTGTAGGACCGCGAAGTCGCCCAGCAGGGCAAGATACTTCGCGGAGTTCCGGCTCCAGGCGATCTCGTTTTGGATTGGCACTTTCGAAACACTGGCGCCGGAAGTCGCTTCCTGCCCCGCGGTCAGGTCGGTCGTGTTTTCTCCGAAATCAACCCGCACCACGCCTTCAATCACTGCCACGCGCGAGCCCTTGGTCCCATGATTCACGGAAAAGATCGTGCCCTTCACCGAAACCAAACCATCGTCCGTTGCGACATACAGCCGGCGGCCCGTATGCTGTTTGGCCGCCTGCACGATGACCTGCCCACCGTCCAGATGAATCGTCGTACCTTTCCATGCCCGGGATACCGAGATGTCCGAACGTTCCCCCATCTCGATCAGGGAACCGTCGAACAGTCGCACCACCGCCGTCGAGCCCTTCGAGGTGCGAACTTCGTCTCCATTTCTGATCTCATAGCCCACCGGAATTACCCGCATTTCCGCCCCAGACCCGGTATAGAGCGAGCCGTCCACGGCCTGAACCGCAGCGCGAACCGCATGTTGGCCAGGAAGCAGGCCGTTGTTAAAAGCATTGTTAAACGCCAGCCCTGCAACCACAACGGCGAAAACTGCGGCCGCGCCCATCGCCCAGCCCCATGCCAGCGGACTGGGACGCTTGGTTTCGATCCGCCGCACCGTCCGCAGTTCGCCGTTCCGAGCGCGATCCAGCGCATGCCGGCAAGCGACACACGCGTGCACGTGATCTTCAAACAGCAAGACGCGCGCTGTCGCGAGCTCCTTTTCCAGGTATCCCGGAATCAGCGCCTGAAAGTCTTCACAGCTCCGGAGAGTGTGCATGCTGAGGTCCGTCGACGGCGCTGCCCCGGCAATCGATTTCCACACCCGCTCGCCAGCCTGGGCGACAACCTGGTCATCCACCTGTTCATTTCGAATTTCCGACAGCAAACGGTCGAACTTTTCGTTCTTCATGGCCTGTCTCCTGAATTACGCGTCGAAAGATACGCGCCAAGCTCCTTGCGGAGCTGTTGCCGAGTGCGGTGGACAATAACCGCCACCAGCACTTGTGAAATACCAAGCATCCGCGCAATCTGCGGATTGCTGAAACCCTCAAGAAAGCGCAATGCAAAAATTTCTGCCGGACGCGGCTTGAGTTGCGCCAGCGCCCGCCCCAGGGCCTGCCGCAGTTCGCGAGGGTCGTCGTGTGCGGGTTCCGCCGGCAGGTCTGGAAGTTCCACGGTGCGATCTGTCTGTCGCGACCGCATTACATCCAAGGCCGCGTTGATCGCCGCCCGCCGCAGGTAGCTCTCCTCATTCTCGAGAACCTGTGCCTGCTCCTCCCGGCGGAACAGGCGCAGAAACACGATCTGCGACACGTCCTCGGCATCCGCGGCGTTGCCCGTAATCCGGTACGCCGTGCGGAAAACCAGGCCATAGTGCGCCCGAAACACCCGATCGAATTCGCTCGGAATTGCGATTGCTCGTTCCTCTGCCAGTGCGCTTTGCAGAGTACGCCTCCAGTTGCTCTCTTTCACAACTAAAGACGGCAGGGGATCTGAATTATTACAATTCCACTACTTTTATTTTGAGCTAAAAGATCGCAGTCGTCCCAGCAGCGCAGGCTACAGCCTGTATCATATTCAGTTCCGATGGTTTAGCCAGGAATCATGGCAAAACTGAATATCAAACCCAAACGCGAATGCATGTGGGACCTGGTAAGTCTGGGCGAAGTCATGTTGCGCCTCGATCCCGGCGATGAACGCATTTCCACGACACGCCACTTCCGCGCATGGGAGGGTGGCGGCGAATATAACGTCGCTCGCGGACTCAAACGCTGCTTTGGCCTGGATACCGCCATCGTTACCGCGCTCGCCGATAATCCCGTCGGACGCCTCGTCGAAGACCTGATGCTGCAAGGGGGCGTCAGCCAGAAGTATCTTCTCTGGGCTCCATATGACGGGGTCGGCCGCACCGTCCGCAACGGGCTGAATTTCACCGAGCGTGGCTTCGGCATTCGTCCGGCGCTCGGTTGTTCGGACCGCGGGCACACAGCCATCTCTCAACTGAAACCCAGAGAGGTCGACTGGGATCAGATCTTCTCGAAGGATGGCGCCCGCTGGTTTCACACCGGCGGAATTTTCTGCGCACTCTCGGAGACCACACCGCTCGTGGCACAGGAAGCCATGGAAGCAGCCAAGCGAGCCGGAGCCGTCGTCTCTTACGATTTGAACTACCGACCCTCGCTCTGGAAATCGATTGGCGGAAAATCAAAAGCCCAGGAGGTGAACCGCCGTCTCGCACCGCTCGTCGATGTGATGCTGGGCAATGAAGAGGATTTCACTGCGGCGCTCGGATTTCCGGTTTCCGGCCTTGACGAAGATCATTCCAAGCTGGAGACGGCTGGATTTAAGAGAATGATCCAGGCGGTCGTGCAAGAATATCCCACGCTTGCGGTGATTGCCACGACTCTTCGCCATGCCAAAACGGCCACCCTGAATGATTGGGGAGCCCTGTGCTACTGCGATGGCAACTTTCATGAGGCTCCCGTGCGGGAAAATCTGGAAATTTATGACCGCGTCGGCGGGGGCGATTCCTTTGCTTCAGGACTAATTTATGGACTCTTGTCCGGCAAAGACCCGCAGTGGTCGGTGGAATGTGGCGCTGCGCACGGCGCACTGGCAATGACCACGCCCGGCGACACCACCATGGCAACCCTCGCGGAAGTTCTGCAAGCGATGAAATCGCAGACTGCTCGGATCGAGCGGTAAGGCGCGGACTGGGATGAATGTCGGGACGAGATATGACCATTGATGACGTGATTCGCAAGATCGGAGAAATCGGAATTGTCCCCGTGGTCCGGGCGGCGTCAGTTGACGAAGCAACCCGCGCGGTGGAGGCGATTTGCGCCGGTGGCATCCCCGTTGTCGAAATCACCATGACCGTTCCCAACGCCATATCGGTCATCCGAGAGGTGGCGCAACAGTATGGAAGTAAGGTTCTCGTCGGTGCCGGCACCGTCACCACCGCCGAACAGGCGGAGTCCTGCCTCCGCGCAGGAGCCGAGTTCCTGGTCAGCCCGGGCTTGGCGCCGCCGGCGCTCGCAGTCGCGCGAGCCTCGGGAAAATTAGCGATCCCGGGAGCGCTGACTCCGACCGAACTGATGAACGCTCAGGCCCACGGCGCCCGGTTGGTTAAGATTTTCCCTTGCGGCAACGTGGGCGGGGCCAAATACTTGCGCTCGCTCAAGGCTCCCTTCCCGAACGCCTCCTTGATTCCGACCGGAGGTGTAAATGCAGCGAACGCCGCCGAGTTCATCGCTGCCGGAGCGTTTGCCCTGGGCGTTGGCGCCGACCTGGTCGATGCAGCGGCGTTGCGCGCAGGCAATCTGGAGAAAATCACCTTGGCTGCTCGGGAATTGGTACAGGCGGTAACTTCTGCGCGTACTGCGCTTCGCGAGAAAAAAACGCACTGACGTTTGCGGAAGAAATTACAGGGCATTCCCGCGTAAGTCATTGAGCCTTCGTGTAAGTCGTTGAGCCCTCGTGTAAGCGATTGAAAATCCGTAAAACGGTCCTGGGAGGCTGAAGGACGCGCGATTTTGCGAGGGACGAGGTTCCCCTATCCTCACCACTGATCCTGGCTGCAGGGGCGGTTTCCGCCTCAGGAAAGGGCATTCTAGGCAACATCTGCGATCGCTATAACTGGGTTCCAGGAGCTCCCCTCGTAATACGTACAAATAAGGAGTACGATAATGTACGCGTATATATTAACCCCCGGGTACATCATCACTGATTCACGCCACTCGCGAGCACCCCACCATCCACGGGCAGGACGATCCCGGTTACAAAACTAGCCGCATCTGACGCCAGGAAAATCGCCGCTCCCACTAGCTCTTCGAGTTCGCCAAAACGTTTCATAGGAGTACGCATCAGCACTTCCTTCCCGCGGCCCGTCCCCACCAGGAATTTTTCGCTGAGCGGGGTGCGGAAGTATCCCGGCGCAATCGCGTTGATGCACACTCCATATTCGGCCCACTCCACCGCCAGGGACTTCGTCAGCGATGCCAAGCCCGATTTGCTGGCGGAATACGCTGCCACTTCAAACAGAGCCAGGAAAGATCCCATGGACGCGATGTTGATAATGCGACCGTACTTGCGCTCAATCATGTGACGACCAAAGACCTGGCAGGCTCGAAGCGTCCCCGTCAGATTGGTATCCATGATGCGGTTCCAGTCAGCTTCAGAAAACTCCAGCGTGGGCGCCCGTTTGGTGATACCCGCCGCATTAACCAGGATGTCGACTTTCCCGAAGGCCTCCACAGAAGCCTTCAGCAGCTTGTCCAGGGATTCCCGATCAGCCACGTCACAAGTCACACGCAAAGAACGCCGGCCGAGAGATTCGATTTCGCCTGCCAGCGCCTTCACCAGTTCGATGCGCCGCGCGCTCGGAACCACATCCGCGCCAGCCTGTGCCAAACCGAGCGCGATCGTCTTGCCGATTCCAGAACTCCCGCCGACCACCACTGCCACCTTACCGTTGAGATCCAGCTGCTTGTAAGCCATAGTTCCTCAAATCGTCCTACAAAATAGACGCTGCGTGTGGAGGCTACCAATTGAACATCGTGCCGTCGAGTTTCCGGTTCACTGGCAAATAGGCCCGTTCGTACGGAAACTTCTCCGCCAACTTCTCGTCGTAGTCGACGCCCAACCCTGGCGCGTCGCCCGGATGCAGGCAGCCATTCTTGAACGAGTATGAATGCGGAAAGACCTCGTCCGTCTCGCAGGTGTGACGCATATATTCCTGGATCCCGAAGTTGTTCACCGAAATATCGAAGTGCAGCGCCGCCGCCATTGCCACCGGAGACAAATCCGTCGCGCCGTGGCAGCCTGTCCGCACATGATAAATCTCCGCCAGCGCAGCGATCTTCTTGAGATGGGTCAAGCCTCCGCCGTGCACCACCGTCATGCGGAGGTAGTCGATCAATTGTTCCTGGATGAGAATGTGGGTGTCCCAAATCGAATTGAAGACCTCGCCAACCGCGAGTGGCGTTGTCGTATGCTGACGAATGATGCGGAAGCCCTCCTGCAATTCTGCGGTCACCGCGTCTTCCAGCCAGAATAGATGATACGGCTCTAAACTTTTGCCCAGCCGCGCCGCTTCGATCGGGGTCAGCCGGTGGTGAACATCATGAAGCAGATGAAGGTCGTCCCCGAACTTCAGGCGCAGTGCTTCGAACAGCTTGGGAACGTGCAGAAGATATTTCTCAGTCGACCAGGCGTTTTCGGGAGGCAATCCTTTTTCCGCAGGCTCGTAGTACAGTTTGTCGTGCGCAACTCCGTACGTGGAGGGCAGGCCCGGAATCCCCGTCTGCGCGCGCACGGCAAGATATCCCATCTCTTTATACTTCGCGACCTCGTCCCCGGTCTCCTCAATATCGCGACCATTGGCGTGCCCGTACACCAGCACTCCTGTTCTGCTTTGCCCTCCGAGCAGGTTATAGACGGGCGTCTTCAGGGCTTTCCCCTTGATATCCCAGAGGGCCATGTCGACGGCAGCAATCGCTGTCATGGTTACGGGGCCGCGGCGCCAGTACGCCCCGCGGTAAAGATATTGCCACACGTCCTCCGTCTTGAAGGGGTCGCGTCCGATGAGGCAGGGGATCAGGTGGTCCGTTAAGTAAGATGCGACCGCCAACTCGCGGCCATTCAGAGTCGCATCCCCCAGCCCATACACGCCTTCGTCGGTGGAAATCTTCAACGTAACGAAGTTCCGCCCCGGGCAACTGACGAACACCTTTGCATCCGTGATCTTCACCGCGACCTCCTTATACCGGACTTGTAGAGATTGTTCGCAACGTGTTTGTGGCGCCGGCGCGAGACCTTGCAAGCAACTCTCTACGGCGAGTGTAACCAAAGCATCAGATCCGACGCACTAATCCGTGCTCGGTCGCCTTCGTGTTGCGGACCAGCAGCAACACCAGAATCATGCCTACCAGAGGAACCAGTCCCGCAAGAATCACGATGGGATCGAAGGAATGCGTGCCGGTAGACTGGCGTGCGTCAGAAAAATAACCAATCAGTTTGAATGCAACGATCGTCCCGATTCCCGCGCCAGTCCCGCTCAGCCCGCTGACCGACGCCACCGACTCGCTGCCGAACAGATCCGAAGGCAACACGTTCGCCATGGTGGTGAAACCAGCGTAAGTAAAGGTCACGACCGCGAACAGAAAGGCAATCACGTACAGGTTGGTCGTGAAGATGGTCGGGATCAACAGGGTCATGCCAATTCCACCGTAAACGATCGGCGCTTTGCGCGCGGCGCCCAGCGACCATCCGCGCTTGACCAGATAACCTGAGACGCCTCCCGCGAAGAAGCTCCCCACATCAGCGGCGACGAACGGGATCCACACCGCGATCAGGCCGCTCTTGAGTTCAATCCCCTTTGCGACCAGGTAGATGGGGAACCACTCGGTAATAAAGAAAAAGACCGGGTCGGTAAAAGTCTTGGCGACGATGGTGCCCCAAGTTTGCGGAAGTTTCAAAAGATCGCGCCACCGAGGCCGAATCTTCCCTTCTTGAGGCGCATTCGAGTCGCGCTTGTCCGCGACGATCATTTCCAGTTCAGCTTGGCTGATCCGGAGGTGCTCCTCCGGCGGATAGTATAGCCATCGCCAGACGATCAGCCAGAGAAAACCCAACGCGCCCGGGACCATAAAGGCTGGCCGCCATCCCCAGCGGAAATAAATCCACAGAATAATGAAAGGCGCAACCGCTCCGCCGATGGAAGACCCACTGTCAAAAAGCGCCGTCGCCAATGCGCGCTCGCGTTTCGGAAACCATTCCGAGACTGCTTTGGTGGCGGCGGGCCAGTTGGCCGACTCGCCCGCGCCCAGCAGGAAGCGAAACGTGGCGAAGCTGTAGAAGCCCGAGGCCAGCGATGTGAGCATGGAGATCACCGAATACCAGATCACGGTGAGCGTCAGGCCCCGCCGCGTGCCGACGCGATCCATGAGCTTGCCGAATCCGGTCTGACCGATGGAGTAAGCGACGCGGAACGCGATGGCGATATTCGCATAGTCGGAATTGGTCCAGTGATATTCGAGCTTGAGATAGGGAGCGAGAAGAGAAAGCGTCTGGCGGTCGATGTAGTTGATGACCGTGGAAACGAACAGCAGGCCGCCAATCCACCAACGCAACGACGGGATCGGCTTCCGGGCGGTCGCCATTGGGGTGGGCTTCAGAGGTTACGAACTCACCATCGCCTGCGCTTCCTCAGTCAGCGCACTCCGCAAGGCCGGACTCAGCAACGAGACCGAGTTCGTATCCAGATAGACCGTCGCATTGGAATGCCGTCGCAGAATCGACGCCGGAGCCATGGGACTGATCTCGCCCTCCAAACATGCCTTCACTGCCTGCGCCTTGCGCTTGTCGGGAACAATCACCAATATTTCTTTTGGCCTTAAGAATCTGGCGCGGCGACATCGAGATCGCGCGCTCTGGCACCTGCGAAATATCGGCAAACCAGGCTTCGCCCACCTGCTGCTGGCGACAGGCTTCGTCGAGGGTCACGAGGATGTAGGGCTCTTCGCTGGTGAAATCGGCAGGCGGATCGTTGAAGGCGATGTGCCCGTTCTCTCCAATGCCCAGGAATGCAATGTCGATGGGCGCCGACGCTAGCAGCTTGCCTACTTCGCGAACCGAGACGGATGGATCCGCAGCGTCGCCCTCGAGCAGGTGATATTTGATGATTCCAGTCTTCTTCACTAACTGCTCCATCAGCATCTTGCGGAAACTGCCGGGATGAGTCGCGGGCAGACCGATGTACTCGTCGAGATGAAAGGCCTCAACCTTTGGCCAGTCGATACCCGGTGCCTTGGTCAACCCATCCAGGAAATCGAGTTGGGAGGAAGCCGTGGCGGCGACGATCCGCGCCCTGCCATGCTCCGCATTCGCGCGCCGGATCGCAATCGCCGCCTGCTCGGCGGCTGCGCGACCCAATGAAACTTTGTCTTTAAATACTCTGAGTAGCATCTGGAACATCTCTGGCATGAAGCGCGAAGGTAGCTTCCTCATCCGAGCCGAAGATTATACAAAAAGTCACGATCAAGAAGGTCCGCTGGGACGATCTGTGTGCCGACCAATAGGAGAGCTTAGACCTGCGCCGGCTTGAGCCGCGGCGCCAGCAACTGTACGAAACAGAATGCCACCAGATAAGCCAGCCCAGCCATCACGAACACGGGGACGTACGAACCCGTGCGCTGCAAGATGTAGCCGACCGTCTTGGAAACGAACATCCCGCTGACCATTCCTATCATCGTGGCGAAACCCACCACGGCCCCCACCGCACTGCGGGGAAACATGTCGGAAGCCAGCGTGTAAATGTTTGCCGACCAGCCCTGGTGGGCGCCCGCTGCGATCGCGATCAGAAAAACTGCCAGCCATGCATTTTTGGTGACGGCAGCAATCATGATGGGCGTAACCGCTAACGCACAAACCAGCAGCGCGGTTTTGCGGCTGGCGTTCAAGGTCCACCCTCTTTTCAAAAGGAAAGATGAAAGCCATCCTCCCGCAATGCTTCCGACGCTGGCGCCGCTATAGATGACGAACAGGGGCAACGCCATGCCCCGCAAATCCAGCCCGAGATTGCGGCTCAGGAAGTCTGGCATCCAGAACAGATATACGAACCAGATGGGATCGGTAAAAAACTTTCCCAAGGCCACTGCCCACGCCTGGCGTTGGGTGATCATCGAGCGTAACGAAATTGTCGCTGTCTGCTCCTGAGCATCGCTTTGTATGTAAGTGAGTTCTGTAGCTGAAATGAACCTGTCTTCTTCTGGCCGGTGGTACACCGCGAGCCAGCACGCAATCCAGACGAATCCCAATGCTCCTGTGATGATGAAAGCCATCCGCCATCCGAAACGGTAAGTGATCCAGGGGACTATGAGCGGCGTCACAATCGCGCCGATGTTCGAGCCGCAATTGAATAGGCCTGTTGCCAGGGCGCGCTCCCGCTTGGGAAACCACTCTGCCACTGCTTTCACCGATGCCGGGAAACTGCCTGCCTCACCGAGCCCCAAGCTAAAGCGCGCCATGGCGAATTGAAGCACCGAGCCCGCAGCCGCATGAGCCATAGCGGCGACGCTCCACACCAATACCGCCAACGAAAAACCCTTGCGAGTTCCCAGTCGGTCGATCAGTTTCCCGATGAAAAGCAATCCGGCGCCGTAAGCGAACTGGAAAGCCAGGACGATGTTGCTATAACCAACTTCCGTCCAACCGAACTGGAGTTGCAGTGTGGGTTTCAACAACCCGATCACCTGCCGATCCATGTAATTCACGGAGGTCGCGAAAAACAGCAAGCCGCAAATCAACCAGCGCCGGCGGCCGATGGGGCTTGCCATCTGAGTCGGGACCGCTTCAGGAACTGATATGGGGCGTAGGTTCACTGGATTGTGCGCAGCGGCGACGTGCATCACTACACATTGCGCAAGGCGTCCCCGTCAAGCGGTTCCTGAACTGATATGATTCTTGGCTTGAATCCCTAGATTGCACTTCGCGGATACGCCGCACGGGCACCGGCCGATGATCGGAATTCTCACCGAAGACTTCCTGCTGTCGAATGATGTAGCACGCCATCTCTATCATCAGTTTGCCGCTTCGCAGCCGATCCTTGACTATCACTGTCATCTGTCTCCCAAGGACATTTCCGAAAATCGGCGGTTTGCGAATCTCTTCGAGATCTGGCTAGAGGGAGACCATTACAAATGGCGAGCCATGCGGGCGAATGGCGTCCCGGAAAGGTACATCACCGGAGATGCCCCTCCGTCCGAGAAGTTTCTGGCGTGGGCGGGAACCGTACCCTACACGTTGCGCAATCCGCTCTACCATTGGACGCACCTTGAGTTGCAACGCTATTTTGGCATCACCGAATTGCTGGATAAGGCCTCTGGCCCGAACGTCTGGGAGCGCGCGAATACTCTGCTGTCGAAGGAGTTGACCGCGCACGCCATTCTTCAGATGTTTCACGTCGAGGTTGTATGCACCACGGACGATCCTACGGATGACCTCCGACATCATCGCGACATCGCGAGATCGAATCTGCCGACGCGAGTTTTTCCGGCCTTCCGTCCGGACAAGGCTCTGGCCATTGGCGATGCCGAGTTTGTCCCTTGGCTCGAGAAGCTTTCGAGGGTTGCGAACGTCGACGTACGGAATCTGCAAAGCTTACTGCAGGCGCTTCAGAGCCGTCACGATCAGTTTCATTCCTTGGGCTGCCGTCTCTCCGACCACGGATTGGATCATTGCTATGCGACACCGTGTTCGGAGCCAGCCGCTGCAGCCATTTTCTCAAAAGCCCGCGACGGGCGGTCCATCTCCGCAGATGAGCGCATCCAGTTCGCTTCTTTCATGATGCTTTTCTTTGGCCGGCTCGATGCCGAGAAAGGATGGACCAAGCAGTTGCACCTGGGCGCGCAGCGCAACGTGAACACCTCCGCTCAGCGTGCGCTTGGACCAGATGCCGGTTATGACGCCATCGGTGATTTTCCCCAAGGCGAGCATCTCACGGCCTACCTGGACCTGCTCTCCCGGGAGAACGCCCTGCCGCAGACGATCTTGTATAACGTGAACCCGAGGGACACATTTCAGTTCGCCACGCTGATCGGCTGCTTCCAGGATGGAGAGAAACCGGGAAAGATCCAGTATGGCAGTGCGTGGTGGTTCCTGGACCAGAAGCAGGGGATCACAGCGCAAATCGACGCTCTCTCGAATGCCGGTCTGCTGTCGCGTTTCATTGGCATGGTCACAGACTCTCGGTCGTTCATGTCTTATCCCCGCCACGAATATTTCCGGCGCGTCCTCTGCGACATCATCGGAAAAGACGTCGTGCGGGGGGAGCTGCCGAATGACGACGCGCTGCTCGGAAGGCTCATTGAAGACATCTGCTACCGGAATGCCAAGCAATACCTGCAACTGCCGGCCGGTCGTCCCCGCGAGCCCCGATAGCGTTATCCATCCAACGTCGTCGCCAACGTGGTGAACCAGGGGTAGAATGGCTGCCATCCTTATACGGTCAAAGCGGAAATCTCGGCTTCCGTAATACTTTCCAACACGTCCAAACAGTGGAGGATTTCGGTTCTTGAACATCCGGGAAGTCTTGCGCCAGACCATAGCCTCCATCGCCGCCCACAAGCTGCGCAGCTTCCTGACCATGTTCGGGATTGTCTGGGGAATTACGTCAGTCATTTTGCTGGTTGGCCTGGGCAAGGGATTCAGCCGCGACCAGAAAGAACGCCTTAAGACTATCGGCGTTGATCTCGCTATCGTCTGGGGCGGGCGTACTAGCGAGCAGGCGGGAGGATATGCCGCCGGACGCCCAGTTCGCCTGTCGATTCAAGATGCATACATCATCAAGGAGGAAGCCTACCTCATCAAGACTGTCAGCCCCGAACTGCGGCGCAGCGTTGCTGAAGTCAGCCGCTACAACGCCGCATCGCGTCCCGTGCGCGGCGTCTGGCCCGACTACCAGCGCTTCCGCTCGCTCAAAGTACAGGAAGGCCGCCTGATGAGCGATGACGACGAGCGAGAAGGCCGCCGCGTGGTGGTGCTCGGTGTGGAATCGCGCGACCAGTTATTTCCCGGCAAGCCCGCCATCGGCGAAACGCTGACCATGAATGGCTCGCCCTACACCGTCATTGGGGTACTGGAGAAGAAAAAACAGAACGGCAGCTACGGCAGCGGCCCCGACAACACGCAGCTTTTCGTGCCTTACTCCTCCATGGCCCGCGACTACCCGCCGCCGGAGCGTCCCGGCATTTCCAAGGGATGGATCAACAACCTGGTGGTCGAAGTCGCCGATCCCGAACATCACGAAGAGGCCATGCACCAGATCTATCAGATTCTGGGGCGCGAGCACCGCTTCGACCCCCGCGACAAAGACGCCCTGTTTATCTGGGACACGCTCGACGGTTCGAAGCTGGTCGAGCGTATTTTTGACGTCATGACTATCTTTTTCGGCGCGGTTGCGTTGATGACGCTGTCGCTCGGCGGCATCGGAGTCATGAATATCATGCTGGTCGCGGTTACCGAGCGCACCCGCGAGATTGGTGTGCGCAAATCGCTGGGTGCAACCGCGCGCGATATTCGCAACCAGTTCTTTGCCGAGTCGGCCACGCTCATGCTCATCAGCGGGGCGCTCGGTCTGGGCATCGGCCTCGGGATCTGCCTGGTGGTCAGCAATGTAGAGTTGCCCGACATCGTGCCGCATCCCGTGATCTCGCCGCTGGCGATTATCGCGTCGTTGTTGACGTTGGGTCTGATCACCGTGGGCGCCGGAATGTACCCAGCGCAACGTGCCGCCGCGCTCAGCCCCATCGAATGTCTGCGTCAAGAGTAGGAGCTTTGAAAATATGCGCCTGAAGGAACTCATCCTGCAAAGCTGGGACGCGCTGGCCCGCAACCGCCTGCGTTCCATCCTGACCATGATGGGCATCGTCTGGGGACTCACCACCGTGGTGCTTCTCCTAGGCTATGGTGAGAGCGTGAGCGATGGCGTGCTCACTGCTTTTCTTGGGATTGGCAACAACGTCATCATGATCTGGCAGGGCCAGACCAGCATGCAGGCTGGCGGACAGCGCGCCGGCAAACGTATTCACTTCAAGTACGAAGACCTTCAAGCCATCCGCGACGAAGCTCCGCTGGTCCGCCTGCTCAGTGGCGAATGGGACGACGGGCTCGCCTACAAGTATGGCGACAAGATCATCACGGTCTCATCCAAGGCGGTGCAGTATCCCTACGGAGAAATGCGCAAGCTGAACATCGCCGAGGGACGCTATTTCGAGGAGAGCGATTTCGCGGAGCACCGCCACGTTCTCATCTTTGGCCCGAGTGCGGCAAAGAAGGTGTTTGGCAATCGCGATCCGGTGGGCGAGCACGTGACTATCAATGGGGAGACTTGGGACGTGATCGGGCTGCTGAAGTTGAAAATCCAGGATTCCTCCAACAACGGCCCCGATAATGAGAACGTCTTCCTTCCCTTCGAAAGCCTGAGCGACATCAATGACCAGCGCGATCCCGAGATGATTGCGTTCCAACCGGTTACCGCTCTCCAGCACAAGGCGGCTCTGGGACAGGTGAGAGAAGTGCTCGCCCGCCGCCACAACTTCAATCCCAAGGACGACAAATCGAGCCCCGAGTGGGACACTGTGGAAGACACAAAAGAGATCGAGCAGTTCGGAATCGCCCTGCGCCTGATTCTTGGCTTCATTGGCGTGCTGACCCTAGGCGTTGGCGGCGTCGGCGTAATGAACATCATGCTGGTCAGCGTCACCGAGCGCACCAAAGAAGTGGGCCTGCGTAAGGCGCTAGGCGCACGCAACCGTGACATCGCGTTTCAATTCCTGGTGGAGGCTTTGGTCCTGACCTTCGCCGCGGGCTTGGCGGGGATGCTGGTGTCAGTTCTGCTGGCGCACGCGATCCCTCCCATGCCGCTCTACTCCGAGATGTACAAAACAGCCAACCATGAGGGCGACATCATCTTGAAGACTTCCGGCGGCGTGATGCTGACGGCCTTTGTCATCCTCGCATTTGTCGGTGTCACTGCCGGAATGTGGCCGGCGCTGAAGGCCTCGCGCATGGAGCCGGTTGAGGCTCTGCGGTACGAATAGCGGTGCCGGAAGGCTCGGTTAGTTCGCGAGAATTGTAATTCCGATGATAAGGTAAGTCATTTATATTATTATAGTTATAGAAGAGTTTCCGGCATTCCGCGATTTAGGACGAGAACTATCGCACGCTCGGGCATCCCCAATCTTTCTTCTCGCAACTAACAAATTAGTTGACGTTTTAAGCTCGACGACGTCAGATCCCATAGCGACGTCTCAGGAGGACGCTTTGGCCCGTAGCAAGTCCGCAACTTTGACCGAAGCCGAGTTGCGCATCATGAACGTGCTGTGGGATAAGGGCTCGGCGACCGTCCACGAGGTGTTGCAGGCGCTGCCCGAAAAGCCGCCTTTGGCCTACAACTCCGTCCTGACCATTGTTCGTATTCTGGAAAAAAAGGGCTATGTTAAACACCTGAAAGACAAGCGTGCCCACGTGTACAGCCCGCAGGTCGACCGCAAGGATGCGACACGCTTCGAAGTGCGGCATTTGGTCAGCCGGTTCTTCGGGAACTCCCACGAATTGCTCGCGTTAAACGTTCTGGAAGAGACCAGTATTGATGCGGAAGAACTGGGTCGCTTGCGCCAGTTGCTGGAAAGGAGCAAGTGACCGGACCGTGATTCACCCAGCCATGATTTACCCAGCAATGACCGCGGCCTTCAATCTCAATGTAATCGCCCAAACCTCAGCGGTTCAAATCGTAGACTGCCTTCTTGAGGGTACGCTGATTGCGATTTTCGCCGGTCTGGTGTTGAGCGTGGCTCGCCGGCAGAATTCGGGCACACGATTTGCAGTATGGTTTTCCGCTCTCATGGCCATTGCGACTCTGCCCTTGTTCGGCGGGCCCTGGTGGTCGCATCTGATCAGCATTCCAGCCGTCGGCCAAGCAGCAGTCACGCTGCCGGGTTCCTGGGCGCTTTACGCTATCGGGGCGTGGGCGGCAATAGCAGCTTGGTTTTTGCTAGGGGTCGGGCGCGGGCTGTGGCACCTGCATGTTCTGCGCAAGAGTTGCCTCCCGGTTGACGTCGCGGAATTAGATCCTCGATTGCGGGAAACTCTCGAATGTAACCGGCCGACAAGGCCGGTAACCCTTTGTACCTCCGATCTGGTGCATGTTCCGACAGCCATCGGTTTTATGAAACCCGTGATTGTCGTTCCGGGCTGGGTGATGCGGGAACTCTCTGCGGACGAACTGAACCAGATCGTGCTGCATGAACTCGCGCATCTGCGTCGCTGGGACGACTGGACGAACCTGGCCCAGAAGGTGGTGAAGGCGCTCTTCTTCTTTCATCCGGCGGTGTGGTGGATCGAGAAGCGATTGTCGCTGGAACGCGAGATGGCATGCGACGATGCCGTGATCGCAGAGACCGCCAGCCCGCGGGCCTACGCGGAGTGCCTGGCCCACTTGGCCGAAAAGACTTTGATGCAGCGTAGCGTGGCCCTGGCACAGGCGGCGCTGGGACGAATTCGTCAGACCTCGCTACGAGTAGCTCAGATTCTGGACGTGAATCGGCCTACGGGAGTGGGCCGCGCCTGGAAGCCGGCTGTGTCGCTGGTGGCAGGGTTTGCCATTGTCTGCGTTCTAGGGATCTCAAGAGCTCCCAAGCTGGTTGCGTTTAGCGATAACGAGGCAAGTTCTACGGCCAGTCCCATGATCGCGCGCCTTTCGACGGGAACGCCCTTTGCGAACGTGCCGGTAACGAAGGCCGTGTTTCAACGAGAGCCAGTTCGCGTCGTGCCAGCCAGCTTGCACTCGCTTGCGGTTCATCGCAGCTTGGAGCGTGATGAACGCAGCACTCTGATGCATTCTGCAAGTGCAAAACGGAGCGCGAGCAGCATGGTTGGGGCGACGGATCTCCGCCACACAGAGGTTCGCGGCGCGAACGTTCGCCTGACGAAGGCTGATGTCACTCCTGTGGCATACACCGAGACGCTATTTGTAGTGTTTGAGGGCAGCGCCGACGGTTCTGCAGACCAGCCGGTCTATCAGATCCAATTGTGGCGCGTAATGGTTCTGCATCCGGTGGTCGATCCCAACTGCAACAGAATTCCCGCGAAACAAACTTAAGCAATGGAGACCAGAGAAGCGGCGGAGTACCAATTTTAAGAACTAACGAATTAGTTGCACGAAAATCTCGAAAGGACATAACTCCAATGAATGTAGGAATGCAATTGAAAGACAGCACGAAAAAATGGACGCGGCGGCTGGCAGTGCCGATGCTGGCACTGGCCCTAATCGCTTCGTTCGCAACCTATGAATGTGTAAAGCCAACCGGGGCTAGGGCGGCCGCCGCCGCGCCCTCCGCCGCGCCACTCGACATCGACAGCGTCAGCCCACTGCTTTCGCTCGACAAAGCAATGGAGACTTTGGCGGCTCGGGTCACCCCGGCGGTCGTCAACGTCACTGTAACCTCGCGAACCAAGCCAGAGACGGCTGGCCAGGAGATACCGGAAGACATGCAACAGTTTTTCGGCCAAGACGGGCCGTTTGGTCAGATGTTTGGGCCCCATATGCGGCAGGGCCAGCCTCAGATTGAGCACGGCATGGGCAGCGGCGTGGTGATCTCGCCCGATGGCTACATTGTGACCAACAACCACGTGGTCGACGGAGCAGTCGATATCCGCGTGACCACCAGCAATCGTCGAGTTCTGAAAGCAAAACTGATTGGAGCCGATCCTCTGACGGACCTGGCGGTCCTGAAGGTAAACGCCACGGATCTGGCCAGTGCTCCGTGGGGAGACTCGAAGGAAGTACGGCCGGGTGAAACTGTGCTGGCCTTCGGCAATCCCTATGGATTTAACTTCACGGTCACGCGAGGAATCGTGAGCGCGGTGAACCGGGCGAATCCCGACTCCACCAACCGCAGCAAGCCCGGCGAATTCATCCAGACGGATGCCGCCATCAACCCCGGCAACTCCGGCGGACCGTTGGTCGATGCCCGCGGCGAGGTGGTCGGCATCAATACCTTTCTGGTTTCTCCTTCGGGAACGTTCTCCGGGATGGGATTCGCGATTCCGACGCAGATCGTAAGGCCCACGGTGGAGACTTTGATCCGCTACGGCAAAGTCAGCCACGGCCGCATCGGGATCGGGATCGCGGACGTGACCCCGGAGAACGCGAAGTTCTTTGACCAATCAGCTGCAATTGGCGGGGTGGTCACGCAAGTCGAACCAGATTCGCCCGGAGCGAAAGCCGGCCTGCAGATCGGCGATGTCATCACCCAAATCGATGGCCAGAGAGTAAACGACGCTGGAGAACTCCAGGTTCTCGTCGGACAGAAGCAGCCCGGCTCGAAGATCATGCTCCACGTTCTGCGGGACGGCAAGAGTATGAATATTCCAGTCACTTTGGAGGCACTGGGCAATCGCACCGCTGCGGGCAGCGATGACTCGGGCAAAGGCGAAAGCAAAATGCACTGGGGCATCGGTGTCAGCAACCTTACGCCGGAAATGCGAGAGCAGCTTCAGGCACCACGCGAGATTCACGGAGCGGTGATCGAGCAAGTGCAACCGGGAAGCTCTGCGGACAATGCTGGACTGCAGCAGGGCGACATCATCCTTGAAGTGAATCGCCACAAAGTGCAAAGTGCGAGCGATGTGCAGCAAGCCCTGGCGAGCGTTCCCAAGGGGCAAGATGCATTGTTACTCGTATGGTCGAACGGCGGTAATACCTTCCGGGTGTTGCATTCTCCTGAAGGCGCCTGATCGAATTGTTGCGCCGCACTTCTTTCCAATCGAGAAGGGAGTGCGGCGTTTTTCTTGTACGCAAGCTGGACTTATCGTGCGGGGCCGGGTCTCGGACCCTGCAGCGAGCCGGAGGGCCGTGCTTTGGGGTCCGACTCTCTTCCAGAGGCAAACCCGCGGCGCTCCGCGCCGCGGCCGGGTCAAAGATCCGGTCCCACACGCACGAAACCTCTAGGCGCAAGCCGCGCTTCCATCTTCGTGACGTGCTATATAAGAGCGTATGGCTCACCTGTTCGACCCTCTTGCGATTCGCGAAATTACATTCGCCAACCGCGTCTTTGTTTCGCCCATGTGCGAGTACTCTAGCACCGATGGATATGCGAACGACTGGCACCTGGTGCATCTTGGCAGCCGGGCGGTAGGCGGCGCCGGCCTGGTGCTCACCGAAGCGACCGCCGTTCTTCCCGAGGGCCGTATCAGCCCGCAGGACCTTGGCATCTGGATGGACGATCACATCGAGCCGCTAGCCCGAATCGTCCGGTTCATTCATGCGCAAGGCGCTGTTGCTGGGGCACAGTTGGCGCACGCCGGACGCAAGGCCAGCACCTACCGGCCCTGGGAAGGAACCGGAACCATCCCCGAAAGCGCAGGAGGCTGGAGGAAAGTCGTAGCCCCGAGCGCCTTGCCGTTCGCCGATAACTATCCCATGCCGCAAGCCCTCACTGCGGACGGCATTCAGGAGATCGTGAATGCTTTCGCCGCAGCCGCACGGCGGACCTGCGAAGCCGGGTTCCGCGTCATCGAAATTCATGCCGCGCACGGATATCTACTCCATGAGTTCTTGTCCCCGCTCAGCAATCAACGCTCCGATGCCTACGGTGGCTCGTTCGAGAATCGCACGCGAATGCTGCGTGAGATCGTGGCCGCCGTACGAGGTGTGTGGCCGGAACGCGCGCCCCTGTTTGTGCGCATTTCGGCGACCGATTGGGTCGATGGCGGCTGGGAAATTCAGCAGTCGCTTGCACTGGCCCGGCAACTGAAGGGATTGGGCGTGGACTTGATCGATTGCTCCTCCGGCGGCAATGCAGCGCACCCGAAAATTCCGATTGGTCCCGCGTATCAAACGCCGTTTGCGGAGCAGATCCGGCGGGAGGCCGGCATCATGACCGGCGCGGTTGGGATGATCACATCCTCATCTCAGGCTGAGCATATCGTTGCTGAGGGGCGGGCGGATGCGGTTCTGCTGGCTCGCGAACTCTTGCGCGATCCCTATTGGCCGCTGCGGGCAGCCCGAGAACTCGGCCAGCCAATTTCATGGCCCGTCCAATATCTCAGGGCTGCGCCCGAAGGATCGCCGCCTCGCGCTGCCGTAAAGCTCCAAAGTGTGGATTCGTGTTTCGAGGAGCAACGCGCAATTGCTAGAAGGAGTGAATGACTGCTATTCATTCTATAAATTGTCATTCCCGACCGAAGTGGAGAGACCTGCTGCTTGGCCAGCATGAGGTTAACCAGGAGAATTCGACGAGGTTCGACATGAAAACATCCGGGTTCATACCTTTTTGTTTTTTGTGCTTCGCAGTCACTGCTGCTTACACTCAAACTCCGCCGTCCAACACAAGCCTGACCGAGAATCCCGTCTTCCATAAAAACTGCGAAAAGTGTCACGGGAAAACCGCTGAGGGCCGCCATTTCGGTGGACCGTCACTCGTCTCCGAAAAAACCACCGGCACTTCCGCCGACGAACTGCGCGACATTATTACTAACGGCAAACACCACATGCCCAAGTACGCCGGCAAACTAACACCGGAAGAGATCAACACTCTAGTCCAGGAAATCAAAACTCCGAGCAAGAAATAAACTCGATCTCTCACCACCCACAGCTTATTTCGCACTCTTGGTTTCTGCCTCGGCAGCATTCGCGGCCAGGATAAAAGATGTCACCGCGTCCACGACGTACTCATTTTCGTACCATAGAAACGGCCACGCCTCTTTCAGTTCGGGAAAATCAGGCTGAATGATCACCACGCCAGGAATCATCCCTCCAGGAACGAACGTGTAGTCAGCGCGATTATTCCCATAGGCGATCAGCCTCGACTCCGTTCCCACCGTCGACACATATGACACATTCGAGACCGGATGCCGCCCGAGCACAAAGTCCAAGCCGTCGAGCGTGTATTCAGGCCCGATACCTTCGGGAAAAGCCTGATGCAGGAAGTACATCTCCGTGGCAAACCGCGTGACCCCTCCGGAGCCGCCCCAAGTCCCCGTTGAGATGGGCACGCCATAAGGATTCTGCGAGAGCATTTCCTGCAACTTAGGCTTGTAAGTTGCCAACGCGGAAGCGACTCCTTCTTTGAATTCCGGATCCATGAACGGAATAGCGCGAGCGGCAGTCCCTCCCAGAAAAGCAAACTGGTCTTTGATCACCGGCAAAAGTTCCTTCAGACGCTTCCGGTAAGCGTCGCCACCGCGAGTCGAGATCAACAGTTCCAATGCAGCCTCGGTTTCCGCGTGCCGCAAATCGCTCCCAGTCGTATTGAAGGATTGAAACAGCGCTGGCGGCTGTTTGTGCTCTTCATCCCACACTCGCACGGCCGTCTGCAGGCATTCCTCCGCCATCTTGCATCTTGTCGTTATAACCGCGAAGCACGCGGCTGGCTGCCGCGAGCGCGCCGACCATGTCATGCTCAGCGCCGTCGTATGCGTCGTGAATGCCCAGCGATCATCCGGTACGCCCGAATAAATGCCGTCCGTCTCCAGCGGTCCCATACGTTCCGAGTAGATTCGTCCGTCCGTCTTGGAGGCGGCATCTCCCAGGTGCGTGTACTCCTCCAAAGTGGGCTCGATGATTCCGGAAATCGCATGCCCGATGGCGTGATACTCCGCCAGCAACAAAAGCACGCCGTGTTCAATTTGCTGCACCACGTCCGGGACGCCGTCTGGTTTCCGCAACTGTACTTATCGTGCGTTTTCGTCCACCGACGTGTCATCGGACTTCACTCCGAATTTCTCCCAAGCCAGCACCAGGTCCGTGATCACGCGGGTTTGAGTCTGCGTCCGCAGGTCAAAGTCGCCGGCGTCATACCAACCGCCAACGTTGAGCCCGGGAATATGCTGTCCAGGAGAAAATGGCGAGTCCGTCGTCGGCCCCTGCTTGTGACCATCAAAGTGTGTGTAATTGACGGGGGCCTGGCGGGCATCGTCGAGGTGCGACGCTCCATGCCAGATGCGGTATCCTTCGCGGACCTTGCCGTGGTCCATTTGCTCCGGCAGATACGTATCGAGCGAAGGCCGCCAGATGCCGTCGTAGACATCTTTCGCGATTCGAAAAGATCCAGTCTTCTGCCCGGCATATTCGATCACATAGATTCCCGGCTCACGAACCGCGGAGAAATCAAAATGCGCATATTGATAGCGCATCCACTTGCCCCAGGGCTTGATCTCGCCGCTGAACACCTCGCGATATTCACCCTCCGGAGTGAGGCGCAACACGCGCGCTGTCTTGGGCGCATCGAAGAGCGGATCGAGTTCCACCACGGCGGCCTTCTCCCTCTCGGGCGTATAGCCGACCTGGTTGTAGCCAACCACCGGCGGGCGCGTCCAGCCCGCGATTACATTGGGCTGAATGTGCCATACCACCACGTCGCCAGTTTTGCCTGAGGGGATCAGAGTGCGTACGACGAACCATCCGTTCTGCGCCTTATTGCGTCCATCGAACAGCAGGATCGGCCCACTATCGGAGACGATGGTCACGCGTGTCGATGGATCTTCCGGTGACATAACGATGCGGTGGCCCGTGGCCAACGGCAGCGGCTCCACAGTTCCGTCCGCAGTTTTCTGCATCGGCCCATCCGAATGACGGGGGAACATCCCCGCGGCGTCGTTCATCGCATAAGACTTTCCAAAATAGAGTGTCGGCAGAAATTCAAGGTTGAATCCAGCCTTCCCGGCGAGCGCGGCTGGTATGGGCTGGTCCAGTTGCACCGCAACTCGAAATCCCTTCGTCTCGGGCCGCACATCGATGCGATAGCTTAGGCCGCGATCCGCATAGGTGCAGAACGCCGTGATTTCATCCGGGGTCGCCCCGCGCTTTCGCTCCTCAAAATCAGGAATCGGATCCCACTGCTCCGGCGTCGCCGACAGGCGCACGTCCCCGCTCGTAGCAATACGCTGGTCGTGCAAAATGATTTCCATCCCATTCATCTTCTGGTCGCCGAACACCCGGTGATATGCGTTATGGAACAGCAACACGCTCAGCCCATGCGTCTCAAGCACGTCGTGCTGCGTCAAATGCAGATCGGAACTCGACCATGAAAAGACGGCAGTAGCGAGTAGGAGGGCAATTGCGCAACATTTCAGGATGGAAGCTCTGTTTTTCATGATTTTCCCTTGAGCGAATATTAAAGAACGACGGCAGGCCGCAGCAGAGAATCAGGAAGACTCGCGACTGGATGCGCAGGCCGCCGTCATTGCTTCGATTTTGCGTTAGGCCGCGGTTCCTTTAGATAGCGCTCGGCGAACGTGAGAAACGCAGGCCAGTTTGGTGCGGGCGTATGCCCAGCACTGTGTTGACGGAACGCGATATCGCCCTCGATCAGCGCAGTTTCTATCTTGGGAAACTCGCTGGTTCCGAGATCCTTCTTGCCCAACAGCTTGTACACCGGGCCGGCGCCAACCTCGGCCAGAAACATTCCCTTTGCATCGACCCACCCATCGCCGCTGGTCGCGCCGGCCCCAACAAACACCGGACGCGGGGCGCAAAGCGCGATTAACTCGTGCGCGTCCACCGGCAAGTCTTTTTCCGTCAACGGTCCCGCATATTTGAGAAAGTTGCCCGCCATCCAGTGGTACTCGCCGGTTCCGGCCACGTTCCCAATCTGCTCGCCAAAGTCGTGCCGGAAGAGTTTGGCTCCTGCTTCGCCGGACGAACTGATGTAGGCGATGGCAAACCGCTGATCATAAGCCATCGCAACCAGCGCCGCTTTGCCATAGCGTGAGTGGCCGGCAACTCCGACTCGTTTCGCGTCTACCGATTTGTCAGTCTCAAAATAATCGAGCGCGCGACTCGCACCCCATGCCCAGGTACGCAAAGCACCCCAATCGTCGAGTTGGCGGGGCTGTCCCTTATTGACCAGCCCGATCACGCCCTGGGTCAATCCTTCTCCATTGTCCGCCTGTACACTTGTCGGAATATAGATGGCGTACCCCCACCCCTTCGCCAGCACCTGCTGCTGCCACGAAGGTCCGTAGCCCCGGGCGTTTGTCTCCGGAAAACGCTTGGCCAGAGCCGCCAAGACCTCTGGGCTCCAACTGAATTCCATAATCACCGGCACTGGACCGTCCGCATTGGCTGGCGTGGTCAGAGTGAGGTCGATGTCGACGGTCACGGGCGGATACGCTGAGTTGTCCACGTGTCCAGCCAATTTCCGGGTGATTACCTGAACCTCGCCATTCATCTCTCTCTTCGTACTGATCACTTCCCAATTCACTTTGGGCGTGTTCTTCGGCACGCGACCATAGACTTCGCGGTCGAAATCCTCCACGATCTCCGGCCGCCGTTCCTCCCACCAAATCTTTGCCGACGTAACTCTGTTGCCATTTTTCAACCGCAGCGGGTCAGGAAGGGTTGGGTGCGGATTGGCCTTGGACTCGTCATAATTCGCTGCGTAAGGCGACTTCGGGTCGCCGTCCGCGCCGCGGCGCAACGAGGTGATGTGCAGCAGATCCATCATGCGTTGATGGTCCTGCTCGGATGTGAGATGTACTGGCTGAGGCCGGCTGGCCCCGATCGACTGCGAGAATCCGTTCGCGGGATGAACAACGAGTGCAAACAAAACCGAGCCAAACAGCATCGATCGCACTATCAAGCTGAGCTCCTGATCCACGACGTCGCTCGTCGACGCGGCTCTCGACTAGGGCCGTTGCGGTGTGGGTTGAGGGGGAGCAGCCGTCGGCGCGTTTTTCAGAAATGCCGGATCCATACTGGAAATGTCCACGCGAAAACTGACGGTATCAGCAGTCGGAAACGTGGTAGGTACTTTCTGCGTAACCTTGCCCGTGGCGGCCCATTCCATTCCACGCTGATAGGTCGTCATATACCCAACGCAACTCAGCGCAGCAACATCGTGCCCCATGGTCGTATGAAAAATCCTTCCCTTTCCATAGCTCAGAACCATGAGGGTAGGCTCGTCGCGGCCCGTGCCTCAACCTCTCCTCAATTTGGGCGACCGTGACCTGAAAGAGTCCTGCCTCCTCGAGTTTCATTTTCAGTGCCGGCGTAGTCAATTGCCAGTTGTGATACGGCCCGCCACTCTGTCCATCCACCAGCAGAATGGGTATAGGCTGATCCTCTGCAGTCGCGATCGCTGTCAAAATCAAGATGCGCAAGATGGTAATACAAACGCTGGTGGCGAGAGGTCGCTGCATGTCTTTCTGCTTGATGTGGTTTAGCGCCCGATTCTAAACCAAACAGCAGAAATAGCTTTCAATCCGGCAAGGTGGCTTCGCCGACGATTGAGAATCTAGTTGTCACCCCGGACGGCTTCGGCAGACTGGAGCGCGTGACCGGCTGCCCTCCTCCGATCCAAACCTCGACGTCCCCCGGCACGATACGGCGTTTCCCAGCCTCATCCACAATGCTCAATGCACGATCCTGCAGAGTGAAGGAAACCGTTTTCTTCGCGCCGCGTGCCAGATGCACTCGCTCCATACCCTGCAACGCGCGAATCGGCACTCCTGCAACCCCTGTGTGCGTGAGGTACAGCTGCACCACTTCGTCCCCTCCCATGGAACCTGTGTTCGTCACGTCTGCAGACACCTTCACGCTGCCGTCCGCAGGAACCGAATCTTTGTCCACCTTCACGTCACTGTAGGCGAATGACGTGTAGCTCAAACCGAATCCGAAGGGATAAAGAGGCTCTCCATCGAAGTAGCGGTAGGTGCGCTTCGCCATCGAATAATCGTCGAAGAGAGGAAGCTGGTCGGCAGATTTATAAAATGTGACGGGCAGCCTTCCGCCAGGACAGAAATCGCCTGCGAGAGCCTCGGCGATTGCGGTTCCACCTTGCCCTCCCGGATACCACGCTTCGATAATCGCAGGAACGTTTTCGTCCGCCCAATTCACCGCGAGCGCGCTTCCATTGAGCAAGAGAAGCACTGCGGGCTTGCCTGCGGCCACGATGAGTTCCAGCAGTTCCTGCTGCGGCCTGGTCAGATCGATGCTCGTGCGATCGCCGCCAGAAAACCCATCCGCGTGCACATTCATCTCTTCGCCTTCCACACGCGCAGTCAGACCCATTGCGACCAGCACGAGATCAGCGTGGCGTGCGGCTTCAATGGCCTGCTGTTCCTGTCGTCCCGGTATGCTCCACGTCAGGCGAGCTTCGGCGCCACGAACTGTCTGGAAATATTCAATCTTGATTGAATAGCTGTGGCCCTTTTCCAGATGAATCTGTTTGGTGCTCGTGGTGGCCGGGCGGTGCGTGGTCCAGTCTTCCACGATCAATTGATCATCGAGCCACACGCGGTAGCCATCCTGACCGGTGAAGCCCATCACATACTCAGCGCTCTCCGATGGAACCAGCACTCCCGTCCAGCGCACCGAATAGTTTTTCGCAAGCTGCGGCGAGACCCCAGAAAATCCCCATACAAAGTTCACATTCGCATCAGTGCGCGTAAGAACGGCAGAACCTTCCAGCTTAGGATTGGAGAAGTATTCTGCTTTCAATCCATGTTTTGCACGAGACCGGTTGGTGTAAAGCGCGGTCGCAGGAACAGTCTGGTTCGCGGGCCCGATCAACCCGGTACCCTCGACATAAACCACCTTCGATTGCGGAAAGCGCTTGCGAATGCCTGCCAAGACTGTCACTGGATGCGACGGGGTGCCGTTGTAATTCCCCACCAAAGCATCGAGGCTATCGGCGTTGGGGCCGATGACCGCGATGGTTCGATACTTCTTCCTCAACGGAAGGACGCCATCTCGATTCTTCAGCAGGACAATCGATTCCCGCGCAGCTTTCAACGCCAGTTGCCGGTGGGCCAGGCTATCGTTCTCGGCGGAACGGATCTTCGAGTACCGCACGATCTCGGGGGGATCAAACATTCCAAGCTGAAAACGCGCTCTGAACAGGCGGTGCAATGCACGATCGACATCAGACTCAGAAAGAGAACCTTGGTGAACCGCCTGCAGCAGAGCATCGCGATCGACCGCGACAGAATGCCCCGGCGAGACGCAGTCGAGATCAGTTCCGCCCTTGAGCGCCGCGGCGAAGCCTTCCGCTACGCTCTTCGCATAATGATGCCCCTGCGAAACGTCGGTCACAGCACCGCAGTCGGATACAACGTAGCCCTTGAATCCCCAATCGCCGCGCAGATGTTCAGTGAGAAGCATGTGGTTGACGCAGGCGGGCTGTCCGTTCAGAGAGTTGTACGCGCACATCACCGAGCCGGCTTTGCCTTCTATGACCGTGGCACGGAACGCAGGCAAATACGTATCTTCGATATCGTGACGCGAAGCCTCTATGTCCACGGCATGACGCGTGGATTCCGGACCACTGTGTACCGCGAAGTGTTTAGGAGTCGCCACGGTCTTGAAGTACTTCGGATCGTTGCCCTGTAGACCTTCCACAAACGCGACTCCCATTCGCGACGCCAGATAAGGATCTTCGCCGTAGGTCTCCTGGCCGCGTCCCCAGCGCGGGTCACGGAAAATATTGATGTTCGGCGACCAGACGGTGAGGCCCTTATACCAGTCCGCGGATCCGTCCTGGTGCACCGTCGCATAATACTTGGCGCGAAACTCACTGCTGATCACATCGCCGATCTGGCGCATCAGCGGCTCATCGAAAGTCGCAGCCATCGCGATGGCTTGCGGGAACACGGTGGCGGCTCCGGCGCGAGCCACTCCATGCAGCCCTTCATTCCACCAGTTGTAGCCAGGTATTCCCAGGCGTGGAACGGCATCCGCGACATGGGTCAACTGCGAGACTTTTTCCTCCAGAGTCATGCGTGACACTAGATCGTTGACGCGCTGCTCCAAAGGCAGGCCAGGATCTTTATAGGGCGGCGGACCAGACGGTTCTTGCGCAAACGATGCCGGCCAGATGGCCGCACACAGAAGCGCACCCAGGAGGACGGCGGGTTTCTTGACCATGGACCTCTCCACAGAACGTGTCACGTCGTTGCCGAATTGTTTTCGCAGCTTGGGAAACTGCAGCCCCACTGCCTGATTGATGGTGGGGTGTCCGAGATTGTCCGCTGAGTAATGCGATAGCGCGCCCAGAGCGAAAGCATACTCGTTCAAGTCCGAGGCTTCATTCAACAAGTTGACGACGAAGTCGCCGGTGCGCACGTAATGAGTGAGATCGCTGAAATACTTATTGCCGAAGGGATAGTAACCCATGTCCTGTATCAGCGAACCGCCATAGGCGAAAGCATGGGCCCTTTTCAGATCATCCGCGCTCGCGCCGGGAAATCGCTTCGCGAGCAGCGGCTGGATGTCATCCTTCCACAGAAGATCCACGACCTCTTCGTGGGTCAGCACTGAATAAGCGCCGCAGACCTGAGTCAAGACAAGAAGCAGCCCAACTCCAATCATTGCCCGACAAAGCTCGAGAAGTCGTGTCATAAAGCTCCGCCGGCCTTGTCGTGGCTGAAGTAGGATATTGGTCGTCCGCCACGCATTTCGCTCGGCAACCTCGCTAAAGCGCGATGGCAGGGTTCCGACCAGCCTTTGTTAGTTGCCAACTGGATTCCAAGGTTGGCCTAAAAGCATGGCGCGCAATGACTTCGATCACCGTCCCCTAAGCTAAGGGTACAGATATATTTCTCAGCCCCTACAAGATGCCGGGTAAGGACAGGTCGGTCGCCTGAAGCTAGGCTGATGGCTGCATGGAGGTGAAATCTGTACTGAGATTCCAAAGGAGAATGAAATGAGCATTTGGACAGTATTGTTCGTGATTTTGCTGATCGCGTGGATCACCGGCTTCAGCGTGTTTCACGTCGCGGGCGGACTGATTCACCTGTTGCTCGTGTTCGCCGTAATCTCTTTGATCTTGCATTTTGTGATGGGGCGAAGCACCGTCTAACACAACCCGAGCGTTGCTAAAGTCCACAGGACCCGGGGGACTGTCCGCACAACAGTCCTCCTGCGACTCGGTGCGTGAGCCTCACAAGATAAAATGTGATCTTTAGCTTGATTGAACGCGGGCTGTAGACCGTCAGAGCGGCAGTTCCGCGTGACCGTGGTCCCATTGCCATCGGAGTGCAGTCTGAGCAGTCCTCCGAGCTGGCGCACTCGTTCACGCATTCTGCTAATTCCGACTCCCGGAGCCAGCGCCAACTCAGACGGCATACCTTTTCCCTGATCACTGATCTCGACGCAGACACGACTGGACGATTTGCGCACGCGCACGATCACCGTGCGACTTCCCGAATGCCTCTGCACATTTGTCAGTGATTCTTGAACCACCCTGAAAGCAGCAATTTCCCGGTCGGGAGAGAATCGTCTCAAATCTGCGGGTACGTCCGCGGTCACGGCTGATGGACCAGCTCGAAGGGATCGAGCCTCTGCTGAAATTACGCCACCCCAACAATTAAGGGCCAGCACGGTCGCTGGCCCAAGCTGAGAATGCCGCTCAGAAACAGTTCTGCAGCCGATCCTCACTTCATATTGCTCTTCATGTTATCTCCTGCCATCTTGAGCGACACGACTTCAACCGCGTTTGTGCCGGCGGAAACGTGCGCCTTCAGGGTAACCTGATGGCCTTCATGGCCCTTGACCGCATTGGGGTTGCTGATCGTCCAACTCTTGCCGTCCTTGTCACTAACGAACGTCGTGCCGTCATCGCTGATTTTACCGGTGATGCTGGTAGCCTTCGTTGAAGTGCTAGCTTTCATGTTGTCCTGCTTCATCGTGTCTTGAGCCGTCAGGCTAAGCGATGTCAGCAGGCTCAGGGCGAAGATAACACTCATCAGTTTTTTCATGTCATTCTCCTTTGCAAATTGGTTCGTTATTGGGCCCGCTATACGTGGAATTACACCCGGGCGGCTGTGTGGGAGCCACGCTGGTTGTCCAAGAAGAACTCCCCGCACGAGACCTCGCCGAGGAGCAACAAAGAGATCTGCTCACAGTCGTCGTGAGGGTCCGAATGCCGATCCAACCGGCGCTGACCCATGATCACTCGAATTCATTTCAACCTAATTGCGCCCGGCGGCGCCATCAATACAGCGAATGCCGTACCGACAACTCGCATCAATCGGCTTCAGGACGCAGCCTCAGTCTGCAACGTACCGGTCTCACTACTCTTGTCATTTTCCTCAGCAAGCTTCGATTTCTCCGACACATCCGGAGCGCCCAGCGTAGAGAGTCTTCGGATTTGTAGTAGGCCCTCCGATAAGGACGTAGCGATAGCATCGGTGCAATTCGCTCCAACTCGTTCTTGCGCCTTCAAAACACTGCCCGCAAACTCCCACAGCCCTATAACGATCATCAACGCAGGGAACCTTGCGCGCAGGCGCTTGCACAGCGAACGGGCTTGTCCAACAGCGAAGGGCGGAAGCGCAGATACGCAGGCGATTCGGAAGCCACCCTTCTCCACGTGCTCCAGCATGTCGTTGACCGTTCCGATAGCCAGATAAGTGGCGCCGTAACCAGCCTGCCGGAGGATCTGAGAGAACATCAGGCCCACCAGTTCATCGGCATCATCCCTTGCTGGCACGCAAACAATCTGCGACTGGCCGAGTCGCAGATCCGATGAGCCGCCTCCGTTGACCTTCTTCTCGGAGTCCTGCCGCACGAGTTGGTCGCCCAAATCGTCGATGAGTTCTCTGGTGCTTTGAGAGATAAATTCATTCGTGCGTTCCCCGAGAGCGTCCATATGGCGATCTTCTTCCGCCAATCGGAGCGCTGGGATCAGTACCGTCTCATAAAGGCTTCCCAAGGATTTATCTCGAAGCTGCGCCTCTGCAATATTTCTCGCTTCGTCCTGATCCACTGCCAAGAGACGCTGGTAGAAGAGTTCCTGAGGACTAAGAACCGGATCATCTCCGAGAAGAACTTCGAGGAAGCTCAACTGCGGGACATAGCGCCCCAGAAGCATCAGGCACACGGTCAGAGGAGTAGAGAGGATCAATCCCACAGGTCCCCACAGCATGGACCAGAAGACCGCTGCGACGAGGATGGCGAGGGACGAGATTCCAGTGTGCGAACCGTAAAGCCATGGTTCAATCAGGTTAGCGACGATCGCCTCAAGAAACACAAACAAACCGAAAATCAGCAGCGCATGCTGCCAGCCCGGAAAGACCGCCAATGCCATCCCCACGGGGAACGCAGCGGCTATGAATGTCCCGATGTATGGGACAAGGCGTAGGAAGGCTGCCAAAATTCCCCACAGCGGCGCGTGAGGTATTTCCATGAAGTAAAGCCCAACTCCGATAAGAATTCCGTAGCCAGCGTTCACCATAAGCTGCAGCAGAGATAGCGGCTGAGGCGCTGGATGGCGTCGTCCAGGGCCTGCGTCATGACCGTCAGTTGTCCTTGCCCACCGAGTCGTATTATGCGATTGCGCAAGTCCTCCCTCTTGATCAACATGAACACCGTAAAAATGACTACGATCGCGGCGGTCTGCGCGGGACCGGCAACAGGGCCCAAGAGAGCACGGAGGTCCTCGATAAGATTTCGATGGAGGTGCGGTTACCTGGACTGGAACGGGACGAGCAGGCCGCGCGCCGCCGCCCCCTTCATTCGCAGCATGTCCAGCTGTTTGTCCAGGGACTGTAGCCAACTCTTTGTTTAACTCTCGCACTGTGGCCGTTGCTTGACCAAGAGCTCCGTCAGTCGGGGGATGGAGCGATCGTATGGTTTCCTCAAGGTTAGCTTTGTAATCGCGGATGTGGCCTGTGATCTCTAGCAGTTGGCCTGCGACTTCCCAGCCCAGGCCCGCCGTGAGGGCGAAACAAAACGTCAATACCACCAGGACGGCCGGAACACGGCCCAGGCGAGCTTTCTCCAACGAGCCGACCAGCGGGGTGAGTAAAAAGCTGAGAACCAGGCCAAGCCAGCGCAATGAATATCTGCCGGCCGAAATACAACGTCGCGATCGCCAAGGCGAGCACAATGAACATCGACGATTTGGAGGGAGTCGTTGAATTCGAGGAGCGGACCAATGCCTTGCCTCCAACCGCTAAGGCCGATTTGCCACTCACCGATGGGCGGAATCAATCACAGCAAGGGCCGGCCGCAACTCTGCTACGAGGTTTTGCCGGCACATCCTGAGTGCTCGCACCCGCATGCAATTTCCGTCGTGTCCTTGGCGGCTTCACAATAGGGGCTGCAATACTCGCTGTCAGCTCCCGCCATGCAATTGCAACCGTTGTGGGCACATTTTTCTCGTTTGCGGCTTCCCATGTTCGCTCCTGATGCTTGGCTTCACGCCATGCTGAACTGCATTGAGCAACCCGCTGACCGGGCATCCGGCGAGAGTCCGCCAAGGTTCGTTAACTGGCTTTGGCTCGGTCCTCTCGCTCTTCCTCTCTGGCAATCGTTTCGAGCAAAGTTTTCATGTCCTCGGCATGTTCTTCTTCCTTCGCCAGAATGCTCTCCATCATTCGCCGGCTCGTCGGATCGTTATCGGCAAGGTATCGGATAATTTCAGAGTAGGATTCGACGGCGATCCGTTCCGCAACCAGATCCTCTTTGATCATGTCGACCAGGCTTTCGCCTTCCACGTACTCGGAGTGACTGCGCGTGAGCAGGCCCTCGGGATTGAAGTTCGGCTCGCCGTCCAGTTGCGTGATTCTCTCGGCGATCAGATCGGCATGCTCCTGCTCCTCGGCTGCATGTTCGAGGAACTCCTCCGCCACCGCCTGCGAGTGAATTCCCTTGGCCATGTAGTGGTGACGCTTGTACCGCAGGACGCAAACGATCTCAGTGGCCAGTGCTTCATTGAGTACGCGCAGAACGGTCTTTCGATCGCCTTTATAACTGTCGGTGACTGCGCCGTCCTCGATGTGCTGGCGAGCCCGCCGGCGGATCTCACTGATATCGGTCAGAAACGAATTTCTGTCCTTGCCTTTGGCGCCGTTCTCAGCTTTCATGGTCGTATCTTCCTTTCTAGCGAACGTGCTGACTTACCCTACGACAATTTGGGGCGCCGAGCAACAGCTGTGAAAACGGTTGCCGGCAACCCCGACGCTTGAAACTATTTGCTGCCGTCTTACACTGCGCGAGGCAGCCGTACATCTTCCGACTTATCATCGGAACCAGCCTCACCGGTCGACGAAATATCCTGAGCACCAGTGCGCTTTAGGATGTCCTTCGCTCGCTTGGTCCATTCCGAATTATCCGAGTGGACGGACAGCAGGATGCCGCCGTCCTTCACCCGGCCTTCATAGCGCTTGGCCTCATATTCAGGAATTCCCATTCCAATCAAAGCTCCGGCGATCCCGCCGACCGCGCCGCCCACACCGGCGCCGGCCAACGCGGCCATGATCGGACCGGCAGCAATGAACGGTCCCAGGCCGGGAATGGCAATTGCGCCAATTCCCAGCAACCATCCCATTGCGCGCCCAACACAACTCCCGTTCCGGCGCCGGTTGTGGCACCCTCCGGCGCTTTCGTGTTTTTTTGATGGGCAAACTCTTTTGTTCCCACGCCCTCCGGGAACAACGCGGAAATATCTTCGTTCCTGAATCCCGCGGAGCGTAAGGCATCTACGCCGTTTTCAACGCTTGCATACGAGGGATAAATGCCGAACACAGCCGTATTTTTTCCTGCCATGATGAACTCTCCTTAAGTTTGGTTGATTTAGAAGTTTGTTTGATTTAGCTTTTCGGTTTGACGGTCAATTCGCTGGTGACTTTGCCCTCACCGGCAACTTCCGCTGCCTTCGCTTCGACCGCTCGCTTCTCTTCTTCGGAGCGGACGGGCCCCTTCAGCGTGACTTGGCCGTTTTGCGTGATCACTTTCACGTTATGTGCGTACGTGGAGAAGCTTTTGTCTCCGTCAATGGCCTTCCGAACCTGTTGCGTGATGTCGCGGTCAGAACGATTGTTCAGTTGCTGATCCGCAGTCGGTTCATTGGGATTCCGGTCGCGCTGATTCATTCTGGTGTTGTCCGACGCCGGAGCATTCTGCCCCGCGTCTTGGGCCGATACCAGCGCCCCACAACCCAGCAGGAGCGAGCCGACCAACAAAAGATTTCGAAATCGGGACTTTAGCTTCATTTCGTCACTCCCTGACGTGATTTTCATCGCTTCCGACGAGCATAAAGACGCGTCACTTGCTCTGCTATCAGGTCTGGCATTTAGTTCATTTATCGAATGCCTGTAGCTCGGTCGTCGCCCAAGAGCCAATAGAACAGTCCTATCGTCATGGGGCAGCATCATTTGTTCGCGGACGCGGGCTCGCGTTCACGGGAAACGAACTCCAACCGCTGTTGCCGTGCTTGCCACGCAGGGAGTACCAACGGACGCAAAGCATTTCCGCCACCATTCGCGAACCATCCGCAACCGGATTAATCCGGGTTCACTGTCATGTGCCCATAGGACGGGCACCTTGACCACTTTGAAACCACGCTTGACGCGCCAGGAACAAAATCTCCGGGCCAAAGCCCCATCGTTCGATTTGTTGCAGCGAAAAGACCGCTTTCGCAGCGCTTCGCCAGAACGCCTTAAAGCTGCACCGGGTGCCCTTAAAGTCCAGCCTAAGCACCATTCGCAGCAGCAGGTTGAAGGCTCTTCCCAACCCCTGCCGCGCCAGAGATTGGCGCTGATTGGCGCTGCGTCTGCAGTTCGCTGCGATCCGATCGCAATGTCGGCGCCTGTCTCACGCGCTTCGAGGAGGTTCGGCGCCTCGTCGAGGGGCGAGGATAAATCAGCGTCGCTGAACAGGATGATGCTTGCCATGCGCGTTCATCACACCGTGGCGAACACAACCCTTGCCGCGGTTATTGGGGATCTGCAGCAGACGGACAATTCCGTGGCTTTGGGCATAGCCTCGCACAATGTCGGCGGTACGATCTCGCGAGCCGCCATCAACCACAATCACTTCGGCGTGCCAAGCCTGAGGGCGGAGAACATCCAAGACTCGATCGAAAGTTGGACCTAAGCGCGCCTCCTCTGTTGTAAGCGGGAATGATCATGCTGATGTCGTAAGAAGTATCTAAAACCGGTCTCAGTTTGCATTCCTGGTTTTGCTCGCTGCCCAGAAGTCAAGGAGCGCAGGTAAGCCCTAGGGCCCTGCACTGTTCCCGAAATGCCTTCCTCAGAGATTGAAGCTGCTCAGTAGGTTGCGCGCGAGAGTGGGGTTTGATTTTGGCTGGGATGCAGACCCAGGCTTCTGGCATCGGTAACTCTTGACTACAGGAAACACCTTAGAGCGAGCCCTCCAGCCTCGTGATACGAATACTGGGTAGAAACAGGGGCGGGGCGCCGTTCAGGTCGCATTCCAGCGCCCCTGGCTTTGATTTTCGCACTCCCCCAAGTACGTTGAACCAGTTGTAACGAAAGTCTATGTCGACGAACAGATCCGATTCGGTGGAGACCGATTGCGGGGGAGCCTTGATTTGAAGTACTCCTCTTTCGAGAGAGACAATGAAAAGAACCACGCTTAACGAAACTGCGCCCACTGAGAATCTTCCGCCCAGCCTGGCGAAGAACAACGGGAAATCGAAAGACTCGGATGGATCCCTGGACTTGACCGTCATTTTGACCAGCCTGCAGAGCATGCGCGATGGTGACTTCACTGTGCGGCTCCCGGGTACATGGGTCGGCCTGGCGGGAAAAGTGGCCGACACGTTTAACGAAATTGTCGCTGCCAACCAGCATATGGCCCAGGAACTGAAGCGCGTCGGCCATGTAGTCGGCAAGCAAGGCAAGACCCGAGAGCGCACGCGGTTCCACGAGTCCAGGGGCGCCTGGGGCGAGATGGAAGTTTCCGTCAACACCCTCGTGGAAGACCTGCTCCGACCCACGGCCGAGGTTACGCGCGCCATCGCGGCAGTTGCGCAAGGCGACCTTACTCAGACCGTACGGCTCGATGTGGATGGGCGTCCTCTCGAAGGCGAGTTTCTGCGTTCCGCCAATCTCGTGAACACGATGATTCAGCAGCTCGGCGTGTTCACAGCCGAGGTCACACGCGTGGCCCGCGAAGTCGGAACCGAAGGCAAATTGGGCGGCCAGGCGCAAGTGCCCGATGTCGCCGGCACCTGGAAAGATCTCACCGACAACGTAAACCTCATGGCCAGCAATTTGACCGGCCAGGTGCGCAACATCGCTGAAGTCGCCACTGCCGTCGCTAGCGGCGATCTATCCCGCAAGATCACCGTCGATGTGCGCGGCGAGATCTTGCAGCTCAAAGAAGCCATTAATACGATGGTGGACCAGTTGCGGTCGTTCGCATCCGAAGTAACGCGCGTGGCCCGCGAAGTCGGTACTGACGGTAAACTCGGCGGCCAGGCGGTCGTGCCCGGCGTCGCTGGTACCTGGAAAGATCTCACCGACTCCGTCAACGCCATGGCCGGTAACCTGACGGCTCAAGTACGTAACATTGCTGAGGTCACGACGGCTGTGGCCCGCGGCGATTTGTCCCGCAAAATTACCGTCGACGTGAAAGGCGAAATTCTCGAACTCAAAGACACCATCAACACGATGGTGGACCAGCTGAACGCGTTTGCAGGCGAAGTTACGCGCGTCGCCCGCGAAGTCGGTACCGAAGGCAAGCTGGGCGGACAGGCGCAAGTGCCCGGCGTCGGTGGCACGTGGAAAGACCTGACTGACAACGTCAACTTCATGGCCAGCAACCTGACTGGCCAAGTGCGTAATATCGCGGAAGTCGCTACGGCTATCGCCAGCGGCGACTTGTCTCGCAAAATCACGGTGGACGTGCGCGGCGAAATTCTCCAGCTGAAAGAAACTCTCAATACGATGGTCGATCAGCTGAATCGGTTCGCCGGCGAAGTGACTCGCGTGGCCCGCGAAGTCGGAACTGAAGGTCGGTTGGGCGGACAAGCCAACGTCCCCGGCGTGGCAGGAACGTGGAAAGATCTTACGGACTCGGTGAACTCGATGGCCGGGAACCTGACTGGCCAGGTGCGAAACATCGCTGAGGTCACGACCGCCGTGGCCCGCGGCGATTTGTCGCGCAAGATCACGGTAGACGTGAAAGGCGAAATTCTCGAACTCAAGAACACGATCAATACGATGGTGGACCAGCTCAACGCTTTTGCCGGTGAAGTAACGCGCGTAGCTCGCGAAGTCGGTACCGAAGGAAAACTGGGCGGTCAGGCGCAGGTGCCCGGAGTAGCCGGTACGTGGAAAGATCTCACCGATAACGTGAACTTCATGGCCAGCAACCTGACCGGCCAAGTTCGCAACATCGCTGAGGTCGCGACGGCCGTGGCCCGCGGCGATTTGTCGCGCAAAATCACGGTCGACGTGAAAGGCGAAATTCTCGAACTCAAAGACACCATCAATACGATGGTGGATCAGCTACGGTCGTTCGCGTCGGAAGTGACGCGCGTGGCCCGCGAAGTCGGAACCGACGGCAAGCTGGGTGGGCAGGCTCTCGTACCCGGCGTCGGTGGAACATGGAAGGATCTTACCGACTCCGTAAACTCCATGGCCAGCAACTTGACTGGGCAGGTGCGTAACATCGCCGAGGTTTCAACGGCAATCGCTAGCGGAGACTTGTCGAAGAAGATCACGGTGAACGTGAGCGGCGAAATTCTGCTGCTCAAGGAAACTATCAACACGATGGTGGACCAACTCAACGCGTTCGCGGCCGAAGTAACGCGCGTGGCCCGCGAAGTCGGTACCGAGGGCAAACTTGGCGGCCAGGCCCAAGTTCCCGGTGTGGCCGGGACTTGGAAAGATCTCACCGACTCCGTGAACTCCATGGCCGGTAACCTGACGGGCCAGGTACGAAATATCGCCGAGGTCACGACCGCTGTGGCCCGCGGCGATTTGTCCCGCAAAATCACGGTCGATGTGAAGGGCGAAATTCTCGAGCTCAAAAACACGATCAATACGATGGTGGATCAGCTCAACGCCTTCGCCGGCGAAGTAACCCGCGTGGCCCGCGAAGTCGGCACCGACGGCAAGCTGGGTGGTCAGGCGCAAGTGCCCGGCGTCGCCGGAACGTGGAAGGATCTCACCGACAACGTAAACTTCATGGCCAGTAACCTTACCGGCCAGGTGCGAAACATCGCCGAGGTGGCTACGGCGATCGCGAACGGTGACCTCTCGAAGAAGATCACGGTAGACGTTCGCGGCGAGATCTTACAGCTCAAAGAAACGCTGAATACGATGGTCGAGCAGTTGCGCTCATTCGCGGCCGAAGTCACGCGTGTGGCCCGCGAAGTGGGTAGCGAAGGCCGGTTGGGCGGACAAGCGAACGTGCCGGGCGTTGCTGGAACGTGGAAAGATCTCACGGACTCCGTGAACGCCATGGCCGGCAACCTTACGGGTCAGGTGCGAAACATTGCCGAAGTTACAACGGCTGTGGCTCGTGGCGACTTGTCGCGCAAGATCACGGTCGACGTAAAAGGCGAAATTCTCGAACTGAAGAACACCATCAATACGATGGTGGATCAGCTCAACGCGTTCGCCGCCGAAGTGACGCGTGTGGCACGCGAAGTCGGCACGGACGGCAAACTCGGCGGACAGGCGAAAGTGCCGGGCGTCGCTGGAACGTGGAAAGATCTTACCGACAACGTCAACGTCATGGCGGTAAACCTCACCGAGCAGGTGCGCGGTATTGTGAAAGTCGTGACCGCCGTTGCCAACGGAGACCTCACCCAGAAGTTGACCGTGAACGCGAAGGGTGAAGTCGCAGCACTGGCAGAAACCATTAACAACATGACCAAAACACTGGCCACATTTGCCGATCAGGTCACGACGGTGGCACGCGAGGTCGGCGTGGAAGGCCGTCTGGGCGGTCAGGCAAACGTGCCGGGCGCGGCAGGCACTTGGAAGGACCTTACCGGCAACGTCAATCTGCTGGCCGATAACCTGACCAACCAGGTGCGCGCGATTGCGGAAGTCGCGACCGCCGTGACCAAAGGCGACTTGACGCGATCCATTCAAGTGGAAGCCAGCGGCGAAGTGGCGGAGTTGAAAGACAACATTAACACCATGATCGACAACCTCCGGCTCACGACGGACCGCAATACGGAGCAAGATTGGCTCAAAACCAATCTGGCGCGCTTCACTGGAATGTTGCAGGGTCAGCGCGATCTGGCGACCGTGGGTCGCATGTTGCTATCTGAGCTCGCACCGCTGGTGAACGCGCAGCAAGGTGTGATCTACCAGATGGAAACCGAAGAATCGGCGAGCATGGTGCTGTTGTCGGCGTTTGCCGACGGTGGGGAGAACGGGCACCTGCGCCGGCTAAAAATCGGCGAGGGACTGGTTGGGCAGGTTGCATCAGAAAAGCGGCGTATGTTGATTTCAGACCTGCCGGAAAAAACAGTTTCGATTCGTTCCGGGTTGTTTGAATCTGTTCCCCGCAATGTCATCGTTCTCCCCGTGCTCTTCGAAGACCGGGTCAAAGCGGTGATTGAACTGGCATCTTTGAACGCCTTCACTGCTTCGCACCTGGCGTTCCTCGAACAACTTACCGCCAGCATTGGCATCGTGCTGAATAGTATTGAAGCGACGATGCAGACTGAAGGCCTCCTTAAGCAGTCCCAGCAACTTGCGGCCGAACTCCAAACTCAGCAGAAAGAATTGCAACAGACCAACGAGCAGTTGGCGCAGAAAGCGCAACAGCTGGCCGAGCAGAACGTCGAAGTGGAACGCAAGAACCAGGAAATCGAGCAAGCCCGCCGCGCTCTGGAAGAGAAGGCAAAAGAACTTGCACTCACTTCCAAGTACAAGTCAGAATTCCTTGCCAACATGTCGCATGAGTTGCGGACCCCGCTGAACAGTATTCTGGTACTGGGTCAGCAACTCAGCGAGAATCCCGACCACAACTTGACGCCTAAGCAGGTTGAGTTCGCGCGCACCATTCACGGTGCCGGCACCGATTTGCTGAATCTGATCAGCGACATTCTCGATCTCTCCAAGATCGAGTCGGGCACGGTCTCAGTCGAGGCAGAGGAAGTCTTTTTCACCAACCTGTTCGAAATGGTCGCCCGACCCTTCCGGCACGAGGCGGAGAACCGGAAGCTGGCGTTCGACGTGCAGGCCGATTCACATCTCACTCGCAGCCTGGTTACAGACTCGAAGCGTCTGCAACAGGTGCTGAAGAATCTGTTATCGAACGCGTTCAAGTTCACCGAGCACGGTTCCGTACGACTTGCCGTGTCGGTCGCCACGAAAGGGTGGACCGAAGATCATCCGATTCTCAGCGGGGCAGCCTCAGTCGTCGCCTTCGAGGTCACGGACTCCGGCATCGGAATCGCTCTCGATAAACAGCGCATCATCTTCGAGGCCTTCCAACAAGCAGATGCCAGCACCAGCCGCAAATACGGAGGCACGGGATTGGGCCTGGCAATCAGCCGCGAACTCGCCAGTTTGTTAGGCGGCGAGATTCAACTGCGCAGCACTCCCGGCCAAGGCAGCACTTTCACACTGTACTTGCCGCTAACGTACGTGGGACCGACTGCGTCGAAGCTGACCTTGGCAGATGGGAAGGCAGCATCGCCGGCCATTCCGCTTCAACTGTCGAATATCGTTGTGTCGGAACACCCGGCCGAGCAGATTGCCGACGACCGCAACAACTTGCAGCCGGACGACGCGATCTTGCTCATCGTCGAAGACGACCCCCACTATGCCCGTGTCCTTTGTGATCTGTCGCGGGATAAGGGTTTCAAGGTTCTCGTAGCACTGCGCGGCGCGGAAGCGCTCGCACTCGCTCGCGAGTTCCATCCCACAGCCGTTTCTCTGGACGTCTTCCTGCCCGATATGCTTGGTTGGACTGTCCTCAACCACTTGAAACAGGACCCAGCCACGCGGCACATCCCCGTGCAAATGCTCACGCTGGATGAGGACCGACATCATGGTCTGGCTCGCGGCGCGTTTGCTTTCGTGACTAAGCCAACCAGTCCTGAAGAACTGGAATCGGCGCTGTCGCGCATCAAGGACTACGCCACGCCACGCCGCAAGCGACTGTTGATTGTGGAAGACAATCCGGCCGAACAATTGAGTATCCGCGAACTGCTGGGCTATGACGACATTGACGTCACCGTAGCAGCTACGGGCGCTGATGCGCTGGACAAGGTCAGCCAGGAATCGTTTGACTGCGTCGTACTCGACTTGCGATTACCCGACATGACCGGCTTCGACATTCTGGAGCGTATGCGGGATATTCCGGAAGTGACCGACTTGCCGGTGGTGGTTTTCACCGGGAAGGAATTGTCTCCTGAAGAAGACGCCCGCCTGCACACCTTGGCTCGCAGCGTGGTAGTCAAGGGTGTGGAGTCTCCGGAGCGGTTGCTCGATGAGACGGCACTCTTTCTCCATCGAGTCGTGGCCGATCTTCCTCAAGAAAAGCAAAAGATGCTTGATCGGCTGCACCGGTCTGACGAGGCGCTGATCGGGAAGAAAGTGCTGGTCGTTGATGACGACATGCGCAATATCTTCGCTCTCAGCAGCGTCCTGGAGCGCCGCGGAATGGCGGTCTTGACTGCTGGCACTGGCCGCGAAGCTATCTCGATGCTGGAATCAACTCCCGATGTCGCCATCGTTTTGATGGACATCATGATGCCAGAGATGGATGGATACGCGACTATGCAGGTCATCCGGCAGAATCCTTCCTTCCGAAGGCTGCCGATCATTGCACTGACCGCGAAAGCCATGAAGGGCGATCGCGAAAAGTGTCTGGAAGCGGGCGCATCGGAGTATTTGGCCAAACCGGTCAATACCGAGCAACTACTCTCGGCGCTACGTATGTGGCTGCACAGGTGAGTATTGGTTCGAGTAATCAGATCAGTCGGAGTGCGGCATAAAGACTATGGCGCGTTGAGAGAATGTTGAGAGAATGATGACTGTCCACGAACAAGTGAACATCCTCATGGTCGACGATCAGGCGGGCAAACTGCTCAGCTATGAGGCCATTCTTGCCGACCTGGGCGAGAACTTAATCAAGGCCACGTCTGCCAAGGAGGCTCTCGAGAAGCTGCTCAAAACGGATGTCGCTGTCGTACTGATGGACGTGAGCATGCCGGAGATCGATGGCTTTGAACTCGCCGAGATCGTCCGCCAGCATCCGCGCTTTCAGAAGACAGCCATCATCTTCGTTTCCGCGGTGCATCTGACGGACCTCGACCGCCTCAAGGGATATCAGCACGGGGCAGTCGATTATCTTTCTGTCCCGATTGTCCCGGAAGTCTTGCGGGCGAAGGTAAGGGTGTTCGCCGAACTCCACCGAAAAAAGCTTCAGCTCGAGCGGCTGAATAATGAACTCGAACAGCGCGTCGCGGATCGGACCCTGGAGTTAGAACAGAAGGCGCGAGCACTGCAGCAACTCAACAAGGACCTTGCCCAGAAAAACCAGGAACTCGACGCCATCGTCCACACCGCCCCCGATATTATTTTCAGCAGGCAAGCGGACGGTACAAGAGACTACATCAGTAGCCGATTCTATGAATATACGGGGGCTGCCGCAGGTTCCGCCGTTGGATTTGGCTGGCTGGAATATTTGCATCCGGACGACAAGGAACGGAGTTTGGCGCAGTGGATGCGATGTGTGCAGTCCGGCGAAGGCTACGAGTCCGAATACCGTATCCGCGGTGCGGACCAGCAATACCGTTGGTTCCGCGCTCGTGCGGTCCCCCTTCGAGCTCCCGACGGGAAGATCATCAAGTGGTATGGCACTTGCTCCGACATCCATGACAGTAAAATGTTGGAACAATCGATTCGCGACAGTGCGATCGAATTGGAGAGGATGGTCGACCTTCGAACCGTCGAATTGAGACGCCTTTCCGGCCGCCTAATGACCATGCAGGACGAAGAGCGTCGCCGAATCGCCCGCGAAATTCACGACGGTCTGGGACAAGAGTTAGCGGCCGCCAAGATGATTGTGGACGGAATCCTCTCCAAAAATTCGTCGCCTTCCATGCGGCAGGCCTCCGCGGATGCGAGCCAGTTAGTGGATCGCGCCATCCAGCAGGTCCGGACGATTTCACACCTTCTGCATCCTCCGCTGTTGGACGAGGTCGGCCTCGTTTCCGCGCTTCGCTGGTACTTGGAAGGTCTCTCAGAGCGCAGCGGGATCGTGATCGGCCTGGAGGTCGATCCCCCCGATCTCAGCCGGCTCAAGCCAGAACTGGAGACTGCGATCTTCCGCATTATCCAGGAGGCCTTGACCAACATGTTCCGGCATTCCGGAGCGCGCAATGGATCGATCAGCCTGATGGAAAATGACGGGCGCATCAAAGTTACGGTGCGCGACGATGGCAAGGGAATCGAAGAGCAGGTAATTCAACTGCGGCCCGAGAGCGTGGGAGTTGGGATCGGCGGAATGCGGCAACGAGTCACCGAACTCGGGGGCAGCCTGCGGTTAGCCAATGCAAATCCCGGTACGATCGTCGAGGTTGTCATCCCTTCTCAGAGACATGACAAACTCAGAGTTCCACTTTCGGTTTGAACCACACGCCGCGTGTGCGGTTCTGGATTCGCTCAGGCAGCTATGCAACGCTCAACTTTACGCGGGTCGACCTTGCGATCGTCGGCCTTCTCTTCTTCAGCTTTGATTTCAACCTGTTCATGTTTAATGTCGAGACGCAGGCGGTTGTAAATGCTCATGTACTGGTTCGCGACCCAGACGAGGGCGAAGAATGCCACAAAGTACCCCCGCCAATCCAGATACAGCAACTTGTAGCGCGCGACCAAGAGCATGCCGGCCGCAACGTAATGGCTGAAGCAATACTCGCACATAAATAAATAGAAGAACTTACGGCGCAGCAACGACCGGGCCTGGGCACATTCCCGCTGGCAGTACTGGCGCGGCTAGCGAAACGCTTCCTCATGCGTCACGGTCCAAGCTATGCATGCGACCGGAATTCCCAACACCAGAAGCCACCCGACCTGCAGTCCTAATCCCATGATGTTCAAGTTTGGATGCGCAACCCGAGGCGATCGTTGATTACTGCTCTCCGATGCTAATTAGCCCGAACCTTGCCATATTTCTGTAGGCTGACGATGACCACGCCTCCGCAGATATTTCCCAGCGTCGTAGGCCCGAGCCATTGAAAATACGTACCAGCCGATACAGACCCGAACTCGATAGCGGAAAGGATCTCACAACTTTCCCCGCGCGCATTGTCAACCGCTGCCCGAAAAATCTCGTCCCGTGAAGCGTTTAGTGTCAGGCGTCTCGTCGTGGTGGTTAGGCATGAAACCCTTTATCGTCGGTCTTAAAAGGGTTGCAAGCAGCAGCTTTGGAAGACGAAGGGGGCGAAAATGGTTGGCACGGCCTGAACGTCGCCCATAAGCGATCGAGCTCTCATCGGTACACACTTTCACCGATTTCGGTTTGTACAGTTCGTATCTATTCTGTGGGGAAGCAAGAATATCGGCAGCAATGTCCTCACTAAGCGAGGAGTGACTGCACACGGTGACCCTCGTCGGGACTTTGCAGTTTGACTGGCTTGGAAGCCACCCTTGGCTGCCGCATTCGCGTACGTGATCACCCTTGCTTATTACGGCGTTCCGCAAAACTCCACTTATTTCAGTCGATTGTTCAGATGCTTGTCTGGATGAAACCATATCAGCGAAATCGGCGCTTGCTCGTAGGAGGTATCGTCGCGTGGAACCCTTCGATGTTCGAATCAGGTGTCGCGACGCAAACGTCCATTTGATCGTAGGAATTTAGAGGTCAAATCGATGTGGAATCGTCCAACGCCGGCTTAGTCGTAGAGGCAGTCATCCCTACTGGGGCATGCGAAAAAAGAAAACAAGATCTGCACCTGCGGTTCAGGCTTGAGTTGAGCTACATACCAGACAGTGACCCGCATCGTCGCAATGCTGGCGCCCCAGAAGGAAAATGGGGCAACGCAGGACCTCAACGATCCTGCGTCTCTTGCGCTGTTAATTTAAGGGCCTGCGGCTTCCCCTTCCCAGATGGGCCACGATTGAAATCAGAAACAGCACCAAGAAAATAACAAACAGCAGCTTGGCGATGCCAGCAGCCGCTACGGCGACGCCCGTGAAACCCAAAACCCCGGCGACCAGCGCCACGACCAGGAATACTAATGCCCAATAAAGCATGGTTTCCCTCCGAGTTGAAATCGGCCACCTTAAGCATGGGGAAAGAACCCGTTCTGCGACATCCGAGTGAGACTGTAATTCGGGGGAGCGATCCCTGTACCGCTCGAAAATCCTGATTTTTTGGAAGGAGCAGGTGCCGATCCGTCCCAGAGGATCGGCACCCGCTTGGGGGCGTTGTGTCGAGTAGAGATTGCAGGGTATTTGGCCGCAAGCCGACCCACAATACAGGCTATCCTGTGTGTCGTTAGCACATGATATGTCCGGTTGAGATAGCAAGTGATGTGTCCGCTTTGCAGGCGGCGAGGGTAGGAGACCATGGAAGGCATGGTGTCTTACAAGCAGGCCGCAGTGGAGCGAGCGATGAAGGTACAGGAAGTGATTTTGCGGGCGATGGCGAAGAAGATCACGTGGTGGCAAGCAGCCGAGATCATAGGGATCAGCGACCGACAGATGCGGCGCTGGCATGAACGGTATGAAGAGTTCGGTTTCCGGGGGTTGTTTGACCGGCGGCGGGGGAAACCGTCGCCCAAGAAAGTACCGCTGGCGGTGGTGGAGAAAGTGTTGGGGCTGTATCGGGAGAAGTATTTCGATCTGAACGTGCGGCACTTTCACGAGAAGTTGCAGGCAGAGTATCAGGTCGAGATCAGCTACAGCTGGGTGAAAGGGCTGCTGCAAGGAGCGGGGATGGTGGCCAAGGGGCGCAAGCGCGGGGTGCATCGCAAGTTGCGTCCGCGACGTCCGTTGCCCGGGATGCTGCTGCACATCGACGGCAGCGAGCATCGCTGGTTTCAGGATGAACGCTGGCACGACTTGCTGGTCATCCTGGACGATGCCAACAGCGAGATCTACTACGCGCAGTTGGTGGAAGAAGAAGCGACAGCGACGGTGCTGGCGGGGCTGAAAGAAGTGGTCGAGCACAAGGGTGTGTTCTGCGCCTTGTACAGCGATCGCGGCAGCCATTTCTGGCTGACGCCGAAGGCGGGAGAAGCGGTGGATCGGCACCGCCTCACGCAGGTGGGGCGTGCCATGCGCGAGTTGGGAGTGCGGATGATTCCCGCCTACTCACCGCAGGCGCGGGGACGGAGCGAACGCAGCTTTGGCACCTGGCAGGGCCGGTTGCCGCAGGAACTGCGGCTGCATGGGATCGGGACGGTGGAGGCGGCGAATGCCTTTCTGCGCGAGCATTACATCGGAGAGTTCAATCGCCGCTTCCAAGTCGCCAGCGCGCAACCGGGGAGCGCCTTTATGCCCTGCCGAGCAAAGGATTTGGAGCGCATTTTTTCGTTGCAATTCGAGCGCACGGTGAACCGGGACAACACGGTCAGCTTTCAGAACCTAACGTTGCAGATCGAACCGGTGCGTTGGCGGGGCACGCTGGCGGGATGCACCGTGATCGTGCACCAACACCTGGATGGAACCTTGAGCCTCAGCTATGGGCCGCACGCCTTCGGTCGCTACGACGAGCGCGGCAGTCCGATCCTCAACCCAAAACTGGCGGCCGGCAAGGCCGTGGAAAAGACGCGGGGTGGAAAAGTCCAAAAGCCGACTTTCCCACCCCGCTTGGAAATCCCGCAAAGTGCGCGGGATTCCCACTTTCCCACCGCCTCGGCGGCGGCGGGAGATTAACCAAAACCGGACATTACACTTGCTACGAAAAGCGGACGTTTTAACTTGCTAACAACATACAGGCTATCCTGTAGGCCTGCCGGGGAAAATCCTCACCGAATAGCTAGGTCGCGGTCGGCGGCTTACTTCTCAGGAAAGATATCGGGTGGTTTACTGCCTCCGCTGGATAGAACCGCCCTGCGCTCAGGCGTTAGCGTTGTACACGCAGAACCAATAGCTGGTGCTCACATGGAGCACAGAAGAGGACGAACACCAAAAATGAGACGAATTTCTTCAGTTTTGCCCAGATGCCTCTTGATCCTGAGCATTTGTACCATGTTGATGGGCGCGAGTTGGGCCGCCGACAAGGATCAATCCGACATTACCAAGCGGATCGATGAGTCCGCCAAGGTCCTGAACGAAATCATGGCAACTCCTGACAAAGCCATACCGGATAAGGTCATGCGTGACGCGAAATGTATCGTGGTGATTCCTTCGATGGTCAAGATTGCGATCGGCTTCGGCGGCAATCACGGCAAAGGCGTCGCCACCTGCCGGACAGAGTCGGGTTGGAGCGCTCCTGCTCCGGTCACGATCACCGGCGGTAGCTGGGGTCTGCAACTCGGAGGTCAGGCAGTCGATCTCGTCATGATCGTGACCAACGACCAGGGAATGCAGCACCTCCTTTCCAGCAAGTTCAAGCTCGGTGCTGATGCTTCTGCCGCCGCCGGTCCAGTGGGCCGTGACGCAGCAGCGGACACTGACATCAAGATGCGAGCGGAAGTCCTAACCTACTCGCGCGCACGTGGCCTTTTTGCCGGAATCGACCTCAGTGGCTCATCGCTCACTCAGGACAAGGATGAGACCCGCTTACTTTACGGCAGTTTTATGCCTTTCTCGGAAATTTTGAGCGGAAAGGTACGCCCCACCGCCTCTAGCGAGCCGTTTTTATCCGCGGTCCGCCGGTACTCAGGTCAGAGCAGAGAATCAAGTAAGAATGAACCCGTCGGCGCAACACCGTCCAACTGACAGATTTTAATGCCGGCTCGGCTTGCACCGGGCCGGCAGAAGTTGCGCAACAGGCGAGAGATGAAACTTTATTCCCAGGAGGATTTATGTACACCATTCTTCTCGTTCTGCTGATCTTGATGTTGCTGGGCGCGTTGCCCACATGGCCTTACAGCCGGTCTTGGGGATATTACCCGAGCGGCGGATTGGGGCTCGTCGTCGTAGTCGTCCTGGTGCTCCTTCTTGCCGGCCGCCTATGACATGGCTTATGTCGTCGATGTTTGCCAGTCACGAAATCTGTGGCTTGCCCAAATGGTGGGAGTTGGTTTCATCCCACCATTTGTTTTTCGGTTTAGTGCTTGGATCCAAATGAATCGCTGCGAACCCCAAGATACGAGTATGACGTTTCGTAAACAAAAGTCGCCTCTTTCGTCGATGCTGGAGCCTCTCCGCTATACAAACCCGGCATTGTGTTCCCGCATCTATTCGCACGACCAACATTGTTTCACGTTTGCGAGGTAGCGCCATGTCGAGTCATCAAAATTCTGTCTTTAACGGGGAGTCTGCACTGAATCTATCTCCTCTTTCTCGAAACAACTATGGTCCGCGCGCCACGCGTCCGCATTCGAGGCCGAGCGTGAGGACCCATGTGCCTAATGAGATCTGGGGCCAATACAACAACTATCGTGCCAACGGCGTCGTGGTTTCCGCCATCGTTCACGTGGCTTTGATTGGCTTGCTAATAAGCGGAGCCTTTTTCGGTCATCAAGTTGTGCAACAAGTTGCAGAGCGGCAGCACGTGACGTTGATCGCGCCCTCGCCCGATACTTACGCGTTGCCGACGGCGAAGATAGAAGTCAGTGGCGGCGGTGGTGGCGGCGATCACGATCCACTTCCTGCGCCGAAGGGGCGCCTGCCCAAGGTTGCGCTGCAGCAAATCACGCCGCCCGCAATTATTGTGCGGAATTCAAAACCCAAACTTGCGGTGGAACCTACCGTTGTGGTTCCTCCACAGGTTCATGTGGCAGAAAATAAAATGCTGAATCTTGGGACTTCGGCGGCGGTAGTGATGCCAGCGGCCCCACCGTCTAACGGCACTGGCTCTGGCGGTGGCATCGGTGCCGGCTCGGGAGGCGGAGTTGGCGTCGGCCACGGACCTGGCGTCGGAGTTGGAAGCGGCGGGGGGATCGGTGGTGGAGTTTACAAAGTTGGTGGCGGCATCTCGGCTCCTACAGCCATTTCCGCCCCCGACCCGGACTATACCGAAGAGGCTCGGAGGGCCAAGAAGCAAGGAACCTGCGTCCTCTGGTTGATCGTCGACGCTGCGGGACGCCCGCGCGACATCAAAGTGGTTCGCGGTTTGGGCCTGGGACTCGATGCGAAAGCCCTTGAGGCGGTCCGCCAATGGCGTTTCCAACCTGCTCTCAAGGATGGCAAACCGGTCGATGTCCAAATCAGTGTGGAGGTGGAATTCCACCTTTACTGAGGGCTGGATGTCGATCGGTTTGTTGCCCTACAAACGCAGTTTTTCCCCTCCGACAACTTTTACACGACCAAGATCCGCGCTCGGCGCGGATCTTCTGTCTCTACCCGAAAACACTAAAGGCTTACAGCGTCTCCTGCACCCGTTTACAGATGTGACCCGATAGAAGGTTGCCTGTTCTTTTTCTAAGCTGACAATGCTCGCGGAAGTTACGACGGGCGAATTTTCCGGTACCTGAAAGATAAGGAGACCAAACGTGGCAACTTGTGCGATTTCTGCGACCGAAGCAAACGTCATCCCCGCGACCGGCGTGAAGGTCCGCGATGATTCCCAGATTAACCTGGTAAAGCGCGCCCAGGCAGGCGACGAGCAAGCCTTTGCAACGTTATTCCAGCAACACAAGAATCGCGTTTATTCTGTGTGCTTGCTCATGACAAAGGATGTCGCTGAGGCCGAAGATCTGACTCAGGAGGCTTTCTTGCAGGTCTTCCGCACGGTCAGCTCGTTCCGCGGAGATGCTGCGTTTTCGACCTGGCTCTATCGCGTTGCCGTCAACACCGTCCTGATGAAGCTTCGCCGGCGCAAATCTCCGCCAACCGTTTCCTTGGACGAGCCGGTCAATCCTGAGTCTCCTTCTTTGCACCGAGATTTCGGCAAGAGCGATCCGGAACTTTCTGGCGTCGTCGATCGGATCGCTTTGCGCCGCGCGCTCCAAGAGTTGCCCGAAGGCTGCCGCACGATTTTTGCTTTGCATGAGGTAGAAGGATATCAACACCATGAAATCGCCCAATTGCTCGATTGCTCCATTGGCAATTCCAAGTCGCAGTTGCACAAAGCGAAGCTCAAAATGCGAGCTCTCTTGTTCCCCAAGACGAAAATTCGGCGTCGCTCCCTCAAGAACCAGGCAGGAAGCCTGGGAACAGGAATGCTCAGCCTGGCGAAGATGTCAGCCAACTCGCCGCGGCGATTTGAGCACTACTGAAATCGCCGTATTGGGGTAGATCCAGATATTGCTCGGGAACGTTTTAAAGGAGTGAAAAATGTCATTCCGTCGATCCGTACTCATCATGCAGATGCCAGAGCAACTCCATGCGGTGGAGGCGCGAGTCTTCATGCAGCATGTGGAACCGCTGCTCCAGGCCGACTTTCCGCGGATTGACTTCGGTTGCTCCCAAGTCCGTTCTTTGGATGGCGCCTGCATCGGGATGATGCTGCATTGTCTGGAGGAGGCGATGAAGCACGATGGGAACTTGAAACTGGCGGCTTTGTCGCCAGAATCAAAGGCGGTTCTGGAACTCCTGCGAGAAGCTCGTGTATTGCAAGCTTTCGCGAGCTCCGATGATGCGGTGCGCGGTTTCAATGCGCTGCCACTGGAAGGGATCTCAAAGAGCGCTTCCTCGTCCTTTAATCTGTTTCGCGACATGGGAAGCATCCAAAAAGCCAGTTCGCTCATGCGCTGTTAAAGGCTAAGGGTTTTTACCTCAGGGCCATATTAGAACCAGGGGAAACGCGCAGCCCACACAACGGGAGGGCTGCGCGTTTTTGTTACGGAGCAGTAGCGTTACTCACTGGTAGGTGAAATTCAGCTTGTCGAGCCAGATCGCGTAGGGCGTCTGGGCGTAGTTCCCGTCCTGCTGATAGTTGATGGTGACGCCGTACCACGTCGTCGGCGTGGGGCTCTCGTAGTAGTTGAGAACCGAAGTCACTCCGTTAAGGGTGATCGACTTGAAGAGGAGATGGTTGTCCGAAGTCCGTTGGACCTGGATCACGAGGTGGTTCCAGGCGTTGGCCAACGGATGGCAAGGAATGCCGGTCGGATGCCACTTCTGTCCGGGATTGTCCCAAATATCCCATTCATAGCCGCCAGCGATCCGGCATTCATGCCCCCAAATGTAGGAGTAGCCGTTCACGAACTGGTTGATATCGAACTCCAACGCCTGCGAGGCGCCGATATCGTTACTGTAAAAATAGACATCATAGGTAAAACTGTGGAGGCTGGGAACGATGGTGTGGTTGGTGTCGGGCATACCCCGCGTGGAGAAGTCGCCTATCAGCTTATTGTTCCAAAAGCCATCTGAATACACAGTCTGGCCTCCAATGGAGGTGCGCGTGGAGGCCCCGCTGACCGATGGCGAAGGAACGTTCGGAGTCATTGAAAAGGTAGTCTGCGGGCCTGAGGGCGAGCAGTAACCACACAAGTTGTAGAGGGGGGGCAGGAGGGCCGATCCGTTCCAGCCTGGACTTAAATGAAGATTGGTGAAGACGTTCCCTGAACCTGAACCGCCGCTGCCTCCTACGTTAATCGTGACTGGAGCCGTCGAAGATCCGCCGCAGTTATCCCATTCCTGCACGACCGTGCTGTAGATGCCGGGGCTAAAGTTAAGCAGCGCATTGAGTTGGGCACCTTTCGCCGTGTAGGCGAGCTTGCCAGGTGCACTATAGACTCCAATGGCGGACACGCCACTGGGGCAGGAGGTGCTGGCCGAAGCGACATATTGCACTGTAGTGCTCACCGTGCTGTTGGGCTTTGGCTCGCTGATCGTTACCTGGCCACCAGCCGAGCCGCCAACGTAAATCGTGACCGGCGTGCTGCTGGAACCACCGCAATTGTCCCATTCCTGTACTGTGGTGTGATAGGTCCCCGGATTCAGGTATAGCTCGGTGTTGAGATGGTTTCCGGGGGTGCTGTAGACTAAGTCGCCGGGGGCGGAATAGATTCCGATCGCAGAAACTCCGGCGCCGCAGCTAGTGGTGGCGCTCGCAACATATTGAACCGACGTGGCCACCGTGCTTCCGTTGGCGGGTGCGGAAACTGAGACATTCGCCAAGGCCAGAGGGCCCGAACACAATGCCAGCAAAAGGGCAGTTTTTCTCATCAGTTTTATGACTCCAATCGTAGGGTATTTTGTAACGTTTCCTACAGGTTTTTCGGGATTGGTTATGCAGTATTCTACTGAGACGGTTTATAGGGCTCAAGGAGAATGACTGTCAGAATCAGTGAGAGGTACTAAGCCCCTGATAAGGCCCTGAACACCACCGCCTAAGCTCCTAAATCTGCCCGCCTAAGCTAAAGAGCCCACTAGCCCTAAAGGGTTTCACTGATTACTCCAACTGTGATGCCGCAGTAACATTTCTTTGGACGTCTTCACGAAGTGTCTGCACATCTCACCGTCACTTCAATTGCGCGTGGCGAGAGAGCCTTTCAGTCTGGTTGAGGGCTAACTTCGAAAGGGAGCAAGAAACGTGGAATTGGGTGCCTTTGTAGTGGTTCCTGGTGGGAAAGACTTCACTGCGATCCGTGAGGTTCAGCCCCATGACGTTGCAACTGTCGAAAAGCCGCGGCCGCTGTATTGCTCGCGGATGCCGATAGTGGGCAACGACGTGTTGCAGTCTTGGATGGATCGCATCCGCAAGCTTGGGGTGAAAAGTCTATGGCTGACTTCCGGTCGGCCGGACGGAACCGTGACTCGCTCCGAACTGGCTGGGTTTGCCCAGCAGGGAGTCAAGCGGCTTCTGGTAATTAAGCTCAATTCCTATGCGGAAATGGATCTTGTGGATTTAGTTCGCTTTCATTGCGAGAAGCGGAATCCGGTGACGGAGGCCCAGGATGCCCGGGGTCTGTTGGGAGTTTCCCTGTTGGATCATTTGGCGCTGCGGGCACCCGAGGAAAAGCAAGAGGATCCTTCTGCTGCAATCCACTCTGGACGAATGGCGTACCAGTTCAGCGGATATGCCAAGCGGATTTTATCGGCGAACGAAAGGCAGGAACTAGTGGGTGATGCACTCACCGGAGCCTGCGGCATGCGACCCTTCGGGAAGCAGATTAGCGAACAGGTGTGGGTCGGGGAAGGCGTGGACTTGGCAAGCTCGGCGCGTTTTATCGGGCCAACTTACATAGGAGAGCGTACTGTAATTCGCGCCGGCGCCACGATCGGCCCTTTTGCCTCAGTAGAACGCGATTGCGTCGTGGATTGTGGGACCACGATAGAGCGTTCAACGGTAATGCCGCAGACCTACTTGGCGCCCGGCCTTCTGATTCGGGATGGAGTAGTCGATGGCGGATACTTGGAGCACCTGGGCTGGGGAATAGTAGCAGATCTGCGGCCGGCAGGCTTAGGAAGCCGGATTCCGCAGCGTGAATTGCGCCGACCAGCCTCCTGCGAGGTGCCGCATGAGGTTTACGCGCCCACGAGCAAAGCCCCGGTGTGGGACTTCACCTCTTCCTCCGCTGCAACGCAGGCATGGCTCCAGGTGCAACTGTGAACATCCTCCCCTTTCCGTGCGGGACGAGTGCTACGCTTCGCCGTGCCCAACGGAAGGTATTGCTGAGCGCTCTGCGCGTTTCCGGATCTCCCGTGATTCTGGATCTGTCGGGCTGTCCCACCTTGAATCACGAAGACATTGAGTTAGTGCTGGAGTGCATGGCGCAAGTCGCGGGCCGGGATACGCAATTGCTTTTCGTGGCGGGATCTCGAGCCAACCAAGCGCTCCTTGAGGTAACCCGCATTCCATCGCTGGTCCCGGTCTTCAATTCGGTGGAAGAAGCACTGGGCTATCCCGAGAGTGCTCCCGGGAACGGCACGAACGGGACACAAGATCAACGCGCGAACCCATCTCAAAAACTTTGGAGTGCATAAATGAATCGGACAAGCCGCGGATATTCAAAATGCTTTTCGGTTGTCATGTTGGCCGGCGCATTTCTGATGTCCAGCGAAATGCCGCTCTTGGCAAGCCCTCCTCAGCAATCGAGCAGCGTTGGCCAGAAACAGGACGATCCGTTGCCGGATGCGCCGCAGTCGCAACCTGCACAGACGTCACCGGACCAGGAGCCCGCAGCGGTTCCCTCAGGAACTGCGGGAGCGAAGGCCGCCAGTGTGAAGGGAGCTCCGGTTTCCCAACCCGCCGGCGCAGCCGTGGCGCCGCCCCGGCAACGCAGTCATCGCTCTCTGTTGATCAAGCTGGGTGTGTTGGCCGGAGCGGTAATGGCCGTCGGTACCGTTGTAGCTTTGTCCCAGCGAAGTCCGGCGCGTCCACCAGGTGCCCCGTCCGCTGCTCACCCATGAAGCCAGGAGTTCTACAACCCGACAATGGGCAGCCCGTTGCCGCTCGTCCATTTCTGATCAGCTTTTCGGGCATTGATGGAGCCGGGAAGACTACGCAGATCGAGTACCTCACGTCATACCTGCAGAATCAGGGCCAGCGTGTCTTACTGCTCACTTTTTGGGACAACGTGGCCGTCTGGTCGAAAATGCGCGGCGGAGTCGGCCAAAGAACAATGGACTCTCTCCACACCGATCAGGCGACTCAGGTTTCATTCGTCCCGAAAAACAATAAACACATTCGGAAGTGGTATTTGTCGGCAGCCCGCGCGGGATTCTACACACTGGATGTTGCACGATTGCGGCGCCTGCTTGCCAGTCCGCACGTAAAAGAATATGACATCGTAATTTTTGATCGCTATATTTACGATCAAATCGCGAATATCTATTCAAAATCATCGTTAGCTCGTATCTACGCCAAAATCCTGCTGCAGCAGACGCCTGTTCCCAATCTCGCTTTCATTATCGACGCGTCACCGGCCGCAGCCTTTGCCAGAAAACCAGAATTTCCCCTGGAATTTGTTTATGAGAATCAGCGGAGTTTTCTGCACCTCAGAGAACTTGTTCCGCAACTGATCGTCATTGCCCCGGGCCAGCCGGAGGATATGCGAAATGAGATTTGTACGCACCTCCGCCACTCTCGGGTTCTAAATCCCGCGTCCAGTACGGGAGATACTTGAAGATGCCGAGGACAGCCCCGTAGTCCGGCAACAGAGTTCCTGTAGCCCGCAAAACGACCCAACCGCAAGTATCTAGCGGACATCCAAGGCTTACGCGTTACTGAAAGCGAGGCCTTGGATGATCCCTGGAGTTACCGATAATACTTTTGCACTCGTCGTACCAACCCTCAATGAAGCGGGAAACATCGACAAATTACTCTCTGCAGTTACTGATGCTATAAGCCAGACGAATTACGAATACGAAATCGTTGTAGTGGATGACGGAAGCACCGACGGAACGGTGGAAAAAGTTCGCGACTGGTCAAACCGGGACTCCCGCATTCGCCTCCTTTCCCGTGCCGGAGAACGTGGTTTAGCAGGTGCGGTGCTGTGCGGTTGGAGTCAATCCCCAGCGAACCTGCTGGGAGTGATTGATGCTGATCTGCAGCACCCCCCTGAGTTGTTACCGGAAGTTTTAAAGGCCGCCGAACAGGCCGACATAGCCATCGCCAGCCGCTATGCTCGGAATCACGGCGTCAAGGGTTGGAATCCCCTGCGCGCGGCCGTTTCCCGGCTGAGTACTCTCGCCGCATCTCCCCTAATTTCCAAGAAGAACCTCGGGGTCACGGACCCAATGTCGGGCTTCTTTATCATTCATCGCCGCTGCATTGAGGGGCTAACCTTCCAGACCACCGGCTTCAAACTTCTACTTGAGATCCTGGTACGGGGACGCATTCAAACCGCCCAGGAAGTCCCTTACCAATTCGGACTGCGTCAAGCGGGCAGGAGCAAGGCCAATGCGACCGTCGCCCTTCACTATTTGCACCTTCTGGGCCGGCTCTCGCGGGATCTGGTGCTGCGTTCGAGCGAGCCATGAAGATTGCGCTCGTCACTTCGTTTCCGCCCAGTCGGCATGCGCTCAATGAATATGGTTACCACGTTGCGAATCAACTTCGGCAAGAACCCTGTATTGATCTGACGGTGTTGGGAGATTATCTCTCAACACCAGCCGAGGAACTGCCCGGCTTTAAGGTCGTACGTTGTTGGGGATTCGGCAGGCATGGCAACCTGGCAAGTCTGGTGCGTGCCATCCGGAAGGTGAAGCCTGAGGTAGCCTGGTTCAACCTCGGATTTGCCAGCTTCGGCGACCGCCCGCTTTCCGCTATCCTCGGGCTGCTGGCACCGGCGGTTGCGCGACTGAACGGGGTGCACTCGCATGTAACGCTGCACCAGTTGTTCGAAACGGTCGATTTGGAGGATGCCGCAGTTTCCTCGCACCGGCTGTACCGGCTCGGAGGCTGGCTGGCCACGCATCTACTGTTGAGCGCGAATTCGCTTTCCGTGCTCATGCCCGCCTATCGTCGAACTCTGGATGAGAAATACAAGCGGGGCCACGTCAGCGTGCGGTCGCATGGGATCTTTGCCGGGAAGCCGGACCCTCCCGATTTTAGCCGCCGGGGAAATCCCATCCATCGCATTCTCGCGTTTGGAAAGTGGGGAACGTACAAGCGTCTCGAGGTGCTGATCGCAGCGTTCGATCGGGTGGCGCAGAAGATCTCCAATGTCGAACTAGTAATCGGTGGCGGCGATCATCCAAAAACTCCCGGCTATGTACAGTCAACGAAGCAGCGCCATGCCAGCGATCGCATCCGCTTTCTGGGGTATGTACCAGAGGAGGCCATTGCCAACCTTTTTCGTGAAGCAAGCCTGGCGGTGATGCCGTACACATCCTCTGCGGGTTCCAGTGGGGTGGCGCACCTCGCGGCGCAATATGGGGTTCCGGTTATTGCCTCCGGCATTCATGACTTTCGAGAGCTTGCGGAGCATGAGGGGATTGCCATTCGATTCTTCACGCCAGGCGATGTCGATAGCCTGGTTGAGCAACTGATGCTGGCCCTGAATTCTCCAGACGATCTGAAAGAGATGGCTTGGCGGAGTCACGCCGCCGGGGTTGCCATGAGCATGCCGCAGGTGGTGCGAGAATACATCCGGGCTTTCCGCCAGCAGGTGCGCATCAAGACTCTGCAACTGGCAGCCGACTTGCGGCGCGCGGGCCAATTCCAAAGGCCAGACGCCCTGGCCCGGAGCGTGGGCGAGAAAATTCAACGATGGCAGGACGAAGACGAGATCAGCGCGCCCTCGGCTTAGTCCTGCGCCGACGCTGTTTCTGGAACTCCCCCAAACCGCGACACGCAACACTGCGCCTTTCCACAAATTCGAACAAGATAAGGATGTGGAGCCGGATAGCTGACTGTGGCACGGCGAACTCGTGCATCGCGCCCCCTGCACTAATCAAGCGCACTCAACTCGATGCGCGCCTCAACCGCGTGCAAGCCGGAGTGCAATCTGCGAAAGTCGGCACCTATTTTTGCGGTTGGTCCTGGGGCTGCGGGGTCTGCGGGGACTGGGAGTTTGTATTTGGATTTTGTTCGGAACCCGGTGACGGCAAGTTAGGGAGAGCAGGAGCCGGCATTCCAATTGGAGGTACGGGCGTAGCATCCCGCTCAGGGTTCGCCGAGCCGCGACGTTGAAGTTGAACGGGCCGTTGCTGGCGGCGCTTTGCCCCTTGAATCGCCTTCAGCGTGGCCTCCACATCCAACTGGTTATCGTCAGCCACTTTGTCAATCTTCTGCCCCTCGGCGTCGCGACGCGTGGCATAGCTTACTTTGGCATTCGCGTCCCGGCCAGAACGTGCTGCCTCGTAATACATTTCAGCGCTCTCCCGATCACCAGCCATCTCGGAAACGTAGCCCAGATTGTTCAGGGTGAACGCATCGTGGGCATCCCGTTGATATGCCTGAAAGAAAAAGTCCCGCGCGACCGACGGATGGTTGTCGTTCAGCGCCGCCACCCCACGCAAATTGAGGCGAGCCGTGGCTGCCTCAACCCCTTCGCCTCGGGCGATCTGCTCGCTGACGGCCAGTGCATTGGCTGCGGCTACCTCGCTGACCGGCCGGCCACGCCACTTCAGACGCGGAGTCACCACCACGCGCTTCGTGGAATGCAGGCTAGCGGCTGCGGAATAAGATCGTTGCGCCCCCTCGATATCCCCGATCGTTTCCAACGCATAGCCGAGATTGTTGAGGAGAAACGGATCGTACGGAAAGCGTGGCAGGGCTGATTGCAGCAGGTTTCTCGCTTCAATCACGTGCCCGGCCTGAAGCAGAACAATCGCCTGCTCATTGACCTTGCTGACCTGCCGATCCGCATCCTCTACCTGCCGAAATACATCATTCAAGGGCTTGCCCTTAAGGGCCGCTTCGTTCGACTGATCGATGACGGCATCGGTATGCTGCTTCGCCGCCAGTGCATAGTAGCGTAAAGCGCGATCGGCATCGCCCTCCAATTCGGCGACATAGCCGAGATTATTGAGAGTGAACGGGTCTTCGGGATCCAGCAGGTAGGCCCGATAAAAAAGCTCTTTGGCTTTCTTCTGATGTCCATGCTTGAGAGCGGCAACACCCTCGCGGTTGAGTTTTTGGCTGGGCGTCGTGGTACCGCGCTGCGGAATGGGAACCTTCAGATCGCTCGCAAACCCGTGGCTTGCCCCGGCGAAAAGTTGCATCGCCAGCAAACCCGCAATCGCACAGAGTGTTCTTGTCTTTCTCAAAGCAACACCTCGCCGCCATTATGATGCCCGACGACTGGGTTCGGTTGACTACAGTAAATACCCTATGCGAATGACCCTATCCGCAGTCTTCAGAATTAGCATCCAAGCAACGATGATAAAACTCCTCTGGTCGATGACCTTAATGGCTGGCTGCGCATGGGCGCAGACGGCCGCGCCGGCCCCATCCAATCCAGCCCCATCCAACAATTCCGGTGCGCCGCAACAGTCCCCGAACCCAGACAGCCCCGCCGCCCGCAAAGCCGAAGAGAAAGTAGGTCTGGTGCGCGGCGTTCTGAAGCAACTGGATCCAATTCGCGATCAGCTGATAGTGCGCGCCTTCGGAGGCCGCGACGTCCGGATTGCTTTCGACCCGCAGACTCGACTTCTTCCCGCCAACGCGAGCTCGGCTTCAAATGCGAACACACCTTGGACCAGCATTCCTACCGGATCTGTGGTGTCAGTCGACACCGTAATTCAGGATGGAAAGCTGTTTGCGATCTCGGTGCGAACCGGACCGTCGAGCGCGGCTGAAATGAATGGGCAGGTCTTGCGGTATGACGCAACCAGGTCGCGACTCATTCTACGCGATCCTCTAAGCCCGGAAAGTGTTGCGCTGCGAATCACTGGAAGCACGACAGTTGTCAACCGCGGCCAGGCTTCCTCGCCGCAAGCTTTGTCTCCGGGCATGCTGGTGCAGGTATGGTTCACGCCAGCACAAAGTACGGCGAACCGAATTGAGATTCTTGCCGAGCGTGGAAATTCTTTTACATTTCAGGGTCGAATTGTCGCCGTCGACTTGCGCTCGCGTGTTGTGGCCCTGTCCAACGATACCGACCAAAGCATTCACGAACTCGCCATCGGCTCGCTGGATAGCAACAGTCTCCGTCTCTTGCAAGAAGGGGCCAACGTCAGTATTCAGGCGGAATTTGATGGAGAACGCTACAACGCTCGCACAGTGAACGTGCCGTCGCGAAATCCGTGAGTCTCTCGCCGCTCCCGCAGGTGCGGCTCACCTTTTTTTCACAGCATCTGGAGTTCGGCGCGCTTCTCCCGCAGTGTCCGCACAATCAGGAAATCGCGAAGCATATACCGAATCGTATGTCGAGCGTAGCGGGTCAGGCTTCGCAGGTCAGTGTTGTGCCAGCAACACAAATTCATGTTGGGAGATAAACCGCAATAGAAACGAAAGCGGCGGTGCGCCGATTCGGGCATCGTCATCATGGCTGCTGACATCCGGTGATTCCCGTCGATAATGGTCAGCGGATGTTGCCCGTCAATGCCAATCAGCAACACGGCATCTGGCACATCGCTCTCCCGGAGATCGGTGCCGATTTCCCTGAGCTTTTTCAGAAACCGACTGTGCTCCCCCCGAGCCAGTTCGGCTTCGATGCGGCCAATCATTTCCGTGAGATAGAATCCGCCTCCGGCAAAGTGCCTCCACTGGTTGCGTGGAAATGCCCGCAGGCGGGCCAGGTCGCGCGGCGTCAGTTCAATCTCCCACCATTCCATATCGGGAGGCAGTTCACGCCACAAGCGTCCTCGTCGCAGAAACAGCAAAGCGCGCCGGATGAAGTTCTCCTCGGGATGATTGAGATCGGCCTGCTCCACCAGATGCTTGAAGTCTTCGCGATAGAGATCGAATTCGGGATGATAAAACTCGCTCCGTAGGAATTCCGCAATGATCTCTTCCTCTGGCACGCGTCGCAGGCGCTTCAAAGGCTCCGGACGCACCAGAGCCTGGTCCAACCCATCCTCGTCCCGTTCGCGTAGGATCGGGATGGTGACGGCCACAAGCAGTCCGACCATTACAAACACCTGCACCAGAATCACCTGGGACAAGGAATCGTGATAGCGCCAGATGGCCGCGGCCAGTATCACGCTGGCTCCCAACTGCACCCATGCCCCGTTGCCGGTGCGCCGCGAGATCTCGTACATCATGAGAACCACGGCAATGCAATAGATGGCCGTCATGCCTGCATACTCGGTCAGGAGTGGGGAGAACTTCGCAGATGTCCCCAGCAGGAACCGCTGGCCCAGCAAATGATTCCATAAGCCTTCCGGAACCAGCGCGACCGCGGCTATGAATAAGGAAGTGACCGTTCCCACCAGGAACAGCCCGGTGTAGAGCACCGAGCGCCCCACCTGGCGATGAGTCTGACTGGCCGTCACTGGAAACATGCTGCTCACGACCGACCAGCACAACATGAAGACCACGCGCCCTACCAGAGCCACAGCCGCGTAGACTCCCGCTTCGGGCAGCGGGAAAAAATGCTTCACCAGCAGGATGTCGAGGTTGCTGAGAATCACCTGCCCGACGAAGTACAGCACGGCCTGCATGCTCTCGCCAAAAGGCGCGACCTTGATCACTCCCGCCGTCTTGCGGTACTGGGTGCCCGGTCCGCCCGCGAGATAGGCGGCGACGATGGAGAGTAACACCGCGGTCATTACACCCGTCACGCCCATTCCGAAACGCAGGAAGAGCAAGGCTGCGACGAACTTAACCGCCACCTCCACGACCACATTAATGGCCAGGGCACGAAAGTCGTAACAGCCCTGCATTTTTCCGCGACGTACTCCCAGCGGGATATACACTCCGGTCGCGACGGCCAGCAACACCAGGTCATGTTGCGCCGGCAGATTGAAATACGACTTGAGGTAGGGTGCGCCTGCGCCGAGCACCACCGCAATCCCCACGCCCACCTGCCAAGCACGGCGCATCATGCCGGCATAGATTTGCGCCTGGATGAGGAGCTCTGAATTCCGAGCGATAAACTTCGACGTGACGATCTGGAACGCCAAAGTGACGGCGGACAGTAACATGAGCAGCGTATATAAAGCCGAAGCGTCGCCGAAGCCCGCAGCCCCTAACATGCGCGCGATCAAAATGTTGTAAAGCAGATTGGTAGCGGCCACCAATCCGGTGCTGAACAGCAGGATGGCACTGCCCCGCAGGACCCGCTCGCGCAAGGCTTCGAGATGACCGGGCCGCGTCATCACTGGGGTTACTGGAGGAGTCGTCATAAGGAATTCGCGGCCGTCCGACGGTAAGAACAGTCCCGGACTGGGTCAAAACGTGAACTGCGCCTCCGGAATGACTTGGGTGCGGCCGCCGTGCCCGGGAAAATCGTAAAAGGTCTGTTGTACCAGCCCGAAAGAAAACCTCAGGGGATAACCCATTGCCGTCTCCGAGGTTATGCTCCGGTCCCAGTTCCGTTCGCGGGTGTAGCTGAGCAGGACACTCGAGGCGACGTTATCGTAGGCGTGCAAGTTGCGGCCTGAAGACCATGCACCTGAGGCCGACAGCGTCCAGTGCTCGTTGAACTCCGCGTCTATCCCAAAGCGCGGACGAAGAGTTTGCGCCAGCGCGTACTGATTGCCTTCGACCCGCCACGAGCGCAGAAACTCCGCCACCGCCGTGGCGTGGATGCGGGAACCGAACTCACGCTGCAGCCCCGCATAGGAAACTGTCTGGTAGTACTCGTACACCGTCGGGCCGAAGAGCAGGTCGCGACCGCTGTAACCCGTAAGCAGTGCGTTCTTGCCCCACGGCCGGCCGACACGAAAATCGATAGCCCCGGAAAAGTCTCGCGAATGCAGATTCTCTTCCGTGAACGGACCCGCTTCTCGAATCAGATTGCCGGAAAAAGAGAACCAATTGGCGATCGGGCTGCTTGCCAGATAAAGGAACTGGCGAAACAGATTCTGATTCATGGGCACGGGAGAAAGCGTATCGCGCCGCACGGTGTACTGGATTCCGGGCATGACATTCAGCTTCACGTTGCCCAGCCGCACCACCGGCGCCACGGAGATATTGAAGATGGTGTCGAAGGTATTGCGATTCTGAATCAGAAGCTGGCTCGGAAAGGAAAGGGCACCTTGAGCATTGCGCTCCGCGACAAAACCTTCAATCGGAGGGAGTGAATTTGGCCGGTATTGAAAGCGCGAATCGGCAAAGGTCTCGATGGTACGCCGCGGGGGCGGCAACAAGGCGCCATTGTTTTGCACGCCAAGCAGACGAGCGTCCTCCTGATAAATATTTTCATCTTCAAACACCCCTCCCACACGCACGTCAGAGCCCAGCCCCAGACGACCGGTGATGGGACGGCCCTGTTCCTGGGCAAGTTCCATTTCCGCGGTGCGGGTTGCCGGGTCCTGCGGATCGATTTGGTTGGCGAGGATGAAATTGGCGAGAGCGCGATCGTTCTCACCCAGCTGCCGGTAGACATTGGCCTGAGCGACCAGAAAGGCATAGTTGTTCTTGCGATCCGCATCCTCGGTCAGGCTGGCCAGTTGCAATTGCGCGCTGCGAGTATCTCCCAGGGCCAGCGAGGCATTTGCCATACCAACTGCCACTGCGGTCTCATCGGCTCCCAGCGCCTGGGCGCGCCCGAACATGCGCTGCGCCAGCGCATACTCGTGGATATTCATCAGAATGTCTCCGGCGTTCAGGTAGTCTTCCGCGGAAGTTACATCGATGGGCGCGACTCTCGCCTCGGCAAAGCCGAGTGCCACTTGCTGTTGGGCGTCGGCGGTGTTACCTTCTTCCGCAAACAGGCGGGCCAAGGCGAGCCGGACCTGCAGCCGATTTTCATCCGAGCTCTCCATGGCCCGCTCGTATCTCTTCATTGCCTCGTCGTGACGGCCCATCATGCGCAGGGCGTCCGCCGTCACGAGCAGGACTTTGTAATCTTTCCCGCCAGCCCGCTCTGCGGACGCAATCGCCTGCATGGCCTGGGACGTCCGGCGCAGCTGCGCATCGGACCTTGCAAGCTGCGCCGAAATCATTACGTCATTCGGCGCGACCGCCAGTCCATTCTGCAAAGTCTCGGCTGATTTCTCGTATTTATGCTGCCGAAACTGCACATCAGCAAGCGCGATGTAGGTATTGGCAGCGTTCGGATTCAGCTTCAAGGCTTGCCGGTACTCTCCTTCGGCGCGCGTTAGCATGGCTCGCTGGCGATAGCCCTCGGCTTTGACCAGATGCAGACTCTCCGAGTCGGGGAGTAGACGGCTGGCTATTTCAGCCTCTTTCAATGCCGCCGTGGAACGCCGTAATTGGACCAGGGCATAGGCTAGTCCGAGGTGGGCTTCGCCGTACTTCGGATTCAGCGCCAACGCCTTGCGAAAATCCTGTTCCGCTTTGGTCGCTAGGCGCAGATCGTTGTAAACATATCCGCGGTTCATATAACCGACCGCCATCTGGGGATCAATCGCCAGCGCGCGCGTGAAGTCCTGGACCGCCACCTCGTTTTCACCGCGGTCGGCGTGCACGTAACCTGCAATCAGGTACAGGTCGCGATCGTCTTTAAGCACGGGCTGATAGCGCTGTGCGATCTTCATGGCTTCATCAAGCCGCTTGAGAAACAAAAGGTCGTACGCAAGATAGTCAACCGCTTCGCGATCCTTCGGTAGCTTCTCGAGCACCTGATACCCGAGATCGGCCGATTCTGTGTAGTTCCCGGTCATGGTCAAGTAGCGCTCATGCTCGCGCATGACTTGCGGATTCTGCCGCACCGTCTCCGACGCGCGCGCTAGCCATTCCTTGGCCTGCGCGGGGTGGTGGGCTTCGAGCGCCGCATTCATCGCACCGGAAACAATCAGGGGATTGCTTGGCGCCTTCGAGAAGGCCTGCAGATAACTGTCCTGCGCTTCCTTAAATTGACGGGTCGAGCTATACAAATCGCCCAGCGCCAAATAGGGCACATAGTCATCAGGATGTTTCTTCTCCAGTTCCAGGAAGTAGCCGCGGGCGGCCTCATTGTCGCCCATCTCGCGCGACACAAAGCCCAGCGCGCCCAAGGCGCTCGCACTCGATGGATCGATGGCCAGCGCCTCGCGATAGGTCTTGCGGGCTTCCTCCTTGCGGTCCGTCTTCCACAGAAGATTCGCGTAGTTGAGAAGCAACACGGCATTGCGAGGCTCAATTTGGAGAGCCTCTTTGAAATCCTTTTCAGCGAAGTCAACATTGCCTTGAGCCACCTCCGTGGCGGCTCGCAACCGCAAAAACTCTGGCCGGGTTGGACCCTGCACATCGATGGCACTGATCGCCTTCACTGCGTCATTGGTAACACGCTCCGCATTGGCATCGTCTCCGGCATCGCGGTAAATCTGGGCAAGGTCCACGCGCAGCGAGATGGGATAGAGAACCCCCTCCGGCACACCTTCGGGCAAGTGCCGCAGTGCCGCTTCGTATTCGCGGATCGCATCCTCGTTCCGGCGCTCGGCTGCATCGAGCCTTCCCCGCAGAGCAAAGACGCGGTAGTGTCCGGGATTCAGCGTGGCGGCTTGCTTCAGCAGAGCCGCGGCTTTGCCGAAGTCCCCAGCGTTAAGCATGGCTTGGGCGGCATTGAGTTGGATCTCAATATCCCGCGGCGCGCGGCTGGCCGCGGCGGCGTAACTCTGCGCCGCCGCGTGAGCGTTGCCGGCCAGCGAGTAGGAATATCCCAGCTCCGCGAGTGTGCTCGCGTCTTTTGTGTGCAAGTCTTCCAGGGCGCGGACCGCCAATTCGTACTGGCCGGTGTCGCGGTAGTAAGACGCGACCGCCCGCACCACCTCGGGATTGTTGGGAGCCGACCGGCGGGCTTTTTCCAACATCCGGTGTGCCGATTCTCCGTCTCCGGTTCGCTGATAGGCGCGGGCTAGCAGAAGCTCCGTTCGCGGTGTTGCCTTTACATTTTCCGAGCGTTGCAGATATTCCACGGCTCGTTTCGGATCGGTGGTTAGCAGCAGTTCGCCCGCGAGCTGGAGGTCCAAATCGCTTCTGGGATTCGCGGCCAGAACCTGCTCCAGGGTTTGCTGAGCCTCTGCACTGCGCCCCATCCGGGCGTAGGTTTGGGCCAAGCCGGAGAGTCCTTCCACCGAAGAGGGCTTCAGAGCCAGACCGCGATGGTAAGCATCGACTGAAAGCGAATATTGTCCGCTCAGCCGGGCCGCATAGGCCAGCGTAAACCACAGATCCGGATTGTGAGGAGCGGCGTTCACCGCGCGCTGGGCATGCGCAGTGGCGCCGGCCGGGTCACCGTGTTGCAGCGCAGTCTGCGCGGCTCGCGCTTCGCGCGCTACCTCGATGCTCGCGCCCCACCCTATTCCTGTCCCAGTGCTATTGGACAGATCGTTATTGGACTGCGCGCCTCGCCTTTTCGAGGGCGTGGGCGTAGTGGGAGAAGTTTGGCCGTTCACATCAAAGGTTTGGGCAGCGCACGCAGTCGCCACTAGCAAGACTGCAAGCCGCACCCATCCCCTGAACACTGATTGCACCCTTCTTCCTCCCTATCTCCTGTGCTGACAACTCGGCTAGTGGCAGAGGGCACACGCATCATGCGCTCTTCCGTCGTCGCTCAGATGCAAGAAACTCCCGAGGTGGTTGCGCCCCTTTGCACGCAAAGGTCCGCTCTAACCTGAAAATACCTACCAACCTTTGCCCGGCTTCCCGGAATCAAAGGCTGCGATTCGAATGCTCGGAGTTAAGGCCGCGATTCGAACACTCCGACTCAATGAGAGACATCCAAGAAAGATTTGTGCTCCCAAGTGCGACTCGCATTTGGCAACGGCCCGTTCCGGTGGCTGCCATTGTCCTGCTCGCACTGGCCATTCACGGGCCTTTACTCGTGATGGAGTTGCCGGCGACTTCGTCTTACGACGCGAACTTACACATTTTCTTTGCCTCGCATTACGCTCACCACTGGTTCAATCCCTGGAATGAAAAGTGGTTTGGCGGCTTCTCCCAAACTACCTACCCTCCACTGACTCACCAATGGATTGCGCTGATTTCGTATCTCATCGGGCTCACGGAGGCCTTCATGTTGGTGCAGTTGGCCGCCGTCGTCCTGCTGGCGGTGGGCGCTTACCGGTTCGCACAGCTTTGGGTGGATGACCGGGCAGCCAGTTATGCCGGGGTGCTGGCCGTGTTCGCCGGCAGCATCGCATTTCTTGTGTATTCGGCAGGGCAATTACCCACCACGATGTCAGCGCCTCTGTATTTCTTGAGTCTGCCTTATTTGTATTCGTGGTGTAAGACGGCCAGTTGGCGATCGCTGCTCAAGGGGATTGCTCTGAATCTGGCCGCAGCCTCGGCCCATCACGTCACGCTCATCTTCGGCTCCGTCCTTTTTGCCCTGCCAGTCTTGTGGCTGGCGTGGTACGACGGTCGCAAAAGGGGCCAATCCGGCGCTGCCATCATCGGGCGCGGTTTCGTCTTTGCCGCGATTGCGGCTGTGGGGGTGGGGATCGTTCTCTTGCCCTACTGGATCGCGCTCATCCGGCATCCCATCGAGCAGATGCCCATTCCGCACGCCAGCCGTTCGAACCTCCTGATGAATTGGACGTACGGAATGAATTATTTCGTCGTTCCGTATGGGGCTTTGATCCTGGCACTGCCGTTCATCGTTATCAAGGGAGCATCGAATCCCCGCCTGCGAATTCTGCTGCTTGCCTTCTGGGTCACGTTTCTGATTGCTCTGGGCGGCACGACGCCGGTTCCGCGCTGGATCTTCGGCCGGGCCTTCGAAATTCTCACTTTCGAGCGCTTCACTCTGTGGGCGACGGTGTTGGCGCTGCCGATTGTGGGATTGTTGGTGGAGGAAGCCATTGAACGTTTCCCACGCTGGGGAGCCATCGGCGTGAGCACGGCCGCCGTTGCCACCCTGGCGCTCGCGCTGGGCTGGCTGACCTGGAGCCCCTTTCGCACGTTTAATTCGCTCAATGTAGATTCAGTCATCGCATTCCTGAATCGCGATGGCCACGATCAGTACCGCTATCTCACACTCGGATTCGGCAATGCTCTCTCCAAGGTTGGCACCTATGCCAATGCGAACAGCATCGATGGAGAGTACAACTCGGCCCGCCTGCTGCCCGAGATGACCCGTTACGGAGCAGCGCAAATGACCAATGCGAAATTCTTCGGCGTCGCCGGGATGGATTCGCTGCGCGCCATGCTCCAGCATGCCAACCACTACGGCCTGAAATTCATTTTCGTGCACGATCCGTTCTATGAGCCGCTTCTGGTCTTCGGCGGATGGCGCCAGGTCGAAAGCTATGAGTCCGGCGCCATCACCGTGTGGTCCAAGGATGATGCGGTTCCTGCGCGTCCGATCCCATCCGATTCCATACCGGCCCCGTGGGAAGGATTGCTATGGGGCATCTTGCCTCTCGGCAGCAGCATCCTGGCGATTCTGTTTGTGTTTTTCCTGGGAGAGCCGCGCCGGGTAACGCAAGGAATCGCGCTTCCCAGGGAAACGCCGGAAAGCGTTTATGACAGCGGGGTGCACTCATGAGGTGGGGGCTGGCCTTTTTTCTCACCATTGCGACTGTGGTTCTGGTTGCTATCGCCTGGCTGCAGTCCGGAGGCATGAAGGAGCACTCCATCTTCTCGGCGAGAACTCCGGAAGCAGCTGTGCAGGCTCTGATGAGCGACATTCAGGCTCACGACTTCCAGCGGGCTTATGCTTCGCTCGATCCCAGCAGCAATACGGATCTTGAATCGTTCACTCGCGATGTTGCGGGAAGCGACGGCAGTTTGCGTACGTACTCCTCTCTGCAGAGTGCGGATGTTTCGCCGTTGCACGCGGATCAGGATCAGGCCATGGTCCGGGTGCGGATGGTTTGGTCCAGCGCAGTGGGCTCGCTAGATGACGTGCGGGATTTGCGCGTGCACCGCGATGGTTCGGTGTGGCGCGTGGTTTGGCCGAAACCGGCTTTTCCTACAGTGCCCCCGCAAGTGGTGTCGGTGAACTACTTGCGTTGGGATGTAATCGGCCGCAACACATCGCAGAACTGGGGCGCTCAAGAAGTAGACTCGCCGAAAGTCCGCATAACCTCCATGAATGCGATCTCCCGTCCCGGTCGCGTAGTGATTCTCGGGGAGGTGGAGAATGAGGACACAGTTCCCGCATATTTGAACGTGAATGCGACCCTGTTGAAAGCCGACGGCTCCCCCATCGAGGAAGAAGGCAGCTTCGATCTGATCTCGCACGTGCTTCTCCCCAAGCAGGTTTCGCCTTATCGCATTGACTTTCCCGGAGTTCGCATGGATGCGGTAAAGAGTGTGCGCATGGATGCGCGCGCTCTGCTGGTCCCGGCCAGCGCCGATCCGGTAATTGCGGTCAGCGACCAGGCTCTGAGCAAAGATGGATTGAACCGCAACGTGTTGAAAGGCGAACTGGTGAATCAAAGCGGCCGCCCCGTCAATATCGCGCACGTCTTGGCAGCCTACTATGACGACTCCGGCAAAGTAATCTGGGTCTCGGATGGTTATGTCGATCAGGCGCTCACGCCGCAAGTGCCTGTGCCCTTTGCGGTCGATATCCCAAATGATATCGCGGGACGGTTGAAGAGTTATCGCGTCATCGTGAATCACTACTCGCGGTCGAGTTCCTAGCATGAAACGCACTTCCCGTAGCGATTTCGAGCTGTATAAGCGCCTGGCCATACTGGCGCTGTTGTGTGTGTTGCCCCGCTGGGCACGGGCGGCTAAACTGAACCCGCCCGCCACGGTCGAAGCGGGCCAGGCTTTCTCGATTCCCGTACAGGGCTCCGGTGAGGCCACCTTCTATCTGGTGGGGCCGGACCATGTCGTGAAACGCGCCGTCAAACTAACGAGCGAACTGCAGATTCAGTCCAGCGACGTGCGCGCTGCAGGCCTGTACCAGGCAATCCTCTGCGACTCGGGGTGCACTTCCGCCACGTTCGAGGTGAAGGCTGCGCAGCCTGCACACCTGAGCTTTTTTCTTCATCCTTCGCGGGTTCCCGTCTCCACTCCGAATTCAATTGATGCCACGGCCTTTGTGTTTGACCAGTATTTCAGCCTGGTCTTGAGCCCGTCTGCAGTGGATTTCCGGATCACGCCGGCCAGCGGGGCCGCCTTCTCGCGGAGAGTTTCCACCCTACGCGGTGTGGCCTGGATCCGCACGGATTCGACGCCCCATGAGGGACGGGTCCAAGTGACTGCAGTCTCCGGCAACGTGGAAGAAGCCCGGGTCGTTCAACAAGTGGCGGCGGAGGCCTGCGGATTGCGAGTGAAAGCCGTGCCGAGCGGGAATATGGTGACCCTCGAAACCGATCCGGTGCGCGACTGCAGCGGCAATGCACTTCCCGATGGCACAGTCGTTTCATTCACCAAGGTCGACAGCGCGGGCAAGAGCACGGTGGATACGCCGATCAAAAAAGGTGTAGCCCGAACCCAACTCAGCGTCCACGGCCGGGCGCAGATCAGTGTGGCATGCGGCGTTGTCGAGGGCAATGAAATCGCCTTCAACGGAAAACTATGAAGAGCATGGCCAACGTAATGGCGCTCAAGAAAATCTCGCTCCGGTTCGTCAAAGTTGCGGGCTTTGTGATTGCAACTGGCGTTCTGGCGATCGCCCAATCCTCGCCCGAAGTCCAACTCGATGCTGACGGACTTGCCCCACGTCCCATCGAAGAGCTCACGGGAACGATGCTAGTCCGCTACTATGCGCTGGCATGGCACGATCTGTCCGAGGCTTTGGACTCCAGTCGGGCCGATGGACTCGGCGAAGAGTTCGTCGGATTCGCCAAAGATCGCCTTACGAAAAGAATCGGCGAGCAAAGACAAACCGGAGTGCACGTCCGAGTCGTGGATCATGGCCACCATCTGAAGGCGGTGTTTTATTCCAGCGACGGCGCTGCCATGCAGCTTGTGGACCAAGCCCAGTTGGAGATTCAGACCTACGACGGAAACAAATTGCTCGATACACAGAATGTGCCTCACGAATACATGGTTCTCATGACTCCCGGCGCTGATCGCTGGTACGTTCGCGATTTGGAGGAAGTCTCTGGCAAACCCTGAGGCCTTGCTCGAACGCCGAGTTTGAGCCAACTTTCGGCGGCGCCGTCTCATCGTAACCAAGGCAGGAAATCATAGATGAAACCTTTCCACTATGCCCTTTGGGCGTGTGTCTTGATCGCAAGCTACGCTCCTAACGCGTGCACTCACGCGAATGCGCGCAATATCACGCTCAAGGAAGTCCCTACCTTACCGGGTAATCCCAAGGTTCTCGCAGATTATCAGCCCTGGTTTGGAGATCCGGACCACATTGACGTCGGCTACAGCACTTTGGACCCTAACGTTCTGCGCAAGCAAATTGAGAGTGCCCGCAACATGGGCATCTATGCCTTCGCGGTCGATTGGTACGGCCCACGACGTCCCTTTCTCGATCGCAGTACTGCGCTCCTGCAACGCATCGCCAGCGAGCAACACTTCCACGTGGCCCTCATGTACGACGAAACTCAGGATGATAACGGGCACGCCACCGACGACGCCATGGAGGCGATGGATCTGGCTTACAAAAAGTACATCGGCCCCGGCGCCCCAGGACGCGACGCTTACCTGATGTACCACGGGCGACCCGTCATTTTTGTATTTCCCAAGGGCGGCCACACCGATTGGCTGCAAGTCCGCCAGCAGGTAAACCAGTGGGAATCGCCGCCTATCCTGATTTATCAGGACAACCCGCCACCGCAGTACGCCAAAGCCTTCGATGGTGAATATGCCTGGGTGTATCCCGGGCACAAGGGCTGGACCCCGGACGGCCAGGCTTGGGGTGAAGATTACTTGCACGACTTTTACTCGAAGATGCGCAAACAGACGGACGAAGTTACGGTGGGCGGAGTGTGGCCGGGCTTCAATGATGCCAAGGCCTCGTGGAGTTTGAACCGGCACATCGATGCACGGTGCGGAAAGACATTCGAAGACACCCTCCGCTTGTTCCAGGAGAACGACGACGCTTCGCACCCCATTCCATTCGTTCTGATTGCCACCTGGAACGATTACGAAGAAGGAACGGCGATTGAGCGTGGCATCCCGCACTGTGGCGAATCGAAAGCGGATAACACGAACGGAGGACGTTAATGGCGACGGGCAGTGCAAGTGCGGCTGAGATGTTCGAGATGCTGGCGCTTTTGCATCTCCATGCGCTGCCGGCTCTGGGCCCGCGCGGCGAAACCGACCCGCAGATCGGACCGGTGTTAACGAGATTGCAACGCATGTCCAAGCAGGAGTGGTCCGACTTCCTGCACTTTGCAGAACTGCAGCGCGTCTACCTTCGCACGTTGCAGCGTTTAGAGAAATGGACCGCCGTTGGGGCATTCGCGGCGCCGTTTGACGATCTTCAGGATCTCGCGCAGGGCGAACACTGGCAGGTCGAAAACTCGCTCGCGGTTCTCCACAGGGTCGTGCGCGGACTCGAACTCACCGGGCACACTCCGCTCGTCATCAAGACCCTCGATCACTGGCCCGATATTGGCAGCGATCTGGATCTCTTTATTGCAGCCAGCGCACGTGATACCGTGCGCGCCATGCGGAGTGAACTGCAAGCCGAGCCGCAGCCGCAGAGTTGGGGCGATCGATTGGCGCACAAATGGAATTTCCGGGTTCCGGGACAGCCCCGATTGGTGGAGATCCACGTCGGCTGCCTCGGACAAACCGGGGAACAGGACGAGCTACCTGCCCGCCTGGAAGAAACCAGCGTGTGGCGCGATGCAGGTCCTTTTCACTTTCGCGTTCCCGCTCCGGAGGAGCAGGTCACGCTCGCAACGCTGCAAAGAATGTACCGGCATTTCTATATTCGTTTCACCGACCTGCTGAACCTGACCGGGCTGGTGCGAGCGGTCCGTCTGGATTTCGCGGGGCTGCGCGCATCCACCGAGCGATGGTCGATCTGGCCGGGAGTTGCGACCCTGCTGAAGATTACTTTGGACTACAACCAGCGCATGGGCGCCGGCCTGCTCCCGCTGCCGGAGTTTGTCGTCCGCTCGGCGCGTTTCGGGGCAGAGGTGACATATGTGGGAAAACACTTCTTGCGCGTGCCTATGATGCCGCAGGGTTCACAACTGTTCCTGCAGCAACTCATTGGAACAGGAGTGGCGCGACGCTTTCGCGCTGCGGCACGCTTATCTCTCTTACCGGCGCTGGCCGCCGCCGCCTTTGTCAATCTCAGGATTACGGGTGACGACAAGGGGATTTGGTAGTTGCGCGCTTTCTTGATCAAGACGATTCACGCCCAAAATAATCTGTAGAGACGTTGCTTGCAACGTCTCCAGCGACTCAACCCAGTTTCCGGATCCAGAAACTGGAGGGCCAGACGCGGTCGCCATCGCGGGTGGGAAGGAAATGGCGCTTTTCCGGGGGCATATTGCGATAACTGTGCTGCCAGTGCGGAAAAGCAGTTTCCAGCTCTCTGGTCGCTCGGCTTTGCATGCAACTGCTGCCCCACAGTATTTCAAACTGCGGATTGAACATCAGCAAGGCCTGCAGCAGGTACTGCTCTGACCAGAATGCAAGATTATGCAAGACTGCCTCCCGCGGATAGTCTGCGGGAATGAAGATGTCATGGGCGTGAATCACCACCCCCCGGGCGAGCCGGGGAATGATTTCGAGATACTCGCGCACCACATCGCTGCCGATGGCTACAACATGACTTGAATCCAGAAAAAGAAAATCGCCACTTTGCAGGCTGAGGAATAGGTCGAGGTCCACATTCTGCACAGTTTGAGCAATGAGGTGCACACGATCACTCAGCACTTTCGTGGGAAAACGATCCGGGCATGGGTCTATGGTGACTAGCTCTCCGCGTGCTCCATCCAGCTTGAGGTTTCGATCGAGGGCCGCTGCCATGACACGACTGCTATAGCCGCCGCCCACTTCCACGATCCGTTCCGGTTTGCAATGTCGAACCAGGCTGTAGGCGATCTCCGCATCGACGGTCTCAAAGAAGCCATTGTTATAGCCGTACCCCGCGCTGAAAAACGGTGCAGACTCCGATGCCCATTCGCCTTGATATTGTGGAACCACCGTCTGCAGGAAATCCAATTGCCGGTCCACGGCAAGGTCCAGTCCGGGAGTGTCGGCCTCGGCTGGCCATTTCCGAGTCTCAAGTTCGCGGAAGTCGGGCACAGGCCAGTAGAAGTGGTTCGGACTCACGGTGAGCCCGATGCGCTGGAACATGCGGAATGCACTGCGCATGATGGCGAGTGCCGTTTCATTATTGTGGAGTTTGCGCGCAAGACTCAGCAGCGGTCTATTAGAGGGCGTCATTTCCAGCTGACCATCTTTCTTGGAGGCGGCCTCGGGCACGGACTGAATTTGAGTAGAAGATCCGATAGTGGAAGATCGGACGGGGGCCTGTTCATTCATGGTTTAGACATGACCTACTTCAGGGAGTTAACGCTGGCGACTAGACTCTGATGCACGGTTCTTCGGCTGTGTCGCTAGGAAATTTGAGAAAAAAGAAATAAAGGTTCAGGAAAAACCCTTGCCCCGCGGTGGAGAACACCCTAGATATCTCCTGCCCGCGCCCCCGTATGACCGGAATCGACACCGTAGATTCGGTTTCACCGGATGGGCCGGAGGCTATTTTGCGCGAGTACGGCATAGGGACACACGCCGGTTCTTTGTGGCGCCAAACAACCCTCTTACGCTCATCTTCATCGAATCTCGGACTCCGCGTAAAAGTTGCCCGAATGAGATCTCGACATCGTTTAAAGTTAGCCCTTTTGTTTAGCCTGAGCTCCCTGCTCTGGGTTGGATGTGTAGGCCTGCGATCTGGGCCGACAACGACTACGTCAGGCACCCTGCAAAGCGTGAACCACATTATTATCTTCGTGCAGGAGAATCGTTCGTTTGATCACTATTTCGGTGCCATGCGCCAATACTGGGCTCAGAACGGCATCGCGGATCAATCCTTCGACGGCTTGCCGCAGTTCAACCCGGCAAGTGGAACCGCTCCCCTGCAGGGGCCTGCTCCCGCCATCCCGGGTTGTGATCCCACCCAGCCCTTCCCGGCTTCCACCACGTGCGTCCCCGACAGCAACAATCTGGTAACCTCCTTTCATTTTGCCTCTACGTGTCAGGAGGAGCAGAGTCCGTTCTGGGACGAGAGTCATGTGGACTGGGACTTGAACGACCCCCAGGGTAACAGTCCGGCAGCTCTCAACGGATTTGTAGTCACGGCCGCGAACGACGCACGTCAGCAATCGCCCAATTTAATGGATACCAACGGCGTACGGGCGATGGGGTATTTTGACGGCAGCGACCTGAACTACTACTACTTCATGGCCTCCAGTTTTGCCACCTCGGACCGGTGGTTTTCTCCCGCCATGGACCGCACGCAGATCAACCGCATGTACCTTTTAGCCGCCACTTCGGCCGGACATACGCACCCCCTGGTCGCGCCGGAAACTCCCCTCGCCGTCCCCGTTATTTTCCAGGAACTGCAGAGCGCGAACGTCACCTGGAAGATCTACGTCGATACCGACGGCACAACTTGTTCCTCCAATCCCACTGCCGCGTGCCTCTACAATTATTCCTACATCAACGAGTTCACCTACGGACAAACCATCGTAAACAGCCCGACGTTGTCGCAGAATCTGGTGCCTCTGACACAGTTCACCACCGACCTGAAGAATGGAACTCTGCCCCAGGTGGCCCTCATTGAACCTGCTTCCAGCGCCGGACTGGATGAACATCCCAACGATTACGACACCTCTTCCCCTGCCAGCGTCCAGGCCGGAGCTCAGTACGCTGCGAGCCTGATCAACGGTCTGATGAATAGCTCCAGTTGGAAGGATTCCGCGCTGATCTTCACCTACGACGAAGCGGGAGGTTTCTATGACCACGTCTCGCCGCAGCCGATGCCGAGTCCGGACGGCATCGCGCCGATGGACCTGGTGGCAGGCGACATCTGCGACTCGACCGGGACGACCGGCGGAGGCACCTGCGATTTCACCTATACCGGATATCGTCTGCCGTTAATCGTCATCTCGCCTTTCGCCAAGAAGAATTACGTTTCCCACACGGGGCGCGACTACACAGCAATTCTGAAGCTGATTGAGACTCGCTTCAACGTGCCTGCTCTGACAAAACGCGACGCTGCGCAGGCCGACATGAGCGAGTTCTTTGATTTCGTAAACGTGCCCTGGGCCACTCCTCCCACGCCGCCGGCTCAGAACACGGGAGGGCAGTGCACCCTAACCCCGCCGACTCCCTGAGGGAGGCTAGCTTCGCGAAGCCGGGGCCACGGAGGAAGGCGGAGTAGTTACCCGCTGATTACACAATCATCCTCCCAGTGGGATAATGAGTTCCGTGAAAAGCCAGCGAGCGTTGGGATTGGTGCTGTGCACAATCTGTTTTTTCGTTTGCTCTTGTCTTGCAACCACCCGGCACTACTACATCGCAGCCGAAGACGTAACCTGGAATTACGCCCCAAGCGGCCACAATCTGCTGAACGGCACGCCCATCCCCCAACCGTGGGCGCTGAAGTTGCAATTTGCAAAGAGCCGTTTTGTCGAGTACACAGATGACACTTTCACTACTCCAAAGGCGCAACCTGACTGGCTGGGAATTCTCGGCCCGATCATTCGCGCAGAAGTGGGAGATGAGATCGTCGTCGATTTTCTGAATCGCGGACACCGCGGTCACGACATCCATCCCCACGGCCTGCGCTACGACAAAAACAACGAGGGCTCGCTGTATTTACCAGTCTCCAAAGGAGCCTTCGTTCCCCCGGGCGGCAAATATACATATCACTGGTTTGCGAATGCGAGCAGTGGACCGGGTCCGGGCCAACCAAGTTCGGTGGTGTGGTGGTACCATGCCCATGTCGACGCTGCGGTTGAAATCAATGCCGGTCTGTTGGGACCGATCATCGTCACCGCCAAAGGCAGAGCGAATCCTGATGGATCTCCGAAGGATGTGAACCGCGAATTTGTCGCCTCCTTCATGATCTTCGACGAAATGGGCGGCAAGCCTGCCGGCCAATTTTATGCCATCAACGGTTTTATCTTCGGCAATCTTCCCGGCTTGACCATGAAGCAGGGAGACAAGGTGCGCTGGTACCTGCTGGGCATGGGAAATGAGATCGACTTGCACACTCCCCATTGGCACGGCGAAACCGTCAGCGACGGAAGGCGCAATACCGACGTGATTGAACTTCTGCCAGGAAGCATGGTGACGGTTGACATGCTCGCCGACAATCCCGGGACCTGGATGTTCCACTGCCATGTCGAAGATCATATGGAGGCTGGAATGATTGCGGTTTACACAATCTACACCCCGCACGCCCGCGCCTGCCCACTGGTCTTCCTCGGGGGAGATTTCTGGAAGCGTCCGGAAAACTTTACGCTGACCGTCAAGAACATCAGCGACAAGCCCATTGCCAGCCTGGCGCTTACATCCGAGATGTTTTTAGCACCCCAGGATTTGCGGCGACCGTTCAACGCCGAATGGTCCTCGAATAAGCCTATTTTGCCGGGACAGGAGCAAACGCTGGAAAGGCCGGGGATTCGCGCCGCCAGCGCCCAGGCCGTCGTCGGCTGGGTCTTCTTCCCGGATTCGGTGAAATACGAAGATGGAACGATCTGGCGCTCTCAAAGCGAGGGCGAGTGTTTCAAGGTGATATGGCGCGAACAGCAGCATCCCGATCTGCCGGTCTTACCGCCCCGGCAGATCGAGATGAATCCAGATTAGCCTGTTGCCCCGACCAGAACAAACTCAACCCCGTCTAGAAACATTGGAAGTTGGGGCTGACCTGTCCGAGCATCAACTGGTCCGAGGTCGATGTATTATTCAGTACCCAGTTAGCTGTAACCTTTGCGTTGCCACGGTTGGAGTTGACGTAGTAGCGCCAGCGTACCCATCCGTAGGTGTGCTTGACCCTGTCCACAGGATTCATGTCGGTATCCACGCCGTACTCAAAGACCTCACGAAAAAGGCAGGAGTTGACGTTCCCCGCGACGCTACAGCTGTATGTATAGTCCAGGGGCATTGTCGTAATGGAAAACGAACGCGCTGGCACTGCACGGTGGTCGGTGATGCTCAGCGTGCCCGGCGGTTTCAGTTCCATCAAAGAGTAGCCGAGATTATTGGGAGCCCTCTGCAGGTCCTGATCCACGATGGTGTAATAGTTCGTGTTGTTAGGCTCGGCGGCGGGCGGCGGATTCCAGAACGAACTGTTGGCTCCTCCCGGAACGGCGCACCGCGAGGCCCAGCGCATGGAGAGGTCGGATCGGCCACTGTTGAATTTCTTACAGCTTCTTGGATCGTTCCAGTGATTTACGCCATTCCAATCGCCCAGTTCCGTGACCCATTGGTAGATATAATTTGAGTCATAGAGATTAATGTCCCAGGGATTCCCTTGCGGATTCTTGGTGTAGTACACCTTGGACTGGCTTTCATCCCATCGAGTATAGATGTAGGCAGACGGCAGGCCTCCAGAGAAACCCTCCATGTGATAATTGGAGGCGAGTTCCGGGTCCATCATCATTACGCTCAAGACATCCCAGTACCCGTGTCCAGATGGGCAACTGATCGTCGGGTGAGCCTGTGCGAAAGCGTTGGGGACTAGGGGCAGGCCCGCTGCCATAGCTAGCAGCCCCAAGATCAGAGCAGATCTGCATATTCCAGTTAGGTTTTCAGAGAAGTTGTTCCAGACGAAGAGGGCAAAAGCCCCATAGGGATTTTTCAAAATATGAATCCTTCCTGAGATGAGGTTGGGTCGAACTGCCTGGCACTATAAATTGGTGAATGTCAATAGGGTAGGTTACTGAGGTGCATAAATATGTTCCTGTAGAGGTTCCAAGCCCAAATCGGGAAAACGCTTTGCCCCTGTTCAGGAGCCCAAACTGCCCCACACGCGTGGGTTCCTTGCAGGAAAATCAGAGGCGACCAGAGAGGAACGAATAAATCGGAAGCGACGAGAAGAACAGAATCAGGAAGAACAGAATCAGGAAGAGAATGCCTAGCTAGTCTATTACCAAATTAGTAAACCTACAGGCTTCACCGGATTGTAGGTGTTGAGGCCTTCACCTATGTTGACATGGTGATAACCCAGGGTAGATGGTGATGCCCGGTAGAAAGCCCTTGCGCGGCGTAGCCACCAAATTTGAACACATCAAACTAAAGTGCTGAGAGCTCTGGGCACGACGGCAGTAGGGCGGGCGAAGGAAGTCGCGGCCAGCACGATCATGAAACAGCACAAAGAAAAGGGTCACAGCGCTGGCAAATAGTTCGGAATTCCGTTGAAGGTGTTTTCCATGCGAAAGCCCTTTGCTTGAACCACGGAGTTCGCAATCGGCATCTAAAGCTGGAAAGGCTTTCGCAATGGTCCGCATTCTTCTAGTCGATGATAATCCAGCAGTTCGGCGCTATCTGCGCGCGATTCTTGAGCAGCAAGAGTCTTGGCATGTTTGCGGCGAGGCGCGAACCGGCGCCGAGGCGCTCCACCTGGTACTGGAGGCACCCCCCGATCTGATCTTGCTGGACTACCAGATGCCCGATCTGAATGGCGTCGACGTCGCCAAGCAGATTTCAGAGCTCTTCCCCAAGATTCCCATTCTCATGGTGACGCTGCACCTTTCGAACCAGCTCGCGGAAGCTGCGCGTCAGGCAGGCGTTCGCGGGGCCTGTGCCAAACAGGACATTGGATCGGTCGTTGAAGCGGTCGAGGTTCTATTGCACGACAAAACGTATTTCCCAGTGATTTCTGCGGGCCACAACGCCTAGCGCATTCCCGAGCGTACGCTCCTTCAACATCCCCGAAATACAGGATTCCCTGTATTGGACCCCGCCGACTGGAAAGTTAGCCTCATTGGGTTATGGGGCCCTCCCCCCAGTTTGTGGTGTTCAACTAAGAATGATTTTGCTCAGGCTTGTCACAAACGAAAGATAAAATGTGGCGAATCGTCTGCTCTCCCCAAAGGACTGAATCGGAATGACAATTCGCATACTGCTGGTTGATGACCACCCCATTGTGAGGCAGGGCTTGAAAACGCTTTTGGAAGGGCATTCGGGTTGGGAAGTCATTGGAGAAGCGTCGGACGGGGCTGAAGCGGTGGAAAAGGCAAAAGACTTGAGCCCTGACGTCATGGTGCTCGACGTCACGATGCCCAGGATGAACGGCTTGGAAGCCTGCCGTTTGCTACGGCAAGAATGTCCCGGACTCGAGATTCTGTTTGTCACCCAGCACGATTCTCCGCAAATGATGCGAGAAGCCCTGGAAGCTGGGGCCAGGGGATATGTTGTAAAGTCCAACGCGGCTCGCGATCTGTTGGCGGCCGTCGATGCGGTAAGCCAGCATCGGGTCTTTACTGCTCTGAATGGCCGGAATGTTGCCGAGTTACGCTAAAGGCTGAAGTTCGACTGACGCTGCAGCTCCATCGGGATCTGGAAAGAGGGGAATTATGAAGCTGAGAATCTTGTTGGCCGATGACCATGAAATCGTGCGCCGCGGATTGCGGGCGCTCCTGGAAAAACATGAAGGCTGGGAAGTTTGCGGCGAAGCCAGTGATGGCCGCGAGGCGGTTGAGAAAGCCTTGCAGTTGAACCCCGACGTCGTCATCGTCGATATCGGGATGCCCAATCTGAATGGCTTGGATACCACTCGCCAACTCCTGCAGCACGATCCTCACTTCAAGGTAATCGTGCTCACGATCACCGACTCCGATCAAGTCATCCGTGAGGCGCTCGATGCTGGCGCTCGCGGTTTCGTTTTGAAGTCTGATGCTGCGCGCGACTTGGTGTCTGCCGTGGAAGCGCTCCAGAACAAGCGCATGTTCTTCACGCCGCGTGTGAACGACCTGGTATTGGCCGGCTTCCTGGAAAAAGGCCAGACCGTTTCCAGAAACGAGGCGCCTAAGTTACCGACTTTGACTGCGCGGGAACGCGAGATTACTCAGTTGCTGGCAGAAGGCAATAGCTCCAAGGAAGTCGCATCACTTTTGAACTTGAGCACCAAGACCGTCGAAACCCATCGTAGCAATATCATGCGGAAACTCAGTTTCCACTCGATCCGGGATTTGGTCGTCTATGCCATCAAGAACAATCTGATCCAGATTGAGTTGCCCCCGCCGCCCCCCAAAACACCTACCGGTCCCACTGCGGCATAAACTCCCGGGCGGTTAAGATTCACTAACGAACGGTTTCACCCGGGTAGTATCCGCTCCGTGTCCGCACAGTCAGCCGCGCCCTCCCTGGCCCTCTGGCCTCGACCCGAATCGCCTGGTATCCCGCTTTCGTCGGACCGGGCTTGAACGCGAGGGTGTACTGACTGCGAATGTCGTGTGCCACGGCCCGCGTGATGGAATCCACTTCGTCCAGACTTCGTGGGAAGAATGCCACTCCACCCGTACTCGTTGCCAGTTCCTGCAGTGCCTCGTGCCCCGATCGCGTCATCCCCCCATTGCTGAGTCCGATGGCATAGATCGTCGCGCCCTTATTCGGCTGTAGCTTTCGCACGGCGCTTTGCAGAGTCTCCTGGCTCATGTTGTCTTGACCGTCGGTAATCACCAGAAGCACTTTCTTGGTGAGACGCGGATTGTCTCGCAGATGCTCGGCGGAAGCGACCACCGCATCATAAAGAGCCGTACTTCCACGGCTGGACACTTGGTGCAGCGCGGTCTGCAGCAACCCGACGTCGGACGTGTAATCCTGATCCAAATAAGGGGTCTCATTAAAATTGACTACGAAAACCTCATCTTGAGGATTGCTGGCGCGCACCAGGTTCAGCACTGCTTGGCTCACCTTTTCGCGCTTGTCGCGCATCGAGCCCGAATTATCAATGACGATCCCCAGAGCTACCGGAACGTCCTCCCGGCGGAACGATGTAAGCGGTTCTGGCACGTTGTTCACATAGACGGAGAATGCGTTCCGATCCAGTCCCGTAACCAAGTGCCCTGCCTCGTCCACGACCGTGGCGTGCAAGACCACTTCTTGCACCTGCTTCCTGAAAACGAACCGCCCCGAATCGTCCGCACTCTTATCCGAGGTGATCGGCGACTCCTGATCCTGTGCAGCCGGTTGCTGGTCCGAGGGCTGCTGACCGGAGGGTGCCTGGACGGAAGACGGAACCGCAGTCCGAGGGGGACCGTAGTCCGGATCCCAGGCCGATGGGGGCTGCGTAGACGGACTGCTTTGGGCTGGCGATGTATTTTGCGCGTATGCAATGGCGCACACGATTCCAACAAGTGCTACTGCCCTCAGTCCTGAGCGGAGAAAACTCGTCGTACCGAAATGCATCTGATCAAGCCTCCGTGCATCTTTTAGATGCCACTCCCACTGATGTTGTTGGGTTTTTGTTGGGGCAACCCTTTAGCAAATGCACGGCAGTGCATCCCGCACCGTCCCGCCATTGTTACTGCAAACACTGTATTGCCTGAGAAAAATACCGGATCTCAACACGTTTATAACAATTTTGATTTGATGCTTCCTGGTTGGTTTGGCAAAACTTACACGAAGCCCAAATTGTTCAACGGGTAAAGCGGCTTAGATGCAACGAAATACGTGTTTGGCAAGGTTTGTGCTTTGAAATTACTGGCGCGGTCGTCCTTCATACTCGCTTGGGACTGCGCGCCCGTGTGCCTTGAAGTTTGCCCGAGTCTCGGACATTTCAACCGCTCAACTACTGGGAGGCAGAGAATGTTTCGAATCCTGATTGCCGAGGATCATGAAGTGGCGAGGCAAGGCATTCGCGCGTTGCTGGAAGGTCATCCCGGTTGGGAAGTGTGTGCCGAAGCGAAAGACGGTCGCGAGGCGGTCGAACTGGCGAATAGCGCACGCCCTGATCTGATTCTGCTCGACATTGGTATGCCAAATTTGAACGGCCTGGAGGCCGCCCGCCAAATTCTCGCCTCCTCGCCCGACATTCCTATCTTGATTCTGACCATGCAGGACTCCGATCAGGTCGTGCGCGAGGTGCTTCGTGCTGGAGCGCGGGGCTTTCTATTGAAGTCGGACGCAGGGCGGGACTTGGTCGCCGCCGTCGAGGCCTTACAACTACGCAGAACATTCTTTACCACGAGAGTCAGTCAGATGGTGTTGGAAGGATTTCTTGACCGGCGAAATCCTGCCAGTCCAGAAGACGCGAACGCGACAAAGGAAGATGAGGCCGTCGCTGTTCTTACCAGTAGGGAGCGCGAAGTTATTCAGTTACTCGCCGAAGGAAAGACCAGCAAGGAAGTCGCTGTCGCTCTTCGTCTCAGCGTCAAGACGGCGGAAACCCATCGCACCAACCTCATGCGCAAACTGGGTCTGCATTCGGTTGCCGACCTGACTCGCTACGCCGTGCGCAACGGGATCGTCCAGGTTTTTTGAGCCCTGGCACCTTTAGCTGCTCCAGAAACAAGTGCCACGAAATCATAAAGCGCTTCACTGCGAGAATTACGTACTTTACTGGATAGACCCACTTCGTCTTCTCATTCCTCCATAGCCTCGAGGGAGCAACTGTCTAGAACCGCTGCGGGAAGGATGCTCTCGAATGCTCTTCACTATTGCGGCGCTTCTGTTGATTCTGTGGTTGCTGGGGATGGTTAGTTCTTACACGCTGGGCGGATTCATTCACATCTTTCTGATCTTAGCCATCATCGTTGTCCTCGTGCGCATCATTCAGGGCCGAAGCCCAGTTTAAACAAGGGCAGGCTCCAGTTCCGACTCGTGCGGCTTGTCGGGCCTCTCGAAAAAACGCGCGCAACCTATTTCTCAACTCTGCAACCGCTCAAAAAAACCAACAAACATTCTCCGCCCTTCTTCATCTGATCTATTGGGCAGCGCAGGGGACCATGCAGAATTCAAATCACGAATCGAGGGGTTCACAATGAGCCAAAATCCGAGAGGTCAAAACACATGTGACGTTTGCCAACAATCGTTCAATTCGGAACAACAACTGCAGACTCACCCAAAGAGCGCTCATGGACAAAACAAACCTGGCGACAGGCACTCCAACTACGACATAGAACAAGATCAGCCGAATCAGCGAAAAATCGCCTAGGCGTGTCCGGAAACCGTATGAGTTCAAATTTCAAAGAAGACTACAAATGAATAAGGACCGTGTCGAAGGTAAAGCTAAGGACGTAGCAGGGCGCGTTGAGCGCCAGGCGGGCGAATGGACGAACGACCCGAACATGCAGGTGAAGGGCACCGCGAAACAGGCCGAGGGCAAAGTCCAAAATGCCTGGGGCAAGGCCAAAGATGCCGGCAAGAACGCGGCGGACGATGCCAACGCCAGTTCCAGGCCTCCGCAACGTGTTCCGGATGACACTGACGTCGAAGAGGCGGACGCAAAAGACGCTCGTCGTCGCGGTTAGTACCACCCAGAGCTAAACAACTAGGTAACCCTGCGCAGGCATGTACAATCATCCCGACTTCCGCGTCGCAGGGAAAATCTTCGCCACGCTGGCCTATCTCGACAAGGCCTGGGCAATGGTCAAACTCACCCGCGAGCAGCAGCACTATTTTTCGAAAGATGAACCAGAAGTTTTCCTTCCGGTAAACGGCGCCTGGGGACGCCGCGGCGCCACGCACGTAAACCTGAAAGCCGCCAGGAAGAATACTCTGCGCAAAGCCATTCAAGCCGCCCGGCGCAATGCCGCCCCAAAACGTTTGAAGAACGAGAAAGACTGATTCAAGACCCCACCCGAAAGCAGTCAGCCAACCAATAAAATGCGAGCCGCGGAGCGTCGAAAGGGTGCAGCCCACGTCGCAAGACGTGGGTAGCCAAGCGGATAATCAGAGAGCCCCGGAAGGGGGCGAGAGAAAAGGTCCCAGACAATTCGTCGGCACACCCGCCAGCGCAGTTCGTAAGTTCCGCTCCCATGATTGACGCAATCGCTTCCCGCCCCTAGAATCAATATGAAACTGAGTTGTCCCTCACAACCGTCTCACTCATGCCACTTTACGAATACGAATGCAAGAAGTGCGGCCATCGCTTCGAAAAAATCCAGAAGTACTCCGACAAGATGGTCAAGAAGTGCCCCGACTGCGGCGGCCAGGTCGAGCAGATGATCTCCGCTCCCGCCGTCCAATTTAAGGGCTCCGGCTGGTACGTCACCGACTATGCCAGGAAGTCCTCTTCGCCAGGATCCTCCAGCACCGGAGATTCGAAAGACAAGAAGGACGACAAATCGAAGTCGGATAGCTCCTCGAAAGAAAGTTCGTCCAAGGAAAGCTCGTCGAAGGAAAGCGCATCGAAAGAAAGCTCGTCCAAAGACACCCCCTCCAAGGAAAGTCCGCGCAAAGGTTCAGGCAGACACAAGTAGCCTCCGGATTCCCCGAAGTGCTTGAATATAGTGATGCCGTACTAACAACGAGCCACTAGGGTTCGAGGCCTGCTTTCCATGTCAATCGAAGGCACCCGGTCAGGCCTTTTGTTTCGCGTCGGTCTGGGACGTAAGCCGAGGTCAATTAGCACCGGACGTGGCCGGTCGGGCTTCGCCCGTCGCGCAACAGCCGAGGCGACTGTCCTGCACGGGCAACGTCGCACCACAAAATATCTTTACGGTGTAAAAGAAATTGAGAGCTGACGAATGGAATGCGCTGGGAAACATTACTTCTCAGTTTTCCTCGGTCTTCCACAGGGAAGTCTCGTCCTCCACAGCTTCTGCACAACGGCAGATCTTTTTTGTGTTGCGAGGCGCAATGCCCTGAGGGAGAGTGAGTGCAGCGAAACGTGAAAGTTCCTGAGCTTGCCGGATGATTGCGGCAGAGCCAGCGGCAGCCGGTGATTCTCGAGGGTGAATTGCCGGGGGGAATCCAGAAAATGCGCGCAAGCGCGACTGGTTGCCCGGGCGTTGCGGCCTCCTCCCCCATTCTGCTCCTCGGAGCAGGACAGGGCCGCTGGCCAACCGTGGCGGTTGTGGATTCGTGATCGCAAGGTGACGTATCCGCAGCTGGCTTTGGCAAATGCGGCACTCCTTTCGAGCGCTGTCGGGCTGAAGCGGTCATTTCACCGCCTCGCGGTGTTAGGGCGGAGCAGGGAACCACGTACGACGCGGCCCGGGTGGCTGGCCCGGGCCGCCTTTATTTTTCGGCCGCAATTCTTGTCCCGCTTGATATTCGCATTTTGTTCTCCTACACTGAAAGCTTGGCAAAACGCTGCAAAGCAGGAGGGCCAACTTTTTTTGGTTTGGCCTGAGTTTTCCATAGTACCTGCATCGCATTCACAAGGGGTTTGCGGCTAGTGTTGGTGCTCCGAAAATTTAGCGAGAGAGATCATTGTCGACCACCGATTACAGCATCAGCACTCTTCCGGCGAACGTAGAGGCCGAACGCTCGATTCTGGGCGCGATCCTGCTCGACAACTTTGCCTACAACCAGGCTGCCGAGCATTTGCGAATCGAAGACTTCTCGCTCGACTCGCACCGCCGCATTTATTCGCGCATGGTCGATCTGGCGGAGTCGTCGCGGCCCATCGACATGATCACGCTGATCGAGGAACTCGACCGGCACAAGGATCTGCAACCCATCGGCGACGTTGCTTACGTGTCGAGCCTGGTCGATGGCGTGCCCGACCGGCCCAGCATTGAGCACTACGTCAAGATTGTGCGCGACAAGGCGATGCTGCGCGGGTTGATCTCCGCCGCCAACACGGCGATCGCGCGGGCATCGGATCAAGGGGACGCGGCCGAAGATGTTCTCAGCGATGCCGAGGCCGCCATCTTCCAACTCTCGGACAAGCGCATTGGGCGCGGCTTCATGGGCGTGCAGGAAATCGTCCGCGAGTCGTTTGGCTCGGTCGATGCCCTGCTGCAACGCGGCCAACGCATCACCGGACTGGCCACACACTATACCGATCTGGACGAGATGACGTCGGGCTTGCAGCGCTCCGATCTGGTGATCATTGCGGCGCGACCTTCCATGGGCAAGACTGCGTTCGTGATGAATATCGCGGAGAATGCGGCAATTGAGGATCAGCAAGTGGTGGGGGTCTTCTCGCTGGAAATGTCGCGCGAGGCGCTGCTGATGCGCTTGCTATGTTCGCAGGCACGGGTCGACGCTCACAAAATGCGCACCGGTTCGCTGTGGCAGGACGACACAAAAAAAGTTGTGCGCGCCATGGAGCAGCTGGCGCACGCTCCAATTTTCATCGACGATACTCCCGGCATTTCTCTGAGCGAGATGCGGGCCAAGTCGCGGCGATTGAAACAGGCGCAGGGCGGCAGGCTGGACCTGATCATCGTGGATTATTTGCAACTGATGTCGGGTGGCGGCAAGCGTTTCGAGAATCGTACGCAGGAAGTTTCGGCGATTTCGCGCGGGCTGAAGGCATTAGCCAAGGAACTGACCGTGCCGGTGATAGCGCTCTCGCAGTTGAGTCGCGCTCCGGAAAGCCGCGGCGGAGATCATCGGCCGCAACTTGCCGATCTACGCGAGTCGGGATCGATTGAGCAGGATGCCGACTTGGTAATGTTCATCTTCCGCGAAGAAGTCTATAAGCAGGACGATCCTGAATTGCAGGGTAAAGCCGAGATCATTATTGCCAAACAGCGCAACGGTCCCATCGGAAAAGTCCGCATGGCGTTCTTGAAAAACAGCACCAGATTTGAGTCACTCGCGGAGGGCGGGAGCGGCTCCGAAGACTAGCGCTGCGCCTACAGGGAAGACCCTAGATATGTCTCAGTAAGTCCCTTAGGAAGTTAGGCTTGCGGACTCGCTAGAAAAGTCAGCCTGCCTGTGGAAAAGCTTGTGGAATTGAAAACCAGGTTCGAGATTTCTTTTGGCAAAAACCGAGCGGTCGGTTTCAGGAAGACGCCTTTCCGGTCGTTAAAACCATGAGTAGTAACCAGTTATGCAATTCATGCGGCATTAACATGAGCGCTAGTTAGGCGCGTTTGATTTCTTTCTAATTTTGAGATTTGCACATTTTGACGTTCTAGTACTTTCGTGCGCCGCGCAAATTCCGCAGTTTTCCGACCTCCAGCCTCCTCGTAGTTCAGGGCGAAATGCTGATGGGAGCAATCGGCTTCTTGGATGTTTTGACACCGGCCCGGTGGCGAAAAGACCCGCTTTTAGTTGCTGCCCTCACCAACCTTCAGGACAGCTAGAAATGCCTCTTGCGGGATGTCGACGCGGCCGATGCGCTTCATGCGCTTCTTGCCTTCCTTCTGCTTCTCCAGCAGCTTGCGCTTGCGCGAAATATCGCCACCATAACATTTTGCAATAACGTTCTTGCGGATGGCGTGTACTGTTTCACGCGCAATGATCTTGGCGCCGATCGAGGCCTGGATTGCCACCTCGAACATCTGGCGGGGAATGAGTTCTCGCATTTTGGAAACCAGAAGTTTCCCGCGTTCGTAGGCGAATTCACGGTGGACGATGATGGAGAGCGCGTCCACTGGCTCTCCCGCGACCAGGATGTCGAGCTTCACCATCGGCGACTCCCAGTAGCCGGCCAGATGATAGTCGAGGGAAGCGTAGCCGCGCGAGACAGATTTGAGGCGGGCGTAAAAGTCGAGGACGATTTCGTTCAAGGGCAATTCGTAGTGCAGCATTACGCGCGAGGAGCTGACGTACTCAAACGTTTTTTGCTTGCCGCGCTTTTCTTCGACCAGCTTGAGAATTCCGCCGACGTATTCTTCGTTGGTGAGAATGGTGGCGAGGATCACGGGCTCTTCGACTTTCGCGATTTCGCTGGGATCGAGCCAGCGCGAAGGATTGTCGATTTCGACCATCTCGCCGTCGGTCTTCGTGATCTTGTAGCGCACCCCGGGAGCGGTCGTGATCAAGTCGAGGTTGAATTCCCGCTCCAGGCGTTCCTGGATGATCTCCATGTGGAGCAGGCCCAGAAAGCCGCAGCGGAAGCCGAAGCCCAGGGCGACGGAACTTTCCGGCTCGAAGAAGAAGGACGAATCGTTCAGCCGCAATTTTTCGAGGGCCTCGCGCAGTTGGGTGTGTTCGTGGGCATCGACCGTGTAAAGGCCGGCGAAGACCATGGGCTTGATTTCCTCAAAGCCGGGCAAGGCCTCGAGTGCGGGATTCGCATCGTGAGTGATGGTGTCGCCGATCTTCGTGTCCGCGACGTTCTTGATGTTGGCGATGAGAAAGCCGACTTCGCCGGCCGCAAGTTGGTCGATCTCCACCGGCTTGGGTGTGAGCACGCCGAGAGTTTCCGCATCGAAGGTTGTGCCGTTCCACCAGAGGCGGATTCTTTCACCCTTGCGCAGAGTGCCTTGAAATACTCGGGTCAGCACGACGACACCGCGGTAAGCGTCGAACCAGGAATCGAAGACCAGCGCCTGGAGCCGGTTGTCGGGCGAGCCCTTGGGCGGAGGAACGCGCTTCACAATCGCTTCCAGTACGTCGGGAACGCCTTGGCCGGTCTTTGCGCTGATCAAAACCGCGTCGGATGCATCAAGGCCGACCGCGCTTTCGATCATCTCTTTGGTGCGCGGGATGTCGGCGCTCTGCAAGTCGATCTTGTTGATGACGGGGATGATCTCGAGTCCGTGATTGATCGCTAGATAAGAATTGGCTAAAGTCTGAGCCTCAACTCCCTGCGAGGCGTCGACGACGAGCAGCGCTCCCTCGCACGACGCCAAAGAGCGCGAGACTTCGTAGGAAAAGTCCACGTGGCCGGGAGTGTCGATCAGGTTGAGCTGGTAAGTCTGGCCGTCGTGCGCGGTGTAGGCCATTCGGACGGCGTGAGCCTTGATGGTGATGCCGCGCTCGCGCTCCAAGTCCATGGAATCGAGCACTTGAGCTTGCATTTCGCGCGCGGTGAGCGATCCGGTCAGCTCCAGCAGGCGGTCGGCCAGCGTGGATTTGCCGTGGTCGATATGCGCGATGATCGCAAAGTTGCGGATGAAAGCGGCGTCCATGAGTGAGTGGCTAATCTTTGATTTTAACAGGCGATAGAGCAATTCTCAGTTGCCAGTCCTCAGTTCTCAGTGGCGCTCATTATCTGTTGACGAACGTCTGAGCGGACTTATTCCTTCTCCGGTAGAATCCTGTGCTGTTGGCCTGCTCTGCCTTCGCTCTGTTGGACATGGAGAGAAAGACTATGCGCAAACTTCCCGCTCTCGCCGTTTTGGTGCTCGCGTGCCGAGTCGCTTTCGTGGGTCAAACTCCTTCGCCTAAAGTGCAGCCTTTCGTCAAGGTGAATGCGCCGCTCGTTGCTCTTACTCACGTGCGGGTGATCGATGGGACGGGCGCGGCGGCGCTCGAGGATCAGACCATCATTCTGGACAAAGGAAAGATTGAGTCGGTGGGCGCCGCTTCCGCGGCGAATGTGCCGAAAGACGCGCAGGTGCTTGACCTGCACGGCTACAGCGTCATCCCCGGGCTCGTCGGAATGCACGACCACATTGTTTACCCGATGGGGAGCGGAATTTTCGGGGAGATGGCGTTTAGTTTCCCGCGACTCTACCTGGCGGGTGGCGTGACCACGATTCGCACGACCGGGGCGCTCGAACCTTACACTGATCTTGAACTCAAGAAGGAGATCGACTCCGGGCAAACTCCGGGACCGAAGATTCACGTCACCGGACCGTATCTTGAGGGTGCTGGCTCATGGGCGCTGCAGATGCACCAGCTTGCCGGACCCGATGACGCGACGAAGACGGTGAACTTCTGGCTCGACCAGGGAGTGGACAACTTCAAAGCGTACATGTTCATCACTCCTGCAGAGTTGTCCGCTGCCGTGACAGCGGCGCACAAGCGAGGCGCGAAAGTGACCGGACATCTATGCTCCATCGGGTTTCGCGAAGCGGCCGCGTTGGGGATCGATGACTTGGAACACGGGCTGCTCGTCGATACGGAATTCTTTCCCTGGAAAAAACCGGGAGAGTGCCCAAACACAGCGCGGGATCTGGATTTCTACGGCAAGCTCGAGTTGCAAGCCGGGGTGCACGACATGATTCTCGATCTCGTGAAACGCCACGTGGCTGTGACGTCTACTCTTCCCGTCTTTGAGATGGGAGTGCCGGGGCGTCCTGCCATGCAACAGCGCGTGCTGGATGCTCTGTCGCCGGACGCTCGGAGCGCCGTACTAAGCAATAAGGTGAGCGCCAGCGACCAGGCTGCGATCCGCCGGCGATATAACGCCGACGTTTCTCCATGGCCGGCCGCATTTAAGAAAGAAATGGAATTCGAATACGAGTTCTCCAAAGCCGGCGGCTTGCTGCTCGCCGGGCTCGACCCGACGGGAATGGGAGGGGTAATCGCAGGCTTCGGCGATCAGCGCGAAGTGGAATTGCTGGTGGAGGCGGGATTCACGCCGCTGGAAGCGATCCACATTGCGACCGCCAACGGAGCGCAGTTCCTGGGAGAGGCGGACCACATCGGAACCATCGCCCCGGGCAAGCAAGCGGACTTGGTGGTGATCAAAGGTGACCCCTCAAAGAAAATCGACGACATCGAAAATGTGGAGACCGTTTTCAAAGACGGCATCGGCTATGATTCGGCCAAGCTGATTGAATCGGTGCGCGGCGTGGTGGGCAGCCGATAGAGACGGTGCCAGTTGCCAGTTGTCAGTTGCCAGTCAAGCGCCAGTCTTTGTTCCGCTAGAATCTGAGCCCATGCTTGTTCTCGCTTCCGCTTCGCCGCGACGCCAGGAACTCCTGCGCAACGCTGGCATTTCATTCAACGTGCAGGCGGCGGATATCGATGAGACTCCGCTGGTAGGCGAACCGCCGCGCGATTGTGCGGAGCGACTTGCGCGCGAGAAGGCGCTCGCGGTTTGGCGCTCTCGGCCGCAGGATCTGGTGCTGGGGGCGGACACGATTGTCGTGCTCGATGAGACGATCCTCGGCAAGCCGGTCGACGCGGACGATGCTATTCGCATGCTGCGCCTGCTCTCGAGCCGCGTGCACCGGGTGATCACGGGAGTGTGCCTGGTTCGAACAGTTGCCAGCGGCCAGTCGCCAGTTGCCAGTGAGGCGGTGCCAGTTGCCGCACAGTCGCGACAAGGTTCATGCGAAATACTGAGAACGGAGAACGGAGAACTAAGAACTGCCTCCGAAACTACACTGGTGACGATGAGCAAATTGTCCGATGATGAGATTCGCGAATACGTCGCCACTGGCGAACCCATGGATAAAGCGGGAGCCTATGCAATTCAGGGATTGGCTTCGCGGTGGATTCCGCGCATTGAAGGCGATTACAGCAACGTTGTGGGACTGCCGGTTGCGCTGGTTTATCGAATGCTGCGCGAGCAAGGAGGAGTTTGATTTGCGGGCGCGAGCTTTGTGCGGGATCGACTATTGAGGCGAGCGAATTATCGGACAACAGCGCGAAGTTTACACCTTCTTTTCTTCTTCTTTCTTCTTCGCTTCATCCTTGTCAGCTTCGGGTTCTTTCATCGCGGATTTGAAGTTACGGATGCCTTCGCCCAGACCCTTGCCCACGGCGGCGAACTTGCTGGTACCGAACACCAGAAGTGCGATCGCGATAATCAACAGCAGATGCAAAGGCTGAAAAAGACCTTCACCCATAACTCCTCCACCGGGACGGTCGCCGAGAGTACTGCGTACGCTAGCCGAAGGCCCCTGAGAAAAGTTTAGGCTACCCCACCCGCGGAGTCAAAGGCAGATCGCCCAGGCATCGCCTTTGCACCGAAACGCTAACCACCACCGCTCCTGTATCGTCGAAAGATACACTCCCTGCGGAGGCCTCCTCGGATGTTCAAACCTCGTGTTGTCGTACTCGCGCTGCTGCTCTTTTTCCAATTTCAGAATGTCGTTGCCGTGTCCGCGCAAAGCCCGGCTCCAGCGCCGGGCGAACAGCGCAAGACCAGCGAACCGTACACCGGAGATCTCTCGGTGTTCGATTCCCCGGGACGCGAAGATCGACTTCAGATTAACCGCGTGATGGACATTCTTGGCGTCGCGCCGGGAAAGGCTGTGGCCGACATTGGCGCCGGGTCGGGATGGTTCACCGTTCGCGCGGCGAGGCGCGTGGGCGGAAGCGGCCTGGTTTATGCGGTCGACATCAATCCGGAGGCAATCCGCTACGTCGCCGAGCGTGCACGGAAGGAGCAGTTACAAAATGTGAAGACGATCCTCAGCCAGGCGGACAATCCGCTTCTCCCCGCAAGTTCGGTGGACGCGGTGTTGTTGCTCAAGGCCTATCACGAAGTTGCGCAGCCCGTGACTTTGCTGCAGAACCTGCGCGCGGCGTTGCGGCCAGGCGCGAAGGTCGGAGTGATTGACCGCAATGGCAACGGGGAGAACCACGGAGTGGGCCGCGATATAGTGATTCGCGAGGCGAAAGAAGCGGGCTACAAACTGCTTCAGCAATATGACTTTGTGAAGGGTGACAAAATGGATTATTTCCTGGTCTTTACCGTTGTGCCCCGGGAATAGGGTCAGGCGCTTTCGATCATACCCGCGAGAAGGAGCGCCCGGCGCGGCAACTCGGAGATGACGATGTGTTCGTGGACGGCGTGTGCTCCTTCACCCACGCCTCCCATGCCATCGAGTGTGGGGATCCCCATGCCCGCGGTAAAGTTTCCGTCGGAACCCCCGCCCACAGCTGCTTCCTCCAGTGTCCAGTCAATCTGTTTCGCGATCGCCTGCGCTTTTTTGTAGAGCGCGGCCACGCCGGCGTTTCGCTCCATCGGCATGCGGTTGATGCATCCCTCGATGCTGAGTTTGCAGTGTTTGTCGAAGGGTTTCAGGGACCGGAATTTGCGATCAAGGGCGGCGGCCTGTTTCGTTTCCTTGATGCGCACGTCAATTTCTACCGTGGCCTCGGCCGCGATTACATTGGTACGAGTTCCGCCTCGAATCACACCGGGGTTCACGGAAAGACCGCGCCGTAAATCATTCAGCTTCGAGACGGCGGTGATCTGCCGCGCCAGTTCGACGATCGCGCTGTGTCCCTTGCCCGGATCGAGCCCAGCGTGCGCAGCCACGCCTTTCACATTCAGAATGTACTCACCCACACCTTTGCGTGCGGTTTTCACGGCTCCGCGCCGTCCCGCGGGCTCGAGCACGAGCACGGCAGCCGATTCCCGGGCCAATGCCTCGGTGATTTTGCGGGAAGAACAGCTGCCGACTTCCTCGTCCGAAACCAGAAAAACGGTGACCGGGCGCGGCAGTCCCGCATTCCATTTTTGAAGTGCCTCGATCGCGTAAAGCATGACCGCGATGCCAGACTTCATGTCGAGCACACCGGGTCCGTGCAGGCGCCCCTCGGCGACGTCGCAGGGCATCGTTGCCAGAGTTCCGAGCGGATAGACCGTATCGAAGTGGCCGAGCAGGAGAACGGGCGAGACCTTTGCGCGCCCGGGGAAATCGATCTGCACGCTGTCGGCGAAGTCCCCGGCGCGGTGCACTCGCGCACGTCCGCCAAGGGCCTCGAAGCGCGCGGCGAGCAACGCGCCCATGCGGTCAGCGGCCAGCTTGTTATCGCTGGGAGATTCGATCGCGACAAACTCGCGGATTGTTTGGACGATCTCTTCCTGCCGGGCCTCGAAGTAGCGCAGCCGTTCGCTCCATGCGGAGTTGGATCGGCCCTGATCAGATCGCTTCGAACCTGTTGTTTTCTTACCCGGCATCTCTGGGTTGGTCTCCGGCCCGGGGCAGAGGGAGCACCTTCGGGCGCAAGTCGTACAGTATAATCTTCAAGCCGTTTTAAGACGAACCATGAATGAGAGCATCCCTGTGATGGAATCTTCGCCCGGATCGACGAAGACCGCGCTCGACATCCACGAGATTCTGAAGATTCTTCCGCACCGTTATCCTTTTTTGTTGATCGACCGCGTGCTTGATCTGGAGCGCAAAAAACGCATCGTCGCTATCAAGAACGTAACCATCAATGAACCCTTCTTCGCGGGGCACTTTCCGGGCCTGCCCATCATGCCGGGCGTACTGATTGTGGAAGCGATCGCGCAGGCGGGCGGTGCGCTGTTGCTGACCGAGGTCGAAGATCGGAGCGGCAAGGTGATGATGTTTACAGGAATCGATCGTGCCAAGTTCCGCCGACCGGTCAGCCCAGGAGACCAGTTGCGTTTGGAAGTGGAGGTAACCGGTTGGCGCTCGGTGCCGGGCATGACCGCTGCGAAGATGCAAGGGTACGCCTACGTGGGCGACAAACGCGTAGCCGAGGCGATTGTTTCGTGCCAGTTGGTGGACAGCTCGCGCGGGCGGAGATCGGGCAGCGGTGACGGCAATGCAGGATCCTGATCGCTGCGCGCCGATCAATCCACCAACGACTCCATGAATCCATCGCCCAAGCCATCGCTCATGAATTCAGTTTCCGGAAACATACATCCCACTGCGATTATCGATCCGCGCGCGAAGGTTCCTGCTTCCTGCAAAATCGGACCTTATTGCGTGATTGGCCCCGCCGTCGAACTGGGCGAGGATTGCCGTCTGGCATCGCATGTGGCGATCGAAGGGCCCACGAAAATTGGCGCGGATAATGTGTTCTTTCCGTTCTGCGCCATCGGCATGGCGCCGCAGGATGTCACCTACAAAGGCGAGCCCACGCGGCTGGAAATCGGCAATCACAACGAAATCCACGAGTGTGTGACCATCAATCGCGGCACGGTGAAGGGCGGAGGCCTCACCAAGGTCGGCAGCCACCTGTTGATCATGGCTTACACCCACATCGGCCACGATTGCGTAATCGAAGATCACGCCATGCTGGTGAATGGCGCGACGCTGGGCGGGCATGTGACGGTGGAAGAGTGGGCGGTGGTCGGAGCGCTGTGCCCGGTGCATCAGTTCGTGCGCATTGGCGCGCACTCCTACATTGGCGGCGGCACCACGATTACTCAGGATGTTCTGCCGTACTCCATGACCTCGGCAGCACGCGACACGCACGCCTACGGGATGAATAAAGTTGGGCTCGAACGCCGCGGTTTTTCGAAAGAGCGCATTGCGAAGATCCATCACGCTTACAAGATTCTGCTGGCCTCGAAGATGAATACGTCTCAGGCAATCGAAAAGCTGAAGTCGGAAGCCGACCGCGGCGCAGATGTGGACATGCTGATTCGCTTCATCGAGCAATCGGAACGAGGAGTGATTAAGTAATTGGTCAGTGATTTGCGGTTAGTGGCTAGTAAACCCAACGCCCGCGCACTGACCACTGGCCACTAACCACTAGCCACTGACATGGAGCGCATAGGCCTCATCGCCGGCAATGGCAAGTTTCCTTTTCTCGTGCTCGACGCGGCGCGCGCGCAGGGTTACGAAGTGGTGGTGGCCGCGATTCAGGAAGAAGCCTTTCCGGAGATCGAATCGCATGGCGCGGTTGCAGTGCACTGGCTTTCGCTGGGGGAACTGTCGAAGCTTATCGAGACCTTTCAGCGGGAAGGCGTGCAGCGCGCCATCATGGCGGGGCAGGTCAGGCATAAGCAGATCTTTTCGAGCATCCGGCCGGACTGGCGTCTGGCTAAGCTTTTGCTCTCACTCACCACACGCAACACCGACTCGCTGCTCGGCGCGGTGGCAAAAGTATTGGCCGATGAAGGCATCACGCTGGAGAAATCCACCTGGCTGCTTGAGCCGCTCTTGGTGAGGTCCGGCGTATTGACGCGGCGCGAGCCCACCGAGCAGGAGCGCCAGAACATTGATTACGGACGCGCCGTGGCCCGCCAGCTTGCGCAGCACGATATCGGACAGACCGTAGTGATCGCCGAATCCGCGTGCGTCGCGGTCGAAGCTATGGAGGGCACCGACGCCGCTATCGAGCGTGCGGGACAGATTATGCGTTCGCTGCACGGCGATGCGTCCACCCTCAGCCGCGCCCTCACGGTGGTGAAGATCGCCAAGCCGAACCAGGATATGCGCTTCGATGTGCCGGTGATTGGAGTGAAGACAATCCAAGTCATGCAGGCGGCCGGAGCCAGTTGTCTCGCAGTGGACGCGGGGAAATGTCTTCTGCTCGACGGAGACAAGATCATTGATGCGGCGAACGCGGCGGGAATCGCGATCGTCGCCGAGGAAAGGTGAGGCCTGATTCGATGAAAGCGAAGCACACAGGAACGCCGTCCGAAGCCGTCCGTATCGCGGAGTTACTCCACCGTGCCTTCGACGGTAGCGCATGGCACGGACCTGCTCTGCTCGAACTGCTGGAAGATGTAGACGCCGCCACGGCGGCCGCCAAGCCGCTGCCTAAGGTTCACAGCATTTGGGAGCTTGTCTTGCACATCGCGGTGTGGGACGCCGTGGCCTCCCGCAGGTTGAGTGGACAAAAATGTCAACCCACCGGTCTAGCGAATTTTCCCGTTGTGTCCACCCCGACGGAAGCTGCGTGGCGCAAAGCCATCGCGGAGACAAGGCGCACGCACGATGCTCTAGTCAAAACCGTCGCCGCCCTGCCCGACTCGCGCCTCGGTGACCGCGTCCCCGGCAAACGATATGACTTCTATCACATGCTGCACGGAATCGCTCAGCACGAGCTTTACCACGCTGGGCAGATTGCGATCTTGAAGAAGGCCCAGACTAGCTCTTGAAGATAGCGGGAGTTAGGCGTTCGGTCTTGGACCTTAGGCCCAAGACCTCAGACCTAAGAGCCAAGACCGATTTCCTCACCATTTCTTGAAGATCACTGCCACGGCCACGACGATCAGCGCGAAGCCTGCCAGGTAATTCCACCGCAGCGGCTGCTTCAGATACAGCACGGAGAAAGCGGCGAAGACCGTGAGAGTAATGACTTCCTGAATCGTCTTAAGTTGTGCCGCGGTGAATTCGTAAGAGCCGATGCGATTCGCCGGGACCTGGAAGCAGTATTCAAAGAACGCAATCAGCCAGCTCACGACGATCACCTTGTACAGCGGCACCTCGCGATACTTCAAATGTCCGTACCAGGCAAACGTCATGAAGATGTTGGAGATGGTCAGCAGCACGATCGTCCTCATGGAGGCGATTCAGTCCTTTCTGCGGTTGATTTTTCCGTAACGCGGGAACGCCCTAACCAGCGGCGCTAATCCAGATGCTCTTTCCCTGGTTTACGTTTACAATTTCTTTCCGGCAACCGGCCCTCGAGAATTTCTCCTGCCCTCGCAAAACCCGATTTCCGTCGCCGTGGTCGGCGTTGGCGTCTTTGGGCGCAATCATGCCCGAGTTTACAAGGAACTCGAACAACAAGGGGAAGCGGTGCGCCTGCTGGGAGTGGTCGATCCCGACGTAAACCGCGCGGACGCCGTAGCCAGCGAGTTCGGCTGCAAGGGCTTCGGATCCGTGCAACAGATATTGACTACGCATAGCGAGCTGCAAGCCGCGTCCGTGGCCGCTCCCACCGTGCACCACCTGCCGGTGGCCCGAGAGTTGATGCAGGCTGGAGTGGATGTGCTCATCGAGAAGCCGCTTGCAGCGACGCTGGCTGAGGCTGAAGAATTGGTTGAGCTCGCGGCTACGCACAAGCGGATCGCACAGGTCGGCCATCTCGAGCGCTTCAATCCTGCTGTACGGGCCACGGTTCCGTTGCTGACGCATCCCATGTTTTTCGAGGTGCACCGGCTCAGTGTGTTTAGTCCAAGGTCGCTCGATGTTGACGTTGTCCTCGATCTGATGATCCACGATCTCGATATCGTGCTGGCGTTCGCCAAGTCGCCGGTCAAAGAAGTTCGCGCGGTCGGCCTGCCCATTTTGTCGGGTAAAGTGGACATTGCGAACGTGCGTTTGGAGTTGGAATCCGGATGCATCGCGAACTTCACGGCCAGCCGGGTTTCTACCGAGCGGGTGCGCAAGCTGCGTTTTTTCCAGCCCCGGCAATACGTTTCGCTCGATTATGGACGCCAGGAGGTGCTGGTCTTTACCGTCGGTCCCGATGGAACCGCGTCCGGTGCTCCTTCCGTGAATCCGCAGATTGGGGTCACGAAACCTGCGGTCGCCTCCGAAGAGCCGCTGCATGCGGAGCTCAAGTCGTTTCTTCGCTCCGTGCGCGAGCGTTCCACGCCAGTGGTTCCCCTTGAAGACGGCCGTCGCGCGCTGGCGCTGGCGCTGGAGATTGTGGCTGCGATTCGCGACCACGGAAAGAAAGTGGGACTCCCGGGAATTGCCGACGCGAAGCACTGAAGATGTTTCGCGAATTGCCGGGCTGCGCCGGACAGCCGATGGCGGCTGTCCCCACATGGATTCCTTTGCTGCTTCAAGCCGTATTTACATATGTTTACACACCGAAGTCGCAGCCCATTTGTTGCTGCGCAGAATCCCCCGAAAGATGCGAAAATAGAAGGAACTTGGTTGTAGAGCACGCGCGCACATTGCGTTACGTCCTAGAAGGCCGGGATGCGACGCCGCGAGTGTATTCGGTGTCTAACGACAGGCGGATACAGCTAAGCTTTTACGGTTAAGCCCAGCGCATGCCGATCACGCAAATTCCATTCCAGGATCCGGTTGCCCCGCCCGAGAAGCCTCAACCGGAACAGCTTGGGCTCTACGACCAGCAGGACTGGGAAACCGCGTACCGTGATCTCGATGCGCATGTGCCGCACCTGCTCATCCAGTTGCAGGATGATCTGGAGCGCTCGCGCTGGCGCGAAGCCATCTGGATCTCGATCATCGTGCACTTGGTTCTCACCATTGCGCTCTGGAACCTGCCCTTGATCGAGAAGTACGTTGGGTGGCACACCGCAGTGGTTGTGCCGATGGCGACCGAAGACAAGAATCTCACATTCCTGGCTCTGCCGCCGGACTTGCAGAAGCCGACACGCAGGCCGAACACGAACATTGCGTCGGATAAAGATCGCATAGCGACCTCGCGTCACCCCGAGCTTGATCCCAAAGAACTGCGGAAGATTCTGGCGACGCCTCCTCCGGGCGCGCCTGGAATGACAGGTCCGCGCGCGCCGCAAGCAGCAGCGCCTCCAGCCATGGCGCAGAACCAGCCGCCTTCTCCGCAGCCGGGGCAGGGGCAACAACAGACGGTTCGTCCGCAGTTCCAGACCAACCAGCAGGCGCAGTTGCAGATGCCTGCTCGCCCTAACAACTCATTCAGCAAGTACGCGGGTGGGATGAGCGCGGGCCAAGCGATCCAGCAAGCCGCGCAAGGGGCGGCAGCTAACCGTGCCGGTGGCGGCGGTCAGGAGGGCGACTTCGGGCTGGGTACCGGAGCACATGGCCGTCAGTTGGGAGCACTCGACATTCTGAGCGATACACAGGGAGTGGACTTCGGCCCTTACCTGCAACGCATTCTGCAGGACGTCAAGGAAAACTGGTACCACCTGATTCCGGAATCCGCCGAGATGAAGAAAGGGAAACTCGCGATTGAGTTTGCCATCACAAAAGACGGCAAGGTTGCGGACATGCGTCTGATAGCCACCTCCGGTGACGTTGCCCTCGACCGTCCGGCGTGGGGCAGCATCACCGCTTCCAATCCATTTCCGCCGCTGCCCAACGAATTCACCGGACCTTATCTCGCGTTACGCTTCCGCTTCTACTACAACCCCGACAAAGCTGATTTGCAGTAGCGGGCGGGGTCGGCTTCCTGCGCAGCGAATCTTTTCCCTCACTTGATTATCAGATAAAGAGTGGGGCCCAATCCAAACTTTACCACCTCTCGGCTGCCAGCGCATTTCCTCGCGCAAGATGTACCTGCTACATTTTGAGCCAGTGCTTCCCTCCGAAGAATACGTTCAGCGGCGAGACGCCCGCCAGTCGCGGGTTGCACACTACGAGAAAATTCATCTCCGTCTCGGGAACGTTCGGCTTCTTTTAGCTTCCCTGGCGGTGATCATGGCGTGGGCTTCGTTGCACGGGCATCACTTGTCGCCCTGGTGGCTGGCCGCGCCCGTAGCGGCGTTTGTGGGCATCGCGGCTTATCATTCGCGGATTCTTCGGGCTCGCGAGTTGGCCGAGCGTGCCGCCGCGTTTTATGAACGGGGACTGGCACGCGTCGAAGATCGTTGGGTCGCGGACGGAGAAACAGGCGAGCGTTTCGACGATCCGCATCACGTATACGCCGCCGACCTCGACCTATTCGGCAAAGGCAGTTTATTCCAGCTTCTATCGACTGCGCGCACGCGCATGGGGGAAGACACTCTGGCACAATGGCTGCTTTCTCCCGCAACGGTGGAACGGATTCGCGAGCGCCACGCCGCGGTGAGCGAACTGCGCGATCAACTCGATCTGCGAGAGGATCTGGCGGTGCTTGGCGAAGACGTTGGCGTGGGCGTGCATCCCGACGCGCTCGTGAAGTGGGCCGAATCGCCAAACCAGATGAAGCCGTTATGGATTCGATGGGCAGCGCCGGCACTCGCTGCTTTGGCTGTTGCGGCCGCGGTGGTGTGGGCCGTCTGGGGAATGGCAACGCCGCTGGTGCTGATCGTGGTGATCGAAGCTGTGCTGACGTATTGGCTAAAGAAACCGCTCGAGGAAATACTGCACGGAACGGAGCACGCCTTTCGCGATTTGGACCTGCTTTCGGGCGTGCTCGCGGGAGTGGAGGCGCACTCGTTCCAGTCGCCACGACTGCAGACGCTGCAGCGGGACCTTTTGTCGAGCGGCATCCCCAGCTCTCAAGCCATCGCGCAGCTGCGAACCTTGGTAGACCTGATCAACTCCCGCCATAACATCTTTGTGCGAATCATCGACGCACCGCTCATGTACTCCGTGCAAGTAGCTTTCGCGGCGGAACGCTGGCGTCACGCTCACGGCAGCTCGCTGCGGTTGTGGATGAATGCCATCGGAGAGACCGAGGCGCTTCTTTCTCTGGCGAGTTACACCTTCGAGCATCCCTCCGATCCGTTTCCGGCATTCACCGATGGTGCGGCGTCGTTCGACGGTGAAGAACTCGGGCATCCGCTCGTCCCAGAAAAAACCTGCGTTCGCAACAACGTGAGCATATGCGGAGAGACGCGCGTTCTCCTGGTCAGTGGTTCCAACATGTCGGGCAAGAGCACTCTGCTGCGCGCCGTCGGAATGAACGTTGTGCTGGCCATGGCAGGTGCGCCCGTCCGAGCCCGCCGCCTGCAGCTCACGCCGCTGCAGGTAGGCGGCAGCATTCGTGTCAACGATTCGCTGCAGGAAGGCAGTTCGCGTTTCTATGCGGAGATCACGCGGCTACGCCAGATCTTCGATTTCGCCGGAGGCGATCCGCCACTGCTTTTCTTGCTGGATGAGCTGCTGCAAGGTACAAACTCGAAAGATCGCCGCATTGGCGCAGAGGGCATCGTTCGCGCGCTGGTGAAGCGCGGCGCGATCGGTTTGGTCAGCACGCATGACCTGGCGTTGACCGATATCGGCGGATTGGTCGAAGGCAATCTGCAAAATGTCCATTTCCAGGATGAGCTGGAGAACGGCAGAATGACCTTCGACTACAAGCTGCGCGAGGGGGTCGTTACCAAGAGTAACGGCCTCGCACTGATGCGCTCCATCGGGCTTGAAGTGTAGTGGCTGAAGTTCCTCCTACCAGACACTGCAACGGTTCTGATTCACCATGGGCGAGCCAGCCTTGCAATGAAACGCTTCCTGAAATTGCGGCATGTTCGAAACCACGCCATTGGTGCGATATTTTTCCGGAGAATGCGGGTCCACCGTGGCGCGCAGCCGCTTGGTCTCATCGCGCGACTGGCCGCACCAGCTCTGGCCGTAGCCCACGAAGAAGCGCTGGTCGGGCGTGAGTCCATCGATCGGCTCCAGCCTTTGGCCTTTGGTGTCATCCTTCCACGCTTTGTACGCCAGAATTAGCCCGCCAAGGTCGGCGACATCTTCACCCAGCGTCAGCTTGCCGTTGATTTTGATGTCGTCGATGATCGTGTAGGTCGAATACTGGTCCGAAATGCAGCTGGCGCGCTTCACGAATTCCTTTCCGTCCTCAGCAGTCCACCAGTCGCGCAGGTTTCCCTGGGCATCGAACTGGCGGCCTTCATCGTCGAAGCCGTGCGTGAGTTCGTGTCCGATGGTGCCGCCCGTGTCGCCATAGTTGGGCGCCGCGTCAGAGTTGGGATCGAACGCCGGAGGCTGCAGCACACCCGCGGGAAAGTTGATGTCGTTCATCTGCGGATCGTAGTATGCATTCACGGTCGGCGGAGTCATGCCCCATTCGCCACGGTCCACCGGCTTGCCGATCTTGGCTAGCTGCCGGTCGAATTCAAACTTGCGTGCGCGCTCCACGTTGCCCAGTTCGTCTCCACGCACGATCTCAAGCTTGCTGTAGTCGCGCCACTTGTCGGGATATCCAATCTTATTGGCCATGCCATGCAGCTTGGCCAGCGCCTGTTGTTTGGTCGCCGGTGACATCCACGGCAAACCGTTGATGTCCTGTTCCATCGCCGCCTGAATTTCCTTCACGATTTTCAGCGCCTGCTGCTTGGCTTCCGGACTGAAATACTTCTCCACATACGCCTGTCCCAAAGCCTCGCCCAAATCGCCGTCGACCGCTCGCGTGCAGCGTTTCCAGCGCGGCTGAAGTTCCTGCTGCCCGCGCAGCGTCTTTCCGTAGAAAGCAAAGTTTTCATTCACAAACGGTGCAGACAGAAAGGGTGCATCGGCATGCACCAGATGCCAGCGCAGGTAGGTCTTCCAATCAGCCAGGCTTTCCTTTTCTATTTCTTCGTTCATGGCTTTGAAGAAGTTAGGAGAGGTGACATTCAAAGACGACAGCGAAGGCATTCCGACCTTGGCGAAATAAACCGGCCAGTGAAACTCAGGAGAAATCTTCTCCAATTCGGCGCTGGTCATCTTGTGATCCAGAGCTTTGGGGTCGCGCCGCTCGACGCGCGTCATCGAACCCTTGGCGAGCGCGGTTTCGATGCGCATCACCGTTTGCGCCTCAGTCGCGGCAGTTTCGGGCTTGTCACCGAGAAGCTCAAACATTTTCTGCACGTGCGCAAGGTACTGCTTGCGCAGTTCGACCGATTTCGCGTCGTCTTTTGTGTAGTAGTCGCGGTCGGGAAGGCCGAGTCCTCCCTGATCGGCATCGGCGATGACCTGATTGGCATCGCGAAAGTCCTGGATCGAATCAAAACGAAAGAGAACGTTGTCATCGATCATGGCCGCAGCCACGTCGGCGATCTCTGCCTTGGAGCCGATCGCTGCAATTTGTTCCAGCGACGGCTTGAGCGGCTCCGTCCCCTTGGGGTCGATCGCCTTCTCGTCCGTGCAGGAAGCATAATAGTCGCCAATCTTTTGGTTCACCGCATTGCGCTTAGGGTCGGGCGCCGACGCAGCCTCCAGGATCCCGCGCAAGCGCCCGAGGTTCTCGTCCTGCATTTTGGAATATGTGTCCCACGAGGACTGATCGGGAGGAATGGGATTTCTCCTGATCCATCCGCCGCAGGAATAAGTAAAAAAGTCCACGCAAGGATCGACGCTGCGGTCCATGGAGGTGACATCCAGCGCCGGTTCCGGCTTTTCTGTGGCCGACTGCTGAGCGTTGGCTAAGGAAAGGAAGCATGCGATCGCAAGCGCAACCAGACTCATGCGCAGAATTGCCATTGAGGAACCCTCTTCTGAATATGAAGTTGAAACCCTGAGACCCCAAAGTATAAGCCCGGGCGTCAAGGCGGATATCAGGCGTCCGCGGTTTTTGAGCTTGTCCGCGCGGAAGCCGAGAGCCGGACGCCGGTTCTAGCTCTTCCTCAAATGAATCGATCCATCTCCCGTGCGGATCGTCAGCAAGCTGCCACCGCCGTTGAGCTTACCGTGGACTTCGTTCTGCCGAATCTTGCCTTCGGTGGTGATGGGCATGTCGAGATCGATGTGCCCGTCGCTGGTGTGCAAGTCAACGTCTGCTGCCAGCTCGCCTGGGACTTCGAGGGAAACGTTGCCGTCGCCGGTCTCCAGCCTCCAGCCCGCGGCCAGGGAAGATCCACCCCCCGCGCGCACTTCCACGTGCCCATCGCCGGTCTTAAGTTCAAGTTCATCAAAGCGTCCGTGGGCGGTGATGTGTCCGTCGCCCGTAGAAGCGTGCAGCTTGCCGTCGACCCCTTCCAGGTTTTCGGATCCGTCGCCGCTGTGTAAATCCATCTCCCCCTTCAATCCGGCGATGTCGATTTTGCCATCTCCGGTCCGCAGGTTGACGCGGCCCTCGCGTGGCATCTGAATAATGATGTCGACCTTATGCTGGCCCCAGTCAACGTTGAAGTTGTGGTGCGGGTAGCGCACGTCGATTTCGACCGAGTCGCCGGTCTGATGCTCGTCGACGCGAATGCCGCCTTCGCCGATCTTGTAGTGCTCAGTGATGACCTTGGCTTCGATCGTGTTCTGATCCCAGGTCGTGACGCGGATGTTGGCGTCGGACGTTTCGATCCGCAGTTCGGGCTTGCCGGTCAGGTTGTATGTCTTTGACCATTCGTCGGCGTAGGCCGGCAGAACGGCAACGACGGTGGCGGCCAGGATGGCAAGCGACAGACGCTTCATCGCAACAAGTTTCATAAAATCCTCCGGCGGGGCACACCTTCACCCGTCTCTATAGACGTGGTTACGGCCGATCGGTGAGGTTAGTTCCATGAAATACTCGGCTAACGTGCCCGCGCTCCGATATACGCCATGCGAATCAACGTTCGCTCCGAAAACGGCAGATACAGCAGTGCCGCGCTCGCCGCGAACGCCGCGCCCAAACCAATCTCTTGGATCAGCAGGAACGGAGCCACCGCCCACAACTCGTCCAGCGCCAGAACGAACGGGAACAGTTGGCGAAATCTTTCGTCCAGCCGCTGGTAGTCAAAGCCCACCGCCGACATCAAGTAACAGCGCAGTGGAATCCCCACGCCGGCGGTTACCATCACGGTTGCTGCGAGGGCCGTCGCGCCCCACAAGGGAAGAAACGAATCCGACACGGCCTGGACATCATGCAGGCGAAACAGGGCGGTGAGATAGAAGATCAGATACATCACCTGAATCAGCGCGAAGAGTCCGCGGGTGAGAGTCCGCCGCGGGATGGGGACTTCGAGTTCGGGATGCAGCGCGGCCGGGTTCGAGAATACGGTCGCCGTCGGAGCATGGACGTCCCCGTGTGCGCCTGCATCGTCGATGTTTCCTGCCGGTGCTGCTCGCTGTGCCCCACTTTGATCTGGAGCTTGCACGGGAGCGATGAATCGGTATCCACGCCGCGCCAGCGTTTCCACATAGCGCGGACTGGAAGCAGAATCTCCCAGCGCCTCGCGCACCTTGTTGACGGCTGTATTCAGGCTGTGATCGAAGTCGACGAACGTGTCGGAAGGCCAGAGCTTCTGCTGCAACTCCTCGCGCGTGACCACTTCACCCGCGCGTTCCAGCAGCAATGCCAGCACCTGGAACGGTTGCCCCTGCAAGCGCAGCTTCACGCCGCTCTTGCGCAGTTCGCCCGCGCTGAGGTCGAGCTCAAACACTCCAAACCGCGCGACTCTCCTGTTGTTTTGCGGCACAGCCATGGACGCCGCCGTAGTGTAGCAGGAAGGTCTTGGGTCGTGGTGTTAGGTCTTAGGCTTGCTACTCTGCTACTCCAAATATCCAAGATCAAGGCCGCGAACCTCAGACCTTAGACCCAAGACCTTAGACCCAAGACCTTAGACCTAAGACCTAACGCCGCATTCCGCGCAGCGCTACAATATCCGCGTGTCCTCGCCTAAGATCCGCATGCCGTCCCCCGAGCCCCAGACGGACTCGCACAAGCATCACCGCCATGCGGTCTACGCGTCGGAAGCGACCGGCCTGCTGCTGATCGCGCTTGTGCTGCTGGTCCTAACGCTGGTTCGCTACTGGCACGACATCCACTGGAGCCTGCGCTGAAAGTGGGCTCCGCACCTCGCGAAATCGCCTTGCCCGAACCATTGCTGGTGGTGATCCTTGGTCCCACAGCCAGCGGAAAGACGGCGTTGTCTCTGGCGCTCGCGCAAAAATTCGACGGCGAGATTGTCAACTGCGATTCGGTCGCGATGGTGCGGGAGTTTGATATCGGTACCGCCAAGCCCAGCCCCGCCGAACGCGATCGCGCGCCCCACCATCTTTTCGATGTTGTGGACCCCACACAGTACATCACGGCCGGCGAATACGCCCGCCAGGCGCGGCAAGTGCTCAAGGAAATCGATCTGCGCCATCACTTGCCCATCGTGGCCGGTGGCACCGGACTATACTTGCGCGCCCTGCTTGAAGGCCTCTTCCCCGGCCCGCAGCGCTCAGAAGAGTTGCGTGAGCGCTTGCGCGAACGCGCCGCAAACCGCGGCCCCGATCATCTCCACCGAATTCTCGAGCGCCTCGATCGCGCGGCCGCTGAAAAAGTCCACGCCAACGATCTCCCCAAGCTGATTCGTGCGATCGAGGTCTGCCTGGCCTCGCGGCACAAAATGTCGGAACTGTGGCAACAAGGGCGCGACCCGCTGCGCGGCTTCCGCGTTTTGCGGCTTGGCCTCGATCCAGGCCGCGCCGCGCTCTACGACCGCATCAATCAGCGCGCAAGCCGTATGTTCGAAACCGGCCTGATTGAAGAGACTCAGCATTTGCTCCAGAAATACTGCGCAACCACACGCCCCCTAACTTCTCTCGGATACAAACAGGCGGTTCAACTTCTGCATGGGGAACTAACTCGCGAGCAAGCGATCCAAGCCGCCCAACAGGCGCACCGCAACTATGCCAAGCGCCAGATGACGTGGTTTCGGCGTGAGCCGGAGATGCAATGGCTGAAGGGCTTCGGTGATGATGAGAAAATTCAAAGCCAGGCCCTTGATCGAGTTGAAACCTCCTTGCCACGCATTCGCGCGGATGAACGCTGATCAGAATGATCGAAACATCTGGCTACATTCGAAGTTCAAGGAATCCCAAAGCCGAAACCCGGAAGCCCACTCTTCTGCTATCGTTCCTGCATGTCGCGAATTCTCCCTGCCGTATTTCTTATCCTGACACTGGCCCTGCCCACATTCGCCAAAGAAAAGCACCCACGCCCCGCTCCCATCAATGACGCGCACGGCGACAAGTGGGCCGAGAAGACCCTGCGCAAACTCTCCGTCGAAGAAAAGATCGGCCAGGTTTTCATGATCTGGTGTCGCGCCAGCTTCCTCAACGTGGAAAGCCCGGAGTATCTGCAATGGCTCGAGGCCATGGAGAAATATCATGTGGGCTCGTTCACCATGTCAGTTCACGTCGATGGCCCATTTCTCCTGCGCACCGAGCCCTACGAAGTCGCTGAATTGCTCAACCGGCTGCAACAAAAATCCAAGCTGCCGTTGCTATTCGCGGCGGACTTTGAGCGGGGCCTTTCCAACCGCCTGCTGGGCGCCACCACCTTTCCTCACGCCATGGCCTTCGGCGCCGACGGCAACGTCGAAGACGCGGAGACTTTCGGCCTCATCACTGGGCAGGAAGCCCGAGCCATCGGCGTGCACTGGAATTTTTTTCCCGATGCCGACGTGAACTCCAATCCCGCCAATCCCATCATCAACACTCGCTCCTTCGGAGAAGATCCCAAGCAAGTCGGCGATCTGGTCACGGCTTACATCAAGGGCGCGCACGAGGCTGGAATGGTGACCACCGTGAAACACTTCCCCGGTCATGGCGACACCGCGACTGACTCGCATCTCGGAGTCGCCAGTGTGAACGGGGATCGCGCTCATCTGGATTCCATCGAACTTCCGCCTTTTCGCCAGGCCATTGCTGCCGGCGTCGACTCCGTGATGGTGGCGCACGTCACCGTTCCCACGCTCGATTCCGATCCCAATCACGTCGCCTCGATCTCGCCGGCAGTCGTGTCCGACCTGCTCGAAAAGCAGCTCGGATTCAAGGGCCTCATCGTGACTGATGCCCTCGACATGGCCGGTCTGACTCATCTTTTCGCCAACAACATTGGGCGTGCCGCCGTCGAGGCCTTCAAGGCCGGCAACGACCTGCTAGTCATTCCGCCCGATCTGGGCGCCTCCTATGATTCCATGCTCAAGGCGGTTCGTTCCGGCGAGATTTCGCAGCAGCGTCTTGACCGCTCCGTCCTCAAGATCCTGAAAATAAAGGGAAGTCTAGGCCTCAACAAATCACGCGAGGTCGATCTCAGCGCCATTGCAACCGCCGTCGGCAAGCCGGAGAACATCGACTTTGGCCAGAAAGTGGCCAACGCCGCCATCGCTCTGGTGCGCGACAACGGCAAAGTGCTCCCATTGAAATCCAAGGGAACCGCCAAGGCCGGGCTTCCGTATATGACGAGAGAGGAGACCCACAACCAGGTAGTGGCGGTCCTTTTTTCGGATGACGTGCGCACGGATTCAGGCCGCGCTTTTGGACGTGAGTTCCGCGCCCGCATTCCAGACGCGCACGTGATTTATGTGGATCCCCGCATCGCCGCCGGTATGAGCGACGAAGTTCTGAAGGCAGTCGACGAGGCGCAGACCGTGGTCGCTGCCGTCTATGTAATTCCGACGGCGGGCAAGATCGGTAATTCGATGGGAATGGCTGATGCGACCGGAACGCTGCTGCAGCAGTTGCTCGATCATGCCGCGGAAAAGACTGCCGTAGTCGCCATGGGGAATCCGTACCTTGCCAGCGATTTCCCCAAGATCGAGAATTATATGTGTACGTTTTCGAACGCGAGCGTCTCCGAAGTGGCCGCAATCAAAGCGCTCTTCGGGGAGATTGCGATTCGCGGTCATCTGCCCGTCACCATTCCGAATGTCGCCCAGCGCGGCGACGGTCTTGAGCGCCCGGCGCAAATGGCCAAAGGAGGGTCTCCGCATGCGCAGAGGTAAGATTCAAGTCGTTAGCATCTTCGCTTTAGGCTTCGCAACTCTTGCCGCTTTGCTTCTGCCAGCCTGCAGCGTCAACGTAAAGAAAGAGCAGAACGGGGAAGACAAGCAAGTCGATATCAACACGCCCGTCGGCGGCATTCACGTGAGTAAAGGCGCCAACGTGGCTGATGTTGGCCTCGCGGTCTATCCGGGGGCGCGTCTGAAACAAAAGGATTCCGACGGCGAAGACAAGAGCGCCAACGTAAACATCTCGAGCTTCGGCTTCGGGTTGAAGGTCGTTGCCCTGGAATATGAGTCCGACGATTCCCCTGGCAAAGTAGTTGCCTACTACAAGGACCAACTCCAGAGATACGGGCACGTGCTTGAGTGCCATACCCGCCACCTTGATGTGAACACCGACATGAAGCGCTCGGATAATGGTTCTCATGAACTAACGTGCGAAGGAACGAGCGGCAGCAATATCGAATTGAAAGTCGGGATGAAAGAAAACCAGCACATTGTGGCCGTACAGCCCGAGGGCCATGGGTCGAGCTTCTCGCTGGTGTACGTGCGTACCCACGGCAAGGACGCCGAGATCTAAACTCTCCGCTTGCTTTCAAGGAGGACCACATATGTTTCGTCATCTAACACTTGCACTCGCTCTGGGCGCAGCCTTGGCGCTGCCCGCTATGGCGCAGGAGTCCGACAATCAGAATAAGAATTTCGATGTCCGCAGCTCCGTCGGCGACCTGCATGTCGGCAGCGACGCGGACGCGCGCAAAGCGGGCTTGCCGCTCTACCCGGGGGCGCGCCTCAAAACGGATGATGAAAACAGCAGCCCGGCCAATCTGAGCGTGTTGACCGAAGCTTTTGGAATGAAGCTGGTAGTCGCCAAATACGTTTCCGACGATGCCCCCACCAAAATCGTCGACTTCTACCGCGAGAAACTGAAGAAGTACGGCAAAGTTCTGGAGTGCCATTCGCAGAAGCATGGCAGCGATGTTTCCGTGCATGAGGACAGCAAGGATTCCAAAGACAGCAAAGAATTGAAATGCGACGAGAACTCGGGCCCAGTCACCGAGCTGAAAGTCGGCACTGAAGATAACCAGCACGTCGTGGCGATCGAGCCACGCGATGCGGGCAAGGGATCAAACTTCGCCCTCGTCTATCTGTATACTCGCGGCAAGCGTGGAGACATCTAGGTTGTGGTGATGTCTGAGTCTTACACGCCCTCCGTCGCATTGGAGTCATCCTGACCGTAGCCGTTTTTCAGGCGGAGGGAAGGATCCTGCGTGCAGATCGGCAACGCGTCCGCAAAGTCCCACGCGAGATCCCTCACCCGTCTGAAGTGTGCCGGGATCGGGATGACACCTCCAAAAAAGAGAGGCGTTGTGTCCTTGCCTCCACGCTCTGCGTGCGGTACTTTCAGAGCCAGCCCTTAATCTTTGATGGAACAGGCCTGCTACAAATGCCGACAAACCGTGGAAGAAGGCGTTCCCTTTTGCCCACACTGCTCGGCACCGCAAATTCGCGTAGTGATCGCTGATCCCGTGCCGCCGCCCGCGGCATTGGCTGCTGCCGCCGCAGAATCTCAAGACTCGACGGTTCTCCCAGCATCGCAGACTCTCCCCGTTCTCGCCGTGCCCATGCAGTGGTCTCAGGCGCTGAGGCCGTGCGCACTGGCAGCGTTGGTCGCATCGTTGCTGATGGCTCTGGGGCTGAATCCCTTCGTGGCCATGTTCAGCGTCGGATTCCTCGCCGTTGTCTTTTATCGCCAGCGGAGGCGGGAGATCGTGATCAAAGCTGTGGCCGGAGCAGGGCTTGGCGCACTTGGCGGATTGCTCTGGTTCGCGATGTCGTCCGTCCTCGAAGCGCTGATCGTAATTTTTCTGCACAAAGGGCCGGAACTTCGCCACGAACTCATTGTCAGAATCCAGCAAGCCGCCTCTCAAACCAGCGACCCACAGGTGCTGGCCGTATTCGAGCGCCTGAAAACCCAGGGTGGACTTGAGGTGCTGATGTTGACTGGTCTGTTCTTCGCCTTTCTCGCTTCGATCGTCCTCGGAGGTCTCGGCGGCGCACTAGGCGGAGCCATCCTCGGTCGTCGCGATAGATCGTAGTCCTGTGGCGCCGGCATTTTGCCGGCTATCGCGAGGGGATCCTGCCTTCGCATTCGAGTTGCGCTGCGCGCGGTTGTCTAATTCTGTCGGCGCTCTTTAGCAAGAAAGCCCGGTCACCCTTGCAGCGGCCGCGCCTGCCGCGTATGATGCAGCGTTTGCACTTTTTCAGATGAATATTCCCGCACGCGGTTCGCTGCTCGGGATCGAACACCTCGACGCGAAGGAAATCCTGGGCCTGCTCAAGCTGGCCCGCCGCATGAATCCGCTGAAAGCCCGCCCGCTGCTGCGCGGCAAGCGGATCGTACTTCTGTTTTACGAAGCGTCGACTCGTACCCGTTCTTCGTTCGAGTTCGCCGCGAAGTCGCTGGGCGCCATGACCACGCTGGTGCAATCCTCCGGATCCAGCATCGAAAAAGGGGAGTCCGTACTCGATACCGGATACACCCTGCGCGCCGTAGGCGCGGACTGCATCGTCATGCGTCATCCGTCGGCAGGCGCGCCGCACCTAATGGCGCAGCATCTCGACATCCCCGTCATCAATGCGGGAGACGGTATGCACGAGCATCCCTCGCAGGCGCTGCTCGATGCCTTCACTATCCTGAAACACAAGAAATCATTCAAGGGTCTACAGGCCACCATCATCGGCGACATCGTTCACAGCCGCGTCGCCCGCAGTGCCTGCCACTTGCTTACCAAGTTTGGAGTGAAGCTGACGCTCTGCGGCCCGCCCGAGTTCGTGCCCGATGTTGCGGCCACGCTTGCGCCCGGTCTTCGCGTCACACGCCACCTCGAAGACGCACTGCGCGGCACCGACGTGATCATGCTGCTGCGGGTGCAAAAAGAGCGCCTCGCCGGCCAGAAGATTCGCCTGCAGGATTATATTGCGCGCTACCAGATGACGACGGCGCGCCTGAAGCTGGCCAAACGCGACGCGATCGTGATGCATCCCGGCCCCATCATCCGCGGTCTCGAGTTGACCGCTGAGATTGCTGATGGCCCGCAGTCCGTGATCGTCGACGAAGTCCACAACGGCGTCCCCACGCGCATGGCAATCCTGGCGAGGGCGTTAGGGAAGGCAAGATGAGCCGCGGATTTGCACGGATCGACACGGATTTGCGTTGCCTCCTCGGATTAAAAACGATACGCAGAATGCCGAGTGCTGAATGCTGACTGCTAAGAGCCAAAAACGCGAGAGCCCGAGCCTGCTGATTAAGGGCGGCCACCTGATCGATCCCGCGGCGAAGATCAACGCGCCCCTGGATATTCTGCTGCGCGATGGCCGCGTTGCGGAGGTCGCTCTGCCCAATAAAATCCGCGGCGGCGCCGATGAAAAGTGCGACGCGCGCGGGCTCATCGTCGCACCCGGCTTCATCGATTTGCATGTCCACCTGCGCGAGCCCGGTCAGAGCTACAAAGAGACCATTGCCACGGGTACCGCCGCAGCTACTGCCGGCGGGTTCACGTCGGTCTGCACCATGCCCAACACCGTGCCCGTGGTCGACACGGCGGAGTGGGTTAGCTGGCTGCGCAATCCGGAGCGCGCCGCCGTGGTCAATGTCTTTCCCATCGCCGCCGCCACACGCGGCAGCCGCGGAGGAACCCTCACCGACTTCAGCGCCCTGCAGCGCGCGGGAGCCGTTGCCGTCACCGACGACGGGAAGCCTATCCTCGACGATGACATCATGCGCATGGCTCTCCGCCTCGGCGCGGAACTGAATCTTCCGGTGGTGCAGCACGCGGAAGATACGCGACTCACCGAAAACTGCTCCATGCACGCTGGCCCCACGAGCTTCCGCCTGGGCCTGCGCGCCATGCCCGCCGCCGCCGAAGCCGGCATTGTGGATCGCGATGTCACGCTCGCGCAGCAGATTCGCGAATCGCGGCTGCACGTGGCGCATCTCTCCACTGCCGACGCGTTGAAGTCCGTGCGCCGCGGCAAGCGCGCCAAGGCCCGCGTCACCTGCGAAGTGACGCCCCACCACTTCACCCTGATTGACGAGAACGTCGGCGAGTACGACACCAACTTCAAGATGAACCCGCCGCTACGGTCGGCGACCGACCGCGAGGCCATTGTCGTCGCTCTCGCCGACGGCACCGTCGATGCCATCGCCACCGACCATGCCCCGCACGCCGCCCACGAAAAGCAAGTCGAATTCGAGCGCGCTTCCTTCGGCATTACCGGCCTGGAAACTGCTTTGGCGTTGGCGGTCACAAAGCTTCATCGTGAGCACAAAATTCCTCTGACGCGCATCGTCGAACTCTTCACCGCAGGCCCAGCTCGAGTCTTCGATCTCCGAGGCCGCGGATCACTAGCGCGCGGCAACTTCGCCGATGTGACCATCTTCGATCCTAAAAAGCGCTGGACTTTCGAAGCCGCGAATTCGCGTTCGCTCTCGCGCAACACTCCCTTCGACGGCTGGCAGTTCACAGGCAAGGTAGTAGCAACGATCATTGGCGGCAAGATCGCCTACCAGATGGAATAAGACATACGTCGTCGGTCGCACGTCGTCGGTCGCAGCGATACTCCTCACGGAATCATGGGAGGGCATAATGCTTCACGCAGCCCGATTCGTTCTTCCAATTGTTCTGTTCGTGACCGTCCTTGTGCCGGGCAGACGGGCAACTCGTCTGCGTCCCTTTCAGCAAACGTCCCCGTGGCGCAGCCGTTCGATATCAACGCGGCGGTCAATGCATATCTAGCCAAGATGCCGCCAGCGCAGCGTGCGCGCTCCGATGCCTATTTTGAAGGCGGCTATTGGCTCATCTTGTGGGATTTCTTATCGACCATCTTCGTGATGTGGCTGCTGCTGCATTTCCGATGGTCAGCGCGGATGCGCGATCTGGCCGAGCGCATCACCCGCTTCCGACCGCTCCAGACGGCGCTCTATTGGATTCAGTTCGTGATTGTCGCCTCCGCGCTCACCTTCCCACTCACCGTATACGAAGGCTATTTCCGCGAGCATAAGTATGGGCTCCTGAATCAGACATTCGGTCCCTGGATGCGCGACCAGCTCGTGGGGCTGGCTGTCGGCGTGGTTCTGGGAGCGATCCTCTTTGTACCGCTGTTCTGGCTAGTGCGACGGCTGGGAAGCAGCTGGTGGGTGTGGGGCGCGACTCTGATGATCGTGTTTCTCGCATTCGTGAGCCTGATCGCTCCGGTTTACGTTTCCCCGCTCTTCAACCAATACAAGAAATTAGAGGATCCGCAAATTAAGGATCCCATCCTCAGCATGGCGCGCGCCAACGGGATTCCCGCCACCGACGTCTACGAATTCGACGCGTCCCGGCAATCGAATCGCGTGAGCGCTAATGTCAGCGGTTTCGCCAGCACGCTGCGAATTTCGCTGAACGACAATCTCCTGAAGCGCTGCACTCTGCCCGAGATTGAAACCACCATGGGACACGAGATGGGTCATTATGTTCTCAACCATGCCTACAAGGGACTGGTGATGTTCGGAGTCGTGATCGTGATCGGTTTCGCCTTTCTGAACCGGGGCGTCACAAGCGCTCTGGCACGCTGGGGAGCGAAATGGGATATCCGCGGGATCACGGATGTCGCCATCCTGCCGCTGGCGGTGATGGTCTTCTCCGTCTACTTCTTTCTCATGACGCCGGTGACCAGCACGATCAGCCGCACCATGGAGTTCGAAGCCGACATGTACGGCCTGAATGCAGCTCGGCAACCCGATGGCGAGGCGAATATAGATCTGATGCTGGGAGAATATCGTAAGCTCGATCCCGGTCCGGTCGAGGAGTTCCTCTTCTACGATCATCCCAGCGGCCGCACCCGCATCACCGCAGCTATGCGGTGGAAGGCCGAGCACCCGGAATCCGCATCTGCGGAAGAGGTGGCCAGGGCAGTCTTTAATACTCGGTAACTTCGCGCTGGAATGCCCTCTGTTCTCGATCCGACAAAGAGGGCGTATCCCCAGCGGTCCTCTCCTCCGCTCGCGCAGAGGAGAAGTCCGCAGGACACACCGATGAGTCACTTCGCCGTTGGCGGCGCCACAACTTCATGCAGTTTTGGGTCGTCCCGCATCCGGCTGAAGTCTTCGTCCTTATAGACATTCGCCAGATCACGATAACCCTCTTCCTTGGCCTTCCTCAGGCACTGCAGGCACCCGTCCACGTCGCCGCGCTTGGCATAGATCTTCGCCAGCATGTACGAATACCGGGCGCGTTCTTCCGGGCTCGAGATCTGGGCAACAACGCCCGCTCTGGACTCTTGCCTCAGTGCGTCCGGATCCAACTCCATGGCCCGGGAGTATTCCGCCAGGGCGCGGTCCAACTTCTTCTGACTAAACCAGGCAGCACCCAGGTTCACGTGAAATGAGGCGCGAGTTTCATCCAGAGCAACCGCCTTCTTGAAGTGCTTTGCGGCGGCACCATAGTTCTTGTTCATATAATCCACGGCGCCAATGTTGTTGACCGCATCCGCGAATTTGGAGTTCAACTTAACCGCGCTTTCGAAGCTCAGCCGGGCAGCGCGCAAGTCATTATTCTTCAGTTGGGCCAGCCCCATTTTGTTGTAGAGCGCCGAATTCTTGCGGTCCTTTTTCAATGCTGTTTGAAAATACTGAATCGCCAGCGGGTAGTCCTTGCGGGCTCTCGCGAGATCCGCGGCATTTTCCAGTTGGGCCACAGTCATGGACTGCATGTTGACCCTGTCCTGGTCCTGCTGTGGAACCGGCGCGCCGACGCTGTATTGGAACAGCACCATCAGCATCGCCACCAATACGATTCTCGCTGTGACGTTTCGCATAACCAGCCTCCCTTTCCGGAGTTGCCTCTGTTCCGGTCTGGGCTGCTGCCCCTGCTCCGGCGATCTGGCCTCCGCGTACGCCCCAGTTATCGCGCCGATTCTTGCGACTCACAACGCTATACCTGCTACTCAGGGGCTATGCCCGCGGGGTTACAGCGCAGGAAATACAACCTCCAATAGAGCCAACAACTTGGAGCACTCGGAGTGTACCAACCGTCGAGTCTTGAATTGGGGTTACGCAGCCGTTACAGGCGCTTAAGTAACCGTTTGGAAGCGGACCGAATGGTGCCTGGAAGGTGTATAAAAGAAGCAGAAGGCCCGTATTCTTAGGGAGGTATCTGGTGCCTTCGATCACGGAAGAATCAATCGGTTGGCAGGCAGAACGCGCCGAATTGCAGACGGTGCTGCAGTCTCATCTTTTTGCTCGATCTCCGACTCTCACTCATCTCCTTTCCTATCTATGCGAGAAGACGTTTGCCGGTGAGAGCGACCAGATCAAGGAATATTCCGTCGGGCTCGAAGTTTTCAATCGACGCGATTCCTTCGACCAGGATACCGATTCCATCGTCCGCGTCCAGGCCAACCGCCTGCGCAAGCGCCTCAGCGAATATTATGCATCGGAGGGTGCTGCTCATCCCATCCAGATCACCATCCCGTTAGGCCAGTACATTCCAGTATTCAGAACGATGGCTGATCTGGGCGCAGCTTCCACGTCAAACCTGCCCATGACGGCGCAGGCACGAGCCCCGGATGGCCAGCGAGAAACGACTTGGCGTCCCAGCCGGCAACAGATCTGGGCGTTTGGCGGTATTCTGGTTCTTGTGATGTTGGTCGTGGCGGCGTTTCTGGTACACGACCGATCAAAAGCTCAGCCGATCATTCGCTCTTCGTATTCTCCGCAAACCACCATCGAACCTATAGTTGGTCTCCCCGTAGGTGAAGAGGTTCGCATTCTGGCTGGCGCCAGCCGCAAGTATGTCGATCATGCGGGCAAGCTTTGGGGCCCCGACTCCTATTCTTCCGGAGGCGCCGCGGTCGCCAGCTCAATCCAGCATATTTGGCGCACTCAGGACCCGATCATTTACCGCAGCAGTCGTCAGGGCGACTTCACTTACAACATTCCTCTGAAGCCGGGAACGTATGAGCTGCATCTGCACTTCGCCGAAACCTTTTACGGCCCGGAAAACGCGGGGGGCGGCGGTGAGGGCAGCCGCATCATCACGGTTCTTGTCAATGGGCGGCCGCTGCTCCATGACTTCGATGTGCTCGAGGACTCCGGCGGTGACCGCACCGCCGAAGTGAAGGTCTTCTCCAATATCTCTCCGGCCGCCGACGGCCAGTTGCATCTTAGTTTTTCGTCGGCCAAGGGCGGCAGCGCCATGCTGTCGGCAATCGAGATCCTGCCCGGAATCCAGGGGCGGATCCGTCCGGTACGCATCGTCGCCCGCGACGTTCCCTATTATTCCAATGATAGCCACTGGTGGAGTCCCGATGTTTATTTCAAGGGCGGACAGCTCAGCAGCAGCCAAGAGCCTGCAACCGGCACGGATGATCCCGAATTCTACGAGACCGAACGCTGGGGTCACTTCTCCTACGCGATTCCCGTTGCGCCGGGCAGGTATACGGTAACGCTCCACTTCATCGAGCACCACGCGGCTGCAGAGAGCCCGGATCGCCAGGCGGTGTCGCGAAATTCCGAGGACCGCGTTTTCAACGTCTTTTGCAATGGCAAGACAATCTTGGCCAATCTGAACATTCTTGAGCAAGCGGGAGAGAACCATCCATTGATCAGAAGAATCAAGGGGCTTGAGCCCGACGCGCAGGGCAAGCTGCTTCTGGAGTTCGTGCCGGTCACGCGATATGCGACCGTGTCAGCGATTGAAGTTGTGCCGGAGTGAAAAAGCCCCGTGTGGGGCCGAGTCTTTGACCCGGCCAGGCCGAGTGAAGCTCGGCTTCGTAGTTCGTCAGTTCCCCAAAATGCCCATGTGCTTACCGACTTTCTTCAGCACCGCCAGCGCCTGCTCCAACTCTTCTTGCGTGTGCGTCGCCGTCATGATGGTGCGGATACGCGCCTTGCCCTCCGGGACCGTCGGGAACGCGATGCCCGTCCCGAGCACACCTTCTTTGAACAATTCGCGCGAGAAGTCCATGGTGAGCTTGCTGTCGCCGATGATAATCGGCGTGATCGGAGTCTCGCTGGCCGGAGTCGCTCGTCCGCCGATATCAAAGCCCAGTAGGCCGAGTTCTTTCTTCCAGAAGCGCGTGTTCTCCCAGAGTTTTTCCATGCGCTCCGGCTCGTTTTCCAGTACGTCGAAGGCCGCGATGCACGTGGCCGCCACCGACGGCGGATGCGACGTCGAGAACAGGAACGGCCGCGCCCGGTGATAGAGAAAATCAATCAGATCGCGCGTACCACACACATACCCCCCCAGCGCTCCAATCGCCTTGGACAGCGTCCCCACCTGAATGTCCACGCGACCGTGCATGCCGAAGTGATCGATCGTGCCGCGTCCGTTGCGCCCCAGCACGCCGGAAGCATGCGCATCATCGACCATCATGATGGCGCCATATTTCTCCGCCAGGTCGCACAGGGCGGGCAGCGGACCAATGTCGCCGTCCATCGAGAACACGCCGTCGGTGATCAGCAGCTTCTTGCCCGGCTCGCCCTTAATGCTGGCTAACTGCTCTTCCGCGTGCGCCATGTCCTTGTGGCGGAAGACCAGGATCTTCGCCTTCGAGAGCCGCGCGCCGTCGATGATCGACGCATGGTTCAGCGCATCGGAGATGATGAAATCATCCTTACCCAGCACGGCCGACACCGTGCCTGCATTGGCCGCAAAGCCCGACTGGAAGACCACGCACGCCTCGACGTTCTTGAAGCGCGCGATCTTCTCCTCAAGTTCCATGTGGATCTTCATCGTCCCGGCAATGGTTCGCACTGCTCCCGATCCCACGCCGTATTTGCGCGTCGCCTCCAGCGCCGCCTCGCGCAGCTTTGGGTGCGTCGTTAACCCCAGATAATTGTTCGACGCCAGATTGATGACCTTCTTGCCGTCGAAAGTGCAGACGGGTGCCTGCTCGTCCTCGAGCACGCGCAGCTTGAAGTGCGTGCCTTTGGCCTTGAGTTCGTTGAGCTGGTCGGTGAGATACGAAAGCGGATTGGTGCGACTCACAGTAGTCATGGATGCCTCGTCCGCGTGAATCCGCGGCAAAGTTCTGAGTCAAAACATTATCGGATTGCCGGTTGCGATGCTCGCCTCGCACAGGCGCTTCATGCTCCCAAAGAATTCCTTTTCAACTTGAGTAAGAATGTCGCTCGAACCGAGCACGAGATCCACTTCCCGCAACAAGGCCGGCGACTCTTTGACGGGGATCCAGTCGCCGGTGTGGGTGCCGTCAAAAACAACTTTCCTGAGCAGAATGGGAAACTTAGGCCCGGGCTCCCCCTGCAAGCCCCGCAGAAACTCGCGCAGATGCTGCGCCCGCATAATGTTGCCCAGGCTCTCAGAGACCAGATAACCCTCGTGCTCACACGACTCCTGAACCCATAGGTCGTGCGCTTCCCACTCTTCTTCGGAAGGATCCCCGATCAGCGAAGGCGATCCCGCCTCGTCCCACATAAACCTTTCAGGAAACGGATGCGGCTTAGCCCGCCCATCCCGAATGCAGGTGCAACGTACGAATGCGTCGAGACTCATAATTCACTTTCGTCTGCACTCCCGATGCCCCCGGTGCATCTTGGCTGAGAAAGTCGCGGGCGAGGGCGCCCGCGCTACACTACCGCACGCCGTTCGGATACACCAGAATCTTGCTCGCCTCTCCCGTTTTCAGCCGCTCCATGGCCTTGGAGAAATCTTTCATCGGGATGCGATCCGTGATCACCGGATGCAGATTGAGTTTGCCGCCCTTGAGCAGCGCCGTCATCTGATACCAGGTCTGGTACATGCGGCGTCCGTTGATCCCCTGCAACGTAATGCCCTTGAAAATAATGTCTTCGGAAAAATTCAGGGAGATCGGCTTCGAGGTCAGCCCGAGCAAGGAGATTCTCCCGCCGCGCCGTACGATATCGAACGCGGTTCGAATCGAATCCGGATGCCCCGCCATTTCCAGCACCACATCCACGCCCAGCCCGCCGGTCTTCTCCATCACGATTGCCTTCACATCTTCTTTCGCGGGATTTAGCACGTAGTCGGCCTTCATCTCGCGCGCGATCCGGGCGCGGTGTTCGTTGACTTCAATCGCGAACACCGACGTCGCGCCCACTGCCTGGGCCACGGCAATCGAAAATAGTCCAATCGGCCCGCAGCCCGTGATGGCCACGCTCTTGGCCGCGATTTCTCCCGCCAGCACCGTGTGCACCGCATTCCCCAGAGGATCGAGAATCGATGCGTACTCCTGCGGAATCGCAGGATCGAGTTTCCAGATATTCGACTCCGGAATCACGACGTATTCGGCGAAGGCGCCGTCGGTGTCCACGCCAATGATCTTCACCTTCTGGCAGATGTGAGCTTCGCCGGTGCGGCATTGCAGGCACTTGCCGCACGCCACATGCATCTCGGCCGAGACGAAGTCGCCCTCCTTGACGCTGGTGACCTCATCGCCGAACGCGGCTACTTCCCCGCAGAACTCATGCCCAGGAATCAGCGGGGGATGAATGCGGTTCTGCGCCCAGCGGTCCCAGTTGTAAATGTGCAGGTCGGTGCCGCAAATTGACGCGACTTTCACTTTCACCAGTACGTCCGTGCGTCCGAAGCCCGGAATCTTTACCTCGCGAATCTCTGCTCCCGGCGCCGCTTCTGGCTTCACCACCGCCAGCATTGTTGTAGCCATGATTGCCACCTAGGAATACCGTATCGAACCGAAAATTCAATAAAGCACAAAACATATGATTCTAGCACCGCGCGGCGGTTCGCCTCCGCTGGCCGCATCGATATCTTCCCAGCCGGCGCAAGGTCGCAAACCGTAGACCTGACAACAGCATCGAAGGACCGGGCTCTTTACGCTGGAGGTTAGAATCTGTGTGCGTTCGTTCTTTTGCGATTCTTATGATCTACGCCTGTATCCTTTCCGGCACGTCGGTGTCGGCGTCTCCGGTGGCGGTGCGTTATAAGGAGGGGTTGACCCATGGCTTTCTCGTGCTCAGCACGCTCGACGGCACTGCCCTTGCGGAAGGCGATCTCACTCAAGTCCTGCATGGCAATCGGATCACGAGCCGCCTGATATTCCGCTTCAAGGATGGTTCGCGACAAGAGGAAACTGCCGTTTTTTCTCAGCGCAGTTACTTCCGGCTCCTCAGCTATCATCTCGTGCAGAAGGGTCCGGCATTCCAGCACGAAACGGAAGTCACGATCGCGTCCTCCACCGGGCAGGTTACAGTCAACTACACGGATGACGACGGCAAAGAGAAGACAGAGAGTCAGCGTCTTAAGCTGCCACCGGACCTGGCTAACGGGATAGTGCTTATATTGCTGAAGAATCTCCCGCCCGACTCGCCACCGATCGAACTATCGATGATAGTGGCCACGCCCAAGCCTCGCCTCGTGAAACTGGCGGTTAGCAGTCCAGGCAAAGATCCGTTCTCTCTTGCGGGAGCGAGCCGCGAAGCCCAGCATTACGAAATTAAAGTTGAAATCGGAGGCCTCGCCGGACTCGTGGCGCCGTTGATGGGAAAGCAGCCCCCCGATGCGCACATCTGGATTTTAGGCGGCGAGTCCCCTACCTTCGTCAAATCGGAAAACATCGCTTTCCTGGGAGGCCCCATCTGGCGCACTGAACTGGTGGCTCCGGTGTGGCCCCGAGCCGCAACGCCGGATTCCAAGAAGGGAAGCACCGAGAAACATTGATTTGTCGCGAAGTGGGCCGGCAGCAGAGCGGATCATGTAGGGACAGCCGACTCGGCTGTCCTACCAGCGCAAAGGCCGGAAACCTGGAGATCAGCTTCACTCAACAAGTTCACTTCTCACGCGGCAGGCCTTTGTCCGACCTCGGCGCCACCTTCTTAAACTCCTCCGACTTCCCCCGCGGAATGGTCAACGTCTCCCACTCGCTCGACCGCAGATGCTTGGCCAGAAATACGATCTGTCCAATATGCGCCGCATAGTGCGCAATCTGTCGGTTAATAGCTTGCAACACCGTGTGAGGCTCGCCCCGAATGGTCACCGTGCGCGTCACATCCTCAGGCTTGAGCCCGTCAATCGCGCCCAGGACGCAAGCCCAGCCTTCGTCCCACCAGCGCATTACGTCGGCCCGCGTAATCGCTCCATGTACCTCAAACTCGCGATCGCGAAAGCGGTCCTGCTTTTCGCCGTCGCTGGTGAGGAAGTCGGTGAAACGTGACCGCATGTTGCCCGCTAGATGCTTAACCAAAATGGCAACCGAATTCGACTCTGTATCGAGCGTCAGAAAAAAGTCGTCATCGTGAAGCTGTGCCATCGCACCTTCGCCCATGCGCTTATAACCTCTCATCTGGCGGCGCGCTTCCTCGACATAATGGGTCGCGAGATCGATTGCCATCATTTCCGCCTCCTCCAAATCTTCACGCCTGACCCCAGCCCCCGCCGCCGGGAGTCTCAATCGTAATCCGTTCGCCCTTGCGCAGACGAGTGCTGAATTTCCCAGGCATCGGTTCGATCGAGCCGTCGTGGCGAGTAATGAAAGTCTTCCCCGGCGCGCCATCCGCACCTCTCGACAGTCCCCAAGGTCCGCGCGAGCGGCGATCGGCCAATAGGGTCACTTCGCAGTCGGTGAGCACTTCAATCTCCCGAACAATGCCGTCGCCGCCGCGAAACTTCCCTTCGCCGCCGCTGCCCGGCCGCAGCGAATACCGCCGTACCCGCAGCGGATACGCATACTCCAGCGCCTCCGCCGGAGTATTCAGCGAATTCGTCATGTGCGTGTGCACGCCGGAAACACCGGGTTTGCCGGGCCCAGCACCCATCCCGCCCGCGATCGTTTCGTAGTAAGCAAACGGCTCGCCCGTGCGCGGATCCATGCCGCCGATGGTCAGGTTGTTCATCGTCCCCGAAGCCGCCGCCGGGATGCGATCGGGAATGGCCTGCGCCAGCGCCCGCAGCAGCACGTCGACGATGCGCTGCGACGTTTCCACGTTCCCTCCGGCAACCGCCGCGGGGGGCCGCGCGTTCACGATCGTCCCCGCGGGCGCGATGACTTGGATCGGCCGCATCAGCCCCGCCGCAGCCGGAACATCGTCTGCCAGCAGGCAGCGAAACACATAGAAGCATGCCGAATAGGTAATCGCCGCCACCGCATTCACGCTTCCTTGAACCTGCGGATCGCTCCCCGTGAAATCGACGGTGACCATGTGGCGCGGACCTGCCCCGAGCGCAAGTCGAATGGGCCCCCGCCCGCGAGTAGCGCCAGCGTCCCCGCCGCCTGTCACGTCAGCCTGCCCCGAGCTTGCCGAAGGGGCATCCCGCCGTCGCCTCTTGTCTGAATGGCGAACTGTAATCGCGACGGCAATCTTGATCGCCGGATCGCCGATTCCATCTCCATCCAGAAAATCCTCCGCCCGATACTCTCCTACCGGCACACGCTGCAAAAATGCGCGCATTAGTTCCTCGGAGTAATCCAGCAGATCGTCAGCCGCGCGCCGCGCACGCTCGATGCCATAGCGCGAACACACCTCGCGCAGGCGCTCAGCACCTGTATGGCAGGCTGCGATCTGCGCGCCCAAGTCGCCTTCGCGTTCCTCCGGCGTGCGCACGTTGTTCAGCAGCATCGCCAGTACATCCGCATCCATCGCGCCCCGCCGCATGAGTTTCACCGGAGGAATGCGTACGCCCTCCTGATAGATTTCGCGGCACAGCCCCATCGAGCCGGGATAAGCCCCGCCCACATCCGCATGATGCGCTCGCGAAGCTACATAAAAAGTCGGACCCATGTGGCGCGAGCGGCCCCGCCCGCGAAGCTTGCCAGTGCGGTCGCGTCCCCAACCGTTCACATACACCGGCGCGACCAGCGTGATGTCCGGCAGATGCGTACCGCCGCGAAACGGATCGTTCAGCATCACCACATCCCCCGGTTCCATTGCCCCCGCATCAATCGCGGCCCGCACCGACATCGGCATGGACCCAAGATGCACCGGCATGTGATCGCCCATGGCAATCACCTCACCCGCGCCGTCAAAAACCGCGCACGAGTAATCGCGACGCTCCTTGATATTCGGAGAGAATGCCGTACGCCGCAGCGCCGCCCCCATCTCCTCCGCGATGGAGTGATACAGATTCTTGAAAATCTCCAGTTCGATAGGATCGCGCCGCATGAGGCGCAGTGTACTACCAGTCGTTGGTCGGTTGTCGCCTGTCGTTACCGAACCTGAGCGGGTTGCAGAGGCTTGATTGTTTTGCGAGCGACTAGCGATCGACAACAGCGCACGAAGAAATCCGCGCAAAATTGCAAGAATTCTGTTGACACTTTGTTCATACTGCCGCAATATCTTGGGATATAGGACCCTCCCCTACTACAAGTAGGGTTGGGCTTTCAAGTATAAGGGCCCGTAGTCGAGAACCTTTGCAAGGGAAAATCGTTCACGGAGGAACCTTCATGGCAACGAAGAAGAAGGCAAAAAAGAAGAAACACTAACCGTCGGCGAGACGATACCTCGCAACCGCCACGAATTTCACTGGCCTCTTAAGAGAAGCACCTCTTAAGGGGCTTTTCCTTTTGTCCGCGGACAGAGGGAGAATTCCTTGCGAACGCCGTCGGCGAAAACCGCAGTAGACTTGCCTGGCGGGCGCGAAATTCTTCGATGCCTCGCTGCACCATGTGTCACAATAGGCAGACGACGCGGCTTTTGCTGCATAATCCAAAAATGGCAGCACGCAAAAAAAGCACGGCGAAGCACAAAGCGGATGAGATCCTCATCCCCGACAAGCTCTATTTCCGCATCGGCGAAGTGGCCACGCTGTGCCACCTACCCGCCTACGTCCTGCGCTTCTGGGAGTCCGAGTTTCCGCAACTGAAGCCGGTCAAGAGCAGCACGGGACAGCGCATGTACCGCAAGCGCGACGTCGAAAGCGTGCTGCACATCAAACAACTTCTTTACGAGCAGGGGTTCACGATTTCCGGCGCGCGCCAGCAACTGCGCGCCGAAACCAAATCAGACAAGACGCAGTCCGCGATCCCCTTCCCGACCCACTCGTCGCCAGAGATTCAGAACATCCGCCAGGGCCTGCGCGAGATTCTGAACCTGCTGTCGGCTCGCCGCACGGGATAGGCTGCGAGGCCTTCGGCGATCGGACCCTTACGCCTCCACCCAATTACTCCGCTCCAGAATCGTCGGTGGCTCGTACGTCTTTCCCCGCGCCAGCCGTCGCTCCTCGCGCCGCGTCGTCCACAGCAGCACCGGGCCGAGCAATGCTGGGAGCATCCGCCCCATGAATCCCGATTCTTGCCGGAACTCCTGACGCAGCGACCGAATCCGTTCGCTCACATCGCGATCCACTTTCCGGAACTGCCGTTCCATCGCCCACAACGCCGAGCTGTAGACACCGCTCAGGCGCCCCATCTCGCGGGCAAACCGCGTTCGCACGCGTGCGTCGGGCGAGTCTTTGTAGCGCTTCCATCCTGCCAGCAAGGTTCGCGAAATGCGGTACAGGCTCGGCCCGTTAAGCTGGAAGTCGCGCCAGAAGGCCCAATCGAGAAAGCGCTTCGAATCCTCCCGCGAAATTGCCGCATGCTTGAAATTGAATTTGAACTGCCCGTGCACGTCGGCATAGTCCACATCATCCAACAGGCGGCCCTCTTCCTTCATCTGTTGATACAGCGGAGTTCCCGGCACCGGCGTGTAAAGCATGAACTGGTGAAAGTCGGTATCGTGCGACACCGCGTGCTCGATTTCCGCCATGATGTTATCCGGCGTATGGTGCTCCAGCCCGATGATCGTCGATCCCTGCACGCGAATCCCATGCTCGCGCAATTCGCGCGTGAGTTGCCGCGTGTCCGCTCCCTGTAGCTTGCTATACCCCGCCCGCGGAGATTCCAGGCCCATCCACAGCCACGACACGCCCAACTCCACCAATTCCTGCATCGTGTACTTGCGAATCGCATTCGCGGATGCGAACACCGACAGCGCCCAGCTTTTGTTCCCCGCCTTCATGAGTTCCAGCAGGCGCATGGCCCGCTCGCGATGCAGCAGGAAATTTTCGTCCATCACGAAGAACGAGTTCACTTTCAACTCATCTTCCATCCGGCTCATGACTTCAAATAATTCGTCGCCCGTTTCAAAAAAGTTGATGAACTTTCCCTTGCCTCCGAAAAATGCCGAGGTCGTACAGAAATTGCATCCCATGGGGCAGCCGACCGAAGGAATAATCGTCGCCGCCGTCGCGCCCTTGCGTTCGGGCAGCCGGATGCCCATGATGCGCGTACGCATGCCGGAGACGATTGCCGGATGGCGGATCGGCGCGCTCTCGTCTTCTCCCAGGTAGCGTCGCATCCAGGAAACGCCTTCGCCCTTCACAATGTGATCGGCATCGATCATCTTTTCAATCCCCGGGATGGCGGCCACGTGCCCGCCCACGACAATTACCGACTGCGGCGACAGTTTGCGCGTCATGCGGCACATCTCGCGCACCTTGGCGACATTGACGATAATTCCCGTGATGCCCACAACGTCATATTGATTGTTTTTCAGCTGGCGCGCGAAGTCGTCGCGCGTGGGGAAGTCGAGCACTGCGCACGGCGCAGAAATATTCGCCTGGATCATCATGATGCCCCAGGAACGATGAAACATGCGGAGCGAGAAGCTGCCCTGGGCGCGCGTCACCTGATTGTGATAAAGCTCCATCGGGTTGATAGAGCGGCTGCCAAACTCGTCGTCCTGCGCGTACGGTCCGAAGACCGAACTCAGCAGAATTCGAGCCTGGGAACCCTTAGGATGTTTTGCAAAACTGCCGGAGTGAACACCGGGATGGCTGGCATCAACACTGCTGGTAAGGAGTTCCAATTCTTTTCATCATCCGTTTCCCCCCACATGCCGTTACAGCAATCGTAAGCGTGCGCGCCCGCACTGCAACCGCCCGCACTGAGAAAACACAAAAAGATTACAAAGGCGGGACACTGTCCTAACGTAACCAGAGAAACCTCAGAGTGCATGGGAACTTGAACTGGGCTTGCTATCTAGCCTAGAATCGCTGCCCTATGGCATCGGAACCGCTGGAGATCGAGCGTCTCGACCGAGGAGTGCTGAGCTTCCGCGGACCGTTGACTATGGAAAACGTCTCTCCCTTCTTGAACGCGGTCCGGCGCGAAGACGCTCCCACTATGATTCTGGATTTCAGCGGTGTGCCTTATCTCGATTCTTCCGGGCTGGGATCGCTGGTCAGCGCCTGCACTTCCTGCGCTAAGGCCGGTCGCCGCATGGCGCTCACAGGCGTAAACAAACGCGTGCTGAAGGTTTTCGAGATTACGCGGGTCGAACAGATCTTCCTGATGTTCCCCACACTCTCCGATGCATTGGAAGCTTTTACCAACGCCGGAACGGCGTGATGAACGATTCGCGATTGCCGTGGATTAGATTCCTGGTAAGGGTGACTCGTTGTGGGGACAGCCGCCCTCGGCTGTCCGGCCGCGTGCAGCCCGGCACACCGCACAGCGCTAAATCAGCCCGGAACTCACGCCACGCGGGCCGGATTCCCCTTCTTCGAATTGCCCGCATTCACCGCGTCCAGTCGGATGCGCGTGACTCGCGCCGTTTCCTGCACCAGATCGCTGGTGAACTTGGCGCCTTCCCCTGCCATCACCGAGCCAGCGGCCAGCGCGAAACGCAATGCATCTGCCTGATCCTCGAAATACAAAACGACTTGTCCCGACATAGCACTTCTCCCTGGGCTCGAAGCCCTTAGTCGTGAGCGGTACAACTTGGAAAGATCAGCCTGAAAAATCAATTCAGACAAAACAACGGCGCCTTTGACGAAGGACGCGATCCGGTCTTTCACTGATTCTCCGGGTCAACAGCGTCCAAGTCAAAGTGATTCTCTTGGTTCCACTAACTCGGTAGGCCCTCCCAGCACCACAATCGGCCCTAGCGTCCCTCCTCGCGGTTTGGGAAGGCCGATGTGCCACTCCCGCCCCTACAGAAGCTATACTGCCTCCGTCATGCCCGTACTGATCTCCATGCTCCGCGGCGTCAATCTTGGCAATCACAACAAGATCAACATGGGCGCTCTGTGCGCCCTCTACGAATCCCTTAAATTCGAAGACCCGCGCACCTACGTGCAGAGCGGCAACGTCATCTTCCGATCAAAAGAGAAAAATTCCGCCGCGCTGGCGAAGAAAATCCAGAACGCGATCGAGCGCGCGTTCGGCTGTCGTCCCGAAGTCATCCTGCGCACCCCGGACGAACTCAGAAAGGCCATCGCCGCCACCCCCTTCGCCACCCGCCGCGACCTGGAGCCCAGCAAAATTTTAGTCACGTTCCTCGCCGGCGAACCCGGCCCAGAGGCCTATGCCACCCTCCTCAGCCTGAAGTCCCATCCTGAAGAATTGCATCTGAAAGGCCGCGAACTCTACATCTACTTCCCCGACGGCGTCGGCAGGTCCAAGCTGCCTTGGTCGTCTGTGGAGAAACTCCTGAAGACGACAGGCACCGCCCGCAACTGGAACAGCGTCAGTAAGATGCTTGCAATCGCGGAAGAACTCGAGGCGGAAGGCTGACAAGCCTCCCTTGTATATCACCCAGTAAGCGGATCCGTCCCCTGCGTGAGTGGCGCATCTGCTGGGGTGTAGGTTAGCTCCAAGAGTTTCGGCCCGCCAGCATCGAGAAAAGTCTGGTGGGCCTCCCGGCGGCGCAGTTGCGCCAGACTCAGCAGTTGGCCGTAACCGCAATCGGGTACAAACTCACCGACCACTAATTGTGCTTGGCAAAGGCTTCGCGGTGTTACGAATCTGGAACACGTGACTGATTCCGTGCTTTGGAAGCACCATTTAGACTCGCCAATCTTCCGGCGGATTTTCAATCTCCCAGAAGTTGCCCGCCGGACTGTCGAACTCAAGCCCCAGCAACCATGACGCACCCTCAATGACCGAGAGCACGAGCACAATTTTGGCCGTCTTGCTCCGGCCACTTGAGATCAACTCCACCGACACCGGCGTGTTGGCCGCTAGACGTATGGGGAGGATAATGCCACACCCATGCGCATTTACGACTACCGTCTCGTATTTCCCAGAAAACTTGTGCTCAGGATCAAGGCTGGTGATCACAATCGGAATCTGCCGTGACAGCCTTGTACTACGCCTGGCATTTTTAAACTTCTCCAGTGCGATCCCTTCGCTTGGATTCAACGCGTACAACCTCCAAGTTTCCATGCTAAGAACTCTTGAAGAGATGACAAGTCTTCGGCGTACAAATTTACGAAATTGGAACAAGTCGAACGTGGGGTCTGGTTCTATGCACCTGTGGAACTGGCGGCCTTCGCTCGTTTGACAGAAGCCTCTGTGGCGCGATTGTTACTTAAGAGTTGCTCGATTGTCTCGCAGGGAACGGGCCGGGAGTATAGGTAGCCCTGAGCCAGGTCGCAGCTGAGATCCTTCAGCATGTCCGCTTGCGCTTCGGTTTCGACACCCTCCGCAACGACTTTCAGGCTAAGTCCGTGGGCGAGCATGATAATGATGCGGACGATCTCGCGGGTTTCGACATCCGTATCCATGCGCGAGATGAAAGAACGGTCGATCTTCAGCCTATCCACCGGAAAATGCTGCAGCCGGCTGAGCGAGGAGTAGCCGGTACCGAAGTCGTCGATGTCCAGACGAACACCGAGCGCTTTTAACTCAGACAGCACTACGGCAGACCGGTCGGCATCGGCCATCGCGATCGTCTCGGTGATTTCCAAGTTGACAGAGCTAGGATCCAGTCGGGTCTCCTGCAAGGTCCTGCCAATCTGGGACGCCAGATCGGGCTGGGCGAACTGCTTGGGTGTGATATTTACATTGACGGCGAGGGGAGGATCAGAAGGAAAGAGTTGCTGCCAGGAACGGAGTTGCCGGCAAGCTTCATAAAGGAGTTGCCGGTTGATCGGTAAGATGATGCCGGTCTCATCCGCCACCGCGATGAATTCTCCCGGCATGACCAAACCTTCGGGACGCTGCCAGCGACTGAGCGTCTCGAAGCCCACGATCTGGCCGTTGCGCAAGGACACGATGGGCTGGTAGTAGACCCGGAACTGGTTCAACTCGAGAGCTTTGCGCAAGTCGGTTTCGAGCTGCAAACGTTTGATGGCACCAGCGTGCATGGCCTGGTCAAACACCTCACAGCGGGCCTTGCCAGTGCTCTTCGCGCGATACATGGCAATCTCGGCGTCTCGGAGGACATCCTGCGCCTCTACCGTGCCGGTGCTGTTGAAGGCAATGCCAATACTTACGGAAAGCACAATCTCTTGACCATCGAACTGAAAAGGAATGGCTAGTCTCTGCTGAATGCGCTCAGCGACACGAATGGCGTCGCTGGGGTCACGAAGTTCCTCGATGAGCACCGTAAACTCATCCCCTCCGGGGCGGGCCAACGTACTTTCGCCCACAAAGGGCGTTTCCTCTCCACCCACACGCGGACGTGAAATGGTGTCGACGTCGCGGAGGCTCGCGGTCAGACGCTGCGCGATCTGTTTGAGGAGGCTGTCACCGGCGGCATGCCCCAGACTGTCGTTGAAGACTTTGAACTCATCAATATCAATGAACAAGACCGCGAACTTGAAATCCGAATGCCGGCGCGAAAGGACGACAGCCCGTTGCAAGCGGTCGAGAAAAAGAGCGCGGTTAGGAAGGTCGGTTAAGCCGTCATGGAACGACTGGTGGGCCAACTTTTCCTCGGCACGTTTCCTCTCGGTGATATCGCGGTTCACAATGACTAAACCATTCGTCCCACCTTCTGGGCCGCGAATCGCGCTAGCGGTGGACTCCAGAAAGCGCCAGGAACCATCCTTGTGTCGGATACGGTATTCGAGCCGTTTTCCACGTCCCGTCTTGCTTGCCTTGGCAGCGGCCTCCATTACACGCGCGCGATCGTCAGGATGAATCTGATCCATGGAAGAAGTTGCTGCCAGTTCTTCCGGACCATATCCGAGGATTCTCTGATAGGCGGGACTGTTATAGAGGCGCTGTCCATTGCGGTCTATCACGGCGATCATGTCCGCGGCATTTTCCGTAATCAGTTGAAAAAGTTCTTCGCGCTCCGCCAATTGGCGGCGGATCCGCTGCAACTGCCACTGTTGGTAGACGGTGTAGATGTCGAATAACAGGACCAGAGCGGCCAGTCCGCGAATCCACTCTTTGAGATTCAGCGCAGAGGTACTGTCGGCAGACTGGTGGAAACCGGGGAGAGCTAAGGAAAGGATACCGAATGTCAGGACCAGGGTAACGGCTACGGCGGAGCCCCAAAGCCACCATTCCCGCCCCTCGACTTGGCGCAATTGAAGTGCAGGAATCTTCGTTCTGATCCCGGACCAAGATTCTCTGCTCACAGCAATGGCCGCCTATTCCCTCGTCGACACTCGAAATTCCAGGGATAGTGAAAGTTTAGATGAGGAGAAATGAAGGGAAAGTTACCGAAGTTTGAACGAACTGTCGTGTCAGGCGTGTTTAGGCAGTACGCTTCACATTCGCTCACGATGCCTTGTCCCGAGCGTCCGGATTTTGGCGAAGGAATCTGGAATACGCGACGAAATCAGAATTACTTAAGTAATTGTGAGAAACCTGAATTGTGCCGCAAGATCGTTTTGGCCGTGTTCCCCTGTAGGTAGTCTGAGCGCGCGGGACATCGGGATGGGACTATCAGGTCGTTGTCCGCCGAATCATCCTCCTCACTAACAAAAGAGCCACTCAGGCACTGAGATTTCTGTTCATGCATTCGCGCACGATGATTCGCCACGGGCTTGTTTCCCTCTCGTTCGTGCTGCTATACCTTTTACTGAACCGACCCGAAGTTATTTTCCTTTCTCGTATTGGATTCGTTGCCTGGTATCCCGCCATTGGTCTGGCGATGGCAACTATGCTGGGCGTCAGTCCGTGGTACGCGCTTCTCACCTGTTTCTCCGTTGCTGTTGCCAGTAGGGTTATTTATGCTCAGCCAGCCGTGTCCTTCAGCAACACGGTCGATGCTGTTGGACTTGCTGTTTGTTATGGCGCAGCGGCATATGTGCTGCGCGGTCCTCTGCAAATCGATCTTGGGTTGCGTCACCGGCGAGATGTAGTCCGTTACGTTTTAGTAAGTGGGACGGCTGCTGCAGCGGCTACCATCATTGGTGCCTCATGTTTGATTGCGGATCACAGCATCACCTGGGGCGAATACGGAGCGGCCACAATCGTGTGGTTCTTGGGAGACGCGATTGGCTTGGTGGGTATCGCACCATTTCTTCTTATCCATGTATTGCCAGGTGTTCGCAATTGGCTCTCGGCCACGCCCTTCCAGCCCAACCTGACTAAGGCCCGTTCCCGTGGAGCGACGTTCACCCTTGGTGCGGTCGCAGAAGCCTGTGGTCAAGGGTTGACGATAGCCGCCGTCCTCTGGGTGATGTTCGGAATCAAGGACGGGCGTTACGGTTATTTTTATCTATGTTCCATTCCGATCATCTGGATTGCAATGCGGCACGGAGTCCGGCGGGTTGTTACCGGCCTGCTGGCGCTAAATTTTGGAATCGTAGTCGCGATGCATTTGTTTCCCCCAACGCCAGCACTGTTCGTCAAGGTCGCCCTGCTCATGCTGGTGCAGTCAGCGGTAGGACTCATCGTGGGATCCGAGGTCAGCGAGCGACACCGCCTGGCAATCGATCTGAATGAACAAACCACCTATTTGGATTCCCTGATACAAAACAGCCCGCTAGGGATCGCCGTGCTCGACCTGAATGGCGGGGTTGACCTGGCGAATTCCGCTTTCGAAAAACTCTTCCAGTACGATCGGCACGAACTCGGCTCGATTGATATTGCGAGCATGGCGCCTGATGATGAGGCCACGGACTCCGCGCAACTGATCCCACAAATCTTTGCCGGGAATGCGTTGCACCGGACAGTGCGGCAACGGCGCAAAGACGGGAAAATTCTTGACCTGGCCCTGCATGGTGTCCCACTACTGCTAAACAATGAGGTACGAGGCGCGTACCTGATCTATGAGGATATTACGCAGCAGACCAGGGCGAGAGAGGCACAGCGGCAACATGCGGAGTCGCTGGACCGACTGGTGAAGGAGTTGGAGCTCCGCACAAAGCAGATGACCTCGCTGAATGAAATGGGGGCTTTGCTGGTCTGTAGTGAGACTGTGAAGGAAGCCTGCACGGTCGTTGCTAACTCAGCGCAGAGACTTTTTCCCGACGGTCCTGGAGCGATCTATTTGTTCAAGTCGTCGCGGGACCTCGTCGAGGCAGCAGTTCGATGGGGCAAAAGAGACGCACTATCGCCGGCATTTCCGCCCGAGGCATGCTGGTCGCTCCGCCGCGGCCAGCCTCACTGGAGCGGGCATCCGGGAACCGGCATCGCTTGCCAACACTTAACCGAGAGTTCGACTATCGAACATCTATGTGTGCCCATGGTCGCGCAGGGGAACACGGTTGGAGTTTTGCATATTGAATTCCAGGGTGGAGCGTATCCCCAATCCGATTCTGTCAGGGAGAACTTTAAGGATTCTCAGCAGCGATTGGCCACTAGCGCGGCCTCGCAGATTGCCCTTTCGCTGGCTAGCCTTCAGCTGCGCGAGACCCTTCGTGAACAGGCGATTCGTGATCCACTGACTCACTTGTTCAATCGGCGGTTCCTCGAAGAATCGCTCGACAGAGAACTGCAATTGGCAGTTCGCAAGAAGCAATCCATTGCTGTTCTATTCCTCGACCTCGATCACTTCAAGAGGTTCAACGATAGCTTCGGGCACGGGGCGGGAGACATGGTGCTTCAGTCCCTTGCCGATCTGTTTCGCAGTTTCTTTCGTGCTACCGATATATGCTGCCGCTATGGCGGCGAGGAATTCGCCATTATTCTGCCTGAATCATCCTCACAGAACGCGGCTATCCGTGCGAACGCGTTGCGCTCCGAAGTGAAGAGCCTTCGCTTGCAGTATAAGAAGCAGGCTCTCGGGCAGCTGACACTCTCGGCAGGGGTAGCCGCGTTTCCGGAGCATGGTTCCACATCCCTTGATTTGCTCAAAATTGCGGACCAATGCCTCTATGAGTCCAAAGCGCGCGGCCGGGACATTGTGACCGTAGCTTCTTTGGAAAACGCTTGACTTGAGACATACGCAGTTATACGTGCCTTAGGATCGCACCGAGACAAGAGCAGCCAACAGTCGCGGGTAGGTTCTATTCAATGATCAGCTCGGGCTCGCGATCCGAACTCTGCTGTGGCGCAGGCTTTGTTACCTCAGGTGGTGGTTCTCCGGCGATGTCGGTTAGCAGCAGCCTCAGATTACCGGGATTCGTGGCATAGGCTAGACCAGTATCCAGTTCGATGGTCCCGGCGCGGATCAATTCCTCGATGCTCCCATCGAAATGCTGCATGCCCTCAGTGTCGCCATCCCGCATTGCGTCCAACAATGTCTTGCCGTCTTGTTCTCCTCTTTCCAGGTATTCCCGGGTACGCACTGTTGCCTTTAGGATTTCCAATACCGCGACCCGGCTCTTCCCGTCTTTTGCGGGCAGCAGGCGCTGCGAAATGATGTAACGGAAGCTCTTCGCCAGCCGGTTACGAATTACATGCTGCTCTGCCATGGGGAATACTCCCACGACGCGCTCTACTGTCTTCGAGGCGTCGATGGTATGAAGCGTGGAGAGAACAAGGTGCCCCGTTTCGGCCGCTTCGAGTGCGATCTCGATGGTCTCTTTATCGCGCATTTCACCCACCAGAATCACTTTCGGCGCCTGACGCAACGCCGCTCTCAGCGCGAGTGCGAAACTGGGAGTATCACTGTGTAGTTCCCGCTGGTGAATGATCGATCGCTTGTGCCGGTGCATGAATTCCACTGGATCTTCGATGGTGATGATGTGATAGGCCTTGGTTTCGTTGATTTTGTCTAGGACCGCAGCCATCGTGGAAGACTTTCCCGAGCCGGTTGGACCGGTGATCAGCACAATGCCATTCTTCAAATTGGCAATGTCAGCCAGTTGTTCCGGCAACTTCAGCTCCGCAAAAGTGGGAATGCTTTTAGGGATGACCCGCATGACGATGGCATGGCTGCCTCGCTGCACGAATACATTGACACGAAACCTGCATGCGCCCGGCAGACTGTAAGAAATGTCGCACGACCCCTGTTCTCGCAGCGCTGTCAATGCCTGCTGGTTGCCGCCAATGAGCTCCTCGGCGATACGGCGCGTGTCTTCCGGGCCCAGAGGCGGCAAACCCGTGATTTTGACCGGTACCAACTGACCGCTCACTTCGATATGCGGCAGGCTGCCGGGCGAGAAAATTAGGTCGCTCACCCGAGTTGAGGCTCGTAGCATTGCCGAAAGCAAGGCTGCGGCTGGGATTGTTGGTTTGGCGACAACAGTGTTGGGAACGGGAACCTTAACTGAGGTATCCAGGGCTTACTCCTTAGTCTGGCTGCAGGTTACCTTCCGCGTACCCCCGCCTCAAGTCACAAAGGTCGTTGCGCTCCTGGCTGGAGCTGGTCCAGCTCAGCCCACGCAAACAGGTCGTCGAGCCAGCGACGATTAGACCAAAGTAGGACCTCAGGATGTCGGTATCTATAAATCGCGGACGCACACTTTCAGGCAAACAACTGGCTAGTTGGGGAATTCACTTTCTTCAGTTACTAACTTCAATTCTGTTACGAAATCCGAACACGCATAGAAAGATATGACTTCGGTAATTAGAGCTTACATAACTCCTGTGCCACTCTTAGCGAAGCTCTGTAGAAGGGATTAGAAGTCCAATGCTGTATAAGTCGCATCAGCCGGTCACCGGCACCATCTTAGTCGCCGACGACCAAGCCGCAAACCGCGAACTACTGGAAGAACTCCTCACCACGCAGGGATTCAAAGTCATCACCGTCGCCGATGGCGCCGAGGTCCCACAAGAGTTGATCAGAACTCAAGTCGACCTGGTCCTACTGGATGTAATGATGCCTCACGTGACCGGCCTTCAGGCCTGCGAGGAAATCAAGAACAACCCAGACACTTATTTGATACCCGTAATACTAATTACGGCACTTTCTGGAAAGCTGGATCGAATCGAGGGTATTAAGGTCGGGGCGGATGACTTTTTGAGCCGTCCTGTCGATAGAAACGAGCTGCTGGCTCGCGTACGGTCCCTGTTAACGCTTAAGCATCGCACAGACGAATTGGAGCGGGCTGAGTCGGTCCTGTTCTCGCTCGCGCGGAGCATTGAAGGCAAAGATCCCTACACCCATGGTCATTGTGAACGGCTGGCAGCGTATTCGGCTCGCCTGGCTGAACAACTGGGGCTCCCGGAGGACCAAATTACCGCTCTGCGTCGTGCAGGAATCGTGCACGACGTTGGAAAGATTGCTGTGCCGGATGCGATTCTACTGAAGCCTGGTCGTTTGACTCCCGACGAGTGGGCAATTATCCGCGAACATTCGGCGGTTGGCGAGCGCATTTGTAAGCCGTTGAAATCTTTCCGCTTTGTACTTCCAATCATTCGGCACCACCACGAAAAACTCGACGGCTCGGGGTATCCCGATGGGCTTCGGGGAGAGGCTATCCCGGTTACAGCCCGGGTGCTGCAGATCGTCGACGTTTATGACGCTCTGACCACCGACAGACCCTATAAGAAGGCGTTCTCCATCACCGATGCACTGCAAACGATGAAAGAAGAAGTGTCCAAAGGCTGGTGGGATCCGCACATCTTCGATCAATTCGAGCGGCTAGTCAGGACCGGAACGGTGGATTTCCACTCTCGTGGGGCGGCAACTGGCAACTAGCATCGATCGAGCCGGGCGCACGATTCTAATCTCCACGATAGCGAAAAGCAGATAGTACGGCGACCACCCAGACGATGAGTTGCAAATGAGGGATCGATGACAAAGCGCGCCAAAATTGAGAAATGGGTATCCGGAAGCCGATGGCGTCTATACTCCCTGTGTCTGTTATTGATGGTCCTGCCGATCGCGGTTTTCGCCTATTCCGTGGGTCGAGTCCTACGGCACCAAACTGAAGCTCAGGCCGCTACCGAGAGTAACCAGATTGCCCGCGTCTCAGCCACCTTGGTAGAAGAAGACTTCCGTCAAAGCACCGCATTCCTGCAGTCGATTGCCACCCGCCGGAAATTTCTCCAGGCATGGAAGGAACGAGATTTGGACGGAGTTGAATGGGACCTGAAGCAGGCAAGTGGCTTGCGTCCGGACTTCGCCTTCGTCAGCGCATACGAACTCGATGGAACAATGCGAGCAGTCTACCCACCCGAGCCGACTGCGCTCAATCACAATTTCGCCTACCGCAACTGGTACAAAGGCGAGGCTCGTGATTGGAAACCTTATATTTCAGAGGTATATCAAACCGCAATTGCCCCCTATCAGCTGGTCGTCGCCATCGTCGTCCCCATAGAGGACCAGACAGGCAAGCCGATTGGCATTCTCATGGCCCCCTATACGCTCGATACTATGAGCCGCCGTCTGGTGGAGACCAAGATCGAGGGTGCGTGGACCATCTCGCTGGTGGACCAGCATGGTCATTTGTCCGCTCGTCCGAACATCGACTCCTACGCGGCTCCAACTGATTTAAGCGGGTATGCTCCCGTCCAGCTGATGCGGGCGGGTAATACAGGTCACGGCATCTTTGTGCGTGGGAACGACGCTTTCTTTGCCGGATACGAACCAATCGGCCAATACGGTTGGGGAGTTCTGGTGGAACAGCCGATATCTGCTTTACATAAGGGGGTTGGGGCGGTGGAAAGGCGCGTGTGGCTTCTCGGGTTGGTGTTTATTGTTGTCGGCCTGGGAGTGAGCACCTTTATGGCATCGGGCTATTCGCGGCTTGAGACGGGCAACCGATTTATTGACCTGTCCATAGACATGTTCTGCATTGCCGGGTTCGACGGGTTTTTCAAAAGTCTGAACCAATCTTGGGAGAAAACGCTAGGTTTCACCACGGAAGAGTTGCAGGCGAAGCCCTATTTCGAGTTCATCCATCCCGACGATCGTCAGGCGACCGCAGCCGAAGCTTCCCGGCTGGAGAAACTGGAAGTGACTTTTGCATTTGAGAACCGCTACTTATGCAAGGACGGTTCCTACAAGTGGCTTTCCTGGAACGCTGTTTCGACACCCGAGCAGAGAGTTATCTATGCCGTTGCGCGGGACATTACTGAACGCAAACGCGTGGACGAAGCGCTGCGCGACAGTGAGGAACGCTTTCGCTTGCTGGTGAACAACGTGAGCGACTATGCCATTCTCATGCTCGACCCCTTTGGATGTGTGGCCAGCTGGAACCAAGGAGCAGAACGCATCAAAGGCTACCGATCCGATGAAATCATGGGCCGGCATTTCTCCTGCTTCTATCTTCCGGAAGACGTTCAAAAAGGCAAGCCAGAGGACACGCTCCAAACTGTCATCGCTGAAGGCCGCCACGAGGACGAAGGCTGGCGGATACGAAAGGACGGATCCCGATTTTGGGCCAACGTCGTCATTACCGCGCTGACGGACGGCGCTGGCAAACTGCATGGATTTTCCAAGATCACTCGCGACATTACCGAGCGCAAGCGGGCGCAAGAGTTGCTACAGGAAACCGAAGAGCGGCACCGCAAACTGTTTGACAACAACCCGCATCCCACCTGGGTCTATGATCGGGAGACGCTGCGATTTCTCGCGGTAAACCGCGCCGCGGTGAAGAAATATGGATATTCCAACGACGAATTTCTGGCAATGACCATTAAAGACATTCGTCCGCCAGAGGATTTGCCATTGCTGCTCGAAAGCGTAGACGCGATCCGAGATGGAAATGAGAAGATCGGGATCTGGAAGCATCGTCAAAAAGCCGGTACGGACATCGATGTGGAGATCACCTCGTACGCGCTGCACTTTGGGGGCCGCCCTGCGGAAGTTGTCGTTGCAGTGGACGTCACTCAGAGAAAGCGCGATGAAGCAGACAAGCACAAATTTACGGAGAAGTTAGCAGCCAGCAATCAAGAACTGGAGCTTCGTAATCGCGAGGTCGAACGCGCAACCAAGATGAAGAGCAAGTTCCTGGCCAGTATGAGTCACGAGTTGCGAACCCCACTGAATGCAATCGTGGGTTTTTCCGACCTATTGGCGGAGGGAACTCCGGGTGCACTGAACCCCAAGCAGAAGCGATTTATTGATCACATCAAACAAGGCTCCGCCCACCTGCTGCAGCTGATCAATGACATTCTGGACCTGTCCAAGATCGAAGCTGGACTGCTGGAGTTGCGCAGCGAAGAGTTTCTCGTGAAGGATGCCTTACCGGAGGTTCTCTCCACCATCCACCCGCTGGCCATGGCCAAGAATATCCGGGTGGAACAGAAAGTCGAGAGCAAATCTCTGGTAAAGGCAGATCGCGTCCGTTTTAAGCAGATCCTGTACAACCTGCTCAGCAACGCGGTCAAGTTCACACCTAAGGGGGGCCGGATCGCCATCGAGTGCGTCGACCACTGGGACTTCGTCCGCCTTTCGGTGACGGATACGGGGATCGGCATCCGGTCGGAGGATCAGAAGGTCATTTTCGACGAATTCCGACAACTTGAGGGGAGTGCGGATGGTTCCCAAGAAGGCACTGGACTGGGGCTTGCTATAACGAAACGTCTGGTTGAGCAACAAGGAGGCCAGATCTCAGTGGAAAGCGAGTTCGGAAAAGGCACGCGTTTCGCCTTTACCGTTCTAGCCGCAGAGCCCAAATCAAAAGTGCAGCCGGTTGTCGAATCAGCAAAAGCCTGTGTCATTGCAGATTCAGGTCGTCTTACCCCACTGGTGCTGGTTGTGGATGACGAAGCTTCGGCCCGAGAACTTCTGGCCAGCTACTTGGAGCCAGAATGTCAGGTTGCCATGGCCGGATCAGGAGTTGAAGCACTTAAGAAAGCTCAACGACTGCGCCCGGACGCGATTACCCTCGACGTGCTGATGCCCGGCAACAATGGCTTCGAAACTCTGGCAGCGCTTCGGAAAAATCCCGAGACCGTCAACATCCCAGTCATTATCCTCTCGATCGTGGATCAAAGGCAGGTGGGTTTCGCCTTGGGGGCCGCCGACTATCTCATTAAGCCAGTTCGCAAGCCCGAGTTGCTGGAGACCATTTGCAGGCATGTCCCGCCGCCGGCTGACGACGATGATTCGTCCATCCTGCTGGTGGACGATGACCCCGAAGCTCTAGAGTTACTGGAGGAGGCCTTGCGCTCGGCGGGATACGAGACTCAGGGCGTGCGCAGCGGTACGCGAGCTTTGGAGGTATTAGCGAACAAAACTGTGGGCGCAATCCTGCTCGATCTCCTGATGCCAGGCATGGACGGCTTGCAGGTCATTCGCCATGTTCGACAGGAGCCCGTCTTGAAGCAACTCCCCATTCTCGTCATGACAGCAAAAACCCTCAGCCAGGATGAGATTGCTGTTTTAGCCCAGGAAACGCAGGGCCTCCTGCAAAAAGGCGGATCGTGGAAGCAGCAACTCATTGCCGAAGTTGGCCGGGTAGTTCGGGGTCACAAGCTGGCAAAGTCTGCGGGGCAGACATGATCAAAGTCCTGGTTGCCGAAGACAGTGCTGTTAACCGAGAGCTACTCCGCGAGTTACTGGAAGCGCGCGGGTACGAAGTCCTTGAAGCTTGCGACGGTCAAGAGGCGCTTCAAATGATCGCGCAGACTCAACCAGAATTGCTGCTGCTGGATATCGGCATGCCGGTAATGGACGGATTTGCTGTTGTAGACAAGATCCGCGAGAATCCTCTCCTGGCACAGCTGCCGGTAGTGGCAGTCACCGCCTACGCCATGCGAGGTGATCGGGAGCGAATCTTGAATGCAGGGTTCGATGGCTACTTGTCGAAGCCAGTCAACCGATCTTCCCTCTCCGAAGAGCTAGATCGCATCTTCACTAAACGATGCCTCAGTAAGTAATCTCCGACCATGCCCATGAAGCTCAAAGTGGGGGAAGCGTGCAGGGGTAACCAGCAGCGGCATCTGGACCACTCCACTTGCGTCTGGCTAAATCCCTTCGACCTCAGCAATAAATTGGCGAATCGACTTCTGACTCTGCGCACTTACATTCGTGAATTGGATACCTTGCCGCTTCTCATTTCCCCACACGACGATACCTGCCGCGTCAATAACTACGCCTGAAACGGGTAGTTGGAATGACAATCGAACCGCATCTTTGGCTTTCAAGCCACCCACTTCTACCTGCATGCCTCCTTGGCTGAGGTTCCAACTCAACCCGCGGAATGTCAGGGTGCCCACGGTGCAGCTGACATCGGCCTGCAGTGGAGCGCGGATATACTTACGTCGATTTTCCAGCATCCCGCCGCTCACCGTCCGAAACAGGATATTAAGCTTTTGCCTGTCCACAGGCTTTTGGAGAAAAAAGGTCGCTCCAATTGCAAACGCATCTTGCATGGTTTGTGGCTCTTCGCGTCCGGTCACAACGATGATGGGAGTAGACTTATTCCACGACGACTTTCGGATCAGGCGCGCGAGATCGAAACCATTCAGGTTCGGCATTTCCAAGTCCAGGAAAATTCCATCAAACTTCTCCTGGTTGACCATTCCGACCGCCTTTTCACTATCACTGACAGGGCGTACTTCGGCCTTTAGAGACACGAAGACCTCGGTCATTAGTTCCAGGCTTGGGAGATCGTCCTCGACGACAAGGAGTTTCAGCGGTTGCATACATCCATCCTCTTTTGGACCACCTAGCCCAACCATAACACGTTCCACGTAAGTGTCACCGTCGCATTTGGTGAGGGAGAAGCGGCCCACCTCAGATAAGCGTTGATTGACCTTATGGCGCTATTGCAGCCTGTCGCACACATCTATTTCGGACGCATCCGCACGACCATCAGTTTCAATTCATCTTCAGTCGGCGATTCTGACGGCATCCATTTCAAACTGAGGGTGTGCCACTGCACGGTGGCCGGGGAGACGTTCTGAAGGTACTGGCGTTTGCTGATGAACTGCTGGAATTTCGGCAGCATTGCTTCCTCTAAGGCGAGGACTCAAAAGGTCCCAGATGTAGAGGGAAATGCTCGTAAGTTATTGAATTGGTCGGGACGGGCAGATTTGAACTGCCGACCCCTCGCACCCCAAGCGAGTGCTCTACCAGGCTGAGCCACGTCCCGACGAGGAAGGATTCCACCGGTGCGACGGTCGCCATGCGGCAATCCGTCAGCCTCCAGCGGAGGGGTTCACTTGGCAATTTTACACGAGCAGGCGCAGTCGCGCCGGAAAAACAACCTACCCGCTCGGAGCATGAGCCTGGCCTCGTCCCCGCCGCCGCTACTCCAGATCTCTCCAATTAGGCCCAACTCCCATCTCTACCTGCAGCGGCACGGCCAGTTCATGAACTTTCTCCATGTGCTCCCGCACCAGCGGCTGCATGGTCTCCACTTCGTTCTCGGGAACTTCAAAGACCAGTTCATCGTGCACCTGCAAAGTCATTCGTGATTTCAGGCCGCGCTCGCGCAACCCCGCGTCGATGCGGATCATCGCGATCTTGATGAGATCGGCCGCCGTGCCTTGCAGAGGCGTGTTCACCGCGGTGCGCTCCGCGAATCCGCGCTGGTTAGCGTTCTTGCTGTTGATGTCGGGAATGGGACGCACGCGCCCGAACAGCGTTTTCACTTTCATGTCACGCCGGGCTTCTTCCAAAGTCTTATCGATGAATGTGCGCACTCCGTTGTATTTCTCGAAATAGGCGGCAATAAATTGTTTGGCTGCGCTGGGCTCAATGCCAAGGTTCTGGGAGAGCCCAAAAGCCGAGAGGCCATAGACGATGCCGAAGTTCACCACCTTGGCCTGCCGCCGGTGGTCGGGCGTGACCATCAGCGGCGGCACGCCGAACACTTGCGAAGCTGTCAACGTGTGAACATCGTCGCCGCGGCGGTAGGCTTCGACCAAAAGGGAATCGTGCGAAAAATGCGCCAGCAGTCGCAGTTCGATCTGCGAATAATCGGCGGTCAGCAGCACGTGCCCCGGCTCTGCAATGAAAGCGGCGCGGATTCCGCGTCCGAGTTCGGTGCGGATCGGAATATTTTGCAGGTTGGGATTGGCCGAAGACAACCGTCCCGTCGCTGTTCCGGTCTGCCCAAAAGTTGTGTGCAGGCGCCCGCTCGCCGGATTGATAAGGGCTGGCAGCGCGTCCACGTACGTGGACTTGAGCTTAGTGAGCTGGCGGTAGTCCAGCACCATCCGGGCGATAGGCTGATTCTCCGCAAGCTCTTCGAGAACGTCGACCGCGGTCGAGATGGTGCGCCCCTTACCGTATTTCACGGGCTTAGGCAGGTTCATGCGATTGAAGAGAACGTCGCCCAGTTGCTTCGGCGAGCCGACGTTGAATTCCATCCCTGCAACTTCGTAAATCTCTTTCGCCTTGGCCGCAATCTCGCGCTCCAGTTCGCTCGACATCTGCGAAAGCGCCGCGGTGTCAATCTTCACTCCGGCCTGCTCCATGCGCGCCAGCACTGGTACAAGCGGCAGATCCATTTCTTCGTAAAGCTTTACCAGTCCTGCCTGCTCAACTTCGCTGCGCAGCGCGCCAGCCAGTCGCCCGGTGATGTCGGCGGACTCGGCAAGTTCTTCGGCCAGCTTCAGATTGAAACGCCGCAGCGCGACGTCCGCCAACCGGTGCGACGAATAAGTCGGATCGAGCAGGTAGGAGTACAGCATCGGATCGTGCTGCACGCCCGCGAGAGAGATACCGAGCGGATGCAGCGCGTGAATCGCCGCCTTGTAATCGTGTACCGACTTAGGCACAGCCGTGTTTGTCAGCACGGATCGGAGTTTCTCGGCGGCGCCGCCAGAGTCAAGTTTCACGATCATGGCCGATCCAGCGGCAGCAGAAATAGCGACGCGGCGTGACACGGTTACGGGGCGCGATCGGCCAATCGATTCTCCCAATGCCCCGCCGCCCATGCCTCCGCTCATCAATGACAGTTGAGCGTCCTCTGGCTGCTCTTCCTTTTCTTCTTCCTCCGGCGCGGCAGCGGCTTCTTCCTGCTCAACCGCTACGGCCAGCGCGCCGCCGGGGGCGACTGCACTGAGCACGTTCTCAATATCCGCAGCCGACTTCGCCTCCGTGTAATGCGTCTCACTCACTTCGACCACCGGCAGCAGCTCTTTCAGCAGCGAAGTAAATTCCAGCTCGGTGAAAAGCGCGCGCAACGCGTCAACGTCCGGCTCTCCGGCGCGCATCGACTCCACATTCAATTCGATGGGAACATGCGTATCGATGGTCGCCATGCTCTTGCTGAACAGAATCGTCTCGCGATTGTTCAACAGCGACTCGCGGTAAGTTTTCCTCTCGACCTCCGCGGCATGCTCCAGCGCCTGCTCGACCGTGCCAAACCGCTTGATGATTTCAACCGAGCCTTTATCGCCAATGCCAGGGGCGCCAGGGATGTTGTCGATGGCGTCGCCCCGCAGCGCCATCACGTCAACGACGCGCTCCGGAGGCACACCCAGAATTTCCTCCACCTTCGCCGCATCGCAAATCAAGTTGTCCTTCGGCGGATTCAGAATCTGCACTCTGTCGTTGACCAATTGCATCATGTCTTTGTCGCTAGAAACGACATACACGGGATGTGAAGCCTCGGCGGCCTTGCGCGCCAGAGTGCCTATCACGTCGTCAGCCTCGAAGCGCACTACCTCCAGGATCGGAATCCGGTATGCCTCCAGCGCCCGCCGAATGTAAGGAACCTGCTGCGCCAGATCCTCCGGCATGGCCACGCGGTTGGCTTTGTATCCCTTGTATTCCACTTCCGTGAAAGTCTGCGTCTTGATGTCGAATTTGCGGATGCTCGTTATCGCGTCCGCCTGCTCGTCGCGAAATGTCGGCCCGGCAACGTCGAACACCGCCGCCAGATACTCCGGAGAAAAATCCTCGCGCAGTTTTCGCAGCATGTTCACAAAGACGTAAATCGCCGCCGTCGGCAGCCCGGTCTTCGTCGACATAGGACGCTGCCGCACCATCGCGTGGTAGGCGCGGAAGATAAACGACATGGTGTCGATGAGATAGACGCGGCCATGAGCGGACGCTGCTTGAGACGCTCCGCCGGTCGCGGCTTTGCCGTTGGAAGGTGCCGCGAGCGGGGTTTGATCCGGTGATTTCTTACGCGGGGGCAACCTGTTTAGTTTAGCAGCACTGCCGGAGCTAGAAGTCCACGCGGAAGTTTGCTTCCACGACTTTGCTGTCCTTGCTGCCCCCGGGGTTGCGGAAGACCAAGTAGTACTTCGCGGGATGATTCAGCGAAGGCGGTAGATCGAAGTTGACAGCCTGGTTGTGAGAATCTTCGACGGAGAAGAGTGCCTCACTCGCGCGGTTGCTGGCAGAATCGGTCTGCTGCTCTTCGCTCAGGACCAGGAAATTGATATTCGCGGAATCGTCCGAAGCCCCGTGTACCTGGCCCTCGAACGACTCGAAGATTCCGTGGAGATGCGGCTGAGCCGCGTGGGCGGGAATTTCGAAGGGGAAAGTGGCGGATACCTTCAGGTTGAAGGTTTTCTGTAGAACCATTTGGGTTGTGCCCACGGGCGAGGCCGCCACTCGATCCGAGGGTGCGGTGGTGCTTACCGGCGGCGGCTCCTTCGTACACGCGATATCGACCATGAGGAAAATCGCGATCAGGGCGGCCAGATGTGTGCGCTGTGGCATCGAGGATCAGTGTCCCACAGGCTTTCCGTATTCGGTGTTGAAATGGAGCTGAATTTCCCCGCACGTCCCCTGCTCGGGCGAGTACACCACGCAGGTGTCGAAGGGCCGCGAATACACATGCAGGCTGACCGCGCGCTGGTTGAATTCTGGAGGATTTACCACACGATGCACCGGATCAGCCGGGTCGACTGCGCACGGGTTCGCGATGTTCATCTCAATAGTGTTGCTGGGTTCGAGCCGGCAACGTCTACCCTGTAAGTCCTGGTGGACGAGGTGAAAGTTCTCCACCTGCAAGCGCCCAATGGGGACCGCCATCCAGCAATTCTGATCGCGATGATTGTGCACCGAACTCGCCTGCCCCACCTCCCAGCAGATCGCCATCAATTCGTACAGCGGCGTCCGGTCAATGAGATTCCGGGTATAGTGCTGCCGGTCCCAAGTAAGGTAGGGCGCGAGCGATTCAGCGCTGACGGGCGTCTCCTGAAGAAACCGGCGCACCCGTTCGGTGGGGCCGAAGGCGGCCTCGGGGAGCTGGCGAAGCCCTTCGACGAGAGCTTGGATGGAAACAGGCTTTACCGCGGTTGTCATACTGCACTCCGCAAATAGAGTATAGCGCAGCGGGTTGAGCCTCTCCGTCGATCGATCTTCCCGCTCTCTCGGTCTTTATGACTTAGATTTTGACCGAGCGGCGCTCCTGCCACGGTCATCTTCCCGCCCCCAAAATCTCCTTGCTTTCCACCTGCGCCACCTCTGGATACACCGCGCCCCTGCGCCGCCGCAAGTCTCCCGGCAACTCCGAGCGCAGCAACCACAAACCCGCGGCTACAGCGGCTCCCCACGTCACCGACACCAGCGCCAGTTGTGCAAGATCCGCCATGCGGCTTCCGTAGCCGGAAGTCGCGAGCGGCACAACCTTCGCAACTTCAACGCTAATCCCTCCCGCCACCGCCGCCACCGCCGCCGCCTTCCCGACCTCCGCCCATCTCATCTCACCCAGCGGAACCAGTCTTCGGTAGTGCAGCAAACAAGCTAGCGCCAGCAGATTCACCCCAATCCCGAGATCCGATGCCCACGCCAGCCCTACCACTCCAAACGTTTGAAACAAGATCCGATACACCGGCAGCGACGCCACTGTAATCACGCTGACCGCGACCATCGGCGTGAGCGTGTCCCCGGCCGCATAAAACGCTCGCGCATAAAGTCCCTGCGCCGACCACAAAGCCAGGGAAAGCGAAAACCAGAAAAAATAAATCGCGCTGGTCTGCGTGTCCGAGAAGAGAAACTTCCCTCGCCGGTACACCAGATCGATCAGCGGCACTGCCGCCGCCATCATCCATCCGCTGGCCAGCAACGAAGCCGCTGCAACCCGGTATACCGAATCGTTCACTGTCCTGGCGAATTCCTTCGCCTTCTTCTCATTGAACAGCCGCGCAAAAAACGGTAGTGACGCCTGCCCCGTCGCCTGCCCCAGCACCGCAATCGGAACCGCGAACAATCGCTTCGCAAACGTGAGCCGCGTAATGTCGCCCACGCCGTTCGAGGCGTAGTGCCGCAGAATCCAGTCGTCTGCCGTCACCAACGAAACTCCCAGCATCAACGGCACCGACAGTTTTACCCACTCGCGAAAAGCCGGATTCATCACATCAAACGACGGCCGGTATCCCGTCCCAATGCGTGCCGCCCCAATCACGCTCGCCAGAAACGGGCCGGCGAAGCTTCCGATCAGTGCTCCATACGCCAGCGAGGCGATCCCGAAATGTTTCCCGCCCAACACTCCGCCCAGAATGATGAACACGTTGTAAATCAGCGGTCCAAATGCCGGAAAAAGGAATAGCCGGTGGGAGAGCAGGACGGCCGAAACCACTCCGCCCACATAAAAGAAAATCTGCGCCGGCAGCAGAATCCGTGTGAGATGAACGCACAGCTCGATCTTGTCCGGCGAAAACCCTTTCACGAACCAGCGCACGAACTGCGGCGCGAAAATCTCCGTCAGGATCGTTCCCACGATCATCACCGCCGTCATCACGGTGATGATGATGGAAAACGTCTTCTGCGCATCCTCATTGCGATTCTCAGCCAGAAATCGCGTATAGATCGAGATGAATGTGATCGAAGCCGCGCCCCCGGCCACAATGTAGTTGAGAAAATCCGGCAGGGTGAAGGCCGCGACGTAAGCGTCCGTCGGCCCGCCCGCACCGTACGCCCACGCAATGTATGCATCCCGCGCATATCCGATCACGCGCGACAACATCACCGCCGAAATCAGCAGCAGGGTCGCCGAGAATACCGTGTGCTGGTGCGATGGCTGAAAAAAACGCAGAAGTTTCGTCATTGAGACCCGATCGGAACGTTCATCTTATCGGAATCTCAACCGATCAGACAGATGGGCGGACAGTGTGCACACCCCTGTCCGCCGCCTTTGACTTTGTTCCTCGCGCGACAAGGCCTAATCTGTGTGGGCCAGAAATCAAGATTCCCGGGGCATTTCTCTTTCATCGCTATTGTGGCGGAGGCGCAACCCAAACCTTGTCCGCCGATACCAGGTCCACATTCGATACTTCCGATCTGAGCTTCACTTGCTGCAATCCCGCCTTCTTCGGCGGCTTGGCAAGGAATTCCAGGAAATACTGATGGCTCAAACGCTGCGCCAAGTCGTCCAAGTACGGAGCAAAAGACACGGGCGGGCCGTTGAACCCGATGTAATATGATTCGCCTCCAGTCTTGTCCGCGACCTCCGCGAGATAAAGCTGGCCCCAATAGGTTTGCCAGTAGCTATGACCGAAATGTCCAACCCCTGGGGTATAGATCGCAGATACGAGGATGCCGGCGCGCTGCGCATCGTCGATTGCATTTTCCAGATACGGATCGAGCATGTCCCCCGTGCCATAATATCGGTCGATCCCATCGGAGGCCATTAAAACCTCTCGGCGAGCGGTGCTTTCCGGCCAGCGTTTGATCAGATCCATCAGCGAGAAGTACGGGCTGCCATTGGCGCCGCGGATCCCCATGGGCAAGCGCAAGGCCTTTGCCGCTTGGTCATGATCACTGGTCGGATTCTGTTCAATCTTGGCGATCCCATTCTGCATGTAGGCAATCCCAATCTTGGTGGAGGCGGGCTGCTTGTTGATGAACGTCCGCAAATCCTGCAATTGTGGGCCCAGACTGGCATTGGATCCGTCGTCGAGCATGATGATGAGTTCGAGAGCTGCATGCTCTCCCTCGGCAGGAACCCATTCGGTCACCTTGTCGCGATCCTTTCCCTCATATACCATCACATCCTCGCGTTTGATGGCCGGTACCTCCTTTCCATGATGGGGTTCGACCGTGACCACCAGGTGCGCCGGAACTCCGTTGCCGGCTGGAGCCTGCTGAGCTGAAATCCCTGGAACTGCTCCTACCCAGACCGCCAAACCCAATGCTGCGTTAGTCAGAAAACTGTATTTGTTCATAGTCGCTCCTTTCAAAAGACATGCTGCGAGATGTTTCTAAGGGCGATGATGCATTGCCACGGGCATCATTCCTGACCGCTTTTCAGGCGGAGGGAAGGATCTTGCGCGAGCCCGAACTTGTTTCAGATCGCGAAGAAGCGTCCAGAAAAACGACGCAAACTGTACCGCCGCTGTCCTTATTGTTAGATGTTCTGAATCAGCAAAAGGTGGGAACAATTGATCGCTTAGCGCGACGGCCCGCATAGCACAAGGTGGCGCACAAAAGCGCTTTTGAAACGGATACGGTGATTCCGGAGTGGGAGCGGCGATTCTCGGCGCGGTTGTTCCTCCCCAGGATGGGACGCGCCGTTCGCGGTATTCGCGCAAAGGAAAGTTAGTTGATGCCGACTCCCATAATGCCAGGCATTCTCGCCAGGCGCCGCATTATGTAGTACTCGTTGATCGGTCGGTCGTCGCTCAGCGCCGGCGTGGTGGGAGACTCCTGGATCATCGCCTCGATGGGGACCTCGCTTTGCAGCAGGCTCTGGAAGGTCAGTAACGCTGCTTCACTGCGTTTCTCCGGGATCGCCCATTCCGCGAGATCGGTGGCGGCGTCCGCCGGCAGCCGGCGCGTTAGCTCTTCCGCAGTCAGGTTGGGAAGAGGCTGTTCGCTGGCCAGAAAGTGGAATCCAAAGCGATTTCCCCAGCGGAAGACGCGGACGTAGGGGAACGAGTTGTGAAGCGCGCGTGCCACCGACGCCAAATCCTCTCGGTCGCCGTTGGGCAACCACTGCGCCAGAATGCCGCCCGGTTTCAACCGCTTGCGCGCCGCGGCATAGAACTCTTGCGAATAGAGCATGCTCGATCCCGCTGCTTCGATGGGAGGCGGAGGGTCAATCGTGATCAGGTCGTATTGCCGCGGGTTGCGCTCCAGGTAGCGGCGCCCGTCGTCGATTACGACATGCGCCCTTGGCGATTGCAGAAGTTCGGAGGCGTCGCTGTGAAAATAGCCGAACAGTTTCGGCACACTGGGCACAAGATCCACCGCCGTCGCGTTGATCTTCCAGGTAAGCAGGGAGCGGAAAGTGGTTCCCATGCCAAAGCAGATGTCGAGCGCGTCCTGCGGTGGCCGATCGAGGAAAGCCAGCGGCAGATGCGCCATCATCTTGGTCATCGGAGTCAGGGTCGTCATGCCATATCCGTTGACTAGCAACTGCTTCTGCATCCCGCTTCCGAGGGCGATGACTGTGGCGGTCTGATCACGCCGCACTTGCCTCTGCGGGAACCCCTCGTCGTAGCCCTTGCCGGCGAGGATCAGCAGCCCGGCCAAGGGCAAGAGCGCATAGGCGGCGCCACGCGCCACCAGCGTCACGTGCGAGCCTGGGCGCAGCGGCCGCAGGCCAAATACCAGCCAGGGTAACGCCAGCACGATTAGTGCCCAGCGTTCGCTCAAGTTCGGCAGCAGCACAAATCCCGCCAGCAACGGTCCGAGCAGGCATCCCAGAACATTGACCGCGTACGCACTTCCCGCCTTGCCCGGATCTCCGCCGGAGCGGCGGTCCACCAGCATCGGAGTGAGAAAGCCCAGCAGACCGGTAAAGGCTGGAATGCCCAGCAGCACTCTGGGCAGATCGCCGAATGTGACACTCGGGCTCGATGTAACCAGCGGAAACAGCGCGGAAAGCCCCAGCAGCATCCACAACACGGGGCTTTCCTGTCCCTGATTCTGGACCTGCCGCGCGCTCCACATTCGGTAGATGCGGGAGCCGATGAAGGTCGCCGTAAGGTAAACCGCAAGGATCAAAGCGAAGGCGTAGACCACTGTGCCTAGGTAGGGCGTGAACTGGCGCACCCACACCACTTCCATCCCCATGCTGGTCAGCCCGGTTAGGAATAGAAGCAGGAGGAGCGAGCCCGCCGGTGGTGCATTCCTGGCCGGTTCCGCCGCAGGCTGAACGAACTCAGCCACTTCAACTCTTGGAGCCCTGCGCGAGAGCCCGATTGCCGCGAGAGCGATCAAGGAATTGAACAGAGTCCCCACACTCAGTGTTCCGCGAAAGCCCAGCAGTTCGATCAGAAACAGGGGCAGAATCGTTCCCGCCACCGCTCCCATCACGTTCGCCATATAGAGGTAACTGAACGAGCGCGTGGCCTCCCGAGGTACGGTCTGCCCAATCGCCCGCATCGCCACAGGAATGGTTGCGCCCATCAGCGCGCACCAGGGAACCAGAGCGCAGCCCACCCACAGACCGGCGATGCAGTAGTAGGCCCACGAAGAAGACACGCCCAGATTTTCCAGAATGCGACGTCCCCAGGAAAGTTCGTAAGGCACGACGACCGCGGATACGCCAATCAGCAATTCAATGACTGCGTAGAAACGCAGCGCGTGAGAATTAAGCGCTGAAGTTTGAGTGTCCGCGCGCAGCCACTTGCCACTCGCCCACGACCCCAGGCCCAGTCCCCCCATGAATACGGAAAGAACAATGGACACCATGGCGGTGGTGACCCCGAACTGCGCCATCGACAGGCGCAGCCAGACCAATTCGTACAAAACACTGCAGAATCCAGAAGTGAAGAAGAAGAAGAAATACCAGTTCACGCAAGGCCTCGTCGCGATGGAGCGGATTGCAAACGCCAACTGCGCTTGGACGCGTTGAGGTTCGGCATGGGGTCAATATGAGCACAATCGATCTGCACTGCACAAGTTACTATCGGAATGAGGTTGCCTCGTAAGCGTCTCCCGGGGAATGACTTCCCGGCTGATCTCCGTTTGAGTTGCGAATGACCGCGGGTGCATTGTCGCCCCCGCCCCTTCCGCGGCAGAGTGGGCTTGCAACCGTGAGAAATAAAGGTAAGGAGGCGACGATGGCAACTCCTGGCGCTCAAACCATTGATTCCCACGCGGGTTCTCAGGCTAGTTCTCAATCCATGTCTCATCAATCGATGCCCAAATTCTGTGAGCCGCTAAAACCGCGCGTGCTGCTTGTTTCTCAAGATGCGGAGATGCGCTTGTTTCCCGACATGCTGCGTGTCCAGGAAAGCTTGGTAGCAGCGGTAGAAAAACGCGCGCTCCTGTGGCTGGCCGCGCGCATCCCGCATCGCATCGGTCCCGACCACCTCACAGTACTGGGCTTTGCGGCGCAGATCGGTGCGGGAGTGTGCTACGCGTGCGCACCCTGGAACCGCTACGCACTCCTCGGCGTGATCGCCTGCCTCGCGCTCAATTGGCTGGGCGACTCGCTCGATGGCACCCTCGCCCGCGTGCGCCAGCGCCAGCGTCCGCGCTACGGTTTCTACGTCGACCACATGGTAGATACCTTTGGTGCACTGGCGCTGATGGGCGGCCTGGCCCTCTCGGGATACATGCATCCGGGAATCGCCATCGGCCTGCTCGTCGCCTTTCTGATGCTCTCCGTCCAGTCCTATCTGGCGACGCACGCCCTGGGCGAGTTTCGCATCTCGTTCTGGCGCTTCGGTCCGACCGAGCTGCGCATCCTGCTCGCGGTTGGGAACCTGGCCCTGTTCTGGAAACCGGTGGTGCATCTCTTCGGCGGCCGCTACCGCCTGTTCGACGTGGGTGGCGCGATCGGTCTTGCCGGAATGGGACTAATGATGGTCGTCTTCACGCTGCAGAACACGATTCGCCTCTATCGCGAGGAAAGGATCCCGCAATGACCATGAGGATGACGACTTCTTCGTTTGAAAACAACGCGCCACTCTCCACGCTCGTGCGATGGTGCAAATTCAACCTGGTCGGCGGAATTGGCATCGCCGTGCAGTTCTTCGCGTTGTTTTTGCTGAAAAGCGTGCTGCACTTCAACTACCTCGCGGCGACCGCAATCGCCGTCGAAACCGCAGTGGTGCATAACTTCGTCTGGCACGAACAATTCACCTGGGCTGATAGAACGAAGTCGGGCCGAACGAAGTCGAATCGAGTGCGGCAATCGCTGGAAAGGCTCCTCCGTTTCAATCTCACCAATGGAGCCGTATCGATCCTCGGAAACCTGGCATTGATGAAAGTGATGGTCGGTCAACTCCAAATGAACTATCTGCTCGCCAACGCGATTGCGATTACCCTGTGCTCGCTGGCGAATTTCCTGGTGAGCGAAACGTGGGTGTTCGCGCGAGAAGGAGACACGTTTGCCGATGTGCAATGCAGGCCAGCCGTCACCCGATCTTCAGCACAACCTTGCCGTAATTCTTCCCGTCCTGCAGCAGCTTGTAGGCTTCGACCGCCCGCTCCAGCGGGAAGACATGACCGATCTGCGGAGTGAGCTTGCCCTGCCCGATCCAAGAAGAAAGCTGCTGCCACGCCGGTTCCATGATCTCCCGCTTCTGCGACAGATAGGTCAGCCACAGCCCCTGCACGCTGGCCGACTTCGCATACATCGCGCGCAAGTCGATTTGCGGGGCCCTCCCCGTCGCGGTCCCGTACTGGATGACGCGTCCGAAGTCGCGCAAGCAGCGCAAGCTCTTGGCCGTGTGCTCTCCGCCCAGCATTTCGAAAACCGCATCGACGCCTTCGCCATGGGTAAGATTCTTCACCGTCTCTTCATAGTCACGCTGCTTGTAGTTAATGCCGTGCTGCAGGCCTAGTGCTTTCACGCGCGCGAGTTTTTCGTCGGAGGACGACGTGCCGTACATGTCGATGCCCAGCAACTGTCCGATCTGCACCGCCGCGGTGCCTACGCCTCCCGCGACCGCATGAATCAATACGCGATGCTTCTTCCCAGCGGCGGCAGGTTCCGTCATGCCCGCCTGCCAGTATCCCAGGTAGGCCGTGAAGTAGTTGACCGGGAACGCCGCCGCTTGTTCGTCAGTCCAGGGATCGGGAACCCTCCACACCATGTTGGAATATGCGCAGGTCTTCTCCGCGAAAGCCGCCGACTGCGCATATCCCATGACGCGCCGTCCGCTACTCTCTTCGACTCCAGCGAACTCCCGTCCCACGACCAGCGGCGGCGGCGGAGTTCCGGGATACCCGCCCTTGGTCGTCATCACGTCGGCGAAATTCAGCCCTCCAGCATGGACGCGAACCAGGTTTTGGCCAGCCTTTGCTGCGGGTTCGGGAATGTCTTGAATGGAGAGCGCTTCCGGTCCGGACAGGTTAGTCAGCACTAGAGCTTTCATGAGAAAAGTCTAGCAGGAAGATTTCGGGACTGTACCTCAGAGGTTGGACCTAAGAACCCAAGCCTCAGACGCCCAAAGTTTGAGCCTCAGCTCGACGTCCCGAACTCAGTTTTCCCCCCGCTCTCAACTCGCAGGTATATACTCTTGGCGTTGGCTTACTGCTTCCCCGGCTGAGCCCCAACCGGCCGGGACGGGGCGTACATTCATCCCCTAATTCATGCGCGCCCCGCATGCGAAAGGGAAAGGCTGATTCCCGCGCGGGGGCGGCGGGAGTGGGCACGGGTGCATCGCCTAGTCGTATGGGCATATGGGCAAGCTGCATCCGCGGGGAGGTTTACCGTGGATCTCATTGTTGTACGTCTTCTTTTTCTCGTCGTTGTAGCGGTTACCTGCTTCGTCATTGAGCCCTTCGGATTGACCCGCAATGCGGACGCGGGCGTGGGCGTATTGCTCGGGGCGGCGATCGTCGTGTTCGAATGGAAGCTGCGCACGGTTAGCCTGAAGCGGCTCATCGGCGCCGCCATCGGGAGCTTCCTCGGCATCTGCGGCGCCTACCTGTTTGCTCTGGTCATCCGCAACAGCATTCCTGAAGGACATACCCAGAGTTTCCTGCAGATCCTGGTCATGTTGCTGATGGCCTACGTCGGCCTGATCGTAGGAGCCAATAAGGGCGATCTGCTGAACCTGGCCGCGCTGGGCGGGATTTTTGGCGGCGAAAAACAAGGCAAGAAAAGCTACAAGATTCTCGACACCAGCGTCATCATCGACGGCCGCATCGCCGATATTGCCGAGACCGGCTTCCTCGACGGCATCATCGTGACCCCGCAGTTCGTCCTGCGCGAGTTGCAACTCGTCGCCGATTCCGCCGACTCGCTGAAGCGTAACCGCGGACGCCGCGGCCTCGACATCCTGCAGCGCTTGCAGAAAGTCGCCAACCTGCAGATTCAGATCGTGGAAGACGATTTCCCCGCGGTCCGCGAAGTCGACCTGAAACTGATTGAACTGGCCAAGGTTTACGAGGGCAAGATCATCACCAACGACTTCAACCTGAACAAAGTGGCACAGCTGCAGGGCGTCGAGGTGCTCAACATCAACGAACTGGCGAATTCTCTGAAGCCAATCGTGCTCCCCGGCGAAACCATGCGAGTCTTCATCCTGAAGGAAGGCAAGGAATACAACCAGGGCGTGGCCTACCTGGATGACGGCACCATGGTCGTCGTGGACAACGCTCGGAAAATGATTGGCAAGACCATCGACGTCTCGGTCACCTCCGTGCTGCAGACAACCGCTGGTAAGATGATTTTCGGTAAATGGGACGAGCGCGCCGCCTACTCGCGGCAGGCAGCCCCCGTGCCAGTGGCTGCTCCACCAGTGCCCCTCACCGGGCCCGGTCCAGCGTCGGTCGCCGCGCCTAGTACTTTAGAAACGAAACAAGGCACGTCCTAGCGAGCCGACCGCGCTCCGACCCCCGCGTCGCGAGGGGTCCCGGGAAAGAGTTTCATGAAGCGTGTAACCGGAATCGGTGGCATTTTCTTCAAGTCAGAAAACCCGCAGCAGCTCTACGACTGGTACGAGAAGCATCTCGGCATTCAGCCCGAGCCGCACGGCCAGGGCGCGTCCTTTGAATGGCGAGAACTGAAAGCCGCCGACGGCAGCGAGCCCGGTCCCAAGGCCATGACTGCCTGGTCGATTTTCCCCCACACTACGAAGTACTTCGGTGCCAGCAAGGCCGCCTTCATGGTCAACTATCGCGTTGAAAATCTCGACGCGTTGCTGGAAGAGTTAAAGACGGCAGGAGTCGAAATCGATCCGCACCGCGAAGACTACAACTACGGCCGCTTCGCCTGGATCATGGATCCTGAGGGAAACCGCATCGAGCTGTGGGAGCCACCGAAAGCAAGCTAGACTAGTCGGCGACTCGGACAATCCTTAATCGCCGAGCCCGCAAAAAACGTCCGAGAGACTTTCCTGGAGGATTTCCTGGCGGTGATTTTCTCCGCGAACTTGGCGTGGTCCGTGGTGATTGATTTGAACTCTCCCTCCGCACACTCGTATACTTACACCCCGCCATGAAGGTGATCGTGATTATTCCGGCTGCCGGACTCGGGACTCGCATGGCTCCCATGCCCAGCGCCCTGGACGCCAAGGCTAAGAAGCCGCATCCTTCTAAACAGTTCACCGAACTGGCAGGCACCCCCATTCTCATTCACACCCTCCGCAAGTTCGCCGCGGTCGATGCGGTCAGCGAAATCTGGATTGCTCTGCGCGAAAATGAAATCGAAGGATTCCGCGAGCGTTTGTCCAGAGAAGCGAGCGACGTCCTGAAGAAAAAAATCGAACTGGTCGTCGGTGGCGAGCACCGCCAGCAGTCCGTCGAGCAGGCGCTCAACGCCGTTTCCGCCGCCCCCGACGATGTGGTGCTCGTGCACGACGCCGTGCGCCCCCTGGTCACAGCCGAGATCATTCAACAAGTGATCGAAGCCGCGAAGAAGTATGGTGCTGCCATCGCCGCCCTGCCCGCAGTCGATACCGTCAAGCAGGTGGAACGCACCGCCGAGGGCGCCATCGTCAAAGCCACCATTCCCCGCGCCGGCATTGTGCTCGCCCAGACCCCGCAGGGATTTCAATACAGCGTGATCAAGAAAGCCTTCGACGAGGCCGCCGCCGACGGATTCATGGGCACCGACGAAGCCTCCCTGGCCGAGCGCTCCGGACACGAAGTCGCCGTCGTCATGGGCTCCCCCAGAAACATCAAGATCACCACCCCGGCCGACATGGAACTGGCGGAGTTCTATTTAAGGAAATGAGCCACGAATTCGAACGGATTTGTTCGGATAGCCAAGATCTTGGCGGCGTACACTCGCTTGTGATGGATCGTTTGCGCACCAACCTGAAGCACTCCGAAGTGACGGCCAAGCTCATTCGAGTGTTTTACGACGTCTATAACGAACTCCGACATGGATTCTTGGAATCCACTTACGGGGACGCAATGGTTGTCGCCTTGGAAGAAGCAGGTCTGAGGGCAGATCGAGAGTTTCCCGTGCCTGTATGGTTTCGGGGCAGGAAGGTCGGGCAGTATTTTGCAGACTTTGTAGTCGACAACGCGATGCTGCTCGAATTGAAAGCTGTACGAACTCGCGAATTGGCGCACGAAGCGCAGCTTCTACACTATCTGCGCGCGACCGACATTGAGGTAGGACTGCTGCTGAACTTCGGACTTGCGGCCCCAGTTTCGCCGTCCGCTTTGCGACAACGAAAGAAAAAAGATCCGTGGAAATCCGTGCGAATCCGTGGCCAAGGTTCTAGCATGAGGATCGGCTACGGCTTTGATTCGCACGAATTCCGCGCCGGGATTCCGTTGAAGATTGGTGGCATCCTGCTTCCCCACGACAAAGGTTTGGGCGGGCACTCCGATGGCGATGTCCTGCTCCACGCCCTCACCGACGCTCTACTCGGGGCCATCGCCGCGCCTGATATCGGTGCCCTCTTCCCTCCGTCCGATCCCCAATGGAAGGGCGCCGATTCCGTCATCTTCCTGCGTGAAGCCCTGAAGCGCGTGCTCGACGCCGGTTACCGCGTGGCCAATGTCGACGCCAGCCTGATTCTGGCTGCCCCGAAGATCGGCCCCAGCGCCGCCGTCATTCGCGCTCGCGTGGCGGAGTTGCTCGGCCTGCACGGCAACTGCGTAGGTCTAAAAGCAAAAACGCCGGAGGGACTCAATCTGGACAATGCCGCCATCGCCCACGTAGTAGTCCTGCTGGAGAAAGCCCCGCGCCAGAAAAAGAAGTCGCCGAAAAAAAAGGGTCGTCGTGTAGTGCCGTCATCCTGACCGGAGCCGTTCTTCAGGCGAAGGGATCTCGCGCGCAACCCTCCGGAAGTCCCCCAATTGAGATCCTTCCACCTCGCCCGCTGTTATCGGGACGCCTAGCGTGCCGCCTCGATGAAGGCCCGAAAAATCGCGCGCGAAGCCGTATCCTCCTCCACCGACCGCTCAGGATGCCACTGCACCGCCAGCACGAAATGATCCGGCACGGTGCCTTCCAGCGCCTCAATAATGCCGTCATCAGGACAGCGCGCCACAATACTTAGCCCGACTCCAACCACATCTGCGGACTGATGATGGGAAGAGTTGACAGGCACTACCAGCGGACCTCGGACCTCCGGCCTCGGACTACCGTCTTGCGCATTCACGATTTCCGCCAGCCTGGACCATGGTTCGATCTCCACCGCGTGCGCGACCGCGACCTTTTTTCCCGCCTCGTGATTCACTTTCGCGCGCGTTTCTTCCGGCAGAAAATCCGGAATGTGCTGAACCAGCGACCCCGCGCGGTACACATTTAGACTCTGCAATCCGTAGCAGATGCCCAGCACCGGCTTGCGCAACCGGTAGGCGTCCTGAAGCAAGAACTCATCCACCGCATCTCGTCGCGGATCAGCGGCTGCAGTATGAGGCGACCGCGCCGCATGGAACCTCGCCGGATCAACATCGGCCTTGCTGCCGGGCAAAAGCACGCCATCGCAACCCTCCATCACTTTCCTGATCTCGTCCGTGGTCTGATCGAGTCGAATCCGAACTGGTTCCCCTCCGGCTAGTTCAATAGCATGCTCGTACTGCGGAATGGCCCGCTCCGCATACTCAGGGTCGGAAAAATGCGGCATAGGGATCGCAATGCGGGGTGGCATGATCTCGATTGTAGCGTCAATAGCGCCGGCGCTTTTGCCCAGCATGTGGGGACAGCTGCTGTCCGGCGGGGCAAAGCCTGGGCAAAGCCCCGCGGCTTAGCCCAGTCTCTCGATCGCCGACAGCGTTTTGCTCTGCCGGTAATGCCGGATTTCCATCACTAGGGCAAGCACAAGAACAATACTTCCCGCCACCAGCGCCATGGGCAGCGCGATAACTCGATAGGCAATCCGCATGTCCGGATGCACCCCCCGCAGCGCGGAAACGACCACGGTGCCGAGGATGGCGAGCAGCAAGCTGACCGCGAAGCAAAGCAGTGTCCCGATAAAGGTCACCACGCAAACCCGCACAGGAATGGTGTACCAACGGGGAGCGCGGGATGCACGTGCAGCTGCCATAAGCTCAGCATCCATTCTACTGGTTTGGACTCCCCTTGACCCGGTTCGCGCGGTGCCCGCCAAATGCATGGATCGTCCTGGTTCCAGCTTCAACTTCGCCGCCATGCAGCACACCGCGCCGAATGAAGCACTCCTCTCCCGCCTTCACCCGCATCTTCTCCTCGCCGATAATCAGTGTGTAGCAGCCCTGCACCACCATCATGTATTCGTCGAACTCGTGCACGTGAGGCGCCGAGGGCGTCGTCTCCGAGCACGTCCAGAATGCCATCTGGCTCCCATCTGCTCCGTCAAACACATACCCTTCGACGCCTGGTGTCGCCTGGCTGCTGCCGGCGATCCGGTTGACCGGCTGCTTCATGAATTCCGGGAATTCTTTCATGACGGTCTCCTTGGCAAAACCCGATCCACACGAAAGCCAAATCCCGCAAGGCGCGCGGAAGGATGGTTGTGTCCTAATAGTGAGGACACTACCGGAAGAATACCCAAACTCCCGCCGCGAAAGGGATCAGCTCCGAGCCAGCCGCGAAGCGGCGAGAGAACCCAGCCCACGGCGCAAGCCGTGGGTGACCGTGAGGCAATGCCAGCCAGCCCCAGCGGGGCGACAGATACCACACCAAACTAGCAAACGCCCGCACCCAATCCGCTAGAATTGCGGGGCGCAGTGGAAAAGAATCAACTCTATTACGGCGATAACCTCGCCGTCCTGCGCGAGCACATCAAGGACGAATCGGTCGACATCATCTACCTCGACCCGCCCTTCAACAGCCGCCAGGACTACAACGTGCTCTTCGCCGAGCGCTAGCCTGCCCTGAGCGAAGTCGAAGGGGCTCCCGCTCCGCCTCGCAGATCATGGCCTTCGAGGACACCTGGGAGTGGAATATGGACGCCGAGTGCGCCTACGAGGAGCAGATGACGCTGGGCGGCGGAGAGATCGAGGAGCCGTTCTAGCGGTCATGTGTTTCGCGACATACCGCGCAGCCGCGAAGCGGCGAAAGAATGCAGCCCACGGCGCAAGCCGTGGGTCATCGAAGCACACGTTAGCAAGCCCTGGAGGGGCGAAAGAAATTCGCCCCACGCCTCCAACATTGCCTTTTCCACAGCCTTCCACAGAAAGAATCCCAATTCCTGTGACGGACAACCTTTACCGAGAATTCCAGTAGGAGCAAGCTCGCTACATGCGCGAAGGCTCTCCCAACAAATTCGTCACGACTCACCTGCTGAATTGCTCCAGACCCGCCGCTAACTCCTTATTCCGGCATATTTTACCTATAACTCCTTCCCGCTCAGGATTTTGCCGACAGCCAGCCCTATCAATTTCTCCTAACTCCAACGAAGCAAAGATTTTAGCTCGAAGCCAGCAAAAAATTCTAGAGATATACATGTCCGCCAAATCTCAACTCCCGGGATTTGCCTCCTGCGCCAACATCGCTAATGACCAGAGCGCCATGTCCGCTGTGTGTAGAATAGGCCAGATGTCGCAGGCCGCCCCAGCCATCACGCGCACTCCCGCCGAAGTCGTCCGGCTCACGCCCGTTTCGCAGGCGCAAAACGGCATCTGCTACGCCGTTGCCGGCGAGGTCGCGGTCAATTCGTTTGACTTGGAGCGCATGGTCGCAGCCGTCCCCACGAAAGTCGCAGCCGCGCTCGACCGCAAGGCGTACTACTTCGTCCCGTTGGCCGTGAGTCAGGGCGAGGACACGGTCATCGCCGACCGCTACGACGTCGCGCTCAGCGACAACGCCGTATGCCATCGCAACCTGAATCTGGGTGACTCGCAGTGTGTGTTCATCTCGACGCGATTGATGGACGACAAGTTTTCCGTCGCCTTCGAGTTTTATATCAACGTGGGCCACGCCCTGGTCGAGCGCGCCGGAGTCTCGCGCGAGTTCAGCGAACTGGCCTGGAGCCAGGTGGAAGCAGGCGTTCGCGGCGAAACTTCCCTCGACGCCTGGGAAGCGCGCAAGCTGGCCACCGCCAACGGCCCGGACAGCGAGCGCTTCAAGAACGAATATCTCGACGCGACCTTCTCCGACACGATTTCCATCTATCTGCTGTCGCTGTATCTCGATGTGGACTACTACGATCTCCGGGAGCGCGACTATCCTCTGCTGGCGCCCTCCGCGCTGGCCGAGCGCCTGCGCAAAGCAGCCGAGTTATTTCCACCCAACACCGGATTCGAATTCGCCGTCCTCTACAAGCGCCGCGGGTAACGCCGTGATCAGTTCGACCCCGACCCTCAAAAACATCGGACCTCAGGCGGAGCTTGACGCCCGAGGTCCGAAGTTAGGTTTATTTATTTGTTCGAGATCACAAAATTGATCGTGCTGACTTGATTCCCGCTCACGGTCACCGACTTCTCCCACGTCTTGGGTTCGGTAAAGATGGGACGTTGCACGCTGTGTTCGGTCAGCACATCGTAAGCTTGCTCTTTGCCAGCGAGGCCCCAGCCTTCATGCCACGCCACAATCTGATAGGTTCCCGGTGGGACGTCGGCGAACTCGAAGCGTCCGCTCTCGTCTGTAACGGCGTAGTAAGGGTGTGGAACCACCATCATTTCGGCATTCATCCAGACATGGCCGCCATTGCAGCGCAGGTGGACAAGCCCCGGCGCAGACATGGTGCGCGTGGTGGGCCGGTCGGTGAAGGGAAAGGGCAAGTTGAACGTGGCCGCGCCATTCATGTGAATGGTGTGCAAGGTGGCGTCGGAACTCACCATTGTGAGGCTGCTGTTCTCGGGAACCAGAAGAATGTGCGGAATGTAATGGCAGTGCTTCTGGTCAAGGTGGCGCCGCTGTTCCGGCAGGTCCATCGCTTTTCCGCGGGCAATGTCCTTGAGGTAAACCACCGTGTTCGCGACGCCGCCCTGGGGTCCGATAATCAGCCGCTCCAAGTCCGCGGTCTTCTTGGAGTCAGGATCGCAAATCTGCGGATCTTTCGTGATAGGAAAATCGAGTGCATGCGGCACCGTTCCCGACCATTTCACCGTGCCGGAGATCGTGCCGCCGTCGGTGACGGTGACGACTTTGTAGTCGCTTTGTGAAAAAGCCGCGGAAGCAGCGGCAAGGAAAAAGGTCAATAAGAAGTACTGTGAAACCACCCGGCGCATACTCGTCCCCTCGCGGCTCGTGGCTTACCGGCGCCGTGGCCGGTCTTCGTTTGGCCCGAGCATGAGATTCGGCCGTACCACTTGCTCCCGCTCACACCCGCTACATCCGCAAGTTGCGGGAAAATGCCGCACAGGGGCCCGTATTTCCGGGGGCAGCATTCGTGTTTGCAGGTCTTGCTTACGGTTTCAATGGGGAGGCCCGCCGCAGGGCGGACGGTCTTGTGATTGAAATCACATTTAGAGTGCGCCCATTGACAAGGGGAGTCGAGATTACCAAGGTGGTAGACCGAGCAGTGGACGCTCAGCGACGTGAGATAGCGGCATCGTAAATTTGCAATCGAGAATTTACAATCATCGGTCCATGACGGTTACTGTGCGATCCTTCGCGAAGATCAATCTCGGCCTGCGTATTGGTGCGACGCGGGATGACGGATTCCACGCACTGCGAACGGTGTACCAGACGATCGGGTTGCATGATGTGATTCGCGTGGCCGTGGGGCGCGGCAATGGAATCGAGATTCGGTGCGCTGACCCGCGCGTGCCGAAGGATGAGTCCAATACCTGCGTCCGCATCGTTGAGAAAGCCATGCGCGCGCTGCGGGCGAAAGGACGTGTGGTCGTCGAGATCGAGAAGCGGTTGCCCGTACAGGGCGGGCTGGGAGGAGCTTCGGCAAATGCTGTGGCCACTTTGCTCGGACTGGAGAGGTGTCTGAAAAAGGTTTTGCCCGCGGCCGAGAAACTGCGCATGGCTGCAGAAGTTGGGTCGGACTTGCCGTTGTTTTTGGTAGGCGGGACTGTCTTGGGGATTGGGCGGGGAGAGCAGGTCTATCCGCTTGAAGATTTGCCTGCGATCGCTTGCGTTGTGGTCACGCCGGAGGTGGGCGTGTCTACTCCGAAAGCATTTGCGGCATGGGATCAATTGTGTGGCGCGGGCGCCCCCACCCGCGAACTGCACGAGCAGAGTCGCTCCCATTCTGGCGAAGAGGCAGCCGAGCTATACTCGTCCCGGTCGGGTCAAAGACCCGGCCCGACACAAACCAAACCCACATCCGAGGCGCGGAAATTGACGGTATCGAACGCGTCCGATAGAATGAATGAGCTTGGTTGCGGCTTGTCGGCGTGGCTGAGCGAGCCTTACTCCGGTGCTCCTTTTCGAAGGGGCCGGGCCGAGAATCACCTTCTCGCGCTTGTCCGGGCCGGGATTGAAAACGACTTCGAACAAGTCGTCTTTCCTGAATATCCCGAGCTGAGTGATGGGAAGCGTGCGCTCTTACGCGCCGGCGCAAAATATGCGTCGTTGTCGGGCTCCGGTTCCACGTTGTACGGGCTGTTTGCCTCACGAGAGGCGGCTGGGCAGGCGACGGCTAAGCTCCGCAAGCAAGGCTGGGCGGCGCAGACGACGGCGACGCTGCCGCGGCGGGCTTACTGGAAGCGGGTAGTTGCGGGCTGAGCGCTGTGTTACAGGGCCGACGGTCGCCACGTGGGCGGTGATCGACGAAGAATTTTTGATTGTTGATTTTTGATTGTTGATTGACAATTGGGATGCCCCACCGGGGTTCAATCCGCAATCGAAAGTCGACAATCAACCATTGGATTCACTGGGCCGTCGACTAATGGTAGGTCAAGTGCCTTTGGAGCACTTTGTCTAGGTTCGAATCCTAGCGGCCCAGCCAGAAAAACGTTCTCAGTTGCCAGTTCTCAGTTCTCAGTTGAACTGGCCACAAAATACGGAGAACTGAGAACCGGGAACTGAGAACTGCCTATGGCTACTTTGGTGACGCCGACCGACAAGACTGTTGAGAAAAAGAGCCCGCCTGTGACTGACGAAAAGCTTGAGCGGAAGCAGCGTCCGCGAACGGACGAGAAGTTCAAGATCTTCAGCGGCACGGCGAACGAGCCTTTGGCCGATGAAGTCTGCAACTTTCTTGGCATGCAGCGCGGGCAGGCTCAGGTGATTCGCTTTCGCGATGGCGAGTGTTACGTCCAGATTCAGGAAAACGTGCGCGGCGCTGATGTGTTCGTGATGCAGCCGACCTGCCGTCCGGTGGACGAGCACCTGATGGAGTTGCTGTTGATGATCGATGCCCTGAAGCGCGCTTCGGCACGGCGCATCACGGCGGTGGTTCCGTACTTCGGCTACGCCCGGCAGGACCGCAAGGATAAGCCGCGCAGCCCGATTTCGTCGAAGCTGGTGGCCGATCTGCTGACTACAGCGGGTGCGCACCGGGCGCTGATTGTGGATTTGCATACGCCGCAGTTGCAGGGCTTTTTCAATATTCCGGTGGATCACCTTTTCGCTTCGCCGGTCTTGGTGGATCATTTCCGGAAGTTGGCGCTGCCGAACCTGACAGTGGTTTCGCCGGATGCGGGTGGCGTGGAGCGGGCGCGGTTCTTCGCGAAGAAAGTTGATGCGGCCCTGGCCATCGTCGACAAGCGCCGCGTCGAGATTAACGTTGCCGAAGTGATGCACGTGATCGGCGACGTCAACGGCCGTACCTGCTTGATCATTGACGATCTGATTGACACAGCCGGAACGCTGGTGAAGACCGCAGACGCTTTGATGGAGAACGGTGCGACATCGGTTTACGCCTGTGCCTCGCATGCGGTGCTTTCCGGGCCGGCGGTCGAGAACATCAGGAACTCGGTCATCAAGGAAGTGGTAGTGACGAACACGATTCCACTCACCGCCGAGGCGGACGAGGCACGAACCCAAAAGGGAGGAAAGATCAGCGTCCTCTCGATTGCGGGATTGATTGGCCGGGCGATTCAGGCCAATCACGAAGAAACTTCGGTCAGCAAGCTATTCACTTAGAAACGCCGCATGGCGCGGCAGACTTTTCAGACAGGATTGAAATTTATGGCGACTGCATTGGAACAAAACACACTCGAAGCACAACCCCGCGAGGCAGGAACCAAGAATCATGCCCGCCGTGTGCGCCGGGATGGAAAGATTCCGGCCGTGATCTACGGAGCCGGTAAGGATTCGCTGTCGATCAGCGTGGATCCGCGGCACGTGATGCGGATTCTGAACTCGGAGACCGGGCACAACACGATTTTTGATCTCGCCCTTAACGGTGGCGAGCGCAGCAAGGCGATGATCGTCGACTGGCAGTACGAGCCCATCAAAGGCAAGTTGCTGCACATTGACCTGAAGCGCATTGCCCTCGACAAGGTGCTCCGGGTCAGTGTCCCAATCTTTCTCGTGGGCGAGGCCGCCGGTGTGAAGCAGGAAGGCGGCATCATGGAACAGATGCTGCGCGAACTCGAGATCGAGTGCTTGCCGGGAGACATTCCGAGCCACATCGATGCCGACGTCAGCCATCTCACCTTTGGCAAGGTACTGCGCGTTTCGGAGTTGCCGCAGTCGGAAAAGATCAAAGTCCTTACCGATGCGAATCAGCCCGTGGCGCACGTTACCTCGGTCAAGGAAGAAGTCGTGGCGACGCCGGAAGCGGCAGCGGCGGAAGCGGCAGCCCCGGCTGAGCCCGAAGTTATCAAGAAGGGCAAGCAGGAGACTGAAGAAGAGGGTGCCGAGGCTCCCGCGGCCAAGCCTGAGAAAGCAGAAAAGGCTGAGAAGAAGGAGAAGAAATAGCTCCGTGGGTCGACTTCGGCTTGCGGCCGAGCTTGGCTCTGGCCGGACAGCCGAGGCGGCTGTCCCTATATGGATTGGGATGGTGGCGTGAAACTGATCGTCGGTCTCGGCAATCCCGGTATCGAGTACCAGTTCACGCCGCATAACCTGGGCTTTTTGGCGATTGATCGAATCGCGACCAGCCTGGGAGTGGAGGTCAGAAACCGGCAGTGCCGGGCGCTGACCGCGCGGGCGGCGATTGCGGATCAGCCGGTCCTGCTGGCCAAGCCGGAGACGTTCATGAATTTGAGTGGCCTCTCGGTGCGGGAGTTGGTGCAGGAGTACGAGGCGAAGCCGGAGTCGGACCTGATTGTGATTCAGGACGAGCTTGATTTTCCGCTGGGCACGTTGCGCATTCACACGCGGCGGAGTTCGGCGGGGCACAACGGCATCGAGTCGATCATCGGGGCGTTGGGCACGCAGGATTTTCTGCGCATCCGGATTGGCGTGGCGCCGGATCGCAAGGTGGGAGACGGCCAGAGTTATCTGCTGGCGCCGCTGCGCAAGGCAGAGTTGCAGGTGGCGGATGGAATTCTGGATACCGTGGAAGAAGCGGTGAAGGTGATTTTGAAAGAAGGTCCGGCGGCGGCGATGAATCGCTTCAACCGGAAAGAGCCGGAGCAAGAAGATTAGCCACGGATTTCACGGATTCACACGGATCAAGACAAACTTTTTTGGGGTTTTATCCGTGGGATCCGTGAAGATCGGTGGCCAAGGATTTGGAGAAAAGCATGAATCGTACCTATGAGCTGATGTTCATTGTTCGGCCGGATATGACGGACGAGGATCTGGACAAACTGATTTCCACTCTGCAGTCGGTGGTGCCGGGCGCGGGCGGAAACGTGCAGCGCGTCGACAAGATGGGCAAGCGCCGCCTGGCCTACACCGTGCGGCGGTTCCACGAAGGCATCTACGTCCTGATGGTCGTGGAAGGCGGAGGCGCGGTCATTCACGAACTGGAACGTCGTCTGCGCGTCACTGAGCCGGTCATCAAGTTCCTCACCGTGCGCATTGATGAGGAACAGAAGCGGCTGGACAAAATCAAGCAGCTGCGCGACGCGCGCAAGAAAGTCAGCGCGCAGCCCGCAGCCCCGGCAGCGGAGCCGATCGTTCCCGCGGCGGAAACTCCGGCGACGGCGTAGGCTCGCGCCATTCAAAGGGATTACGACGCGGGTCTTGGGCTCGCGCCAGCCGGTGAAGAATCCGGCAGAGAGATGAAGGAGAACTATGGCTGAAGAAACGAAAGCAGCAGAGCAGTCGGCCCCGAGCGAGAGGCCTCGTTCCAGCGAAGGTCCCCGATCAGGGGGAGATCGTCCGCGGTTTGGTGGCGGTGGTGGCGGACGCGGGCCCGGCGGCCCTCCGCGCGAAGGCGGCGGCGGACGCAAGTTTTTCCGGCGCAAGAAAGTGTGCAAGTTTTGCGTCGAGAAAATTGAGGACATCAATTACAAGGATTACCGCATGCTCGGGCAGTTTGTCGCCGAGAGCGGCAAGATCGTGCCGCGGCGTTTGACGGGCGTGTGCGCCCCGCACCAGCACCGGCTGTCGGCGGCCATCAAGAAGGCGCGCAACATCGCACTCCTGCCGTTTGCCGGACGGGCATCGTAAGAACGCTTTCAGCTATCAGCCGTCAGCTCTCAGCTTTTTCGCGCCGGGAACTGAATGTTTGGCTGAAAGCTGAGAGCTGACAGCTGAAAGCTCAAGATTGGAGTCATTCTCATGGAAGTCATTCTGAAAGAAGATGTAGCGAAGCTTGGATCGCGCGGCGACGTGGTGAAAGTCGCGGAAGGATATGGACGAAATTATCTTTTGCCGCGCAAGCTGGCTATTCAGGCCAACGAGGGCAACAAGGCCGTCATCGTGCAGATGAAGGCCGCTTCCGTGCGCCGCTCCGCTAAGGAGAAGACCCAGGCCGAAGAACTAGCCAAGCAGTTTGAGGGCGTCTCGGTGTCGTTCCAGCGGCGCTCGGGCGAGCACGATCAGCTCTTTGGTTCGGTCACTTCGGGCGACCTGGCCGACGCGCTAACCAAGAAGGGGTTCAACGTGGATCGCCGCAAGATTCAGTTGCACGAGCCGCTGAAAACCGTGGGCGAGTTCAGCGTCCCGGTGAAGCTGCACAAGGACGTGACCGCGCATTTGAAGGTGGTCATCGAGAAGGAAGCGGTCGCCGAGTAGGGGTTCTACCTTCTCGTTGCACCCATGGTTCTCGTAATCTTACTCGTCTGGGCCGTTCTGTTCGTGCCGCTGGGATGCTTCCTGGCCGCTGCGGTTGTGGAGATTCGATCCCCCCAAAGGGGCTCTTATTTCTTCGTGCGAATGGCCGAGATCGCAGCGGGTGTGATTGCACTTTGCGCAATCACCAGAGTTGGCCAGGACGATGTAGTGAGCTGGAGGATGGTAGGCTTCTCGCTGCTGCTGGGCGGCGTGTCGCTAATCAGCGACTACTCGTCGCGGGGCGCCAGGTTCTGCGCGCTGTTCGCCAGCGCGACGTTGGCTTACCTGTGGTACTTCAAAGGCGCCTATCATGCTGAACACTTTGCCTTTGCTGCATTCCTTCTGTTCCTTCTGTTTGCCTCCGGAATCTACGGGGTATTTCGTTATGTTATCCGCTAGTGGTCTCGGCCGTAACGTGGGCTTCGGCGACATCCAAACCGCTGCGCCATACACGCAAGTTGCATCTCTAATAGGGCACTTGTCTTGCCAAACCGGCCGACCACACTCGGACCCCTTGTTCTGTTTCACCCTAAATCTTTGTCCCTGAATCACCTAGGCCCCCAAAAAATCCCCGGCCCAGCCTATAATTTCTGCTCACGCTTCCGCTGACAACCCGTCTATTCCTATGCAAGCCCGGATATGGCATGAATACCGGGCAGGTAGAGGACACGACAAAAATGCCGGCCGGTGCATGGGCAATACCAATTGCGGTTGGCGGACGGGCCCACTCGAGGGAGAAGAGTAAGAGAGTAGAGAGAGTCGACGGGAACCGGGACCCCGCGCGGGGCCGCATGGCTGGGCAAGAACGCCGCATAGACGACACGATGCTGATCCGGGAGGCCCAGCGCGGAAGCCGCGCCGCCTTCGAGGAACTCGTTCGTCACTACGACCAGCCGGTTTTGCGGCTGGCTCTGCATCTCACCGGAACCGAGCAGGACGCTCAGGACGTCTACCAGGACGCCTTCCTCAAGGCCTACAAGAACATCGGTAGTTTCCGGTTCGAGTGTTCCTTCTACACCTGGATTTACCGGATCGTGACCAACTTGTGCCTCGATCATTTGCGCAAGAGGAACGTGCGCAAAGAGGACGCGCCGGTCGTGAAAGATGCTAACGGCGGCGAGTATGACCTGCTCGATCAGGTAGCCGACGGGCGGGCCGGAGCGAATCCGGAACGCGATTTGATGCGCCGGCAGTTGGGGGCGCGCATCTCCGGAGCGCTGGAGAAGCTGACGCCGCGCGAGCGCATGGTGTTTGAGCTGAAGCATTACCACGGATTGAAGCTGCGAACCGTGGGTGAGATTTTGCAGACTACGGAAGAGACCGCCAAGAATACGCTCTTTCGCGCTACGCAGAAATTGCGCGGAGCGCTGGCGGATATGCGGTAGAGGGGATTTGGGATTAAGCAGCCGCACTTTGCGCTGGCCGGACTGCCGAGGCGGCTGTCGCTACTTGAGCCGATTAGGGTGCAACGATGAAATGTGAATGGGTGAGAGAGAATATTGTGCTCCAGGTTTATGGCGAGTTGGCGGACGACGCTCGCCACGAGCTGGAGCAGCACGTGGCCCGCTGTGCCGACTGCGCAGCCGAACTGAAGGCGGAACAGGACTTTCACGCGCTGCTGGCGCAGGATCGCGCGGCGGATCCCACGCCCAATCTGGTGGCGGCTTCGCGCATGCGCCTGCAGGAAGCGCTGGAGACCGCCAAGCAAGGCAGCGTCTGGAGCCGGCTGACGTTCGATCCGGCGATCTGGTTGCGGCAGGTGCGGTTCTCGCCGGCGCTGGCTTCGGCGATTCTGATTCTCGGCGTTGCCGGGGGCGTCACGGCGACGTACAAACTCTACGGAGCACGACCCACGAATACAGCCGCGGTTACAGGTACGGCGAACCCGACCGCTGTTCCCACCGAGGCCTCGATCACCGGCATCAGTTCGATCGTGCAGGAGCCGGGCACAAATCAGATCAGCATCAAGTACAACACCGTATCGGCCCAGGAAACGCAGGGGTCGCTGAACGACGAGAAAATCCAGCAGTTGCTGCTCTACGCGGCCCGTAACAACTACAACACCGGCGTGCGGGTGGACTCGGTCGACCTGCTGGCGCAGAAGACCGGAGATATGCAGGTCCGCGAAGCGCTGATGTATGCGCTGCAGAATGACACGAATCCGGGAGTGCGGCTGAAGTCGCTGAGCGCGCTGGGCAATTACGTCAAAAATGACACGAATGTGCGGGACGCCGTGCTGCGCGCGCTGGTGAACGATACGAATTCTGGGGTGCGCATTGAAGCGCTGCGGCTGATCGAGCCGGTCAAGGCCGACGGCAGCGTTCGCGGCGTACTGATGGCGCTGGCGGCGAAAGATCAAAGCACGTACATCAAGTCGCAGGCTCGCACCATGCTGGCCCAGTTGCCGGAGATTGATTAAGAGTACCGATCGAAGATCGAAGAAAGATCGCTGATGTATTGCGAGAATTGAGGGGGCTATTTTGAAACGCGCGCTACAAATCGTTGGGCTGGCCGGTGTGCTGGCTCTACTTGTGCCACTGGCCGTGGCGCAGGAAACACATGTATCCCGCGAAGGCGGATCCTGGGGTCAGGAGATCACGGGTTCGCTGGCAGCGGTTAAGAACTTGAGAGTCAAGGTCGACATGGGCTCCGTAGTGGTCCGCGGCGGGCAGCAGCAGGGCATCAATTATGTCGTTCATACTCGTTTTGGCACTTCTTCCGAGCAAGAGGCGCGCCGCCAGTTCGAGCAGTACAAGATCACCGCTTACGTGAAGGGCGACACTGCTTGGATCGTCGGAGACTGGCAAGGCGGCAGACAGCCCCGGCATTGTTCCTCGGAGTTTTCCGTGATGGTTCCGCGCGAGATGGCGCTGGTCAAGCTGGAAACCGAGGGTGGCAACGTGGATGCTTCGGGTGTCGGAGGCCACGTGGAAGCGGAGAGCGGTGGCGGCAGCATGAAGCTCGATGACATTGGCGGAGGAGCGAGCGCCGAAACCGGAGGCGGATCGATCGATGTAGGCACCGTCGGCGGCGACCTTGGCTTGCACACTGGCGGGGGTTCCATCAAGATTCGTCATGCCAACGGCAAGGTCGTAGCGGAAACCGGCGGAGGAAGCGTCGAAGTGCTGGGCGGAGCGCAAGGCGCGATCATTGACACTGGTGGCGGCAGTGTGGAAGTACGCCAATGCAACGGGAAGGTGAAGGTTTCAACCGGCGGCGGCAGCGTGGACCTGAGTGACGTTGGCGGTCCGGCGGAGATCGAAACTGGAGGCGGCAGTATCCGGCTGACCTCGGCCAAGGGACATGTGCACGCGGAGACGGGCGGTGGCGGCATTGAGCTTTACGGCGTGCCCTCGGCCCGGGCTGAAACGGGTGCGGGCGGGATTACCGTGAAGCTGGTGAATACGGGCGGCGAGCGCAATAATTCCGATCTGGAAACGGGCGCGGGCGACATCACGGTGTATATTGCCGCCGATGTAAATGTCGACGTGCGCGCCAGTGTGGACATGGGGAACGGACACCACATCACTTCCGATTTTCCCGATATCCACATCAGCAGCGAAGGCGACAAGTGGGGCCCGAAGTCGCTCACGGCCGAGGGCAAGCTGAATGGCGGCGGTCCCACGCTGAAGGTACACACTTCGACTGGCGACATCTGCTTCAAGCGCGCCAGCCATTGAAGATTTGAAGACGCCCGCGCCAGCTAGCCGGACGGGCCCAACGAAATAGGAGTGAGGGAATCGCCATGCGCAAATACGTTGTGGCAAGCATCGTGTTGTTGCCGTTGCTCCTCAGCTTTTCGCACGCCGCGCAGAATTGGTCGGTGGATCCGCCGGAGCAACCCTTCGTGTTCTCCAGCGAAGACAGCGGCACCAGTTCGTATCTCGGAGTCGACATATCGGATGTGACGACCGAACGCCTGAGCGCGTTGAAGCTGAAAGAAGAAAAGGGCGTCGAGGTAACAATGGTCGACCAGGATGCGCCGGCGGGCAAGGCGGGCATCAAGGAGCACGACGTCATTCTGACCATGAACGGCGCTGCAATTGAAAGTGGCGCGCAGTTGCGGCGCATGATCCACGAGACACCGCCGGGTCGTATCGTGACATTGGGCTTGAGCCGTGACGGGCAGCCTATGACGGTGAAATTGCAACTGGCCGACAAGCACAAAGAATTTTCCATGATGGGCCCTGACATGAAGAACTTCCATGTCCAGATTCCCGAAATTCACATTCCGGACATCGATATTCCCTCGATCAACATGGTGATGGTAACTTCCTCGGCGCGCAGCGGCCTCTCGGTGGAAAATATCACTCCGCAACTCGGGGAGTTCTTCGGTGTAAAGAATGGCAACGGCGTCCTGGTGCGCGCCGTCGAGAAAGGCAGCCGTGCGGAAAAGGCTGGCTTCCGCGCCGGAGACGTGATCGTGAAGGTCAACGACCAGCCGGTGCATGACACCGGCGATTTCACGCACGCGGTGCGGTCGCGCAACGGAGCGGCGATCAGTGTGGGCGTGATCCGCGACAAGAAAGAGCAGAATCTGAATCTGGCTCTACCCGACCGCAAGGAATCTGGCGACCTTCTGCAGGAAGAATCCTCCGACGATTCCGCAATCGACGCGGACTCACAGGTCGAAGTTGGAGAACTGAGGAACGAGATTGCAAGGCTTCGCCCGCAGATGGAACTGGCAGCCGAAAACTACCGCAAGTCCGCGAGGGAGCTTCGCAAATCCGCCTGCGACCAGCAGAAGAAATTCCGTGAGGACGCCGTGAAGGAACGGGAACAGTTCAGGAAACAAGAGCACGAATTGAGAATGCAACTGGACCAGATGCGCCGTGGGATGCGCCGAAACTTGATGGTCCTCCGAAACTCGATGGACATCTAGAACAGAATGGAATACCGCGCTTACCGGCTGCTTGGAGTAGCAAGCGCAAGGCTGGCGAGACAGACGCGATTCCGTCCCGCCTGCTTGGCTGCATAGAGCCCGCTGTCGGCCGCCCGGACCATTTCATCCCGGGTCTTGCCGTGTGCCGGAAACGCCGCGACTCCGGCACTGATTGTGATGGTTCGGGGCACTCCCGGGAACTGAAAGCCCTCTACCAATCGCCGCAATTTCTCGGCAATGGCAATCGCCTGCTGCGCGTTGATCTGGGTGAGCAAAATCGCAAATTCCTCTCCGCCATAGCGGCAGACTACGTCAACCTTCCGTAATTGTTGGTGAAAGAGCGAAGAAACTTGGCGCAGCACCTCGTCCCCCAGCAGATGACCGAACTCATCATTCAGCCTCTTGAACTGATCGATATCCGCCATGATTACGGCCATGCCTGTTCCATAGCGGCGCGCGCGCTCGATTTCTTCCATGATCCGCAGCTCGAAGAAGCGCCGGTTAAAAATGCCGGTCAGCCCATCGAGATAGGCCAATTGTTTGACCCGCTCGACATAGTGCGCGTTCTGGATGGAATTGGCGCAAATATCGGCGACCGATTCGAGCGATTGCAGTGCGTTTTCGCGGAACGCATTTCGCTGGGAGCTGTGCAGCGTGAGCACTCCGAGCGTCTGCCCAAAGGAAATCAGCGGGATATGCATCCGTGAGGCGGACTCTTTGAAAAGCCTGAGTGGCTCGGGAGTAGCGCTCAGATCCCTCTCGATGATGGTGCCACTCGCTGAGATCACGCGCGACCACGGCTCTTGGTTGGCCGGAAAACGTCCGCCCGCAGGAGTGCAAGGCGTGAGCGACCCTTGATGCGCCCGCATCACAAGGTCGCTTTCGTCCCGCAGGAGAAGCGACACATGCGACACCTGAAAGGCCTTCTGAATCACCGAACATACGCGGATCAGAAGATCCTCCAGTTCCATGACGGCTGTGCTTTGCTGCGCGATGGTATTGATCGCCTCCAACTGCCGAGCCCGCTGCCGTTCCAGGGAGTACAAACGCGCGTTCTGAAGCGCAATCGAGGCCTGCGTCGAAAATAAAGTCAGCAGCTCGATGGTTTCATGATCGAAGTAATCGAGGCGGTCGCTCTGGCAGTCGAGCACGCCCACGACTTCATCCCGCACCATGAGCGGAATGGCCAGCTCCGAGCGCGTGGATTGCGCTGCGCAGATATAGCGGGGATCCTGGGTTACGTCGGGAGCATACACCGGCTGCTTCTTCAAAACCGAAGCTCCCGTGATCCCGTCGTGGCACCCCAAACAAATCGCGTCTTTGCCGGGATCCCAGCCGATCTGCGAACGAACGCACAACTGCTGGGCCTCCTGATCGAGCAGCAGGATGGCCACGTTCGGCAGATGAAAGAAGTCGCGCGCGATCGCCAGGATTCTCTGTAACACCTCGTCCAAATCAAAGGTGGAGAGCACGGCCTGGCCCGCGTCAAATAGGACCGCGAGTTTCGGCATGGTGGAACGAATTGTACGAACGAGGATAGCGGTTACCAAGGTTCCGAAAGTAACCGGATATGGAATGGATACGGCCGGCGTATCTACCGCACTATCGCCATTTTCTGGCGGTGCGGATCAATCCGTAGACCACCACGCAAAAAAAGAAATCCACAAGCGTGCCCAAGTCCAGTTGGAAGGGGCGATGCCGCGCTACCGGCGGCAACGACGGAACCAGGGCGAAATACACCACATTGCCCAATATGATCGCCAGCAAAGCCTGTAGAAAATTGACGAGCACCGTTGGTTTAGACACCGCGGCTCTCCTGCGAGTTTCGGACGGAGATGATCCTCACCGCGCGATCTTTCTCCTTAGGCGCAATCTCTATGGTGCACAGGCGGGCAGCCGTCCGCTCCTGCTACCATTCTTTTGCCGCGCCCACGGAAACCTAGCATGCTCGAACTTTCCACCCCGGTCCAATATGTGAAGGGCGTTGGTCCCCGCATTGGAGAGGTTCTCGCCGCCAAGGGCATCCACACGGTGGGCGACCTGCTCCATTATCTTCCTTTTCGCTATGAAGACCGCCTGAATCCGCGGGGGATTTCCGAGCTGCGCCCTGGCGAGATGGCTACGGTAGTCGGCGAGGTGCGCAACTCCGGGCTGTTCCGCACGCGGAGCATGCCAATTTTCCAGCTTACCGTCGGGCAAGGGCGCGCGCGGCTGCGGTGCCTCTGGTTCAATGCGACTTACTTACAGGACAAGTTCACGCCCGGGCAGCTGATCGCACTCTACGGCAAAGTCGAGGAAGATCAGCGCAGCCGCGAACTGCAAATCGTTCAGCCCCAATTCGAGATTCTGGGGGATTCCAGCGACGGCGAGAACGGCGCAGAAAAGAAAGCCGCGGAGTCCCTGGAAATCGGCCGCATCGTTCCTATCTATGAGGCCATCGGGAGGCTCACCCCACGCTGGTTCCGGCGCGCGATTCGCACTGCGCTCGATAATCTGACGCCGGAGCTGGCGGACCCGATTCCCGCCGCAGTACGCGCCCACCTGGGACTGATCTCCCCGCGCGCGGCTCTGTGGAACGTGCACTGGCCTGAGCCCGGCGAAAGTTTCGAGGACTTGCAGTCGTCGCGCACGCCTGCCCACATCCGGATGATTTTCGACGAACTGTTTTTTGTGGAACTGGGGCTGGAGTTGAAGCGTCACCAGCAGAAAGCGCAGACCGGAATTGCTTTCCGGCTGGACGATCGGGTGAGGGCGGCGATTAAGAAGATTCTGCCCTTTCATCCAACGCCCGCCCAGAAGAGGGTGCTAAAGGAAATTGCGGCCGACATGGAAAAGCCGTATCCCATGCGGCGCTTGCTGCAGGGCGATGTAGGATCCGGCAAAACCATAGTGGGCTTCGAGGCCGCCATCATCGCGATCGAGAACGGCTGCCAGGTGGCGCTGATGGCCCCCACGGAAATTCTTGCCCAGCAGCATTATTTTTCCGCGAGGCGGATTCTGGAAAACGCCGGCTACCGCATTGTCCTCCTGACCGGCTCGCTCGAATCCGACCGCAAGCGCGAAGTGCGTCGCCACATCTCGCAAGGAAATGCGCAACTCGTGATCGGTACGCACGCGCTGCTGGAAGAGAAAGTAGAGTTCGCTAAACTGGGCCTCGTCATCGTCGACGAGCAGCATCGCTTTGGAGTATTGCAGCGGCTGAAACTGATGAAGAAGTCGGGAGGTCCAGAAGGAAATGACAGCCCTGTGGCGCCCGCCGAGCCGGATGTGCTGGTCATGACGGCGACACCCATCCCGCGCACGCTCGCTCTCACGCTCTACGGTGACCTCGACCTCAGCATACTCGACGAGCTACCGCCTGGGCGCACCCCGATCGTCACCCGCTGCGTCACCGACGACCAGTCGCCGAAAGTGTGGGAGTTCGTCCGAAAGCAAGTGGCGGCCGGACACCAGGCCTACGTGGTCTATCCGGTGATTGCCGAGAATGAAGAGAGCGAGCTCAAGGCCGCCATCAAAATGTATCGCGAGCTCAGCAGCAAGACTTTCGCCGATCTGAAAGTGGGACTTCTTCACGGCCGCCTCGATGCCGATCTAAAAGAGCAGGTCATGCGCATGTTTCAGCGAGGCGAACTGCAGATTTTGGTGGCGACTACGGTCATCGAAGTTGGCGTGGATGTGCCCAACGCGACCGTGATGGTGATCGAGCACGCCGAGCGCTTTGGCCTGGCGCAGCTTCACCAGTTGCGTGGACGCATCGGTCGCGGCGCCGCCAAGTCATATTGCATCTTGATGACGGGAGGAAAAGTGAGCGAAGAAGGACAGCGGCGGCTCGACGCCATGGTGAAAACCAATGACGGCTTCCAGATCGCTGAACTCGACCTCGAACTGCGCGGGCCCGGCGAATTCTTTGGCACACGGCAGGCGGGGCTGCCGAGTTTCCGGGTGGCCAATTTAATTCGCGACGCAAAACTGCTTGAGGCCGCGAAGCGCGAAGCCGCCGCAGTAGTTGCTGGGCCGAACTCCGAGATCTCCTCCAAAGAAATCAGCCGCGCTCTGGTCCAGATGCGAGCACGTTGGCAGCATACATATGGATTGGTCGAGGTCGGCTAGTGGGCGCTGCGGCTGAGGAAGACCTCGAAACTGATAGAATCGAAAAGGATGGCAGGGTCTTCCCAACTGATTCAGATCGAGCTTGGCGCTCCGCCGCGGCTGCCCAAGCCGCAGTGGCTGCGGGCGAAAGCTCCCGTCGGCGACAACTTCCACAATCTGAAAAAACTCGCCCGCGGTTTGGGGCTGCACACGGTGTGCGAGTCGGCGCAGTGTCCGAACATCGGAGAGTGCTGGAACCACAAGACGGCGACATTTATGTTGCTGGGGGATATCTGCACGCGGCGCTGCGGTTTCTGCGCCGTGCCCAAGGGACGACCGGAGCCCATCGACAAAGACGAACCTCGCCGTGTGGCTGAGGCGGTGGCGACACTGGGACTGAAACATGCGGTCGTGACGAGCGTGAACCGCGACGACGACAATATTGGCAGCGCCAGAATTTTCGCTGAAACCATCCGCGAGATTCGCGAGCTTACGCCGGACTGCCGCGTGGAAGTCCTGATCCCTGATTTTCAGGGCCTGGAAGAATCGCTGCGAATCGTGCTGGATGCCAAGCCGGACGTGCTCAACCACAACACCGAGACTGTGCCCAGGTTGTATCGCGCCGTCCGTTCTGGGGCGCGCTACGAACGCACTTTGACGTTGCTGGAGAATGCCAAGAAATTCTCGCCCGGCATGGTGACCAAGAGCGGCGTGATGGTTGGCTTGGGCGAGTCGTCGGAAGAGTTGGTCGAAGTCTTCCGCGATCTCGGCATGCGCGGCGTCGACATCCTCACCGTGGGGCAGTATTTGCGTCCGTCGAAGGATCACTTGCCGATTGCCCGCTTCTATGAGCCCCAAGAATTTACCTATTTACGGGAACAAGCCTTGCGCTTCGGCTTCCGTCATGTCGAGTCGGGACCGCTAGTGCGGTCCAGTTATCACGCCCACGAGCATGCCGATGCCGCTGCGCTGCCGCGGGCGGTGTCGTAGCTTGCGGCGGCTGAATTTTCCCGCCAGAATCTCCCCTCTAATGATCACGACGCGCAGCGTTAGCCACGGCAGCAGTAACCCACTGCCCGATTTGTTCAATGGGAATACGCCTGTTTTTCGGAAAGAGACTGGAAGTATGGATGGATCTCGCTGGGCGTGCTGGCCATCCTGATGTTGGGCTCTGTATTCGGATTCGGTGAGCACTGAGACTCAGAACATCAAGTCCCCGCCCCTTCGACTGCGCTCAGGCCAGGCTCTGTCTCTGCAAAGAACGCGGAGACGAGGACGGGCACCCAAGTGTTCTAGAAGATGTGCATCTTGATACTGAGGTACTTTTTCGGATTTTCGCGGATCCCTTTTACCAACGCGCGGCTCTCGATCAGCATCTGGTTGGCGTTGTTGTATAGAGCGTCGTCCTTGAAGAGCTTTCCGGCTGTGCCCTGGCCGGCCTCAAGCTCGCTGGTCAATTCCGAAAGTCTGCTGATCGTGTTATCGAGCTTCTTTGCCAGTTCCTCATCCTTGGTCAGCTTGCCGAGCGTGCCCTTGCCGGCATTGATATCCTCGGTCACTTTCTTCATGTTGGCGATGGTGTCGTTGGCGTTGTTGTAGAGCGCCGGATCCTTCAGGAACTTTCCGGCCGTGCCTTTACCCTGCTGCAGGTCGTCAATTACGCCATTCATCTTGTCGAGGGTGGCGATGAATTTTTCGTAGGCATCGTTGCGGCTGATCAGCCTTCCCAAGCTGCCCTCGCCGCTGCCCACCTGCTGCACAATCCCCTGGAATTCCGCAACGGTGGAGGAGAAACGATTGTAGAGGGTCGGATCGTAGATAAGTTTGCCCAACGATCCTTTGCCGCTCTCGGCGAAGGCCAGAATGCGGTCGGCCCGCTTTAGCAAGGCGTCCATGTTCTCAAGCGTGCCCTGGCTGGCGCGAACTACCTGATTGAAGTCGGGGTGCACCTGGGTTTGCAGCGTGTCGCCATCCCGCGCCAGAGGCCCGAGGGCCTGCAGGCTGTCGATATCGAGAAATGTTTCTCCCAAGACTCCGGCGGTTTCGAGCGAGGTCACCGAGTCGCGGTGGATGGCATAACTGTATTTGGTGCTGACTTTCATCATGACTTCGACCGGAGTTTGTTGCTTGTCTTTGTCAGGCACAATGAGGATGTTGGTCACGTTGCCAATATCAACGCCGTTCAAACGGACCGGAGCGCCTTTGCGCAATCCTTGCGCGTTATCGAAATAAGATTTCAGAGTAATACGACGAGTGAACAGACCGGAGGTCCCGGACATCAGGAACAGCAGGAATGCCAGCGTCAGAGTAGCAACGATCACCGTGATCCCAACCCGCAGTTGCGACCACTTGAGCTGCTTCTGGCTAGGCAAATGTATTCCTCATGATGCCAGTCTGGACGGGATCATGCCGGTTGCGCGAACGGCTCGGGATCGCAATCGGCTCCTCGTTCGAATGATAACAAAAACTTGAGCGGGCTCTAGGCGGGTTTCGTCCGCAGTGCCGGCATTAGCAAGAGGGCGAGCAGGTATGCAGCCGCTCCGCAGGCCAAAGTTACGGTCAGTCCGAACTGGATGGCGATCACCATGGCCAATACGGATCCGAGCACGCTGGCGGCCGCGTTCATCGCCCATGCCCATTCGACGGCATTATCGTAAGCCCCTGGCCCTGCGGGAAATTCCGGAGCGGGAAGGGCCGCGAGCGCGCGCAGGCCCGTGGGAAATGGCATCCCCATGACGAATCCCAATGGGATGAGAAGGACGCCGCTCACCATCAGACGGTATCCGAAGTCGATCCCGACCAGTGCCGCCAAACGGCTGGGGAGGAAGAATACGTCCGCGAGAAGCGTCACGATGACGAGCAGCAGGGGTACCCAGCCCAGGTTTGTCTGGGGCAGCCAGAGACGCGAAAACAGGCTCCCCGCGCCGCTGGAGAGCATCAGCAAGAAAATTACGACCGTCAGGGCATAGGTGGGATGGCCGAGAAACAGCACGAAGCGCTGGATAAAGGCAATCTCCACCAGGATATAGCCCAGACCGACGGCCACGAAATAAAGCAAGGGAACGGGCGAGTGGCGGCCTTTCCGGCTCTTCAAGGCGAGAGGCAGAACCAGAAATGCCAGCACCGCGATCAGGGAAATCAGCAGCACGAGCAGAAGCACTAGCAGTCCCAGATTGACTTTCCAGTCAATGCCGCCGCGTAAACCTTTTTCGCCGAGAATCTGTCCCGGTTTGAGCGTAAAGAAAAAGAACGGCGCATTGTCCGTCACGGGCGCGACGTTGTAGGCATAGCCGCGCGCGAATGCGTAGGGATCGTTGCTCGCGATGAGATCGGAAAACGGATTCTGCCCGGGGTCCGACGGCAGATACAGCGGCTCGAGTTGCGGGTAGTTGTCGAGATGCGTGGTCACCGCGTCCTCTTCTGCAGGGGTGAACGAGGTCTTCTTGGCCAGCACCACAACGGGGATGCCGTCTTCGTCGAGCGATCCTTGCGAAGCGACAATAAAATTGCGTGCGGGATTTGTTACGCCGAGGCGATGTAGCGCTTCCATGGCTACCGCGACCACGCGCAGAGCTTCGCGCGGGTGCCGAAATTCCCAGCGCGTGATGGCGATCATTCCATCCGGCTTGAGATGATTGAAGTATTCGCGGAAGGCCTCGACGGTATACAGATTATTCTCGCTGAGCGCGAACGCCCCGGCTGCCGTCGATGCCCAGGTGTCGACCAGCGTCATCTGCACCACGTCGAACTGTTGCGGAGTGGCACGCAGAAACGACCGGCCGTCCGTAACGTGAATATGAACATCGGGTCGCTCGTAAAGATGCTGGGAGTAGTCGGCGTAACGCCCGCGCATAATCGTGGTTGCGATGATGGGATTGATTTCGATCCCAGTCACGCTGGGACTGCCGTTGGCAATGGCGCGCAGGACGTCGACGCCGCCACCCGGTCCGATGATTGCGAACTCCCCGTGCGGACGCAGGACATTGGCCAGCGCCGGCGGCGCTGACATGAGATCCCGCTCCCACTCCGTCTGATGCCAGCGGGCCACATCCGCGTTCATGATGTAGGTGGAAGCGTCGGCGTCGATGACCACGACTTTGGCTTGATCCTTGCGGTCGACTTCCACGCGTGAGAGAGCGTTCCAGCGCGCGAACTCCACCTCTGCCGGATCGCGGAACATGCCCTTCGCGTAGACCACGTCGATCAGACGCCCCGAGTAGTTCGCGCCGATCAGGGCCAGCAGCGCAAGCATCAGCAGGGCTGCTTTTCTGCGCAGCGAGCGGGGCTCAGCCCAAATTGTACCGGCAGCGGCCATCGTGGCGCCGGCGACCAGAACGACGTTGGGTCCCCCTACCCAATTCAGCAAGGGCACAACCGCCAGGCAGGCCAGCGCTCCGCCGCACAGGTCGGCGCCGTAAAGCCGCGGGATACGTCGCGTCTCGCGCGCGAATACGACTGCGAACAGAAGTCCGGTGAGGAAGAAGGGCACGGCAGCGGCCAGGTAGAGGGCCGTCAGCCGTCCAAAGTTTCCCCAGGAAACCTGCAACGCGACCGGCACATGCAGCACGATCTCCAGCACCACGACCACGATTACCGAATTCGTCATACACAGCCGCGCAGCCAGCGAGCGCGTGTCGAAGCCCGCGAGCCTGATCTTCAGAAGGTATGCGCACACGCCCCCTGCGCCCAGACCGAGAAGAGCAATCGAAATCGCGAGAAAAGCGAAGTGGTAGAAGAGCACGACGGAGAATAGCCGTGTGAGTGCGAGTTCCAGCAACAGGGCGGCGAAGCTGGTGAGCGCGAGCCCCGTGAGCAGAATTTTCTCGGAGATTTCAATCCGGCTCGACGTTGCGGTAGGAATCTCAGTGACGACGGGCATAAATGGATTGGAGCGACAGTCTAGCAGATGGTGGGCAGCGTATTGCCGCGTGGCAGTCCGGAAATGTTTCAGCTTTCAAGGATAACCTGGGCGATCGCCTGCTCCGCCGTGTGCGTGATAGACAGAGCGGCATTTTTCATTCCGAGCTTCGCCGCGAACTCTCCTGCTTTCCCGTGGAATGCGATCGTCGGCCGACCTCCAGGCATGCGGACCACCTCGCAATCGCGCCATCGTACGCCATGATTCCAGCCGGTACCCAGAGCTTTCATGGCGGCTTCTTTGGCGGCGAAGCGTGCGGCATAGCGCTCGAAACGATTCGCCTTGGAATCGCAATAGCGCATCTCTCCGGCGGTGAAGATGCGCTGCAGGAAACGCTGTCCGAAGCGCTCGATGGACTGGCGAATGCGGGGAACTTCGGCGATGTCGATGCCCGTACCTACGATCATGATTGGCATTGCCCCTAGATCTAGCAACCGATCTTATAGCAAACGATCTCCACGATAAATGAGTCGTCCGTCAATGATGCGGGCTTCTGCTGTCAGCTTATGCGGTTTGACCGGCCCCCCAGCATCGATGTGCAAGACTTCATGCCCGTGTGCGACCAGCCAGTCGGAGACCAGCATGCGGTGGCAGCGAAAATACACGCGCTCGGCGCACATATACGTTGTACGGGAATTTTCGGCGAGCGCCAGCAGTTCGGATATAGCGTGATCGAATTCCGGCGTGAGCATGTAGTCCGCATAATTACGGAAGCTCTGGTTGCGCAGGGCAATGTTGGGAGAGTCAGCGAGGGTCTTCTTGCGGTAGCCGCCCAGCGCCGTCATCGACAGATAGCGGATTCCGGCCGCAGGCAGGCTCTGTTCCAGCGAATCGCGGTTGAACTGTGGCAGCCGCCGCGACATGGGGAACGCGCGGATATCGACCAGAGTCTGAATTTGATGCGCCCGCAGAGCGCTGATCAGTTCCGCAATCGAGCGGGTGGAATGTCCGATGGTGTATAGAACAGCCAACAGATTTTGGATGCAAAAGGCTGTCAAGCGATTCGATTCAGCGCGGCGGCAATCATTGAATCCTGCTCTGCAAACACCGTCCGCAAATCCAGCAGCACTCGTCCTTGTTCGACCCGGGCAATGATTGCCGGATCAGACGCTCGCAGGCACGCGGCCAGTTCGTCAGCACTGAGGCCGGCGCAACTCAAAGCCAGCAGACGGGTCGGCAGGACCGAAGAAGGCGCCGCGCCGCCGCCGACGACCGATTCACCATCTATGATTTCAATGTTGAGTGTCGACGACCGGACTTGTGCCGCGAGCGACTCGGCGCGCCTGCCGATTTCCTGCTTCGTCAGGCCCATCATCTTCAAGGTAGGGATGGCATCGTGGTCGTGCTTCACGTACGAAAGAAGCGTGGCCTCCAGAGCAGCGTAGGTGAGCTTGTCGACGCGGAGGGCGCGGAACAGGGAGTTGGCGCGCATGCGGGTGACCAAATCAGCGCGGCCGCTGATCAATCCCGCTTGCGGCCCGCCCAGCAGTTTGTCGCCGCTGTAGGTCACAATGTCGACGCCGGCATGCAGGCTGTCAAGCACGCTGGCCTCGCCACTGATGCCGAAATTCTGCAAGTTCACCAGCGCGCCACTGCCCAGGTCCTCCATTAAGGGCAAGCCACGCTCGCGCGCGAGCGCGACCAATTCGGCGGTCGATGCCTGCTCGGTAAAGCCGGTGATCTCAAAATTGGATCGGTGCACGCGCAAGAGCAGCCGCGTGCGCTCGGTAATGGCTGTTTCGTAGTCACTGACGCGAGTGCGATTGGTGGTACCCACTTCGCGGAGCGTTGCGCCCGACTTCGCCATAACGTCTGGGATGCGGAAGGAACCGCCGATCTCCACCAGTTCGCCCCGAGAGACGATCACCTCGCCGCCCTCGGCCAGTGTGTTGAGCGCCAGCAGAACCGCAGCGGCATTGTTGTTTACGACGATGGTCGAGACCGAGCCAGGGACTTCTGCCGGGCTTCGCCGAGGCGGGACAGCCGAGGCGGCTGTCGCCACCTGAGCACCCAGAAGGTTGCAAAAGAGACGATCGACGTGAACGTCGCGCTTGCCACGCACACCGGCCTCGACGTCGAATTCGAGATTCGAAAACCGTGCGGCAGTTTCGTGGATGCGCGCCAGCGCGGCCTCGGCGAGGGGAGCACGGCCAAGATTGGTGTGCAGAATGACTCCAGTCGCGTTGATCACCGGACGCAGCGAATGTCCAAGCTCGAGATGAAGATGCTTTTCGATGGCGTCGCCCAGACCGCCCAGGGCAAGTTGCAGCGCGGGCTCGTCCAGCAATCCTGAAGCGATTTCCTCGCGCAGGCGAGCGAGCACAGCGCGTGCGGCGCCGGTGACAGCGGCAGTTCCATAGCTGGCGGCGAATGCATACACGCTGGGCAAGCGAACCAACTCGTCCACGGAGGGAAGTTCGCGAAAAAGCTCCGATTTTGCCGCGTCTTTCATCCCCGGATTATCCCATGAAAACGACGCATACCCGCGCTTCGCTCCGGCTACAACGTATGTAGATAAGCCAGCAGGTCCTCAATGTCTTGGGAACTCAGCGTCTGGCTATAGCCGGGCATCTCGTTGCGGCCGAGGCGGATGATATCGGTGACGCGTTCATCGTTGGCGGGCAGTCCGCTCAACGAAAGGTATTTATGCTGGAAAACTCCCTTGAGGCCCGGGCCCTTCTTGCCCCGAGTGGAATACGGCTCATGGCATCGGTCGCACTTCGAGTCGTAGATCTTGCGGCCGGCGGACTGCTGCGGGTTGAGGCCGAGTTCGGCGTCTGACTTGCGGCGCTGAACGTCGCAAGCAGAGAAGATAGCGAGCGCCGAGAGAACAACCAGCACTCCAAAGAAGAGTTTGGCACGACTATTTTTCGTTAACCGCCCCATCGAATATTTGTCTTTCAATTGCATCAACCATCCTCGAGGTTAGACCACACGCGGCACTGCGAGCCGATTTACAATGATAGAGCAAAGCGCTGCTTTGACTCAGCCATGGTTGCAATCAAGCGCATTTATGAACCGGCAGCGCGCACCGACGGAGTGCGCGTGCTCGTCGACCGGTTGTGGCCGCGAGGTCTGGCGAAAGCCGGCGCCGCGCTCGACGAATGGCTGCGCGACTTGGCGCCTTCTAACGAATTACGCCGTTGGTATCACGCTCGCCCCGATCAGTGGCAGAACTTTCGCAGGAAATATCTGCAGGAATTGTCGCAACCGGAAGCCCAAGACTCCCTGCAGCGGCTCTACCAGCTTGCCGACAAGAGAAAGCGCCTTACCCTCCTCTTTGCCTCGAAGAACGAGACGCACAACAACGCGATCGTCCTTAAAGAACTGCTCGACGGGAGGCGAAAACCTCCGACCGGCACAGGTCCGGGGCCGGTCCACGGCATGGGCAAGCGCGAAGCCAGCGCACGGCGCAAATAGCGCAATCGCGCGCCAAGCCCCGGCTGCGGGCTTCATTTAGAATCGTCCCGCATGAGATCGGTTTTTCAATGGAACCTGGGGGCGCGTGCCCTGGAACTCGGCAAACGGACGCTGATCATGGGCATCGTCAACGTCACGCCGGATTCGTTTTCCGACGGCGGCCAGTTTCTGGACCGCGACAAGGCCCTCGAACACGCAGAGCGATTGCTGGACGAGGGAGCTGACATTCTCGACATTGGCGGCGAGTCCACGCGTCCAGGAGCGCGCGTCGATGCCGGTGCTGCGCAGCCACCTGAAACCAGGCAGGCCGCGACAAAGAAAGTTCCGGGGGCGAATCTGAATGCAGGTGCGCCTGCCGTAAGCGCGGAAGAGGAGCTCAAGCGGGTGCTTCCAGTCATTGCCGCGCTGAAGAAGAAGCATCCCACCGCAGTGGTCTCGGTAGACACCTACAAAGCAGACGTGGCCCGCGCGGCTGTGGGGGCTGGAGCCGAGATCGTGAACGACGTCAGCGGATTTCGCTGGGACGTGCGAATGGCGAGGACCATCGCTGAGCTCAAATGCGGAGCGGTGTTAATGCACATGCGCGGACGTCCGGAAGAGTGGCGAGCGCTACCTCCGCCGGGTGACATCGTATTGCTGGTGAAGCGGGAACTTAAGGAGTGGGCGGAGAAAGCTGTGCTGGCGGGGGTGCGGCGCGAGCGGATCGTGCTCGATCCCGGCTTCGGGTTCGGAAAGCGTTTCGAGGAGAATTATCCGTTGCTGGGACGTTTCGACGAATTGCAGGCAGCGGGATTTCCTATGCTGGCAGGCACTTCGCGGAAATCCTTTATTGGCCGGACGCTGGGCAGAGACGGAAAGGATGTTCCTCCTGAGGGCCGAATTTATGGGACACTTGCAGCGCAGACTGCGCTGATTTTGAAGGGCGCGCACATCTTGCGGACTCATGACGTCAAGGCGGCGGTGGAGGCGGCACGCGTGACGGATGCCATTGTGCAGGCGCGCTAGCGCGATACGGGTGAGGTCTTTGGAGAACACGGCACCGGGCGCGAGGCGCCCTCGCGAAAACCGGCCAGATGCCGGACGGCACTCGTTTTTTAGGCAAACGTCGCAATCGGTTTTTGCTGGTCCTAACGTTTCCGGAGAAGGGCACCGCCGGCGAACGAAGTAGTCGCGACTTCGTGCTCTCTGCGGTAATCAAGAATGCGCGACGTCAAAGTATGTGCGCCAACAATTCGCACATCGGCGATGGCTTCCATGCTCTTTTGCACCCAGATGCCATCGAGATCGGCGAATACAATCTTAATGCGAACTGTTTTTAGCCACCAGGAAGGCGGTTTTTCTACCTCTCCCTGGATCTGACGAACCAAGAATGAACGCTTGTCCACCCAGACTTGTCCGGAGATCAGGTCGTTCCCCGTTCGCTTTGGCTTCAATCCCAGGACGTAACAGGGTTGTCCGTCCAGTGCGGCCTCGCCTAGGTAGCTGAAACTGTAATTATCGCTGCTGATCGCGCTGCTGGATTTGTTTTCCTTGGAGGTTACTTCGACTTCGTGGTCCAAAATCCGGCGCACAAGTTGCGGCCCTCGGCTGCTGCCCGACGACCTCTGAATCGTGTAGTCCCTGGAGGCGGGTGGCCTGAAATTGATTTCTGCCACCACTTCGGAATCAGCTTTCGAATCCTTCGCGCCGAACAGGCGATACTCGCGAATGATCTGATAGGAAGCCTGTGGACGCGGCGCCGCTTGCGCTTGTTGTACCGACTGAATAATCGTGTCAAGTGGCATCGTCCCCGAGGGGGCAGTCTCCTGAGCGACCCCAAGGGAGCAGAGCGCCGCCATCAACGCCCCATTCATCGCCCACCGTTTCCTCATGGCCACTTTCCAAGCCTCGCGATCCTAAGATGCAGGAAGCACGTCCTGGGCCAAAAGAAAAGGCTGCAGAAAGAAGGATTACGCACACGAGGAAAGCAAGCTAGTGCAAATCTGCGTTTGGGTCGAGGACATTCTGCCTAGGCGGAATCCGGTAATTGACGCGCTTTTAGACCGTAGGCTTCTCGCGTAGGATCTAAAACCGAGAAGGCGACTGTGATTCCTTCGCCGTTCCGCCGAATGCCAGTAAGGCTAACCCGCGAGGTTACCTTCGTAACTTCCTTTCAACTCCCAGTCACGTTTTTAATAAAATCGCGTTCTCGCGTTGGAATCACTGGCATGGAAAATCTGGTGTTTTGCCTTATTGCGCAGCTGAATCTGGTATTCGGAGTGGCCGGACTTGTCTGGCCGGACAAATTGATGCCACTCTTTGGCGTGCTGATGTTTCCGTGGCCAGCAACCTATCGAGCGATTCGTGTCAACGGCATCGTTGCCATCGGAGCGTACCTGCTAGTCCTCGGCAAACTACTTACAGTTGGCCTTTGAGGTCGACCGGAACGGGATTGCACTTCGCCGAGACGAACCGGCGCGCGCTCTACCCCTCGCGCAGTGCCTTCAGCGGATCGATTTTAGCCGCCCTGCGCGCCGGCACGTAGCAGGCAAGCATGGCCAGCGCTGCCAGCAGCAATGGTGCACCGAAGAGCAAGCGCGGATCATTCGTACCGATCTTAAACGCGTCGGCAAACTCGCTGGTCAACGCCGAAAGTATCTTTGTCATCGCAAACGCGCCCAGAAATCCAAGAATCGTTCCTACAGTTATCAGGGCGGTGCCTTCGCGCAGCACCAGGCGCAATACCTGCCCCTTACGCGCGCCCAACGCCATGCGAATTCCGATCTCCCTGCGCCGTTGCGCCACCGCGTAGCCCGTAACTCCGGCGAGCCCAATAGCGGACAGCACCAGGCCGAACAGGCCAATTCCGCCGTATGTGCGCAGAGCGGACCGCATGACGGACCGGCTGCGCTCCAGGTACTCGCTCAGTGTTTCCACCTCGAAGAGGGTGAGATTCGGATCGATGGAAGCGATCTGGCTCCGAAGGCCGCTCAGGGCACCCGTTCCCGCATCTGAACGAACAATAATGGTGACGCCACCGGCTGGAGGCTGTGCGAAATCACGTCGTGTCAGCGGTACGTAAACAATGCGATGGCGGATCCCAATTCCATTTTTCAAATCGCCGACCACGCCGACCACTTCATAGGATTGCTTGTCATCTCGAACACTCTTCCCGATCGCATTGCCATTTCCGAAAAACCCGTGCGCGGCGCTCTCATTCAGGACTACGGGCAAAGCAACGGCCCCCGATTCCCCTGCCTGGCTCCGTTGATCCAGGCTCCGTTGATCCAGTTCCTCGAATTCCCGGCCAGCCAGCATTGGCTCGTTCAACGCGGCAAAATAGCCTGCGCCTACAGTTTCCATGGCCACTGATTCCTTGGCCACTGACTTTTGCAACTGCGAGGATTCCCGCGGGTCTTCCGCAGTCAGTTGTATGTTTTCATCATCACTGGAAAAGGGCGGCTGCGCCGCCAGGGCGAGGCTGCGCGCCGTGCCGGAGGTTGTTCTGAGCCGTTCCGGAAGTTTTTCGAACAGAGCTTGCGCTTTGTCGGGCGTGTAGCCGTCACGCACCGGATCGATGGACAGAAGAACCATGGTCTTGGAATCGAATTTGGTTTCAATGTTGTTTGACCTGGTAATTCCAATCACCAGGAAGCCTGTAATTAGCAGCAGCATGAGCGATCCCGTAACCTGGGCTACCACGGCCAGGTTGCGCAGGCCAAAACGCCGGTAACCAGGCAGCTGAAGCGCCGAGCCCTCTTTGAGCGCTGGGGCCACGTCGGTTTTGGTCGCTTGCAGGGCCGGCGCCAGGCTGAATCCGATGCCGCAGACGATGGCGACGGCGAACGCGAAGACGGCTGCCCGCCAATCCAGTGGGAGGTCGGGTGCGACTGGCGTTCCCGGGCCCTGAGGCAATTGCGAGTTCAATACCGAGAGACCATAGGCGAGCGCGAATCCGGCTGCCCCACCCAGCAGCGAGAGCAAAATGCCTTCGCTGATCATCTGCCGGATAAGCCGAAAGCGGCTGGCACCGACGCCCAGGCGAATTGCCAACTCCTTGCGGCGATTGGCGCCCCGCGCGAGCAGCATGGTTGCGAGGTTCATGCATGCGATGGTCATAATCAGACCCATCAACACGACAAAAAATCCTTCTATGACAGTCCTTAAATGCCGAGGAATCAGGACCCTGGTGCCTGCGGGAATTAAGACCACCCGTTTGGCTTTGTCGGCCCGCGCGTGCGCCGAAGGATCCTGTTCGTCCAAACGGCGCGTGATCACGTCCAGACCAGCTTCCGCGGAATCGATGGTGACGCCAGGCGCCAGGCACATCATCGCCAGGAATTCCTTCGCATTGCGTTGATGCAGCACATCGTTCGCCAGTTCCGGAGCGAGTGCGGCCGGCACCGTGGTGGGGACGAACAGCTCAGAAGGATTCATGGAGAGAGCACCATCGAAATCCCTAGGTGTGATTCCCACGATGGTCGCGGTTTGCTTGTTTAGGCGAAGCGTCTGCCCCACGGCGTCGGGAGAGGAGTTGAGGCGATTGCGCCAGAAACGATCGCTGATCACGACCACGGGCGCGTCGCCGGGCTTGTCAAGTTCGGGGCTGAACAGTCGGCCAAGCTGGGGTTCGACGCCGAGCACCGAAAAATAATCGGGGGATACGAGTTGTCCGAAGACGCGCTCCGGTGTCGCGTCCATATTGCCCTGCAGGCTGACATTGAACGGGACGCCGTTCTGCAATGCGGCCACTCCTGCAAGCAGGCTCCTTTGATCCCGATATTGCTCAACGTAGTAGTACGACACAGGGTTCTCAGGCATCACCAGGCGTTTGGCGTTGGCCGCTGCTGGCAGCTCCCGTGTCAGCAACGCCCATTTTGAGCCGTACACGTCGGTCGTCAGCCCAATTCCGAGCCCCATCGAAACGATGCCGACCAGCGCGAATCCTGGTGACTTGATGAGAGCCCGCGACGCATACCGCATATCCTGGCGCATCTCGCTCAGGTATTCGATGGGCAAGCGAATCGCGATGTCCGCAATGAGCCGGATCAGCCCGGGGACTCCATGCCTTTTGGCAATCTCCTGCACGACGTCCTCTCCGAGTTGCATGACCTCATCGCCATAAGCCAATTTGAATTCGTGCGGAAAGGCCTGCGCCAACCGCCGGTAGATGCGCCAGGCGAAATTCATTCGGTCGCCATCCTTTGCTTCACCTGAATTGCGCGAACCAATTCCTGCAGACGCTCACACTCCGCGTCGAGCACCAGCCTGCCGAGCGCCGTCAGTCGGTAGTAGCGCCGTCGCGCGTCGTCCAGTTCCGGCGCGGGCCGTTCATCTGATTCCTCGATGAGTTCCGCCTCGATCAGCCGCTTGATCGATCCATACAGCGTTGCCGGCCACAACCGCACTTTTCCGGTAGTGCGCTGCAGGACTTCCTGCATAATTCCGTAGCCGTGCTGCTCTCCACCTGCGAGCGCCAGCATGATGTGAAACCACTGTGTCTTGAGTGGAATGAACGCGTGAACGTCGAACTCAGTCATAGAAATGATATATAGCAACTAATATATATATGCGTCAAGAGAGATGTGCCAAGCGCGGAGGAAGGAGTCCGGTGGTTTACGCAAGCACGCCCCTCCACGAACGAACCAGCCGAACGGCCAGCGAATCAAACAGTCCTAGAACGCCTTGCCGGAATCCAGTAGGACAGTGACCGGTCCCTGATTCACCAGTTCCACCTGCATCATTTCCTGAAAGCGCCCGGTTTCGCAGCGCAGACCCGCGGATCGGATACGCTCGACAAAAAATTCATACAGCCGACAAGCTTGGTCTGGAGGAGCTGCGGCATCGAACGACGGACGCTTGCCGCGGCGCACGTCTCCGTACAGGGTGAACTGCGAGACCGCGAGCACGCTGCCGCCCACATCGTGGACACTGCGGTTCATCTTTCCCTCTGAGTCTTCGAAGATGCGGAGGCCGGAGATTTTCTCCGCAAGGTACGTTGCGTCCGTTTCGCTGTCTTCGTGTCCCACGCCCAGCAGAACCAGCAATCCCAGGCCGATCTCGCCGCTGATCCGCTCGTTGACAGTGACCTTGGCGCGGCTGACGCGCTGCACGACCGCACGCATTCGATTTTCCTCGCCTTCCGGTGGACTGGGTGCAGCCCTGCCCGTTCCATCCTAATGCTTCCCAACGTTTGACCACGGCAACGGCCAACCTTTAGGATTCAAGTGTGCAATCCCAAGTCAGCCGAGGCTTTGCCGGAAGCGGCAGAGCCCTTCCTTTACACTAATTCACCGGGACAATTACACTACACACTCGCCTTTTTTCGTATCGCAGTGCGTAAGACGTGCCAGAGTTGTGAAGGGCCAGGGCCCGAGCCAGCAGAAATGACCTGCGATTTGCGTAATTGAAGAATCCGAATTCAAATCTAATCGAGGCAAGCGAGGAGAAACATGGCAGCCGTAGACGAGAAGGTAAAACAGATTATCGTGGAGCAGTTGGGAGTAGATGAGGGCGAAGTTACCTCCAGCGCGTCGTTCGTGGACGATCTGGGCGCCGACTCGCTGGACACCGTCGAACTGGTCATGGCTTTCGAAGAAGCTTTCGACATCGAAATTCCCGACGAGGATGCGGAGAAGATTCGCACTGTGCAGGACGCGGTGGACTACATCTCCAAGCACGCGAAAGCGGGGAAATAGTTGGGACGCAGGGTCGTAGTTACAGGCCTGGGCTTGATCTGTGGCGTGGGTAATTCCACTGACGTGGTGTGGAAGGCCCTGCTTGCGGGCAAGAGCGGTGTGGCGCGCATCACCAGCTTCGACCCCACTGCCTTTGCCTGCCAGATTGCCGCCGAGGTCAAGAACTTCGACCCTCTGAATTTCATAGAGAAGAAAGAAGTCAAGAAGATGGGACGCTTCATCCATGTGGCGATTGCCGCTGCCGATGAAGCGTTGAAAATGTCGGAACTGAAGATTACTCCGGAGAATGATGAGCGCGTCGGCGTTCACATCGGGTCGGGAATCGGAGGGTTCGACATCATCGAACGCGAACACACCGCGTTGATGGAAGGCGGTCCGCGCAAGATCTCTCCCTTCTTCATTCCGGCGGCCATTATCAATCTTGCAGCCGGCCAGGTTTCGATGCGTTACGGGGCTAAGGGACCGAACGAGGCGACGGCGACGGCCTGCACCACCAGCGCGCATTCCATCGGAGATTCTTACCGCATCATCCAGCACAACGATGCGGATGTGATGATCGCCGGCGGCGCGGAAGCCGCGATCACTCCCATGGGCGTGGGCGGGTTCGCCGCCATGCGCGCGCTCTCGACGCGCAACGACGCACCCGAAAAAGCGAGCCGACCCTGGGATCGAGATCGCGACGGTTTCGTGATTGGCGAAGGCGCGGGCATCCTGATCCTGGAAGAGTTGGAATTCGCGCGCAAACGCGGCGCCCGCATCCTGGCGGAGATCGCGGGATACGGCATGAGCGGCGATGCGTACCACATGACGCAGCCCGCCCCGGAGCACGAAGGCGGATACCGCGTCATGCGCAATGCAGTGCGCGATGCGGGCATTATTCCCGGCGTGGTTGGATATGTGAATGCCCACGGCACCTCGACCCCCATCGGCGACACGCTTGAGGCGCACGCCATCCGCAATTTTTTTGGCGATCACCGGATCGCGGTAAGTTCCACGAAGTCCATGACCGGGCACCTGCTGGGTGGTGCTGGAGGACTCGAGGCCGGCATCACCGTGCTGGCATTGCGCGACCAAATCCTGCCTCCGACGATCAACCTGGAGAATCCCGAGCCCGACACCGCCGGCATGGATCTGGTTCCCAACCACGCGCGCAAGGCGGAAATCGAATACGCCATGTCGAACTCGTTCGGCTTCGGCGGGACCAACGGAGCGCTGCTGTTCCGGCGCTGGAGCGAATAAAGTCTCTCGTTGGGGAATTTCCGCCGTGCCCGCGGCACACCGCAAGTTCTTCATTCCAGAAATGTTCTGCTTCGTAATGTCCCGTCTCCTGCGCTTTCCGAAAAAGTAACGACACTTTGGTACTTCGAGCGTTGGTCCTTTGTGTCTTTTCAACTGTGGCGTCCGCATCCAGAATGGATTTCGAAAGTAGAGTCTTCCCTCGACATGGATAAAGCTTTCGCCACAACTCTCTCTCTCGCCCCGGTCCGTACCGTCCGGAAAGTAGTCGCCCGCACCGCGCTCGTGGGATTGAATGAGTCGTGCCGGGCTCTGCTGTCGGACTGCTTCCGGCAGTTCAACATTGAAACCGTGGCCATGTCTTCCAATGCCGCCGAGCGCCTGCACAAAGAAAAGTTCGAGGCCTGCGTCCTGAGCCTGGGCGATGGCGCCGACGCCGTGATGGAAGCCGCCCGCAGTTCTCCTTCGAATAGCCGATGCATCATTTATGGAATGGGCGGCAACGCACAAGAAGCCATGCGCTACTCCAAGTACGGCATCAACGCCATCTTCAACGAACCTTTGGAGCGCCCTGCAGCCCTGAAACTGGTGCGCGCCACGCGGATGCTCGTGCTGCATGAATTCCGCCGCTACGTGCGCATCCCGGTGATGACCGAAGTCTCCCTCGTCGGAGATGGCCGGCGCATCAGCGCGTCTAGTATCGAAATGAGTAGCGGGGGCATGTCTCTCAAGAGCTCCGAAGAGTTTTCGATCGGAGTGAACGTTGAGGTATCGTTTTCCCTGATGACGTTGCCTCGCGTCAACGTTCGCGGAGTGATTAGCTGGCGCAAGCCCAAGTCGTTGGGAGTGCGGTTCGACCCAGCCGACGAACGGCGCCAGAAAGTCAAGATTTGGATCGATTCTTACCTCGAGAACTGAGTCGCGCCCTGCCATTACAATAGCTGCGTGCCTGAAGCCAGCACTCGCAACGCGGCGGTGCCCGCGCTGCCTGCCATCGACCCGCGCCGGTTTACCTTCCGCCAGCGCATTGTCCTGCGCATCATCATCTGCCTGGGTTATGGGATCATTCGCCTGATCGGCCCTACCCTGCGCGTCTCCGTTTCCTACGAGGAAGGTGCGCAGACGACACTGGATCAGCGGCCGTTGATCGCCTCCTTCTGGCATTCCTGCATGATCCCGGCTACCTATATCTTCCGCGACATGGGCATCCGGGTGATGAGCAGCAACAGTTACGACGGCGAGTACATGGGCCGGATCATCCACAAGTTCGGCTTCGTCGCGGTGAAGGGATCGAGCAGTCGCAATGCTGTGCGGGCTTTGCTCGGCCTGCGGCGCGCGCTCGAAGAGGGCTGGACGGTGGCGTTCACTCTCGATGGCCCGCGCGGCCCGCGGCACAAAGTAAAGCCCGGCCCGGTCGCGCTGGCGCGATCCTCTGGCTTGGCTCTAACCATGTTCCACGCCGCCGTTGATCGGGCTTGGGTGCTGAATACCTGGGACCGCTTGATGATTCCGATGCCTTTCTCGCGGGTGATGGTGCGCGTCGGCAAACTGATTCGCGTGCCTGGGGATGCCACCGACGAAGATATCGAGCGCTATACCGCGGAACTACAAGCTTCGCTGGACAGAGTGTGCGAATTCGCCGAGGCCAACGTGAAACAGGCCGGGGGCGGGGAGTTTCCCTATTACAGTCGGAGCTAAGAGGACATTATCGAGGCGGCATTTGCCCTACTCGAGAGTTGAGCCGAGCTGCTGGTAGCGGTATTTCTTGCCGTCCCAATATACGACCGAAGAAGTGTTTTCGCCCTCGCCCGTCTCTTCCATGTAAATTCCGAGGATGGTTTTTTTCTTCATCGCAAGCCTTTTCACTGTCAGAGTTTTAAAGGGCAGATTGATGAGAAGGAACTTGGCCTTGGGCGTTTCTGCGCGCCAGGCATCTTTCTCCGCACCGTGAATGATGAGCAGGCTAATGCCGCGGCGCTCAGGTTCGTCGGAGCCGAAGCTTGAAGTGATCTTGATGTCACTGTAGCCGAGAAAGCTATCAAAAGGATCGGCGACGACGAAGTTGTACTCATCTTTATCGGCCATGGGGTTCTTGCATTTGGCGGCCACCACAAGGTCGTCGATGCCGTCGTCGTCGAGATCTGCGACAAACTGCGGCGGTCCCGCCATCAGCGAACAATTATCCCCGAACTGTTGGTGGATGAAGTCGTCGGTTACGGCGGGGGACGGAGACTTGGCGTGGGCCGGGGGCGGAGGCGGCTGCTTCTTCGTCTGTGCGGCGGCGATCGTGAGCAGCAGAACGAAAACTGGAAGGAGGAATTTACTGGACGACATGGTCTTACTCTAGTCTGGTTTTCAGTGAGTGGGTAGAGACAGAGTAGTGACGGAGGTAACGGAGGTCGATGGGGTGTGGTTTTGTATAGCAGAGTCGCAAAGTGTGTCCATTACGCCCGTGCACTTTGAGCTGCTAGATTTTGGGCGCAGTTCGCCGGGCTTCGCCCCTTCGACTCGCGGTGCTTGCTCAGCGCAGGCTCTGGCGGGACAGCCGAGGCGGCTGTCGCTACACGAGTTCGGTTAGCGATGGAAGTGCTCCCAGCCCCGCGGCACGAGTTCGTGATCGATGCCTCTCGCGTTGCGCACGACGATCTTTGGCGCACGCCTGATATGCCCGATGTGGGTCAGAGCGACGCCGGCAATTTGGGCGGGAATGCGCTTGCCCGGCGGAGCCGTGAAAAGCAGTTCGTAGTCCTCACCGCCGTGCAGGGCGAGGTCGAGGTCAACTTCACCAGCGGGCTTGCCGACGCTGGCCCGGGGAATGAGTGCGGCGTCGAGTTCGGCTCCCACGCCGCTTTCTTCACAGAGATGCGTCAAGTCGGTTGAGAGGCCGTCGCTGGTGTCGATCATGGCGGAGGCCAGACCCTTCTGACGGAGAATGCCGCCGAGTTTGATCCGGGGCTCGGGATAAAAATGGCGACGGTAATCGCGGGGATTCAGCTTCTTCTTAGGCTTGCTTCTCATTCGCTCGACCGCGACAGCCGAGCCCCCGAGTTCTCCGCTGACGAAGATGCGGTCGCCGGGGCGGGCACCGGAGCGCAGCACAGATTTGCCTTTGGGCGCGGTGCCGATCACGATGATGTCCGCCAGGATTCCGTTGGGGGATTCGGCGGTATCACCTCCAGCGAGAGTGACACCGAATTTTTCCGCAAGTCCGATTAGGCTGCGGGCGAAGCGTCCGACCCAGGATTGGGGTAAGTCCCGAGGCAGGGCGAGCGAGAGGAAGGCCGCGAAAGGTTCGCCGCCCATGGCGGCGATATCGCTGAGCCCACGGGCGAGGCAACGGTGGCCAACCGATTCAGGCGGGTGCCAGTCGCGGCGGAAGTGAATGCTTTCCAGGGTGAAGTCGGTTGTGACCAGGAGTTCTTGTCCCGGGAGGAGGCGCAGCACAGCGCAGTCGTCTCCGATTCCGGTGAAGATGACGCGGCGCGAGCCACGAGCGCGCCCACCGGCGGATCTCGCCAGGCGGCGAATTTGGGTAAGCATGGCTTTTTCGGGGAGCGGCACAGCGCAATTAATATACCTCCTGTGGACAGTCGCGCCGCCGCGCCCGGGGAGAGTACGCACAAGCTCAGGGCAAAAGGGTCGGCTTCCAAACTGCCGGGCCAGAAGCACGCAGGTAATCTGTCCCACCGCCCCCTGTTACCTATCCTTAGGTAACTCAGGGTGGCCTTATGCGTCGTTGACAGGGGGAACCCAGTTTGTTACCGTTAACCAGTCATTCACAATAACCTTTTGGCCGAGCTAAGTTCTGCAGGCGGTTGAGATTGCAGACGAGCACAAATTTCAGGCTCTGGTCGCAGTTCCGGTAGGTGTAGGGCGCGAGAAAGTTTCCATTCCCAAGATGGGAGCGTAGCCCGAAAAGTCAGGTGCTCCGAACAGGTGTTTCTGCAACTAAGAGACTAGGCCTGGAGTTCCGGACCTGATGCTGCAAACCTGATGTTCGGGGATTTAGAGGAGCGATTTGCAAAAACGCTTTTACATCCTTTTCGTGGCCCGCGGGGACGATGGGCAATTGCGTAAGATCTCCATCCCCGTGCATTACCTGTATGTATTTGTCGTAGGAGCCGCGATTGGATTCCTCAGCCTGACCGGCATTGCCAGCTCCTACACCCGCATGCTGCTGAAGGTTTCCCGCTATAACCAGTTGCGGACGGAAAAAGATCAGCTCAAAGACAACTACTCACGCCTGGAGCAAGTGGCGAAAGAGCGCGACGTGCAGGTGGCCTCGCTCGGTTCGATCGCCGGCGAAGTCTCGGCTCTCTACGGGTTGAAGGCGCAGCCCACGCTGGTAACCGCGACTGCCGAACAGATTCAGGACGCGGATGTAAGTTCTTCGCTCGACCAGCTGCATGCCTTGCGGACCTCAGCCCTAACCGGAGCAACGATGGTCGGCTTGACGATGGGCCTGACGCGCAATGCCACGACTGCGGACTGGTTCAAGGCAAACTCTGCGCCCAACCTCTGGCCGGTGGAAGGCCAGGTGACAGCGAGTTTTGGAGAGCGGATTGATCCCTTCAACGGTGAGGGAGCATTCCACAGCGGCGTGGATATTGGCAGCAGCTATGGCGCCCCAGTTCTCGCGCCGGCGGACGGAATGGTAACTTTTAGCGAAGTGCTGGGCGGCTACGGCAAGGCGATCATGATTGATCACGGCAACGGCATCAGCACACGCTACGGACACCTTTCCGGTTTTGCCGTGACGGCGGGGCAAACCGTACACCGCGGCGATGTGATTGGATACGTCGGCACGAGTGGCCGCTCGACTGGCCCGCACCTTCACTACGAAGTGCGCATTAACGATACCCCGGTAAATCCTTACAAATATCTCCGCATCACCGTCGCGCACAACGGCGGCTTCTCCTCGGGAAGCTAGATTTTCCCTTCAAGCCTCAGACCCCAGTTCACTTCTCTTCTTTCGGCTTCGCTGTCGGTTCGGAGGCGGCGGCCTTGATTCTCGAGAGACTAGGGCAGCTGCAGGTCTAGAGCGTAGATTTCGTGTGGGCTGACGTCGCGCACCGTGAGCACGCTTCCGTCTGGAGCCACGCCCGACCAAGCTCCCCAGATACCGCTGAAGCGATGCAAATCATTCCACGACAGAAAACGCTCAGAGTGGGTTTCGCCGAGTCTAAGCTTGTGCATGGAGGGCTCAGCGGCGAGGAAACGTTCAACGTAGATGGACTTGCTATCTCTAGCCCAGACCGGATAACCGATGGTTCCGTCTTCCGTACGAAGCCAATCGGACCACTGGCGCGTGGTGGTGTCGAACAACCTCAGTTTTCTCGAATCGGACGTGAGGGCCGCCAGGTAACGCCCGTCAGGAGACCAGCGCGGGCTGAACATGCCTCGCGAACCGGGAACACTGGAAGACTGGTGGGTGGTAAGGTCGAAGATTTGAATCTCAAGCTCACCCACGTCCATTCCATACGAAGGACGACCGAAGGCGATCTGCTTGCCGTCCGGCGACCAAGTGGCGTCGGCTTCCTGGCGGTCCTGGGAAAAAAGTTCCTGTGGCGTGCCGCCTTGGGAAGAGATCAGGAAGATCTTCCAGGGCTTCCCTTGTTCGGTTCCGACGAAGGCGATCTGCTTGCCGTCCGGCGACCATCGCGGCAATGTGCCATAGACGGGCCAGTACGTAAGCTGCATCCGTTGCGAGCCGTCTGTGCGAGCGCGCCAGAGCGTGAGTTCCGGATAGCTGACATACACGATCCATTGGCCGTCGGGTGAAAAGTCCGCCTCGCCTGCGGAAACGCCCGAAAGGTAAGGAAGGAACTGACCCGATCGCGAATCGTAGCGCACCAACTCGCCTTGAACCAACATTCCGTTGGCGTAGATGCGATCGCTGTCGGGGCTGGAAACAGGGTCCATATACCATAGCGGCCCAGTGGTGAGCTGCACAGGTTCGGCCCTGCGGTGGAAGGGGTGCCAGGCCTCGCGCACGGCCCACAAATCCAAGGTGCCTGCAGGAGGCTGCACTTCAAAGATGTAGTAGCGGCCGTCGCGCGTCCAATCCCCGCAACACAGCGCGGAGTTTGCTTTCCAGCCGGGCAGCACCGGATGCAGATCCGAACTATCGGTCTTCATCTCCCAGATCGAAGAGATGTTTTTCCCTGGAGGAGTCAGTGTGAAGCGAAGACGCTGACCGTCGGGGGAAAAGCGAATGTGGCTGGGGATCTCAGAGAAACTTCTGATCTTTCGGGCTTGACCGCCATCGGCGCTAGCGAGATACAGGTCGAGTCCTTTCGCGAATACGAGATGCTGGCCGTCGGGGGACCAGGAGCCCTCTCTGCCTTCAATGTCATCAAGGCGGCGAAGAGAACCGGCGGGCAGAGGCATCGCCCAGAAGGGCGAAGGCGCCGAACTTAGGAAATCCGAGATGAGCAAGGTCGAACGGTCTGAACTGAGGCCGAAGACGTTGACGTTCTGGAAAGGAACGGGGATGGTCAAGGTATCGCCCCCGGAGGCTGAAACCTGTCCCAACACCATGTGCCCGCCAGAGAACTCGGGGAAATAGATCCGGGAACCGTCGGTGACGAGCTGTCCTTTGAAGAGGCCATCTCGCGTAATCTGTTTCAAGCCCACGACTTTAGCTATGGGACTGGGAAGCAGCAGCCAGCCAACCGCTGCGATAACCAGGAGAATCGCAGCCACCGCGACGGATGCAAGCCATCGGGACTTTCTTGGCTGCGGGGCCGCAGCGGCGCTGGATTCGTGGCCCTGGACGGCAAGAATCTTGTCGGAATCAGTGTCGCGCTTCAGACGTTTCAAGTCGGCGCGAAGTTCCGAGGAGCTCTGGTAGCGGACGTCGCGATCCTTTTCTAATGCGGTATTGATGATCCGCTCACATTCGGCCGGTAGCGCGGGATTGATACGCACGGGCGGAACGGGCAGTTTGTGGAGAATGGAATCAAAAACAGCAGCCGAGGTATCCCCGGAAAAGGGCAGAGTGCCGGTGGCCATTTCGTACAGGACGACACCAAACGAGAACAAATCGGTGCGAGGATCGAGATCTTTCCCCAGGGCCTGTTCCGGCGACATGTAGGCGACAGTCCCGAGTGTAGTGCCCGGGCTTGTGAGATTGCTGTTGCTAGCCGTCGTGGCCGCGCCAACGGGAACAGGCAGACTCAACTTCGCCAAGCCGAAATCCAGTAGCTTGGCATGGCCGCGGTCAGTGACGAAGATGTTGCCCGGCTTGATGTCGCGATGGATGATGCCGCGGGCATGGGCGGCGTCGAGCGCATCCGCGACTTCGATGGCCAGTTCGAGCAGGCGGTCGAATTCGATGGGTGCGCCGTGTAGCAACTCGCGCAGCGAATGTCCCTCCAGGCATTCCATGGCAATGAAGAGATTGCCCTGCTGTTCTCCGACTTCGTAGATGGTGCAGATATTAGGGTGGTTCAGCGCCGACGCGGCGCGGGCTTCGCGCCGGAGCCGCTCGTATGCCTGGGGATAGCGGGCAAGGTCATCGGAGAGGAACTTGAGGGCAACGAGGCGTCCTAATTCGAGGTCTTCCGCCTTGTAAACCACGCTCATGCCGCCGCTGCCGAGACGTTCTAGGATCCGGTAGTGAGAAATGGACTGGCCCGCAATAGCGTGCAGGGTAGACACAGGCAGAGCACCCCGCAAAATTCTACAAATTGGCGCGGGGCGAAGAAGTGTCCAACGTCACAGGATGGCGTGATCCCAGGAGAGCGCACGGACCAAGTCTCGCGAGCGATTGCAGTGGCTTGGACGCAAGCGTTACTGAGTGGTTACCGGGGTAATGGATCAAGGAAAACAGAGTGCAAAATCACGGTGCGAATGGCGCTAACATGTAAAAACCTCTCCCAATGCCGTGGCCTATCCGAAGCTGAGTCACAAGGACTACATGGACAATCCGGACATAAAGCGGTTTGGCCGGTACGAGATCGTGGCTGAATTGGGCCGCGGAGCCATGGGTGTGGTGTACAAGGCCCGGGACCCGCAGATCGGCCGCCTGGTCGCGGTAAAAACCGTTTCCATGTGGGGGCAGGAGCGGGAAGAGGAAGCAGAATTTCGCATGCGTTTTATGAATGAGGCGCAGGCGGCGGGACGTCTGCACCATGCCGGGATTGTTTCCATTTTTGACGTCGGCGAAAATGCCGAAAACCAGGACCCTTACATTGTTCTGGAGTATGTTGCGGGCGAGTCCTTGAGCCGGGTTCTGGCGCGTGAAAAGAAACTTCCGCTGCCCAAGGCCCTGCAACTTGCGGAAGAGATTGCCGAGGCTCTGGACTATGCTCACTCCCAGGGCGTAGTTCATCGCGACGTCAAGCCCGGAAACATCCTTGTGACCGAGGACGGTCATGCCAAGATTGCCGACTTCGGCATCGCGAAGCTGAACCTGGCCCACTTCACCCTGCCCGGGCGGGTGATGGGTACTCCCGCCTACATGGCGCCGGAACAACTGAGCGGCGAAGGCGTGGATGGGCGCTCGGATCTGTTCTCGCTGGGCGTGATTCTGTATGCCATGGTCACCGGTCACTCTCCGTTTCAGGGAAACAGCGCGACCACCGTGTGCTTCAAGGTAGCGAATCGTGAGCCCGTGGCAGCGAGCGCTTTTGACCTGACCGTGCCTCCGGAACTGGATGAGGTGATCTCGCGTGCCATGGCCAAGGAACCAGAGCAGCGCTACCAGACGGGAGCAGAGTTCGCGGAGGATGTTCGCCAGTTGCAGCAAGTGTTCCAAGTGGGCTCAACCACCACGTCGCTGCATGCAGTAATGTCAACGGGGACCAAAGACATCGTCTCGCGCACCAGGAAGACGGGTCAGCGGGCCTCCGGGACGCATGCTGGGGCGGAGATGGACCGAGCAGAGAGGTTCGTCCGTTCTGCAATTCAAAATGCGTCGCTCCGGAACCTGGCATTCGGTGCGGCAGCGCTGATACTCCTGCTGATTGCTGGGGTCCAGTCGAAGTTATTAGTGATCTCTCCAAAACTGGGAGTGAATGCCCTCAACGTGGGTGCCGGCCTCCCGGCAGCCCCGAGTGTGGAAAGCATACGACCAACCTCACCCGCATCGGCAAATGATGCGCCCAGCGCAGGGACAACTGCGGTGGCGTCTCGTTCGTTGGCGACCGCCGCCAAGTCAAAGCCGCCGAAAGCTCGCCTCCCAGTTTCACCGCAACCAGTTTCGGTCAAGTCGCGGGAAGTCGTGGTGCCGCTTTCTAATCTGGACCTGGCCGTGCAACACCAGTTCAAAGACGCCACTCTTTTTGTATGGATCGATGATCACCTCGCCTTGACACGACCCTTGCACGGAGGCACCCAGAAGCGCATGGTCGTGTTCAACGGAGTCCGGGGCGTGGATTCGGAGACTCTAAAGATCCCTGCAGGAAGACATGCGTTGCGGGTGAGGGCATTATCGGTTGACGAGACGATTGATCTCTCGAAGACGGTTTCAGCGGAATTCATCGGGGGCGGCGAGAAGTCTCTGCACGTCACCTTCGACAAACACAACACGGTCATGCATCTGACTTGGCAGTAGGACTACTGCCGCAATCCCATCCAGTTTTCCGAAACCACCAGAGAATTCCCCGGATTCTGCGGATCGTATTTTACCGAAGTGGGCAGCCCGAGGCGGCAGGAGTGGAGATTGATCCAGTGCCGCAGGTAGGTGACGTCCTGGGAACACTCATAAGATACCCCGGCGACGTCGTACTTATAGATCAACATGGTGGCGGCATGATAATTGTTGGCCGCAGCCAGATCCTGGACATCAATCACGGTACCGTCGGTAATGCGCCCGGTGCTCTCGAGCCATGCCCTGCGTTGCCGCTCGAGTTCGTCGGGCGTCTTGGGCTTGCGGCGCAAAAGCGCATACGCCGCGAACAATGCGGCGCCGCCTGTCACCAGCCCATAGAGTCGAAGTGAGTCCATACCGAGGTGGGTTGAATCAGTGCCGTTTTGGCCGATCTCTGTATCAGCATAAGCCGAAAGCGAGATGCGTGGAAGTAGTCGGAAGGTTACGGAGGTGCCGGGGCTGTGAAAAATGTGGGACGGGCTCCGGTTCGAGGAGCCTACGGCATGTTCTACAATCACCCGGCTGGAAATATTCGGGGGTGATGTAAGCGGAGTGCAAATGAGATTCGCGACGATTTTCGCGGCGATTTCTCTCGTGGTGTCGATGGCACCGGCAGCACCGATCGACGGAACGACATCGTCCACAAAAAAAGCGCCTGACAAAAAGGAGAGTCACGATTGGCCGATTTATGGCGGGACGCCGGAAAATAATCATTTTTCCGGCCTGACCCAGATCAATCGTAAAAACGTGAAGCGGCTCCGGGTCGCCTGGACGTTCGACACTGAGGAATCTGGCGGACTGCAGACGAGCCCGATTGTGGTCCAGGGGGTACTGTACGGGCTGACTCCGTCGCAGAAAGTATTCGCATTGAACGCGGCAACGGGCAAGTTGTTATGGAAATTTGATTCCGGAATTCGTGGGACGCAACCGGATCGAGGGCTGGCGTACTGGTCCGATGGCGAAGGAAAAGATAAAAATAAAGATCGGCGGATTCTGGTTGGGGTGATGAACTTCGTCTATGCACTTGATGCAGCCACCGGAAAGGCGATTGCGAGTTTCGGAAAAGACGGGCGCATCGATTTGCGCGACGATTTGGAGCGCGACCCGGCGGCCCAGTCCATTTATATGACCAGCCCGGCGGTGATTTACAAGGACCTGATGATCGTCGGTGGGCGCGAGGCAGAGACCTTGCCGGCGTCTTTCGGCGATGTGCGGGCTTATGACGTGCGCAGCGGAAAGTTGCGCTGGTCGTTTCATACGATTCCGCGTCCCGGCGAGTTCGGCTACGACACCTGGCCGAAAGAGGCCTGGAAAACGAGTGGCGCGGCCAATAACTGGTCGGGGATGACCGTGGATGCGGAGCGGGGGATTGTTTATGTCCCGACAGGTTCTGCCGGATTTGATTTCTACGGCGCCGACCGGCTTGGGGATGATCTGTTTGCCAATTGCCTCATCGCTTTGAATGCCGAGACAGGCGAGCGCATCTGGCATTTTCAGGGAGTGAAGCACGATCTTTGGGACCGGGATTTTTCCGCGCCGCCGGTGCTTTTGACGGTGGAACGCGAAGGCCAAAAAGTAGACGCGGTGGCGCAGACGACCAAGCAGGGCTTCGTATTTCTGTTCGACCGCACGAACGGGAAGCCTCTGTTTCCGATCGAGTGCCGGAACTATCCGCCCAGCGATGTGCCGGGAGAGGTGGCCGCACCGCAACAATGCCTGCCAGCGAAACCGGCACCTTTCGCACGCCAACTGCTGACCGAGAATCTTCTGAGCGAGCGCACGCCGGACGTGCATCAGTGGGCGGTTCAGAAGTTCCGCAGCTTTCGCAGCGAGGGCCAGTTTGTTCCCTTCAGCGTAGGAAAAGACACAGTCATATTTCCTGGATTCGACGGCGGCGCCGAGTGGGGCGGCGCTGCAGCCGATCCGGAGACGGGAATTCTCTACGTCAACGCCAACGACCTGGCCTGGACGGGCGCGCTGGCGGAGAACACTGCTGAGAACACTCCCAAAGCTTTGTACATGAGCCAGTGCTCAGTTTGCCATGGAGAAAAAATGGCGGGATCTCCCCCGTCGATTCCTTCGCTCGTGGGTGTGGGCAACCGGAAGTCGTCGGCGGAGATCGCGGCGACCATCCGAAATGGCAAGGGTCGGATGCCGGGCTTTTCGAATCTGGAGGATGACCAGTTCGCGGCATTGATGTCGTATCTCACGAGCGGCGAGAACAAGGAAGTGGTGAGCTCTCGGCCGGAGCCATCCGCGATCAAATATCACTTCACGGGATACCGACGGTTCCTGGACCCGGATGGATATCCCGCGGTCGCTCCGCTGTGGGGGACATTAAGCGCTATCAACCTCAATACCGGCGAGTATGCGTGGAAGATTGCACTGGGCGAATATCCGGAACTGTCTGCCAAAGGACTCAAAAATACCGGCACAGAGAACTACGGCGGGCCGGTAGTAACGGCGGGTGGACTGGTATTCATCGGCGCAACGAATTTTGACAAGAAGCTTCGCGCGTTTGATAAGACGACCGGAGCGCTCCTCTGGGAGACCACGCTACCATTTGCGGGGAATGCGACTCCGGCAACCTATGAGGTGGGCGGAGGGCAGTTTGTGGGGTCTTCCGTACTTTTGGTGAAGGCAGTCTACTCCTGTGTACCGCGCGTACACGACACAAACTCGATCAAGCCGCGTGCAACACGCGAATCCGCAGCAAATCCAGTTTGGCTCGCCCGTACATTTGACGTTTGATCAGCTTCAGTCGATGAATGTGTCCTTCCACCGGTCCCGTGCTCCAAGGTGAGGTAAGCGCGGCCTGTACGGCTGCCGCGTCGCGCTGCAACTGCATCACGAAACGATGAAGAGGAGAGTGGCGGGCCGCCTCTCGCCAGGGCAGCCATGCGGAGGCATTGTGTTCCCGCATCATGCGGCGGAACTGTTTGGCTAGTTCCACACTGATGGCGATCTCAGGAGAGAGGGCACAGAGGGTTTCCACGAAGCTTTGTTGCGATGGATTTGGGTTGGGAACGAGGCCGAGCAACAGCGCACTGGTTTGCCGCGGACTGGGGCATTTGCGGGGTGGAGAGAGCGAACTCTGGTGAGGACGCCCCCGCACTCCCAAACGGACGCGGAACCAGCGGCGCAGGGTAACGGCGGCAAAGTCCGCTCCTTGAGATTGAAGTTCCCGCCAGAGCTGACTGCGATTGTGACAACCTTCGGCCCAACGTTTCTCTAGGTAGGAGAGCCAACGGTCCACCGAGGAGCGTCTTTGCGTGACCTGGCGCTCAGGAAATTGGCCGGCGCGCAACCAATAGCGTACGGTCTTCCGGTTCAGCCCCAGTTGCAATGCGATAGCTCGTTTTGAGGTGCCACGCTGATGTAATTCCATCACTTGCTGGTAGCGTTCCAATCGTCGTTGTCGCCTCTGCCGGCTGAGTTGTTGAGAACGGGTCGGGGTTGCGTTGGGAGGCGTAGTCGGGGGCTGAGTTACAGGCGCAGGAGTGAATTGCCGGAAAGCCTCTTTGATCAGTGACCCATGACGCGCCAATACGTGCTCTAACGCTTCGCGCAGATTGCGTACCAAGTGGAACCGATCTGCGACTTGCACGGCGTGGGGTGCGCCTTGGCGGGCAGCTTCGGCATAGGCTCCCGCACGATCACGACTGATCACCTCGGGCGGAGCATGATCGCGTAGCCACTCGGTGACCGTGCTAGATTGGCGGTCGGGCAGAAGATCTACCACGCAGCGCCGTTCCAGATCACACAGGATGGTGCCGTAGCGCTGGCCTTTGCGCCACGCCCAATCGTCCAGGCCCAACACGCGAGGCGCAATCGGAATTGGCTTCTGCACCAGGGGCATGCGTCGAAGGTGGCGCAGCAATGTGTCGCCGCTGACTACCAGACCCAGTCTTTCTGCGGTGCGCGCCCCGGCTGCCCCGCCCAGTGCCAGTCCCAACCAGCGCAACGCTTGTTCCATACGGAGTGTACGGCGAGCATAGGTGGCCGTCGTCTCCGGCAGACGTTCCGTGAAAATGTGGTGAGCGCATTCTTGCGTGTCACAGAAAAAGCGGCGTGTCCGCAAGCGAATCCTCACTGCGACGCCGTTCCAGGGCAGATCGGCCAATCGCCGCTCATAATAACTATGGATGCGGCTCGAGGGCTGGGCGCAGCCGGGACAAACGGCCGTCCTACGAACCGCACGCAGAATTGACACAATGTGGTCGGCCTTTGCGAGCAGCCGCTCCACCTGCACTTCGGCCGGGCACGGTGACAGCGATTGGCTCATGCGCAGCCGGAAAATCGCCTCAGCTACCCAGCTTACTCAACATCCCTACTGGCCTCGCACCTGCTCTACTAACCAGGCTGGTGCCGCCGTACGCCGATTAGCTCTTGCCCCTTCACCAAAAGTGCGGAAGACCCAGTTTGTGGTGATCGCTGCGGGAGGGGGGAAAGATCTAAAGTCGAAGTCGGGTGGCGTTTACGTGGCCTTCGCGGTCAAGAAATAATTAAGAAGAGACTACTTGGTTTGGCTGCAGACATCCTTGCTTACCAGGGCGACGAAGCCGCCTTCGGGATTCTTTCCGAACTGGTCGTCGCGGTTCGCCTTCTTGCTGACGACGAAGCGTCCACTGCGATCGCGGGAGTAGAACCATTCCGTCGTCGGGGCGGCGGCGCCGTTGGCGCAGTTAAAGCGCACCCGCGCGCGCATTTCGACGAACGGTCCGCCTTGTGGAAGTTCCGCCGGTTCCTTGAATTCGACGCGGACCAGGGCGATCCGCTGATTGTTCTTGAGGATGCGGACGGAACTAACAGACACTTTATCGCCGGTTTCGGTCTGGCCAATGGTGCGCCAGTCTCCGGCCGCAAAGACGACTAGGCTGACCACGAGCACCGGCGCCAATACGACGGCGGTAAGAATGATGAGGGCTTTTTTCAACGATGAGTTTTCCGCAGACCTAAATGCAACGACACACTCTCGTCGAAAAAGGCAGTTCTGTCAACCGGCGCGTAATCCCGCATCGCTTGGATTGAGCGCCTGTGCTATGGTGAAGAACGCAGCGGGCCGGCGACGGCTCGCCTGATTCCCATGCAAATACTTCATTCTACGAGGGTTACATCGCCTGTAGGGCCGCTGTTCCTGGCTGCTTCCGATTTGGGACTGGTGGCGTTGGAGTTTGATGCGCGCCTGCCGGGCCAGCAAACCGTTCGTGCGAACCCGCGCGACCTGAGAGCGGAGAACAGGCCCGAGAGCCGCAACGCAGTTCGGTTCGAGGAATCCGCGGGCGCGATGCGGGCTTATGTGCAGCAACTGGAGGAGTATTTTGCAGGGGAGAGGCGTGAGTTCAGTTTCGCCCTTGATCTGCGGGGAACAGATTTTCAACTGGCATGCTGGCGAGCGCTGCTGGCGATTCCCTATGGCGAGACTCGCACCTACGGCGACATTGCGCGCGCGGTGGGCAAGCCTCAGGGCTTTCGCGCGGTGGGGATGGCAAACAATCGGAACCCGGTCGCAATTGTGGTCCCGTGCCATCGCGTGATCGCGTCGAATGGCACGCTGTGCGGTTACGGCGGCGGCCTCGATGTGAAGCGCAAGCTGCTGGAACTGGAGGGCGCGCTGACCGGAATTCTCGCGGCGTAAAAATTGTTGATTGCTGATTTTTGATGGTTGATTGAAAAGCTCAGGGCTTATACGGCGGTTCTTCAATGAGCAATCAGCAATCAAAAATCATCAATCGCATCCCCCGCTTCTTTGACGACTCAAAACAAATCCTCCGTGCTGCGCAAGGCGGGCCTGTTCTATCTCGTCTTCGTAATGTTTTCCTACACGACCGGTGGGCCCTTCGGACTCGAGGACATGGTGACAACCTCGGGTCCGGGGATGACGCTGATCTATCTGCTGGTCCTGCCGCTATTCTGGTGCATCCCTGTGTCGCTGGTTTCAGCCGAACTAACCACCGCCATGCCGGTGGAAGGCGGCTTTTATCGTTGGACGCGCGCGGCCTTCGGCGACTTCTGGGGATTTCTTGCCGGTTGGTGGAATTGGTCCGCATCTTTTCTGCTGGGCGGCGCCTACGCCGTGTTGTTCACGGATTATCTCGTCTACTACTTTCCGAAAATGACGTGGTGGCAGCACTACCTCGTCTCAGTCGCCCTGATCGCCGTACTGACGTGGATCAACGTACGCGGCATTCAGATGGTGGGGCAGGTCGCCACCGCGCTGGAGCTTTTCATTTTCGTGCCGGTGATGACCATGATCGTCATCGCGCTGTTCCATTGGCACCACAATCCGTTCAAACCGTGGGTGCCTCCCCATCAGGCGACATTCAAGATATTCGGCGTGGGACTGGCGCTGGGTTTGTGGCTCTACTCGGGATACGAGCAACTCTCAACCGTGGCGGAGGAGGTCGAGAACCCGCAACGGGCTTATCCGCGGGCGTTGGCGCTGGTGGTGCCGCTGTCCATTGCGGCGTACTTTCTGCCGACGTTCGCTGGCCTCGCGTCGGCGGGCAACTGGGACAAGTGGCACACGGGGTTTTTCTCTGACGCGGCGAGAATGATCGGTGGTCCGTGGCTGGGCACATGGATGACACTGGCCGCGATGATCGGCAATGTGGCCTTGCTGAACAGCACGATTCTGACGACCACACGCATGCCTTTTGCCATGGCGGAAGACGGCTATTTGCCAGCGGCGCTCACGCGAAAGCATACGCGCTATGGAACGCCATGGCTGGCGATCGTCGTGTCGGCCGCAATCTATGCACTGCTCGCGTGGCAGAGTCTGGGCCAACTGATCTCGGTGTACATCTGGCTGCGCTCGGCGACGACGGTGCTGACGGTGCTCTCGGCGTGGAAACTGCGGCGCACACAGCCGGAACTCAAGCGCTCGTTCACCATTCCCGGCGGGCGTGCGGGATTGCTCTACGTGGTAGGAGCGCCGGTCGTCATGGCAGGGTTGGCGCTCCTTGGGAGCGACCGGTTCGGCATGATCGGCGGCGCAGTGGCGATTGTGGCGGGGCCGTTAGTCTACTTCCTGGATCTTCGATTCAGACACCGAGGGTCTAGTCAGGCTTGATGCTGTTCACGACGCTTCGAAGTGGGTATGCTTCGAGACGGCCGGTTTCGGCAACGATTCATCGGCGCCGGGAGGATCCCATGCCTTGGCCATTTTCCAGAAAATCTCTGGCAGTCCTTTCGCAGGATACGGATGAGACCTCCTCATCCGCAAGCACGAGATTCGCCTTCCGGCTCTTCCGAGAATTAGTGCGTTCGGATGAGGCTTCGAATCTTTTCTTCTCGCCCTCCAGCGTAATGATGTGTCTGACCATGGTCCACGAATTGGCCTCAGGTGAGACGCGTCGGGCCATGACCGAGGCTCTGGAGATTGCGAGCCTGGATGCAGCAAGGATCGAAGCTGAGATCGCGGTGCTTAAAACTGCCTTTCGCGAGCGCGTTGACGCACAGGTGGCGATTGCGAACTCCCTTTGGCTCAGCACTCATTCACAAATCGCCACCGAGCTCGCCACTAAGCTACGCAGATCGTATCAGTCGGAACTGACGACTCTGGATTTTTCCGCAGACGACGCGGTCGGGATCATTAATGCTTGGGTGGACACTCAGACTCGAAGCAAGATCAGAAAGATCGTGGATGAGCTTTCACCTCTTGCTGCCCTGATTGCCATAAACGCCGTCTACTTCAAAGGTGCTTGGGTACGTCCTTTTCCAGTTGAGTTGACCCGGGATGGTCCGTTTACCGCGGCTGCGGGGCACGTGAAACAGTTGTCCATGATGCTGCAATCTGGAACCTACCGCTACTACGAAGACAAACAGTTGCAGATGGCCGTTCTTCCCTACAAAGGCGACCTGTCGATGGTTGTTGTGTTGCCGGCACTGGGAACTGACGGGAAGGAACTTTCTCTGAGTGTGAGCTCCGGTTCGTGGGAATCGTGGTTTGCGCAGTCGAAACATATGGAGGGGACGATTCAGTTGCCGCGGTTCAGAGTGGACTACGAAGCTCCGCTGAAATCCGTCCTTTCGGTCCTTGGCATGAGGCGCGCCTTCGACCCAAGTCTCGCTCAGTTCGAGGCCATTCAAGCCGAAAAGCCACCCGTCTGGATCGACGAGGTCATTCACCGGGCTATGACCGAAGTAAACGAAGAAGGTACGGAAGCTGCCGCGGTAACGGGCGTTTTTATGCCGTGCATGTCGGCCATGAATCAGAAACCTCGACGCCAGTTCAGCATGATTGTCAATCGCCCGTTTTTCGTCGTAATCCGCGATGAAGCAACCAAGACCATTCTCTTTATGGGATGGATCGCAGATCCGCGTTGAGTGTCTAACTCACCCAATCCAGAAACTTGTACCAAGCCCCCGCAAACGGCAGGAACCACGGCTTCCCGTTGTAGAACCCAAGCGGCGCGCCCGGAAACGGAATCCCGACAAACGGATTCTCCGGCTTATCCCCCGCAATGAGCTCCGCGATCTTCTGCCCCTGATACGTCGCCATGGCCACACCGTGTCCTGCATATCCCACCGCGTAGTACATGCCGTCCATCTGCCCCGCGTGGGGCATGATGTCGAAGGCGAAGTCGAGCGTGCCTCCCCAGACGTAGTCGATCTTGGCGTCGCTGAGCTGGGGATAAACATCGATCATGCCGCGGCGCAGAATTCGGGCACTCTGGCGGACGGTCTGATCGGTCTCGGGGAAGAATGCGGCACGGCCGCCGAAGAGCATGCGGCGATCCGGCGTGAGCCGGTAGTAGTAGAGATAGTTTTTCGAGTCGTAGATCATGCGGTTGCGCGGGCTCAGCTCGCGGCCCAGGGCTTCGGGAAGAACTTCCGTGGTGATGATGAACGATCCGATCGGAATGAGCTTCTTCTGAAGCGCAGGCGTGGCCTTGCCTGTGTATCCGCTGGTGCCGACGAAGACTTCGTGCGCCCAGACCGGGCCGCGCGAGGTGGTCAAATTCCATCCGGCCTCACCCTGCCGCGACTCGCGCCGCACGGTTTCGACCCGAGCGTGCTCGAAGATGTCTGCTCCCGCTTTCATGGCGGCGCGGGCGAGTCCGGCAACGTAGCGCGCAGGATTCGCTCCGGCGCTGACTTCATCGACCATGCCTCCGTAATAGATGGTTGAGCCGATCTCGGAACTCAGTTCGTTTTTTTGAACCACCCGCAGCGTGTGGTTGAACTCGCGGGCAATGATTTCCGCCTGGCGGGCGTAGTCGTCAAAGTGCTTCTGCTTGCAGGCGACTTCGAGATGGCCGCAGCGGGCGAAGTCGCAGTCGATCGCTTCCTCGCGCACGATTTGTTCGACGCAATCCATGGACGCGAGCGAGGCGGCGTACATGCGCTGGGTCCGCTCGCGCCCGTACATCGAGATGAGCTTGTTTACTCCGAGTTTCATCCCGGTAAGGACCATCCCGCCATTGCGCGAACTAGCGCCCCAGCCGATGGTTTCGCATTCCAGCACGGCAACTTTCGCGCCGCGCTTAGCAAGTGCGCGGGCGGCAGAAAGGCCGGTGAAACCTGCCCCGATCACGGCTACATCGACTACTTCCGGGATAGGTCGTGAAGCGTCAACGCTAGGAAAGTCGGCGGTGGTCAGCCAGTAGTTATGTTCTTGCAGGGGCATAGGATCAGATCTAGCAAAGAAAACCCTGAACCACAGTGGACACATAGGACAAGGAGTAGGCAGCTGGATTCGGGGCGACCGAGCATTCTAGCCTACCCGCGCCCGTCGGTACATGTACCTACCGTCCCAGGTTCGATGGCCTTCGGTCCCCCTCGGTAATCTTGCCCCAGTTACTGGCTCCCCCTAGTCTGAAGGAGCATGGCCCTTCGTTGCCTATTGTTTTCCTCAGATGAGGGAACGTCCGAGCCCATTCGCCAAGTGCTGGCTGGTCTCGGTGTGGAGGGAGAGCACTACTCCGAGGCCGTGGCAGCGGTCGAGAAAGTTACGCATCAGAATTTTCAGATCGTCATTATTGATTGGGATAAGCAGCCGGAAGCTGGACTGCTGTTGTCGACAGCCCGCGAGCGCAAGGCCGCCGAACGCCCGCTCACCCTGGCAATTGTGAGCGATGATCTCAGCGTTCCGAAGGCGCTACAGGCGGGCGCGAATTCGATTTTGCGCAAGCCGCTTCTGCTCAATCAAATCAAAGATACTTTGACAACCGCCCGCGATCTGCTGCGCGCGAAGCAGGAATCGGCGGCATCCGTGGCGCAAGCGGCGGCAGCAGGGGCGTCTGCGACTTCGTCAGCAACGCTGCCCGCCAACCGGGAGCAGGGAGCAGAAAGACCGCTGCGGGTGGGAGAGTTTCTGCAACCTTCCGCCAAGTCGCATGCGCCTGAGTTTGTATCATCGCTCGAAGTTGTAGCTCCAGCGAAAGATTTGGAGCCGATCGCCGCGTCGTTGGCGGAAGAGAAGCCCGCTCCGCCGCCTCCCGCTCCGGCTTCACCACCTCCGCCGGATGGGCCCCGGGGCTTGGAATGGTACTTAAGAACGCGGGCGGGAGCCACCTCCTCGGTTGCAGAGCCTGTACAGGCGCCTCCGGCTCCCGCGAAGCCCGAATTACTCGGTTTTGACCAGACACCTACGCGCTCTTCGCCACCTGCTCCGCCGAAGTCGGACGACTTCCCCGAACCCAAGTCGAGTCAGCACATCCACGAGCACAAGAAAGAAGCGGAACTCTTTGCCTATATGGCGGGCGAAACGGGCGACTCCAAGGAAGTTTCCCGGCCAAAGTCTAGGCTGGGAAAAGGTGCAATGATCGGTGCTCTGGCTCTGGCCAGCTGCGCGATTCTGGCTGCGCCGCAAGCGCCATGGCACTCGAGGATGCGCGGAATTTGGGCTCGCGGGCAGCAGGCGATGCGCGGCTGGCTGAATCCACAACCGGTTACCCCACCGCAGGCGCCGGTTGCTCACGAAGACTTTGGCCGCGCCGGAGATGAATACAAGATGCCGGTAGGGGAGACAATCCCGGACGCCACGACCGATCCTTCGCAAATCCAAGTATTGCCGGTGATTGATCCGACCGCCAAAAAGCCGAACAACGACGCGACGAGCCCCGAGCAGCCGGTGGCACCGCCAGACGGAGCGGGCGCGAGTCCGAGCGGGGCGACCCCTAATTCCGAAGGGCAGGTTCAGGAAAAACAGCTTGCTCCATCCACTGGAACGGCACTGCCTGGCGGCGGACTGGCTGGAGCAGCAGCGTCTCCATCCTCAAGTTCGACAGTCGCGCCTCAGGCTTCCGCGCCACGTTCCGATTCACCAGCGGCGGTTCCTCCATCTTTATCTTCCGTGTCTCCGGTTCCGGCGCAACCGGCCTCGCCGAAGAATCAGCAGCCGCACTATGCATCCGCTCCGGGAAATGTGCCGTCGAGTCTGAAGTCGCAACTAGCTTCGATGACTCCCGAGGCGAGCGGTAACAAGGCGCCCGAGACTGCCATGGCTTCGATCGAGCCGGTGGCTGTTTCTGAAACCGCGGAGCGGGCGCTGCTGACTGAGCAGCCCGCCCTAGCCTATCCTGCCAACGCCAAGGGACAGGCGACAGTGGTTTTGCAAGTTCTGATTGGCCGCGATGGCACGGTGCAAGACGCCAAGTTCCTGCAGGGATCGCTGGCCTTTGCCCGAGCCGCCATCGACGGCGTCAAGCAATGGAAGTTCAAGCCTTACACCATGAACGGGCGAGCCGTATCGGTCCAGACGCCACTGACAATCACCTTTAAGCCGGCACCGTGAAACTTAAGTTGTTTGTTTTGTTGCAGACGGCGAGAACCAGTTTGCTTCTCAAATCCCCGCGAAGTAATCCAGCCCGCGAACCACATCGCAAGCTTGTCTGTCTGTTGGAACTGGCCCGCGTTACCGAAGAGGCTCAAATCAAGCAGCCGAGGGGTCACAAACTGCATCTAGACATATATAATCAGGAGAGTTTCTCAGGAAGTAACTCCTTCCAGAAGAAGACCAAAACTGATGTCCATGAAAACCAAAGCAGCGATTCTCGTCACCTCCTTTGCCGTATTACTGTTCGTCGTTGTGGGTTCGCTGGGAGGCGTGCACGCCTCCTCGAACGACGGCTCTTACCGTCAACTGCAGGTTTACAGTGAAGTGCTCTCCCGCGTGCGCAGTGAGTATGTGGAAGAGCCGAACATCCCCAAGGTCACGGACGGCGCGCTGCATGGACTTCTAGAGTCGCTCGATTCCAACTCCGCCTACATGTCGGCGGACGCGTACAAGGCGTACAAGTCCCGCAAGACAGAAGCCAGGGGCGGAATTGGTGCCGTGATTTCGAAGCGCTTTGGTTACGCGGCGGTGGTCGACGTGTTGCCAGGCTCGCCTGCTGAGAAGGCGGGGATTGAGCAGACGGACATCTTCGAATCGATCGAGGGACAAAGCACGCGGGAAATGTCGCTGCCCGAGATTCGCAGCATGCTGGCCGGCGCTCCCGGATCCACGCTGAATGTTGCCGTAGTCCGCGCGCGCAAGGCAGAGCCGCAAAAAGTTGTGATTACTCGCGATGTGGTGAGCATTCCTGCGGTGGCCGAAAAGATGATGGATGACGGCATCGGCTACGTCAAAGTCGAAGCCCTGACCAAAGGCAAGACGCAGGAGATTGCTTCCAAGATCAAGTCGCTCGAGAAGTCCGGAGCGAAGAAGATCCTGCTCGATCTGCGGAACTGCGCCGAGGGAGACGAGAATGAGGGCGTCGCGGTGGCGAATCTGTTCCTCAATCACGGGACGATTACTTACTTGCAAGGCCAGAAATTTCCGCGCGAGGCCTTCAATGCCGATCCCGCGAAGGCGATCACCGCTCTTCCGGTCGCGGTTCTGGTAAACCGGGGAACTTCGGGCGCGGCTGAGATTGTCGCGGCTGCGATTCTGGAGAACGCGCGCGGCGACGTTGTTGGCGATAAGACATTCGGCGACGGCTCCGTGCAGAAGACGATCGACCTGCCCGATGGCGGCGCGTTGATCCTCTCCATTGCCAAGTACTACTCCCCCAGCGGGAAAGCCATTCAAGACACGGCAATCACGCCCAATGTTCTGGTGGCAGACGCTGTCGACGATTCCGTGGGTCCGGACGACGAGGACACTCAGGCCACTCCGGAGCAGGAAGCCAAGCCCAAGAATCCGGTGGATGATCAGCTGAACAAGGCCGTAGAAGTGCTGAAGAGCCGAGCCAGCTAAATCTGCGTTTCATCTCGTAGATTGAATCGCGCGCCAACTGGCGCGCGATTTCTTTGTCAACAAAACGCGTGCCGGGGAACGCCACGCGAAATGCTATCCTGACCTCGACCCCTGATGAAGTCTCTCTACGAAACTCTTCCCCCGGTGGAAATCGGCGGGCGCAGGCTGGTTGGCCGCGTCCTGTTCGGTCTGCTTGTGCTGATTTCAATCCTGGTGGGAGCGACAGCCGGGCTGTTGCTGGTGTACACGACCGACCTGCCGCAGGTCGATGCTCTGGAGGCATACCGCCCCAGTTCCATCACCGAACTCTACGACGATCATGAACGGGTGATTGGATCGTTCGCCCTGCAACGGCGTGTGGTCGCCAGCTACGACGATTTCCCTCCGGTATTACGCGAGGCGCTGGTCTCGATCGAAGACAAGGATTTCTACCGGCACTCCGGAATTAATTTCTGGCGGATCGTAGGAGCTGCGTATCGCGACGTTGAGTCGGGCGGCAGGGTGCAGGGCGCGTCCACGCTGACCATGCAGTTGGCGCGCAACCTCTTCCTATCGCCGGACCGGTCGTTTCATCGCAAAGTGCAGGAAACCATGTTGGCCATCCAGATCGAGCGGCGATTCACCAAGCCGCAGATCTTCACCCTGTATGCGAACCAGATTTTTCTCGGACACGGTATGTACGGGTTCGAGGCCGCTGCGGAATTCTACTTCAGCAAGCCGGCGAAACAGCTGACTCTCGACGAAGCGGCATTGCTCGCGGGTTTGCCAAAAGGCCCAACGGTGTATTCGCCGATCAACCATCCAGACCGCGCGCAGAAGCGACGGAACCTGGTAATCAATGCCATGCTGGAAGACGGCAAGATCACTGCTGCGCAGGCGGCCGACGCGCGATCCGCTCCGCTGGTGTTGCATCTGGCGCACGATCCGAATTCGCTGGCTCCTTATTTTGTCGAAGAAATTCGCCGCTATCTCGAGGGCAAGTACGGCGCCGACCAGGTGCACGAGGGCGGCTTGAAGGTTTACACCACGCTCGACGTGGATCTGCAGAAAGCCGCGAACCAGGCGGTGCTCGACGGCTTAGCTGCCTACGAACGCCGGCATGGGTGGAAGGGTCATCTGGAGAATGTCGCGGCCAACGGTGTAGTTCTCGACAGATATTTTCATCCGGACTGGGACGACGAGCCGGAGGTGAACGGATACGTCCACGCGCTGGTGACCTCTGCCGGCACTGGAATCGCCACCTTGAAATTTGGAAGATACACCGCGGCTCTGGGTCAGGCCGACGTTGCCTGGACTCAGCAAAAACTGGCAGCCATTCTCAAAACTGGGGACGTCTGCTACGTCAAGATTCTCGCGCTCGGCACGAACGGCGCGGCGCGCATCAGCCTCGAACAGGATTCCGGGGCGCAGGGCTCATTGCTGGCAGTCGACAACGCCACCGGCGGAATCAAGGCGATGGTGGGCGGGCGCGATTTCAACGAGTCGAAATTTGACCGCGCCACCCAGGCCATGCGACAGGTCGGCTCTTCGTTCAAGCCGTATGTCTACACCACGGCCATCGACGAAGGCGCCAGTCCCGACGATACGATTCTCGATGAACCTATCAGCTTTGAAACTTCCGCCGGCCCTTACGCTCCGCACAACTACGACGAGAAATTTGAAGGCATCATTACGCTGCGGCGGGCGCTGGCCCAATCCCGCAACATCCCGGCGCTGAAACTGGCGAACAAAGTTGGTATCAAGAGCGTCATCGACTACGCCGGACGTTTTGGCATCACGGCAAAGTTGCCGCCGTATTTGCCCGTGGCTCTGGGAGCAGCCGAAATTACCTTGATGGAGCAAACGTCAGCCTATAGCGTCTTTCCCAACGACGGGGTCCGCGTGATCCCGCGCTACATTACCCGCGTAACGGATTACGAAGGGCGCGTCTTGGAGGAAGATTTTCCTGAGGTAAAGGATGTAATCAGCGAGCGCACCGCCCGCATCATGACCTCGATGTTGCGCGAAGTGGTGCTGCACGGTACGGGAATCGCAGCCGCGAAGCTACCGTTTCCGGTAGCGGGCAAGACCGGGACTACAAACGACTTTACCGACGCGTGGTTTATGGGATTCTCTCCGACCATGACGTGCGGAGTCTGGGTCGGCTACGACGAGAAGAAATCTTTGGGAGCCAAAGAAACCGGAGCGCACGCCGCCCTGCCCATCTGGATAAATTTCATGACGGTGGCGATGGCGGGCAAGGATCCGGGAGACTTTCAGGCACCGCCGTTGGCGCCCCATGCGGTCGCCCAGAAGGTGGATACGCCGGACGCCGCGCCTGCCACAGAAGAAGCACACTGATGCGCGGGGAGCAAATTATGCACAAGAGCGCTTTCTTTTGCCTACCGATTGTGTTGCTGGTTGTAGTCATCGGGGTGGCTTCGCAAACGCCGGAGAAAGACAAAACTCCCGCGGATGGGAAGGTAGCCGTCGAACACGTGCTCCGCACGCAGCAGGAGGCCTGGAACAATCACGACCTCGACGGCTTCATGGCCGGATACTGGAACTCTGCGCAACTGACTTTCTTTTCTGGCGCCAAGCAGACCAGCGGCTGGCAGGCGACGCTGGACCGCTACCGGACAACATATGCGAGTCCCGGTCACGATATGGGTACGCTGGAATTCTCCGCTTTGCGCATCGAGATGCTAGGACCGAAGGCGGCGTTCGTCCGAGGCGCGTGGCATCTAAACATGCCGGATGGAAAGACTCCGCACGGCCTGTTTACGCTGGTGTTTCGCAAATTTCCTGAGGGATGGAAGATTGTGCACGACCATACATCGGCGACGGAGTGAAGGACCGCTTCTAGCTGCTAGCTCCTAGCCAAGTGTCAATCACTTCTTCACGCGCAGCTGCACGCGGGTTCCTTCCGGCAAGGTTCCGTTTAATAATTCCACGGTTCCGTTGCGCACGATGCCCTCGAATTCCTGCGAAGGCTGGGGCTGGTTTGAAGCCCGCGCGGCCGAGGCGGCCGCGGCCACATGGACAACACTGCGCCCCGTGCCTTTGTCCATGGCGTCGTTGGCCAGGCGGTCGGCTTCCTGATTTTGCTCGCGCAAGGCGTGGCCGATTGAGAACCAATCGAGTTCGCCAATCAATTCCTTCGCTCGGCCGTGCAGTTCCTGCAGGGTCGCATTCTTCACCTTATAGATGCCCTTGATCTGCCGTACCAGCAACTCCGAATCGCTGATTAGCTTCAGCGCCTTAGGACCGTGCTTGATTGCATATTCGAGGGCGGCAATCAGTCCTTGGTACTCGGCAAAGTTGTTGGTCTGGTGTCCGAGATATTCGCTCAGAGCGGCCACCTTGTGCCCAGATTCGTCTTGGATAACCACACCGTAACCGGCGGGGCCAGGATTGCCGCGCGCGCCGCCGTCGCTGTGGGCAATCAGATAGTGCTCGGGAGGATTCTCGCGCGCCTCGAAGAGGTGCTTGGTTCCGGCGCTGCGGGAGGAATGAGAAGGCATGTTCAAGTTTACAACGGCAGCAGGGGCTGAACTCAGCGTCCTGCAGCCAGGCGCGTGGCCAACCGCGGGGGCAGTTTCGCGGCGAAGATGCGATCCTGCGCTCCTTTCAGATTATAAGGCGAGCGGTGGAAGTGGACGACCTGCGCGTCCGTGTCGAACAATGCGAACGCGGCGCGCCAGTCGCCGTCGCGTGGCTGTCCGACGGAACCGGGATTGATCAAGTATCGCGTGTGCGCCTTCAACTGCAGCGCAACCGATTCGGCTTGGCCTACAGTCTGGTACTCCGGACGGAAGCCGTCCGCGGAAGAGTCGTTCACGAAAAATCCCCCCTGCAGATGGGTGTGTCCAAAGAAGGTTAAGGGAGTGGTCAGTGTGATTAGCGGTGCCAGTGCGTCCCCTAGCGAAACCACATATTCATCCTCATCATTGGGAGAGCCGTGGACCAACTGTACTTCAGGAAAATCCGGCAAGGAAACGGGGCCATGCGGCAAGGCGCGGAGCCAGTCGAGATTTTCGGGCGTCAATTCATTGTGCGTCCAGATGGCGGCAGAAGCGGCCATGGGATTGAAATCGTCGAGGTCCAACAGGCCGGTTACAGCCTTGTCGTGATTGCCGCGCACGAAGATTTTCCCCAGGTCGCGAGAACGGGCGGTCACTTCATTCGGACTGGCTCCATAGCCCACGATGTCGCCCAGGTTCACGATCACATCGAACGAAGGAGCAGTGGCGAGGCTGGCTTCCAGAGCTTCAAGATTGGCGTGAATATCGCTTAGGAGCAGTATGCGCAACGGATCACCGGACAAACTGCCGATTATAGACTGGGGCTGGAGAAATATGGAGTCAGGTGTTTTCCGGATTCCATTTTCAAGTTCGACGCGATGTTCTTATCCCGGCTGAGCATTCACGACCGGGCAGCGAGCCCAGTGTCCAGTCGAGACTTGGACCAGCGGCGGCAAATCGCGAGCGCACTCGGGAATGCGAAATTCGCAGCGCGGTTCGAAGGTGCAGCCCGTGGGCATGGCCTGCAGCGCAGGGACGGTGCCTTCAATCGTCTGCAGCGGGCAAGCGCGGTCCGTCTTGAGGTCGGGAACGGCACGGAGCAAGCCGCGCGTGTAAGGATGCGCGGGCGCTTGGAAGACGTCGCGTTTCTCGCCGAGTTCGACGAGGCTGCCCGCGTACATCACGGCGACGCGGTCAGCGACCTGTGAAACCACCGCCAGGTCGTGCGAAATGAAAAGCATTGCCAATCCAAACTTGATGCGCAGTTGGGCGAGCAGCTCAAGAATCTGCGCCTGGATTGTGACGTCGAGCGCCGTAGTCGGTTCGTCGGCGATCAGCAACTGCGGGCGGTTGACGATGGCCATCGCGATCATAATGCGCTGGCGCATGCCGCCGGAGAGCTGGTGAGGGTAGTCGCGGGCGCGGCGCGCCGCATCGGGGATGGCGACGTCGTTCATGGCGCCGACGGCGCGCTGCCAGGCGGCTTGTTTCGAAATGGAGTTGTGCGCCGCCACTGCTTCTGCGATTTGTTCGCCCACGCGCATGACGGGGTTGAGCGCAGTCATCGGTTCCTGAAAAATCATGGCGATGCGCGAGCCGCGCAACTGGCGCATGTCGTCGTCATCGAGCGCCGGCAGGTTTCGCGGAGTGGGATTTCCTGTGAAGAAGATTTCGCCGGAGACCCGCGCCTGCGGTGGCAGCAGCCGCATGATGGCGAGCGACGTGATCGACTTACCGGAGCCCGATTCGCCCACCAGCCCCAGGACTTCGCCGGGTGCAATGGAGAAACTAAGATCGCGGACGGCGAGAAGGGTTTGTGTGGGGACAGCCGCGCCCGGCTGTCCGGGCGCCCGCAGGGCAGTTGCGGGGAACTCAATGTTCAGATTGCGGATGTCGAGCAGGGCGGACACGGATCTATGGTAGCAATTCGTCTAGCAGGGTGTGTCAGAGTCGTGGGGAGGCCACTCATCGGAGTACCCACCCGACGGCGATCGCGGCGATTTCAAGTTTTATTAGCCAGCCGATAGCATAGGAAGTCACAAATACGCGGTGGAGTTTCATGAACGCTGCATTTGTCAGGATCAGGGGCAACGGACCGATCAACCATACCGCCCCCGCCAGCTTGGCTGCACCAGCTACGGAATGAAGTCCCAGCCATGCAGCAATCCATGCAAAAACCCCACAGGTCACAAACGGTAACGGACTGGTGAGAGCAATTGCTTTCGTTTCGACGCCCTGCCGCCAGATTTCCGGATACGTGTAACGGTGATGCAGCCAATCGCCGGCAAAGAACCAGTCAGTCAGAGAGGTTACAATGCCGGCTCCCATCGTGATCAGAACTAGTCGCGTCCAGTTCATAACGATCGTCCCCAAAACCGATTCTTGACATTCGTCTACTGTCCCAGGATTAGGGGCAGGCCGTTTTTGCTATTCCCAATCACCACGACCTTGGAGTTGGGACTCTTGGCCAGGTTTTCTGTAGCTTCGATTCCCTTCCATTCGAGCAGGGAAGGCGTGATGCCTTGGGCGACGATCTGCTGGAAGTCCCGGACTCCGGCGGCTTCAATGCGCTTGCGCTGCGCTTCCTGCGTTTCTTTTTGCAGGCGGAAGTTCATGGCCAGAGCTTCTTGCTCCGCCTGTTGCTTGGCCTCAATGGAGGCCTTCAGCGTGGCGGGTAACTGAATGTCGCGCAGCAGAACATTTTCCACGATCAGGCCGCGCTGGTTGAGTTGCGTGCTTACCTGATCGTAGATTTGCTTCGCCACCATTTCGCGTTCGCCGGTGTAGAGAGCATTCGCGGTATGTGACGCCGTTGATTCACGGATCGCGGACCGCAGAGTGGGTTCGACCACAATATTTTCGTAATCGGCGCCAATTTTCTGGAACACCTCGGCGGCCCGATCCGGATTCAGGTGATAGATGAGCGAAGTGTCCAAGCTCATCATGAGGCCTTCGCTCGAAGGCACGCTGGCCGATTCCTTGAGGGTCTGCGTCTGAATGGAAAGCTCGTTGTTCGTTTTCATCGGATTGATGAGATGGATGCCCTCACCCAACGTTTCGCCCGACTGCACTTTTCCGAATAGAGTGAGCACGCCCACGTGGCCAGTGCCCACCTTGGTGACCGCGCTGAAAAACAGGATCACGAGCAGGAATGCGGCGATTCCCAAGCCAATCAGGCGCAGCAGGCCGCCGCCGTGGCCGCCCCCGCCGTCAATAATTCTGGTTCGAGCTGGATCGAAAATCGTCATCGTAGTCTCCCGGTTCTTTGAGAGATTCTAAGTGGCGGGAGAAGGGGAAATAAGTGGCTTCCGGGGCTCAGGATGGGTGTTAGGGCGTCGGGTTCGGATGCCTTCGACGGGGAAGCAGACGTTCTAAGGCCTAAGACCTAACGCCCCAGACCCAAGACCCGCTCTCCTGAATCTTGCTGCCCGGTTGCCGCATCTCTTACAGTAAGTCCATGAACAGAATTAGCATTCCTACTCCTTTGCGACAGTATGTTGGCAAGCAAGCCTCGGTGGAAGTGCCGGGCGCGACGGTCGGCGAAGCGATGAGCGCGCTGGTGGCGCAGCATCCCGACCTGCGGAAGCATCTTTACACTGAGGACGGAAAACTCCGCGCCTTCGTCAACCTCTACGTAAACGACGAAGACATTCGCTACCTGCACAAAGAAGCGACCGCGCTGAAGGAAGGTGATAACATTTCCATCGTGCCTTCCATCGCCGGAGGCGCGATCTGACTGGAGATTCTTGATCCGTTATCTGGGGAATCTGGAAATGAAACCTGCCGCTCGAGCACGCTGTTGCATGTGTTGCCCTTCTTGTGGTTAGTCTCTGGATTGTCGATTCGCAGCGCGTCAATTCCAAACCCAGCAAACTGAAAATTCAACCGAGGACTTTATGGCCACCACCACAGAAATTCCAGTAACGCTCAGCAAGGACGAAATCCTGCGCTACTCGCGCCATCTGATCATGCCCGAGGTAGGCATGGAGGGACAGCAGAAACTGAAAGCAGCGCGCGTGCTGTGCATCGGCACGGGAGGGCTGGGATCGCCGATGGCGCTCTATCTGGCGGCCGCCGGCGTGGGCACACTGGGTCTCGTGGACTTCGATGTGGTGGACTATACCAACCTGCAGCGGCAAATCATCCATTCCACGGCCGACGTGGGGCGCAAGAAGCTCGATTCCGCGGCCGACAAACTGAAGGGAATCAATCCTTTTCTAAACCTGCGGACGTTCGATACCAAGCTGAGCAGTGCGAACGCGATGGAGTTGTTTCGCGACTTCGACATCATCGCCGACGGCACGGATAACTTTCCCACGCGCTACCTGGTGAACGACGCGTGCGTGCTCTCTGGCAAGCCGAATGTTTACGGATCGATCTTCCGCTTTGAGGGCCAGGCGAGCGTGTTTGCCACCGAAGCTGGCCCCTGCTATCGCTGCCTGTATCCTGAGCCGCCACCGCCCGGACTGGTTCCCTCCTGCGCAGAGGGCGGTGTGCTCGGCATTCTTCCCGGCCTCGTAGGCGTGATGCAGGCCACCGAAGTCATCAAACTGATTCTTGGCATCGGCGATCCGCTGATCGGGCGCTTGCTGTTGATTGACGCTCTGGGCATGAAGTTCCGCGAACTCAAGCTGCGCAAAAATCCGGACTGCCCGGTGTGCGGGACGCATCCCACCGTTACCAAGCTGATAGACTACAACGAGTTTTGCGGCATTCGCGGGGAGGAGAAACCTGTGGCCAGTGGAGTTCCGGAAATTCAGGTGGAAGAGTTGAAGCGGCGTTTGGACAAGAAGGATGATTTGTTTGTGCTCGACGTGCGCGAGCCGCACGAGTATCAGATCTGCAATATCGGCGGGTACCTGATTCCGCTGAACGATCTGCCCAAGCGCGTGAGTGAACTCGATTCCAGCCGCGAAATTGTCGTCCACTGCAAGATGGGCGGACGCAGCGCCAAGGCGGTCGCGTTCCTGCAGCAGGCGGGCTTCAGCAAGGTGCACAACCTGGTGGGCGGGATCACGGCCTGGTCCGATCGCGTCGATCCGAAGGTGCCGAAGTACTAAAAGCAGTTCTCAGTTCTCAGATGTCAGTTCTCAGTGAGGAGGGAGCGCGAAAGCGCTCCCTTTTTGCTTTGACTCGACAAGAAAAATCGGCACAACCGGTTTGCCCCGAACGAATCACTAGCGCCTTGTATCAGGGCCATCGGTCGTATAGCGCGTTACGGCACGCCTCGAAGGCGTGCCCTGACACAACCCGGAAATCGAACATATACGCCGGTTGTTTCTTGCGGCGGCCACCAAAATGGGAAAAGATAAGACAAGTGCCGGTTTTCCGTATGTTTCGTATCAGGGCATGGCTTCAGCCATGCCGCCGCGCCACACGATTAATTACGGCTTTAGCCGCTGAGTTTGGACGGGAACGATCAGTGCCAGCGGCTAAAGCCAGATCTTTGCTTCGAGCGCGTTACGGCACGCCTCGAAGGCGTGCCCTGACACAACCCGATCGATACATACGCGGGTCGCCAGCGCGAAAGCGCTCCCTTTTTCTTGTGCTCCGGATCATTGCTGAAGCGCGATGATAGGAGCATAATGCCGAGTTTTTAGGCCCCATCCCCCAAACCGTTCCCTACTAAGTCCTATAGATTGTGGAGGCGTATGAAAAGCTTGCTTGCACTCGTCCTTTGTCTAGCAATTCCACTAACCGTACTTGCCGGCGATGCCGGCTACAAAGTCAATTACGACGGAGGATCGATTCCCGATACAAAAGCGGGAACCGGCATGAAGCTGTTTATTGACTCGAACCAAATTCGACTCGTAAAAGACAAGACCGACGTCATAACGATTCCCGCATCGTCTATTACGGAGATCAGCTATGGCCAAGATGTACATCGCAGAGTTGGGGCAGCGATCGGACTTGCTGTGGTCTCTCTCGGCATCGGCGCACTTATGGCTCTCACCAAGTCAAAGAAGCATTATGTTGGTTTGACTTGGGCCGATGGCGACAAAAAGGGCGGTTTCGCCATGCAATGCGACAAGAATGATTACCGGGGAGTACTAGCTGGACTAGAAGGCGTTACGGGCAAGAAGGCGGTGGACTCCGATGCCATGACAGTGAAGAATTAGTTGCGCGGTTCGTAGTCGCGTTAGAAAAAAGGGAGCACGCATGTGCTCCCTTTATATTTGAGATGCTTGATACGTTACTTGCTCGACCCCGCCTGCATACCGTCACTGGACTCGCCGATCTCGAGGGCGAACTTCTTGCCTTCGAAGCGTGCGCCCGCGAGAGTGCTGGTGCCATCGCCGTTCATCTTCACGATAGCTGCGCTATTCGGCGCCGGTGAGTTCAGGTCCACAACTTTCGCCGGTACTTTAGCCAGTACGTTCTTGCCTTGCACGATGCTGACTTCCACGTTGGGACCGCTGCCATCCCACTCCAGTTTGTAGTCACCTGCTTTGAGTTTGGTTCCGTTGATGGTCGCAGGACTTTGCAGGTTCAGGCTGGCCTTCGTTGCTGCGAACGCGCTGGAGGCCAGCAGCACAGCCAACCCCATCACCACACTCTTTGAAACTGTCGCGAACTTCATAGCTGCTCCTTTTTTCTTTCCCGAAGTCACGTCGGGAAGCGGTTGGGGCGGCCCGGTTCGCGACTAGCGCGAAAAAACACTTGTGTTTCCGCACGAATCGCCTACAATGCTGCCGCTGGGGTTGTGCAGACAAGTCATAAGCTTGCTCTGCCGCGATGGGGGTTTTCTCACCTGGGCCGCCAAACCGAGTGTGAGAGAATCCCCAGACCCCGCAAAGAATTTCGGAATCATTTCTAGCCAGCGTCACCTCTGCGCCGGCCTTTGCCCACTTTAGGAACTTACGTATTCGATGCTTTCGAAGTTCCCTTAGATTGTGATCTCATCGCGCTTTTCTCTTCGTACTTCCTTGGACGCGAGGCGCATCGTTCCGGTAGCAGGAAATCGCAGCTAATTCATCTTCCGGAGGGGAACATCAGACGTCTGTTTTGTGAAGTTTTGTGAAGTTGCACGTGCGGCTTGAAAAATGTCTTCAGACTGTAGAGACGTAGCTACGTCTCCAGTGGCGAGGCGAGACGTAGCCAGCTGCGTCTCTACGATTGCATGTGAATCAGTCTGCATCACCGTGCTGCCGCTCGACGGACCAAACGTTCGCCTGATCCTTTTCGAATGGATAGACATGTACCATCCAGTTGAAGATCACGGGATGAAATGTTCCGCCCGCCGCGTCGCAGGCTTCCTGCGTGGTAATGGATCCTCGTAGGCCAAACTGGGGATGCGGCGCCAGCGCTTCCTTCTTGCGGTCAGCCGGAGGGGCGCAGAAGTTCACGTGCTCGTGCCATTGCGCTACGCTCAGTGGAACGCGCTCGTCGAGTTGATCTTCCGTGTAACGCTTGGGCGCGGTGTACATCGCGCCGATCAGCTTGTAGTCGTCGCCATGCTTTTCGTACAGCAGCGAAGTCGGGTGCTCGGGATTGAAGCGGAACCGGGCTTCCAGGGCATATCCGTAGTTCGTGAAGTGGTACATCGTCTGCGGAACTTCCGGATGGAAAATCTTGTAACCGTCTGCCAAGGCGGCGTGATAGTCCGTGTATTTTTCTGAGGCCTTGCGCGCCTCTTCGGCGACTTGCTGGGCGCGCGCGGCGTCGCCCGGCTTGGGCTGGCGCAGGGCGGTCATCTTCATGTGCGGGCCCATGTCCATGTGTCCCTCCATGGACTTCATGACATGAGCGCTGGCATCGCTCTCGGCATCTTTATCGCCGCCCGTGGGCATATCTTTCATTTGCATGGTCGACATGTCGTGACCCGACATGCCGGGCATCGACTGCCGGCCGGCGGACTGCGCACTGCTTGACGGCGTACTTGGTGTTTGCCCCCAGGCGATGCTGCACATCAGGATGGTAATGAAGCCCACGATTCGATTCAGCATAGGAAAGTCCCCCACGATCTCAGTTGATATTAACCCTGCCGCAGCGCGGATGTTTCTGCAAGAAGTCTTCGTTTACCAAAGATTACAGTGGTAATCGGACGTCATCCGGGTTCCGCGCTCCATTGGCGGCGCAGCGCAGTTTCTGGTACACCTAACTGCTTGACCCCGGAATCCATTCTCTTTCTTTTTTTCGCTGGAGCGCTCGGCGGTGCCCTGAATTCCGTCGCAGGAGGCGGCAGCTTCATCGCGTTTCCAGCGCTGTTGTTCACGGGCGTGCCTCCCATTCCTGCCAATGCCACGAATACGATTGCCTTGTGGACTGCTGCAGCGGCCAGCGGAGGAGCGTATCGCAAGCAACTGGACGTTCCGCGGCGCGTAATGATTCCGCTGCTGGCGGCGAGTCTGGCCGGCGGGATAGTTGGAGCGTTTCTGCTATTGAAGACGCCGGCCCACACGTTCATGCGAGTGTTGCCGTGGTTGACGCTGGGAGCGACCTTGCTTTTTGCTTTCGGCAGGAAACTTGCGGCTGGGCGCCGGTCCATTATCGAGCATGAGGCCAAGGGAGCAGCGCTCGCCGGGGCGACGCTATTTCAGTTGTGCGTCGCTGTCTATGGAGGCTACTTCGGTGGCGGCATGGGCATTGTGATGCTCGCCATGCTGACCGCGCTCGGTATGACCGACATTCACGCCATGAATGCGCTGAAGAGCGTGTTGGGGTTCGTGATCAACGGCGTCGCGGTAGTTACGTTCATTGTGTTCGGCGCAGTGTATTGGAAGCACGGCATCGTGATGATCGTCGGCGGAATTGCGGGCGGGTACCTGGGCGCGCACTATGCGTTGAAGATGCCGCAGACATGGGTGCGGATGTTTGTTGTGCTCGTGGGAGCGGGCATGACCGTTTATTTTTTCTGGAAGTCGTATTGAAAAGCGAAATCGGCCACGGATTTTCACGCATCAACCTAGAGAACTGGGATCGATCCGCGAAGATCCGCGTCGACCCGTGGCTGAAGTTTGTTACTGCAGGGGCGCGGAGACGTGCTCGTGGACGATGAGCCATTTGCCGTCTTCGTTTTCAAAGACCACCGTCCAACGAAAATTACCCATGTCGACTTTTCCGGCCTTGGTGGTCATTTCTTCTTTCACCGTGGCCGTGGCCCAGACCAGGTCTGCATGAGGATGCACCTCAGCATCGTCGTTGAGCGTGAACTTCGCACTCTTGTAACCCGCGAGAACGCCCTTGACACCCTTCTCGTATTCGTCCCAACTGTCGTACTTCAGCGGAGCAATGTCGAAGAACGTGTGCGGTCCCGTGGCGTAATATTTGGCCACGTTGTCCGGGTCGAGGGTCGACCATCCGTCCCAAATCTTCTGCAGGTAGGCTTTGTCGGGAACGGGGCCAGCGGATGTCTTCTTCGCCGTCGGTTTCTTCATTTGCGCGAAGCCGGTCAGGGTGAGGGCGAGCAGGCACAGGGAAACGGTGAGAAGGCGCTTCAACATTCGTATTTCCTCCAGGGAATTCGGCGGAATTCTCGCATAAGAGCAGCAATGCCGTAAAGAGAACGAAGACAAAACGCCGGCCAAATTACGCTGCGCCCCTAATTCAGTTTGACCGATTTCCACAGCACACGCTAAAATGGTTGAGTTTGCCTGTACTCGCCGACCCGTTCTGGGGACGCCTGCCTTGGCTGCTGAAGCGCCGGGGCGGAAAACACAGCAAGCACAGGAAAATCAGCAGGCTCCTTGGTTGCGCCCGTGTGCGCCCTGGGTCCGTTTTACAAGTTCCGTTTACGGGCTGAATTTCACGACATTTGACGGAGGCAGACGTATGTACGCGGTCATCCGCGCCGGTGGAAAGCAGTACCGGGTGGCGCCCGGCGATGTAATTCGAGTGGAGAAAGTGGGCACCGGCACTGACGGACAGGTGGAGTTCCCTGTGCTGGCGGTTTCCGGCGAAGAAGGTAAAGTGGGCCTACAGTCGGATGCACGCGTAGTCGGCCAGGTAGTGGAAGAAGGCCGCGGCGCGAAGATCCTGGTGTTTCATTACAAGCGCAAGAAGCAGTACAAGAAACTTCGCGGGCACCGGCAGGCGTACACGGCGGTGCGCATCTCCGAGATCGCTTTTGACGGGCAGAGTTTCAAGGCTCCTGAATTGCCCAAGAAGGAAGCGAAGCCGAAGAAGGTGAAAGCGCACGAGGCGCACGAGCACGAAGCGCCGGCGGCGCACGCGAAGGCCAAGAAGCATTCAGCCAAGAAAAAGGCTGCGCCGAAGAAGGCCGCGAAGAAGTCGCATCCGAAGACGAAATAAAAGCTGGAGGGGCGAGTCGCTCGTCCCCGCCACGGTTTTACTGGGAACTGACAACCGAGAACTGAGAACTGTCATATGGCACATAAAAAAGGGCAAGGCACTTCACGAAATGGCCGCGATTCGAACGCGCAGCGGCTTGGATTCAAGGCATTCGGCGGGCAGGTCGTGCCCGGCGGTACCATCATTGTTCGGCAGCGTGGCACGCGTGTGAAGCCGGGGCTCAACGTCGGCCGCGGCAAAGACGACACGCTCTTCGCCAAGATCACGGGGCGCATCAAGTTCCTGAATAAGGGCTCGATGGGCAAGTTCGTGATGGTCGAGCCCATGGAGATCGAGTAGCGCATCCGCGGTCGGAAAGTTCGCGGGGCGGGAGCGCCCGCGTCAACCAGCCTCGCCTTCGGGACGAGGCTTTTGTTTTGGAGTTTCCTCCCTTGCAAGATGGATGTGTGCATCACGAATGAGTTTTTGAATGTTTATCGATGAGGCGAAAATCCGGGTTAAGGCGGGAGACGGCGGCAATGGCTGCATGGCCTTCCGGCGGGAGAAGTTCGTCCCGCGCGGCGGTCCCTCTGGCGGCGATGGCGGCAAGGGCGGCGACATCGTTATGGAATCCAGCGAGCGCCACAACACGCTGGTCCACTTCCGTTTCAATCCGGAGCACAAAGCGGAGCGCGGACGCCACGGCGAAGGTTCGAACAAAACCGGACGCGATGGCGGCGACGTGGTTCTGAAGGTTCCGGTGGGGACGATTGTGTACGACGATGAGACCGGCGAAAAGGTCTTCGAGTTTACGCAGGCTGACCAGAGTTTCGTGATTGCCCGCGGCGGGCGCGGCGGGCGCGGAAACGCACGCTTTGCCACGTCAGTCCACCAGGCGCCGCGCGAGCACGAAGCTGGGCGTCCCGGCGAGGAACATACCTACCGGCTGGAACTGAAGCTGCTGGCTGATGTGGGGCTGGTGGGATATCCGAACGTGGGCAAGTCGACGCTGATCTCGCGCATTTCGGCGGCGCGGCCGAAGATTGCGGATTATCCGTTCACTACGCTCGAGCCGAACCTGGGTGTGGTCGCGGTGGGCGACGCGAAGTCTGAGCTCAGTTTTGTGGTCGCGGATATTCCTGGATTGATCGAGGGGGCGCATACCGGGGCTGGGCTGGGCACGCAGTTCTTGCGGCATATCGAGCGCACGCGGCTGCTGGTGCATCTCGTGGATGTTTCTGATTCCAGCGGTCGGCCAGATGTCACGAAGGACGTCGAAGTAATTTTGGGAGAACTCGGCAGCTTTGGGGCTCATCTCGACGAGAAGCCGATGATCATGGCGGCGTCGAAGATCGATGCCGTCAACAAAGACAAGCTGGCGGCGCTGAAGCGCTATTGCAAGAAACATAAGTTGAAGCTGTACGAGATCTCCGCAGTAACGGGAAAAGGGATCGAGGAGCTGAAGTACGCGATGGCGGAGGAAGTGCAAAAGTTCCGGGAGCGGGAGCTCAGTGAAGCGGTTGGGGAAAATCAGTAAGGTATATACCATCCATTTTTTTCTTCTTCGTTTTGGTAAAATCCATGTTTTCTTTATGTTACAGCCCTTCGATATGCGGCTCTCCGGGTAGAATATTGAATCGGAATGACTTATCCGTAAAATATTTAAAAATAAGGAGTTAGCGGATGGCCCGAAGCCATTTTCCCGCGCAGATTCCGGTAAGTCATTTTCTTTCTTTCGATTACAGTCGGATGGCAGGCCGTTTTGATGGCAAGATAGTGCGGAATAAGGACTTAGGGTGGAAGTATTCCGTGGCACAAGGCTGTCGACCAGATCCAGGGGTAGGACGCCGGAGCCGATTAGCCCGCCGAGTTGAGGAAATTCTCGCGCACGATTCCATTGTGCGCTTTCTGTATGCTCGGTAAAGGTTGTTCGTCACAGGAAGTGCGATTTCGGCTGTGGAAGGCTGTGGAAAAGGACGAAGCTGGGCCAGTTAAAGAATCAGAGCTGAAGGGTTCGTTTTCGCGCAGCCGCAGCGTGATCGGCCCACGTCGCGCAGGCATTCCCGACTCCCGCCCTTCGCAAAGTGCGCGAAGGACGGGGCGCCCCGTGTGTTGGTGGTGCCAGCGAGATCAAAAGCCTGGGCCACCCGCCGAATCACGTCACTCAGGGTTAGACCTAGAGAATTGCTTAGGACTTCAGCACCAGATCGCCAGCCATGACATGGGCGTGAAGCCTGTATTTTCCGTTGCCGTCTTTCCGGACAGAATTCCCGAGCCAGCCCTTGGGATGGCCGAACTGGCTGCCGCTAACGTCTCCGAACCTCACAGAGAGATCGACGTGGGCGTAGTCTTCCGGACTTTGCACCTGAATAGTTAAATCGCCCCCGGTAAGCTCAAGATCCTTGTCTCCCACCACTCCCTCCACCGAGAGGTCGCCGCCACGCATCCGCGCATACAAATTTGTCGATCTGGGGATTTCTATCGTCACCTGCAATTCATTCTTCGGCACATGCGAGAGTTTCAGATCGACGGCTCGGTCCGAACGCTTCAACTGAATCCTGATATGCTTCGCCAGTTCCACGTTCTTCCCCTCGACGTGAACGGAAATTTTCTCCAAATCGCTGCCTACGACGCGGAAGTCTCCATCGTGCAGGTGCAAACGAAGGCTTGCGCCGCTGGCCAGGTTCGTTTCAAAGTTCTGATGCTGGAGATTCGTGCTTTCTTGTGCGCTTTGGCAGAATCCTACCGACGTGAACAGCAGGGAAACGGCTAGAAGCCGAAACGGTTTATTCATAAAGACCACCACACTGAACAATACGCAAAACCCGCCCCAAGGTTCCCTTTCTTTTTTCCCTGAACAATTCCGCTCAAGGATACCCTTATATAGCCTCTGAGCAGCCCACCTTCATTGACCGTTGAAGGGGATTTTGAGTGCTACCGCATTTCGACGGACCTGCGAAACGTGCAAGAATAGCCTTGATTAGGAATTGATGGGAACTGGTGCTCTTCAGTAAACGGAGCCAAGGCATGTTTTCGCGTCGACCCTGGGGTAAACTCTATCTTGCAGTCCTTGTCTCGGGACCTCTCGTCCTTTGCGTCGTGCCCAGCCCCACAGCAGCTTGGTACGGGACATTCGCACCTTTTTCGCAAGCAGCGCAAGCCGGTGTCCAACAGGCTTCAGCGAGCCTCAGTTTTGTGCGTGCATTTTCGTCGGCTGATGATGTGAAAGCGGAACATCCTGTTCTGGACCGGACGCTTGACATCATTGCAGGGCCTGCGGACCCTGACGCTCGTGTGGATGCGATGCATTCACCATCTGCCGTGACGACAGACTCGAACCACCGTGTCTTCGTCGCCGATCCCGGCGCTCAAGCCGTGCATATCTTCGACTTTATTCGCTCGAAATACGGCCGTTTGGACGGACGGGGCGAGCGTCTGCACGTTCCCATCTCGCTCGCCGTGGACGGTCAAGATAACCTATACGTCGTCGACCAAACCAGTAGAACCGTACTTGTCTACGATTCGGCAGGAAAGTTCCGCCGTTACTTAGGGAAACTGAGAGGAGGAGAATCGTACTTCGATAGCCCAGCAGGGATCGCAATCGACAAAGCTGCGCGACGCATTTACGTATGCGATAGGCAAGGGCACATGATCTTTGTTATGGACGAGCGGGGGAAGCTGATTCGCAAGCTCGGCAACCGTGGCGGCGGTAACCGCGCCGGTGAGTTCAGGTTCCCCACCCAGGTAGTCGTGGTCGGTAGTGAACTGTTCGTGCTCGATGCAGGAAACACGCGTATTCAGGTTTTCGATACGGGGGGCCGTTTCCTGCGCGCCATGAATCTGGGCTATGCAGATCGCCGCACCGGATTGGCTGTAGACAAACGGGGCAATATTTACGTCAGTGATTCGGGCCTTAACCAGATTCAGGTCCTCGGTCACGAAGGGCAAACGCTCTACACATTTGATCCAAGCACAATCAAAGGCGCGAACTTTGGCCATCCATCAGGCATGTGGGTTGACGCAGGCAGTTCCATTTACGTGGTGGACTCTCAGAGCAATCGCATAGGTCTGTTTCAGATCAACGGAGAGAATGCGCTGCAGTGACAATCAGCGCTCGCACTATGTCTGCTTGTTTGTTGGTGAAAAATCCCTTAGCACAAGTTTGCGCTTTCCTTTCGCCTGTCTGGCGAAGAAAAGGCGCAAAGTTGTGATAAGCCTGATTACGTAAATAATCCTATTGAAGCGGGGTCGCCTGCCCGTTCTCCGATCTTAAACTGCCACGCCCAGGCGTCAGACACATTTATCCAGTAACGAGTTTGGGCAACGAATGAAAAGATAAAGATGTAATGGAAGAAAGGACTGAATCGGAGGTTTTCTCCGAAGGTTCTCATAAGCATTCACTCGTAGCGCAGGGCCACCACTGGATCGACTTTAGCTGCGTGCCGCGCAGGTATCGCCGCTGCTGTGAACGCGACCACCGCCAGCACAGCAACCGCGAGCGCGAGCGTGACCCCGTCGGTTGGCGCGACCCCGAACAGTAAGCTGCGCAGCGCTTGCGCCGCTGCAACGGCGCCCGCTATGCCAATCACCATGCCGATCGCTGTCAGCCAGAGAGCATGACCAACGACCAGTCGGAAAATTCCTTCTCGCTGCGCTCCCAAGGCCATTCGGACTCCAATCTCTGCGGTGCGCCGCCCCACCAGGAAGGCCATCAGACCATAGATCCCCACCGCTGCCAGCAGGAGTCCCAATCCGCCCATAACACCAATCAGTCCAGCCGTGACTCGTTCTGTAAAGAGCGCCTCCCGCATGTGCTCTCGCAACGTCACGAGAGAAAGAATGGGCACTTCGTGATTGAGTTCACGTAGTACTCTTCGCACCGCAGGGGCCAGTGCTTCTGGATCGACGCTGGTTTTTACTGCTATCGCCAGTTCGCCGTATTCGTCGCTCTTCATGGGCAGAAACAGGTAAGGTATCCGATCTTCACGCACATCGTTGTACTTCCCGTTTTCCGCGACTCCGATTACCTCGTACTCATCTCCGTCTGCCCGACCTAGGTGAACGCGTTGCCCCAAGGGTTCTCCATTTGACCAGAAACGATTTGCCATGGCTTGATTCACCACCATGACATGGGCATTCGTATCCAGGTCGTGCTGCTCGATGGCGCGGCCACGCACGATCCGCGTACCCAGGACTGAAAAGTATCCTTCCCCGACGGGGTCAAAATTGATGGTGGCACCCTCAGCACCTGCGCTTGCCAGGTTCCCGGGAAGAAACACTTTGCGTGTCGCACCTCCGCCGCTCATACCAAAGGGAAACCGCATCGCGGTAGTGGTCGCCGCTACTCCGGGTAGCGACTGCAAGCGTCGGCGCGCCTCGTACACGAATGCCATGCTGCGTTGTTGGTTTTTCGTGCCGAAGTCCGGCACCAACTCCATGATGAGCATGTTCTGATGGGCATTGAACCCTGGATCGAGAGCCAACGCTTTTACTACCGACCGTGCCAGCAGACCGCTGCACACGACCATCACCAGCGAGAGCGCAACCTGCGTGACGATAAGCGCGCTCCTCAACATCCGGCGTCCGGCTCGGGTTTGTGAGCCGGATTGCTTGAGCACCGTGGCTGGGCCGACGTTTGTGGCCTGTAATGCCGGCATCAGCCCGAAAAAAAACAAGGAGGCGACCGCCGTCGCCAGAGCAAATAGAAGGGCACGCGAATTCAGGTGGGCGTCTACAGCAATGGGGAAGCTAGTCTGCGGCAAGAGACTAGGAAGTTCGTTGAGGACGAGCTTTCCTAAAAGCAACGCTGTCATCGTGGCCGCTGTTGCCAGCAAGGCAGTTTCGGCGAGTAACTGGCGAATGACCTTCCCTCGTGAAGCGCCCAAGGCTAGGCGGATTGCAATCTCCTTCCGCCGATACTCCCCGCGCGCAACCAAGAGGCCTGCTACGTTGGCGCACGCGACCAACAACACAAGCGCCGCTATACCTAGAAATGCCAAGCCGATGTTCGCTACTCCGCCTCGAGTCTTGTCTTCCGGGGCGATCGTCATTCTACGCCCGATATTGGTGGCGGGGTAGGAACTGGCCAATGCGGCAGTAACAGTTCCCAATTCTGCTTTGGCTTGTTGCAGGCTGACGCCCTCCCGCAATCGCCCGAACAGTTCGTAGTCGCGCGATCCCCGGATGGTCTGCTTTTCGCGCTCACCCGTGAGTTGCTGCCACGTCGAGATTGGGATCCACAGGTCCGGTACGATCATCGATTCTGAACCTCGGAAGCCTCGCGGCAGAACACCCAGTATAGTCACAGGCTGGCTATCGACGATCATCGTCCGTCCTGGAAGGGTTGAATCGCCGTTGAACTGCCGACGCCAGAATGGGTAACTGAGCACAACCAACGGCGCTTGTGAATTTTGAAATTCTTTTTCGGTGAACGTCCGCCCGAGAGAGGGGGTGCCTTCGAGCACGTCAAAGAAGTTCTCCGAGACCACTGCCGCTGATACCAACCTGCTCTGCCTCCCGTCATCTACCAGCGCCCCACGATTGTCGAGAGCTGCCACGCCGGCGAGCGCCTTGGAATTAGCGCGTAGGTCTTGGAAGTCTGGGTAGGAACTAGTCCCTCGCTCGATTTCTCCCTGGCTGCTGGGATTGCTCGTGAAGATGCGCACTAGCCGGTTGGCCTCTCTTACCGGCATCGGGTGCAACCACAGTTCATCCACGAAACTGAAGGTGGCAACATTCAGGCCAATCCCGAGTGCCAGGGTCAGCACGGCGACGGCGGTAAATCCCCGGTTCGTACTCAACTGGCGCAACGCATAGCGTAGATCTTGGGCTAGTCCAGTCATCTCCCGCCCCTTCCACCCGCGAGTTCGGACACGCGCACACAGGCCTCTACTGGTCGAAACTCGGGCAATTCTCCTACCATCCGCAGCGGACCGTAAACCATGGATCGCAAAGGTGGTGCAAGCTCAATCCAGAAGGTGTAGCCACGACGAATGTCCGCTAGTGGAAAGCTGTGTCCGGAAGCGGACAGCCAGGGACTTGGGCGAAGCAGATGATTATAGATCCGGACCGCAAAAAGGGGGGCTTCCGGGTATTGTTCCCCGTTGGCCGATTCTCAGGTGATTATCATTGGCCGGATTTGGGGGTCTTCCGCACTTTTGGTGAAGGGGCAAGAGCTAACCGGCGTACGGCGGCACCAGCATGGTTAGTAGGGCAAGTGCGAGGCTAGCAGGGATGTTGAGTAAGCTGGGTAGCTGAGGCGATTTTCCGGCTGCGCATGAGCCAGTCGCTGTCGCCGTGCCCGGCCGAAGTGCAGGTGGAGCGGCTGCTCGCAAAGGCCAACCACATTGTGTCAATTCTGCGTGCGGTTCGTCGGACGGCCGTTTGTCCCGGCTGCGCCCAGCCCTCCAGCCGCATCCATAGTTATTATGAGCGGCGATTGGCCGATCTGCCCTGGAACGGCGTCGCAGTGAGGATTCGCTTGCGGACACGCCGCTTTTTCTGTGACACGCAAGCCTGCGCTCACCACATTTTCACGGAACGTCTGCCGGAGACGACGGCCACTTATGCTCGCCGTACTCTCCGTATGGAACAAGCGTTGCGCTGGTTGGGACTGGCGTTGGGCGGGGCAGCCGGGGCACGCACCGCAGAAAGACTGGGTCTGGTAGTCAGCGGCGACACATTGCTGCGCCACCTTCGACGCATGCCCCTGGTGCAGAAGCCGACTCCGATTGCGCCTCGCGTGTTGGGCCTGGACGATTGGGCCTGGCGCAAAGGCCAGCGCTACGGCACCATCTTGTGTGATCTGGAACGGCGCTGCGTGGTAGATCTTTTGCCCGACCGTCAATCTAGTACCGTGACCGAGTGGCTACGCGATCATGCTCCGCCCGAGGTGATCAGTCGTGATCGTGCGGGAGCCTATGCCGAAGCTGCCCGCCAAGGCGCACCCCACGCCGTGCAGGTCGCAGATCGGTTCCACTTGGTGCGCAATCTGCGCGAAGCGTTAGAGCACGTATTGGCGCGTCATGGGTCACTGATCAAAGAGGCTTTCCGGCAACTCACTCCTGCACCTGTAACTCAGCCCCTGACTACGCCTCCGAACGCAACCCCGACCCGTTCTCAACAACTCAGCCGGCAGCGGCGACAACGACGATTGGAACGCTACCAGCAAGTGATGGAATTACATCAGCGTGGTACCTCAAAACGAGCTATCGCATTGCAACTGGGGCTGAACCGGAAGACCGTACGCTATTGGTTGCGCGCCGGCCAATTTCCTGAGCGCCAGGTCACGCAAAGACGCTCCTCGGTGGACCGTTGGCTCTCCTACCTAGAGAAACGTTGGGCCGAAGGTTGTCACAATCGCAGTCAGCTCTGGCGGGAACTGCAATCTCAAGGCGCGGACTTTGCCGCCGTTACCCTGCGCCGCTGGTTCCGCGTCCGTTTGGGAGTGCGGGGGCGTCCTCACCAGAGTTCGCTCTCTCCACCCCGCAAATGCCCCAGTCCGCGGCAAACCAGTGCGCTGTTGCTCGGCCTCGTTCCCAACCCAAGTCCGTCGCAACAAAGCTTCGTAGAAACCCTCTGTGCCCTCTCTCCTGAGATCGCCATCAGTGGGGAATTAGCCAAACAGTTCCGCCGTATGATGCAGGAACACAATGCCTCCGCATGGCTGCCCTGGCGAAAGGCAGCCGGCCACTCTCCTCTTCATCGTTTCGTGATGCAGTTGCAGCGCGATGCGGCAGCCGTACAGGCCGCGCTTACCTCACCTTGGAGCACGGGACCGGTGGAAGGACACATTCATCGACTGAAGCTAATCAAACGTCAAATGTACGGGCGAGCCAAACTGGATTTGCTGCGGATTCGCGTGTTGCACTCGGCTTGATCGAGTTTGTGTCGTGTACGCGCGGTACACAGGAGTAGACTGCCTTCACCAAAAGTGCGGAAGACCCGGATTTGGTTGATCACTGAGGGCCTGTGACGATTGCGAAGGCTAAAGCCAGCGCAAACCACGCGCCGAACCAGACGATGAGTCGTATACCGATTAACATCTTCGTCGCTCAGAATACTCCGTGGGGTTGGCCGCTGGAAACCTTGGGGCAAATACAGAGCGCGACGGGCATTTGGGCAAACGTCGGCAAGAGCGACGCCTCGTTGTTGGCGAAACATCCCCATTACACTCATCGTGCCGCCGCAGGGGTTTTGAGTGAAACGGCCTTAAAGCAGTCAAAACCAGGGCAGACGCGACCGCACTCTAAAGTGCTAGACTCTCCGCCATGGCGACACTTGTCCTGGTACACGGCGCATGGCAGTCAAACGGCACGTGGGACCTGTTGGCCCCCTTGCTGGAAAAGCGCGGCCATCGGGTGATAACACCGGTCCTAAGTGGCCTTGGCACAGACCGAAGCCGTCTGTCTCCCGACATTACGCTACAGCAACATGTAGAGGACGTTTTGGTCGAGTTGTCAAAGTCCCCGGACCGGGTAATCGTTGTAGGCCACAGTTACGCAGGCATGATCATCAGCGGTGTGGCTGAGAGAAATCCAACGCAAGTGCGGCGACTGGTTTTCCTGGATGCGTTCATTCCGGAAGACGGGCAAAGCGTATTGGACTTGCTCCCGCCCGAGATTGGCACCCACTTTCGCGGCGTGGCACGAGACCATGGAGACGGCTGGCGGTTACCGGGCGGGGAGGGACAACTTGACCTCTGGGGACTTAAGCCCGGTAAGGCGCGTGATTTTGTCCGTGCGAGGTTGTGTGATTTTAGTCTGCATTGCTTTGAGGAGCCCCTGCCTCTTCCAGCCAATCGGAAGGCCAGCATTCCAGCCAACTTCGTTGCCAGCGTTGCAGAAGAATACCCGGCTCGGCCATTCTTCGCCCCGTTTGCAGCAAAAGCTCGCGCTTTGGGCTGGGAGGTCGCTGAACTGAATAGTGGCCACGACTCCCATGTCGAACGTCCTAGTGAAGTTGCCGACATCTTACTGGCGGCAGCGCAGTCGCAATGAAATGTGACGGCCCGGCTGATCGGGACAGGTATGGCGCAGGTTCTAATCCGATGGCTACAGGGGCAGGGCACTGGGGAAGCGCGTCTGAAAGTCGAGAAGGCCGACCCATTCAGGGGTGATAGTGATTCGCACCATATCTTGAATCATGGAAGCAAGCTGCGCCACCCAAGCTTTCCCTTGCTCGGCTCCGAAATAGCGCTCCGCCGCCACTGCGTATTCAGGAACGATTCCATTCACGGATTGCAATCGCGCAGTACCGCGCACTAACAGCACCTTATGGGGAAAGTTGATGTCATCAATCGTGAGGGCGACCTTGGGATTCTTTGCCAGCGCCTTAAGCTTCGGAGCTTTCGAAGGGGTCCCCAGCACGAACTCTCGCCCATTCCAATGGAACCAGATCGGGACAACTCTAGGACTGCCGTCCGTCCAGACGTAGGCTAAACGGGCAGGAATTGTCGATTGCAGGAGCTCTTTGGATGCGGGATGCTGCAACAGTTCAAGACTTCCCTGCTTGACAGGCATGGATCACTCCTTTGGTAACTGGGATATGCAAGCAGACTGGTTCGCCATTATAGTCCCCCCCCCGACTAGCGGCCTGATAGTGGGTTCTTTGGTCGAGGATGGGTAGATCGCTGCCCATGGCTGGCGATAAATCTCCATAGCACAAGTTTGTGCTTTCCCTTCGCCTGTCTAGCGAACAAAAGGCGCAAAGTTGTGATAAGGCGAGAATATGCACTTGACACACAACTAATTATCGGCTATCGTGTTTGCATCTTCAGAGGGCAACACGATGAACTTGATCGATGTTAACACCAAGCTGCAAACCGAAGATCAATGCTTAGACTTTATCGAAAAGGTACGCTGGCCAGATGGCCAGATTCGCTGCGTGCGATGCGGGAATGATAAGCTTTCGCGGATCACGCGCACGGTCAGACCCCGAACTGCAAGCGCAGCGAGAAAAAACAGAACAAGCGCACACGCCTGTACGCCTGCCTAGAACCAACCTGCAAGCACAGATTCACTCCCACGGTTGGCACTCTCTTTCATGATTCCCATCTGCCGCTCACAAAATGGTTCGCCGCCGTCGCACTGATCGTTCACGCAAAGAAAGGTATGAGCGCAAAGCAGATGGAGCGGCATCTGGGAGTGAATTACCGGACAGCGTGGTACATGGGGCACCGCATCCGCAAAGCGATGCAGACAGGTGCATTGATTACTCCAGTCCCAGAGTCGCGTCCGAAGATGAAGGGCATCGTGGAAGTGGACGAAACCTGGGTAGGCGGAAAGATTCGCGGACAGGGCAGGGGTCAAGAGAACAAAGAAATCGTAATGGGCATCCGGGAGCGCGGCGGAGACTTGCGGCTTTTTCACATTCCAGACGTAAGCGCAAAGTCTCTCAGCAAGCCCATTCGGGAAAACGTCAGCCCCGCAGTTGAAAAGGTCATGACAGATGAATATCCCGCTTACCCGCTCGCGATGATGGCGTCTGGCATCCGAGGCGGAAAGCACAACACAATCCGTCATAGGGACAAGATTTACGTGCGCGGCGACGTTTACACCAACACGATTGAGTCCGCATTCTCACTCTTCAAGCGCGGCATCGTGGGATCGTTTCATTCTGTTTCTGGCAAGCATCTGCATCGCTACCTATCGGAATTCGAGTACAGATTCAATCGGCGGAAGGATGTGAACATTTTCGAGCAGACCGTGGCTCACTTGGTAGGCACGAAGGAGATGAAGTATCGAGATTTGATCTCGTAAACGCACGGACGGCGCGGATTCGCAGTCCGCGCCGTCCGTAAAACAGGGTGACAAAATGAACATAGCGCTTTTGTGGAAGCCTGTCCAGTGGGCGTTGGATAAGGCGTGGGAGCTTGCAATGCGATTGTGGCCAAAACCCAAACCTGCAACTGAAACGCTGGCCGAGATTCAACTACAAGATCGCGAGCGTCAAGAAAGTGACCGATTATTGTCGGCCCATTTGGAGCATATGTTGCGATCTACTCGGCAACATTCGATATTGAGCGATAGCGAGATAGCTGCGTGGCTCGACATTCCATTAGGGCGAGCACAAAGAATAATCACACTCATGGTTGCCGATGGAATATTGGCACATGCCATGACAGCTAACCACTACATACTCCAACCGCCAGCATCCCGGAATCGTGGACGCGGCTAGGTCTTCTTCTTTGTGAAATCAAACACAGGCAAGTAGCGCGGATCGGTCTCGGGATTCTTGCGCCGTCTGACTTTGACTTCTTCCAGCGTCTCCGGCGACGTGTTCACCATTTTGCGTATTACTTCGGTGAATTCTGCCTCATTCACCTTGAGCGGATTGGGTAGGTCCATCGGCTTTTCTTGCTGCGGCCCGCACTTTTGTTTCTTCATTGGTTTCTGCTCTGTCACGGAGGTTATCATCTTCCGGTTGGAACTCTCAATTCTTTCCGAAGGAGACAACCGCCGTGACACAACAGGAACATCAGTTAATGATAGCGATGCTGGCGCAGCAACTCCAAGTTTCGATGATGATTTTGGAGATTCTTGAGTCAAAGAATGTACTCGAAGGCGATGACCTCGCGGCGTTTTCTTCGTTTCCACAGGTGCCTTCTGTTTCGCTTTTTCGCGTTGCCGCCTCCTATAGGCAGCTAGCTCAACAATGGGGAGTCGGTGATCTTCCAGAAATGCCGCCGCATCCATAAACCACTTCGGAATTTCAGCCCTGTCACGGCGCTTCACAGTCTACCTCGATTGTGTGTCAGATACATAATCTCGTGATAAGGCCTGATAACGGCAGTTGTGGTTGCAACAGTGGTGGGGGTGTGCGCGACACAAGGAATCCAGTGCTAGAATTTTAGCTATGACGCGGGAACCGATCGAGCGGTTCTTCAAGAATCTCGCCTCGGCGCTTGGTCACTGCATCTTCGAGGACGCCGAGGTGCTGGGAATGGTGATCCTCGCGCTAGTCTGCGTCGGCACTTGGTTAATCGGCGTTGCCGTTTACGATTTTATCCTCGATCCGCATGTTACGACGGCAGCCACACTCGATTCGCTTTCTATCAGCCCCGATAAATGGATTTCGCGTTGATGGTGCGAATGGAACTGCTTCAGAACATTTACGCTGTTTTCGGACTCATCCTGCTACTGCTCCTCTTCCTCGCAGTGCTCGTCGCAGCAGGCCTGCCGAGAGAACGACGCAAACAGGTCTTACAGAGACTTCGGCGTGTACAGTGCTAGGACAATGATTGGCGAACTATCGCCATAGATGGGCGTTCAGGTGCAATATCAATCGGATTTCGGGGAAAGCGAGACCCACGTTGCGTACGGTGGGGCTATGAGCCAGCTCTTGAGACCGACGTGGCACACGCAAGTCGGGCGGCGCAATTCCTTCCACAACCTGAACTCGTCGCACCGAGCTGCGGCTATCGTTCTTTTCTTTGGTGCAACCCTTCTCTACGGGCAGTTGACCCAAGACAGCCCGTCCGCAACCAAGTCCCCGACGCCCGCGGCCCGGATCGAGTTGTCTGCCATTGGTTACCACACACCGTCGCGGATGGTGCGTCTCTCCGAGGACGAGGGCAGCGTGTCTTTGGACTTCGTGGACACCGGTCACGTACTTCTCACCTTCAGTCCCAGGAAATTGTTCCAGCGGCTTCCGAGTTGTCCTCCGGGTCACCAAGACCGGCTGGTACACGCTGCCATCATCGAGGTGCCCAGTGGAAGGATCGTGAAAGAGACCGATTGGTATCTTCACGACCGTCGGAGCTATCTATGGCCATTAACTCCAGGAACATTCTTGCTGCGAAGACGAAATGACCTCTATATCGTCGATTCCCATTTTCACGAGCAACTATTTCTGAGTTCCCCGAAAAACCTGTTGTGGGTCGCGGTGACGCCTGACGGTAGTGAGGTTATTGTAGAAACTGCAAAGGACCCTGACGCCCTCAAGGCCTCACAACCGGCCTCTCTGGATGCACCGTCCAAACCTGAAACTAAATTCGTGGCCCGGTTTCTCGACGCAAAGACTCTGGCGCTCCGACGAACAGTCGAACTAGAGAAGGTGGTAGATCTCAATGGAGCCAGCGCCGGATACGTCGATCTCATCCACAAAGGCGAGATCTGGTTAATTCGTTTCGGACCCAGCCCCACCCAGCGCCGCAATATAGCCCGGGTCCGATCGCGGACGATCCCCGACGTCGTTTATGCGAGTAACACTTCGCTGCTGGTTGGGCGATGTCCCTCTCGTGACTGCGACTACAGCGTGACTTCCTTGACAGTGGCGGGGCGCCGCTTATGGCGGCAACACTGGAGTCGATATCGTACTTTTCCGGCAGTCGCTCGCAATGAAGACAACAGCCGTTTTGCCGTGAGTACTTTGCGTGAACCGCCCTTAGAGAGTTCATCAGCTGAGTCAGGCAGTCCCCCATACGACCCGGACGATCCTTTTCAACTTGATCCTACTCAACACGACACCTTCGAGCAGGAAGTTCAGATCTTTGAGACCGCCAGCGGGAACCCGGTCTTGTCCGTCAAAGTGAGTCTACCCGTAGTCAGCGGACGGAATTTCTCGCTTTCTCCCGATGGACGGCGCCTGGCTGTACTACAAGGGGACGTGCTGGAGCTTTTCGATCTGCCGCAGATGTCCGGCGAGGAGCAAGCCAAGTTCGCGCAGCTCAAGGCCGAGGTGCCGGACTTGTACGCGCTCGCTTCTCCTTCCAGCTCCGCTTCCCCACTGGATGCCGCAACCCTACAAGTCAGCAATGACAATGAGGAAACCGTAAAGGTAGCGACGGACACCGCCGTCAACGACGTCGCCCAGAAGTCGGACGATTCGAATTCGATTGATGACACTAATGCTGCCAATCCGATCCCGCCGGCCGAGGCAGAAAACTCTCCCAGTGCATCTCCTCCGACCGCTATAACCGAGCAAGAGATGGATGCCAAGACAGGGCCCATCACAACCTTCAAGGTCAACACCAGAGCGGTCGTCGTGGATGTCGTCGTAACAGATGCCAAGGGGCATCCGGTGAGAGGATTGCAGCAGAAGGATTTCTATGTGGTGGAAGATGGCAAGCCGCAAGAGGTGCGTTCTTTTCGCGAATTCAGCGACGGCGACGCCCCCGCTGTTGCAGATCCAACTCAGCCCTCCGCTCCAAAGTCGGATCGCA
>CAVPQE010000027.1:0-242398 GCA_963707205.1 uncultured Acidobacteriaceae bacterium
AAAGGGAAGAATGCGCATCCCCGGTGGCGTCGGCCAATTGTTCGAGCACCTTGTCGCCGCGCATCACCAGGCCGCTATCGTCGGTAGAGATCGCGTAGATGATTACCTCGGCCCGCTGCGCCATCTCAATGGCCTGCGCTTTGGAAAACTCCTCTGTTTGCTTCTCCATCACTGACAATCGCGATTGCCTTTCGCACTGGACGGTCCGGCCGATCCTTCAGAAATTTCTCTTTGCACGCGTGGTTGACAGCGTCGTACATGGCCGTTCCACCCCCATCGTGCAACCTGCGCACGCCCGCCGAAAGCAACTGCACGTTGTCGGTGAAATCCTGCGCCATCTGGCTGTGAGTATTGAAGCCGACGATGAACGCCTTGTGGAAGCCGGCGCAAAGCGTGTGCTCCAGGAAACTCGTGGCCGCCTCTTGTTCGAAATCAAACCGGCTATCCACCGAACCGCTGACGTCGATCAACAGCCCCATATGCAGCGGCAGATCGGTTTCGCGGCGGAAATTAAGAATTGCCTGCGGCGGCTTGTGGTCGTCAAGAATCTGAAATCGTTTTGATTCAAATCGCGCACAAACTTGCCGTGCTTGTCGGTCGATAAAGAGCACATTAACTTCATTCACCCGGGCATGAAGCATGATCATCGCACTCTGCGGGTCGTCAGCACTGTCAGCCGCGTTCGCCGTGTTATAGGCGCGTAGGCTGGGGGACCCCGACACATAGGCGGACTGGGCCCGTGATGGGCGACCCACAAAAAGGTTGCCAGGAAAAGCGTCCCAAGGCGAAAAATCCAGTTCGTGTACTTCATGCCGATAAAATCCAAATTTTTCACTCTAAACCCGCGTTCTGGCACACTCCCAAGCTATTGGATGCACGCTTGATGCCGAATACTGTCCCCACCGCAGGTCGCTATCTGATTGACTTTAGGAGCGCCGCCGCCAATATGCCAAGTTACAAAAGGAGCACACGGATGGTCATGGCACAAAACTGCCCATTCGCTACCCCCGGCCACGAACTTCCGCGTTTATGCTCCCTATTAGCCAATCGGATTCAGGGGGTAACATAGTGGCACAGCTGAGACAGTTTTTCCTTAAAATCTCCCTTTGGAGGGATTCGTGAAGAGATGCATGGTCTGTTTCATTGTCGTGTTGATGTCGGGGGTTACTGCTTTCGCCGCCAATGACGAGCGCGAAGAAGATCGCGTCAAGGACGCCGGTATCGTGCTCAAAGAGATTTTGAATATTCCCGATGACATCCCGCAGGATCTGCTCGATAAGGCCGAGTGCCTCATCATTCTGCCGTCTGTGAAGAAGGGAGCCTTTGGCATCGGCGGCAGCTACGGACGCGGCGTGATGGTGTGCCGCAGCGGCGAACACTACAAAGGCAAATGGGGAGCCCCGGCGCTGTACGCGCTCGAAGGCGTCAGTATCGGATTCCAGCTGGGGGGGCAGGCCACCGACTTTGTGCTCCTGGTCATGAATCCCAGAGGCGCGGAATCGCTGCTCTACAGCAAAGTGAAGCTGGGCGCGGATGCCTCCGCCGCTGCCGGCCCGAAAGGCCGCACGGCTGAAGGCGCAACCGATATCGTCATGAACGCCGAGATCCTCTCCTACTCACGCAACAAAGGCCTGTTCGCCGGGGTTTCTCTGGAAGGCTCGACTCTGCGTTCCGATGGCAGCGCAAATGAAAAGCTCTATGGCAGGAAGTTGACCGCCAAAGAAATCATTCGTGAAGGCAAAGTCGGCATCCCGGCATCCGCCCATCAGCTGGTTTCGTTGCTCGATTCCAAATCGCCCATCAACAAGTCGGACCCCAAGTCGCTGGAGTAGGGATCGGCCAGGACGAGTTGCCGTCGAATCCTCTGTGAGACTGAGTGTCCTCTGTGGCTAAAGGGGTTGGTTCCTTTGGATGAAGCGGGTCGTCAAAAGATCAAATGACGGCGGTTGAGACCAACAATCGGCAGCCGGTTCGCTGCAGCTGGGCGACAGGCGAGCTCTCGATTCGTTATCACGATGAAGAATGGGGCGTGCCGGTGCACGATGACCGCACGCTCTTTGAATTCCTCATTCTCGAAGGCGCGCAAGCGGGCCTGAGTTGGAGCACAATTCTTAACAAGCGCGACAATTATCGCCAGGCCTTCGCAGGGTTCGATCCCAAGCGGGTGGCGCGCTACGATCGTCGCAAAATTGAACAACTCTTGCGCGATCCCGGCATCGTCCGCAACAAACTCAAGATTGCCTCTGCCATCGCGAACGCGAAGGCGTTTCTTCGCGTGCAGGAAGAATTCGGCAGCTTCGACCGCTACGTCTGGCAGTTCGTAGAAGGCAAGCCGCGACTGAATTCGCCCAAGTCACTCCAGCAGGTCCGCGCGCGAACGCCGGACTCCGATGCGATGAGCAAAGACCTCAAGCGGCGCGGGTTCAACTTTGTCGGATCCACGATCTGCTATGCCTTCATGCAAGCGGTGGGAATGGTCAACGATCACGTGGTAGACTGCTTCCGCTCTCGCGTTTTGGCTGACACAGCGAGTGCTTTCCCTCCGGTAACCACACGGTGACTCCAAGGTTTATTTCCGAATCAATTTGCCTTGACGGCTCGTCCCCGGAGCACGATATTCTTGTAAACATTATTTAAGGGACGCCTGAAATGCAGCCGATTCATAGTAGGTGCTATCAGGCATATCGTAACTGCGCCGCTACAAACTGACCTTCCGCCGTGCGGACGTGGGAGTTGAGTGTTCCGCCAGCTGCCGGTTTCCGGACTTCGGACTCCAGCATGCAATTGCAGGAAAAATGTTCCACCGCCTTCCCATAGCCCGTAAATTGCTGGTCATCGTAGGCGTTTTCGTCGCCATTGTGATCTGCGTCTTTTTTCTGGGTGTGCTCCGTTCGGAGATCCTTAGTGGAGTCCGCGCTTACGTAGGCGGCGAAGGTCTCTGGTCGAAGGCAGAAAAGCGAGCCGTCCTCAGTCTGACCAAGTACGCGACCAGCCACGCGGAAAGCGACTACCGGCAGTACCTCTCGGAAATCGCGGTTCCCACCGGCGACAAACATGCCCGGTTGCAACTGCAGAATGCCTCGCCCGACATGGCAGTGGTTCGGCAGGGCTTCCTCCAAGGCCGCAACAGTCCCGAAGATGTGGACAGTATGTCCATGCTCTTCCGGCGCTTTGGACACATTGGCTATATGGCGCGAGCCATCGCGGTTTGGACCGAGGGTGATCGCTACATCGACCAACTTCGCTCTCTGGCGGACGATCTCCATCGCGAGATCAACTCCGCTCACCCTGACGCGCAAAAGGTCCAGGAGATCGCCGATCAAGTGGCTGCTGTCGATGCCCGTGTTACTCCGCTCGAGAATGAGTTTTCATCGACGCTGGGTCAGGGGGCTCGCTGGATTAACCGTGTGTTGTCCCTCGCCACCCTTGTGGCCAGCGGAGTGTTGCTGTTGATCGGCATTGGCCTGTCCTCAGCCGTGCTGAAGCAGATTCGCAACTCCGAAGAGAAATATCGCAATCTGATCAACACCGCAAATGACGCCATTCTCGTTATCGATGCCGGGACCCGGCTGATTCTCGAAGCCAACAACAAGGCTTGCGAGATGCTGGGCATCCCCGAGCAACAACTCGTAGGCAAACCGGAATCTCAGCTTTATCCCACTGACGGCGACAAAACACGCCCCCACTTCCTGACCCCGAATGCCGACGGGCAAACGCGCAGCCGCGAACTGAAACTGCTGCGAGGCGACGGAACGTTGGTCCCGGTCGAGGTCAGTGCCAGCGCAACCGAGTTGAGTGGAAAACCGGCCGTTCTTGGAATCTTTCGCGATATCCGGGATCGCCTGGAAGCGGCCGCCATCCTGCAACGCAGCGAGGATCGGTTTAGCTATCTCATTCAGAACCTCTCGGATGTGATCACCATCGTCGCTGTCGACGGGACCATGCTTTACCACAGTCCTTCGATTGAACGCGTAGCGGGATACAAGCCGTCTGACCTTTTGGGAAAGAGTCTTCTGGCTTTGATTCATGCCGAGGACGAGCCTGCGGTGCGGGCGGCGCTGGAACGCGTCACGCTCAAGGTAGGAAGCGCCGCCCCTCCTGAGTATCGTTTTCGTCGCAAGGATGGCTCGTGGGTCTGGCTGGAATCGGTGGGCAACAATTTGCTCAATGATGTAGCCGTGGGCGGCATCGTGGTGACCTCGCGCGATGTCACCGGCCGGCGCGGACTCGAAGAACAGGTTCGGCAATCGCAGAAGATGGAGGCGGTCGGACGCCTGGCTGGCGGCATTGCTCACGACTTCAACAACCTGCTCATGGTCATCCGCGGATACGCGGAAATTGTGCTGGAAGAAGACGGCGCCAGCCGTACTGTCCGCAAGAGTGTTGAAACCATTGTCCGCACCACCGAAAGCGCAGCCAGCCTGACGCACCAGTTGCTCTCCTTCAGCCGCAAGCACGTGTTCAGCCCGCAGGTGCTCGACCTCAACGCACTGGTCAACCAGATGAGCGAGATGCTCCTCGGGGTGTTGCGCGACGAAATGGAATTCGTGGTCAAGCTCGACCCAGACGCCTGTTGCATCAGCGCCGATCCCGGCCAGGTTGAACAGGTCATCATGAATCTCGTGGTCAACGCCCGCGATGCCATGCCGCAGGGCGGAAAGCTCACGTTAGAAACCGCTCACATTGCTGCGGATGTGGTTCGCGCGCACCGGCCCTCGGGTGTGCCGCGCGGAGATTTTGTGATGCTGGCCGTGACCGACACGGGCATCGGCATGGACATCGAGACGCAAAGCAGAATCTTCGAACCGTTCTTCACCACCAAGCGGAAGGATGAGGGAACTGGTCTCGGTCTGTCGGTGGTCTACAACATTGTCCGGTCATGCGGCGGTCACGTTCGGGTGAGCAGCGAGCCGGGACGGGGATCAGCGCTTCGAGTCTACTTCCCGCGCGTCGCCATGCTGCCGCAACCGCAGCCGGTCGAGGCTCCAGCCAAGACTGCGCGTACCGGCAAGGAAACGATTCTGGTGGCGGAAGATCAGCCCGACTTGCGCTGGATGATCTGCCAGTTCCTGCAGGAACTCGGCTACTCCGTGCTGGAAGCTAAAGACGGTGGCGATGCGGTGGCATTGGCGGAGCAATACAAAGGCACGATCGACGTCCTGCTGACCGACGTCGTGATGCCGCATATCCGCGGCTCCGAGGTTGCGCGCCGGCTTTCCGCGTCGCGTCCCGACATGAGAGTCATTTTTATGTCGGGCTACACCGAAGGCGAATTCGGCGCAGCCCCTGGCGAGAACGGCGGGCCTGGAACCACGCTCCTGCAGAAGCCCTTCGAGTTGGATTCTCTTGCCCTTAAAATCCGCGAAGTGCTGGAAGCGCGAAGCCGGCATTAAGTCCGTGTGCAATTCTGCGACGCAATCAGCGCGGGCTTTTAAAGACGGCTGCGGCTAGATATATCGTCAGCAATCCCAGCAGCAGCACAGCGCCTTCCACGCGCGTCGACCACACATGCAGTGCGTCGAATTGCACACGCGCGGGATTATCCAGTGGAACCGCTGCGAAGTCGCCGACCGAGGCGCGCAACGTGTCCATGCGGGGGATGATCCAGAATTGCGAGAGCAACGTAAGCCCAAGCATCAGGCAAATCAGCACGTGCCGCATGGCAAAGACATGCGCGGTGCCTTCCGTGAGTCGGCTGTAAAGCAGGGAACTGGCTAGAAAGACGAACCCGGAAACGATGGCGATCCAGTGCAGTTTGCCCAGCGCGCGTCCAACCACGTTTCCGGCGAGATGCGAATTCGGCAGAACCTGAAATGCCGTGGGCGCAAGCACAAACGCAAAGAAAATCAGCCCGCCAATCCAGGCAACGAGCGAGAGCAGCATCAGAAAGCGAAGGAAGGACATGGCGGGAGAATTATAGTCTCATGGTGGGATCAGAAAGCTAACCCCAGAGGACACTGAGGAGCACAGAGGAAGAGGATGAGGCCGAAACCGACAGCCTGAGAGCTGCGTTTACACCGGTACCGCAACGTTCTCGATGATTTCCTTCAGAACTTGATCGGATTGCTCAGACTTCTTTAGCGTCGAGGCATAGAGGCCGTTCACCACTACACGGTGGGCGAAGACGGGAACGACGAGCGGCTTGAAATCTTCGGGAGTGCAGAACGTGCGGCCCTCAAGGAACGCCATGGCTTGCGCGGCGCGATAGAGAGCCTGCGATCCGCGCGGGGAAACGCCCAGCGAGAGAAATTCCGACTCGCGCGTGCGACGCACAATTTCCAGCGCGTAGCTCACCAGCGATTCGTCCACGCGAATCTGCTTCACCGCCTGCTGCATTTCGAGCACGTCAGCGGCGGTGAGAACGGCGCGGATGTCATCGAGGTGCGCGGCGCCTGCTTCCGAGCGCAGAATTTGGCGCTCGGCCTGGGCGTCGGGATATCCCATGCGCACGCGCATCAGGAAGCGATCGAGTTGCGACTCGGGCAAAGGATAGGTTCCGTGATGCTCGACCGGATTTTGCGTCGCGATCACCAGAAACGGTTGCGGCAACTCGTAAGAATGCGCGTCGACCGTAACCTGGCCTTCGTTCATAGCCTCCAGCAGGGCGGACTGCGTCTTGGGCGTGGTGCGGTTGATCTCGTCCGCCAGCAGAACGTTGGTGAAAACCGGCCCGCGCTTGAATTCGAACACCTGCTCCAGGGCCGAATACACCGAGATACCCAGAACGTCGGAGGGCAGCATGTCGCTGGTAAACTGCACGCGTTGAAAAGTGCAGTCGATAGCGCGCGCGAGTGCCTGACCCAGCGTCGTCTTGCCAACGCCGGGAACGCCTTCAATCAGCAAATGCCCACGGGCAAAAATGCTGACCAGCGCAAGGCGGACAACGTCATCCTTGCCGCGAATCACGCGGCGCAAGGCCTTTTCGAGTTCGGCGGCTTTGTGAGAAACAGCGATGGCGGTCTCGGGCGGCATTGTTTCGATTCTACTATTGGGCATCGTGGGGGGCGGAGTTACCTACGTCATGCAGCTTTCAGATTCTAGCTCCCAGCCTCTCGCTACTGCATCTTGCATTTGCTTCTAACCCTACCCACGCAGTAAGAATGCCCGACATTCAAGAACTTGCGGCTCGGAGCGTTACGATGACGACCAGCAGCGAAGATTCAAGAGCTAGAAGCCAGGAGCTAGAAGCTTGCTTACTGCAAAAACTCCGCGGGCCGTCCCGTCAGCCGCTCGATGCGCTTTGCGATCGGGGGATGGGTCGAGAACAAGTTGCCGAAATTCATTCCCAGAAATGGCTGAATGATGAAAAGGTGCGCGGTCGACGGGCTCGCTTGCAGGGGCAGACGGCGCGAGTAGGCGTCGAGTTTCTGCAGAGCACTGGCCAGGGCGTAGGGATTGCCGGTAAAGTGCGCGCCGGTGGCGTCGGCCTGATATTCGCGCGAGCGCGAGACGGCAAGCTGAATCAAGCTGGCGGCAATTGGGGCCACGATCAGCATCAAGAGCGCGGCCAAGCCTCCGCCGTCGCGGCGGTCGCGGTTGCCGCCTCCAAAGCCGCCGAAGAGCATAGCCCAGCGTCCCATGCTGGCGAGCATGGTGATTGCGCCCGCGAGAGTGGCGGCAACCGAACTGATGAGGATGTCGCGGTTGTTGACGTGCCCGAGTTCGTGCGCGAGAACGCCTTCCAGTTCTTCGTCGGTCAACAGGCCGAGAATTCCGTGAGTTACCGCGACCGAGGCGTGACTCGGATTGCGTCCAGTGGCAAACGCGTTGGGCGACTCGCTGGGAATCACGTAAATCTTCGGCATCGGAATGCCGATTTTCTGCGTCAGGCGTTCGACGGCAGCGTAGGCGCGTGGCAGTTCTTCGCGCGTAACAGGCTGCGCTCGGTACATGGCCAGTGCGATCTTGTCGGAATAGAAGTACGAAACGAAGTTCATGACGACGGCGATGGCCAGTGCCAGGAACATCCCGTTCTGCCCGCCGAAGGCTCGGCCAATGAACATCAGAAGCAGCGTGAGCGCGGTTAGCAGGAACGCGGTCTTAAATGTATTTCCCATAATCTTGTTGAAACTATATCCATTGGATGTTACGCCGACCGCGGAGATGCATGAGGTCGCAATTTGGGAAATCGGGTGAAATCCGGGGCCCCCCTCCCGCCCGGTCTCTTGGAATCATCGACATAACGAGAAATTCGTCCATCAATGTCCGAAAATCTCAGGGGTACAACGAGTTATGGGTAAAATCTTGCAAAATAGGGGTTTAGGTCCCTCATGGCCCCTTGCTGTACGACCTCATCATTCATCGCTGGGGCTGTGGACGTCAAGGACTGGGGTCACATGCCGTGGTTCAGGCGTCCTTACAGGGCGCGAGTCTGACAACGGACCCGGCGTTGAAACGCCGGGCTGTTCTCGGGAAGCGCCCGAGGCGTGGACCTTGGCTGCTGCCAGGACAGCAGATTCCTCAGCGGTAACGCGGCTTCGGAATGACAAGAGTTAAAGATAGCCTCCTACGAATGCGTCTGCGCGGCGCACCACGAAGACGAGTCAGCTTACGCTTTTTGCGCTTCGCGTTTTAGGGCGCGCTGGAGAGTTTGATCCAGGGCGGACTTGGCGCTTTCATATTCCTGCTGCGAGACGAGGCCCTGTTTGTGTTCGACTTCGAGTTCAAAGATTTCTTCTTTCAAGGCTTCGAGCAGCATGGAAGAGGAGCGACGCGGAGCGATTGGCTGCGGAGGGGTCGCGCTGAGACGAGCTTCGCTACTACGGATCTCGCGCGCTGCGGTGAGTTCCGCTGCTTCATAGTCTCCATCCTCATCCAGGGACGGGAGTGTTTTTCCTTTGGCACGGGCGGCGCGACTGGTTGCTTGCTGTCGCGACGCTACGTAGACTCCACCGACGACGAGTAACGTGGCAAAGCCGCCCAGGATGTACCAGCGATATTTCTGCAAGGGATCGGGAGCATCGATGGGCGGTCCAAGACCGCCGCCAGGACGACTTTCGTTTTGCGCGGCGGGGGAGCCTTGGCTCTGCTGGCCGTCTGCATCGGCAGGCGCCGCCAGAGTGCCTTCCCCGGATAGCTTGAACGCCATGGGCTGGCCCAGTTGCGAGTTGGAGGCCACTTCTACGTTGGCGTCTGGTTGACCAGGAAACGGCGCGACCTGATAACTGGTTCCGGGGGCGGCGGAGAATTCCATCGATTTGGGCGCGATGGCGACGAAGTGTTCCAACGGATACACGCTCTTGGGATCGATATTCGCACTGCCGGTGTAAGGAACCGTATAAACCACATTGAATCGCGTCTCGCCGGGACGAAGCGGAAAGAGAAAGGCATATCGGTTCTTGGCATTGTCCTCAGGAACGGGGGCGGACTTCACGGGCTGGCCGCCGGCGGTCATGGCCTGGCCCTCGCTGACGGTTGCGCCATCGGGCACGTAGAACTCCAGGTTGTGCTCGTTCATCTGGGTGCGCGGCGGCTTGGAGTTGTTGTTCACCGCGAACGTGCGCTCGACCTGGAGTTGTCCCTGAGCGGCCTGAAAGCGCATGATGTCGGCGACGACTTCGATGCCTTCCACTTTCTTGCTCACGTCGTAGACTTCGACCTCGACCGACGTTGTTCCCGGAGGGGCCATACGGTGATACGTGACTTCCTGATGGATTACGCGGACGAGATGGGGGCCCTGCGCGTCGAGCTTGAAACTGAATTTGCCTTTGGCGTCGGTCTTGGTGCGGCCCGCTTCTTCCATGCCTTGCCCGAGGCTGAGCAGGACGACGTCGTCGCCTGCCGCGGGCTTGCCGGTAGTGGAATTTTTTACCGTTCCAGTCAGGGTCTGGGCGGAAGCGAAGGCAGACAGCAGGAGGATGGTGATCAGCGCGAATAGAGGGCGCTTTGCGAGTGTGGTGGACGGGAGCTTCAAAGTTGCGGTCCTTTCAGGATGTAACATCCATTTCAGCCGTCCCCTTCGACTACGCTCAGGGGCTCTCCGGGACGGATTCTGCCTTCGCGCTTTTCCCGGCGTTGAAACGCCGGGCTATTCTCAGCCGCCCCTCCGGGGCATCAGCTCAGCCCCTGGTTCTTCGCGGCGACGGTGCGGCTTTGGCTTCGAGGCGCGCGATTTCGGCCAGGAGTGTCGCGGCTTCGTCTTGCATAGAAGCTTTCAGCGACTGGTAGTCGGCGTCGGGCATTTTGCCGGCTTTGAACTCGAAGTTCAGGTCGCGGAGATTTTCGTAGACGGCGTCCTTGCGCTCGCGCAGATATGAGGCGCGGGTTTTCTCCGGGCCCACGTAGAACTTGCCTGGGGAGAAAATGTAAAAGAGCGCGGCAACTGTCGCTAGAAGGCAGCAGGCCAGTTCGAAACTCATAAGTCGGTCTCCTTGCGCGCCTGGTCGCGGAATTGTTCGAGTTCGGCGCCGCGGACGGGGCGCAGGCCGTCGGCGATGGCGGGCGCGGGGCGATTCTTCCACGCTCGAATCACCAGGACCACGATGCTGAGCCCCAGCGCCAGCGCGACGAAGGGCACGATCCACGCGGTGCGATCAAAACCCTTTGTGGTCGGTGCGGCCAGCACGGTGGGTCCATATTTCTGCACAAAGGATTGCTCGACCAGGCTGTCGCTGTCGCCGCGGCTGACGGCGGTCATCAGTTCGTTGCGCATGCCGTCGGAGTCGGGGCAGCCGACGTGATTGCATTCGAGAAGAATCTGGCCGCAGCCGCAGATGCACATCATCTGGTGGCCGAGTTCGTTGAAGCGCGTCGCCGGATCGCCGGCGCCGGTGAGGGCGAAGACGGCGAGACAGAGTAGGCCGCAGTGCAGCAGGCGGCGGAAAATTTGTTTTGGTCTCGTCATCATTTGATATTCCGGTTCGCGCGAGTTGACGCCGTCCCTGCGGGACTCGTTGATCACTTTCTAGCCTTTCCGGCACTTCAGTGCCGGGCTTTCACATGCTGCCCCTGCGGGGCTGGATCTTGCATCACGCCTGCATCTTCGGCCGCCTCGCGGCTCGTTCTCCGCGGCTTGGACTTGTGTGCCGCCGCCCATAATCTTCTCGCTGCAATCAAAAGCCGCCGCGCTGCGCCCGGCGGACAGCGGAGGGTGGCTGTCCCCACATTTAAAGAGCTAATCTGTTCCTCCATCCAAAAGCTAAACCCCTGTGACGGCCGGAGCCGCGTGCTCCACCAGTCTGGCCGCCGGCACTCGCACTGGGGCCGGGGCGTTCGGGATCAGCGCCAGTACCGTGCCGCCTAGGATGATCCACACGCCTAACCAGATCCACATCACCAGCGGGTTGAGGTGCGCCTTCAGAATCGGGCGACCTGTGTCCTGATTCAGGCCTTCGTACACCAGGTAGAGATCTTCGTTCAGTGTCGAGCGAATGAAGGGCATGGTCGAGGTCTGGCGGCTCGCCTTGTAGAAGCGGCGCTCGGGCGTCAGAGTGTCAATCTGCTTGCCGCCTTTGAAGACATCGAGCACGGCCCACTCGCCGGAATAGTTGGGAAAATCCTCATCGGTATACGACCGGCAGACCAGCGTGTAGCTGCCAATCGTCATCTTGTCGCCGTAACCCATTTCCTGCTCTTTGTCCTGGTTGAAGGCGGAGCCGGCGAAACCTATGATCACGACCACGACGCCGAAGTGGACGATGTAGCCACCGTAACGGCGCGTGTTGCGGTGTGTGAGTTGCACCATCGACGCGAACATGCCTTGGCCAGTGTGTCCGGCAATCACCTTGCCGCCCCGGTAGTATTCGCTGGCGATGGTGAGCGTGACCAGCACGGACAGCCCGATGGCCATCAGCGAATAGAAGTAGGCGACGTCTTGCCAGGGGCGCATGCCGAAGGGCGATCCCCAGCTTGAGGGCGCGATCATGAGGAAGGCCATTACCGCGAGCGCGCCAATGGTGGGCCACATGAAATTTCGCTTGAGACTTTCGAAGGAAGTCTTGCGCCAGGCCAGTAGTGGGCCGACGGCGGTCAGGATCAGAAGCAGCAGCGCGACCGGGATCGCGACCCGGTTATAAAAAGGCGCGCCCACGGTGACCTTGTTACCTTGGACCAGTTCGGAAATCTTCGGGAACCAGGTTCCCCACAGCACGGTGAAGCAGAGCAGCACGAAGAGAAGGTTGTTGAACAGGAAGCTCGACTCGCGGGAGATCAGCGACTCGAGCTTGTGCTCGCTGCGCAGGTGGTCTTTGTTTTTGAAAAAGAAAAAAACGAAGACTGCGAAGCTGATGGACAGAAACCAGGCAAACCAGCTGCCGATCGACGACTGCGCGAAAGCGTGGACGGAGCTGATGATGCCGCTGCGGGTGAGGAAGGTTCCGAGAATTGCCAGCCAGAACGTGGCGAAGACCAGCCACATGTTCCAGACTTTCAGCATGCCGCGCTTCTCCTGCATCATGACGGAATGCAGGAAGGCGGTGCCGACGAGCCAGGGCATCAGCGACGCGTTTTCGACCGGATCCCATCCCCAGTAGCCGCCCCAGCCCAGCACGGCATAGGCCCAGTGTGCGCCGAGGAAGATTCCGCAGGTGAGGAATCCCCAAGTGACCATGGTCCAGCGGCGGGTGATGTGAATCCATTTTTCGCCGGGATACTTCATGATGAGCGCACCGAGCGCGAAGGCGAAGGGGACGGTGAATCCCACGTAGCCCAGGTACAGCATGGGCGGGTGGATGACCATCTCGGGATATTGCAGCAGAGGATTCAGACCGCTTCCATCGGCGCGCAGCGGGCCCTCGAGCAGACCGAAGGGATTCGCGGCGAAATTCACCAGCGCGAGAAAAAAGATCTGCACGGCGGCGAGAACCACCGACGCGTAGGCGAACAGCCGCGGATCGGTCTTATAACGCAGGCGCAGGACGAAGCCGTATCCGGCGAGCAGCAGCGACCAGAACAGCAACGAGCCTTCCTGGCCGGACCACAGGGTAGCAAACTTGTAAGGAGCTGGGAGATCACGATTGCTGTGGTGAAAGATGTAAGCGATGGTGAAATCGTCGCGGAAGGCAGCGACGACGAGGGCAATGGCGGCGAGAACGACGGCTCCGAAAACAACGACGCCGGCGCGGCGAGCGGTCTCGCCCAGGCGCTCCCAGTTCGGGTCGCCTTGAAAGAAGAGGGCCACAAGGCCAACTCCGAACGAATAGACGCTCAACGCCAATGCGAGGAGCAAGGCAAAACTACCAATTTGCGCCATGTGGGAGAACCCCAATGTATTTTTTCAGAAACCGCGGGTAGAGGCAACCGGGACGAAGTGCAAAAGCGACGGCGGGGTGGCAGGCTGCAAGACACATGTCCGCCAAGACCGGCGGCCGGGGCTCGGCCGCCAGGCGGTTTTAAGGAGTTGGCTCTACGCGCTTTGCTGGCGGTAGCGCTGGCGAATCTCGCGCTCCGCAGCCAGCCAGTCTTCGGCTTCGTGGCCTGGTTCAAATCCGCGGCGCTCAGAGAGCAAGTAGGCGAGGCGGCGGACTTCGTCCTCTACATTGATGGGAACGAGATTGGCGCGAGTTTCGGTTTTCACAATTTCCGGCTTTCTCGCGGCTTGTCTGGTTTCCGTCTTTCTGGTTTCTGTTACGGCGGTGGCCGGCGGTGCTCCCGCGAATCCGACGCCAGGGTCGGACCTAGTGTCAGACAACGAGGGAGGGCTGCTTGGGGTGGAGACGCTTTCTTTCACGTTAGGACTGTTCTTGGGGAATCTTGGTTTAGCCATAATTGGATACTCCTTACATGCTCCTAAGTTTAGGAATGATTGGATTTGTTGACGAATGAACAACATACAAGTTGACCTTGCGAGTTCGTGGATGCGATCAGTTTTCGGTTGAGGACTTATATCTACTATATCCTTTACCGGCCTGTGGAAGGGAGTAAGTTGCACAAAAAAATGCGATGAGGCTGTGCGGAATTCCGAAAATGAGACAAGAGAATCACCGACACGACGAGGGCAGAAGAAGCGACCTCGGCCCCGAAATAAAGACGATGCTTTGTTATAATTTAGGCTCGCTTCCGTGGCGCTATCGTCTAGGGGTTAGGACGGAAGATTCTCAATCTTCAAACCCGGGTTCGATTCCCGGTAGCGCTACCAAACCTTCCTAAGCTGCTGATTCCAGCAAGGTTTCAAGCCTGCCAAAGTGCTTGTCCCAAATTTGTCCCAAGAATCGAAGCTATGCCCAAGAACGTGAGTATTGAAGAAGGGGTTATTGCTCCGTAGCGTTCGCTTTCCTTTGCCAGAGCATTCACCGCTGAACTTCAGGAGCAAATTCGCCGTCGTGCCTACGAACTCTATGAGCAACGCGGGAGACAGGACGGTCGGGACTTAGATGATTGGCTACAAGCAGAGTCGGAGGTGACCAAGAAGAAGGCGAAAACAGCCACCGCATAGGACAGCAGTCAGGCAGGCCGCTTTTGCCACACAAGCACCTGGGCGATAAGGTCCTGTCCAGCAACGTGTGTTGCGAACCGCTCAGATGTTGGGCAGAAGATCGAAGTATTCGTCATCCTCATTCTTTCCACCTTCTCCCGCGCCTAGCCGATTCTGACCCTCCGTGAGTTCCACGGGTGCAGCGCTGAGATCTCGCGCATACAATTACGCCATGCAAGACCTCAGGGATCGAGTGGCCCTTGTGACTGGAGGGAGTCGCGGAATCGGTGCCGCAGTCGCCATTGCGTTGGCTAGGGCTGGTGCCCATGTCGCAGTGAACTACCGCGAACGAGCCGACGCTGCGAATGCGGTCTGTGGCGAAATCACAAGGACCGGGCGGAAGGCACTCCCAGTTCAAGCCGATGTGTCAGTCTCAGCCGACGTGAGACGCATGGTCGCGGAGATTGAGGCGCACCTTGGTGGCATCGACATCCTCGTCAACAACGCGGGCATCGCTCATCCGCGCAAATTGGAGGAGATTACGGAAGCGGAATGGAACGAAGTGCTCACCGTCAATCTAAAGTCGGTGTTCTTGGTAACGCAGGCTGTGGTTGGCGGTATGCGACAAAGAAAGTGCGGACGCATCATCAATTTGTCTTCAGTCGCTGCACAGACGGGCGGGGCGGTGGGAGCGCACTACGCCGCGTCCAAGGCGGGGATCATAGGGCTGACGCACTCCTGCGCTTCATCGCTCGTTCGAGAAGGGGTCACCGTGAACGCCATTGCTCCCGCGCTGATTGAGACTGATATGGTCACCAGCAACCCCAACGCGAACCCAAATCTTATTCCGATGGGGCATCTTGGTTCGGTGGACGACATCGCATCGGTCGCTGTGATGCTGGCACTGAATGACTACATGACCGGGCAGACAATCTCAGTCAATGGTGGCTGGTATATGAGCTAATCCCACCAACTCTGCCCAATGGTCGGCGTTTCGAGTTCTTGGCATAGAGTCAACAGTGAGTATCTCTTTCGATGCAGATTGCTGGGGTGACAGACACGAATCTCGTCTTCGCCTCTGTTCTCCATCTTCGGCTAAAGTATTAGCCGATGAAATTCATCTTCTGCCCCATGTTCTTGCTCTTCACGATGAGTGCTGCCGCCCAAAACACAGGTGAGTTCGACATCAAAGCGGCGCAGCGGTTTGCGAATCTTGCCCTTGCTTGCGTGCACAAAGAGTACCCAAATCACATTAGCCATACGTTGAATAGCGATGCAGATGCGGCCCCACCACGGAAACTGACGCCTGCCTTCTATGGCTGCTACGACTGGCATTCTTCTGTGCACGGGCATTGGCTCCTCGTTCGCTTGGTCAGAACTTTTCCGGACGCCCCGTTTGTTCAGGCTGCTCGCGAAGCACTGCTGCAAAGTCTCACCGCAAAAAACATCGCGCAGGAGACTGCAAATCTCCGAGGAGAAGGACGCGCCAGTTTTGAGCGCCCCTATGGTCTCGCTTGGCTTTTGCAATTGGTGGCGGAACTCAAGGAATGGGACGATCCGCAGGGTAAAGAGATGGCGGCTAATCTGCATCCGCTTGAGGAAGCCGCACTGGAGCGGTTGAAGAACTGGCTGCCCAAACTCTCCAACCCTGTGCGGATCGGCGAACACGACCAGACCGCTTTCGCGCTCGGCCTGATGCTCGACTATGCGCACGGCAATGGCGACCAGAAATTCGCCGAATTAGTCGTTTCCAAAGCCAAACAGTTCTATCTCAGTGACAAGAACTGCCCGTTGGCGCATAAGCTCCTCACTGGACTTAGCATTCAAACAATTCAGTCAGAGTGGTGGGGTTTCGCTGACTCATCGGTTTTCGATGGACTGGGCATGCGCGCACGATTTCGCTGCGAAAGCCTCCTCTGGACAAAAAAACAGCTTGGATAGTTGCTCGATATGAGGTATTTTTGCCGACATTGAATTTTGGAGCAAGGCCCGGTTCTCACCAAGCCTAGATCTGGGGACATTTCGGTTTCGCGAATTGAAGACACCCCTGCCTTCCGCGAAAGAATCCAGGTGAAATGAGGTCTCGCCGGCTCCGCGAGGAATCCAGCCGTGAAATCTCCTTTGTACCTGTCCGTCCTGGTCGCGTTTTCTCTTTTGAACTGCGATCTGTTCGCGGGTAGCGGGGAACTGCCCCCGGCCACTCACGCAGAGCACTCCAATGCAGCCGTCATCTCTTCTCCAGAAGAGGGAACGCTCTCGGCTTCGTCGCAGTTCGTGATCCCTGGCCCACAGCGATCGTTTCTGCGCATGGCCGGGATCAGTCAAAAGATTACGCCTGAAGAAGTCCTGCCCCTGCTGAGCCGGAATGTGTTCACTGAGGGTTTTGAGGGCTCAACTCGTCCAACTGAGTTCCTGATCCTGTTGAGACGATATGTCGTGCAGGCCAGGGAGTTGGCGGAATTGGCCGCAGCCAGTGACATGGTGATTCGGGTTTCGAATTGTGACGATGCGAGACCGCTTCTGCGTATTCTCGGTTACCGAACCCGGGCAAATTGCGGCGATCCTGGAACGTCCTTGCAGACGGAGGATCCCGAGAGGGCTTTTCTGGCTATTGATTCCGGATTTCCCCTCCCTGAACTAGAGCAGACACTGCAGGGCGGTAAACCTTTCGAATACCCCTTCTCCTCTTCGCCTGTGCCGGTGCTCTTCGCCGAAAGCGACTGGACCAAGGCGAGCCCGAAGAACTTCAAAGAAAAAAGCAGGGACTTGCTGGACACGATCCTGAACGACCCAACGGTCGCGCGCCTGTATTGGGCCCTCTCACGGCTCGACCCCGAAACCAGCAAGGCTTTGCAGCAATCGATTGGGCTCGGGAAGTTGCTTCCCTACGCCGCGGTCCTTGATTTTTACGGGAGGGGCCTGTGCATCAGCGGGGGCCGAGTCAACGTACCGGGAGGAGTGGGGGCAGAAGCAGCGTGGAAGGATTTGGTCGGAGCGAGCCCGGCGTTCCCTGCCTCTTTTGTCTCAAGATTGCTGTCCAGGGACAAGGGTTGGCTGGTCGCCTACTTTGACGTGCTTTCGCGGGTGAGTGCAATTCAGCAGGCATATTTTACCGACCCGCATCGGCTGCGGTTCTATTACGCGGGCCTGCGCGCCCCAGATCCGTCTGCCCCCGCCACCAGGGGTTTTTTCAGACCGGCACCCGCACTGTTGCTTCTTGCCACTCGCCTTCAGTTGGATAGCAGCGGTGAGCCGCTTGTCCCTGGGAATCTTGAAGTCTGGAAAGACATTCTTCTCCAAGGGCACACCTCTAACCTCGCGCATAGGTGGGGAAAGCACACGTCCGGCTTGACGAGTTCGGAACAGCTGGTGCAAACATTGTTCGCCTATTCTCGGGCCTCTACCGAAAGTGGGCCTCTGCAGATATACATGACGATCAGTGAACTTGATAGCAGACGATCTCCAGGACATCGGCTGGCACCGGCTACGGTGCGCCTGCTAGCACGCAAGTTCGAGGAATTCAGTGATCAGTATCGGATTTTTTCCGAGTTTCCGGAGCTAACCGACGAGTCGATCACGTTGTTGCTGGACGTAGCTCAAGCGCTGAACAACGTGCCCACAGCTGTGCGCGGGAACGCGTTCGGCACATTTCAGGCAAATGTCGGAATCTGGCAAATTCTGGCCCGCCAAGGACAGATCTCAACCTCGCACCTGAATGACTCGTGGCAGCAGATGATCAAGCCCTTCGCCTCGATTCGCTCGGACGCCCAAGTGTATGACGCGGGGCGGAGTTCCCTGGGAGAACTATTCCGGTTTTCGACCGGCAACGCTAGAGGATCGCAGGACGAAATCATCGACTTGCTGGCAGGACCTCGGCAGACTACTCCAGAGGGGAAGCGGATCCACCGGGAACTTGCCGGCAAGATCCGCTCTGTACTGGACGATCAGCGACTGGTCTCGCTCGACACACTTCTGACGCTCGGGGATGCGTTGGGCGAAAAGGCACGAGGGAGACAGCCGGCCGAGTACACGATCCTCCTGGCGGGTGAGACGCGAGAATTTGAGATGCCGCGGCCAATCTTCACGAACAGCGAGAGAACGGAATGGGCTGCAGGAATCTACAACAATCATCACACCGACGTGCAGATGCGAACCGACTTGCCAAAAGTCCTCAAGTCGCCGAGGGCGTCGCGCGCCCAAATTGACGAGGCTCGGGGTCAGCTCGCCTCTTTCCTGCGGGATACCCTGGTTGGTTTGAACTATGCCTACTACGAACCGCCGGGTGCCCAGGCGCTGCATAATAATCCGCTCTTCGTCCGCTCCCACGACTTTGCGGGAGAGACAGTTGAGGGCATAAAGACGCTCTGGCAGTCGCCGGAGCTTATGGGCGAGGGTTCACCGGCGGGCGGAGGAGCCCATTTCGTTGGCTCTCTTGCCGACCTGCCCTACGCTTTGGCCGAACTCGAACAGGATTTCATTTCGCCGGACAGTGTTCAGGCTCTGATCTGGAAGGAATTGACGCCGGAACTGTTGGCCTCCGCAATCCTGCCCCGCTGGTGGGATGTCAGCCCATTGGAACTGCACGCGATCGCTCTCTATCAGCGGAGCGGAGAGGAACTCCTGACTGCATCCGCAAACGACGAGGCGCTGCGAAACAAGGTGCTGACCATTCTGTCGGATCGGTTGCTTCCGCGGCGATCAAGGCAAGTCGAGCAAGCCCTGCGCACGGGTCGCGTATCCGAAATGCTTCCTCAAATGATGCCGGCAGACACGTTCTATCTGGCGGCCGAGTTCCGGAACAAGTACCCGGAACAACCCTTTGCGTGGGGAACCGCCTCCCAGGAACTGCAAGAGTTGTGTCGGCAGCACCCCGAGCAGGTCAACTGGAAGCGCTTGTCGCGCGATTTCGGCACGCCCCATCCCCGCATAGCTCAGAACTACGGTCTCGAACTGCTGAATGTAGCGCCCATGCCACCGTTCTCTGGGTTTTCCAGCCGTTTTCTTGCGGAATCCTGGGATTCGCCCAATCTGTACTGGGCTCGCCTGGCCGATGAAGGAGGATATTCGCCCGTCATGCTGAACCACCTCGTGCCGGAGCTAACCCGGATGATGGTCCAGAAGATCTTCGCTACCGACTTGGAGGATTGGCCAGCGCTCCTTCGGGCGATGCATGAAACGGGAGCAGAATTTCGTGAAGGCAAGCTGATTTCACCGTCGAGAATTAGTGCGGTTCGGCCTTGAGGCGTCCGTTCGAACAAAAGCCCGGACCGATAATGCAGCGGCCTCGCGCACATGAGGTCGCAGAGTAGGAACCTTGAACCCATGGTAAGGAAATTGTTTCTGCTGATTCTGATCCCTCTGGGATTCATACTGAGAGCTGAACCTTGCATCGAAGCTCAGGAGAGCCCGAACTTCCACGTTGTGGTTAACATGGTCCAGCTCAACGTGGCGGTGACGGACAAGAAGGGAAACTACGTTACGGGACTCCGCCCCAAGGATTTTGCCATTGTGGAGGATGGGATTGTGGAGAAGGCGGCCACTTTTGCAGAAGGCGATGAACCGGCCCGCAGTCTCAGCGAATTGGCGGAGCAGGACTCGTCTGCGACCCCGTCTGGTGACTTCGCCAAACGCTCTTCTGACGGCGCCTCGTCTCAGACCTTTGCCTCTGTGGTAAGCGGAGCCAATGTATTCGTCCTGTTTGATACCAGCGACTACATGTACCGGGGCTTTGTCTTCGCGCAAGACGCGATTACCGAGTTCATTCGTTCGCTGGGAAACGCCGACAAGATCGCATTCTATTCGTACAGCCGAGATCTTTCTCGCGCGACCGCTCTCACTTCCGACCGGTCGCAAGTCTTGCGGGCCGTGCGCTCGACTGTGGCCGGAGATCAGGCAGCGCTCTACAACGCGCTCTTGCTGACGTTGAAAGACGCGGCTCAAAATAGGGGCAGGAAAGTCGTAGTCGTGTTCTCCAACGGCCCGGACAATTCCAGCGTGGTACCACCCGAGGACGTTGCTGAATTTGCCCAGTCTGCCGGAGTTTCCATCTACATGATCAGCACCCAAACCGCAAAATTGGAACCGGTATCGACCGCGGTTTTTGATCGTATGACCGCCGCCACTGGCGGCAAGGCCTACTTCGCCAAAAACTGGAAAGATGAACACCGAGCATTCGCTTCCATCCGCGACGATTTGGCACATCTCTACTCATTGAGTTACTACCCGAAGCCCAACGCCAACACCGGCTGGCGTGCGATCACGGTGCAACTCGTGGGCGATCAGCTGAAGAAATACAAAGTGCGCACCCGCAACGGTTACCGTCCTCAACCTTCCCGCTTTTCAAGCGGCGACAAAACCACATTGTCTGGGCTCGTTCCCGAATAGGGATGCCGTCTCCCTGAGCCTCACTGCGGCAGCGCGCTGGCTTCCGACCTGATCTACTGGATGCGCCCGGATCACGCCAGTGCTTTTTCGGAGGCGCGCCGCTGGTGTGCAGAGTGGAGCGGAACAGAGGCTTGGGGGCGCGCGTTCGAAAAGGCCGTCAGAGGACCGGCAGCGTCTGATCCCTGCCGGTCCCCTCACTCACCTCACGGATTGCTGGGTGTATTGGGCGCACCGGCGGGCGCTGCGCGTTGTAGACCCAAAAAGTTCTTGACGTCCAGCGTGCTGTTGCCCAGCACCTCGCTGTACGCCTGACCCGGCTGCACCGTAAAGAAGTTATTGTTTCCCGAGATCTCCCGGTGGAAGAACTGCAGGGGTTGCGGTGCCTTGGTGCCGCCAGACAGGGTTTGCACCAACGACAACGTATAGATCAGCGGGTTGACATTGCCCAGACGGCCGCCATTCAACTCGACCGCAAGCGCCAGCACGCCGGCAAATTCCGGAGATGACGAACTGGTGCCGATGAGCAGGAAAGGCTGGCCATTGACCCAAACGATGGCCGCACTGCGCGGCAGTTGGGTGCAGTCCTGCACCGCGAGGTCCGCATCTGACGGACAGCCGCCCATCATCAGCGAAACGTCCGGCACTGCACGGTGCCGGTCGCTCCCCGTATTGACCAGGAACTGGTAAAACGGCTTGCGGAAAATCTGACTGAATCCTCCACCCGAGCCCCACGTGTTGTCACCCACGGTCACAATCGTACGTGGGGCCAATTTGGAATTCTGCGGGCACTCGCGGGTCGAAGTTGGCGTTCTCCGTCTCGTAAGTGGCGTCATCCACACCGGGCGTTGCAGTGGTGGAGAGATTGGTCCCACCCACTGCAGTCACGTTGGGATCGTCCGCCGGATTTTCGACCCCGGGGACGAACGTTGGTGCCCGGTTGCGGATTATTGGCAAAGGCCGCTGATACGCACGCCAACGCGCCGTTGTCACCTGAGCTCGCCAGGAACGTGATGCCCTGGGCATTGCCCTGCTGGAACAGTGCGTGGAATGTCTGCAGAATGCCGGTGAAGTCGACGCCGCCGTTATACGCCGGGGTAAAGTCCAACTCGCATTCGCCGAAGGACGAGCTCACCACATCGACGGCATTGTCCTCATCCACTGCCGTATAGCCGTCGATAATGGCGCTATCGCTTAGTTCTGGCAGATTGTACAGCGTCTCTTGGGCGCCGGGAGCCGTCCCCAACGACATCTGAGTATCGAGAGAGGCCTCGAAGAAATCGTCGCTATTGGGATTGATTGCGCCGCTGCCCCCGTCGACTGGGCGAATCGTCACCGTCGGAACCGGCAAGTTGGAGTTCGCCGAATAGGCCTGAATCAGCTCCAGACCCCCACCAAGATTAAGGGCGGAGTTGAAGGTCGACGCCAAATCAGCTGGGGTTGATCACCGATGAGATCACGATGCCGATGTGCGCTCCCACACCCGCAATCTGTGCCGGACGGCGTGAGCGCAGCGGCGTGATCTCGGTCCGGAAGGAGGGCAGTTGATAGGCCTCGTTGAGATCATTTGGATAGAAGAAGCTATCGTTGCTGCTGAGACGGAACAGCGGAGTGGCGCTCGCAAGGGACCGGGCCATCCTCGATGAATGCACATGCGCCGCCAGATGTGTCGTAAACTCTGGGATGACGGCGCCCATGGCAGCTAGCTCGTCGGGCAAGGTTAGGTGGTGCTCGGCGGCTGCAAATTTGATGCGCCCGTTTGGAGTCTGCACCCGCTGCAGGTGCGTCGCAAACATCTTCTCCACAGCCCATACCGGGCCTTCAACCTCGAGGTTCTGCGTTTTCTCGCCGACGACCGTAAAGCCTGCAGCTTGGAGTGCTGCCTTCACTTTGGCCACATCCGAACGGCTGGGTCCGAACTGCGCTTTGAACTGCGCCGGGGTGAGCCACTGGTGATACCTCGACGAAGTCGAATCGGTTTGATCGCGCAGCAACTGATCGAGGGCGGCACGATTCGTTAATGGCAAATAGACGTTGAAATGCGTCACAGCGTTGCCCTCTGCCGCCCCGAGCGTCCGGGCCTGCATCGCGGTCGAGGCACTGTTTACTTGCGAAAAGCTCGTGGTTGTTAGTGTGCTGAGCAAAACTGCGCCTATTGCAAGCGAATGGATTCTCATTGTCATCCCCTTCAATTGTTGACGTTAGGTTCCTGGTAACCCCGTCCTGAAACCGGCGCGGCATGTTACATCGATCCCCATCTCTAACTTGTCATGAATTGGTAAAAAAAATTGTAAACAATTGACTCTTCGGTGACGTGGATACGGGGCTGGCCCACACGGTTCTCGATGAATTGTCGACAAGGACGAAGCCGGCAATTATCCAGCACGTTATGCGATCTGGCCCTATACGCTCATCCTGAGTTTGCGTATCCCATTGTGAATCTGATGTGCGTTGGCGCCCGCGTAGCCAAGAATCAGGCCGCCCCTCGTCGGTAGGTTCAAGTAGCATGTGGATAACGGCATTACCGAAACGCCCCTCTGGGCAGCCTTCCTACAAACTGCCCATCGTTGGTGCCGGTTGGTAGCAGTGCCACCAGATGCATCCCAGCCTCGGCGCCGATGACTTCGAGCATATCTCCCATCTGGATTTGGATCGCATTTACGAGCGCCCTACGCCGGTCCATATAGAGCATTCGCATTCGACGAATATGGCGAGCGAAGTGTCCCTCTCAGACCTCTTCCGTCGTACAGTTGACACGGTCCGCGAGTCCAAGGCGTTGTCCCAGGTTCTTCGTGGCGACTAACGTCGGGAAAAAGTTCAACAGTTACCAAAGCGTAGCCTTTCCCTTCGCAATAAGGACACACTTTGGCAGTGTTACTCTCGTCCATCGGAATTTGTTTGGCGGAAGGACTGCAAAAACAAAATGAACGTTAGCACGGGATGCGGTCATTCGTGTCACAGAAGCCACAGTTCGTTCGGAATTCGTAAACCGAGCGAGGTGTGCAGCCTACGCAATTCACCTAAAAAGCAAGGTAACTGCCCCGATAGCGACAGTACCGTCCAATGAGTACGAGCTGGGATTTCCCCGCACCGTGCAAGTCTCTGCACCGTTTTTGGATGCAAGCCAAGCAATTCCCCTGCCTGCTTATCGTCAAGCAGAGGCTCGAAAGGCACCGTCGCGCTGTGGAGGGCGATGATTTGAACATTCGACGGACTTGCCGCGCGCCCGAAAAGCAAGGCACTACCTTTCTGAGGTAGAATTGCAGCCACTTAGTCTTCAGCGAGCACGGGCATATCGCGTCAGCGCCTGCTTTATCGAGAGACGATGAAGTCGTCCAGCGGATTGCCGCATTGAGTTCTTTCTCCGCGCTCTTGTGACGGCTTTCATTTGAGGTTGTTCATTTGTGACGGATGCGACGGTGCAGATTTCCGTGCCGCAAGTCGGGACCGCGCATTCGGGGCTGCGCCCATGATTGGCAAATCACTCCGCTCGTACCGCATCGAGGCCAAGCTCGGAGCTGGTGGCATGGGTGTGGTCTACAAGGCGGTGGATTCCCGGCTTGGACGAACTGCTGCGATCAAGATTCTCTCCACGGCGGCTCTCAACGCAGACCGAGAGCGACGCTTTGTTCAGGAAGCCAAGGCAGCGTCATCTCTGAACCATCCGAACATCGTCACGATCTACGACATTGATACGCAGGAGATCGATGGAAAGCCGCTCCAATATATCGCCATGGAGTACGTGGCGGGAGATACTCTCGATCACCTGATTGGGCGGAAGGGGCTCCGGACTCGGGATGTGTTGAAATACGCTGTCCAGATCGCGGACGCGCTGGCCGCTGCTCACGCGGCTGGAATCGTGCATCGTGACCTTAAGCCGTCGAACGTGATCGTAACTCCACAGGGAGTGGTCAAGATCCTTGATTTCGGTTTAGCCAAGCTCAGCGAACCTGCGGGCGCCGATGCCTATGCCGAAACTTTGCACGGGGAGGGATCGCCCCTCACTGAGGAGGGCACCATCCTCGGGACTGTTGCCTATATGTCTCCCGAGCAAGCTGACGGCAAGAAGGTCGACAGCCGTTCTGATGTTTTTTCGTTCGGCTCGGTCCTTTACGAAATGGCAACTGGTCAACGTGCCTTCGCGGGTGGTTCCAAGCTGTCGTCGCTTTCGGCAGTGCTGTACAAAGATCCACAACCAGCGTCACAGGCAGTGGCGGACGTCCCTCCGGAGCTCGATCGAATCATTGGGCGCTGTCTGAAGAAAGATCCCGAACGTCGCTGGCAAACCATGGCGGACGTGAAAGTTGCGCTGGAAGAGCTGCGTGAAGAGATGGATTCCAGCAACTTCGCTCTCCCGAGTCCGTCCCCACGTCCGCGTAACATGCCGCGGATCAGGCTCTGGGCAGGTGTGGGGTTGCTTGCTGGCGTTTTGCTTGGACTCGCGTTGCGCATCTCTTATGAGCAAAGGTTCACTCGCCCCACCGAGCCGCCGTCGTATCGGCGCTTGACGTTTCGGCGTGGTGATGTCACGTCCGCGAAGTTCGCTCCTGGTGACACCGTTGTCTATAGCGCCGAGTGGGACGGCACCCCATCCACCTTATTTTCGGCGCGGCCCGGCAATCGCGAAGCGCAGCCGTTGGCGCTTCCCAGTGCACGAGTGCTCGCGATCTCACAGCGCGGGGAGATGGCAATTCTGTTGGGCGGTGAGGACGTCGGCACCCTCGCGCGCGTGCCGTTTGGTGGCGGCGCCCCGCGAGAGGTGTTGGAAGGCGTGAGTGGCGCGGACTGGGGGCCGGATGGAGAGTCGTTGGCGGTAGTGCGCGGTGCCAGCGGAAAGTACCGGCTGGAATATCCCATCGGTACTGTGTTGTACGAGACCGAGAAGCGGCCTCCCATGATGCCGCGAGTATCGGCAGATGGGAAGCTGGTCGCCTTCTTTGATTTTGATGTGGAAGTTGGGGACTATGCCCTGTGCGTAATCGGCCCAGACCATCCCAGGCAGCTTCTTTCCCGGGGATGGCGCGCCATCGGCGCCTTGAATTGGTCACCCGACAATCGCGAAGTCTGGTTCTCTGGCGGCCAGTCCGGCGGCGATCCAGCGCTCTACGCCGTTACTCTCTCTGGCACCCAACGGCTGGTTTCTCAGACTGGCGGAATGATCGTGATGCAAGATGTAGCCCGCGATGGCCGCGTCCTGCTGACCACGGTCAATTCACGTCTCGGTATCCTCTATTTACCGCCGCGCGGCGCCGCACAACGCGATTTAGCCTGGCTGGACTCTTCCTTGATGTATGACCTTTCGAACGACGCCCAATCCCTGGTCTTCGTCGAGCTTTCCAGTGGCCAGGGACGCAACTCCGCCATCTACCTGAGGAAAACAGACGGTTCTCCCGCCATCCAGCTTGGCTACGGGAACCGACCTTCGCTCTCGCCGGATGGGAAATGGGTTGCCTGCATCCACCACGAGGCGGAGCGCTCCACTCTGATGTTGCTACCTACTGGTCCCGGAGAATCGCGATTCCCAAAAATCGAAGGAATGCACTTCGACGGCGTGGAGTGGTTCCCAGACAACAAGCGGATTCTGTTCACTGGCAATGAAACTGGTCACGCGACACGCACTTGGATGTACGACCTGGAAACAAATCAATCGACGCCCCTCACGCCCGAGGGCTCGCGGGGAACGAGGGTTTCGCCCGATGGGCAGTGGTTCATCACCGTGGACCCGCACGAGCTATTGCTCTCACCGGTTGGCGGTGGGGACTCCAGAACCATCGCGGCCTTGCAGAACGGCGAAAGTGTTGTGCGCTGGAGCGGGGATGGACGATACCTGTTCCTGCAACAGCGCGAGCCCGCCAGCATCAAGATCAGCCGTCTCGATGTAACGTCGTTTCGCAAAGAGCCATGGCTGGTAGTGAAGGTTCCTGAACCAGGAGCTCAGTTCCTTGGACCACTGGCTTTGTCCGCAGATGGAAAGGCTTGCGCCACGACCTTCCAGCACGATCTTGCCAATCTGTTTTTGGTGCGAGGCCTGAAATAAAGATCGAAACGCTACCTTTGTCTCTCTTACCCCTGACGCTGGCGCTTCGGCTTGAGGTTCAGTGTGCGAATAAGGCGGAATAAGTGGTTGGGATGCACGCCGAGTATTCGGGCAGCCTCTGTGTAATTCCCGTTCGCTTGCTCGATGGCGCGCTCGATCAGCACTTTCTTCGCCTCGCGGATACCATCGTGGAGCGCGCTCACGGGCTCCCCTGAGGCGGCTGTTTCTTCCAAGATAGAGTCCGGCAGATCGTCCACGAGGATCAGTTCGGTCGAGCCCAGGACCACGGCCCGCTCAATGGCGTTCTCTAATTCGCGCACGTTGCCCGGCCAGTCGTAACGCGTGAGGCAGGCACGAGCCTCAGGAGAAATTCCAGCCACACGCCGCTTCACCTTCTCGCCATATTGCGTCGCGAAGAATGCCGCCAGCATGGGGATATCCTCTCGCCGCTCCCGCAGGGCCGGCATGAGGAACGACACCACATTCAGACGATAGTAGAGATCCGGCCGAAACGCTCCCGTGCGGGATGCCTCCTTCAGATCGCGATTGGTGGCAGCGATCAGACGGACATCGAGTTTGATGGGACGCGTCCCGCCCACTCGTTCGAATTCCCGCTCCTGCAGAACCCGCAGCAGCTTGGCCTGCATAGGGACGGCCAACTCCCCGATTTCATCCAGAAAAACCGTGCCGCCTTCGGCGACCTCAAGCTTTCCTTTCTTCTGCGAGACCGCACCCGTAAAAGCTCCTCTTTCGTGTCCGAACAGCTCGCTCTCCAGCAAGGTTTCGGTGATGGCCGCGCAGTTAATGGCTACAAACGGCTTGTCGGCCCGGCCACTATTCATGTGGACGGCTCGCGCGACCAGTTCTTTTCCAGTGCCGCTCTCGCCCGATATAAGGACTGTTGAATCCCGCCCCGCAACCCGGGAAACGAATTCGTAGACCTCGTGCATGGCCTTGCTTTCCCCGATCATGCTGTGATGGATGTTCAGTTCCTCGTGGAGGCGGCGGTTTTCACCTCCCAGTCGCTCCAGGTGCCGGGCGTTCTCAATCGCGAGTGCAGTGATATTTCCAAGTGTCGTAACCAGTTGGAGAACGTCGGAGTCGAAGCGCGCGCCCGGAGAACTGGCATCCAGGTACATCACACCCAGAACCTTGCCTTGTACTTCGAGAGGCACAGCCAGGACCGAGTGTACCCGGCGTTGGAGCAAGCTCTCGGCGTCGCGGTAGGCATCGTCGCTTTGGACATCGCTCGAAAGTACCGCAAGGTTCTCCTCAAGAACGCGGTTCAGAATAGTCTGGCTGGCATGAATCGGTTGATTGGGCCCCAGGCGGCGGTCCCGGCCCACAATCGAAGAGAATCCCGATGCCCCGTCTTCGGTCAATAAGATAGCGGCCTGATCCGCCGGGACTATCGCGAGCACGGCCTCCAGAACTTTTTCCTGCAGAGGCGCCAGGCCGCGCACCGAGTTCACGGTCCGGCTGAAATCGAGCAGCACATTGAGGTCGCGAACCGTTTTCGCGGTGGCGGGCAGACCGTCAGGCCGGGAAGGCTGCAGGTACAGCGCATCCTCTTTTCGCAGGATTACGGTCGCGGCGCCGGGCACCGGAGTCGCATCGAGTTGCAGGGAGGCGTGGCCGGGAATGGATTCACTACTTGGCCCCTGGAAGATGAGGACCGAGTCGCCGACCCGGATCTGGTCCCCGTGAACCAGAATCCTCTCCCTAACGGGTACGCCGCTGACAAAGGTGTTGTTGCGGCTCTCCAGATCCTGAAGCCGGAATGCGTTCCCTTCCCTACGGATGACGCAGTGGCGGCGAGATACCAGCGAGTCGAGCAGCGAGATCTCATTGGACGGATCGCGACCGATGGAGACCTCATCCCTGGTCAGGAGGAACAGCTTCCCCTTGAGGGGTCCACTTACAGCTTCCAGCCGCGCCCCGTTCGTGGAAGCGACACCCTCTTCAACCGAATCGCCCATGACGGAATGAGTATACTCGGACGCTCCGCCTCCGCTGAACCTAACATAAATGTTAGCCACGAGCGCTTTTGTTTGAGTTCTTGTCTCTTGGCCGAGAGAAGCTCAAGACCCGAATGGACCGAAACCATGATTTACCGGCGTTTTTCTGGGAAATTCTGGTGACTGCACGCGGCAGACCCATGTGGCGGATTTGGAACGCAGCTTGCATTACCAAAGTCACTTGCGACGGGAGAACCGAGCAAGAGACCAAAATCCCCCAGGACCAAGAGGAGCACGACAATGAAAGTAAAGATGAATGCACAGCTAGTAATCAGGGTTGCGATTCTGACGGCAGTAATGGTAGGCACCTTTATCGCAGCGAGCGTTCAGCCGGTTCCCGCCGCGGACGGAGGCCCGCTTTATTTGTGCCCACCCAGACAACCGAACTGCCAAACTACCCTGCCACCGATGAGCTAGCGAGCTGAGGCCGAACGCGACCACAGTGACGAGCGCAATCGGTCCTCATTGAGCCGAACACTTGGGTTCGCAATCTTTGGGCTGTCGGGAGCTACAGGAACCCCGCCAGCCACATTTTTTCTGCAGGCGTCTTGTCGAACTTCGGAGAATGTTCGGCTCCATTCACCTTCAATGTCACGTTCACTGTGTGCGTCCGACTGCCCGCAGCGCCCTGAAGGGTGATTGTGTAAGTGCCCGCGGGAGTGCCGCTGGTTCCCTGGCACGCGGTCGTAGAAATTTTCGGCTCTGCGCGAATTCGTAACTTTGAAGATTTGGCGGGCATTTTTTGAGCAGGGTGGGTTGGGCTAGACTCTGTAGGCTTTGAGAGACAACGACTTCACCAAGATCCTAACCTGGCCCGGATATCGGGTGTATCGGCACGAAATCAACGAAGTGCGCGGCATAACCGGCGCAAAGACTGAGTCAAACTTGAATTCCCGTTCCGCTGGGACCTTCCACAAAAGGACCTCCTGTATCGCGGCCGCTTTTTCGCGAGCGTCTCCGCGTAGGAATGGTTCCACAGAAAACGTATCTAATTCCAACGCTCAGGAATAGTAACCAGCCGGATGATGCCGGAACCTTTCTTCATGAAAGGATCGGACCCAACTCGAAATTCGGCAGTGCAAGTTATGTGGAAGGAGAGGGAGTATTATGCGGACAACAAATAAAGCTGATAAAAATGGAGTCGAGCAATGTCGAAGTCCATTGACTGGCCGCCGCCGCATGCGGGGCGGCCTCGCCGTCGCCGCCGCTTCTTTCTCATTCTCATCGCCCTGGTCGTCGTCTTGCTCGCGGTTCGGGCGGCATTGTCATATTACGTCGACGTGCTGTGGTTTAAGTCGCTCGGCTATGTGGACGTCTTCTTTAAAACGCTGAGTCTTCAGTGGGAAGTCTTCGCGGCTTTTGCCGCGGCCACATTTCTCATTCTGTACGGATCGTTCCTGGCCCTGAAGCGGGCACATCTCCCCGATTTGCCGGACGGTCATACGATTCTTATCGGCGGACAGCCAGTGAAGCTGCCGGTAGGGCCTGTTCTGCGGCTCATCGCGCTCGGTGTTTCACTCGTCGTTGCCGCTGGAACCGGCGCCGCCATGATAGCGGAGTGGCCGACGCTCGCGCTCTTTTGGTATGCACCTCGCACTGCGGGTAGCGTCGTAGACCCGATTTTTGGCAAGCCGCTAAACTTCTTTCTCTTTGCCCTGCCGGCGTGGCAGGTCATCCTCGGCTGGCTGCTTACGCTAGCGGTGATTATCTGTGCTCTCGCGGTTGTTTTCATCCTCATCACAGGCGGAGCGCGCGCACTCGCCGGGCGTCTCAGCCGCCACGTCACATTGCCTTGGCGCGGGCTATCCATCACATTTGGGTTTCTACTGCTAATCCTGGCGATGCGTGTGTATATCAGCCGGTTCGAGCGATTGCTCGACGATCATACAATTTTCGGGGGCGTGACCTACACGGACGGTCACGTCACACTTACAGGGTTGCTCGTCGTCTGCGCGGCGCTCGTTTTGGGCGCGCTGATCGCCTTCGTCAACGCTATGCGGGTGACACGCGGCCGCTGGCTGGTCGCAGCGATCCTTCCGGCGGCGGTCTGTTATCTCGCCGTTCAAGTAGTCGCCTGGTACGTCAGCAGCTTTATCGTCAAACCGAACGAACTGGTTCGGGAGAAACCCTACATCGTCTACAACACTGCCTTGACGCGACAGGCCTATGGATTGAACCAGGTCTCTCTGCGCGAGTTTCCTGCTGAGACCACGATTGAGTCCGCCGATCCCGCAAATAATCAGGCTACGCTTCAGAACATCCGGCTGTGGGACTGGCACGCGCTCCAGGACACGCTCCGTCAGATTCAGGAAATCCGCACCTACTATGACTTCCCTGACATCGACATTGATCGCTATGACATTGACGGGACCACACGCGAGGTGATGTTGGCCGCGCGCGAGTTGAACGTCGACAAACTTCCGGAGAGCAGCCGCAACTGGATTAACGAGAAGCTGATCTACACCCACGGCTATGGGCTTACGATGAACCCAGTCAATGGGTTCACGTCGGAAGGGTTGCCCACTCTGATTTTGAGCAACATGCCGGTCCAGAGCACGGTGAGCAGCCTGAAAGTGACACGCCCTGAGATCTATTTCGGGGAGCTAACCAATACTGACGTCTATGTGAAAACTCGACAGCAGGAGTTCAATTACCCGCAAGGCCAGACCAACAACCTAAACTCCTACGAAGGGAACGGAGGCATCGTGCTCGGCGGTTTCCTGCGTCGCCTCATCATCGCGCTCGACCTCGATGACCTCACGAAGCTACCGTTCAGCGATGACGTGAACAAGAATAGCCGGCTCCTGATGCGGCGCAACATACGCGATCGCGTATCGGCGTTGGCGCCGTTCCTCACCTACGATCCCGATCCTTACGTCGTACTCGGGGACGATGGGCGGTTGTCGTGGATCATGGATGCGTTCACGGTTTCCGACAGCTATCCCTACTCGACCCACTACCCCCTGGACAACAATCTCATCAACTACATGCGGAACAGCGTGAAGGTGGTCGTCGACGCTTACGATGGCACCACCACGTTTTATGTCTTCGATACGGAAGACCCGATCATCGCGGCCTACCGCCGGATTTTTCCGAGCCTGTTCAAAGATGCGTCTATGATGCCGCCCGGACTGCGCAAGCATGTGCGCTACCCCGAGTTGTTGCTCAAGCTGCAGGCGGAAGTGTACGGCCTCTACCACATGACGGATGCGGAAGCCTTCTACAACCGTGAAGATCTGTGGACGGTCGCTACCGAAGTCGGCATGAGCGACGCAGGGGAGCAAACCACACAGGAGATGCAGCCGAATTTCGTGCTTATGAAACTCCCCGGCGAAAGCGGCGAGGAGTTCGTGGAGATTCTGCCCTTCACGCCGGCCAACCGGAATAATCTGATTGGGTGGATTGCCGGGCGCAGCGACGGCGCACATTACGGAACGTCGGTGGTCTACAACTTTCCGAAGACGAAGCTGGTCGACGGTCCGCTGCAAATCGAGGCGCGAATCGATCAAAACGCGCAGCTTTCCGGGCAATTGACGCTATGGAACCAGCAGGGCTCGCATGTGCGGCGCGGTGCCCTGCTGGTGATTCCGACTGGGAAAGCGCTGTTGTACGCGGAACCGATTTACTTGCAGGCTCAGCGCAGTCCGATGCCGGAGTTGCGTCTGGTCGTGCTCGCTTTGCAAGATCGGCTGGCGTACGGACCAACGTTTGAGTCAGCGATGGCATCGCTTTTTGGTGGTGCGGTCTCGTCCCTGACCGCCCCATCAACCGCGGGTGCCCCGGCGGAGTCGCAGCGAGGCTCACCGGCATCGGCCGCGTCACCCCAGCCCACAGCGGATCTTAACGCGCTCATCGCAGAAGCCGCCAAGGATTTGGCCGACTACCAGCGCCTGACGGCGGAAGGCAAACTCGGCGAGGCTGGACAGAAGCTTGAGGAGTTGAAGCGCGTACTCGACCAGCTGAACACTCGGAAAAGATGATGTCGCTGTCGTGCTTTTGGCCAGTTCTGAAAATCGACAAATATAAAAATTGAGGATCGATGCGCCAAGAGTTTGTCGGATTCCAAGGTGGAAAAGAGAGGTCAGGAGGGTCTTAAGGGTTTTCGCGTGTGGAATTACTGGGTGCCCGCTCATTGAACTCGGCGAGAACTGCAGAGGTTTGCCCAAATTCGGCGGACACCCCACACCAACCAACCGTGGTGCTGTTTGTTGTTGCCTTAGAACTCCAGTTTCAGTGCTAGCTGCAACTGTCTCGCCGACCCGAAATCGCCGTTCGGAAATCGCGTGTTCGTCATCGACCCAAAGTTCGTGGTCCCTACGTTAAGGTTGGGATTGCCGAAATTGGGATGATTGAACACGTCGAAGGCTTCAGCTCGGAACTGCAGGTTCGCCCTCTCTGTAAGCTTCGTGTTCTTGATCAGGGAGAGATCGGTGTCTACAAAGCTCGGTCCAATCACCGAGTTGCGGCTCATGTCTCCCGGCGAGCAGGTGGTGACGCCGCTCACCGTGGTGCAAGGGGCGCTGAACGTTCCCGGGCTCGCAAACCATTGAGCGGGATTGGCTGATTCAAGCAGGGTGCCGTTCAAGTCCATTCCCGTTTAGAGCATCACCCGAGGCAGGGCGTTCGTTGACTTCTCGCCGGGCAATGAACGAAAGTCTTAAGAGGAGATCCGCATGTTATCCCGGCGTAGTTTCATGGCTGCCCTCTCAGCTCTCCCAGTGTCACGTCTGTTGGGCGCGCCCGCATTGATCCCGAGGACTCCACCTGCACTCTCGACTGGGTCTCCATCGCCCTCCAATCCGGAGGATATGACTCAATACGTGAAAATCGCCATTGGCACCGGCGGCCATGGACACACATACCCGGGGGCAACCGTCCCGTTTGGCATGGTGCAACTCAGTCCCGATACCTACAACGACGGCTGGGACTGGTGCTCCGGCTATCACTACTCGGACAGTTCGATTATGGGGTTCAGCCATACCCACCTCAGCGGCACGGGCGCTTCCGACATGCTGGATTTTCTGCTGATGCCCGGCACTGGTCCCGCGAAAACGGTTCCTGGTTCGCGACAGAATCCGGGCGAAGGCTACCGCTCGCGCTTTAGCCACGAAGAAGAAACCGCCGAGCCGGGTTACTACGCGGTCACGTTGCGCGATTACAACATTCGAGCAGAATTAAGCGCCACCGAGCGCGCCGGCATCCACCGGTACAGATTCCCTGAGAGCGACAGCAGCCACTTCATTCTCGACCTGGTCCATACCTACGGGAATGCACCGGTTTTGTGGGCCGATCTGAGGATCATGGGCAAGGACACGATTCTAGGCGGACGCAGCGTCAAGGGCTGGGCTCCTGGCCGCGAAATCTACTTCGCGATGCAGTTCTCCAAGCCTTTTGTATCTTCTGAAATCGTCTCGGAGGAAAAGCGCCTGGAATCGAGCATCCGGGAGGCGAAAGGGAGCTCGCTGAAATGTCTGATTCATTTTCAAACCGTGGAAGGAGAAGTGATCTTGGTCAAGACCGGTATTTCCGGCGTGAGCGCGGAGGGCGCGCAGAAGAACCTGGAGGCTGAGATTCCGGATTGGGATTTTGCCAAGGTGCAGAGCGCGGCGCATGCAGCCTGGAGCAAGAATCTGTCCCGGATCAGGATCACCACTTCAAATGCCCGACACAAGAGGGTTTTTTACACCGCCCTCTACCACATGATGGTAGCCCCAACTCTTTTTGACGATGTCGATGGCCAATACCGCGGGATGGACGGCAAGCGTCACCAGCTCCCGAGCGGCCTTCATAACTACAGCACGTTCTCGTTATGGGATACGTTTCGCGCGGCGCATCCCATGTACACGCTGTTCCAGGCCGATCGCGTGCCGGATTTCGTCAACTGCCTTATTCGCATGGCGCAGGAAAGTCCGGCAGGCGTGCCCATCTGGCCCTTGCAGGCGAAAGAAACGTTCTGCATGACCGGATATCATGCGAGTTCGGTGCTGGCGGAAGCGCAGGTGAAGGGTTTTAAGGGAATCGACTTCAGGCAGGCTTATCCTCCGCTCCGAAAACGCGCTATGGTCGATGACTATAGGGGGCTCGGCTACTACCGCAAGTTGGGCTACATTCCTTGCGATAAAGAAGAAGAATCGGTCAGCAAGACCATGGAATACGCCTATGACGACTGGGCAGTCGCCCACGTTGCCCAGACGCTTGGCGAAGCGGATGACTATAAACTCCTGATCGAACGTTCGCGGAATTACAGGAATCTGTTCGATGCGACCACTGGTTTCATGCGGTCGCGATTGGAGAATGGCCAGTGGGCCGAGCCTTTCGACCCGATTGAAATGGGCTATTCCAAGAAATGGCGAGACTACACGGAGTCGGATCCCTGGGAGACCACCTTCACCGTGCAGCATGATCCGGCGGGATTAATCAAGATTTTCGGCGGTCGTCAGGCATTTACAGACAAACTCGATGCCCTGTTCACGACCAGTTCCCAGCTTCCTCCAGATGCGCCGCCGGACATCGCCGGGATGGTGGGCCAGTATGCTCATGGCAACGAGCCCTGTCATCACATGGCTTATCTGTACTGTTATGCAGGCGCTGCGCACAAGACTCAGGATCGCGTAAGAAAGCTGCTTGATTTGGAATACGACGACCAACCAGACGGGCTGGCAGGCAACGAAGATTGTGGACAAATGTCTGCGTGGTATGTGATCAGTTCGCTCGGGTTCTACGCGGTCGATCCCGTCAGTGGCAACTACGTCTTCGGAACGCCTTTGTTCGATCGTGCGGAAGTCGAACTCGAAAATGGCAAGATTTTGGCGATTGAAGCGAAACGGAATTCTCCGAGCGACCAATACATCCAATCCGTAGAGTTCAACGGCAATCCGTATACCAGGTTGTGGTTCCGACACGCCGACATCGCGAATGGCGCGACCATCGTGTTGACCATGGGCAGTCAGCCCAACCAAGCCTTCGGTTCCGCTGAAGGCGCAACGCCGCCGTCCTTGAGTATGTGAGTTTTTCTGCAGTAAGCGAATCTCTCTCGGAGACGGAAAAGATCGAGGATGTTCTGCAACTGTTCGCTATGACCAAGACGCCATCAGCCCCCCCCTCTCGGCAAGGAGCACAGCATCGTCGTTCACTGATGCATATGGATGCTCGCGAAGTGCTGCAGCAATTGCGGGAACACGATTTCACTTCACGGGCGACACTGGGACAGCACTGTGGGCTGTCGCAATCGAGGCTCTCGGCGGCGGTCTCGTTCCTGGTCAAGAAAGGCTTGGTCGAAGCGCCGGGCAAACGCATGTCCACCGCCGGTCGACCTCCCGGCCCCTTGCGCATCAAAGCGGACTATGGGTACGTCATTGGCGTGGACATCGGCGGAAGCAACTTGCGAATCGGCCTAGCCGACATGAAGGGAACCGTGCTAGGCAAGTGGTCCACGTTCACCAAGCAAACTTCTTCTCCGCAAATGGTCGTGCAGCAGATTCGCAAGGGAGTGAAGCTGCTGCTACAACAAACCTCCGTGTCGAGCCGTTCGCTATTGGCTGTTGCCGCTGGTGCGCCCGGCATTACCGATGTGGATTCAGGCATCGTGGTCGCAACCTCGTATCTAGGAGGATGGAGGGACGTCCCGCTTCGGAGTTTGTTGGAGTCGGCTTTGCACATCCCGGCCGCGGTGGAAAACGATGTAAGACTCGCAGCCATCGGGGAGAACTGGGCGGGAGCGGCGCGCGGCATCCAGAACTTCGTATTTCTCGCCATTGGAACTGGGCTCGCCGCCGGGATCTTCGCCAACGGTAGGTTAGTCCATGGCACAGACTGGACTGCGGGAGAGGTTGGCTACATGCATGTTCCGGGAACACCCGAGGAGCCTGCGAAGCGGGGCGCACCAGGATCCCTTGAAAGTGCGATCGGCGGCGAGGGCATCAGGCAGCAGTGGCTGCGTTCTTGTAACGAAACAGGAGTGGCGCTGACCCGCGATCTTACCGCTACAGAAGTCTTCGACCGCGCCCGCGCCGGAGATGTGCAGGCGACGAGCGTGCTAAATCGGTCTGCGCAAATGTTGGCTTATGCCGTGTACAACATTTCGCTCGTGCTGAACAGCGCGCTCTTCGTACTGGGGGGAGGGGTCGGTATGAGCGCGCCTTTGCGTGACGCGACGCAGCGCTTTCTGGAACAGTACCACGAGCCGGAGCCGCCAAAGCTGATCATCAGTAGTTTAGGGCAGGATGCGCAGTTGATTGGAGCGATTCGATTAGCACTCAACCAAGCAGAATCGAGCATCGGTCTAAAGATTTAGGCGCGGGCGGGGATCTTCCCCGGAAGAATAGAGTTCACTCGAAACTGAGAAGGCAAAAGTGATTTTCCTTCAGCGACGGCTGTCGAAGTTCTATCTTCCCTGAATCTGCGGATTGATCCACGGTCCGTTTTCGGCGATGAGTGCTTGAGCCTCGTCCGGTCCCCAGGAACCCGGATCATATTCAGACAATGGCGTGACGTTGCCCAAGATCGGCTCGACCGCACGCCATTGCGCCTCAACCACGTCCTGGCGAGCAAAAAGCTCACTCTGCCCGCGCATGGCGTCGCCCAGCAGCCGTTCATAGGGAGGCATGTCATCGGCAGCTTGCTCGGTCAGCGTGAGTTCCACGTCGCTGCCTGTCATGCGCTCGCCCGGAGTCTTTACCCGCACTCCCATTCCGATCGAGATGTCGGGGCTGAGGCGCATGCGCAGGTGCGCGGAGGTGCCGGACACGATTTCACCAAAGGCCTCGATCGGCGGGCGCTTGAATTCGACAAAAACCTCGGTCGCGGTCACCGGCAGCATCTTACCGGCGCGAATGAAGATCGGTATGTCGGCCCATCGCCACGTTTCAATAAACATCCTGACGGCGACGAAGGTCTCGACCGTGGAAGATGCGGCCACGCCCGGCACGGAACGATAACCCTTATATTGGCCGCGCACCACGTCTCCGCGAGACAGCGGGCGCAGTGCCTTGAGCACTGCGGCCTTCTGGTCACGCAATGCATCGTGCTCTTCTCCGGTCGGCGGATCCATCGTGAGGTTGGACAAGACCTGCAGCAGGTGGTTCTGCAACACATCGCGTACTGTGCCGGTTTCGTCGTAAAGCTTGCCGCGATCCTCAACCCCGAACTTCTCCGCCATAGTGATCTGGATGCTACGCACGTAGTTGCGGTTCCAGAGGGGCTCGAAGATCGGATTCGCGAAACGGGTATAGAGAATGTTTTGCACCGGCTCCTTCCCGAGAAAGTGATCGATGCGGAAGATTCGTTCTTCGGGAAAGTAGTGGTGCAGGATCCGGTTGAGTTCCTGGGCCGAGGCCAAGTCACGCCCAAAGGGCTTCTCCACTACGACGCGAGAATTCTGGGCGCAACCTGACTTGGCTAGTCCCTCGGCAACCGTGCCAAACAGGCTGGGCGGAATCGCCAGATAATGCAATGGCTGTTTTGCCTGGCCTAACTCTTTTCGCAGTTGCGCAAAGGTGTTTGGATCGTTATAGTCGCCGTCCACGTAGCGCAAGAGGCCCATCAACTTGTTGAAGGCATCGCGGTCGAGACCACCGTGTTTTTCGAGGCTGTCTTTGGCGCGCGCCTTGAGCTGATCGAGATTCCAGCCGGCCTTGGCGACGCCGATGATTGCCAGATTGAGGCTTTCGTCGCGAATCAGCGCTTGCAGCGAAGGAAAGATCTGCTTGTGCGCTAAGTCGCCGGTGGCGCCAAAAAACACAAAAGCATCAGACTGAAAGTCGGGCATCAGGCCGCCTCCGGCTGGCCGGCTGGGGTCAGCCTACATTGCTTTTCAATCACGCGATGATCCGAAACGGCTTGATCAATCATAAGTGGAGCGCCAACTCTGAGTTGCAATTCATTTAGCCTACCATAGCGAAAGTCGCTCCTGACTGAACCGGCTTCCGCCTTGACCGGCCGAAACGCGAATGTTAGTTTCGGTTTCACACTTGACTCTCCGAAGGAAATCACTCTGAGCGGGGCAGGGAAGTCGCATCAATCCGCGTATCTTCAATCCGTCGACCTACGTCGGCGCAACTTTCTTGTCCGCTTCTGTCAGAGCGCTGGGGCAACTCTGATTCCCGCCAAGTTGTGGGGACTCTCGTTGCCCGGCTTCGACTCCGTTGCATCTCGCAGTGCGCTCGTCACCGATGCCGGGTTCCACCTGCAACCTCACTATCGAACCGAGCGGCCGCTTGACGAAACGCTTCTGAAGGTGCAGACAGGTCTCGACGATTTCATCACGGAAAAATATGCCGACCAGATTGCGGCGGTTCTTGCGGAGTGGAGTGCAAGCCTGTTGCAGTCTCCGCGGGAAACGCTGGCAATCGCCAAGGTTCTCACCGCCGATTTCTCCGGGGCATCGCTCAAGCCTGCTGAGTCACGAGTCGTGCGTTCCAGTCCGACGCTTCACGTGAGCCAGAATCAATTTGCCAGTCAGACCACGCTCATCCGCGATGAGTTTATTCGAGGGTGGCAGTCCGCACTCGGCGGTTTCTCCAGGATCGTGACTGCTGAATTCCAACTTAGAAGTATTGACGCGGCGGACTCGGAGACTTCTTCTTCTCGACTGCCGAGACGATTGCAGACTCGCATTCGTTATGAAATCGTGGGCTCTGGCGCTGATTTCCACCGCGAGCAGCGCGTGGGGAGCTGGGACTTGGTATGGGAACCATCCTCTTCGGGCGAGTTTCTTGTCCGCAGTTGGCGAGTACTCGACGAGACGCTGGCCCGTTGCACCTTACCGATTTATGTGGACATCACCGCCGCTGCGCTAGGCAGTAATCCTTCCTACTCGGCCCAGATGCTGCACGGAACGGACTACTGGCGCACGGTGCTCGACGGCGCCTCTGGCATCGACATCTACGGACACAATGGAGTGTCGGTCGCCGACATCGACAACGACGGCTTCGACGATCTTTACGTTTGCCAGCCTGCCGGTCTGCCCAATCGCCTCTATCGCAATCGCGGTGACGGAACATTCGAAGACATTACCGAATTATCCGGCCTGGGGATACTGGAAAACACGGCCTGCGCGCTCTTCGCCGATTTCAACAACGAGGGCCGCCAGGACGTCATCGTGGTGCGCGCCAACGGCCCGTTGTTATTCCTGAATGAAGGCGGCGGCAAGTTTCGCCAAAAGCCCGACGCGTTCCAGTTCGCGAACCCACCGCAGGGAACGTTCACCGGCGCGGCCGTTGCGGATTACGACCGCGACGGATGGCTCGACGTCTACTTCTGCCTGTACGCCTACTATCAGGGCACCGGCCAATACAAGTATCCCTCTCCCTATCACGACGCGGAGAATGGCCCGCCCAACTTCCTGATGCGCAACCAGCGCGACGGCACATTCCGCGACGTAACCGCCGAGCCTCGGGCCTGAATCAGAACAACACGCGCTACAGCTTTTGCTGCGGATGGAGTGACTACAATCGCGACGGCTGGCCCGATCTCTACGTAGTGAATGATTTTGGCCGAAAGAATCTCTACCGCAACAATCGAGATAGAACGTTCACCGATGTTGCCGCGCAGGCTGAGGTGGAAGACATTGGCGCGGGAATGAGCGTCTCCTGGCTCGACTATGACAACGACGGCGCGGAGGATCTTTACGTAGGCAACATGTGGACCGCGGCCGGCGAACGCGTCTCGACGCAGGAGATCTTCAAGAAGGACTCGTCCAAAGAAGTCCGTGCGCTCTATCAAAAACACGCGATGGGGAATTCGCTGCTCCATAATCGCGGTGCGACTTTCGAGGACGCGACGAATTCCGTAGGCGTCGGGATAGGCCGCTGGGCATGGTCGAGCGACGCGTTCGATTTCGATCACGACGGTTTTCCCGATCTCTACATTGTGAATGGCATGGTCTCTGGCCCTTCGCGCCAGGATCTCAACAGTTTCTTCTGGCGCCAGGTCGTGGCTTGTTCTCCCGACGATGCCCGCCCGTCTCACGAATACGAGCAGGGATGGAACGCGATCAACGAACTCATCCGCTCCGATGGGACTTGGAGTGGTTACGAGCGAAATGTTTTCTACGCTAACAATCGGGATGGAACTTTCTGCGACGTTTCGGCCGTGGCGGGCATGGACTTCGTGGAAGACGGCAGGGCCTTCGCCCTGGCCGATTTCGATCACGATGGCCGGCTCGAAGTTTTCCTGAAGAACCGCAACGCTCCGCAATTGCGGCTCCTAAGAAACGTAATGGAGGAATTGCCGTCATCAATCGCATTCCGTCTGCAAGGCACCAAGAGTAACCGCGATGCCATTGGCGCAGCGGTCACCATTGAAGCCGGTGCTGGCCGGCAGACGCGCATGCTTCAGGCCGGATCTGGTTTTCTTTCCCAGCACAGCAAAGATGTTTGCTTCGGCCTCGGGGAAGCGACGGGACCGGTGCGAGCGTCCATTCGCTGGCCCAGCGGCCTGCTGCAGGAACTCCACAATCTTCCGATTGATCACCGCATCTGGGTGGAAGAAGGTTCAGAACCCGCGCGCATCGAGCCGTTCAAGACTTCGAAAAAGCGCACGCCTTTTCCTGCGGAGACGACTCAGGAAGTAGAACTTCCGACGACAGTTGAAACCTGGCTTGTCGCTCCGATTGCAGGTCCAGACTTTTCTCTTCCCGATCTGTCAGGAAAAGTTCGAGCGCTTTCGGCCACCCGCGGCAGGGCGACGCTTTTGAACTTCTGGAGCATGAAGTCGTCGGATTCGCAGGAAGAGTTGAGAGTATTCCAGAAATCCCACGCTGATTGGGCACCCAAAGGTCTGCAACTGATCGCTGTGAATGTGGATGATCTGACCGATGGCGAAGTCCGTGCCTTTGTTCAGAAGTTTACCTTTCCGATTCTGCGCGGATCCGACGACGTTGCCGCGATCTATAACATTCTCTATCGACAGTTGTTCGATCGTCATCGCGATCTCAGTCTTCCAACATCTTTCCTGATCGGCAGCAATGGCGACATCGTCAAGGTATATCAGGGCCCCATCGTCCCCGAGCACGTGGAACAGGACTTTCAGCACATTCCCCGAACCGATGCGGAACGACTAGCGCGGGCTTTGCCTTTTCCGAACGCGGGGTACGCAGTTGAATTCGGCCGCAATTATCTCTCCTACGGTGCACTGTTGTTTCAGCGCGGATATCTGGATCAGGCCGAAGCCTCATTCCAGCAGGCATTGCGCGATGATCCGTCGAGCGCCGAGGCTCTGTACGGCATCGGAAGCGTCTACCTGAATCAAAATAAAAATGCGGCCGCACGCGAGGTCTTCGAGCGCGCCGTGAAACTGCCAGCCAACTATCCCGACACTCTGCCCGACGCCTGGAATAACCTGGGCGTGATTGCCACGCGGGAAGGACGCGTGGACGATTCGGTTCAGTGTTTTCAAAATGCACTGCGGCTGAATCTGCATCACCTGCTATCTCTCGACAATCTGGGCAATGCCTATCGTCTGCAAAAACGTTGGGACGATGCCCGCAAAGTTCTGGAACGAGCGCTGGAAGTAGCGCCGCAAGATCCTGAGGCGAACTACAGTCTCGGAATGGTGTTCGCGCAGACCGACGACACGACCAAAGCTTACGAGTATTTGCAGCGTGCCCTGAAGGCTCGTCCCGCCTATCCTGAGGCGCTGAACAATCTGGGAGTGCTCTATCTCGTCACGCGGCGTCGGGTTGAGGCTGTCGAAAGCTTCGAACAGTGTATTCGCGTGGCCCCCGGATTCGATCAGGCGTATCTGAATCTAGCGCGCATCTATGCCCTGGAAGGCGCGCGGGACAAGGCTCGTGGCGTCCTGCTCGATCTGCTCAAACAGCATCCCGAACAACAGCAGGCCAAGCAAATGCTCGAGCAACTGCAACAATAGGTTCGCAAAGCGCAGCCACTTTCAAGGTTTTGGTGTGGGAGCCGTCAGCAGATCGACGAACATCTTGTAGAATCGCTCCCTATCCAGATCAATTTGGATTTCGGCAGACGGCCCCACGATCTTTGGTTTGTCTTGTTCTGTCCAGCTCAGGGTATTTCCATAGCCAGCGCCGCGGCCGAGATCCGCATCCAGATAACGTTGGTCTCTAGCGGTGATCAGACTCGGGTCGAGCCACGCCGCTGCCGCGAGTTCGTCCCATAAGTAGTTATATTCGCCAGATACACGCGAATACTTAGCGACATAACGAGCCGCAGGCGCGTTGCCCGCCTTTACGCGGTTGATCAAGTCCTGTGTCAGCCGGGTCCTCACAGAAATGTCCACACTCGTGCAGACAATCTTCTTCCACGGCGACAGCAGCACGATATGCGCTGCCTCCGGATCAAACCAGAGATTGAATTCGTGCCTTGGCGTATTCACAAACTCAGGATCGTCGGTCTTCGGATTCAGACTCCCGCCCATGAACACTAACTCTTTCGCCAGCCCGGCAAACTCAGGATCGATCGAGATGGCAAGCGCGAGGTTGGTCATCGGCCCGCCCTCGTAGATGGTGATTTCGTGCGGATACTTGTGGACCATGCGCAACAGAAAATGCGCAGCATCCTCGTCTAGCGGTTTCGTAGCGGGGGTACCCTCTGGCATTTCACCCAACTGATCTGCCGGATGATACCTTCGTGGCGTCCACGCTCCCAGCCATGGTATGGATCCATACTGCTGCTCCCACAGTTCTGTCTCCTCCTGGCGCCTCACCAATGGATACTCGGCTCCTGACACGACGGGAATGTCCGTCCGTCCGATGATCTCCAGCATGCGCAAGGTGTGCGCGACTTCTTCTTTGAGCCAGGCATCGCCGGTGACCACCGTGACGCCGAGAACTTCGGTCTGTGTCGACTGGATCAACAACAAGATGGCTTGCTGATCGGTTCCTCCAGGCCCGGCCGCATCCTGATCAATGATGATCTTGCGCTTCCCCAACGACTGCTGGCTCCAGCCTGGAAAACACGTCGCCAACAGCAGTGCGATTCCTACCGTCCACAGCCGGACCAATCTCATTTCATCCCCCTGGATGCACATTAGAAATGCCTGGAAATCTTGCAAACCAGCTCGCGAGACTTGTCACAAAACATTGCATTCTATTTTGTGATGCGTGAGATCCGCCAGCGCTTTTCTTTCCCCGCTTCAGAAAAGAGTCGGTTGCGAGCCGCGATGCTGGCAGATAGAATTCCCGACTAGGCGCGGCCAAGACTAAAGACCAGCTTTCGTTCGATCGTTTCATGCGCCGATCTTCATGGGCCTCTGCGTAATCTCACTGCAACTGAGATCCGTTCGCGGTATGAGTTGGCGCCTTGCCCTGCTCGTCCTCTTCACGGTGCTCCCGCTGTGCCTGCAGTCTCAAGAGACTAGGGCCTCGGCTTCGTTGCGCGGCGCCGTTCGCAACTTGCAAGGGAAACCGGTTGCTGGCGCAACCATTCACTTGCACGCCAAGGAGCCGTCGGGAGATCAAACAGTTCGCTCGGATTTGCAAGGGAACTACACGTTCGCAGACCTCCGCGGCGGAGTCTATGTTCTGCGCGCCGAGATGGCGGGCTACAGTGATACGGAGATCCCTTCATTGTTCTTCGGCCCGAAAGAGGCAAAAAACGTCGATCTCATTCTGGTGCCGGCAAAAACTCCAGCATCGCAAGCCGCGTCGGCGCAAGCACCAGAGTTTTTTGATGAGCCTCGGTTCGCAGTGGCGGGCGTCACTGATACTACAAGTCTTGGAGGCCACGGTCCCGACACGATTGTGCGCGCCCGGGAAACGCTGGCCAAGGAAACTGTTTCCCTAAGCAAGGCCCCGGCCAGCGCCCAGCCAATTGCTACCTCCGAGAAGGAAAAATCGCTGCGCGAGAGCGTAGAACGCGAACCTCGCAGCTTTGAGGCCAACCATCTTTTGGGCAAGGCGCTGGACGAGAACGGCAAAGCGCGCGACGCGATCCCGTATCTTGAGCGCGCCGGGGAACTCAAACCCAGCGACTATGAAAATTCCTACGATCTGGCGCTCGCCAATGCTCACGCTGGTAATTATGAGCGGGCACGCGATAATGCCCAGGCTTTGCTCGCACATCAGGACACAGCCGAACTTCATCACCTGCTCGGGGACGTGCAGGAGAAACTGGGAAATTCTCTAGAGGCTGTGCGCGAATACCAGCAAGCGGCCGCACTGGATCCGCGCGAGCCCTATGTGTTTGATTGGGGGTCCGAACTTCTGCTGCATCACGCCCCGGAACCTGCTTTGGAAGTCTTTACCAGGGGCAACCGTCTGTACCCTCGTTCCGTCCGCCTGTTGCTAGGAGCCGGCGCGGCCGAGTTTGCTCGCGGCTCCTACGATCAGGCGGTTCAGCGAATCTGTGAAGCATCCGATTTGAATCCCGAAGATGCGATCCCCTATCTGTTCCTGGGAAAGGTGCAAAGCGCGGAGCCCACGGCCTCCGAGAAAATTGTCGAAAAACTGCATCGCTTCGTCGCACAGCAGCCGGAGAATGCCCAGGCGAATTACTACTATGCGGTAGGCCTTTGGAAGCTGCGGCAGGGGTCACAGGACGCGGCCCGCACGGCGCAGATCGAGTCCCCGCTCGTCGAATCTCTGTTGAATCATGCGATTCATCTTGACCCGAAGTTTGCTGCCGCCTATCTCCAACTGGGGATTCTCCATTCCGAACAGAAAGATTATCCGAAAGCGATTGCCGATTATCGGCAAGCGGTTCAAGCGGATCCGAAGATGGAAGAGGCGCATTATCGACTGGCTCAGGCTTATCGGCAGGTTGGAGATGCTGCCCAGGCAGAGGCCGAGCTCCAGCGGTGCGATCAGCTCTCCAAAGAATCCGCGAAGGAGGTGGAACGCGAGCGTCACGAGATACGGCAATTTGTGTATATCCTGCGCGACCAACCTCCAGCTCAAATCCCCTAGTCTCAACTTCTTCTTCTTATTCGAGTTCGGGCACTTGCCAGTCTAGCCTGCTCCGCTCGGGCTCCCGCTGTGTTACACTTTTGGATTCATACTGACAAACTGTTGCACGCAGGACGCCCAATCCACAGATGCTTCTTTCCAAAGAATATGTGGGCTATCTGGCCCGTGAAGTCACCAAGAAACTGATTGCTGGCAAGTTCATTGAGACCTCCGCCGTTCCCGCGGTGACCGAGCGCGTGAACGCCGCTTTGGTCGACGAACTTTCGCTGGAGGACCGCATCAACGATGAGGTGCGCGTCATCCTCGAAGCCTACTCTGAGGAAATGCAGAAAAGCGGCGCCAACTACCAGGAGATGTTCCGCAAGGTGAAGACCGAACTGGTGCGCAAGTACAAGGCGGTGCTGTGAGACTCAGCCGCGACAAAGTGAACGTATTGGCGCGGGCTGTTTCCGACGTGCTCAAGCAGATGGACGAGGTCGAGTTCATCGAAGACCCCAATACCATCCGCCAGGAAACCCGCAAGATTCTCGAAGAGCTGCTCAATCAGGAAGCCAGAATCGACGTCGCCGCCCGCCAGAAAATCGAGAGCCAGAAACGCACCATCCTCGAAGGCTCGCAAGAGTGGGACATCCTCTATCGCAAGTACTACAACGAGGAAGTGAAAAAGCTCGGCGTGTAGGAACGCGGCGGAACTTTCTTCGAATCCTGATTTCGGTTTAATTTCCCTTCCAGCATCGCGATCTTCGGCGACTCACCGTTTCAGTGTGTCGTGTTGCGTGCACGCTCGGGCAGAGACGGCGGCAGCATCTGCCAGTTTTCCGGCCACTCAACGGCGTAAAACCAGGCTAGAGGATTGGATTTGGGGTCAGGATGACCGAGGCCGATATCCAAATGAGGTCGCATTGTGGGCACGCTGTGATGCGCATCGGGTCCGAAATACACTAGACGCAGTGTGCGCTGAAGTGTCGGCGCCGAAGCGGGAAATCGCCGCCAGCCCTCTTGCGTCTGCAAGTAAAGAATGTCACCACTCGCGGGCTTCGGAAGGTCGACCGTATCGCGATCCGGACGCGCCATCACGACGACGAACCGAACGTTGGGTGGCGGAAAATCCCCCTGGCCCCCTGATCCATGAATTACCCCGGTAAGACCCGCCGCTCGAAGCTCTTCAACTTCATGGTCGGTCAAATAACGATCTGGGTACGCGGGACTTAACGGTTCTTCGCGCACCGGCCTTTCGTCCTCCGGTATCCAGCGCGCGTAGACCAGGGTGAGGTGAGGATCTTTGGCCGCCGCCTCGATCTTGTGTCGGTCGGATTCGAGGTGTGCCCAGGTAAAACTGGCGAAGAGAATCCAGACCGTCACCGCAACCCAGTGTCCCCAATGCATGGGTGAAGCATTCAACGGCTGTTGACGAACGCGCGGCAGCAAAAGAAAGCCAAAGACACATCCCATTACGCCGGCGCAGAACGCGGTGAAGGCCTGCGATACAACGAACCCCAGCGCCGGCGTGAAGAGCACAGACACGAAAGCCGGGCTAAAGACTGCGGCCGCGCACGCCGAAAGAAAGACAGAAACACCTGCCAGTATCAGCCTCGCGGTCAATGGATCATGCACGTGCTTGGCAACACGCGCGCATCCGAAGAGGATGAGCGCCACGGTAACCCAGGCCAAAACCGGCCAAACCGACCACGCAAGCGTTAACAGCTCCAAGAAGACGGCCAGTCCGGAGAAAATCGACACAACCACTCCGGCGTTAGGGGCGGGGGAAGGAACGATTCGCAATCCGCGCATGGCGCTGACTAGAACCGCCGTTCCTCCCATTACGACCGCCAGGTATTCGAGAATCGTTCGCAACGCTGCGAGCGCCAGATTTATCCGCGACGAGCGTGTCTGAAGTCCGCGAAATGGAACGTTCACTGGCATATGGGCAACCCGGCAGTCGGCAAACTGAAACCCAAGGCCCCGGCGCAGAGGAAGGGCACCGTCAGGGTTTTCGCGCGCATGGCCGAAGCATAGCGCGAAATGGGGGCTGTGAGTATATTGGCGAGGGCGGAACCCGTCGTGTGAGCTGTATGCTGAGTCATGTCACAAGTCCCGGGCGGAGAGGCAATCGTGGCCAGTCAGATCAGCGACGTGAAAGCCATCGTGAAACGTGCCGCCGACAAAGCAGGCTTTGATCTCGCAGGCATCGCTCCCGCCGCCGATGCTCCCGAACTCGAACACTTTCCCGAATGGATTGCCTCTGGCCATTCCGGGGAAATGAAATATCTGGAAGCCCGCGATGACCGCGGCGACCTCAAGCGCGCCTCGCTCGCGCGCGTCGCGCCCTGGGCGCGAAGCGTGATTGTCTGCGCTATCAACTACAACACAGCCAATCCTTACTCGACCGACGTCCACGACCCGGATCGCGGATGGATCTCCCGCTACGCCTGGAGCCGTGAGGATTATCACGAGGCCGTTCTGCGCCGCCTGAAGGAAGTCGAAGCCGCGCTGCGCCATGCGGTGTGCGGCGAGCACTCCGTTCGGCAAGCTCAGGGCAACCCCTGCCCGCCAATCCTCACCACACGCTCCTACGTCGATACTGGCCCCATCGTTGAGCGCGTCTACGCGAAGTACGCCGGAGTGGGGTGGATTGGCAAGAATACCTGCATCATCAATCAGAAAAAAGGTTCGTGGCTTTTCCTGGGCGTTATCCTTACGTCCCTCGAACTCGCGCCCGACGTGCCCGCTCCAGATCGATGCGGCACTTGCACCCGCTGCATCGAAGCCTGCCCGACTGATGCAATTCTCGCGCCCTACCAGCTCGATTCCAACAAATGCATTTCTTATCTCACCATCGAAAAACGCGGATCAATTCCGGAAGATCTTCGCACTGAGATGGGCGGCCACGTCTTCGGCTGCGACATTTGCCAGGACGTTTGCCCTTGGAACCGCAGAGCCCCAGCGTCGACTGCGTCTGAGTTTGAACCTCGGCCCGGCTTGGTCAACCCCGCGCTGGCGTGGCTTGCCGAAATGTCTGCAGAAGAATTTCGCGAAGTCTTTCGCGGGTCGCCCATCCGTCGCAGTAAGCGCTCTGGGCTCCGTCGCAATGCTGCCATCGCCATGGGGAACAGTGGAAACCGACAGTTTCTGCCTCTGCTCGACCAATTGGCTGCCGACGAAGACGAATCCGTTGCGGAATGCGCGCAGTGGGCGAAAGCAAGGTTACTGACCTCTACCTTATAGCCATCTGAACTTTCGGCCGATAGCCGAAAACCTGTTCAGTCCGCTTCAGTCCGCATATTCACCGTCTCTTCGCTCCACGGTAGGCATTTTGGCCTCGAATATTTGGCACTTCCGTAACTGGTTTTTCCGATTACCAGCAACTAATCTTTGCCTAGAGGGTTCTTATTTACTGGGCTAGACTGAGTCGTCTGGGGGGACCATGTTTTCACGCCACATTCAGCCAATGCGGCGCGTTTTCAGCAAGTTAGTGGTAATGGTTTTGGCTTGCGCCTCGCTTGCGGGCGCCTCAGCCACTCTTCTTCTAGAAGAACCCTATGGCAAGATGGGGTTCTTCACTGCGACCGGTCATGCCGCCGTGTACCTTTCCGGCGTATGTGCCATCACTCCTCTGGTTCTGCGCCATTGCGGCCCTGGAGAAACGGGGATCGTCCTCAGCCGCTATGATGGTGTCGGCGGATACGATTGGGTCGCCATTCCTCTGATTCCCTACCTGTATGCGGTCGAACGCCCAGAGGATGTGCCCCTCTTTGCCAATGCCAAAATGGCCGCCTTTCTGCGCGACCGTTACCGTCGCAAATATCTGGAAGACATCGCCCCCGACGTGAAGAATGGCGAAACACCCGGCGGGAACTGGTACCAACTCGTGGGATCTTCCTACGATCGCGCCATCTACGGTTTCGAAATTGAAACTACCCCAGAGCAGGACGATGCCCTGATCCGCAAATACAATGCGTCGCCGAACCGGTCTCATTTCCACCTGGCTACGAATAACTGCGCGGATTTCGCCAAGGGTGTGCTCAACTTTTATTATCCGAAATCTTTACATCGCAGCCTGGTAGCCGATGTTGGCATCACCACGCCGAAACAGATTGCTAAGATGCTCGCCAAGTTCAGTGCGCGTCATCCTGAGCTCCAATTCTCGCGGCTCATCATCGCGCAGGTTCCCGGCAGCATGCCGCGCAGTACGAATGTGCACGGAGTCGTCGAATCGTTCTTCAAAGCTAAGAAGTACATTGTGCCCAGTGTTGTGGTGAGTCCCATCTTTGCGGGATGCGTGGCCGCGGTCTACGTGAGCACGGGCGCGGGACACTTCGAGCCGGCGCGCGACGCCATGGTCTTCGTAGTAGGCGGCGCCCCGGAGCGACCTCTGGGCCCTGAAGATCGCCGAGCCTACCAGCTGCAACTGAAACACTTCATGGCCGGCGCCTATCCGGAAAAACCGGGACGGAAGGTAGACAAAGTGTGGGCGAGGCTGCAATCCAAAGCCAAGACAGGGGTCGACGACCAGGGCCGACCGGTTCTTGAAGTGCAGCTTGGAGAGAGTGCGGTGCAGATCGGCGTTGCCGCGGACAATGTCTTGAGCGGAAGCGCTCCTCCCCAGATGGAGCGCCAGCTCCTCGAGGCGCGTCTGCAGTCGGAGTTGCGGCGCAGCTCGCGGAAGGGCGTCTCTGAAACCGAAGTGGCGCGGGACTGGGCACTCCTGCAGAAAACCATGGCGGAGAGCGATACGCCGGTTGCAATTCGGCTCGCGCACCGCTCCGAAAATATTCTCGGGAACCGCCCCTAGCTTTCCAGAAAGCTAAGAACGCAAGTCAAATGCAGAAGGCTCCCTGCCCTCGGCGTGTCCTTCTATGTTTATTGTTGCTGTTGCGGCGGCGGTTGCGGTGGCACAGTCTGGCCCGGAATGGGCGGTTGCCCGGACTGTTGCTGCTGTTGCTGGAGTTGCAACTGTCGCTGCTGCATCTCCTGCAGCATCTGCTGCGGTGTCTTCACGCCGGGCTGATCCGGAGAGGTAGGGGGCTGTTCCGCCTCCGCGGCTGCCTGGTCTGCGGCATCGTCCGTGTTGTCGTCGGTTGCTGCCGCGGCATTCGCGTCAAGCTCCGACGCCGGCGCCCCCGGATTGGCCGAGTGTTGGGCGATTCCGGGTTGCTGTTGTTCCACTATTGGTGGGGCATTGGGACTCGCGTCCGGCGTGGCTTTGGCCACGAGCACCACGCGTGTCAGCACCGAGTTGTCCGCCGGAGATCCCAGCAGCACGTAGTTAAACCGCGATCCATTCAACAGTTCGGCCATGACCTCCCGCGCCGGGCCCGGTCCCAGATGGGTCACCACGCGCTCGGTCGCCGGCGGAATCTCAATCTCTGCGCCGGTCTGTTTGCGGACCGCTCGCAAAATGTCGCCCAGTGTTGAGTTGGGTGCGACTATGGTTAATTGCGCGTTCTGATAGCTGACTTGCGGCGGCACCGGCGCCATTGAATCCAGGGGAACCTGCTGTACAGGCCCGGTCGGTCCGGACGGCAGGGGAGGTGGCTGAGGTTTTTGTGGCCTCTTCGTCTTCTTCGTCTTCGGCTGGCTCTGAGACGACGTAGCATTCGCAGGGCTAACGATTCCTAGGCACAACACACCGAAGCACAGGACGAGGACTCCGGCAAGCTTCTTGGATTTGCGCCCCGTGCTCATGCTACTCCTCCCAGGATCTGCTTTTGGGACACCGTAAGCTAACTTAACCGCAATTTTATCACCGGCAAGGCTTTGAAGTACTGGCGAAATGGCTCACCAGATGGAACGTTTCAACCTCACGATCTTGCATCGGTTTGATGCTTTGCCACACACCCGGTAGCATCCGCAAGTGGATTGCAGTCAACCATTTCCGTGGGCGCTAAATCTTAACAGGGTAAGGCTGAAGCGGCGTAAACTGAACCCAGCCTTTTTCAACTCTATGAAAGTAAAGGCGGAGTTCAACATGAATCTGGCCCGCAGTCTCCCCCCCGCTCTTTGGCTTGCCCTGTTAGCCGTGGCATTTTCGCCGTCAAGCGCTGGCGCGCAGAGCTGTCAGACGTCGAGCGATCTGGATGACGCCACCCGGACAGCCATCACAGCGGCTGGCCAGCGCTATTTCGGAATGGCCACCAAGGGCGACGCTGCCTCGTTGCGGCAGAACTCCATCCCCAGCCTGGCTTCCGATTTTTCTGGCATCGAGGCCAGCATTAAAGACCATGAGCGCGATCTCGCGGCTGCGCAAGCCACTGTGAAGGGCGTTTTTCTGCTCGATGGCACAACTCCCACTCCTCACGCCGAGTTTTACTGCGGCGTCTTCGGGAAGAGCGGCCAAACCGCCAACAGTGCCGTCTTCTATCTAGATAATTTGCCAGCTGGCAAGTACGGCGTCGTTCTTCTGGACGCGAATTCCCCGCAGGGACGAACCATGTTTTCCTTAATTCTCCAGCAGGCGGGAACGGATTGGAAATTGGGTGGCCTTTACATCGAGCCCGCCCAAGTCGCAGGAAACGACAGCGACTGGTTCCTGGCGCGGGCCCGTGAATACAAGGCCAAAGGCCAGATGCATAATGCCTGGTTTTATTACCTCGAGGGCCGCGGCCTGATAACCCCGTTGCCCTTCATGAGCACTTTGGCCACCGATAAGCTCTATGACGAAGCGCACAGCGTGCAGCCCGCCGACCTTCCGGTGGGGAAGACGGTCGACTTTCCGGCGGGAGTTGCTACCTATAAGCTCATCTCGATCTTTCCGCAAGCCGTGGGCAACGATCTGGATTTGATCGTAAAGTATCAGGCCGCCGATATTTCGAATACAAACCAGGCCTACCAAAGCAACATTGCCGTCATCAAGGCCCTCGCAACGAAATATCCCGAAGTGCGAAATGCGTTCGCTGCCATCGTGGCCCGCGCCGTGGATCCGACCGGCCGTGACTACGGCACACTGCTGGCGATGAAGGATATCAAGTAGGGAAAACCAGTTCTCAGTTTCCAGTTGTCAGTTCTCAGTTAGTTGCAACTCGCTTTGCTCCAAGGTGCACTCCTTCGGGTTCTTGTCGTCGCGCAACCCCAGGAACACCGGAGCCCGCAGCTTCGGTCCGCTGCCCGCGCTCGTCCCGCCCGTCCACTCCGCAAACTCGATCTCTGCCACCAACCCCGGTTTCACAAAACTCACTTTCCGGAGCGCCTCAACGTCCCCGAAAAATGGATTCTTATTTGTTTCAAGTTTCGTCAATATCTTAGAAATTTCGCCCAGCGATTTTTGGTTGAAGCCGCTTCCTGCCTGCCCTACATGAATCAGTCGCCCTTGCTTGTCATACAGTCCAAGCACAAGCGAACCAAAGTGCGTGCGGCTGCCCTTGGTTTCGGTGAATCCGCCGATGACGGCTTCCAGGCGATGCCGAATCTTGATCTTGAGCCATTCGCCGCTGCGGCGTTCTTCGTAGCAACTGGCGCGCCTCTTCGCAACAATGCCCTCCAGCCCTTTCTTTCGGGCGATCTCAAACAGCGCCTTGCCGCGCTCCTCGTAATGATCGGAATACCGCACTCCATCGCCCGCCACCAACACTGATGCCAGCTTGCGCTTACGCTCCTCAAGGGGGACGCGCCGCCAGTCGTAGCCATCGAGATAGAGCAGGTCGAAGGCGTAATACAGCACCGGCACATCTGCGTTCCCGGCGGCCCGATGTCTGCCGGGACGAAATCCCGTGCGCTGCTGCATCAAACTGAACGATGCTTTGCCCTCCTCATCGAGCGCCACCACTTCGCCATCCAGAATCGCCGTCTTCGCCTTGATGAGTTGTGCCATGTCCTTCAACTCGGGATAACGCGCCGTCAGATCATTCTGATTCCGCGAAACCAACCGGACTTTGCCGCTTTCGAGGAACGCGATCGCGCGATATCCGTCCCACTTGATCTCAAACAGCCACTCCGTCCCGTCAAACGGTTCCGCAACGGATTCGGCTAGCATCGGATGAATCGTGGTAGGCATCGGCCGCTTCACAGGAGCCTCGGAAAAAGCTTGAACCGCCGAGGATGCAGAGAGTTCTGACTTCTTGTTGGGAGTCTGCTGCAGGTCGGTTTTGGAAGAGATATTGCCGGAAGATGCCGATGCTACGGTTTGTCCGTTACTTTCCTCCACGTGCTTTGCGTTTTTGTCCTTTGCGTTCTCGGCGGTTTGCTGCTGTTTTTTTTTTGCCCGCTCGCAGCGGCTTTTTTCCGATCAAGTTTGGCTACCGCATCCGCCAGCCACGCCGCCTTCAATTTTCCGCGACCGGTGGGCCGACTCTTCCATTCCCGCGAAGCCGCGTCCCCAGCAACCTCCTCGAGATTCCGCCCGCTGAGCACCGACTTGTCGATCTCCTCGATGTCGTATCCCTCCACGGCGTGATCGTCGTGTTTCTTGATGATCAACCATTCGTTGCCCTTGCTTCCCGGACGCCGGCCGCGCATTTTGATCAGCGCGAAGTCTCCCTTCAGGCGTTTCCCGTTCAAACGAAACTTGAGGTCTCCTCTGGCCAACATCGCGGCCGCTTCCGCTTCCGTGCCCGGAACATACTTTCCATTCACCGGCACCGGCGAGAGTGGCTGCCACGTACCCACATCCCAAACAATCACGGTCCCGGCGCCGTAATTGTTCTCCGGAATGTGGCCCTCAAAATCGAAATACGAAACGGGATGATCCTCAACCTGCATCGCCAGTCGCTTGTCGGCTGGATCGAGCGACGGCCCCTTCGGCACCGCCCACGATTTCAATACGCCTTCCATCTCCAGGCGAAAATCGTAGTGCAGCCGCGTGGCATCGTGTTTCTGCACCACAAAACGATTCCCGGCCTTCGCCGCCACTTTTGGCGGAGGCTCCGGCGTCTCTTCAAACCGCCGTTTCCGCTTATATTCTTCGAGCGCCATAGAGACCACTATTTAACCACAGAGACACAGAGTGACAGAGAAAACCAGGTGCCGCTGCTTTGTTGTCCTTTATGAACTGTCATCCCGACCCAAGTGGAGGGACCTGCTGTTCTTTTGCCTTGTTCTGCAGCGGCACACCAGGTTTCAACATGCTTTAAAATCCTCGCACCATGCAACGTGAATTCCCTGAAGTTCCCCTGGTCGGCGTTGGCGCCATCATCATCGAGGACGCCCGCGTCCTGCTGGTCAAGCGCGCTCACCCGCCGCTGCAGGCGCAATGGTCCATTCCCGGGGGCGTGCTCGAAGTCGGCGAACTGGTGCGCGAAGCCGCCCTCCGCGAGGCCCGCGAAGAAACCGGACTTATTGTGGAACCCGAGGACCTGCTCGGCGTCTACGACCGCATCCTGCGCAATCCCGAAAAGCGCGTGCAATATCACTACGTTTTGATTGATTTTCTGTGCCGCCGGGTTGCGGGAGATCTCGCCGCCGCCAGCGACGCCGCCGAAGTCCGCTGGTTTACTCGCGAAGAACTGCCTGCGCTGAACCTTGCCGAAGATACGCTCGACGTGATCCGCAAAGGCTTCGGCAAGTTAGGAATCACGTGGTGATGCACTGTCAGAGGCAGCGGGTGAAATCGCGCACTGACCAAAAGAACAGGCTGTAGCTTGACTCGGAATAAGCGTGAAGCTAGCCTTATCTCATTGTGTAGAGGTGCGCCGTGCACTTTTCACCCGCGTGGTTACTTCTCCTTGTCGTCCCGACGTTTCAAGCTTCCGGAAATAGCGGAATCAAGATGACGATTCGGTTTGGGCAACCTGGATACTCAAACCAGCACACCGTCTATATAGCGGGAGACCGGAAGCGCATGGAATTCCGGAGTTCCGCGGGAGAGAGGAAGCCAGACGGGTCATTTGAAACGATCTATGGCCCAAGCCTGGTCGCTATTACTCGGTGCGACCTGGGACGGAGGTTTGAGTTGAACCTTGACGCCTCCGAATATACCTCCGCGCCGTATCCACCCAAGCCGCTGACGAAGGAACAGATCGAGGCACGTGGATTACAAGTTCCTGCGCCGGACCGGTCGGAAAAGGCGACGCTGCGATTAGAAGTAAGTACCATAGACACGGGCGAGCGCAAAGAGATGTTCGGGCGCATGGCGCGACATGTGATCACTACAAGAAAGCAGATTCCGCTGGAAGGTTCCCAGGCCGAGCCGCAAGAAACAGTGACGGATGCGTGGTACATTGATTTGGACCAGCGATTATCGTGCGATTACCACTGGCCTGAGGGGGAAAAAGCTCATGGGTACACCCTTGGGGTCAATGGGAAACTTCCAAGGGAGAAGGTTGAATTTAGCGCTACTGGGGAACCGGAAACAGGCTTTGCTCTGCATTCTGTAACGACTTCGAAAATCGCGTATGCGATGTCAGACGGAACCAGAAAGCAGAAAGATTCGAGGATTGAACTGTTGGTGACCGAGTTGGAGGAAGGACCTCTCGATCCCGCGCTCTTCGAGATTCCTCCGGGATTCAAGCATGTGGCACACATCGAGCGGAATCCAATGCCCTCGGCAGCTGCCAGCCGAATGGAGGATCTCTGGCAGCGATTCAAGGCCTGCGTGACGAGCCTTCTTAACCTTTGATCCGCGCCCTAGGAATGTGGATCGCTCCTGCCCTCGGCTCCCACATCGTCCTCCCACTCTGCATCGCACGAGCGGCAATGCCAGGCTGGCCGCTGCACGGGCAATGGCACGCGGAGGAATGCGCTCATGTAGGCGATGGGGCGGTCCAACGGCTGGAAGTTCACATCCAGCGACTGGCACTTCGGACAGCGCGGCTGCTCGTACAGCCCGACGCCTTGCACGTAAAGACCTTCGAGAATCGGCTCGTCGAGAATCTTCTGTGCGTTCTCTGCGTCCGCGACTTTCACCTTGAGTTTGATCCCGCCAATGAAGTTCGAAATGAACCAGTCCAGCCGGACCAGATTTTCGTCACCGAGAAAGCATTCAATCCCCAGCGACTCCAGACAGCCCTTCGCCAGCAGAGCTTCCGGCAGATCGCGAAACTGCCGGATGGTCACCAGTTCCTGAAATTCCATTTCCTGCCGCTGCTCCGGCGCCCGATCGTCGGGATATTTCAGGTGCCTGCGGTCCATCTCATCTTCGAGGGCCTCCCAGGCCAACTCGGTCAGCGACTCCGCGTTCCGCGCCAGTCGCTGTAACTCCCCGTCGGTCATGCCGGCGTAGTTGTCCGCCAGTCGCCGCCGCTCCCGCTGTTCGTTGAGATAAAACTCTGACACTCGCCCAGCATACTTCGACTGCTCGCGATCGGCCAAGTGGCTCGCGCAGAAATAGAACGGCCCACAGGCAGCTTGAATGAGTCAAGCTGGCCTGCGGGCCGCCGGTGGACTGTTTGGGATTGACCAAGAGGTGGTCACTCTACGTGGCCTCTACGGCAACTCCGGGATTCCTGACCGACCTGCGTCAGGCGGATCCAATCCTTATTCACCGGTAGTGTGCGGGCTGTAGCTTCCGGCACGCCGTTTCTTACTGCGGCCCGAAGCCCCGCTTAGAGCAACCCGCTCTAAGTCTCAGCCACCTCACCTGGTCTTTGCACAATCCAACTACTGCCATCAGAACTTATCATCCGACCACCTCCTTTCCGGTGTTAATTCGCACCTTAACAATGGAAAACAGGGTTGTCAATACGCCCAACCCGACTTGAACTAAGCCGCTTTGCGACGGACGCATTCGCGTGTTGCTGAGCCGACGATCGGAGGTGATCTGAGCTAGTTTGTGGCGCAGAGGAGGAACTCTCTGTGACCCATCTACGCCAGATCATGCTTGAGGAGCTACGGCGCCGCAACTACGCCGAGTCCACCATCCACGCTTACATCCACACGGTCGAGCATTTCAGTCGGCACTTCCATCGTTCGCCCGATCAGCTTGGCCCCGAGCATATTCGCCAGTATCAGGCCGCGCTGTTCACGCGCTGGAAGCTGGCCCCGAACACCGTAACGCAGCGCTTGGCCGCTTTGCGCTTCTTCTATGTACAGGTGTTGAAGCGCGGCTGGAGCGTTGCCGAAACGCCGTATCCGAAGAAGGTTTTGCACTTGCCGCAGGTGCTGAGCCCGGAAGAAGTCGCACGTCTAATCGACGCGGCAGAGTTTCCGTTTCATCGCATCCTGCTGATGACCCTCTATGCCACCGGCGCACGTCGCGCAGAAGTGGCCCATCTGAAGATCAGCGACATCGACAGCCAACGGATGGTCATTCATATCCGGGGCGGCAAGGGACGCAAGGACCGCGATGTCATGCTCAGTCCCAAGCTGCTCGATGCATTGCGCATCTACTGGCGCGGGCTTCGGCGCAAGCCCACCGACTGGCTGTTTCCCGGCAATCGATGGCATACGGCGAGGCATCCTGTCTCCACCAAGGTTCTCTGGAGCGCCTGTCAGCAGGCCGCCGATCGCGCCGGCCTTGAACACAAGCACATCCATCCCCATACCCTGCGCCACTGCTTTGCCACGCATCTGCTCGAAGCCGGTGCCGACCTGCGCACCATCCAGATGCTGCTGGGGCATCGCGACTTGGAGGAAACGACGATCTACCTGCATCTCTCCCGGCGCCATCTCAGCGCCACCGGCAGTCCGCTGGATGCACTCCCCATCCGAGGAGAAGGAGAGCCGACACAGAGCGCATGAACCGGCCTCCTCTGGAGGTGGCCGACATCGTTCGCTGTGCGGGTCAGTCGTTTGTTGAGCGCAGTCGCCGCTGGATCACTTGGCAGCATCAGAAGATTTTGCTGGCCATTGCTCGTTGCCGCACCGCCGCGCTGGGTGGACATCGCGATCAGTGCTCGGACTGCGGACATTCTGCCATCTCTTACAACTCGTGCAGAAACCGGCACTGCCCCAAGTGTCAGGGCAACGCCCGCCTGCGCTGGCTCCAGGCGCGGGAGCGGGAGTTGCTACCCACCCGCTATGTGCACGTCGTCTTCACCCTGCCACGGGAACTCGCTCCGCTGGCCTTGCAGAATAAACGGCCGATCTACAACCTGCTGTTTCGCGCCAGTGCTGCAACTCTGCTGGAGATCGCCCGCGATCCACGCCACCTGGGAGCCGAGATCGGTTTCTTCAGCGTGCTCCATACCTGGGACCAGCGACTACAGCATCATCCCCATGTCCACTGCGTGCTGGCCGCCGGCGGTCTCGCTCCGGACCATTCCCGCTGGATCTCATCGCGCCGATCCTTCTTCCTTCCCGTCAAAGTGCTCGGCCGTGTCTTCCGCGGCAAGTTTGTCGCCGGACTCAAGACCGCCTTTCATGCCGGCGCACTCCAGTTCCACGGACGTCTCTTACCGCTCGCGGAACCGCGTGCCTTCGCCTCGTGGCTGCGGGTACTGTTCCGTCACGATTGGGTCGTCTACTCCAAGCGGCCTTTCGGCGGGCCGGAACATGTGCTGCGCTATCTCGGTGCCTACACCCATCGTGTCGCCATTTCCAACAGCAGACTCGTCTCTCTGGCCGAGGGCAATGTTACCTTCCGTTGGCGCGATTCCGCTCACGGCAACAAGAAGAGGATCATGACTCTGACTGTCGATGAGTTCCTGCGCCGCTTCCTGCTGCACCTGCTGCCTCGCGGTTTTATGCGCATCCGCAACTTCGGCTTCCTCGCCAACCGGCGGCGAGCAGAACTCTTTCCGCTTTGTTTGCGGTTGCTCCAGCCATCCGATCAGCTGGCAGTATGTGCCGCTTCGCTGACCACGCTCCCCGCTCACTCAACATGGAACTGTCCGCTCTGCGGCGGAACCATGCAGGTTGTCGAGCGCCTCTCCGCCGCGCAACTTCTCCTCCGATCTCCCCCTCATCTCAGCCGGTGTGCCTCATGAATCCACATCTCCAGCCTCGAATCTCGCTCGTGCTTCGGCGCGCACACTGGTTCTGTGTCTCCCACTCCTCAGAATGCTGTATGGTGGCGCGCTCCAGACTCTCTGAGGTGTCGCCCCACGACCATTCTCTCTGCCACCAGCAACTGAAACGGAAGCGCACCGACAGCAAGCACCATCTCGCAAACAACAACGACCGGCTCATCGGGATACAAATCCCATAGTCCCCTGGGCGGCTTCCTTCAAGTCGCTGTATCTGAAGCGCCCCTACACAGCGACTCAACTCCCAGCTCTTCGCTCGGGGGCGCTCCAGATACAGCACTAGGACTTGTCGTTAGCACATGATATGTCCGGTTGAGATAGCAAGTGATGTGTCCGCTTTGCAGGCGGCGAGGGTAGGAGACCATGGAAGGCATGGTGTCTTACAAGCAGGCCGCAGTGGAGCGAGCGATGAAGGTACAGGAAGTGATTTTGCGGGCGATGGCGAAGAAGATCACGTGGTGGCAAGCGGCCGAGATCATAGGGATCAGCGACCGACAGATGCGGCGCTGGCATGAACGGTATGAAGAGTTCGGTTTCCGGGGGTTGTTTGACCGGCGGCGGGGGAAACCGTCGCCCAAGAAAGTACCGCTGGCGGTGGTGGAGAAAGTGTTGGGGCTGTATCGGGAGAAGTATTTCGATCTGAACGTGCGGCACTTTCACGAGAAGTTGCAGGCAGAGTATCAGGTCGAGATCAGCTACAGCTGGGTGAAAGGGCTGCTGCAAGGAGCGGGGATGGTGGCCAAGGGGCGCAAGCGCGGGGTGCATCGCAAGTTGCGTCCGCGACGTCCGTTGCCCGGGATGCTGCTGCACATCGACGGCAGCGAGCATCGCTGGTTTCAGGATGAACGCTGGCACGACTTGCTGGTCATCCTGGACGATGCCAACAGCGAGATCTACTACGCGCAGTTGGTGGAAGAAGAAGCGACAGCGACGGTGCTGGCGGGGCTGAAAGAAGTGGTCGAGCACAAGGGTGTGTTCTGCGCCTTGTACAGCGATCGCGGCAGCCATTTCTGGCTGACGCCGAAGGCGGGAGAAGCGGTGGATCGGCACCGCCTCACGCAGGTGGGGCGTGCCATGCGCGAGTTGGGAGTGCGGATGATTCCCGCCTACTCACCGCAGGCGCGGGGACGGAGCGAACGCAGCTTTGGCACCTGGCAGGGCCGGTTGCCGCAGGAACTGCGGCTGCATGGGATCGGGACGGTGGAGGCGGCGAATGCCTTTCTGCGCGAGCATTACATCGGAGAGTTCAATCGCCGCTTCCAAGTCGCCAGCGCGCAACCGGGGAGCGCCTTTATGCCCTGCCGAGCAAAGGATTTGGAGCGCATTTTTTCGTTGCAATTCGAGCGCACGGTGAACCGGGACAACACGGTCAGCTTTCAGAACCTAACGTTGCAGATCGAACCGGTGCGTTGGCGGGGCACGCTGGCGGGATGCACCGTGATCGTGCACCAACACCTGGATGGAACCTTGAGCCTCAGCTATGGGCCGCACGCCTTCGGTCGCTACGACGAGCGCGGCGGTCCGATCCTCAACCCAAAACTGGCGGCCGGCAAGGCCGTGGAAAAGACGCGGGGTGGAAAAGTCCAAAAGCCGACTTTCCCACCCCGCGTGGAAATCCCGCAAAGTGCGCGGGATTCCCACTTTCCCACCGCCTCGGCGGCGGCGGGAGATTAACCAAAACCGGACATTACACTTGCTACGAAAAGCGGACGTTTTAACTTGCTAACAACATACGCCCAACCCGACTTTTTGGGGTGGCAGACTGGGTTCCGGAGCCGGATTTGGCGTGCCGCGCGACAGAAGCAACCCGAATCGTTCGGCGCAATCGCGGGCACGGTTCAGGATTAATTTCATAAACTGAGCAATTTTGCACAGACCGCGAAGAGGGGACAATTATAAATTTGCTCGGAAGAGAAGCGAAAGAAACGCATCGCCTCCCTATATCTTCCGTCTCACGTGGCGCAGCCAGCACGATCGGCGCGCCACCTTCTTTCGTAAACGGAACGGTGGCTAACAATGCCACGAGGCTCCTTGGCAAAAGACTTAGAAGGATAGGAAACGATATGAAATCCCGCCGCCTTCGTCCGTTAGCCCTCTCGTTCTTACTGCTCCCCTTGTTGGTACTCAGCGCTTTTGCCAATTCGGACAACTCGGTAAATCTAGGTACTGCCAGCGGCTATGGGGTGCTGGCGGGCTCGACCGTAACCAACACTGGCTCTAGCGTACTCACAGGAAATGTTGGCGTCTGGCCGGGTATCGCCGTAACAGGATTTCCCCCGGGAATCGTCGTCGGAGGAGCGATCCATGCAGGGGACGCGGTCGCGCAGACGGCTCAGTCTGATCTGACCACGGCTTACAACTCGGCCATGGGCCTGTCGCCCTCGGCCACTCTGACCGGAAAGAACTTGGGTGGAATGACTCTCACGCCGGGAGTATATTTCTTTGCCAACTCGGCTCAGCTGACTGGGGCACTTACTCTCAACCCTCTAGGCAATCCCAACGCAGTGTTCGTTTTTCAGATCGGCAGTACGCTTACGACGGCGAGCGCCTCATCGGTCATTTTCAGCAATAGTCTGGCGGACTCGAACGTGTATTGGCAGGTTGGCAGCTCCGCGACTCTCGGTACAGCGACGGCGTTCGAAGGGAATATTCTCGCGCTGACCAGCATTACCCTGAACACCGGCGCCAGCATCGGTTGCGGAAGCGCCTTGGCGATCAATGGTGCAGTGACGTTGGATAACAACGTTATCGGAGGCGGTTGTAGTAGCGGCACCACGACTGTTCCAGAGTTCGGCACTCTGGGTTTGCTGGGGACGGGAGTGGTACTCCTGGCCGGCGCAGTACGCCGGAGACTGCGTGTCTAGCTTCTGTTCTCAAGGCAGCCCGAAGGCATAGACCGCGCTGCCCGCGGCAATCGCCACGTATTCCTTGCCGTCGACCGCAAACGCCATAGGAGCGGCATAGACCGCGCCGCCCATCTGGAAGTGCCACACGGGTTTGCCCGAGGCCGCGTCGAAAGCAATAAAATTTCCTTCCGCATCGCCGGTGAACACCAGTCCGCCGGCCGTCGAGAGCACTCCCGACCAGGTCGGCGACGTGTGCTCAAACTTCCACTTCACCTGCCCGGTCGCGGGATCGATCGCCTTCAGAAATCCGCGATAGGGCTCGGCCTCCTCCGAGGGAAAATAGGCGCTGCCGTAAAACGCGTGGCCCGCCTCGTAAGGTTGCGGAGCCGTGCTGAAAACGTCACATTGATCGCGCGCCGTCACATAGAACAGCGACGTCTGCGGATCGTACGTCGGAGCCATGAAGTTGGTTGTTCCCAGCGCGCCTGGACACACGGTACGCCCCTCCAGCGTTGGCGAAGCTTGGTCATTTGCCACGGGACGGCCTTCGTGATCTTTGGAATCGCTCCACGTGGTCTTGCCGTATGCGGTTGCCGAGAGCAGTTTGCCGCTGCTGCGATCGATCACATAGAAAAATCCATTGCGGTCCGCCTGCGCGATCAGATGCTTGCCGCTGGCGTCGATCATCACCGGAACCTGCGTCGCGTCCCAGTCATGCTCGTCGTGCTTGGTGAACTGGAAATACCAATTCATCTTGCCCGTGTCGGCATTCAGTGCCAGCAGGGAATTGCTGTAGAGGTTGTCGCCCGCCCGGCCCTCGCCACGATTCGACGGCGAAGGATTTCCTGTCGGCCAGAAAATCTGATTCGTGACCGGGTCGTACGTTCCCGTATTCCATGCCGGAGCGCCGCCTACTTTCCACGAATCGCCCTGCCAACTTTCATGCCCGGGCTCGCCCGGCCCCGGAACGGTATAGAACCGCCACTTGCGCTCGCCGGTCGCCGCATCGTAGGCATCAATGAATCCGCGCACTCCGTACTCGCCGCCTGAAATGCCGATCACGATTGCGTTCTTCACCGCCAGCGGCGCCACCGTGAAGCTGTGCCCGGTGCGATAGTCCGCCGCGACCACGTCCCAGACGACGTTTCCTGTCTTCGCGTCGAGAGCGATCACATGCGCATCGAGCGTCCCTAGAAAAACTTTGTCGCCCAAAATCGCCAGCCCGCGATTTACCCGCCCGCAGCACGGACGAATGTCCCCGGGCAATTGCCGCTGGTACATCCATATGGGACGCCCGGTGCGCGCATCGAGCGCGAACGCGCGGTCATCCTGCGCCGTGGCGTAAAGAATCCCGTCCACTTCCAGAGGCGAAGTCTCAAGCTTTCCGGTAGCTCCTGTTTGATAGACCCATTTCGCCACCATCGTGCGCGCATTCGCGATGTTGATCTGATCGAGCCGGCTGAACCGCTTCCCGGAGTAATCGCCCGAGTAAGTCATCCAATTCTGCGGCTCGTTCGCGGAATTGACCAGACGTTCGAACGTGATCTGGGAATAAGCGGGGATGATAATGGCGACGAGAATAGCTCCGACGACACACGCTCTGCGGAGTTCGTGGAAGAGCGGCGCTTCAACGCCGCGTTGAGGTGTTGTTATCTTGTTGGGCTTTAGCCCCTGGGCTGCACAGGGTCTGAAGGCCTTCAACGCGCCGCTAAGAAACGCGGCCCTGAAAGGGCCGCTCTGCCACGGTCGTACCGGCCTCTCGCAAGATTCGATGCAACCTCGCCGCTTCATTTCGCCCCCACGCTGACCAGGTAGGCCACGATGTCCTCAAGATCCTTATCGCTCAAAATGTCGGCGCCATATTTGGGCATCGTCGACTGCCGGCTTTTCTGAAACGATCGTAGCTTGTCTTTCTCCAGCAGATGAATCTGCTCGCTGGTGTCCATGATCTGCACGCTGAAGCTGTCTTCATTCAGCGTCACTCCCTTAATTTCCGCTCCCTCAGCCGTAACCACGGTGACGCTCTCGTACTCCTGGGGAAATTCTTTGGTCGCCTCGGTCAATCCTGCGGCCAGCCTCCGGCTGGGATCGCGCACCGAATCGATGATCGCTGCACGCGTGCGTGATCCGCCCACTCCCGTCAGCTCTGGCCCGAGCCGTCCTCCCTTACCCTCAATCATGTGGCACAGGGAGCAGTTCGCGTCGCCATAAAACAGCTCCTTGCCGTGAGCAGCGTTGCCCGCCGGATGAGTCGGAGCCTTCACCTCCTGGCTGCGAATGTAGGTGATGATCTGCCAGATCTCCGCATCGGTCATCCCGACGCCCTGCCCGTTGGTCCCGTTGGCCGGCATCGCAGTTCCGGGAATGCCGTTGCTGATGACCTGAAACATCTCCGCGTCGGTGTGCACATGCTTCTTCTGCGCCCGCGTCAGATCCGGACCGCGCCCTCCGCCGTGCGCGCCCAGTCCGTGACACAGCGCGCAGTTGATGCGGAACTCATACTCCCCAGCCTTCGCCGCCTTGGCATCGCCCGCTAGAGGATTGCGATCGTCGGCCGCGCGGGCCGAAATCGCAAGAAGCAGCACTGCGACGTACCCCATCCGTGATCGTCTGAACATGAACTCACCTACCTGGAATTGGCCGCATTCTACGCCATTGAATCGAGATAGCGGCTTTGGAAATCGCGGCACTCGTGAAAGGAGAGGAGTTTTTCCCCCGCCCGTACATGTCCGGCGGGTATCTGCCACCTGCACCTTTGGCTCTCTACACTGAATTCCTAGGCTTCCGCCGCCGATATTACTGAGGTGGAAAAGAATTTTTCCCGAGGCTGCCAAGCTGTTGATCCATCAGCCTTTCCAGCGAAAGGCATCCGGCTGTGGAAGGCCCAGATGAGCCAGCACGCGATAGGCAAATTCACGCGCCATCTCATCTAAGGAAGCAGGACCGTAATAGAACGCCGGAATCAGCGGGAAGACGGTGGCTCCGGCGTCGGCGGCCCGGTACATGTTGCGGATGTGGATTTTATTGAGCGGCGTCTCGCGCACGCACAGCACCAGCGGTCGCTTCTCTTTGAGAGTGACGTCAGCCGCGCGCTCGATCAGATGCGAGGCAATGCCGTTTGCGATACGGGCCAGAGTGCCTACGCTGCATGGAATCACGATCATGGCGTCGGCGGGATAAGAACCGCTGGCCACGTTCGCCCCAATGTCAGCGTTCGATTGAACTTTGATTTTGCGCGAAGAGTGGCTGCCAGATCGGCCAGAAGAAGAACTGAGAATTTGGCCGACAAGGTTAGACCGGCCCTTCAGGCCCAACTCTTCGGCCATGACTCGCAGCGCGCTGTCGGACGCGATGAAGTTTACCGTCTCCACGCGCTGTTCGCCTTCGATGGCAAGCAGCAAGTGCCGTAGAAAAATGGCCCCGCTGGCCCCCGTGGTGGCGATGGTCAGATTCTGCGGCAGGTGGTTAGGCAAAAGGCCTCCGGGCGAGGCAATCGGAGTCGCCCCGACAACGGAGCATAGGGAGTCAGTGAACCCGAAGTCAAGATGAACGGGCCAAAAGCCAAGAGCTAGAAGCTGATCATGTCTTCGACCGCCAATCTTCGATCCCGCCGCAGCGCAGCCCAGTTGCACGCGCTGGCGGGAGTGGAGCGCGAGATCCGCGCCCAGGATTCGCACCACCGCCGCAAATACCTGCGTGAGTTCAACCAGGCTTTTCGCAGCTACGATTCGCTCCTCGACTCCGGACAAATTCAAAGTGCATTGCACTCCGCCGACGTGGTACTTGTCGGCGACTACCACGCGCTGCCCGCCGCGCAGCGCCATGCCGCATCGCTGATCGAGCAGCGCGCGCTGGCCGGCGACCGTCCCGTGGTGCTTGGGGTGGAAACCATTTATGCCCGCGACCAGCACATCCTCGATGAGTGGTGGTGCCGCGAAATTGACGAAAACGAACTTCGCCAGCGCATTCGCTTCGACCTCGATTGGGGATATGACTGGCCCCCTTTTTTCAATTTACTGGTCACGGCGCGCGATCACGCCGACGCGCTCTACGGCCTTGACTGCATGCCGCGGGAAGATCTGCGCAAGATCGGCGCCCGCGATCGTCACGCCGCTGCCAAGATTGCCGAAACTCGCGTGCGCCATCCCGACGCCGTGATCTTCGTCTTGTTCGGCGAGTCGCACCTCGCTCCCGGACATTTGCCTCGCGACCTGCATCAGTTTATGCCCGGCGCAAAGATCATCACGGTATTGCAGAACATCGACGCGCTTTACTGGCGCGCCGCCGGAGAGCGCGCTCACAAAGTGGAGGCCGTTCGAGTCAACGACGATGTCCTTTGCGTCTTCAATGCCACCCCGCTCGAGAAATACGAAAGCTACCGTCTCTTTCTCGATCAGTGGAGCCGCTGCGACGATGGTCCAGACTTTGCGCCCACCATCTACAACCTGATCGACAGTCTGGTCCGTTTTCTCGAGATCAACCACTACTCGCCACACAACGGAACGCAGCCAAAATTTCTGGTCGACATGCTGCCGGAGATCTATGGCGGCCCGTCTGACGCCATGCTGCGCCGCCTGCTGTCGCGCAAAGGCATCGGCGAAGCAGAACGCGATGCCATGCTCACCAGGGTTGAAGATCGTGGCAGCGCGTACTTGCCGCAGGTGAATGCATTTTACGTTCGCGAATTCCAGATGATCCACGCGGCTGAAGACGCCACCCGTTTTTTGCATCAGGCCTGTCAGGGTTTGCCGCAGCGGCTCAATGGCAACGCTGTCGGAAACGGAGACGGCAACCACAACAACCCGATCGACGACTTCTACGCTGGCGTGATCGAGAACGCAGTAGCCTATTTCGGCTCGCGGGTGCTCTGTCCCTCTCGGCCCGTCCCGGAGGACTCATCGCCGGTTTCCCGCACAGCCTGCGAAAGACTGGCGCAGGCCGCCATTCGTATGGACAAGGGCAAGTGCAAGTCAGCCGCACAGGACCTCGGCTACCGCATCGGAAGCCAGATCTATGACGCCTATCTTGCCGGCAAAGTTGCGCCCAGCGGCCTCCGCCGTCTCTTCCTGGCCCATCTCGATGAACCCGGCCTGGCCCGCAAAGTTTGCGCCACCGTGATCGCCAAACTTCGCGCATTCTCCAGTTCAATGTCGCGCTCGGCCCGTCCCTGACCTCGAGCTATTTCGCAAGATGCTAATCTAGACTTCAGCCCGGTTGAAATGCTGACTGCCGAAGGCTGAGTGCTTTTTGAACGCCGAATCTATCCGCAAGCTTTTCGAACAAGTCCGCAGAGGCAAACTCACGCCCGACGAGGCGGTCGCTCGCCTGCGCCATCTGCCCTTTGAGGATCTCGGCTTCGCCAAAGTCGATCATCATCGCGCACTGCGCGCCGGCATGCCCGAAGTCATCCTGGGAGAAGGCAAGACCCCGGCACAGGTCGCGGGAATCTTTGCTCGGCTTGCCGAACACGGAGGCAACATCCTGGCCACTCGCGCCAGCGAAAAGCAATTTGCCGCGGTCAAGAAAAAAGTTCGTGCTGCCGAATATCGCGACCTCGCCCGTGCCATCGTTCTGCAGCGCGATCCGAAGAAATACGGCAAGGGCATCGTCGCTGTAGTGTCCGCCGGAACCAGCGACATCCCGATAGCCGAAGAGGCCGTCGTCACCGCCGAAATTATGGGCAACGAAGTGGAGCATTTCTACGACGTCGGAGTCGCCGGCATCCATCGCTTGCTGGCCAACCGCGAAGCCCTCACCAAGGCCCGCGTCGTCATCGTCTGCGCCGGAATGGAAGGCGCTTTGCCTAGCGTCGTCGGCGGCCTCGTCGGCGTTCCCGTCATCGCGGTGCCCACCAGCATCGGATATGGCGCGTCTTTCAAAGGAATGGCCGCGCTGCTCGGCATGCTGAACTCCTGCGCCTCAAACGTCAGCGTGGTCAACATTGATAATGGTTTCGGCGCTGGATACGTTGCGTCGCTGATCAACCGCTTGCCCTGAGTTCTAAGGGGAAAGGAGTCGCCATGCCGATCGCTCTCTCACCAGAAGTGAAGCAACTCATCGATCGTCCCAACTTCGCTCACCTGGCCACACTCATGCCTGATGGATCTCCGCAGTCCGTGCCTGTATGGGTTGGGCGAGAGGGAGAGCACATTGTGATCTGCACCGGCGAAGGCTCGCTCAAAGCCAAAAACACACGCCGCGATCCGCGAGTGGCCTTGTCGATTGTCGACTTCACCAATCCCTACGAAGAAGTTCAAATCCGCGGCCGCGTGGTGGAGCGCCGCCTCGATCCCCAACTGAAGACGATGGATCCGATCTCGCACAAATACACAGGGAAGCCTTTCCCGTTTCGCACTCCGGAAGGTCGTGTTGCTCTGGTCGTAGAAGTGGAGAAGGTACGCCACACCAAGCTGCCTTTCGAGCACACGCCACCGAAATGAGAAAAGGCGAGGCTCCTCGCCGCGCCCTCTTTGTCACCGCTACAACAACCTTACAATCCCTGCTGACCCGACTTCCCTTCCACCTGCAGCTTGTTGTCCACGCTGAAGGCGCCGAAGAGTTGGTTGGCTCTGATTCCGGCAACCTCCTTGTCCATTCTGTTGTCGACCGAACCATACAACGTCACGTGCCCGTTGGTCACAATAATACGAATCGGACGCGCTGGGTCCATCGCGTACTTGCTCAATACTGAGTCACTGTAAATGACCCGCATCGCCCGCAAACGCAGCCCGTCGTCGAACTGCGAAACCGGCTCGAGCGAAACGTTGTCAATCACGTCCTTCACTCCGGGCATGGTCGCAATATCGGCGAGAGCTTCCTCGCGGCCAAGGCCAGTTCGATCCTGACCTTCGACGGTCACAACTCCATCCTTCACTCCCAGTGCGAAGTAGTCGAACGTGTTGTCATAGCCGACGCGCACGTAACGCAACTTCTTAGCCAGTTTCAGTTCCAGTTGTGCGTCCGGCACATTCGGACCAGCCACGGTCAGCAGGTTACGCACGCCCTGCGTGTGCCCGGCCTTGCGCGCCAGCCTCGCGGCGTCCAGTTTGCTCTGATAGAGATCAACCGTGCCGCTAAGGGTCACGATGCCGTCTTGCGTGCTCGCCTTCACGTTGCTGAACTCGCTTTTGGCTACGAGTTTCTGCGTCACTGTGGTCTGAATTTGGTTGTCGTATCGCGCGGCCGCGCCCGTCTCGGCCATCAGCGTTGCGCTCAGGAGCCCCGCCGCCAGCAGAGCGCCCGCCGCTTTTACTATGCTCGTCTTTCTTATTGCCACTGCCATAAAGGTCACCTCCGACCCACTGACAAAAGTTTACGAATTAACCATCTGGTTAATTCATTCGATGCGGAGGGATTGAAGCGAGATGCATCTGCGGCACTACAAGACAAACCGCCGTTGCGACGAATTGCCGCACAACTTCTTCGCTTGAGGCGGGTTTACAAAATTAGCAGGCGGGTCCATGTCCGGCCGGCCGGTGCAGCTTGCAAGACAATTGAATTCGCCGCTAGGCGCTTACTTGCCTACTGCCGACCAGTTCGTCAGCAGCGCAGGTTGGCCGTTTTTCACTACCGTCGGATAGACGTTATCGAAGCCCTTATGGTCGGTGGGACCATACGCGAGTATTAGCTTCGATCCCAGACCAATGTTCATTTCGTGGATCGACTCAATGGCAGTAATGAACTTTTCTCGTGTCACTTCTTTTCCCGTGCGCTTCAATCCCTCAACCACGACCATCGCGTCCACGAAACCTTCGAGGCTCACAAAGCTCGGCGTCGCATCCGGATAATATTTCGCCAGATACTTGCGATAAAGCGCAACTGTCGGGTAATCGGTCCGATCATAAGGAGGAACCACTTGCGTAATAATCGTGCCCTCGGCGTCGGGCCCGGCCTCCTTGATAAATTCCTCCGTCCCCACAAAAGAAACCGTCAGAAACTGCGGTCGCCAGCCTGCGGCGTGCGCCTTCTTTGCGATGGCCGCCACCGGGGCATACGGTCCCACTATCACTACCGCCTGCGGACGCGCCGCCATCACGCTCTTCATCCCGTCATCCACATCAAGCGTGTTGCGCGGGAACGTCCCTAGTGCCACCGGAGCGGAGTTATGTTTCTGCAGCGCTAACTTCACTCCGTCGAGCACGGTCTTACCAAACGCGTCGTCCTGATAAATCACGCCGATCTTGCGGACATTTACGTCCCAGAGTTTGTCGACCTGTTCCCGCGTCTCATCGTAATAGGAAGCGCGTACATTGATGACATAACGCTTGAGCGGCTCGTAGAGCATCTGCGCTCCGGTAAAAAGACCCACCACCGGGATCTTTTCCTCTTGCGCCATGGGCACGTAGACCTTCGCAGTAGGCGTGCCGACAAAAAAGCCCAGCGCGAACACGCCTTCTTTGGTCATTCGCTTGAAACATGCCGGGGCCTTGTCCGGATCGTAGCCGTCATCGAAGGCCAGCAGTTGCACTTTGCGGCCAAACACCCCGCCTTCGTCATTGACGGAATGAAGGTAAGTCGTCGCCCCCAGCACCGTCTGGTTTCCCAGGAAGCGCGCTGGGCCATCGAGCGCTGAGCACGATCCAATCAGAACGCTGTTTTCGGTTACGCCAGGAGTCTCTGCCGTTGTAGTGGAGAGTGCGACTGCAATCGTGAAAAGCAGCAGAAATAGCGCAGCGCGCACAGGAAAACTCACAAACCCCGCCCCTTGATAGTCCATCCGCAAACTCCGTCTTAAGTATTCCCCCGCACCGGGCTACACTGCTGAGATTCCCGGTTGTACGGGCGTGAGATCAGTGTGGCCATTGTGCCACGGCAAGTTGGCGCAAGCGATCCCGGCGACTCACCAAAGTAACCCGAATGCTTCGAATTTCGACCGATCCACCTTACGAAAGGCTGCGGGATAGCGCCCGTTTTGGACTCTCTCATCTTGGGATTACCCCCGTAACCTTTCGACCCTGTACTCCGCGTTCTACCATCCCCTTGGACTGCGCATTCAGAGGGGGAATTCGCGGATGGGTGAACGTGTCACCCAATCAGGACGGGCGGACCTCGCCCACGCTAGCCGGCTGAAGAAAGCGCTGGAGAGCGGAGCTCCGCCTGCCTTTGTCCAGCCTGGAAACGTCCAGCCTGGAAACGGCGCCTCGCCCACCAACGGGGCGTGCTCCGAAAACTCTTGCCCTCTGCCTCCGCCCGCACCTCATAAGAAAAATCAACAGAGCGCCGAGATCCGGTTGCAGTTTCTGGAACAGATATTTCAGGCATCGCCCGACGGATTGAGCATCGCGGATAGCAGCCATCGTGTGCTTCTGGCGAATGAAACCTTCGGGCGCATGTTCGAGTACTAAGCTGCTGAGGTGGTGGGACAGCCCCTGGAGAATCTCGTGGTGCCTCCGGACCGGCTGGCGGAATCGCGATGGGTGACCGAGGCCCTCGCGAAAGGCCAGCGCATCACCCTGGAAACGCAGCGCAGAAAGAAAGATGGAACCCTGCTCGATGTTTCTATGTCGTGCGCGCCCCTGCTGCTGGATGGGAAGATGGCGGGCTTCTACGCCGGCTACCACGATATTTCTGATCGCAGGCGGGTGGAGGCGCTGAGTTCGGCACTCTACCGAGTCGCCGAGAAGAGCAGCAGCGCTCACGATCTGCAACAGTTCTTCGCTGCTGTACACGGCATCGTGGATGAGTTGATGTACGCGCGGAACTTCTACATCGCGCTTTATGACCCGGCCTCCGACCTGCTCACCTTTCCTTATTTTGTCGATGAGCAGGACACCGCGCCGCCTCCGAAGAAATTGGGTCGCGGGCTCACTGACTATCTCATTCGCGTGGGACAACCGCTGCTGGCCACGCCCGAAGTGCTGCAGGCCATGGAAGAACGCGGCGAGGTCGCCCGCAATGGGTCGCGCTCCCTCGACTGGATGGGCGTTCCGCTGAGAGTCAACAGTCATACGTTTGGGGCTTTGGTAGTCCAGACGTACTCGAAGAACATCCGCTATGGCGAGCGCGACAAAGAAATTCTGACCTTCGTGGCGCGGCAACTGGCCAGCGCGGTGGAGATCAAGAAAAATGAGCAGGCGCTGCGCCGCTCCGAGGCGCGCTACCGCTCTCTGGTGCAGAGCTCGGTGTACGGGATCTACCGTTCGAGTCTGGAAGGAAGATTCCTGGACGTGAATCCCGCACTGATCACGATGCTGGGATATGTATCGCCGGAAGAAGTGCTATTGCTCGATCCCACGAAAGATGTGTTCGCGCACACCGAAGAGCACACGCGGTTGATCGAAGAATTCCGGCGCACCGGACGTTTGGATGGAATCGAAGTGAAGTGGAAGCGCAATGACGGCAAGGCCATTACCGTGCGCATCAGCGGCCGCGCGGTGAGCAGCGCGGACGAGCCTGCTGATGTGTTGGAGGCGATTGCCGAGGACGTCACGGACCGCCGCGTGCTGGAGGATCAGTTCCGCCAGGCGCAGAAAATGGAAGCCGTAGGACGACTCGCCGGAGGTGTGGCGCACGACTTTAACAATCTGCTCATGGTGATTAGCGGCTACGCGGAAGTCGTGCTGGCAGAACTGGAACCGGACCATGCGCTCCGTGAGAAAGCGCTGGCCATCCAGCAAGCCTCAGACCGCGCCACCACCTTGACCCGACAGCTGCTGGCTTTTAGCCGCAAACAGTTACTGGAACTGAAAGTCGTCGACGTAAACGCGATTGTCGCGGACATGGAGCGCTTGCTCCGGCCTCTGATTGGCGAAAATGTGGAGTTCATCACCAGCCTGACTCCCGAGGCCGCTCACACGCGCGCCGACGCCGGACAGTTAGAACAGGTGTTGATGAATCTGGTAGTGAATGCCAAGGACGCGATGCCCAGCGGGGGAACGCTCACCATCCAAACGGAGAACATGGTCGTGGATGAGAGCCATCGTCGCGGGCCGACCTTCATCCGTCCCGGCCACTACGTCATGCTTTCGGTCAGCGACACGGGCATGGGGATGGACAAAGAAACGCAGTCGCGAATCTTTGAGCCGTTCTTTACGACAAAGGAGAAAGGTAAGGGAACAGGACTTGGGCTGTCGACCGTGTACGGCATCGTCAAGCAGAGCGGTGGATACGTAATGGTGCAGAGCGAGGAAGGACGCGGCACCACGTTCCAAATTTATCTGCCTCGCATCGAAGGCGTCGCCGAGAAGCACACCGCTCCCGTGCCGCACGCAGCCGTAGGAGGCACCGAGACCGTGTTATTGGTGGAAGACGAAGAATCAGTCCGTCAACTGGTGCGCGAAACGCTCGCGGCAAAGGGCTACCGGGTGATGGAAGCGGAAAATGGCGAATCCGGCATGGCCGCCGCCGCTCAGCACGACGGCAAGATCGACCTTGTCATCACCGATGTGGTTATGCCTGGGATGGGCGGCCGCGAATTGGTCAAGCAACTCGCGCAGACACGACCGGAAACCAAGGTGCTTTATCTCTCCGGATATACCGAGGACGCGATTGTCAGTGACGGCACCATTGAGAGCGGGGCCGCGTTCTTGCAGAAACCTTTCACCCTACAGAACCTGTCGCGGAAGGTAAGGGAATTGTTGGGCTAGTCGGCTCCAGCTCTGAACATCCTATCCACCCTGAATCGGTTTCTGTCGATTTGAAACTTTTTTCTAACCTTAGCGTCCTATCTGGTGAAAGATAAAGGTTGGGCGAATCCGTCTGCGACGGATAATAGTAGGAACAGGGGTTCATATGCTCATCAAGAAAGCGGAAGACATTCGTTCGTCGGAAATTACTCCCCGGAGTTTGTATCTGAACCGCCGCAGGTTTCTGGCGGGGGCGGCGATCGCGGGAGCCGCGGCGGCCACGGGCTTGGGACTGCGCGAGATGGTTTCGCCCTCGACTACTGCGCTGGCCGGAAACAAAATTGACGGCATCCAGAAGAGCCCGTTCAGCACCACGGAGACCATCACTCCCTATAAAGACGTCACCAACTACAACAACTATTACGAGTTTTCCACCGACAAGGACGGACCCGCAAAACTCGCCAAAGATTTCCGCACGCGCCCGTGGAAGGTGAAGATCGATGGCCAGGTAGCCAAAAAGCAGGAACTCGATGTGGACTCGATCCTCAAGATGGCTCCTCCCGAGGAGCGCATCTATCGCCTTCGCTGCGTGGAAGGATGGTCGATTGTCGTCCCCTGGGTGGGCTTCTCGCTCAGCGAACTGATCAAGCGTGCCAATCCCACCAGCAAGGCAAAGTTTGTGGAGTTCACGACCATCTACGATCCCGGACAGATGCCGGGCCAGCAGCGGCAAGTCCTGCAATGGCCGTACGTGGAAGGCCTTCGCATGGACGAAGCCATGCATCCACTCACCTTGCTCTGTTTCGGCATGTACGGCGAGGACCTGCCCAATCAGGATGGAGCGCCGATCCGCATCGTCGTGCCCTGGAAGTACGGCTTCAAAAGCGCGAAGGCCATTGTGCGCGTGCGTTTTACCGAAAAGCAGCCGCTGAATACCTGGAATATCTCCAACTCTCAGGAATACGGTTTCTATTCCAACGTGAATCCGAACGTGGACCATCCGCGCTGGAGTCAGGCGAAAGAACGTAGGCTCGGCGAATTTTTCAAGCGCCCGACCCTGATGTTTAATGGCTATGATCAAGTCGCCAGCCTGTACACCGGCATGGATCTAAGGAAGAACTTTTAGCAAGAATGTTTTGGGAAGGGCATGGCTTCAGCGGTGCCGTTTGCAGCGCCCAAGAACGCAGGCTTTAAGCCCCTGCGGCAGCCCGAGGCCTGCGAATCCAGTTCGTTATGAGATTGGCATACGATTCTCAGTAAGCACTTGCGGTTCCCATGCCTCGTTGGCTCAAACCCGTGATTTTTCTAGCGTGCCTCGCGCCGCTGGCCAGCCTCGTATGGAGAGGCTTGCACGCGCAGCTCGGGGCCAATCCCATTGAGAAGATCACTCACAGCACCGGCGATTGCACGCTGACTTTTTTGCTGATCACGTTGTCCGTTACGCCCCTACGGAAACTGACTCGGCAATACTGGCTGATCGGTCTGCGGCGAATGCTCGGCCTGTTCGCCTTCTTCTACGGCACGCTGCACCTGATGACCTACGTTTGGCTCGACAAGTTTTTTGCTGTCCGCGAAATGCTGGCCGACATCGCCAAGCGCAGGTTCATCACCGCGGGAATGACTGCCTTTGCCCTGATGATTCCCCTGGCGCTGACCTCGTCCAAGTGGGCGATCCGAAAATTGGGCGGCAAGCGCTGGCTCGCTCTTCACCGCCTGATTTATTTCAGCGCCACGGTCGGCGTGATTCATTACATCTGGCTGGTCAAAGCCGACTTGAAGAAGCCTCTGGAATATGCCTCGGTGCTGGCAGTGTTGATCCTCTACCGCGTGATCGCGTGGATCGGATCGCGCAGCCCGCAAGTGGCGAAAATAAGACCGTCAGAAAGCTGAATCCCTAAAGGAAAGTAGCTCCGAAGTAGCGCCGGCCTCCCGCCGGCTGTCGAGCGGGCGTCCCACCCCTCTCCCGGCTAAACTGTGCTGCCGCTAGTTTCCGAGCGCGTGCGCGTTTTTTGTCGGTGTGTGCGGGACCCGGTCTAACGGATCGAAGACCCTCCCACATTTAGCCTTGAGACCGTTCAAGCCGCCCAGTCGCAAAGTCAAAGGGCGCAGTCGTCAAGAAAGCCGACGTCCGCGCCTTTGTTTTACGCTATGTTTCGTAGCCTACTTCTTCTGCCAGTGAGCCGCGTGCGGCCGTACTAATGGCTGCACGACAAACATGTGCGGCTTTGCAATTGCAGGAGCAGCTGCAGTGGGATTCTGCAGTACGAATACCCCGGACCCGACCTGGCCGCTGTCCGTTTCTATAAAGGGGAAGATGGTGCCATCCACCGGATAGAACGTGAGGTCAAATCCGCCGAGTAGCGTGCTGTTCGAGGTGTTGCCGGCGTTGGCCGCGATCTGACCGCGGCCGTTCGAACCTGGGGCGGCGTAAGTGCCGCTGAGCGCCACGCCATAGGCCGGGCCCGAACCCGCGCTGGAGTTTTCGTCAACCACGCCAGTGACGGTGGCTCCGCCGCTATTGGCCGTGAACTCGGCGATGTCGTCCACTTCCGCCGGGGCGCCTGTCGTTGTTCCCAGATTGGTACCCGAGAGGTTTAGAGCATAGCCCTGTGACGCCGCAAAGGTGGCGCCCGGGGTCTGCGGGTAAGCGGCGCCGACCATGATGCCAGAGTCGTCGATTTCCAGCAGGAGCAAACCGCCGCTGGACGGATAAGCGGCATACGCTGAACCATCGGAGAAATTGGCGAGACCTAGTGTGAACCGGCCGGCTCCGCCGGCGGTGTAAGTTCCAGTGAAGGCGATCGGAGACGGAGACACCGTTCCGCCGTTGTTGGCGTCGTCGCTGGAAGTATTCGTAATGTTCCCTGATCCGTCAGTAACCATAAAGCCGCCGGCCACGGAGGAGGTGGTGGCCCCCGGGAAGGAACCCGCCAGGGTGAAGGCCAAGGTGCCAGAAGGCACAGCGGTGCTGGTTTGCGAGTAAGCATCCCCCGAGAGAGTTGCGCCCGCGTCCATTTCAATAAACTTTAAATGGGTCGCGTCAATGGCATACACATCGTAGGTCTGCGGACCGAATTGCCCCGTGCTCAAGGTTGTCGCAGGTGTAGAGGAAGGCCCCAGAACCACGTTGCCAGTCAGTGTTTGGCCGGCGTAGGCAAAGCCGCTATCGTTGAAGTCTTCGCTGCCGGAGGAGATGGCTCCGCCCGCTCCAAGTGTGAAATTGCCGATCGTGGCAAACAGATTGGCACTCCCGTTACTCACGTCGGCTCCGGAAAAGATAAAGGCGTAAGACCCGGAGGGCGCCGCTCCGGCCGTCTGCTGATCAAGCGTCCCGCTGCCTGTGGCGTTGCCGTCGAATTCGATGATGAGTCCGTGAAAACTGTCTGCCAGAACAAAATCAAGGACGATCCGCCCCAATGGTGTGGCGGTGTTGAGTGTGGCCCGTCCTCGTCCGTCTATTCCGACCACGTAGGTGCTGCTGCTGGCGATGGCAGCATTGGCCACTGGCGCGGAAAGGTCTGCGTCATTCATGTCAATTGTTCCGCCGGTGATTCCGCCTTGGCCATTGCCACCGCTGCCGTTAGCCGTGAAGGTCCCAAGGATCGAATAAGGGGCGCCATTGGGGTCGATGCCCGAAACGGAGAAAACGTATGTCCCACTGAGATTGCTGTTGCTGAACTTACCATTGGGTGGGGCTACGGGATTGGCAATGCTGACGCCGTTCCCCCCGCAGCCCGCCAGGACCGCAAGTGTGGAAACAATGATGGGCAAAACCAGATGATTGCGTAACGACATAAACATCCCCCTGAGCTCTTGGCGCGGAGTTGAGTCTTCTAGACTCACATTAGCACGATTCAGTGGCCGTTAGAATCAACCCGAGCCCGGACAAAAAGTAGCGCGAAAAGAGGAAAATTTCGACACTTTACATCTCTTTACGTTGGGGCCAAGACGCCAATGGGAAAGGCCTTTTCGGTCGTTTGCCGAAACGCTTTAAAAAAAGAAAATCAAAGCGCGGTCTGTCAACTTCGCTCAACCTGACAGAGCCGTCCTACGGATGCACTTCCGCCTCTTGCCCCGCAAGCCTGCGCAAAGAATCTTCGTAGGGTGCACGTGCGATTCCTTTTTCCGTGATGATCGCAGCCACATACTTCGCGGGAGTCACATCAAACGCGGGGTTCTCCACTTCCACGCCGTCGGGAACCATCTGTTTACCGCCGATGTGGGTCACTTCCCGGGCGTTCCTCTGCTCAATGGGAATCCCACTGCCGTCGGGACAAGCCAGATCGACGGTCGAAATCGGCGCGGCCACATAGAACGGAATGTTGTGCTCCTTCGCTAGAATGGCGACCGTATAAGTTCCAATCTTATTGGCCACGTCGCCATTGGCTGCGATGCGGTCGGCGCCCACCACAATCGCTCCAATCTTGCCTTGCTTCATCATCGCGCCGGCCATGTTGTCGGAGATGACGGTAGTCGGAATGCCGTCTTTCATCAGTTCCCACGCGGTCAGCCGCGACCCTTGCAGAAACGGCCGAGTCTCGTCCGCATACACGTGAATTTTCTTCCCCTGCTCGACGGCCGCGCGGATGACTCCGAGCGCCGTGCCGTATCCCGCCGTGGCCAGCGCACCGGCGTTGCAGTGCGTGAGCACTCCGCCCGCGCTCGGCATCAGGGTAGCGCCGTGGCGTCCCATGGCCTGGTTGGCCGCGATATCTTCCGCGTGCATGCGCTGCGCTTCTTCAATCAGGTCTCGCTTGATCTGCGGAATGGGCCGGATGCGGATACGTTCGAACTTTTCCTGCATGCGCCGAATCGCCCAGAAAAGATTCACCGCGGTCGGCCGGGTTTTGCCGATGAGGTCGCAGATCTGGTCGAGGTCGCGCTTCAGGTCGCCCGTCGACTCCGCTTTGGAATTATTCGCGCCGAGCGCGATGCCCATGGCGGCAGCAACGCCGATCGCCGGCGCCCCGCGCACCACCATGTTGCGGATGACATCGGCCACCTGCTCGTGCGTCTTGCAGGTGACATACACTTCCTCCGTCGGCAGCTTCGTCTGGTCGATGAAGCGTACGCCCTTGTCGGTCCATTCCAGGGTCTGAATCATAGAAAGTTTCGCGCTTTCGGTCTCTGTGGTTTGAGCGGAGCGTTCAATACCTGTCCGTGGAGCTACATCGCTCGTCTCAACACGTAAATCACCCAGGGAGGGATCTTAGTTTCGTTCACCCATGGGTATGACTCGTCGCCCTTTGCCAGCGGTTTGAAGACTTGCATCGTTTGCAGACTCGCCTCTCTATACACGACCTGATACGATTCGTCGGTGCAGAGTATGTCTTCCACAGGCCTCCGATCCTTGTGGTCGGTAACGACGATGCGCACGACGTCGCCGCCGCCCGCGTTGGCATTCTCCGGAAAATCCTGGGTCGTAAATGAGGCCCATTCGTGGGTATAAATCTCGGGCGACGAAACCAGGCTGACAATGGTTCCATCCGGCGCCAGCAGCTTCCCGAGGTCGCGAAAGACTCTCGTCTTCATCGCTCCCGGAATGTTGTCGAAGGTGAAAGCGGAGAGTACGAGGTCGAAGGCCCCAACGTCCATTTTGTCGAAATTGTCCCCCGTCACCAGGCGGTAATCTCCTGTGGGATCCGTGGAACGCGCAATCCGCAGCATGTCTTCTGACACGTCGACTCCGGTCACATTGAACCCGAGTTTCCGCAGGAACCTGGTTGATCTGCCCGTGCCACAGCCAAAGTCAAGCGCCCGCACCCCGACTACCTGATCGGCCAGAATTTTGGGCAGGTCACGGTATGCAAGGTAATACGTGTTGGCGAACTCAAGCGTAGCGTACGCGTCGGCACGGTTCGCATCGGCGTAGGAGTTAACGAAGTGCACAGGGTCCTTTAGTAAGTGAATGATTTAGTAAGTGAATGATTCATTGGCGGTGCGCCTCGCAGCGGTTGCGCGGATTATTCGTCACAGCCGGCCGTCCGCAGACCTCGCACGCCGCCGCCGCAAAAATGCCGGGCTGGGTGTCATCGCTCTGTAGGATGTGTTCCTGGCGCACGTCGTTCGCAGTGAAGATGGAAACGAACGGCACTGCCCCGGCCGCCTTCTCCACATTCGGACGTCCCTTGGCCTCTTCCCGCTCGACCAGGCACATCACGCCGACAATTTCGAATCCGAATTCGCGCGCCGCTTCAATCGCCTGCACGGTGGATGCACCCGTCGTGCAAACATCATCCACAATCACGACCCGCGCGCCCTTCTCGCGGAAGCCTTCAATGCGCTGTCCCGTGCCATGCTGCTTCTCGGCCTTGCGCACCAGAAAGCCATCGAGTTCGCCGCTCACCACCGAAACGGCCACGACAATCGGGTCCGCCCCCATGGTCAGCCCGCCGATGGCCCGAGGCATCCATCCGCGCTGCCGAATCTCTTCGAGGAAAACCTCCCCGGTCAGGCGCGAGCCTTTCGCGTCGAGCGTGGTCGTGCGGCAGTCAACGTAGTAGTCGCTGGTACCGCCCGAAGAGAGTTTGAATTCTCCCAGCCGAAACGATTTGTGAGCCAGCGTGCTCAGCAGTTTTTGACGCGCAGGGTGCATAAAAATCTACGATAACACGCCCGAAGTCTTCAGGCCCCAGATGGAGTCATCCTGACCGGAGCCGCTTTTGAGGCGCAGGGAAGGGTCTTGCGCGTAGTATCGCAAGTGCTCAGTGCGCGCGACCGACCTCCCTGCGTGTTAACCTGAAACTTCCGGTCAGCGGTGAGGCGCGTCTGCCCTGGTTTGGGCGGGGCTTTGAATCCGCGCCATTTTGAATCGAGGTTTGACATTGCAGAGTTCGCATAGGCTTCCCCTCTTTATTTTTGTCGGTTTTCTTCTTTGCATACTTGCGATGAGCAGCACGGCTCCTTCCGTCTTCGCCGACGGGACGCGCACCTGGGAGCAGTCAAAATTCGAAGACCTCACCAAGGGCTCGGCTACGGGAGTAGCAATTCGTAGTGCCGGCGGCTTGGAACTGGCTCCCTCGTTCAAGCTGCTCTATGCGACGCCATCGACCTACATCTGGGCCGTGGCCGCCGACGAATCAGGAAATGTCTATGCCGCGACCGGCTCTCCTGCACGCGTCTACCGCATCACACCCGACGGCACCGCCACCATCATTTTTGAGCCGCAGGAACTGCAGGTACAGACCCTCGAGGCCGGACCCCACGGCGTGATCTACGCCGCGACCGCGCCGGACGGCAAGGTCTACAAGATCGAGCACAAGCCGCAAGAAAAAACTGACGCGCGCAAGGGCACCAAGACCTCTGAGAAAGACGCTGCGAAAGATGCGGCGAAAGATTCGACAAAAGACTTGGCGAAGCCTGCCTTCGATCCCTCGTGGACTTCGTCCGAGTATTTTGCGCCAGGCACGAAATATATCTGGGACCTCGTTCTCGATAAGTCCGGCAATCTTTATGTCGCGACCGGAGATCACGGCGAGATCTACAAGGTCACGCCGACGGGAGAACACTCCCTTTTCTTCAAAAGCGACGACACGCACATCCGCGTGCTCGCGCTCGATGCCCAGGGCAACCTGATTGCCGGTACCGATGGCAGTGGCTTGGTGTACCGCATCTCTCCTGCGGGCGATGGATTCGTGCTGTACAGCGCTCCTAAGAAAGAGATCACCGCGCTCGCGCTCGATCGCCAAGGCAACATCTATGCCGCCGGCGTGGGCGAGAAGCGCGCGAGTTCAACGTCGCCGGCCGGCGGATCTTCTTCGATGCTCTCCATGGGAGCAAGCTCTGCAGAATCCTCAGGCCCTCCCCTGCCTGGAATGACTCTCACTCCGACGCCCAGCGTCTCACACCTAGGAGGATTCCCATTTCCCGGCGGGAGTTCGAATGGTGGGTCCGATGTGTACCGCATTGCCGCCGACGGCTCCCCATCGCGTATCTGGACCTCGCATGAAGATATCGTGTATGCCCTCGCGTTCGATTCGCATGACAAGCTGCTTGCCGGAACCGGAAACCGCGGACATGTTTTTGCCATCGAGGGACAGGATGAATTTTCCGATCTGCTCAAGGCGCCGGCCTCGCAGGTAACCGGCTTTGCGAAAGCTCCGGGCGGCGGTCTTTATGCGGCCAGCAGTAACTTGGGAAAGATTTTTCTCCTGGGCCCGGGTCCGGAGAGCGAAGGCACCTATGAGAGCGATGTGTTCGACGCCAAGGTTTTTTCGCGTTGGGGACGCGCCGAGTTCCGTGGCTCCGGCAGTGTCGAGTTGCTGGCACGCAGCGGCAACGTCGACAATCCCGACCGCAACTGGAGTCCATGGAAACAAGTGAATCTCACCAAAGAATCTGAGATGGGAGTTCCACCGGCGCGCTATGCCCAGTGGAAAGCCGTGCTGCACGCCGCAAGCACCAAGCCTGCGGTCGACACCGTTACGCTGAATTACCTGCCTAAGAACGTGGCGCCCGAGATCGAGGACGTGTCGGTGCAGATGGGCGTGCGCTATCAGCCGCTCGCGAAATCCGCTGGGCTCACCCTGGGTACGGACCTGAGCGGATCCTCCGGCACCCACTTCGAGTCGCCGGTCCCGACCACTCACGATCGCGATTCGATCGGCGTCAAGTGGAATGCGCACGACGATAATGACGATCAGCTTGTCTATTCCGTCTACTACCGCGGTGACGGAGAAACTCGCTGGCTGCTCTTGAAAGACGATTTAACCGACAAGGCCTATTCGTTCGACGCCAGCCTGCTGCCCGACGGAGGCTATACCATCAAGGTTATGGCCTCGGATGCTCCCTCGCACTCGCCGGGCGAGGCGCTGACCGCGACCAAGGAAAGCCGCCGCTTCGAAGTCGACACCACCCCTCCGCGGGTCGAGAACCTGACTGCATCCGTTGAAGGCACTCAGATTCACGTGCGCTTCCGCGCGGAAGACGGATTCTCCAACATTAAGCGCGCGGAGTTTTCCGTGGATGCGGGAGACTGGAAATATGTCGAGCCCACTGGCCAACTCTCGGACGCAAAGATCGAAGACTATGATTTCATGATCCCCCTCGACGCGGCGAAAGACGCCGACTCGGAGCACGTGGTTGTAGTGAGGGTCTACGACAAATACGAGAACATGGGAGCGGCCAAGACGCTGCTGAAAGCAAAATAACGAAGGCATTATTGGTACCGCACGAACACCCAGCCGCGGCGCGGCTACAGAATGCAGCCCACCCGTGGGTTGCGTGCGGGACAGGAGCAAGCCCCGAAGGGGCGAAAGAAATCTTACGATACAACCTAGATCCAAAAAATGAATTTGGCTGGAGCCGTTCTTCCCTTTACCCCGCCGCGAGATAAACATATCGCAAAATAAACAGTGCTGTCAGAATCCAAATCACCGCACTCACTTCCCGTAACTTCCCGGCGGCCACCTTCACCAGCGTGTACGAGATCAGCCCGAGACTGAGGCCGGTCGCGATACTGAAGGTCAGCGGCGTCGCCACCAGCGTCACAAAGGCAGGAATCGCCTCCGTAAATTCTTTCCACTCGACGCGGGCAATAGATTCCGTCATCAGTGCTCCCACCAGGATTAGCGCAGGCGCCGTCGCATACCCAGGAATCGCCGCCGCCAGCGGCGCGCAAAATGCCGCGAGAAGAAAAAGTCCCGCCACAAAAATGTTGCTCAGTCCAGTCCGCGCTCCGGCAGCAACGCCGGCGGCGCTTTCGATGTAACTCGTCACCGTAGAGGTTCCAGTCAACGCGCCGAAGATAGTCCCCACGGCATCCGATACGAGCGCCTGGCCCACCCTAGGAATCTTGCCGTCCTTTACGAATCCGCCCTGTTCGCAAACTCCTACAAGCGTGCCCACATTGTCGAACAGATCGACAAAGAGAAAGACAAAAACAATTTCCAGCAGGCCGAGATGAAGGGCGCCGCGCAAATCGAGTTGCAGCCAGGTCGACGAAGGATGCGGCCAGGAAAAGATCGCGGTCGGCCAACTCGCCATCTCGCGTAGGATTCCCAACACCGTAGTGGCGAAAATGCCGATCAGGATCGCGCCATTGATCTTGCGCGTCATCAGAACCAGCATGACCGCAAGCCCCACGCATGCGAGCTGGGCTTCGCGATTGGCAAAGCTGCCCAGACTGACAAATGTTGCCGGGTTCGCCACCACCAGCTTGGCATTGCGCAACCCGACAAAGGCGATGAACATTCCGATGCCTCCGGCTGTGGAATACTTCAGGCACTCCGGAATTCCGTTAACGATCTGTTCTCGCACGCGCGTCACGGTGAGAATCAGAAAGAAGACGCCAGAAAAAAAGATAACGCCCAGGGCGGTGCGCCAGGGAACGTGCATGCCCAGGCAAACCACGTACGTGAAGTAAGCGTTCAGCGACATCCCCGGCGCGAGTGCAATGGGATAGTTCGCGTAGAGCCCCATGACCAGCGTGGCGGCGGCCGCAGACAGGCACGTGGCAAACAACACGCCATCGACCGGCATGCCCGCCTGCCCCAGGATCTGCGGATTCACCACGACGATGTAGGCCATCGTGATGAACGTAGTCAGTCCGCCGAGAAATTCCCTGCGCACCGTAGTTTGGTTTTCCGCAAGCCGAAAATAGCGTTCGATCAATCCTGGTCCTTGATGGCGCTGAATGGAACCGACATTCTACGGCATTCAAAGTTTCCGCCGCGAAACACCATTCGCGATCCATGTAGCGACAGCCGCCTCGGCTGTCCGGCCCGGACGAAGTCCGGCCGCTCTCACGATGCCCAGAACACTTCCTCAGAAATAATCCATCCGCTCCGCTAGCGCGAAGCGGAGGTTTCGCTGGGAGCCTGCAATTCTTCGCTGCGAATCGCACTTAACTCCCCCGCCTGCCGCAATTCTGGGAATAGCCACGCCCACACTGCGATGACGACCAGCGTCCCAATTCCTCCCAAAACCACAGCCGGCACAGTGCCAAACCATTGCGCCGTCACGCCCGATTCGAACTGTCCGAACTCGTTGGAGGTCCCAATAAAAATCATGTCGACCGCGGTCACGCGCCCACGCATTTCATCCGGCGTGGCGAGTTGCGTCAGCGTGGCGCGGATGATCACGCTGATCATGTCGCTCGCTCCCAGCAGCAGCAACGCAATCAGCGAGACGGTGAGGCTGCGCGACAAGCCAAAGATGATCGTGAAGATTCCGAATCCAGCAACCGACCAGAGCAATGTATGTCCCGACCGCCCGCGTAATGGACGGTGGGCCAGCAGCACCGCCATGATCGCCGCTCCCACTCCAGGAGCGGTGCGCAGCAGTCCCAGCCCCCACGGTCCCGTGTGCAGAATCTCGCGGGCATACACCGGAAGCAGAGCGACCGCGCCACCCAGCAGCACCGCAAACAGATCCAGCGAAATCGCGCCCAGGATCAGCTTCTTCCTCCAGATGTAGTGGAGACCTGCGAACACGGTTTTCAATGTCATCGGCTCCCGCGGCCGCGCCTTCACTTCCGGCTTAATCCGGAACGAAGAAATCGTCGCCCCAATCGCCGTCAGCATTGCGACCACATAAACGATGGAAGGCCCGCGAAACGCCGCGTAGAGAATGCCTCCGAACGATGGCCCAAGAATCGTAGCCGCCTGGAAAATGCTCGCATTCCACGCAACCGCATTCGGGAAGTGCTCTTCGGGAACCAACTGCGGCAAAATGGACCGGCTGGCCGTGCTGTTAAACGATCGCACCACGCCGATCAGGATCAACACCGCATACATCGAATGCACAGAGTGCACGCCGCGCTGGGCTATAGCGAGCAGCAAAGCAAAGCAGACCGCGTAACCGCCATAACAGGCCGAGAGCACGTTGCGCCGTTCGAAATGGTCTGACGCGTGGCCGGAGATAGGAAAGAGCAGAATTCCCGGCAGAAACTGAGCCAGACCCACATACCCAAGATCGAGCGGCCTCTTAGTGATCTCGTACACCTGCCAGCCGACGGCCACCGCCTGCATCTCGACCGCCGCCACGATCAGGAAGCGGGCAATCTCGAACATTACGAATCCGGGATGTGTGAAGGCAGCGCGTCCGGCTCTGGCGTCGGCGGTTGCAGGCATGAACTATTTACTGTGCCATAGAAAGCTACGGATGTGCAGAAGAGTGTGGGACGGACACTCCCGTCCGTCGCCTTTGACCTCGACTTTGACTTTAATTTTGCCTTTGTCGTTCGCTTGCTAGATTCCGTCGCCTACGCCACCAGCGGAGCATTGGCAATTCCCGCAGTCCCGAACACTCTCCGGTAGCGCTCGATTTCTGATGTCGGCCCCAGCGCCTTGGAATAGTTGTCGGAAAGCTTTACGGCCGGTCGCCCTTCCACGCTCGAAACCTTGCAGATCAGGCTGATGGGGTCAAACCCCCCGCCGGCATTGGGATTGCATCCCCGAAAATCATTGGTCAACAGAGTTCCCCAGCCAGCGCTGAAGCGGATGCGGCGGCCCGGCGTCCACTTTTTGCGATCATTGAAGTCCTCCGCACTGAGGAAATCGGCCGGGCCCACGCCGCTCGCCACCCGCCCGCCAAAGTACGCGTGCAGACCGAGAATCTGATCCACATCCAGCGTGTCCGACGCGATCAAAAGTTTCTCGGCAGGATCTTTCTCCTTCGCCTTAAGCCAGGCAATGTATTCGTCCCCGGCAACGTATGGATCTTTGCTGTCCACGCGCTGCCCGGTCCAGTCCGCCACCCAGTCGGGCGCGCCCTTCAGAAACTGCGTCGTCCCAAACGTGTCTGGCAGCAGCACGCGCAACGCACCGTCATACGTCTGCTGCCATAGCTCCAGCGCGCGGTACTGCGACTCCTTCAGAGCCACATCCTCGAGTGCGAGCGCCGCTATCACCATCGGAATTTCATGGGCATTGGTTCCAATCGCTTCCAGGTCGTGCTTGTGCGCCAGGAACGCATTCGACGTTCCGATGAAATTGCTCCCCAGATTGGCGGCCATGGCTTCGACCACATATTCCTGCCACAGAAAGCTGTGCCGGCGGCGCGTTCCAAAGTCGGCGACGCTCAATCCGGGAACGCCGCGCAGCCGCTCAATCTTGCTCCACAACTTGGTCTTGGCCCGGGCATACAGAATGTCGAGCCCGAACTCGCTGAGCGTCTTCAGATTAGCCCGCGTCTTCAGTTCATCCAGAATGGCCAGCGCGTAAAGCTCCCACATTGTGGTTTCAGGCCACGCGCCTTCGAAGGTCAGCTGGATCTGCCCGTCCTGCACCCGCAGGCGATAGTCCGATAGACGAAAGTCGCGCTCCAGCCACTCGAGAAACGCCGGCTCGAAAATTCCGCGGCGGCCATAGAATGTGTTGCCAGCCAGCCAGACCAGTTCTGACTTCCGAAACCGCTCTCCGCGCACATGCTGCAGTTGCACCTTGAGCTCTTCGATGTGAATGACCTCTGCCATCCGCACCGAAGGATGGCGATTGAAGAGCGAGAACTCCACCCGCGTCTTGGGAAAATGCTTCCAGATAAACTGCAGCATCAACAGTTTGTAAAAATCCGTGTCCAGCAACGATCGGATGACGGGGTCGAGTTCCCAGTTGTGGTTGTGTGCGCGTTCTGCGAAGTTGACGATCATCGAACGGTGAGCGACCCTCACGGACAGTCTACAAAGAGATGGTCCGCAAGACGACAGTTTAGAGGATAAGGTATGGAACGCCGCCTTGTCCTGCTGGTCGCGCAGGCATGGTCTTTAGTGTAGTTTTCTCCAGCGCAAACAAAGGCATAATCGATGTGCCCGATTCGCGTCACCGCTGCGGAGACCACCGACCATGAAACGCCTCGTACCGGCTTTCGCCCTGTGCTTGTTTCTGTTTTTCAACCTTTCAACTCATGCCCAAAATCAAACTCGCGGCGATGACTCGTCCGCCGTGCGTGCCACGGTGACCAACTACATCGAAGCCTATTACACCGGCGACGCTCGCCGCATGGAGCAGACGCTCCATCCTCACTACCTGAAGCACATGATTCATGGGGATATTCCGATGCGGGAGAAAACCGCTTCGGAGATGTTGCAGGAAGTTCGCTCCCACGGCGTCCCTGACATTCCGCAGGCGCAGCGAACAGAACAGGTCACCGTGCTCGATGTTGCCGGAACCATCGCTTCCGCCAAACTCGTCACCCCCGGCTGGGTGGACTATCTGACGCTATCGAAAGTCGCCGGCGAGTGGAAGATTCTTTCGGTAGTCCAGCGAATTGACAGTTGAAAGGGTTCCTAGCCTCGCTAAGACGCTTGTTGCTCGGGTCCATCGCTATTCGATAGCGATCGAGACCGGACGTGAGGACTGTTCCGGGAGAGAGTAACGAAATCTACCCATCCCCCACGAAGCGGCGATATGTGAAAGCCCGGTACGGAGATGCCGGGCGATTGTGAAAAAAACTCAGCGAGTCCCGGAGGCGGCGGCACAGATTCTTACACACACACTGATTCAGAAGCCTAGCTCCTCGCCACCACGAACTTCTGTTCCAGCCGTTCGTATACTTCCTCGGCCCGCCGCAGCGCCTCCTGCACGTTGTCGCAAATATTCTCTTCGCCAATGACTTCGGCGAATTCCGCCTGATGAATGAGTTGGGCAGGCTGCTCGCGCGCTACGCACAGAATCAGCGTGCGTTTGGTCGCGTGCAGTTGCTTAGCGACCTCTTCGATGGCGAACAACCCGGTCGCGTCCAGCGCGGTCATGTTCCGCAGACGCAGAATGACCACCGGTGGCAGCGTATGCAGGTTCTCGGTGACCGCCCAAATCTTGTCCGTCGCCCCAAACAAAAACGGCCCGTGGATGCGGAAGATCGTCGCGTAATACGGAATGTCCTTGTCCTGCAGTATGTGGACGCGCCCATCTTCAACGTAGTCCTCTGTCACCTGCGATACGGTCGTGGTCGAAGCCACGCGGCTGATAAACAGTAGCGCCGCCAGAATCATTCCCGCCTCGACCGCTACCGTAAGATCGGCAAAAACGGTCAGCGCAAACGTCACCAGCCAGATACTGATGTCGGTCTTAGTGAGCTTTAGCAACTGCGGAATCTCGCGCCACTCACCCATGTTGTAGGAGACAATCATCAGAATCCCCGCCAACGCCGCCATCGGCACATAACTGACCAGCGGCGCCGCAAACAGCAGAATGCACAGCAGCGTGAGTGCGTGGATCACTCCGGCTACGGGCGACTGAGCTCCCGAGCGAATATTGGTCGCCGTCCGCGCAATGGCTCCGGTAGCCGGCAATCCGCCAAACATCGGCGAGAAGATGTTGGCCACGCCCTGCCCGATGAGCTCTACATTGGGATTGAGCCGGTCATTACTCATCCGATCCGACACCACCGCCGACATGAGTGATTCAATCGCGCCCAGCATGGCCACCGTGAAAGCCGGCCCCAGCAGCCCGTGGATGAGGTCGCTGCGAAACCGGGGGATTTGCCAGTGCGGCAGCCCGCTCGGAATTCCCCCAAACCTGGTCCCAATCGTTTCTACCGGCAGCTTCAAGAAATAAACCGCGAAAGTGGAAAGCAGCAGCGCCACAATCGGTCCCGGGATGCGCGGCGAGAGTGCCCGGCAAATGATCAGGGTCAGCAAGGTAAACACGGCGAGCGCGGTCGCTTCGAACGAAAGCGTATGAAAGTTGCCAGCCAGCGCTTCTACTCGCAGCCAGAAAACACCCGGAACTTTGTCCAAGTGCAGCCCGAAGAAATCTTTGATCTGGGTGCTGGCGATCAGCACCGCAATCCCGTTCGTGAATCCGATCACCACCGGCCGCGGAATGAACTTCACTGCCGTCCCCAGCCCCGTAACCCCCATGATCACCAGCAACACGCCGGCCATCACGGTACACATGAACAGCCCGTCCACACCGTGGACCGCGACAATCCCCGCTACGACGACGACGAACGCCCCCGTCGGCCCGCCAATTTGCATCTTCGATCCGCCCAGCGCCGAAATTAGAAATCCGGTGACGATTGCACAGTAGATCCCAGCCTGCGGCGTCAGTCCCGACGCGATGGCAAACGCCATTGCCAGGGGCAGGGCCACGAGCCCTACCGTCACTCCGGCAATCAGATCTAGCAGGAATTTGTGTCGGTCGTAGTCGCGCAGACACAGCACAGACTTCGGAAGCCAATTTTCATTCAGGAAAGCACGCGCCATTTTTACATTATCGCTCCGCCGGAGAAAATCGGGTAGATGACCTACGTGCCAGGCTCCTCACAGTTATTGGCCGCGATCGAACGCTCGTTGATCGCCTGCGGAAATCTCCGTCAACGGCTTGTGGAATTCTCGTCGCCGGGCCCCGGGACGGGCACGGTTTCGGCGTGCCGCTCAGGCTCACAAAGATGGGGGCTTTAGCCCCTGGGGATCACACTCATGCCGGATTCTGATGCCTGTAAAATTCTTGCATGCGGCTCCTGCGAATTCTGGGCTGGCTGGCCTGCGTTGTCTATTCGACGATCCCTCTGTTTTGGCTGATGGTTCATCCGCGGGCGCACCATTGGCGAGCACGAGAGAGATCGCCTTTCCGCGTGCTCGTCCCGGCCTGGATCGTCATGTGGATTAGCGTGGGCGTGCTGACAGGCCCATGGCGCGACGCAAGACTCTACTCGACGCCCTGGACTTGGGTTCCATCCGCTCTGCTGTTTGCGACAGGCATCTTCATCTATTCCAGCTCGGGAGCACATTTCAGTTGGGCGCAACTGGGCGGTCTGCCGGAGGTTCGCGCCGGCCATCAGGACGATCGACTGGTAACCACCGGTATTCGCTCGCGAGTTCGCCACCCCGTATATCTCGGACATCTCTGCGAGATGATTGCCTGGAGCATCGGGACAGGCCTTCTAGTCTGCTGGCTCCTGACGGGGCTTGCGGTCGCGACAGGCGCAGTGATGATCCAGATGGAGGATGTGGAGTTGGAGAAGCGTTTCGGAGCAGAGTACGTCGCTTACCGTCAGAGGGTTCACGCTGTGTTGCCCAGGCTGCGCGCATGACTCACTGGTCGCGGTCTTTTCCAAAGCTGTCGTTATAATCCAGTTAAGCTGAGAGCTGACAGCTGATAGCTTCCCATGCGCTTCGAACTCTTCATCGCGACCCGCTACCTGCGCGCCAAGCGCCGCCAGGCTTTCATCGGCATCATCACCGGCATCTCGGTCGCCGGAGTCGCCGCGGGCGTGGCCTCTCTGGTGGTCGCTATGGCCATCACCAACGGCTTTCGCCAGGACCTCCAGGAGCGCCTGCTCGGCTCCACTTCGCACATCAGCCTACAGCGCATTGCCGACGACGGCATCCAAAACTGGCCCGCGCTTATGGACCGCCTCTCGAAGCAGCCGCATGTCGTCGCCGCCGCTCCGGCAATCTTCGAACAGGTCCTGATCGCGCGCGGTCCGCGGGCGCGCGGCGCCGTGCTCAAGGGCATGATCCCGCGCTACGAACGCAAAGTGGGCGACCTGCTTAACTCAGTGAAGGAAGGTTCGGCTACTCCGCTGGAAGACACAAGGAACACCGCGGCAGAATTAAGACCAGAGTCAAAGGCAGCGGACAGGAGTGTCCGGCCCACACAAGCCGATGCGACTCAATCTCCTGATTCCCTTGCCGGTGTCCAGCAGCGCGTCTCGGCCATGCCTCCCATCGTCCTCGGCAAGGACATGGCCGACAACCTTGGCGCGACAGTGGGCTCCGTGGTCCTCGTGGTCAGCCCGCAGGGCGAGTTGACTCCCTTCGGCACGGTCCCGAAATACAACCGTTTCCACGTCGTCGGAATTTTCAACTCCGGCTTTTTTGACTACGACTCCACTTGGGCGTTTGTGCGCCTGTCGGATGCACAAACGTTGTTTGGCCTGGGAGACCTGATCTCCGTCATCGAGTTCAAAGTAGACGACATCTACCGGGCCGCCGCGATCTCTCGCGAACTCGAAGACGCAGCCGGCAAAGGTTTCATGGCCACCAATTGGGAAGAGCAGAACAAGGCCCTATTTCATGCCCTCCGCCTGGAGCGCCTGGTCACCTTCATCACCATCGGCCTCATCGTCTTCGTAGCAGCCCTGAACATCCTGATTTCTCTGATTATGATGGTCATGGAGAAAACGAAAGACATTGCCGTGCTCATGTCCATGGGCACGCGCCGGGCGCAGGTGCGCAATCTTTTTATTGCACAGGGCGTGCTCATCGGCGCCATCGGCACCGCCATCGGCCTCGTGCTTGGCTACGCCGTTTCATACGCCGGAGGGCATTATCACGTCCTGACGCTCTCCCCCGAGGTTTACTCCATCGACTATGTGCCGTTCGCTCCACGAGCGATCGACGGCGTGCTGGTAGCCCTGGTCGCGGTTGGCATCTCGTTTGTTGCGACGCTATATCCGTCATGGTCGGCGTCCCGCATCCTCCCCGCCGAGGCCTTGCGGTATGAGTGAGCGCAGCGTTTGTCAGGGATTTTACGGATTGACGCGGATAAGCAGATGCAGCCAATTGTGACGCAGATTACAACGGCGGACGCTGGAAGTTTCTACAGTTCTTCGTATTCATAGATTCTGGAATTAGGAGAAACGAAACGATTTCAGATCGCCACGCACCAATCTCTAGGCCGGCGAATACTGGCCAAACCGTAGGTTTTGATCCTTTGCACTTTAGCCCTTGGAACGAAAGAGACACGACTTGCATCTAACGGAACAAGAGTCGATGCTTCGGGTGGAAGGCCTGAAGAAGGTTTTCCGGTCCGGCGAATCAGATTTGGTGCTCTTTGAGAATCTGTCGTTTGAGGTGAAGCGAGGCGAAATGCTCGCCATTGTGGGCGAATCTGGCGCAGGCAAGAGTACCTTGTTGCACATCCTGAGCGCTCTTGATCGCGCTTCCGCTGGTGACGTATACTGCGCCCACTTGCGATTGAATTCGTTATCGCACGACGAAGCCGCCAACTTTCGCAACCGGGAAACCGGCTTCGTGTGGCAGTTCCATTATCTGCTGCCGGAATTCACGGCCGCAGAAAACGTTGCCATGCCGCTGCTGCTGCGAGGGCGAACATGGCAGCAGGCCGAGCCAGAAGCTTCACGCTGGCTGCGTGAGGTCGGACTGGAGCAACGCGCGCATCATCGCTCCGGCGAGCTTTCGGGCGGGGAGCAGCAGCGGGTGGCTCTGGCCCGCGCGCTCATCACCGGTCCCAAGCTGTTGCTGGCCGATGAGCCCACGGGAGACTTGGACGGACAGACCGCGGAAGCGGTTTTTGCTTTGATTGCGCGATTACATCGCGAGCACCAACTCACCTCCCTCATTGCTACGCACAACTTGTCGTTCGCTCGACGCTGCCATCGGGTGTTAAGGCTGCAGCGAGGACGCATGGAAGAGATTCCGCCGGAGTCATTGCCGGCGTGAGGAATTGGAAGGCGGATCAACGGCAATTCGCAGAGAAAGATTAGTGAGACAAAGTGCAGAAAATTGGTGCAGAGGAGTCCACCCTGAAGGAGCGGACAACCGTTCCTTCGGTAACGTGATCAAAGGTTTGTAAAATCGTTTCAGTACTTGGGATTTGAGGCCCTTTGATTGCATAATGTAGGGATAGAATAAGCTAAGCAGGATCAGGGATCGGGTTCGGTAGGTCGGGCGAGCAAAATCTTTTCCCGGCCAGGAAAGTCAGGGGGAAGGCATTATGTTTGAACGCTATACGGAGAAAGCCAGGCGCGTCATCTTTTTCGCACGCTACGAGGCCAGCCAGTTTGGGTCTCCCTATATCGAGACTGAGCACCTGCTTCTCGGACTCCTGCGCGAAGATAAAGCCCTGACCAATCGTTTCCTGCGCTCCCATGCCTCGGTCGAATCCATCCGCAAGCAGATCGAGGGACACACCACCATCCGCGAGAAGGTCTCGACCTCGGTCGATCTCCCGTTAAGTAATGAATGCAAACGGGTTCTGGCTTATGCCGCCGAGGAAGCGGAGCGCCTTTCCCACCGGCACATTGGCACGGAACACCTGCTTCTGGGCCTGCTCAGGGAAGAGAAATGCTTCGCCGCCGAAATCCTGCACGAGCGTGGGCTGCGCCTCTCCACCATCCGCGAAGAGTTGGCCCGCAGCACCCAGGAAAAGGCTCAGCCCCAGCGCCAGCGTGAAAGTTCGCTGCTGGCGGAATTTTCGCGCGATTTGACCCAGGCCGCCATGGACAGCCAGCTGGATCCTCTGGTCGGCCGCGAGGGCGAAGTCGATCGCGTCATCCAGATCCTCTGCCGCCGCACCAAGAACAATCCAGTCCTGATCGGCGAGCCCGGCGTAGGCAAAACCGCCATCGTCGAAGGCTTGGCCCAGCGCATCGCCGACGGCGAAGTTCCGTCGTTCCTCGCCGACAAGCGCATCCTCGCCCTCGACCTCTCGCTCATCGTCGCCGGCACCAAGTACCGCGGCCAGTTCGAAGAGCGCCTCAAGACCATCATGAAGGAACTGATGGAGTCGCAGAATTCCATCATCTTCATCGACGAATTGCACACGCTGGTCGGAGCCGGTTCGGCGGAAGGTTCGCTGGACGCCGCCAACATTCTGAAGCCCGCGTTGTCGCGTGGCGAAATTCAGTGCATCGGCGCCACCACTCCGGGCGAATACCGCAAGTCGATTGAAAAAGACCGTTCCCTCGAGCGCCGTTTCCAGGCCGTGAAAGTTCCGCCCCCCAATGAGGTCGACGCGATCAAGATTCTTTTCGGCATCAAAGATCGCTACGAAAAGTTCCACGCCGTCACCTACACCGACGAAGCGATCAATTTCGCGGTTTCGCATTCCAACCGCTACATCCCGGATCGCTTCCTGCCCGATAAGGCGATCGACTTGGTCGATGAAGCCGGAGCCCGCGTCAAGCTGCGCCAGACTTCGCTGCCGGAAGAGCTGACCGAAGTCCAGAAGCGCATCAAGTTCATCGTGCATCGCATGGAAAACGCCATCGCGAACCACGAGTTTGAGAAAGCTCGCTTCTACTCCGATGAAGAGCGCAAGGAGCGCGAAAACCTGCGCGCCCTGCGCGAGAAATATCATCTCGACGAGTCTTCCACCGGCGTAGTCAACCGCGAGGACATCGAAGATGTGGTCTCGCGCTGGACCGGCGTGCCCATCACCTCGATCAAGGAAGAAGAGACGCAGAAACTCCTGCGCATCGAGGAAGAGCTGCACAAGCGCATCATCTCGCAAGACAAATCCATCAGCGCCTTGGCGCGCGCCATTCGCCGCTCCCGCGCCGGACTGAAGAATCCCAACCGCCCCATCGGCTCGTTCCTGTTCCTGGGCCCCACGGGCGTCGGCAAAACCGAAGTCGCGCGCACTCTGGCGCAATTCATGTTCGGCACCGAGAAAGCCCTGGTCCGTTTCGACATGTCCGAATTCATGGAGAAGCACTCGGTCTCGAAGCTGATCGGTTCGCCTCCGGGATACGTGGGCTACGAAGAGGGCGGCCAGCTCACCGAACGCGTGAAGCGTGCTCCCTACTCCGTGGTCCTGCTCGACGAAATCGAGAAGGCGCATCCGGATGTCTTCAACATCCTGCTGCAGGTCTTTGAAGACGGCCAGTTGACCGACGGCCTCGGCAACACGGTGGACTTCAAGAACACGATCATCATCATGACCTCGAACATCGGCGCGCGGCACTTGCAGAAGCGCGAGGGCCTGGGCTTCCAGTCGTCGAAGGAAGACATGATCTCGGACAAGGTGGAAGAACTGGTGAAGGGCGAAGTCAAACGCACCTTCAACCCAGAATTCCTCAACCGCTTGGATGAAATCATCCTGTTCTTGGCTCTGAGCGAAGCCGACCTGATCCAGATTCTCGAACTCATGGTCACGCAGCTTAACCAGAACCTGGCGCAGAAGTCGATCACGGTCACGGTGGCCGACGACGCCAAGAAGTGGATCCTCAACCAAACCCTCACCGATCGCAGCTACGGCGCGCGCCCGCTCCGCCGCGCTCTGCAGAAATACATCGAAGACCCGCTGTCGGAGGCGCTGATCCAGGGCACCATCACCACCCGCCCCGCCTTCATCGAGGTCTTCCTCGAAGACAACAAGCTGTTCTACCGCCCGGTCGATTCCGAAAAGACCGAAGGCGTCCTGTTGTACGAAAAATAGTGAGTGGCTGTGCTCGTGTCGGGCCGGGTCTCGGACCCGGTCGCCGAGCGTAGCTCGGCAAGGTCTTGAGCCGTCAGCTAGACGCTGACGGCTTTGTTTTTTCAATGCGCTAGGTCGCCAATCCCTGGTTTCTAGCCCCTCTCCAGACAAAACCTTATTGACCCGGCCCCAAAACCGTGATTAGATTCGCGGAACACACCGTGGGCTGATCCCGCCAGCCTGCAAATCAGTAATTGACCCGAGGTGAAATCTATGAAGTACAGTCTGTGGCAAGCAGCCCTAGCGCTCACCGTGCTAGGTCTATGCGTCTCCCCTTTGAGCCTGAGCGCCAGCGCAAGGGATGTCGTCCTGCCCGCGGGTACTCTTCTGCAATGCACCCTCAACGAACCCAATTTCTCTTCGGCCACGGTCGACGTTGGAGATCCCGTGCTTTGCCACCTGCGCGGAGTCACCGAGTTCGGCCAGCAAGCTTTTCCACGCGGGAGTTATCTGGTCGGACATCTCGAGTCAGCCCAGGATCCCGGCCACTTTTGGGGGAAAGGCTATCTGAAGCTGCAGTTCGATCGCATCGGCCTGCCCACGGGCGATCTGCCTCTGGAGGCCAAAGTCATCTCGACCCGAGGCTACAAAGTCGATAAACAAGGCAAGATCGACGGCAAAGGACATCCCAAACGCGACGTCGTCGAATGGATGCTCCCTCCGTTATGGCCCTGGAAGGTGATCATGCTGCCGGCACGCGGTCCGCGTCCCACGCTGAAGGGCGAAACCGTGCTTAGCCTGCGCCTGATGGATGATGTGCAAATCCCCCAGCTGGCGAAAACCTTCGGCCCCGACTGGCACTTCTTTAGCCACCAACAGAGCCAATCCTACCAGCCCTCCGTCTATGACAGCGGCAGGCCGCAGCTTACGCTGCGGAATGCTTCGGTTGCGGATGGAGCCACTCAGAACGTTCCGCAGGCTTCCTATGCGAGCCTCGTTACGCGGACCATTACGCCGGCGAACGTTGCTCCCGGCATGCCCGTCTTCGTCCTGAACAATGGTACCGTGCTCGCCGTCAGCGGTTACGGCTATCAGGACAGCCGCATCGCTTATTCTCTGGTCGGCGGAGGCACCGGTGTGATCAGCACCGACGATGTCGACTGGAGCACGACCACTCGCCTCAACGAACAGCGCGGTGTGCGCGTCACCCTGCACGCCGCACACGCCAGTCCTGGAACCCCAGGATTCTAACAATGCTCATGTGGGGACAGCCGCCCTCGGCTGTCCGTCCGAGCGCAACTCGGGATGTTCGGGCCGCCAGACAAACTGGCGGCCTTTATTCTTGCCGTGCCAACAAATAGAACTTATTGACCGAGCTCTCCCGTACTACGGTGCCTGCTAACAACAGTTCACTCCGTCACCAACGGTCGAGCACTGCTCTTCTGCTAGAATGCCTGCCGTGAAAAGACGAACCATGCTTCAGGCACTTCCTGCGGCGACCTTCCTTTCGGCATCTCTTTGGGCCGCCTCTCAGCGTGACAACGCCAATCCTACGCAAGCCTCGACATCGGTCTACGAGCTTCGCGTCTATCACGCAGCCCCAGGAAAATTGGGGGACCTGCTGGCACGCTTCCGCGAACACACCATAAAACTGTTTGACCGGCATGGAATGAAAAGCGTCGCCTACTGGACACCCGTCGATGAGCCGGAGAAGAGCAATACTCTCATCTACATTCTTTATCATCCCAGCCGCGAAGCGGCAGCCGCTAACTGGAAGTCCTTTCAGGATGACCCGGAGTGGAAGAGCGTCCACGACAAATCCGAAGCGAACGGCAAGCTCGTCGAAAAAGTTGACTCCACCTTTCTCGCCCTAACCGACTTCTCCCCGCGGTTGCGCTAGGGGAGATGACATGCCGGTTACCCGGCGACGACCCCAGCAGACGCGACTTGCAATAAGTAAGTCCGATTCTCGCGACTTCCCGCCGCGAAGCCTCATCTTAAGGAACGTCCACTATCTCATCTAGCGCCGAGGATGATCGCCATGCAGAAAATCAACATCGCCGAAAAATTTTCCAAAATTTCCGAATACTACAAGCCCCACATCGCCGGCGAACTCAACGGACAAATGATCAAGCTGGTCAAAGCCAACACCGAATTCGTCTGGCATCATCACGACCACGAAGACGAAATGTTTCTCGTGGTGAAGGGCCGTTTCCGCATGGAATTCCGTGACGCAGCCCTCCGCGAACGCCACGAATGGATTGAAACTGGAGAGTTCATCATCATTCCCCGCGGTGCCGAACATCGCCCGGTCGCCGAAGAAGAAGTCTGGATCATGCTCTTCGAACCCGCATCCACGCTGAACACAGGCAACGTCGTCAACGAGCGCACCCAACCTCACCTGGAGCGCGTCTAAGAGCAACCGCGATCCTCACAAACGAAACCCATGGAACTCACCGTCTATTCCGCTGCCTGGTGCCCCGACTGCCGCGAGGCCAAGCGCTTTCTCGCCAAACACAACATTCCCTACAAGGACATCGATGTCGAAACCACTCCCGGCGCCGTCCAAGAAATCGTCAAGCGCACCGGCAAGCGTGCCATCCCTCAGTTCGTAATCGATGGCGAGTGGGTCCAGCCCTACCGTCCCGGCGAAGGATTCCTCTACGAAGATATGTCTAAACGCCTAGGAATAAAGACCCTCTAGCCCATTGATTCTCCTCTGGGAACTTCAGTGCCCTCGGTGGTCAAAGCTTTTGATCTCCGAACCAGACCGACCGTCCGATACCGCACGGACATCATCTTCAGTACCCTAGCCAACTCCGGCCAGAGAAGCGAAGATAAGCACTCCAAGTCCTCGGCCTATCTGGCGTTCCGTGCTTAACAGGCTGAAACAGAATGACTTGGAGCGACTCCGAGGACGCTACCGCGACCCATGGCCGAATCCCAAATCAGCGAGCCCCCGGTTTCTGATGCCCCGCACCCGCACGAATCCAGCATAGTGAGCGACACCTGGCAGCAGACGGTGCAGGCCGTCTTGGGAGTCGTGCTGCTCCTGGGAGCTTTCGCCATGGTCCGCTATTACTCTCCTAGGGCCGCGTTGGCAGAGCCCCCCAGCGATCTCCAAAAGCAGGTCCACGAACTGACGGCTCAGGTCGAACAACTCCAGCAAGATCAGGCCATGCCCGCCGTCGTGCTGAACCGCTATCGCAATTCGATCGGCTATATTTATGGCGTCTACCAGGTAGGCTTTGCGAATCAGCGTCCGGTAGTTCGCGCGCGCGTCTCGGGCACAGGATTTCTGGTTGGCAATGGCCTGATCGCTACCAACCGCCACGTCGCCGAGCCCTGGTACGGAGACTCCGAAGCCCAGAAGCTCATCGATCAGGGCGCCACCGCGATGCTTGAGAACCTGGTTGTCTTTTTCCCCGGCTCGCCCACACCCGTGACCTTGTCGCCCGCAGCGGTTTCGAAATCTTCCGATCTGGCCGTCTTGCACCTTGAGAATGCAGAAGCCGTCCGCGATCTCCCCGTGCTTCCCCTTGCCAAGTCGCCCGGCTTCCCCGGACAACTAGTCACCGTGATCGGTTATCCCATGGGCATTGCCGGTATGGTCGCCAAGTCCCCCACCGGAATTTACGAGCGCCTGGCCTACCGCCATAATGACATCAGTGCAGCCAGCGAGTTGGCGGCGTTATCCCTGATTCGTCCCTCCACCACCTGCGGCCATCTCGGCGACGTGGTCGGCGAAAAGCTCATCTACGATGCCCCCACCGCCCACGGCGGCAGCGGCGGTCCGGTCTTCAACAACAAGGGGGAAGTCATCGGCGTCAACTCCGCCTACATGGACGGATTCACCGGAGGCACCATCGGAGTCTCCGTCGACTCCCTCCGTCCCCTGCTGCAAGGAGCCCAGAAGTCGCCGCAGAACTGAGTCTCCGGCGCCCAAACCTAGCGCCGCCGTCTCCGCCCCCCATGCCTCGCCCTTTCAGTGGATAATCATCAGGTGGCTCAACTGGAAAACTTCCGCCTCAAGGTATTTCGGACCGTGGCGGAACATCTCAACTTTCGCAAGGCGGCGGAACACCTTTTCCTCACCCAGCCCGCCGTAACGCTTCAGGTCAAAGCTCTCGAAGACGATCTCGGCATCCGTCTCTTTGATCGCGCCGGCAATCGCGTCTCCCTCACGCCGCAAGGATCTCTCCTGCTCGCCTATGCCAGGAAGATAGCGAAACTCGTTTCCCAAGCGGAACAAAAGCTTGGCGCCGAGGACGGGAACGTCGCCGGGAAGTTGTCTCTCGGCGTTTCTACCACGATTGCGCAGTACGTTCTCCCGCGATTGCTCGGAGCTTTCCTCGACGAGCATCCGCGGGTCCAGTTCTCCCTCCATAGCGGCAACACCAGCGAGATCGTCCAACTTCTCCTCGACAACAAGCTATCCATCGGCCTTATCGAAGGCCCGGCCCGGGACCGCGGGATTCGCACTGAGCTCTTCATGCGAGACGATTTGGTCTTGATCCTGCCACCGGCCTACGAATCCGACCATATGTCTCGCGCCCAACTCGTGGCCTCAAATCTTCTCATGCGCGAACATGGTTCGGGCTCTCGCCGCGTCGTTGAGATTGCTCTTGAAAAAAGTGGTTTAAAGCTGAAGTCCTTCAAGAAAGTGATGTACCTGGATTCTACCGAAGCGATCAAATCCGCAGTGGAAGCCGGACTCGGCGTCGGCTTCGTTTCGCATTGGGCCATTTCTAAAGAACTGGAACTGGGAGCGCTGAAAGTTGCGAAGGTTGCAGGCCTTGTCGTCGTCCGCCAGTTTTCTCTCATTTCGCGTACCGGCCCAGAACCCCAAGGCCCGGCGGCCGCGTTCCGAACTTTCGCCCTCGGGCGTGCTCAGCTTCTCGTTAACAGTCCACGAAGACCGTCGCGCGCGGCAATTTCAGCCGATAAGATCCGCTAATCGCCAATCAGAACTACTGCTTGGACGCGGGTCCTTGCTCAAGGCCACACTCTGTTCATGAGCAAGAACATATTTTTCCTAGCAATGATCCTGGCGGCCAGCGGACTGGTTTCGCCGCCCCTCGCGCTGTTGGGCGGCCTCGTCTATGGATTCACCTGCGTGCATCCCTTTCACATCGAAAGCAAACGCCTGGCGAAATTTCTATTACAAGCTTCCGTCGTTGCCCTCGGCTTCGGCATGAACCTGCATCAAGTTCTTCAAGCCGGATGTTCGGGCTTTCTCTACACCGCCGCAAGCATCACCATAGCGATGCTCCTTGGCCTCGGATTCGGTTATCTCCTCCAGGTCGGAAAGAAATCCGCATTCTTGATCAGCGCGGGCACAGCCATTTGCGGAGGCAGCGCCATCGCAGCCGTCGGCCCCATCGCAGACGCCAGCGAAGAAGAGATGGCCGTCTCCCTGGGCGCCGTTTTCATCCTCAACTCGGTCGCGCTGTTTCTCTTTCCCCTCATCGGATACGCCTTTCACATGACGCAGTCGCAGTTCGGTCTCTGGTCGGCGCTGGCCATTCACGACACTAGTTCCGTCGTAGGCGCGACCGCCAAATATGGCCCGACGGCGCTCGCCGTTGGGACTACGATCAAGCTTGCGCGTGCTCTGTGGATCGTTCCTCTGTCTCTCGTAACGGCCATCACTCTGAAGAGCAAGGCGCGTATCCAGTGGCCATGGTTCATTCTTCTCTTCTGCTTTGCCGCGCTAATGAACACCCTATTGCCGGCATTCAACCCAGCCTTCGGTGTCCTCAATCACTTGGGCAAGATCGGGCTCACGGTAACGCTGTTCTTGATTGGCACAGGTTTGAATAAGAAAACGCTGCAGAGCGTCGGCGCTCGTCCACTGCTCCAGGGACTCGCCCTCTGGATCATCGTCGGCACAGGCTCGCTCGCGCTCATTTTGTTCAACTGGATTCGCGTGTAGCAAAATCCTCGTGCGACGCCCAGAATTGATGGCGTAGTTGAGCGTAAGCGGCTAGGAAACATCACGCAGCCCTGTATTTACAGTGTGCTGAAGACGCAAAATTCTGCAAGGGCGGTGATGTGAAGCCTAAGGAAATCAAGCCGCGTAGCGGCGAAAGAATGCAGCCCACGGCGCAAGCCGTGGGTCGTAAGTGGGAAATGAGCAAGCCCCGGAGGGGCGGAAGAGACGCTACGACACAGACTCCGCAGGGACGGCACCGGTTCTCACGCAATTCCAGGCGACAAAGGGGGAAGCTTCTCCCCATAGGAATCCAAAACACGAAAGCCGGGAAGCCACAGCTTCCCGGCTTTCGTGTTCCTGAAATCAACAGCTCAGAACGCCCATCGCAACGAGAATTGAATCAGCCGGGGGTTGCCGGTGCTCTGCAGGATCTTTCCGAATGGACTGTTCGTGGGGCTCGCCAAGTACGCCTCGATATCGGTCACCGAAGGATCTCCAAAATTGGTGTGGTTCCATAGGTTGAAGAAGTCGGCAGCGAAGCGCACCTCCTGCCGCTCCCCAATCTTGAAATGCTTCAGGAATGACATGTCCCAATTTTGCTGAAATGGGCCATGGTACATGTTGCGCCCCAGGTCTCCGAAACCGGTCGTGCAGAAATTTGGATCGGAAAGGCATTGCGTGGGATAGAGCTGTGGCGCAGGCGTGAACGCCGCTGGGTTCAAATACCCATTGGCCACGCGCGAATGAACGTCGCCACTCGTCAATCCGCTCGCAATGGTCGCTCCCGGAGCCAGGCTTGCGCCCAGCAGCGGCGTGCTCCCTTGCCCCAGAAATCCCGTGCCTGCGCTGGAATCGTAAATCGAGAATGGCAGCCCCGTCTGGAAAATTGTCACCCCGCTAGTCTGCCAGCCCCCGAGCGCCGCTTTCCTAAGTCCGCTGGAATGCGTGAAAAACGGCAGATCGTACGCATAGCTGACCGCTAGCCGGTGCGGCCGGTTGAAGTCGGAGATCCCTCGCGAGGCGTTGATGTTGCTCTGATCGTTGTAAGCAGTGTTAAAGGCAGTGTTGCCGGTTGAGGTGGCATCAATGTTCTTCGAGAAGGTATACGCAGCCTGAAAATATCCTTGTCCCCATCGCCGCGACACCGTCGTCTGCAGCGCGTGATAAATCGAGTACGCGTCGTTGGCGAAAATCTGATAACCGCTGTAGCCATTCAATCCCGGCGTCGGCGTGCGTGCGATCGCGTTCGCAAACGTATTGGTCGTGATCGTGTAACTGTTGCCGCTGGTGTCGGTAACCGTGAAGGGACTCGACGGGCTGGCGTTCACCGACTGGATCGCGTCGCGAGTCTCGCGCAAATGGATGCCTCGAGTCCCCACGTATCCGATTTCCCACACCCAGTGCATGCCCAGTTCGCGCTGCAGGGTCAGGTTCCATTGCTGCGTGTTCGGCACAACAAAATGCCGCGGCACTTCCAGCACAAACAGGTTCTGCGTGGTGTTCACGCCCGGTCCGGTGCATCCGCCGTAGGTAGCCGCGCCATTCGTATCCGGGAAACTCGTCAGTTGCGCCAGACAAGGCAGCCACGCCCCCGACAGTGTTCCGGCTGCCGGCACCGCGTTCGGATTCGTTGCCGGTGTGCCCGTAAAGAAATCCGACATGGTGAATCCCGGCGTCTGTCCAAAAAATACAATCGGAATAAACGGCGACTGGAAGCTCAACTGGTCCACCGCTCCCACGTCCTCGCGCACGTAGTAGATGCCGTAGCCGCCGCGTACGGTGGTGGTGTGGCGTCCCAGCATGTCCCACGCGAATCCCACCCTCGGTCCCCACCCAGTCGAAACGCTATTCTTGAACGTCGATCCCGCCGCGTTTCCCGTCAATCCGGAAACTCCAAGTTTGTCGACGCACTTCGGATAAATGAAAGGATACGTCCCCGACTTGGTAAGGTCGGACTCCATGTTGCCAATGTGGCAATCCCCGTCGGTCCACGCGCCCAGGAACTCGGTGCGCAGCCCCAGGTTCAAGGTCAGATTGGACGTAGCCTTCCAGTCGTCCTGCGCGAAGACCGCGGAATTGCTTTGCCGGTATTCGTGGTTGTAAACGCCCCCTCCGCCGAAACTAAACTCCGGCGTCCCGCCTACAAAGTTTCCGAAATCGGTCGAGCCAGTTGTGTTGGTGAAGAAAAGCTGGCCATTAAAGACCTGCGGAAACTGTTTGTTGAGATTTGCCCGAATGTACTGCCCGCCAAACGTAAACGTATGCGCGCCCCGCACCCAGCTCAGGTTCTCCACGAAGTTGTAATTATTCTGCGTCTGATACTGGTTCGCCTGCGGAGTCGGACCGAACTGAAATCCCGACGTCAAGAAGGTAAATTTGTAAATACTGCTGGTGAGATTATCGGTCGGCCGGTCGATTCCCGCGTCGGCAACCGTGACCGGGTTGACGTTAATCGCGCTGTTGTTGATGTGAACCAGTCCAAACCGAAAATCATTGACCAGCCTCGGAGAAAATACGTGCGTCTCCGAAACGATGAACAGCCGGTCATGAATCGGAAGTTGATAAGGGAAGTTTAAATCGGTTTGGCTGGCCGCTCCGCCCAGCGAGGCCTGCAGCCCTCCAGCGCCGAATGGGATGTCCTGCTCCGAGTTGGAATAGAAGAAGCGCGCAGCCACTGCGTCCCTGGAATCGCGGAACTCGCGGTCCCAATTCGCGGTCAATTGGTCATCCGTAAATTTGCCCGGCTTACTCACCGTAAATGGTACCAGCGAGCCGGCTGCGGTTCCGGCCGGAACATTATTAGGCAACGGGAACAAGTATCCATTCGCCGGCGCGCCAAACTGATTACTCTGAAACGCCAGCAGGGAAGCCGCCACCGGATCGGCGCTGGTCACTCCAAAGTCCGCCGCTAGATTCGCCTCCGCTACCGGCGTAGTTCCTCGATCGGCCGCCGGCACGTACGGAATGAACGTACTGATCAGTGTCCCCGGAGAATCCCCACTGCGCTGCCGGGTCCCCTGATAATTCACGAAGAAGAATCCCAGCTTGCCCCCGCTCCCCACCGGACCGCCCAGACTCCCACCAAAAATATTCTGTTGGATCACCGGCCGCGGCGACCCGCTCCCCTTCAGAAAGTATTCATTCGCATCGAGAACCGTATTGCGGAAGAACTCGTAAGCATCCCCGTGAAGAGTATTCGTCCCCGATTTCAGAATCGCGTTGATGTTGCCCCCGCCGTTGCGTCCCTGGCTGGCGTCGTAAAGCGACGTCTGCACCTTGAATTCCTGCACCACGTCTGGATTGGGCAGCGGCGTATTAGTCAGTTCCGCAACGTTGTAGTCGGTGACGCTGATGCCTTCAATCAGATAATTGTTGTTGTCTTCCCGCTGCCCGTTCACTTCAATGCGTACATCGCCCCGCCCCAACTCGGCAGCCTTGTTCAGTTCGCTCTGCGCCCCCGTCGAAAGCGTCAGCAACTGCTGAAAGTTTTGCGTGGCCAGTGGTAGCGCGCGAATGGTATCGCTCTCAATCGCCTGCCCCGTCGTCGCGTCCGTCGTATCCACGGCCTGCACTTCCGCCTGCACTTCAATCTTTTGCTGCACCGCCTGCGTCGTCAGCTTGGCGATCATGCGCGTCGTCTCCGTCACGCGCACCACGATGTTGGCGAACTTTCCCTCCGAAAATCCTCCCGCCTGCACGCTCACGCTATACGTCCCCACCGGCAGCAGTGGCGCTGTAAAGCTTCCGTCGGCGCCGGTCTTCACCGAGCGCTCCAGCACGCCCGTGTCCTGGTTCGTGATGCGCACTTCGGCATTGGCAATGACCGCTCCGCTCGGATCCTGCACCGTCCCCGTAATCGCCCCGGTAGCTCCGCCCTGCGCGAAAAGCGGTGCGCTAAATGCCAACGCAATGAGACTGAGAACAACGACCCTGATCGAATGACTCGGCATGCTCTTCTCCCTATCCCTGAAACTGGAAAACCTGACTTGTTGTTAGCGAAGAATCAAGAAGTCACGACGTCCATCGCCATTGAATACTGCTCTGCCTGGAAACATCGCTGTGGAATTTTCCAAAGCTTACAGAAAGAGAACAGCCCTTTTCAAGAAGGAACCTGCACAGAGGTAACAAATCGGCTTCCAGCCGCCCGCGAGTGCCCCCACGCTTCTCGCGTTCGTTGCGAGATGGTGGGGTTTTTTGATACACGGGCAGATCGGCGTCGTCTAACTCTCGCCAAACTCCCGGTAGCGCTCCAGAACGTCGCGCTCCGAAATCACGCCCTCGAGGTGGCGGAAGTCGGCACGGCTCACCACCGGCACCAGCGGCCAGCGATCCACGTACCGCAACGCCGTCTCCAAAGGGAGATCAGGGTGCAAAGAAGGAATTTGCAGGATCGGCAGCTGCGAACCCAGAGTCGCACCGCCTTTCCCCTCTTTTACCATCGCACGGAGTTGCTCCTTGGTCACGCTGTTCCACCCGCTGGGGCTCCGAACCAAAAGCTCATTCGCAGCGGAAGGCTCCGCGACCCGAAGCGCCTGGTCTAACGTCGCCTGCGCATCCAGTATCGGACCTTCCACCGGATGCATCGCATCTTCCACCCGCAGGATGCCCTCTTCCCGTTGTTCTTCCATCGACGGCAGTTCCAGTCCGTCCTGGCGTGTCAAAACATCGAAAATTGCAATCGGCTGCAGTCCGCGAGAAATCACATACGCGATCGTATTCGCCACAATGACCGGCAGAATGATCGAGTAGTTGCCGCTCACCTCCAGTACCATGAACACCGACGTCATCGGCGCCCGCAGAAATCCGGCGAACAGAACTCCCATCCCCACCAGGGCATACGTCCCCGGCGATCCGCTGAGATGCGGCAGAACCACGTGCTCCACTCCGCCTACCGCCGCCCCCAGCATCGCCCCGATAAACAATGTCGGCGCGAACATCCCTCCCGGCGTTCCGCTCACAAATGAAAACAGCGTGGCAACAATCTTCAGCCCCGCCAGGATGGCCAGAAATTGCCACGTAAACCGCCCGTGCATGGCCTCGTCCATCGCCTCGTAGCCTGCTCCCATCACCTGTGGCGCGCCCAGCCACGCAATGATCCCGATAAGCAGTCCCGCCAGCGCGGGCTGCAAATACTGCGTCCACAGAGGCAGAGCCTTGAGCTTCGGCCGGAACGTGGCAATTCCCATCGAAAACACGACCGAAGCCAGGCCACCCACAATTCCGAGGATGGCATAGGCGATTAATTCCGAGGGCCGCTCCAATTGCACCGCCGGAATCCTGAAAAGAGATTCCGATCCCAGAAACCACCGCATCACCACCACGCTCGAGACGGCAGAAAGCACGACCGACCCAAGAATGCCCGCGGTCCAACGCCCGATGACTTCTTCGATCACGAAAAGCACCGCGGAGATCGGCGCGTTGAAGGCGGCTGCCAGTCCCGCCGCCGCGCCCACCGGGGCGATCAGCCGCATGCGATCCCGGGACAACCGCATCTTCCGCCCCAGAACCGACGCCAGGCACGCGCCAATTTGCAGTGACGGATCTTCGGGCCCCAACGAGTGTCCCGATCCGATCGCCAGCGCCGCCGTAATAAACTTGCCGATTGCAGTACGAAACGGAATGTACCCGTTGTAGATATACAGCGCCGCCTTCGTCTGATTCACCCCGCTCCCGCGGGCCAGCGGGAAGACGTGAAGCACCAGCACCGCAATCACTAACCCCGCCAGCGTAGGCGCCAGCAGAAGACGCGTTGGCGACAGCACGGCTCCCGATCCCAACAAATAAAGTCGGCACCATCCAATGGCAAACCGGAAGCAGACCACCGCTAGCCCAGAAAAAACTCCGATGAATACAGAAAGAATCAGAAAGAAACGTTCTTCTCGAAACATCGACTGCAATAGAGCCTTAGGAGAGTGCCCGTTGATTGGTCTGGCTGCCACGGGTTGGTCGTTGTTCACTATGGCGTCCGTCACGACCCCGGCTTGAGAATTTAGCTCCAAATTTAGTTTCCCTCGTGCAATTTTGCGATCAGCAGCAACGCTAGATCCGCTCCGGCAGGAGGTCCGCAAGTCGCGCTGGTTTGGCGCTCGATTTCGAACACCAGGTCCATGGCCTCTTCCACCAAATCTGGATTTCGTCGGAGTTGTTGCTCGGAGATCCGTGGCTTCATCTTGGCCCAACTGTCGGCCAAACTCGGTTGCGCCGAGGTTGACACAGCAGTAGCCTTCTGCGTGGCACAGGAACTCAGGCGCTTTCCCGCTGTCGCAAAAGCCTCGACTACGATCTTGTCGCGCTCCGCTACTGAGATCTGCCGGCGAAATGGATCCATTCGCAGCACTAATTCTGTCGTCTTGAGCCGCTCCTCACTCTGCGTGTCGCCGGGGTTGCCGGCCACTGCGGCTTGCAAGTAGCGCTCAGCCAGAGGATAACGGCCGAGTTGGAACGCCGCCCATCCTGCCCCGGCCAGCGCGGCTTCGTCGTGTCGGTCTGACCTCAAGCTCAGGCGGTACGCCGCCAGCGCATGTTCGTAGTCCTGAGTGCGCAGAAAAAGATCGCCCACGCGTTTTTGCTGGGATGGGTCGTCCCCCAGATTTTCTTGAAGCGCAATCAACTCTGATTGCGCCTGCGCCTTCGCGTGAATGCTCAACAGATATTCGATCAGCTCCAGCCGCGTATCGCGTCGTTTCACTTCCTGATCGCCAGGCCAGACGGCATAGATCGCATTGTGATAAAAGCGCAGGGCCTGTTCCGTTTGCCCTCTTTGCGCGGCGATCCGGGCAAGATCGAGATTTACCACACCATTTTCCGGCTGCCGGTCCCACAGGTTTGCCAGGTAAGAATATGCCTCTGTAGTCCGCCCCACCCCAATCAAAGCCTCTGCCAGGTTGAGCTGGTAATCGTAGTTGTCGCGCGAGTACAGCAGCGCAGATCGAAATTCCGTAACCGCACTGTCATAGCGCCGAGCCTTCAGGTCCGCCACGCCGCGACTGAACCACCGGTTGCCCAGAGCGTCGCGCTGCGCATGATAGGCGCGCGACAACCCGGCCACCGCCAGGAAAAATATCACTCCCAACACCGCCAACAAGGCGAGCATCACCGGCTGTTGCTTGATATACAGCCGGAAGTCCATTCGCTTGGCTACGCTCGTCTTGTTCTCTTGCGTTTCGAGCATCTATGGATACTATGCGGAAATTCAGAGCGGAATTGCAATCCATCGGATGGAGTAGAAAGGCGGCCCAGGCTGCGGGCCGCCTGTGCCCGTTCAGCGAGCCATGGCGAAATGATCCACCCGATTCTCCTGCCAGCACTGATCATTGTCTTGCGTGCACAGCGGTTTTTCCTTTCCATAGCTGATCGTCTTGATGCGATCTTCCGACACACCCTGTTGCAGCAGAGAATGCTTTAACGTTTCCGCACGGCTGGTTCCCAGCGCAAGGTTGTATTCCTCCGATCCCCGGTCGTCGCAATGCCCTTCGACCACCACTTTGATCGATGTATGTTGCAGCAGGAAGGCCGCGTCGCCTTGCGCGTTAGGCGCTTGATCTGATCGGATGTCGGCCTTGTCATAGTCGAACCACACGTCCTTCACATTCCTGGCGAACAGGTCCTCATCCGATGGCGAAGGAGTCGCCTCAGCCACCCTGGCGCTTACCGTGACGCGTGCCGAGGCGTCCTGCCTTCCTCCAGGTCCTTTTGCGACCAGCGTGTAGGTAGTGGACGAGCTTGGCGTCACCGTTCTCGAACCAGATGCCGGTAGCGTACCTAGCCCTTCAATCGTAGCTTCCGTGGCGTTGTCGGTTTGCCACGTCAGCAGAGTGCTCTGGCCTTGCTGAATTACAGCAGGATTCGCGGCCAGAGTGGCTGTCGGCGCGACCGGCGGTGGTGGGGGTGGTGGCGGCGTCGCTTGCGCTGCCTTCTTGCTGCAACCGGAAAATGACAACACACCCGCAAGCACTGCTACTAGCGTGAATACTTTGAATGTTGAGTACATCACTCGATTCCTCCTTAGTACGAAATAGAGTTACGTCTGAAATGGCGGAATGACTTGCTCAACGGTCGCAGCCCATTGGAGAAACGCCCGCCCAAAGCGAATGCGCCTTTCGCGGCTGCGACACAGAGTTCGAAATTTGGGAACACCAACTGGAAGGGAATTAGCAGCGGAGGATGACATCGCAGCCGGGGGGCAAACTCGCCGTCGCGAATTCTACGATGGAAACTGCCGTCGAAGATAAAAGGACGAGCGCGAGACGCGCGAAACTGAGACAACTCCGCACCACGCTCAGTCCTGCACGCACGATCGCCATGCGCAAACCAGCCGCCGCTCGGATTGACAGGAGTGCTGTAACTGGACCGTGTACAACCGAATATGGTCCCTGCATCGCCGGAAAAAAGAAAATCGTCAGCACACAGAAAACGGCAATCACTACCAGCGTACCTGCGATTCGGCCAGAAGTCATGGAGCCATAATTATACTTGGACATCCAAATTTCTAGCCGCCTGATCGTGCCACACCAAACGTAACTAACGCCCCCGCACTGCATCGCTCACTGTGGGAGCGTCATCCTGAACGTAGCCGCTTCAGGTCGAGTGAAAGCCTGTCCCGAGCGCAGTCGAAGGGGATCTCGCGCAGACCGGTGACGCTGCGAGATTGCACTTGCCGACGCCGAACGCTGCCTCACCTGCGGATCTTGCTTCGAGACGGTAACCACCCTCGCTCGCGCACATGTTCATCGTTGAACCGCCGCAACCGCGCCGCCAGAATCGCAGCCCGCCCCAGGTATCCCACCACTTTGCGCTCGTCGGCGCGATCCACCACCGGCAATCGCCCAATATCGAAACGCAACAGTTTCGCCGCCGCCTCCGAAACCAGTTCATCCGGATACGTCACCACCAGGTGAGTCTTGCCCGCCTCCTGCACCGTCATCGCGCCTGAAGAATCTTTGTCCAGCGCGCGCATGACATCGCCTCGGGTTATGATCCCTACGAGTTTGCCCGCCGCGTCCAGAATCAGCAGAGCTTGGCGCCGTACCACCGCCGGATCGTGTCGCCCGATCCTCTCCGCCAGCACTCCCACCTTGGTATCGGCCGCGATGAACGGCGCGTCCTTATCCATCGTCTCGCCCACCGTAGCCTGCGTCAGCGCGTCCGCCTCGTAGTCCTGATGTACCCGCAGCCCGCGCCGCGCCAGTTTCTCGGTCATGATCGAACTGTTGGGCATAAACAGCATGGCGATCCCGTCGGCAATCACTGCCACCAGCATCAGCGGCAGCACCGAGTTGTAATCCCGCGTAATCTCGAACGCAAAAATAATGAACGAAAATGCCGCCCGCGACGCCGCCCCAAATACCGCGCCCATCGCCACCAGCGCAAACGCGCCCGGGGAAAGATGCGCGGAAGGGAACAGGTGATTCCCCGCCATGGCGAACAGTCCGCCCATCGCCGCGCTCCACATAAAGGTCGGAGCCAGCAGCCCGCCCGAGGTTCCCGAGCCCAGGGAGATCACCAGCACGGCGAACTTTGCAACCATCACGATCAATAAAAGTTTCCACATCAGCTGTCCGTTCAGAATGTCCCCGATCGTGTCGTATCCCACCCCGAACACGCGCGGCACAAAGAATCCGATGATGCCCAGCGCCAGGGCCCCAATCGCCGGCCACCACAGTTCGTCAATCGGAAGTTTTTCGAACAGGTCTTCCACCCAATAAAGTGCCTTGCTCAAAGCCACCGCGGCCAGTCCGCATAGCGGCCCCAGCACCAGGTAAAACGGCAGCGCATGCGGGACCCCGAAGTCCATTGCCCCCACCGGAAACATGGGCCCCGGCCCCAACAGTTGCATGTGAACCGCCGTCGCCAGGGTGCTCGCCACGACCAACGGAATAAACGACCGCGACTTGAATTCGAATAGTAGCAACTCAATCGCGACAATCACCCCCGCAATGGGAGTGTTGAACGTCGCCGACATCCCCGCCGCCGCCCCGCACGCCAGCAACACCTTCCGCTCGACCGTCGTGGTGTGCAACACCTGCCCTACCAGCGACCCGATCGCTCCCCCCGTCTGAATGATCGGCCCTTCCGCGCCAAACGGCCCGCCCGTACCGATCGCAATCGCCGCCGAAATCGGCTTCAGAATCGCCACCTTCGGCTCGATTCGGCTGCGGTTGGTCAGTACCGCTTCCATCGCCTCTGGAATTCCATGTCCCTTGATCTTGGAAGACCCGAACTTGGCCATCACTCCCACAATCAGCCCGCCGACCACTGGAACCAGAATCACCCAAGCCCCCAGATGATGCGATCCCACGCTCCTGAAAGTCGTCGACCACTGATGGAAGAAAAAAAGATTAGTGAACAGCCCGATAAGCTTGTAAAGCGCGTACGCTACCAATCCCGCAACCAGCCCAATCGCCGCCGCCAGAAACGAAATCAGCACAATGCGAAACTGCGCCGGTTGTGAATCACCGAATAATGGAATGGAAGGCAGGAAGCCGTCCCCATTCTGATTGCCTTGACCTGCTGTGTGCCTCTTACTCATAGTTTAGTTAGTATTCCTCTTGCGTCGAAGCCATCCAACCGGGCTTTAGAGAACACTGAACGACATCGGCGAATGCAGCCCGAAGCGCAAGCTGCGGGTGGCAAGTGGAAAAATCAATAAGCCCCGGAGGCACGAAAGAAAAGCTCGAGACAAGTCGCAATCCCCGAAAAATGTGATTCATAATCCGATCAACTCTTGTTCGTAGGAGGATGTTTCTGCGCCCCGTTCTTCTGCCGCGGCATCAGCCGTCGCAGCGCGGCCACCAGCCTCGGTCCGGTGCTCCGCAACTCATCGTGATGATGCCGCGCCAGCTCCGAAAGCACGCGCTCGCCCTTCGGCGTAAGCGCCAGCAACACCTCGCGCCGGTCGTCCTCCGCCCGCTCCCGGCGTACGTATCCTCCTCGCTCGAGACGGTTAATCAATTCCACTGCGCTGTGGTGCTGAATGAGCATCCGGTTGGCCAACTCCCGGATCCGCGGCCGCACTCCCTCCGGCATCCCCTTGATTGCCAGCAGGACTTGATACTGCCCCACCTCCATGCCCGCCGTCCGCGCGGCTTGCTCGCTGAAGCGCAAAAACTTCCGAATCTGATACCGGAACTCGGCCAGACCTTCATAATCCGACAGGGTGAGCTTCTTCATGCCGCCGATTGTATCGTGCCGCGATAGTACGTACATATTATATCGTTAAACGATACATAGTAAAACTGCCGCCTTTCGATAACTTGCCCCGGGTAACCCCATTTCTCGCCGGTGATTAAAACCGAAGAAGGTGCCCATCCTTACGCGTCTTTTGCGCCAGGGTGGGGATTTTGATCTTGAAGTGTCGCCAGGCAATACCCTCCCCCGCCCCGCTCTGGCCTCTTTCTCGGCGTCCATTTAGAATCCTTAGTCCACAATTTCGCCGCACTCACAGGAGACTCGTGATCCCGCGCTACACCCGCCCCGAGATGGCCCGCATCTGGAGCGACGAAAACCGCTTCCGTACCTGGCTCGCCGTCGAAGTCGCCGCCACCGAGACCCTCGCCGAAGCCGGCCTCGTGCCCAAGGACGCCGCCCACGCCATCCGCGAGCGCGCCGACTTCCGCGTCGAGCGCATCCACGAGATTGAAGCCGAAGTCCGCCACGACGTCATCGCCTTCACCACTGCGGTCGCCGAAATTGTCGGCCCGCATGCCCGCTGGTTCCACTACGGACTCACTTCGAACGATGTGGTCGACACCGCGCAGGCCCTGCTCATCCGCCAGGCTTCGCAAGTGATCGCGCAAGACCTGCAGCGCCTCGCCGAAGTGCTCGAACGCCGGGCCTGGGAGTTCAAAGACACTCCCATGGTCGGGCGCACCCACGGCATCCACGCCGAGCCCATCACCTTCGGCTTCAAGATCGCCAACTGGTATTCCGAGACCCAGCGCAACATCGCGCGCTTCATGGCCGCCGCGGAAGACATGCGGGTCGGCAAGTTCTCTGGTGCAGTCGGCATCTTCGCGCACCTCACGCCTGAACTTGAAGAAAAAATCTGCGCGCGCCTGGGATTGAAAGCCGCCGCGGTTTCTTCACAGGTGATCCAACGCGACCGTCACGCGCACTATCTCGGCACGCTCGCCGTGATCGCCTCGACGCTAGACAAGATCGCTACCGAGATTCGCCACCTGCAGCGCACCGAAGTCCGCGAGGCCGAGGAATATTTCAGCGAAAAGCAAAAAGGATCCTCTGCCATGCCGCACAAGCGCAATCCCGTGACCTGCGAGCAGATCAGCGGCCTGGCGCGCGTCGTCCGCTCAAACGCGCAGGCGGGTTTTGAGAATGTCGCGCTCTGGCACGAGCGCGACATCTCGCATTCGTCGGCCGAGCGCGTCATCCTGCCGGACTCGACCACGCTCGCCGATTACCTCTTGACCAAGACCACCAACCTGATCGACACCATGTTCGTCTATCCCGAGCGCATGCGCGCCAACCTCGAGAGCACGCGCGGCCTGATCTTCAGCGGACAGTTGCTGCTCGACCTGGTCGAACACGGCGTCTCGCGCGAGGACGCTTATCGCCTGGTGCAATCGCATGCCATGCGCGCCTGGAAAGAAAATCTGGACTTCCACCAACTCGTGATGGCCGACAAAGAAATCACGAGCAAAGTCCCGCGCCAGCAGATCGAACGCGCCTTCGACCTTCTACGCCAACTGAAGAATGTAGACAAGATTTTCGCTCGCGTGTTCGGCGGGAAGAAAAAGGTTAGCAAGAAGAAAAGTTCGAGCAAAAAATAAGTCGGGTGCCCCATCCTTGTCGCGTTTTTTGCGACAGGATGGGGATTTTGATCTCCGTCAGACTTTGATCTCACTCGACAAACTTCACGTCCTCCTCCTCATACAACGGATCCACACAAGCCTGAATCTCCACCACCCGCAACAGATCCCACGCCTCCCGATACCGCGCCCACTTCGCCCGCTTGCTCCCCGCCGTGAAGTGCAAAGTCAGCTTTTTCCCCATCCTTATACGGAATGATGTGCCACTCCCCGACCGGAATCACCCACACCGCAAAAAAATCCAATGTCCCTTGCTTGTACCGCTTCCTTCCCGGCCCGTGCACATTCAAGCTGTATTCATTCGCCCGCCGGCAGTAAATCGTCGACTTCACCTGCACCCGATGAATCGGCCCGCCACTCTCCACCGCCACGTCATACCGCCCCGACTCCCCAAACGGCTTCAACACCCCCATCCCCAGCCCTTTCGTCCGCGCCATAAAACAAAGCTCCGCCCACTACCCCCGCTCTGTGCAGTATCGATACCAGCTTGAGGGGAAGGCCTCCCAGTTTTTTTTATGCCTCTCGGCTAAAATCTTTTCTTTCTGTAACTTGCGGGCTTGATATGGGTCGCGGTATGCCCAAAATCTTGAGCCATAAGGACTTGCAGGCAAAATATTGCGGAATAAGGAGTTACGTCTCGGATTTTCGGTTCCCCGACTCACCCTTGCTCCTGCTTCCCATCGATGCTTCGGCTTGGTTGGTTGGTCAAAGCGGGGAACTCGCTTTCCCCGCTCGCGCCTCCACTATTCCAGTTCTAGAATCCTCAGTAAAGGTCATCCGTCACATACGCAGCCTGAGGAAAATTTCCAGATTCTGTGGAAAATTCCTGGCCGGACGAAAGAGCCGCAAGCAGTGACGTGGAAGAGCGGCCCTTAGAGGGCCGCGATAGAGGCCTCCACCAGAGAACCGGGCTTTAGCCCCCGTGGCACCGCGTCGAGCCGCATCACTCCCGCCGCCGACGAATACGGATACGTCTCCGCCCTCGCTGCCAACCTCGCGCGCACGGGGTTCATCCGGATGTACTCGAGATGACGCTCATAATCCTGCAAATCACGCACGCGATGATTCGTGAAACTCGGCTGCCAAACAGGCGGCCGCGATTTCAGCCGATACGAAAATCCCCCTTTGATGAACTGCATGACTCGCTCCAGAGAAATCTCTGCCGCGGGCGTCAGCAGCGCGTGGACATGATCGGGCATGATGACGAATTCGTGAAGAAGATATTTCCGGTCATCGCGATAGTGAGCCAGGGCATCGATCAGAAGCCGGGCGACGGCGTCGCGCCGGAAAATGGGCTGGCGATGAGCCGTAACAGTAGTGACAAAGAAGATGCGGTCGGAGTCCATTTCGAGATGGTCGTGCGGACAGGCAAGGGCTGTCTATGAGGAATGTCACAATTTGCAGCGAGCAATCCCAAAACGGTACACGGGGCCTAAAGGCCGTTTCCGACTGGTGCCCGCAACGCGGCCCTCGAAGGGCCGCTCTTCCACGGAACTGTCGGCGTCATATTGTGGAAGAGCGGCGCTTCAGCGCCGCGTCAGAGGCCATGGAAATTGGAACCGAGTCCCGTAGAGACAGCAGAAACGCCGCGCGGGTTCAAAACGAAACGCATCGGCAGCATCGCTACCCGCCCTTGCAAAGAACGCAAGAGCGGGGCACCCACAGTTGTGCTGTTGGGGAGGAAACCAAAACCGAAAGGGTGGGCCACCCGCCCGTGACCCCCTTCACAGTACGTCTTTAAGCTTCCTACGACTTGTTTGGCCTCAGCGGCTAAAGCCGGTGAGGATTGTTACCGGTTACGGCACGGCTGAAGCCGTGCCCTTCCACAAAAAATCTGGGGCGGACGAATGCGTCCGCCCCTACGTGAGCTTTTTAGCTGCAGCCGCTGGTGCTGCCGCAGCTCATGCAGCGGTAGCAGCTGCCGTTGCGGGTCATGATGCTGCCGCAGAAGCTGCAGGTGGGGGCGTCGCCCAGGTCGACCAGGCTGGACAGCGCATCGGCGGCGTGAACGGAGCCTGAACCAGTTCTCAGGTCTCGGTTCTCAGTTCTCAGTTGGTCCGTGGAGCCGTTCGCGTCTCCGACTCCCTCTGGACTCGGCGTGCCTCCTGCCGGCTTCAGTCTGAGGTTGTCGAACAGGAGTTGCTGCTGGCCGGTCAGGAAGCGGAGCTGCAGCCAGCGGAAGATGTAATCCATGATCGACTTGGCGTAGCCGAGGTCGGGATTGCCGCTCCACCCGCTGGGCTCGAAGCGGGTGTGGGCGAACTTTTCGCAGAGCAGGCGCAACGGGACTCCGTGCTGCAGGGCGATCGAGGTGGTCAGGGCGAAGCTGTCCATCAGGCCGCTGACCGTCGATCCTTCTTTCGCCATGGTGATGAACAGTTCGCCAGGCTCGCCGTCGGGATAGAGGCCGACGGTGATGTAGCCCTCGTGGTCTCCGATCTTGAACTTGTGCGTGATGGAAGCGCGCTCTTCCTGCAGGCGGTGGCGCACGGCGCGGGGAGGAGCGTTCATGTCTTCTTCGTCGATGTGCGGCGCGGCCGCGATCCGCGCGTCGTCTTTGGTGGAGTTCGCGGTCTTGGTGCCGGCGGCGCTTAGCGGTTGCGACTTCTTGCACCCATCCCGATAGATGGCGACCGCCTTCAGCCCCAGCTTCCAGGCCTGCAGATAAGCTTCCATGATGTCTTCTACGCTGGCGTTCTCGGGAAGATTGACGGTCTTCGAGATGGCGCCGGAAATGAAGGGCTGAGCGGCGGCCATCATGCGGAGATGTCCCATGTAGGCGATGGAGCGCGTGCCTTTGGCGGGCTTGAACGAGCAATCGAAGACCGCAAGATGCTCGTCTTTAACATGCGGCGCGCCTTCGATGGTACCGGTGGCGTCGATGTAGCTGACGATGGCGTCCGCCTGATCATGCGAGTATCCCAACTTGAACAGGGCCGTGGGGACGGTGTTGTTGACGATCTTGATCATGCCGCCGCCGACCAGCTTTTTGTACTTGATCAGCGCGAGATCCGGCTCGATGCCAGTAGTATCGCAGTCCATCATGAAGCCGATGGTGCCGGTTGGCGCTAGCACTGTGACTTGGCTGTTGCGGTAGCCGTGTTTTTCGCCGTGGGCGAGGGCTTCGTCCCAGCATTGCTTGCTGGCTTCGTAGATTGGGGCGGGGACGTTTGCTTTATTGATTCCGTTTACTGAGGCGCGGTGCATGCGGATTACGTCCAGGAAGGGTTCGCGGTTGATGTACCAGCCGGGGCAGGCCCCGCCGGGCATAACTTGGGTGCTGGGGGCGCTCGCTTCGCTTCGCTGGACAGCCGAGGCGGCTGTCGCTACGTGAGTTAGGCCCGCGCCTAGGTTTGTTTCCGCGAGATTCTTTCTTGCGGGTTCGGTGGCCGGGACCAAGGCGGCGCAGAGTTCGGCGATTCTTGAACTCTGCAAATACGCTTCGCCGCACATGATTGCCGTGACGCAGGCGGCGTAGTCGCGGCCGGCGTCGGAGTCGTAGGGGAGGCCGGCGGCCATGAGGAGGGCGCCCAGATTTGCATAACCTAGACCAAGCGGGCGGTAGTCATGCGAGTTGCGCATGATCGCTTCGGTGGGATATCCGGCGTTGTCGACCAGGATTTCCTGGGCGGTGATCAGGATGTCGACGGCATGGCGATATGCTTCGACGTCGAAGGTGCCGTTGGGCGCGAACTTCAGCAGATTCAGGCTGGCCAGGTTGCAGGCCGAGTCGTCGAGGAACATGTATTCGCTGCAGGGATTGCTGGCGTTGATCCGGTCCGTGTGTTTCGAGGTGTGCCAGCGGTTGACCGTGGTGTCGTATTGCATGCCGGGATCGCCGCAGTGCCAGGTGGCTTCGGAAATTTTGCGAAGCAGTTCTTTGGCTTTGTAGGTCTTTACTACCGACCCGTCGGTGACGGTTTTGGTGGAGAAGTCTACGTCGCGAACTACCGCGTACATGAAGTCGTCGGTGACGCGGACACTGTTGTTGGCGTTTTGGAAGAAGATGGAGGAGTAGGCGTCGGAGTCGGGATGGGAGCCGTCGTATCCCATGGCAACCAGGGCGTGGGCCTTGGCTTCTTCTTTCTGTTTGCACTCGATGAATTCGATGATGTCGGGATGGTCGACGTTGAGGATGACCATCTTGGCGGCGCGGCGGGTCTTGCCGCCGGATTTGATGACGCCCGCGAAGGCGTCGAATCCTTTCATGAAGCTGAGCGGGCCGCTGGCGGTGCCGCCGCCGGAGAGCGTTTCGGTGGATCCGCGCAACGGGGAGAGATTTGTGCCGGTGCCGCTGCCCCACTTGAAGAGCATGCCTTCGGTCTTGGCCAGAGTCAGGATGGAGTCGAGCGAATCTTTTACCGAGTTGATGAAGCAGGCGGAGCATTGGGGCTTGGAGTATCCGGTGACGCCGAACTCGACTTGCTGAGTCTGTGGGTTCCAGTGCCAGCTGCGGCCGTCGGAGTTGGGCTCGATGCGATCGCATCCTACGTTGAACCAGACAGGGGAGTTGAATGCGGCGTACTGGCGGACGAGGATGTGGACGAGTTCGTCGTGAAAGGTAGCGCCGTCTTCGGGAGTGCGGAAGTAGCCTTGCGCCATGCCCCAGTCGCGGATGGTTTCGGCAACGCGGGCGACCAGCTGGCGGACTCCGGTTTCACGCTCGGGGGTGCCGAGTTTGCCGTGCAGATATTTCGAGGCCACGATGTTGGTGGCGGTCATGGACCAGTCTTTGGGGACTTCGACGTCTTTTTGCTCGAAGATCACATTGCCTTGGGCATCGGTGATCTGAGCCAAGCGGAGATCCCATTCGACTTCGTTGTAGGGGGAGACGCCGGGCTTGGTGAAGAAGCGGCGGAAGGAGAGGCCGGAGGGCTTCTTCTTGGGGGTCTGGACGGTTGTCGCGGATTCGGTAACGGTTTTGAGTTCGGGCATTGGGCTCTCCATTTATTAGATTCTATGCGTGTTGCGCCGATTCAGGCGCCCCGGCCAGAGGACGAGGAATCGGGTGTCCCAAACGGATGATTTCATGGTGTTTCAAAGATCGAGTCTTTCGCCCCTTCAGGGCTGGGTCATTTTCTACTGACCACCCACGGCTTGCGCCGTGGGCTGCATTCTTGCGCCGCTTCGCGGCTAAGCAACCGTAGCTTCTCTTCCGGTCAGAAACCGGAGGGAAACGGGGAGGGGCGGTGAATGTTGGTGGCGGCTCCGGAGTCTAGCTGCGGGGCTGTCAGTTGCGATACGGACGCGGGCGAGGGTCCCTTCGACTCGCGCTCAGGGCAGGTCCGCGCCACACGAGTATCGGCGGTGCCGGCATTGGCGGACAGGGGTGTCCGCCCCACATGATCATCGCCATTCTTGGCACCTTCGAACAGGGTCGGCTGCGCGTCATTTGCGGGTGGAACGTATTCGGTTGCGGGAGTCAGTTCCAGGGAGGTAGCGAAGTGGGAGCCGATGCCGGTGGCTTTTTCGGAGGCGGAGACCATCCACTGATTGAGGGCGTTGCATATGGTGCGGCGCTGGGGCTGGTCTTCGATGACGACGAAGCGGACGAAGTAGCGGCCCGAGATGAGGCGGGCGCGCATGGGATTTTGGGCCGAGAGCATGCGGTCGAGGACGAAGGCCATGTCGTCGTCTTCGAAGAATTGGGTGACGGCGAGCATGCGGCGGGCGCATTGACTTCGGTTGTTTCCGTCAACCACCGGAAATCCCTCAGCGGCTAAAGCCGCGATAGTGGAAGGGGTTCCCTCGGCACCCTTCGACTCGCTTCGCTCGCTCAGGGCAGGCTTAAGACTGAAGTCGTGCCCTTCCCTTGGTGCCGCCTCGCTTCGTTTCGGCAGGACAGCCGAGGCGGCTGTCGCTACATGACCGTCGCCCATGTCCATGATCTCTTCGGCCAGGGCGAAGACACCGGGCCTGCTGGGAACGAACAGAAGGCTGTGATGGGATTCGCAGCGGAACCAGCGCGACCAGTGAAGGCGACGATAGTCCAAGGGACGATCGAAACCGTGGCGCGCCATCGATTCGGAGACGAGTCGAGTTAAACCTTCCATTGTGGGCTCCTGTGCTTTTCTGCTACCGCGCCGGCGAAAGGAAGTTCCCTTATCTGTCGGGCGCGGGATTGCGTTCTGCATTCCGATGTCGTGCCCCGGGGGAGGGTCGGGGAACGGCCACCGCACTTCATTCGGCTTCCGGCAGTCGGCTTCCGGAAGGACCTAGCTGTCTTGCGTTGAGGTTTCGGGCGCCGGGCTTACGGATCTGGAAGCCCGGACGCCTGAGCCTTTTTGCCTGCGGAGGGCGCCGAGTCACCTCTGGCTGGGCGCCGGACCGCCTGGTTTCGTTCACTTCGTTTACTGCTCGGCAATTCCGTCCCATTCCCGTGGGGCGGAATTTGGTGCTTGGGATTGCAAAGTTACTCCCGCAGATTGTGCCTGTCAAGAGGGAAACACTACAGGTTGTATCCCTAGCAATGACGGGCTTGGTGCTGGGTTGACGCCGGGTTTTCCACATGGAAGAAAACCCGAGTCGGCTGTGTTCGGCTGAGTTGGGCATGCAATCTGGTTTGGGCACCATGGGGCCAAGGGTCACATCAGCCCGATTCGATTGGAGGAGGAGCGGCGGTCGCGCCAGGGCTGCGGTAGTTTGCGGGGCCCTCGGGCGGCCTGGTCCGGGCCCAACCCTTGTGTTGCGCTCAGGCGCTGGCGGCTGGTGGAGGACTTGCGGAGCCTGATCTCCTGGATTTCGAGGGCCTCAAATCCCTGGAGGTCGATCTCGCGTCCACTCATCGTGGTGGCGCAGATCATTTTTTCTGGATCCCGGAGTCCGTCGGGGTGGTCTGCATCGTGCGCCTGAGACATGGGCACGTAAATGTCCTCGAAGATGCGACGAGGGGCGATGCTGATTACGCCGTCGGAGGATTCGACGAGGTAGTCGCCTTTCCGACCGCAATGCTGGCGGCCGAGATGGTCGACGAAACTGAGGTTGGAACTGAGTTGTTTGGCGTTGACTAAGAAGCGTGTACGGTAGGACTTCCATTCCTCTGATTTCATGTGGCGCTGTCCCGAGTGCTTGTCTTGCTACTTCCGTTGTTGAGAACCGCCTTACGCGGCTGGAATGAGTTTTGAAATTTTCGTGAAAGCGAAGCTGACTGTACGGGCGAAATGGGCTCGGGTCAATTCAGTATTTTTGGTGCAGTTGAGGAAAAAGATTGCCATGGAATTTGGCGATTGACGGGGATGGAGCAAAGGCTCAGGGGCGCGTCGTTCCGCCACTGAATGGCGTGGTTTTCGTAGGGGTGCGGCGCAACCCAAAAAATCTGGTAGAGTAGGCAGCCGGAATGTCCACAGGGCGTGCACAGGAAATGCAGAAAGGCAGTGGCCAATGGCCGATGGCCATTTCTCATTTCTCATTTCTGGAGGCTAACTTGATCCGAAGGGTTGCTTGTGGTGCGCTTGCTGTTTTGTTCATGGTGTGGGGTGGATGTTTATCCGGGCAGACAGCGGGAGCTAAGCTGGTCGCGCTGCGGTGTGGGAGTTTGTTTGACGGGCGTGGGGATTCGTTGCGCAAGAGTGTTGTGGTGGTGATTGAGGGAGAGAAGATCAAGGAGGTTGTAAACGGCACGCCTGCGGGAGCGGAGATTATCGATCTGTCGCGCGAAACTTGTCTTCCCGGGTTGATCGACACGCATACGCATATTCTTTTGCAGGGGGACATTACGGCGGCGGACTATGACGAGCAACTGCTGAAGCAGTCGCCGGAGTACCGGACAATTCTGGCGACGGTGAATGCGCGGCGGGCGCTGGAGTATGGGTTCACGTCGATTCGCGATGTGGAGACTGAGGGAGCGGGCTATGCGGACGCGGACGTGAAGAAGGCGATCAATAACGGAGTGATCCCGGGGCCGCGGATGCAGGTGGCGACGCGAGCTCTGGATGTGACGGGGGCTTATCCGCTGCAGGGGTACGCGCCGAATGTGATGGTGCCGCATGGAGTGCAGTTGGTGGATGGAGCGGACAACGCGCGGGCGGCGGTGCGAGAGCAGATCAGCCATGGGGCGGACTGGATCAAGGTGTATAGCGACCGGTCTTATCGCGTGCGGGAGGACGGAGTGCTCGACGATATTCCGACGTTCACGCCGGAAGAGTTGCGGGCGATTGTGGATGAGGCGCACCGCGAGCGGCACAAAGTTGCGTCGCATGCGATGGCGCTGCATGGGGTGCATAACTCGGTGGAAGCTGGTGTGGATACGATCGAGCATGGGAATTACATCGCGGATGACGATTTGAAGACGATGGCGGCGCACGGGATTTTTTATGTGCCGACGATTTTTGTGGGAGAGTATGTGGCGCAGGGGCGGGCGGCGGAAGGGGCTCCGGTGTGGGTGAAGATGATTCAGATTCATGAAGAGACGTTTCGGCGGGCGATGAAGGCGGGCGTGAAGATTGCGTTTGGGACGGATGCGGGAGGGTTTGACTGGAAGGTGAATCCGGCGAAAGAGTTTTCATCGATGGTGAAGTTTGGGATGACTCCGGCACAGGCGATTCGCGCGGCGACGGTTACGGCGGCAGAGTTGTTGGGGATGCAGGATTCGCTGGGAACGGTTGAGGCGGGAAAGTTGGCGGATATTGTGGCAGTGCCGGGTGATCCGCTGAACGATGTTTCGGTGATGGAGAAAGTCGATTTCGTGATGAAGGGTGGGGCGGTTTATCGGAGGCCGTAGGGAAAAAACCGTTGATTTTTGATGACTGACGGAGGCAGAGGATCTGGTTTCGACTGCGGCTGATTTGCAATCAGAAATCAACAATTTCTTGCTCGGTTAGTGCGGCACGAACCAGGCTAGCAGGCGCTGCTTGAATTCTTGTGGGGCGGTGGTGATGGCGCCGCAGTGATCCGCGGCGGGGACTTCCCAGAGTTGGGTGTTTGAGTTGCGCGCGTGGATGAGGCGGGAGTGGCGGACGGGGATGTTGCTGTCGATCTGGCCGTGAATCAGGAAAACGGGGATCCGCGTAGCGGCGACCGAATCTTCGGGAGAGATCTCTTGCATGTTGAGGTGGTACTTCAGGCGCGCGCGGAGGAAGGCGACTTCGATTAATGGGCGGAGGATCGCGCGTCCGACCCAGGGGCCCAGGTGGAAGGGCTGCCCCATGCGGTCATAGGCGATCTCGCGAAAACTGGCGAAGGGAGATTCGGTGGCTACGGCGCAGAAGCGTGGGTGCGTGTCGAGTGACTCGAGGAGTTGCGAGGCTCCCATGGATTCGGCGAAAGCGAAGATGCAGCGGGGATGATCTTGTGCGTTCAGGAAATCGAACCACTGATGGATATCGTTGCGCTCAAGAAGGCCGTAGGTGGCGAGTGGGCCGCCGCTGATGCCGTGGGCGCGGGCGTCGGGGAGAAGCACGGTGAATCCGTGGGCCAGGAAGAGTTGAGCGTATCCGGTCATGCCGATGCGGTTGTCGCCGAGGCCGTGGAGGAGGAGGATGGCGTCTCCGTTGGGGTGATGAGGGCGGATCGTCCAGGCGCTCAGGACGATGCCATCGGGCGCGGCGATGGAGGCGTCGGTGAGGTCGGCGTCAAGCGTGTGGGCGGACTGGCGAAATTCTGAGACTTCGATTTCGGTGAGCGGGCGTCGGGCGGGGTGAAGTGCGCTGTCGGCCAAGTAGATGCCTCCGATAGTGCACAGGGCCAGGTAGAGGAAGAGAGCGAAGAGGAGGCGGCGGGAGCGGCGAGTAAGCGGCATGCCTGATGGATTGTACGGAACTGTGGATCTTACGGTTCAGTGCCGTAGAGGACTCTTACTGCCGAGGGCGGGGACCTTACCGCAGAGGGCGAAAATCAAAATCCCCACTCTCGTCTCTGCGAAGAACGCAGAGACGAGAGTGGGGCACCAAGCTTTGGTTTTTGCCTTGTTCCGCCTCGCTTCGCTTCGCGGGACAGCCGAGGCGGCTGTCCCTACGTGGTTTTGGTTAGCGGTGGGCTAACTCGGGTTCGTGGACGGTTTTGCCGGATTTGAAGGCGGCGTAGCGCTTGTTGATCTCGTCCCAGTTGACGACGTTCCACCAGGCCGCGAGATATTCGGGGCGCCGGTTGTTGTATTTCAGGTAGTAGGCGTGTTCCCAGACGTCGTTGCCGAAGATGGGATAGAGGCCTTGCGAGATTGGATTGTCCTGATTCGGAGTGCTGAGGATCTGCACTTCGCCGCTTGATTTGCCAGCCAGCCAAACCCATCCGCTGCCGAATTGCTTGGCGCCGGCATCGTTGAACTTGGTTTGAAAATCCTTGAAGTTGCCGAAGGATTTTTGGATGACTTCGGCGATGGGGCCGTTCGGATCGCCGCCGCCTTTGGGCTTCATAATCTTCCAGAACATGGTGTGGTTGACGTGGCCTCCGCCGTTGTTGCGGACGGCGGCGCGGATGTCCTCGGGGATGGCGTTGAGGTTGCGGATGAGATCTTCGGCGGACTTGCCGGCCAAGTCGGGATGCTTCTCGATGGCGGCGTTCAGATTCTTTACGTAGGCGCCGTGGTGCATGTCGTGGTGCAGGGTCATCGTCTGCTTATCGATGATGGGTTCTAGGGCGTCGTATCCGTACGGTAGGGGGGGTAGTTCGTGAGCCATGATTGATCCTCCAAGCTTTTGAGATGACGGGAAGTGGGGTTTCGATGCAAGTGTTAATTATATCGCCGAGCGATATGGGTTGGCTGGGATGGGCGTGCGACGGGCTGGGAAAAGCAGATTCCTCGCTTCGCTCGGAATGACAATTATTATTTACCTATATGTTTGCTTTCTCCCCAAGGTGCTTTCTATTTCCGGCCGAGGAGGCGGATGCGGGAGGTGAAGGCGCGGCCTTCACAGGCGGTGAAAGTCGGCTGCGGGTGGGAGGAGTCGATGACGTTGTCGACTACGAAGGGGTTGCAGCGGCCGGTGATGTTGTCGAAGCCGCCGCGCAGGGCGAGATAGTAGCCGAAGAGGTGAAAGCGTTTTTCGAGTTGGAGGTTGAGGGAAAAATATTCCGGGAAACGCTGGGCACCTGGCCTGCCGATGAGTTGTTGCTGGTCGGTGAGGAGGTTGAAGGGGAATCCGGTGCGGGCTTCCAGGGAGTAGGCGACTTCGAGTTGATGGACGATGGGCAATTTAAACAACGGAAAGTATCCCCAGGAAAGGAAGCGGTTGGGAGTGTCCCAGGGATAGGGACCGGGTTGCTGGGGGCTGAGGATGGGGCTGTCGACGTTGAAGTCGAGGGCCTGATTGGAGTGGGCGCTAGAGCGCGTGTAGGAGCCCATCAGCATGTAGGTTTCGCGGAAGTTGTGGCGGAGGCTAAATTGTAGGGCCTGGTAATGATCGTCGCGGGTGTTCTGGAGGAAGTAGTCGCCGCCGGGGGCGTTGTTGAGGGTGTTGTAAACGAATCCGCCGGTACCGCGGCGGTCGAGGAACTCGGCCTTCAGATAGATTGCGGCGGGGAGTTTCTTTTCCAGGGCAAGGCTCCAGTTGAGGAAGCGTGGGACTTGGAGCGTGCTGTGGTTTACGGTAAATGTGGTGGTGACGGGTCCGGTGGTGGTGAGGCAGTTGGCGGTGCAGGTGGGGTCGGGGATCGAGAAGAACGTGTCTTCCCGCGTGCCGGCGTAGGGGCGGGCGATCAGGTAGATGGGAGTCGCGTCATAGACGAGGCCGATGCCGGCGGAGAGTTTGGTGTTGCCGGAGTTGTCGAGGACGTAGGTCCCGGCGAGGCGAGGAGAGAACACGGCGTGGCGAACGATTTCATCCCAGTCGAGACGGATGCCGGGCGCGATCAGCACGCGATCGGTGACGAGCCAGCGATCTTCAGCGTAGGCGCTGACTTCGGCGTTGAATTGCTCGTGCAGCGGAGCGGCGCCGAAGGTGGAGTAGCGAGTACAGGGAAATTTTGAGTTCTGGGTTGCGGTGAAGCACAGGTCGGGCGAAGTCAGCGTGTTGGTTCCGCTAAGGAATGAAATTGGCTGGCGCGCGAATTGTGCGTCGTAGGAGATGCGGTCGAGATCGACTCCCACTTTGAAATCGTGACGGCCGTGCCACTGATGGGGCGGAAGAAACAAGTTGGAGAGAGCTTGCCAGCGGCGGGCGTGAGTTTCGTCATCGAGGTAGTAGCTGCCGCCCGCGATGGTGGGATTGACAAAGTAGGGAAGCGCGCCGTAGGGAGTGAGTTGTACGTTGTATTGATCGAAGGCGAATCCGGTTTCGAGGAGCTGACCTCCAGCGAAGTAGTGTTGATCTTTGACGCTGGCTACGTAGGCGGATTCGACATCTTTCGGATCCGAGAGTTGCGGGCTCTGCGGCGAGAGGAAGGCATACTGGTCGTGAAGGTGGTTCACCAGGAAACTGGTGGTGAGAATGTTGCGGCTGTTGAGGTTGGTTTGAATTTTGGTGAGATTGCCGAGGCGCAGGATGTGGTCGTTGTCGGCGTTGACGGGTAATTCGACGTAGACGAGGTTGTCGTATTCGCCGTCGAAGGCGTTGTAGAACCAAACTTTTCCCTTTTCGATTGGGCCGGAGAAGGTAAAGCGCGGGAGGAACTGGTCGAAGCGCAATCCATGCTTGTCTTGCACGGAAGGAATGAAGTCGGTGGCAAGAAAGCGGAAGTGATCGTCGCCGATGCCGGTGTTAAGGCTGAGAAGGCCGCCGGATCCTTTGCCGGCTTCGGCGGGCTCGCGCGAGGGCTCGACTTGAATGTTGCGGAAAGCGTCGGTGCTGATGCGGACGAGGAGTTGTCCGTTCGCGGGTTGGGTGACGTTGAATCCGTCGAGTAGGGTGACGGTCTGGTAGTTCTGGGCTCCGGCAACGTGGGGCTGTCCGGACTGATCCTGCACGACGCCGGGTATGAAGTTTAGGACGTTGCGATAGTCATGGGTGGCGGGATAGACGATGTTGATGACGTCAAGGCCGCTGATGGTTTCTTGTGCGGCGACTTGCGCGGGATCGATGGCGGGAGGAGACTCGTGGACATTGACGACTTCGCGAACTTCCTGCTGATGCGAGATGGCGACTTCGATTATGGAGCTTGGCGTGATTTGGACGCTGGGCTCGACGAGTTCGTAGAAGCCTTCTTTTTCGACGCGGAGCTGATACGTTCCAGCGGGGAGGGAAGGGAACGGGCAACGTCCCGCGAAGTCGGTTAAGCAGCGGACAGCGGGCAGAGGCGACAATTGCAGGAAGACGCGGGCAGAGGAGACGGCAACGCCATTTTCGTCGGTTACGGCGATAGTGGGCGCGAGGGTGGACTGGGCCGCGGCAGAGCAGACGAGGACGAGCGTGAGGAGGAGAACACGCATGCGGTCAGGGACATTTTACTGTCGAACCTGGGGAGCCGGTGCGTAGGGTTTGAGACCGGAGATCACGCGCTGCGTTCGGCGCCGTACCGATCTTTCCCAGGTTTTTGCTAGGATTGCGGCTATTCTCAAATTCCGACGCCTGCGGCCGGGTTGCATTGTTGAGGGCCAGCGCTTTCACTGAGGACGAAGAAGTGCGTCGTCCAGTTGTTGGCGAGAGTCTCCGGCGCGCGCCCTTTGCCATGCCTTGAACCGACCTTCAGTCGTAGTGCTCCGGAAGCGCATTTAAAGAATCCATTGTCGTGCGGACGGGCTGTCCTGCGCCCCGCCGTTTTTTTTGAACCTTGCAGCGGGAAGCGGAACCAGTTTAGTGTCCGACTGCGTCCGATTGGATCTTTCATGAAAACGTCCCATGACAGGCTTCTGCGGCTGATTGCGGTATTCAAATTCGTTAAATGTGCAATGTTGATTGCACTGGGTGTGGGAGCGTTTAAGTTACTGCACAGGGACGTCGGCAGGATCGCCGAACACTGGGTGGACGCGTTGAGGCTCGATCCTGGGAATCGGTTTGTGGATGCGGCGCTGGGCAAGGCGGCCCATCTGCGTCCTGAACAGATCAAGAAACTGGGCTTGGGAAGCTTTCTGTATGCGGCGTTGTTCCTGGTTGAGGGGACAGGTCTGTGGCTGGAGAAACGTTGGGGAGAGTGGCTTACAGTGATTATCACGGGCAGCCTCGTACCGGTGGAGATTTATGAGATATACCGGCATCCCAGTGCGGTTAGAGTGGCAGTGCTCGTGATTAATCTCGGGATCGTGGGATACCTGATCGATCACATTCGCCGCAGAGCGGCGGGCTCGGGACGGTGAGGCTGTGTGGGGTGCGGCTGACAGGCAGATTTCAGCGCAGCAGCCGAGCTATCGCTCGGCCCGTCCGGGGCTGAGACCCGGATCCACACATAACACACTGCTTTTAGCCTTTGGTGGCGAGGTATTGGCAGACGCGCTGAATCGTGTCGCGCTGGCCGTCGTTGAGGGTGAGGAATTCGAATCCGTAGCGGAGGCCCTGGCGGTAGCGGACGATGGCGCGGACTTTGATGGGATAGGGGGCGAGGGGCAGGGGAATGTCGAGGGTAACGATCTCGCCGGGTTCGAGGCTTCCCGTGAGGGTGGCGCCGATGCCATCCTGTCCCATTTCGGTGGATCGTCCCCAGCAGGAGCGGAACTCTCCGGCTTGAAACATCTTGACTTGCAAGCGCATGTCGATGGCGAAGCGGGGAAAACGGCGGGTATAGGCGACCTTGGCGGCAGGCGCATTGCCGGGCGCACGCGTGCCAAATCCTGTGTCTTCGGAAGCGGCGGCTGCTTTGGCTTTTTTCCCTGTGCTCATGATCGATGCGGCGCAGTGTCAGCCGCGGCGTAACGCGCTAATTGCCATGCAGTAAATATCCCGGCTCGAGCGGCAATTTGCCGGCGAGTTTCACGACTGCGACGCTGCTGTTAATGGCGTAGACATCCACCACGCCAATGGCGCCCGGGATGGACGCGACCTTGTTCACTAGTTCTTCATCGGAATCGACGATCATCACCGCGGGATGACCCATGCGTCCGTGATTGGCGGAGGCAATAATTTCCTTCACCTGAGATTCCGGGACTTCATAGACCCTTTCCAGAAACAACTTCATTTCCGGGGTAGAGGGGGAGCGCATGATGAGGGTGACAGACTTGCCATCGGGCCAGCGGTTGGTCTGGCCCTTGGAGACCTTCACGAGGTCCGGGAAAGTGATGGTGGAGACGGCGTTGGCCTTGTTGGAGACCAGCGCGAGATCGCGCCCCACCGCCAGCGAAACGCTGGCCGCGAGAAATAGACATACGCTTAGAGCTTGACGGTAGAACACACTCTCTCCCCTAAGACGGGAATCGGGCCTTGCAGTGATTTTCATGGAAATTGGGGAGGGGCTCAACGTCACTAAGGTCATGTACCCCTGGAGATCATGGTGGAGGGAGGGTTGAGACGGAGCCCGAGGCAGGATTGGGTCTTGTGAGTTAGGGAGTGGCGCGTTGCCTGCGGTCGCGGCTAGCCTTGCGTCTTTCTGGCGGAACCGAGCAATTCGTGAGAAGTGCCGCGGCACGGTTGCGGAGCCGCTGGGTGTACTGATGAATAGCCAGCTGCAATTCGGCGAGGATCGACTTTGCTCGGCGAGAGCTTTTAGCGGCGACAGCTTCAGCCCAAAGTTCTCGAATGCGATCCTCGACGCACTGATGATGGCTTTTTTCTCCCACGGCTCCAACCAGAAATCTCGGGGTCACCCAAGCATCTCGGAGATGACGCACGTGCGCACCTCGCCGTTTTACCCGCAGTCGAACGGGAAGATCGAACGCTGGCATAAGTCGCTCAAACGCGAATGCATCCGGCCCTGGACCCCGCTGACGCTGGACGATGCGCGCCGCTTGATTCAAATCTACGTGGATCATTACAACATGGTGCGATTGCACAGCGCGATCGGCTATGTGACGCCGCAGGATCGGCTCGCCGGACGACAGGCCGAGATCCACGCGGCTCGCGATCGTAAGTTAGAGGAGGCGCGTAGACTGCGGCAACTTCGCCGGCAGCAGACGGCGTCTTTGAGATTTGCACACTCTTCAACCGCAGCTACGCAGCTACAATGACCTCGCCGGGTGAAACGAAAGCGGGCTCTGCCGGGAGGCAACCATGCTGAGGGATAACCCGGTGGGGCTCATCGAGCCGATGTTCAGCAGCGCGGGAGCCAATCCTCTCGCGCTGTGCATTGCGAAGAACGAGTCATCGGACGATAGACCCCCATGCCTTGAAAATCCCCGCCCCGAAGGGGCGGAATCTACACTAACGGAGAACACCCCTTCTCCATTTCACGCTGAGCCAAAACATTACCGCCTCGGATTCATCCTGAAATCGCGCTGGAAGTGTAACGGGGAAAGGCCTCCCAACGCGACTCTAGAGTGCCGTAAGAGTGGGAGGAAGTGCAGGGTGGAATCAGGATTGGCTCACTACGAGAAAGCACGCGCCTCTTCGAGTTCGCAGGCGCTCGATCCGACTCAATGCTGCGTGAGCAATTGTGCACAGATTCCGAAAGCGCTAGATGGAATAATTCCGACTTGTGAATTGAAGTGAAACTAACGGAACTGAAGATCGTTCGTGTCTTCCCGACCCGCTCTGAGGAGGATATATGTGGGTTCTTTCAAAGCACTCCAGACAAATGGCACTTGAGCATTCCCAACTTCAAGAGGTGATTCTACGACGGACGGCGGAGCTACAGAACCTTTCCCTGCGGCTTCTCAAGGTGCAGGACGAGGAGAGACGCAAGTTGTCTCGTGACTTGCACGACAGCACTGGCCAAACGCTAACGGCGCTAAAAATCAACATTTCGTTTCTTCAGGAGAGCTGCAAGCAAGACCCGTCGAAAATGGCCCTTGTCTCCGAGGCCGTAGAGCTCACGGATCAGGCGATCCAGGAAATTCGAACCATGTCTTACTTGCTGCATCCACCGCTACTGGATGAGGTTGGATTCGGATGCGCGGCGGAATGGTACATCGAGGGCTTTGCTAAGCGAAGCGGGATAAAGGTAAACCTGGACATTGCGACCGAGCAGGAACGGTTCCCAATGAGCGTGGAGATTGTTCTCTTTCGTATCCTGCAGGAGAGCTTGACGAATGTACATCGGCACTCTGGAGCTGCGCAGGTTAGCGTCTGCTTTCTACCCAAACTTGAAGAGATAGTTCTGGAAATACGAGACAACGGCTGCGGCATACCGGCAGAGCGTCTGAATCGGCTTCGTGAAACAAGCGCGGAAAGGCATCGAGAATGTATCGCTCATCAATTGTTGCTATCCCTTGTTTTGGCCTTGACCACGGGTTGGTTGAGCGGGTGCGGATCCTCGGCAGCTAGTCCACCTACGCCGGCCGCGCCGACGGTAACGTTAGCTGCTTCGCCCACCACGGTTACGGTTGGGAAGAGCGCGACCTTAACGTGGACGTCGAACAACGCTGCCTCCGCCGCGATTAACAATAGTATCGGGACCGTCGCGCTGGCCGGGAGCACAACTGTGACTCCTACTCAAACCACCACTTACACCATCACTGTCAACGGAAGTGGGACCGCTACCGCCCAAGCTACGGTTACGGTGACGCCTGTCGCAACACCCACGGTCGCGATAAGCGCTAATCCCATTTCGATCAGTGCCGGGCAGTCGAGCACGCTGACGGTGACCGCTACGAATTCGACGAATATAGTGATTACCGATAACGTGAATTCGAACAGCTATCCCGAGCCGGCGAGTGGCGGAACTCAGAGAGTGACTGCGATCTGAGAACTTCTCTTCCGGTGGCGAATCGAGATCCCGGTACAGATCCCAACGATGCGGCGGCGCAGCAAGGGTTTGCCGCCCAATTGGGTTTCCGCCTGCCTAACATTGTTCTCTCGCCCTTCACGCGCAAGCACTACGTTTCGCACACGCCCATGGACCACACGGCCGTGATCAAGCTAGTGGAAACTAGGTTTATAGGAAGCGGTGCAGCTCTCACGGCAAGAGATGCCGCCCAGCCTAATCTTCTGGACTTCTTCGACTTTATCGGCGTTCCCTGGCTGACTCCGCCGAGCGGCGTGCCCCAGCCCTATCCGCCCTCACAAGCTCAAGCAACATGCACTGCAGACGACATGGCGCCATGACCGATGGCTCTAACCAAGCCTGATGCCGCGCTGCCACCCCCTTTGACCGCCACCATATCGTTCGCAGTAGCGATCGATCATATCGCGTGCTGCCGCACTCTCTTGACTCAAGCGGGCGGCCGTCGCTTGCACCCCCACGATCACACAGCTTTCATTGTCGATCAGATAGTTATCGAAGTAGCCCAGTTCGGCAGCACGATTTCCCTTGGTCAGGTAGGTCGAATCCGGGTCGGTGGTCGACACCTTGTCTTGCTGATGGATTGGCTCGCCATCGCCGTTCTCCTGCTCTAGTTCTTCCAGGTACTTCCGCGCCCCATAGTTCACTTGCGCTGCCTCCGTGAACTGTTCGCGGAAACCCTAGCGGTGATCGCGGTCGGGATCAACTGGTAACTCGCGAGAGATAGGCCAGGCCGCGTGGGGTGGCATGGGACAACTCCCGAAGCATGGCCCTCGTGACATTTCGATACTCACAGAGCTAATGTCTCGCGGACGCACCAGACTATACGCCCTCCCCGGATACCAAAGAGCAAGCATCATGGCACCCGAGGCGACGGCACTAGCAACCGTCCACTTGCCGACTTGTCTCACACTGCCTGCAGTGGCACTTCCATGCTTTGTTTTCAAGTAGCGTAGCCAGATGGCTCCCGAAAGGGGAAAGCCACGAATGAAAGGCCCAACGCTCCAGAGACGAGGGAAAGCGGTGGCGACATTGCGGTCATCCAAAACGCACAATGAAAGACTAGAAGAGTGCCAATGGCCCACATCGAGAACGCGCGAACTCGGGATGCGAGGAAGAGTTGGAACCGGGGGTCCCTCCGGTGCCGTGTGATTAGAGTCATAGCCGTCGCTGATCTGATTGCATAACATACTCGCACGCAGGTTCTCCCCATGTCCTCCGACTCCGGGCGACCTCGACTCCAGATTCCCATCCAACACCCATGGTTTGCGATCATTTCCGGAGTGCAGCGGGCACTAGTCGGCTTCGCCGTTGGAGCCTTCATATTCTTGAGCGGCGGTGTGCTCGATTGGTTCGTAACTCGTCATTATCTTCCCCGAATATCATTGATGTTGGCTGGGGCCGCAGTGGCCTTGGCCGTCGGCTTGTTGGCATTCCAGATTCTGACTGACATCCAGGAACGCTACCAAGCGATGCTGGATCGGCTGCGGCGTATTGCGGAACTAAACCACCACATTCGGAATGCTCTCCAGGTCATCGCCTACCACAATGTACCCGAGCGGACCGAGCGAGCGATTCAACAAGTCAACGCTGAGGTTCTGCGTATTGAGTCAGTACTGCACGAAGTTTCTGCCGCTCTCGGCGAGCATGCGGATTTTCCTGCTGCAATTGTGCCTATCGAGCGACGCAAGGGGTAGCACCGTATTGGCAGCCGAACACCAGTCACAATCTAGCCAATAAGTGTAATCGTCGAAGTTGAAACAGTTGTGGCTCTTGGCGCTCACGGCGAAGCAGATGTGATCGACGTCACTGACAGGACGTGCTCATCCGCGCAGCATTAATACGTCTCGAAATACAGTCTCGCCTCCTCGAAGAGCAGTTCCCACCGATTGGGATGCAGCACCCCCGTAGGCGACCTAGGATTCTCCCAACGTTGTTAACTGAAAGCGGCTGTACACGGAGGTGCGTTATGCACCGGCAAGAACGATGGTCAATGCTACTTCTGTGCCTGATTCTTCTGCCGGCTGTTCTCTTGCCGGCAGCTCAGAAGCAGGATAAGACGACGTCGTCGGCGCGTGACACCGTCGAGGGCGCGAAGATTTTTCAATACCACTGCGCCGTATGTCATGGAACTGATGGACGAGGGCATGGACCAGACTCAGTCGTCCTCAAGCATCAGGTTCCCGATGTGACCCTAATCTCGCAAAGAAGTGGCGGAAAGTTCCCGTACCAGCGTGTAAAGGAAATCATTGAAGGGGGAAAAACCGGATTGCTCTCCCAAGGTGATCGAGAGATGCCAATTTGGGGGCCAATCTTCCATGAGGTCGAATCGGACCAAGACTGGGGAGAAGTGAGGTTGGACGCAATCACCAGGCACATGGAGTCGATTCAACAAAATAGGTAGCGTGCGATTTTGATCGAACAACCGAGGGGGAAGAGCGGCATAGCCATGTCAACCATTGAGGAAGTCAGAGCAGCCGAGAAGAAGGTAAAAGAGGTTCTGGAATCCCTCAAGACGGCCGGTGCGCAAGATCCGAACCACCTTAGCACCGAGTTAAAGAAGGCGACTGACGATTATGCCAGAGCAGTTCGTGAATTAGATTCAAACTGGCCCTCTCCTTGAAATCCACAAGGGGGCGAAATCGGGTGCGCCCCTGTAGGACGCTATGGTATGTCAGAGAAGCGAACAAAATCCGACAGAGCATTGCGACAGGCCGATCAAGTTGAAAAGCGGACCGAAGCGCGACCAGAGCAAAATCCTAAGAAGCGCAAGCCCCGCGAGGACTTCAGCCAAGGCGCTGCCCGGATCGTGAGAGAAGCGACGGGAAAACCCTAATCGTCTGGTTCTCCGGCCCTGTGTTTGCCTCGATCCCCTTCTTTGCTCAGAAGAACGGCGGAGCCTGCGGAGTCGTACCCGAGGCGACGGGCGAACCGGAAATCATCAACAACGGAGAAGGCAAGAGGGGAGAGTGGATAGTTTACGTAAACAGGCGATAGCGCTCATTGACCCGGTTGTGGGTGAAACGGGGAGTGGCGGTTGAAGAACTCTTCCCTGTTAAATTAGCAAGAAGTAAAATCGCGTCGGTTAATTTTGCAGAGTGTGACTCGGTGGTGGCGGCTGTTTTGAAATAACTGGTAGGCGGCGGGTGGGATCGAGTTGATTCAGTTCCGTCACGAGAGCAGAAAAATTCTCTACGTCCTGCTCGATAGCAATCAGATCGCATAGCTCTTCGAATCGCCGCATTGGGTCACTATTCGTCACAACACTTAGTTAGTTGCGACAGCCCCGGCAAGCAGTTGCTACGGGGAAACCCTGAGTGAGTCGCGAATTCTCCTAGCTTGCTGCTCCGCTCAGACCTCCATCAGTATTGGAGCACTTCATGGCGGAGCCTAGATCATCAAGATGTGTTTATCGGACTGACCAAGCCGGCAGCTTTCGGCTTCATTATTGCCACAATCGGTTGCTACTACGGAATGTCGACGAAGGGTGGCACCCAAGGCGTCGGACGCGCAACGACCCAGGCCGTGGTCGCCTCGATGATTCTTATCATCGCCGTTGACGTGTTTCTTACCCGACTGATGATGGTGGTCCTGGAATCATCTTGACGCCGCCAGAGGCGTATTCGTGCTTCAATCGTGATGTCGGATTAATGTCGTAATCAGGCCCTGCGGCGGCACGATGAGTGTGGGGATTTTGCAACAACTATCGGCCTGTGCTTCTAGCGTTTGGGACAAAAATTGCTGGATTCTTGAACAGCCTACTTGTGTCTCTCTTCGATTTCTGCTGGACAATCATGCGCATCGAACTTGCTCCCAAGGTACTCCTCCGCTCCAACAGCGTCGCCCGCGAGCGTGGTTGGAGTGAAGAACTTCCGCTGACACTTCGCGCAAGACGCCAGTGCCGGAACTTTGCCCTCGTACCGGACGATGACGAAGCGGCGATCAGTGTGCCAGCCCGGAATGCGGATTGGGGAAAGGCACAAACGAGATTCAAACTGCTTCGCGATCGCGCCGAATTTTGCTCCGTCCGGGAATGTATAGCTTAGTTGGCAATTTCTGCACTGCAGGAAACGGCCCACGGGGGACATAAGGATACCGATGCGATGAGGAGGTGGTGGAGAACTGCTAGCTGACACCGCATATTCCAACTCTCCGCTTATCGTCTCGGCGCATTCACCTTTTTCATCGTAATCGCAAACAGCCCCGGGGTGAGCTTGTTTGCATTTCGCGCATAGTTGAGTAGCCATTTCCCCACTTCTTCCAATTTGTAGCTAATCGCAGACGCTAAACCTTCTTGAGCCAAGGTTGTCCGACTCTCACGCGACCGTCATCATCCCACTTGACCACTGCATCGTTTTCGTTCGTTCGCTCAACTGTGCCGATCTCCCGCGTCGGGTTTCCGAAGTTGCCCAAACCCTCCACGCGATCCCCGCAATTCAGTTCCTCACCCGGTGGCGGACGGCTTGACGAGCCGTGGCCTTTTGGGCCGGTCTACCTCGGGCGTTGCCCCTGGGTGTGAAAGGGGTGGCTGCGCGGAGCTTTGCGCAGTGCACGTATGGAATGTCTGGCGGTCGGGGTCATATCCTCATCTTTCTTTCCTGAAGAGCTCATTGCAGCGCCCTTTACTGCATTCTTGTGTCTCAACTTGGGCAGCAGAGTCGTCATTGAGTGCGTAATCGTCGCCGTCGGCCAGATACGCGTTTCATCTTGAAGGCTCGTTAGAGCGGCCAGTGCCGATTGCATCTCGTGCCGCTCCGCATGATGATCGCTGTTGCCTTCCAAGTCCTTGAATCTCCCGGCGACAGCCTCACGTGCAGCAACGATTCGCTCTGGCATTTTCTGACCATCCACTTCCAGCGCAGCGCGGAGGTACGCTTCCACCCAGGGTCTATTGATGTTCGGGTACATAATTTACTTAGTAGAGCAGACATGGAATGGTTTATCTGTCCCCTATTGCTCACCCCTTGGGAAACAGGCTTGTCGCTACAGCGAAGAGCCGTATAGTGCCGCAATGCCGCGTGAGTTGGTATGGATAGACCAGCCTGGCTTTCGTGGTTGGGGCTGCTCCAAATGTGCATGGGGCTTCAACCCTCCGGGTCCGCCGGTCCGCCTACCGGAGATACGTTTGTTTACCCTATCGACTGTCGCGACGCAAACAGATCATCGAGAAACACTTCGAGCGTCTCCAGTAAGGAAGACTGGATTCCACGCTACAACGTCGCGCCCACCCAGCCAGTTCCGATCCTTCTTCAGCATCCAAAGGAGCCGCGCCGCGAGATGTCGCTTGTACGCTGGGGGCGGCGAACCCTTCGGTCCGCTTCGCGCTTGTACGGGCCATCGCCGACGTCAACCCGGCGTTTATTTGCTTCATGGGCGACATCGTCTACAACCGCAGAGCCGAAATGTGAGCAGTTTGGAACAGACAGTCAGAATCTTTACGCAGTACGGTTGTGCGTAGTTTCACTTGGATGCTCCAAGTTCTCCAGCCGGGGCCCGCTCACGCAAGAATTCGACAGAGAAATCGGAAGCACAATCAAACCCAAGCGGAATTCAGACCGCCGCAAGGCGAGACTTCTCGGAGGATTCCATGAAGAAAGTATTCCTGCTGATCGTTGTACCGGCCCTGCTGGTCGCGCTGGCGTTTGCACAGACTCCCGCGGTGGGCGGCAACACAGACCAGATCAAAGTTAAAGGCTGCCTGGGCGGCTCTGACGGTAACTACACCGTTGCGGAAGACAACACGGGCAAGATTTTCAAGATCATTACTAGCAGCGCTGATCTCAAGCCGTTTGTGGGCCAAGACGTAAACCTGATGGGGCAAAAAGCAGCTACTGCTGAGAACAGCCTTGCCGTTACGCAAGTGAACATGATCTCAGAACACTGCACTGCGGCCGCGGCTGCACCCGCTGCATCGGTCAGCGCACCTTCGGAGACTGTCAGTGCACCTGTGGCCGCCGCAGCCGCTGTACCTGCTGCCGCTGCACCAGTTGCAACTGTCAGCGCACCTTCCGGGACTGTGAGCACACCTCCAGCGGCCGCCGCACCGGCCGCTGCTACGGACGCGACTGCCAGCACGCCTTCGGAGACTGTCACCGCACCTCCGGCTGCTGCTGCCGCACCCGAGGCGACTGCCAGCAGCACGCCTTCCGCGACTGTCAGCGCACCTCCGGCTGCTGCCGCTGCAGCCGACGCGACTGTGAGCGCTCCCGCGAAGACTGCCAACGCTGCTCACCGAGCGCGGCCGTCGGCTCGAACTGAGAAATCCGCAGAAACGCCTGCGGAAACGCCCGCTGCCGCGGCTGCACCCGCGGAGCCTAGCAGCACACCTGTCGCGGACGCGGCTGTACCTACCGCGCCCCCGTCTCCGGAGACCGCCAGTACCCCGGCGGCAGCTACAAAGGCCTCCAGCGGCCGGTCTACAGCGATGTTGGTTGCTATTATCGTGGTGGTGCTCCTCATAGGCGGAGGGGTTCCTCTTTACAACCGCTGGAAGAGACAAAAACTCTTGGAGGAGACGCAAGGCCAAAATCTCTCGTTTACGAAGGAAGCGAAATCCGATCCGGGCAAGAGCGACACGACCGGAGGTCGTAAAGCTGCCTAGCCTGAGTGCGGAGTAACAGACTTTTGAACCGATCGCCGGCAGCAACTTGCCTTGCCGGCGATGCGCCAAATCGTGTAACAGGGATTTCTCGCCGACAATCCAAAACGAATGACTGCCGGTGGCTCCGTTTGTGCCTGCTTGCCGCCAAAAGTACTCGATGGAAACCCCGGCTCTGCTTCCTGCTCAATCGATTCAACAGGTTGCGTGTCGACGCCGAGGGCCACCCAAGTGCACCCGTTAAACCGAGTGAGCATCTTCTCCTCTTTCAGGTTCCCTGAAACTAAGTCAGCCATCTGAAGTTCTCTCCTCTTAGCGACTACAACCTTTAGGAGGTTGATAATGTTTGCACGCAATATCTCTATCCATCTGAAATCCAATATGCTCTCCGATTACACGCGGGTATTTGACAAAGACGTCCTCCCCTTGCTTCGCAAACAGAATGGGTTCAAGGATGAAATCACTCTCGCTGGCCCCGGCGGGGTTGATGTGACCACAATCAGTCTGTGGGAAAGCAAGAAGGATGCTGATACCTACAACACCAATACTTACCCGACAGTGTTGAAGACCCTTGCAAGATTCATCGAGGGAACGCCCCAGGTTCACACCTATGACGTCGTTAGCTCGACCTTCGAAATGCACGCCGTACTAGCGTAGAGGACACTCTGAGCCACTCGGCACGAGGAGGCGGCTTTATCGCCGCCTTCTCGAATCGCCATGCGGAAAATAGAACGCAATCGGGTCCAACTCTGTGGGGAACTTTAGGCATGGCGAAGCGCAAGTTTAGAATCGTGAAACGAGAGAATAATATTCCTGTGCTTAGTGTGTGTGAATGTTGCAACCGCGAGTTCATGGCGGATCGTGTGACTATAGACCGACCTCAGGATGCACACGCCTTCATCCAAAAACAGTTCGTCGCGCACAAATGCAAGCGCCTGGACGACACCCCATACGGGGCGCGCAGGGTGAGCGAAGGTTCCGAAATCGCAATGCGCCCAGCCCATATCTGGGGCGCGTAAGACAGGCACAGGCACACCGGCGGGTCCACGCCATGGAAAGGGATCCTGACCAGACAGAGGTTCTTGGGTTACAGGTTGTAAGGGAACCTGCATGCTGCCTTAGGTAGGGAGCAAATGACAAACCAATGACAAACCTGGACGCTTACGCAGACGAGGAGTTGGAGCAGGAGATGGCTCGCGTGCTCGCGCATGCTCGTGGGGAAGTGCTGAACGACGCTGAGGTGCAGAAATTCCGGCAGCTGCACGAAGAGATTCTGCGGCGTCGTGCGGCATCAGGAAACGCCGCGTAGCGGGGCGAATTGTTAACTGATGCGATCAGGCCCATAACGCTTGAAGCCCGGTCGATGAGCGCTATCGGGATATTTCAACAGTTGCCCGTCTACGGATGGCTGGGAACCTTGATCGTGATTGTAGAACTGCGAAACCCGTCCCCCCTCCAAGAGACTTTGTGTTCGCCCGCTTCAGGAAAATATTTGCTTGTCGGTAACGCTTTGCCGAGCTCGTAGGACTGGCCAGCTTCGAGAGTCGTCCACCCGCCAGTTGGCATAGGGCCGTTGCCGAAAATCCAGTCTGAATCTTGTAGTTCAACTCCGTCGATCACGATCTTCCATGAACGCGCCTTTACATCCACAGCGGAGTCCGAATCGTTGATTAACAGGAATACTATCCGCACGTGCGCGGGCTCGGTAAACCCGGGCCAGCCCTGCCGATACTAGATAAGGTGCCGATTGTTTATCGGTCGGCACAGCTTTATCAGCATCGCGTAGTCCACGTCCATTCCGAAGGCACCCTCGACAGCTTCCGCATAGGCGCGGTGACCGTCCGTTGTGATCTGAATGCGCGTGGTCACACGCGACGCTTCCAGTTATCACAGTTTTGGTTTCTGGTCCGTACCCTATATCCCGTAGAAAATGGAGGAGAATCCGCAGGCGAAAGCCAGGCAGCGCCTGGAAGTCATCTGAGAACGGTCTACGGTTTCTACGGGCTTGGCAAGTCGCGGGGAATCGGGTAGGCTATGGCTTCTTCTCGTACAAGGAATCATTCCCCATGACAAATCGCGTTACCTACGCTCCGCAAGATTTCCAAAAGATGTGCAAGCAGGCCGAGAGAGACCATGAGTCGAAGAAACTTGCGGTTCTGATGGATCGCGTAAAGAGGCAGATCGCAGAGCGCGAGAACCCGGACTTGAAGGTGGAAACGTCGGCAGGGGAGTCGGTGGGCGGGCGTGGGTTACGGCTGCCTAGTCGCACGGTTCCGTTTGAGAGATAACCGCAAGAACTTTTTGATCCGCTTTCGAATCTGCACTGAGGAAAACTTTTCTCCTTCCACAAGTTGGCTCTGCGCTAGAATGAGTAGGTTTTGGCGGCGATTCGCCTGCCAGCCGTGGTTGGTGAGCTAGACGTGCCTTCCCCCGAGGAGGTAGTAGATGTACCGGCCCTATGCGAGTTCCCTGCCGGACTCCCGTCCGTTCCGGGACGTGGAGTTCCAGATCCGCAACTTAACTCAGGATTTCGCGACGTCTTTTAACACTGGAAATTACGATCAGGCCGCGGGCATGTTCGCGACCGAGGGCGTCCTGATGGTCCCACACCACGAGGTGGCGTACGGCCAAAAACCGGTGGAGCGATTGTTGCGCCAGTTAGGCGATACAGAATACGGTAATTTGCGTCTGGAAACCACGCGAGTGGAACATTCCGGCGACATGGCGATGGAGATTGGACGATTCTCGGCTGCGGCGCGGAAGGAAGATGGAACGGTGGCGCCAGGGCGCGGGAAGTATGTGAGAGTGTGGCGAAGGTTGGGAGCGTGGCTGGTCATCGCCGACTGCTGGAGTCGGACGTTGGAGGCGGCGGGCGATCGCGCGGCGTGACGGGCGTCAAATTTCCACGCGGCATGGAATCGAGATAGGACGGTCTGTGGATATGAACGAGAGCGGCGGGCGAGGACGTCCGTCAGACAGCGGCGCTACTCTTTCTGAGAGCGGGACGGGAGCGAAGGCTGATCCGGGGCAGTATTGTCCGAACTGCTCGATGAAATTGCGAGAGAGCCGGTGCAAGTTGAAGTGTCCGCAGTGCGGGTTCTATTTGAGTTGCTCGGATTTTTACTAAAGCAGTTGTGAGCCGCCAGCTATCAGTAAAATCAAGTCGCCATTCGGCTTCCATTCTGTCGTTCCTGTCCTGACAGGTCTGCAGGGTTCCGTCTACAATGAGGGACGAGCTTTCTGAAGAAATCATAACGAGGAGAAGATCATGCAACGCAAGGCTAGTGCGGTTTGGAAGGGCGGGTTGAAGGATGGGAAGGGTGCGATGTCGGCGCCGGGCGGAGTGCTGAATAATACTCCGTATTCGTTTACAACGCGGTTTGAGAATGCTCCGGGGACGAATCCCGAGGAGTTGATTGCGGCGGCGCATGCGGGATGTTTTTCGATGGCGCTGTCGGCGCAATTGGGCGGGGCGAATCTGACTCCCGAAAGCATTTCGACGAACGTCACGCTAACCATGGAGAAGCTGGATTCGGGGTGGGCGATTACGGCGAGCCACATTGATGTGGTGGGGAAAGTTCCGGGCGCGGATGCGGCGACCTTCCAGAAGTACGCGGAGGCGGCGGAGAAGGGATGTCCGGTGTCGAAGGTGCTGAACGCGAAGATTACGATGAATGCGAAGCTGGGGTAAGCGGCTTGCGGCGATCGGCTTCCGCGAGGTTTGACACGGGGCGTCGTGTCTGTAGAATAAAAGGGGTAGGTCTTCCTGGTCCGGCAGCCGCGGGCTGCCGCTGCAACTAAAGTTCACTTGCCATCGTGGCGGAATTGGCAGACGCGCATGGTTCAGGTCCATGTACCGGCAACGGTGTGGGGGTTCGAGTCCCTTCGATGGCACCATTGATTCTTTCGCCCCTTCCGGGGCTGACTCATTCTTCACCCGTCACCCACGGCCTTGCGCCGTGGGCTGCATTCTTTGTCCGCTTCGCGGCTTGAGCGAGCGGTTTGTTGCTAGTCTTTGTTGCTAGTCTTTGAGTTTTTCTCGTGGGATCAGTCCGAGCGGACAATGTTCCTGAAACGTGAAAAAGGCGATCTCCCGAGAGAGATCGCCTTTTTGCAATAAGGGGATGGTCTACAGCGGCTGGACGTTCTCAGCTTGCCAGCCCTTGGGGCCCTTGGTCACGTCGAACTGCACGGTCTGGCCCTCTTGCAGGCTACGGAAGCCGCCCGCTTGAATCGCCGAGAAATGCACAAATACATCTTCGCCGGACTGGCGGCTGATAAAGCCGTAGCCTTTGGCGTCGTTAAACCACTTTACTGTTCCTTGTTCTGCCATGGTGTTAGGTGTTCCTTTAGTTGATCGATTTACGCTGGAGAGAAGCGGAGGTAATGCGAGAGGTTACAGGCTGTTGAGGCAAGAACTGCTCACGTCCGATTCGGACAACGTACGTTGTTATGATACGGGCAGACGCGAGAATTGGCAAGTTGGAATATGACGGAAGCCGAAGATCAAGCGCAGGAGGGCGCAACCTGTCGCTTGCCGCTAAGTTGGAGTTCTTCAGGAGGGGTCATGGCGAGATTACGGTTCACTCCCTTTCTTCTTGGTCTGGTCCTAATTTCCTCCGTTGCTTTATCGTGCGGCGCGGTTTCAAAGGGACAACAGGGTCAACTGCAATCGATTACGCTGAGCCCCGCAACGGCCGATGCGCAGGATTATCCCGATGGGCAGGTGCAGTTCATCGCCACCGGCATCTACATTAATCCGGCTCATAAGGTCACTCCGCAGCCGGCCCACTGGGGTGTCTGCCAGCAAAATGCGGCCACAAGTGAAGTGTCCGTAACCACCGCAGGTCTGGCTCAATGCGCGAACGGAGCGGCCGGCACCTATACGATCTTTGCCTTCGACATGACCAACTGTGATGCGATCACCGCCTGCGGGGGCGGATGCACTGTCGTCGGTACTGCACAGCTCAGCTGCCCGTAGAAGGCTACAATCGTCACGTCGCGTTAATAGGCCATGATCAGTTTGCAAGGCGGCAGCAGGATGGGAACAAACAGCGTATACTCGAGATACTTAACCTCGAAGACCACGTCCCTATTTGCGCCTTCGCGATTGAGAGATCGAGAGGCGTGTTTCTATACCTGTACCAACGAGTGTCCCTGAACAATTCATTCTCGTCCTCGGACACGACGCGGCTGCTCAGTCCCGGGGCGTGCATCCTGACGAGCTGAGTTTCGTCCGATCACGTTCACCAGCAGTCCACGAGGAATGGTTCCCGCAAGAACGACCGCTCGTCAACCGCCCAAATGACAGGAGTCCATTATGTCCGGAGTTAACGGCGACAAATCGAGGTTTAACCGGGTACGAAAGCAGAAGCTGGCGCGGCGCATCCGAAACCGCGCACTGCTGAAGAATGCCGGATCGCAAGTCAAACCGGCGATATCGAGTTCTGAGAAGAAGCCGGTGGGGGCATGAACCCGCCGCTGCTTGGGTTGCCGCTTCCCGCGGCGCTGACCGGCAAGCTGAAAAATAAACGTGTTCTCCTGTTGGACACTTCGGCGACCATGCGCGATCGGCGCGCCGAGTCCATGCGAAAACTTGGCATGGAAGTGGATTGCGCGGCCGACATCAGCGAGGCGCGCTCCTGGTGGCATGCGGATCTTTACAGCCTGGTGTTGATTGACATGGAAAGCGGAGTGGGACATCGCGACAAGTTTTGTGACGACATGCGCAGAGCCACGCCGCCGCAACAGATTTCTTTTCTGGTGGGAAAGCCAGCTTACCTTGCCGACGCACCCGCGGCAGAACGAGCTCCGCTGGTTCAAAAAGGTGAAGATCAGGTTCCTTGGGGAGACGTGAAAGCGGCGCTGGCGGCGGATCTTCCTGGAGGAGTGTCACAACGCTGGGGAATCCTGGAAGCTTCGCGGCGAATTTCCGCAGTGCGCTCGCTGTCCCACGCGCGCTCCAAGGCGAGCCTGGAGAGACCTGTGCCGCCACGCGATCTGGAGACCAGAGAATTCAAGCGAGTCGCGGCGGAATCCAGAACTTTAGATGATTTACTGAGAGAGGAACTGCAATGAAGAACCTTTACGTAGGAAATTTGCCCCACAGCACAACCGAATCGGAACTGCGAACGGTTTTCGAGGCTCATGGTGCAGTGGAAAAAGTCAGCATCGTGACGGATCGGGAGACGGGCCGCGCCCGAGGCTTCGGGTTTGTGGAGATGACCAATGCCGCGGAAGCCGATAAAGCGGTGGCGGCACTGAACGGAACGGAATTGGGCGGGCGCGCGTTGAAGATTAACGAGGCGCAACCCAAAACCGACCGACCCAAGGGCGGCGGTGGGGGTGGTGGAAAGCGGTTTGGTGGCGGCGGAGGCGGCGGACGCGGGCGCGATGATTATCAGGGCCATGCACGCCAGCCGCGCGAACCACGCTGGTAGTTTTCTTGTTTCCTGGAAGCAGCCGGACGCGTAATGGTGCGCTTCGGCACCGCTAGCAAAAAAACTAAGGAGGAATTGTGAATGCCAAGAGGACGATCGACTTTTACTAAACGCCAAAAGGAACAGACGCGACAACAAAGACAGCGCGACAAGGCAGAGCGCCGGGTCCAGCGCAAGCAGGATAAGCCGGAAGGCGTCGTCGTCGACGAGATGCAGGAACTGCGAGAGCATGCCGAGGCCCAGGCCGCGCTGTTTCGCATCGGCTCCGACGATGAACCGGATTCGTCGGAAGTGTTTACCCCTGGCGGGAAGATTGAACGCTAGGAATATTCAGGGAAAAGCCCCACTTCTCGCAAAGAACGCGAGAAATGGGGCACCTACTTTCCCTTTCCGTTAAACGAAAACTTCGCCGGGCAATGCCGTGAGTGTGCGGGAAGCCAGCGTGTTTTGCACAAAACGCTTCGGCTGGGCTGCGCCGGACAAGTCCATCTGCATGCGTTCGATGCGCAGCTTCAAAGTGCGCTCGATGTTGCGGAGTTCCACGACTTCGACTCCGGCGGCCAAGGTGGTAGCGCGGCCGGTTAATCCTGCGCGTCCCGTGCGCCCGACTCGATGGATAAAGTCTTCCGCCATCTTGGGCAGGTCGTAGTTGATGACATGGGCGACGTCGTCGCAATGCAGGCCGCGAGACGCGATGTCGGTCGCGACCAGCACCTGGAAGCGGCCTTCCTGAAATCCGGTGAGGGCACCGTTGCGCTGCGACTGCGAGCGATCGCCGTGAATCATGGTGGCGGTAAAGCCGTCCCGGGCGAGTTCTTGAGCCAGGCGCTGGGCGCCGCGCTTGGTGCGGGTGAAGACGAGAGTCTGTCCCTTTTCCGCATACAGAAGCTGGCGGAGAACGTCGAGCTTTTCGCCGGGCCTGACTTCGTAGGCCTTGAGTTCGACGCTTTCGGCGGGTTTTAGAACCGAGCCCAGAGCGACGCGCACGGGGTCGCGCATGTATTCATGCACAAGGCCGGCGACGGACTGCTCGAGCGTGGCGGAGAAACACAGGGTCTGACGGGTCTTGGGCAATATCGCCAGAATGCGGCGAATAGCCGGGAGAAATCCCATATCGAGCATGCGGTCGGCTTCGTCGAGGACCAGCATCTTGATCTGGCGCAGATCGGCAAACCTGCGATCGGTAAGATCCTGCAGGCGTCCGGGAGTGGCGATGATCAAGGAGGAGCCGGCTCGAAGGCCCTGGATCTGAGCTTTCTCAGATACGCCGCCGATGACGAGAGCGGCTTTGGGCATGCCCTTGCTGCGTAGGTTTTCGTATTGTTCGTGGACCTGCATGGCCAGTTCGCGCGTGGGTAACAGGACCAATGCGCTGGCTTGGGCCGAGGGTTCCCGGCGGAGCATTTCGATTACCGGGATCAGAAATGCGAGAGTTTTGCCAGTGCCGGTCTGGGCAGTGCCGATTACGTCTTTTCCTTCAAGAGCAGGCTGGATCGCGCGTTCCTGGATCGGCGTTAAGGTGGTGAATTGAGCTGCCGCGAGCTTCTGCTGCAATGCAGGAGACAAGGGCAGTTCGGTAAATGTGGTCATTCTAGATTGTTCTTTCTGGAGGGGCCTGACTGATAAACACGTCGATGTAAATGCTTAGATACACCAAGACACACGTGAAGCTTCCATGCCGCTCACATTCAATTTTTGATTTAACGCTGGAACTAAACGGCGGGCAGGAAAAGCGGAGATGAATCTGATCCAACGAGGGACCACCGCGTCACGAGCAAACCGTGGAAAAAGCGTCAAAAAGAGTATAGCACAGGAATAGGGCGCGGACCGTTACGTCGGTACTTAGGGGAGGTCCGTTTGGTTCCAGAAGATTTAGATTGGCATTTACTCTGAAAACGATGGAAGCCCGCATCTAACTGGTTTGGGGCTGCGACCGTAAAGAATGGTCGCCAAGAGAGTAGTCCCAGACTAGAATCGAAACTCCCGTAGCGGTGGTCACCGATCGCGGTGGGCTGCAATATACCGTGCGACATGGGAGCAGCGGGTACGTCGCCCGCAACTTCGATGAGTTCGTGAGTTTCACGGCGAAGTTGATGTCCCAGCCGGGGCTGCTCTCGGCAATGCGCGTGGCGGCACGCGAGCAAGCCCTGACCACCTCGTGGGATCGCATTTTCGAGGGATGTATGAAGTTTATGAGCGCTGCCTTTCTAGTCTCTCCGTCGCCAGCCACAGTGTTTTGGACATAGCCACTGTCTGACTGCGTCTTTCATTTCCATGATCCCTTTGCAGGCGGCTCGTTGCGCTTCGACGGCCACGAGGCGCCGTGCTGCTGGCAAAGTTGCTGTAGGCAAGCGCCTCGAAATGGGGCACAATCAGGCGGGGCGGGGAGGGCAGGGTAATTGAAGATCTCGCAAAAAGGACTGTACGCGTTGCAGGCGATGATGACGCTGGCCCGCCGGCACGGTCAAGGCGCCATCAAGATTCGGGAAATTGCGGCGGAGAGTGATTTGCCGGAAAAGTTTCTCGAGTTGATTCTGCTGGAGTTGAAGAACGCGCGCATCGTGGACAGCGTGCGGGGCGCGCGAGGCGGCTACCAGCTCAGACGCGATCCGGCGGAGATTCCATTGAGCGACATCATCCGGCTGGTGGATGGACCGCTGGCGCCGATGGGAGATGCGGAGCAGTTGCGGGGTCTGATCGCGAAGGGCGGGGATCATCGGGCACTGTATGAGGTATTTCTGGCGGTGCGGGATGCCGCGGCCAAGATTCTGGAGCATACGACGATTGCGGATGTTGTGGGGGGAGGCAAGGGCCGGAAAGGGGCCGCGGGGAAGAGTTCGGCGGTAGCGGTGAAGAAGAGATTAAATGAAGCATAGAGGAAGAGTCGAGCTTTGCTCGACGGACAGCCGAGGCGGCTGTCCCCACATAAAGTCAGGATCCAAATCCCTAGCCGGACGCGGGAAGTGCGTGATTTTCACAAGCGAGAAACAGAATCTAGCCCGGCGCTTCATCGATTCTTATCAATACAGAGTGCGAAACTGCCCGTCCGGTACGGGATCTGCGAGAAACGACTTTCCGGTTTGCACCAAATCCGGTCATGCGCTTGTGGACAGCTTGCACTCGATTGAAAATACAGATAGTTACGAGGCGTGATTTTTCGTTGACGGAAACAATAGAAGGCGTACAACAGGATTGTTCTTTGACAGCTTCTTAAGTTTTTCCGGTTGGTGCGGCGTCCGGGGCTCAAGCGGAGTCACTTTCCTGATCGAGAGATTGGGAAGGAGGGTGAGCGAGGGTCTATAGCAAAGCGCTGGTTGAGGAGAACGAAGAAGAAATGTTGAAGGCGAGATAGAGTTCCGAGGCGTAGGGTAGGTTTATCCGGTTGGCGGTGAGCCCGGAGCCCAAGCAAAGATCGCGCGCAGCGGCCCGCAAGGGAAGCAGCGAGAGCAGGTCGAGCAAGGGTCAAACGCGAGCTACTGGCCGAGACGAATGGACCCCACACCACCTCGGAACTCTTATTTTTTTCAGCACTCAGCCGTTAGCTTTCAACTCAGCCCTCCCTTTTCAGTCCTCCCGATTAGTGTGGCAAGTCGTATCTGCCTCGCGATCCATCCGCGCAGATCCGCGTGCATCCGTGGCAAAGAAGCTTTGTTTTGCCTAACGCCGAAAACCTAAGACCGAAGACCTAAACATTTCTATTTCGGCTAGTCGACGTGCTCGCCCTCGGCGAATCCTGGCTCGGCGGCTGGGAGCACGTCCGTGTCGCGGGCAATCCAGACATAGAGGGTGGGCAGCAGGAAGATGCTCATGATGAGTGCTGCCATCAGACCGCCGACAATTACGATTGCGAAGGGACGCTGGGAGTCGGAACCGATCGCGTGGGACATCGCCGCCGGCAGAAGCCCCAGAGTCGCGACGAGCATGGTCATCATGATCGGGCGAAGCCTCAGCACGGCTCCCTCAACAGCGGCATCTTCCATGGAGAAGCGCCTCACCCGCAACTGGTTGATGTATTCGAGCATGATCACGCCGGTTTGTACCGACACGCCGAAGAGAGCAAGAAAGCCGACGCCAGAGGAAACGCTGAAGTTGGTCCCGGTGAGGAGGAGGGCAAGAAGCCCGCCAATGGGGGCGATGGCGACATTGGCCATGATGAGCAATGACCATTTAAACGATTTGAACATCGTATAAAGAATGATGAAGATGATCAGGATGGTAATCGGCAGCACGATCAGCAAGCGCGCGTTCGCCCGCTTCTGACTGGCGTATTCGCCCTCCCACTGCAGGTGATAGCCGGTGGGCAATTTCACTTCTTCGGTGACCTTGTGAATGGCTTCTTCGACGGCGCTGCCGAGGTCGCGGCCGCGAACGCTGTACTTGATCGCGATATAACGCTGATTGCCTTCGCGATAAATTTCAGAACCGCCGTCAGCGACCTCTATTTTGCAGAGCTGCGCAAGTGAAACGCGCTCACCAGTGGGCGAGAGCAGACGAATCTTTTCGATCGCTTCCTTGGTATCGCGGTATTGCGGCAGATAGCGCACCACAAGGTCGTACCGGGCCTCACCTTGCAACACCTGGGTGAGGGCGTTGCCGCCGACCGCGGTTTGAATCGCGTCCTGCACGTCGGCCACATTGATCTGATAACGAGCGGCCGCGTCGCGATCTATGGTGACGTTCAGATTGGGCTGGCCGAGAACGCGAAAGACTCCGAGATCTTCGATTCCCGGAATCTGGCGCATGATCCCGACGATCTGATCCGCTTTCTCTTCAAGAGTTTTCAAATCATCGCCGTAAACCTTGGTGGCCAGTTCGCCCTTGACGCCACTCACCGCTTCTTCCATGTTGTCTTCAATGGGCTGCGAGAAGCCCCAGAGAACGCCGGGAATCTTGTCGAGTTCGCGCTGCATCGCGGCGATCAGTTCGTCCTTGTTCTGGTGGAAGACTGGCCGCCAGTCTTCCTTGGGTTTCAGATCAACGAAGTATTCGGTATTAAAGAAGCCGGTGGTATCGGTGCCGTCGTCAGGACGGCCCACTTGACTGGTGCATTGCGGGACTTCGGGAAAAGAGCAGAGCACGATTCGGGCCTGGTCGGCGACACGGATACCCTCGTCCGGTCCCGTGCTGGGAGCGAGCGTGCCGCGGACCCAGAGAGCACCTTCGTCGAGGTGGGGCAGAAATTCGGAGCCGATGGCGCCGCTGAAGGCAAGGTAGTTCCCCAATACCACGCCGAGCAGGCACACGCCGACCGTAATCCCGCGGCGACGAATGGCCCATCGGACTGCGTTGCGGTAGCGTTCGGTCAGGAAAGACATCACCGGGTTATGCCATTCTTTTGCCCCCTTGGCGAAGGCGAAACTGGCGAGCACCGGCGCGATCAGAATGGAGAAAAGCAGGGCGCCCAGAAGCGCGAAAGCGACCGTCCAGGCCATGGGCTGAAAAAGGCGGCCTTCCACGCGTTGCAGCGTAAAGATGGGCAAATAGGCGGTGATGATGATCGCGATCGCGTAGAAGACAGGCCGCTGGACTTCGTGCGACGCCTCGCTGATCCTTTCTGTGGGCGTCTGCATGCCGTTGGAGAAACTCATGTGGCGGACGATGTTCTCGATCATCACCACCGCGCCGTCCACCACCATGCCAAAATCCAGCGCTCCGAGAGACAGCAGGTTCGCGGGGATGTGTTTCAAGTCCAGACAAATCGAGGCGAATAATAAAGAGAACGGAATGGTGGCAGCGACGATGAGTCCGCCGCGGACGTTCCCGAGGAAGATGAATAGGATGATCGAGACCAGGATCATTCCTTCCGTCAGATTGTGCAGCACGGTGTGGCTGGTGAAGTGGACGAGGTCGCTGCGATCGATGAAAGGAACGATCTTCACGCCTGGAGGCAAGATGTGATCGTTCATCTCCTGAATTCTCTCGTGGAGGGCTTTGAGCGCGGGATCTGCGGCGGCGCCCTTGCGGAGCAGGACGATGCCGGACACCACGTCGTCATTATCGACGATCCTTCCATTCTCGCGATGAATAGCACGGGCGAACTGGCCAAGCCTGATTTTCGGACCCTGGGCCACGACGGCAATATCTTTGATGCGAAGCGGAGTACCGTTCTTAGTCAGAATGACCGTTTGTTCGATGTCATGGACGTGATCGACCAATCCCACTTCGCGGACATTGATTTGCTGCAGGCCCGCCTGAATGAAACTGCCCCCTGCGTTTGCATTGTTGTTCGCAAGTTGTTGTTCGACCTGGGCGAGACTCAGGCCGTAGGAGACAAGCTTGTTGGGGTCCACGCGAACCTGGTATTCGCGGGTGGGGCCGCCAAAGCTGGCTACGTCGACGATATCCGGGACTGACTTGAGATTTTTCTCGACGACCCAATCTTCAAGGGATTTCAGCTCCATGGGGTCATACTTGGGATTGGTGCTGTGCAGGGTGAAAAAATAAATCTGGCCAACGGGACTCCAGTCGGTACCCATCTGGGGGACAACACCGGTCGGCAGGGTTACCTGACTCAATCGCTCCAGAACGCGCTCGCGGTTCCAGGCGTTGTCGGTTCCGTCCTCGAAAATAAGCTTTAGATCGGAAAGCCCGAACAGCGAGAAGGAGCGCAGGTGCACGACGCCGGGGATGCCGTTCATCACGGTTTCGAGCGGGATGGTGACTTGCTGCTCGATCTGCTCCGCCGAAATTCCCGGCCACTGCGTGATGATTTCGACGTAGTTATCGGCAACGTCGGGATAGGCTTCGATCGGCAGGTTGTGGAAGGAAATGATTCCCCACGCAAACAGCACGAGCGCGAGCCCCAAAACCAGCAGGCGATTGCCAAGCGCGAAATCGACGACGCGGCGAATCATCTATTGCTCCACCGTGTTCTGCAGATCGAGCGCGTTCGACACCACCTGATCGCCGGGCTTGATGCCGGAGATGATTTCCTGCTGCTTGCCGGGCAGCATATTTCCGGTGACGACTTCCACGCGCTTAAAGTGGCCGTTGCCCAGCGGCATGTAGACCCATTCGCGATCGTGCAGGTGCAAAATCGCACTGGCCGGTACCGCGGAGTGCGTCTCCGGCTGCTTGCCGAAGAACCTGGCCGTGACGAACATTCCGATGCGCATCAGGCCGGGATTCTTCACTTCCAGACGAACCTTGGCCGTGCGGAGGTTGGGATCGAGAACCGGCAGGATGTTATCGATCCGGCCTTTGAAGACCTGGTTGGGATAGGCGTTGAGATGGATGTCGGCAAAGTCGCCGAGACGCACCGCATCGAGATCATTTTCGTAAACGTCGCAGACAATCCAGACGTAGGAAAGATCCGAGATGGTGAAGGGATTCGGCGAACCCAATCCCTGGACGCCAGAGGCGTTCGTGACTTGCTGGTCAGAAATAACGCCAGATATGGGCGCCACAATGTCCACAATTCCTGATGGGTGTTCCTTATCAATGCCGAGAAGCCGCAACTGTTCGGTGGCGTGTTCCAAGTCTGCCTTGGCGTCCTGTTCGGCGGCTTCGGCTTGTTCGAGCGCACTCTTGGCAACCGCGCCTTTTTCATAAAGAATCTGAGCGCGCTCCAGCTGAATACGAGCCAGGCGCTCATCATTTACCGCCTTTAAGTATGTTTGGTAAGCCCCCGAGACGTCATTGCTTTGAACCCTGAGCAATAACTGCCCTTTCTTCACTACATCGCCCAGTCTGGCCTTAATCTCCACAACCCGTCCGGCGGCCAGGGAAACAACGGGCACGGCACGCGAGATGTCGGGCTGGACGACGCCGGTCACATTCAGCGCGGGAACCGCCTTGTGCTCAATGGCAGCGACCAGGGGGAACTGGTCGGGGTGGTCCACCTTGAAGTTGTTGGCGTCGAGGTCAGGCTCGACGGTCGCCTTAGGCGGTGCTTCCGCCTTGGGGTCTGCCTTGCCAGTGTTGCAAGCAGTGAGCGAGAACGCCAGAATCGAAAACAAAGCTGTCGACAGAATTCGGAATGGAAAATTGATCCTCATGGAATGACCTCGCGTCCCACCGCCTGATTCAATTGTGCTGCCGCCGTGAGATAGGAACCGACAAGATTCACGTAGTTCAGTTCCACGGTGCGGTAATCGCTCTCTGCATTGAAGAAGTCCAGCAACGACGCGCCGCCGTGCTGGTAGGAGAAGAGAATCGTGTCCCGGACGCGGACGGCCTGTGCCAGATACTTTTGCTTATAGGGGCGCAATAAAGTTACATTGCTGCTCAGCGTGGCGTAGGCGGAATCCACGTCGCTGTAGACCTGGGTCTCTACGCCTTGGCGCAGCTTCTCATTGCGGCTGATATCGATTTTCGTGCGCAACTTCTCGCCCTGATTGCGGTCAAAAATACGGAGGGGGATGCTAACGCTGGCTCCGATCGTGTTCAGGGCGTCAGGGTTGTTGAACGAGCCATTGTGGGTGAACCAGCCGCTGATGGTGGGATCGGTCGAGCCATCGGCGACGGCCAGTTGGTAGTTGGTCTCCGCCTGCTTCACGGTAAGCAATGCGGAGCGTAGGTCAGGACGCGCATCCAATGCATCCTTGCGATAGTCATCGAGGGAAAGAAGCTCTTCGCTGAAATCGTACGGTCCTTCGACATCGAAGCTATCCACCGGCCTGCGATCATCGAGCAGCGCCAGCAGGTTGATCTTCGTTGTGCGCAGATTGACCAGCGCGGTTTGCAGGTCGGACTCGTATTGCAAACGCTGCAACTCGAGCCGATCGAGGTCAATTTGGGCGATGTCGCCGGCCTGGAAGCGGTCGCGGCTGATTTTCAGAAGCTTGTCGTAGTAATCCAGATTGTCTTGCGCAAGATGGAGCACAGCTTTGGCTTGGAGGACTCCAACGAAAGTGGTGCGCAAATTGAAAAGCAGCGTGCGCTCCGAGTCGGACTGCTGGGCGATACCTATGGCGGTGCCTTGCTTGGCGGCCTCGAAGCGCAGATTGCGTTTGTTCCGCCGCTCGAAGAGGTAGCTGACGCCCGGCGAGATGAAGGTGCCGGCAAATGGCGTCCACACGCCGTGGCTGGGGACGATCTGGGTGCCGTCCGCTGATAGGGTGAAGTCGGGATTGGGGCGAAGATGGGCGGTGATTTCTTGCGCCTTCAGCTCGTCAATATTCAACCGGCTCGCCTGCAGGGTCGTGTTGTTCAGCTCGAAATGGTCTTTGACCGTGTCCCAAGTCCACACCTGAGCCGCCGCTGAAGGTGCGGCCTGCGGGGCGGTCCGGGCGTATAGGCCGACCGCGCCAAGCGCCAGCGCGACTCTTAGAGTTGTTAAGAATGTTGAGCGCATCAAGAACTCCATCCGGCATCCATTCACCCATTCGGGAAAGGGATGCGGCCCGCCGGCCGTGTCTGCCGACGATTCCACCGGCAACACTGCTATCTCGTTTTCAACGTAAAATTTCGTAAGGATAAATAGAGACGTCGCCGCTTTTTTCGCAACCAATCGGCGACTCAGGAACTAGCCGAGGAAGGAAATAGGAGGAGCGCGACTCGCCTGCTCGATGGCAGGCGCTTCCGGTGCGGATAACTGTGGAACGGACAATGGCTGCCAAGCCCCATCGCTCACGCTCAGGGAACTGGTAGTGGCGGCCAGTGCAGGCGGACTCTGCCGCTTCCAAGCCGAAGCTTTATCATTGCTCGCCTGACGGATGGTACGCTTGCTGGCCGGAGATTCTTCCATCTCGCTCCGCATGGCGCGGAGATCGTCCGTGGCGGAAACCACGGGGAAGAGGATGACCAGCATGCATCCCAGAGCCAGCAGGCACTGCAGAGCGGTGAACTTGCGGCCAACCGTGGCAGTTCTGGAGCCGCGCCATAACCAGAGAGCGGGTAGCGCTAAGAGCAGCCACGCGAGATTGAGCAGCAGTTCCATGAAAACGAGAGACGGGGTACGAAAACGGTACTCCCCGGCAAGTAGTTTTTCAGAAACATCAAATTTAAGTCAATGTGACTTCCGTGTCGAGAAGGCGGACGGGAAGCAAGATTGCGCTCCCAGAACATTCTTAATACGTGAGCAGGAGAATTGTGGGAGAGTAGGGGATCGGGGTTTGGAGCTATTTTCTTAAGGTGGGTGAGATGACCAATGTTCAAAAGGCGCGGCCAGTTGTGGATCTGGTCATCGTGTTGGCATGTGCGGCGGGAATGGCGGCGTGCCAACTCGGGCTCGCCAGAACGGAAGGCCAGCAGCCTGAGACTCCGAGTTCGACGGCGGCGGCGCGAGACGGCCCGTCGCTGGTCATCGAGAACGATTCGGAATTGGCCGATACTTATCCGCGCGCGTCCTATGAAGTTCGATTTCGGGCGCACGGAGGTGTGCCGGTGCTGCATTGGCGGTTGGAGAAGGGAACGTTGCCTCAGGGCATGAAGCTTGAGGATGACGGACTGCTGCACGGGCAGCCAGAGCGCACCGGGGAGTTTCAGTTCACAGTGTCGGTGAGAGATGGCGGTAAGCCTCAACAGGCAGTGCAGAAAGCGTTTGTGCTTCGGGTGCGCTCCGCGTTGACGCTGAATTGGAAGGCGCGGGCGCGGGTGAACGGGAACCGGATTGAGGGCAGTGTAGAAGTTTCGAACACGACGCCCGACAATATGGATTTGACCTTCATCGTGATGGCGGTGGCGGAAAATGGTCGGGCGACGGCCATCGGATATCAGCATTTTCTGCTGCGACGGGGCACAGTCGGTAAGGAGTTGCCGTTTGGCGAGACTTTGCCCCATGGCGGATATGTGGTCCACGTGGATGCGGTGGGCGAAGTGGCGCCGAAGAACCTGATTTACCGGGAGCAGATGCAGACGCCGTCGGCACTCCAGGTAACGGTGGGGCCTTAGCATATGAGCTTCTAGCTCCTGGCCTCTAGCTGTTCACTCTTGAGAGAGCTAGCAGCTAATAGCTGCGGAGGGATCTCGCTTTGTCACAACTGCAAGCTGCGATCATCGGTGCAGGATTCGTGGGACGCGCCCACATTGATGCGCTTCGCCGGCTGGACGTTCCCGTGGTCGGCGTTCTGGGAAGTTCGCCGGAACGTTCGGAAGCCTCGCGATCGACGCTGAAACTTCGGCGGGCCTACCGTTCGCTCGACGAACTGGCGGCCGATTCTGAGGTTGCGGTCGTTCACATTTGTACGCCGAACCATCTCCACTTTGAGCAAGCGGCAACCCTGCTGCGCGCCGGCAAGCATGTGATGTGCGAGAAGCCGGTGGCCATGACGACGCGGGAGAGTGCGGCACTTGTCGATCTCGCCCGCGAACACAAGCGCGTGGGCGGAGTCTGCTACAACCTCCGCTACTATCCGCTTTGTCAGGAGGCCCGTGCCCGCGTGAGCAGCGGGGCGATCGGTGAGCCCAGGCTGGTGCATGGAAATTTTCTGCAGGACTGGCTCTTTTATCCCACCGACTGGAACTGGCGGCTGGAGACTGAACTGGGCGGGGACCTGCGGGCCGTCTCCGACATTGGGACGCACTGGCTCGATCTAGCGATGTGGCTCACGGGACGCAAGATTGTTGAGGTCTGCGGCGATCTTGCGACCACGATTCCGGTGCGGCAGCGGCCTAGGGGCCGGGTCGAGACCTTTCAGGCTGCTGGCGCCGCTGCCACCGACGCCGTCAGAATCGCAACCGACGACTATGCTTCCGTGCTGCTGCGTTTCGAGAAGAATCTGCGCGGGGTGATGACGGTTTCGCAGGTCAGCGCGGGACGCAAAGCGTCTCTGTCTTTCGAAATCAATGGCTCGGAGGGCTCGCTGGCGTGGAACTCCGAATCTCCCAACCAGCTATGGATTGGGCATCGCCACCAGGCGAACCAGGAGCTCTTGAAAGATCCTTCGCTGATGATGCCCGCTGCGCGGGGTTACTCTGCCTATCCGGGCGGACACACTGAGGGTTATCCGGACACGTTCCTGCAGCTGTTTAAGGATTTCTATGTCCACATCGAGGCCGCCGGAGCTTCGGCTCCAACGTTCCCGACCTTTCGGACGGGGCATGACGAACTCGTGCTGTGCGAGGCGATCGCCAAGAGCGCAATCGAGCGGGGATGGGTTAAGGTCTGATTCAGCCTTACCGGTTGTTACTCTATGGCGGACTCGGAGCGCTGTCGTAATATCCCTTTGAGGAAACGGGCATGCCGGAGGTAATCTCGACCGAGAGAATGCGATTCGAACAAGCGGCGATTGTGCTGTTCAACGTGGGCCGGGTCGTGTTCTCGTTGGCAATCGTCGGTTTGGGGATTGAGACATTAGTGTGCGCGCGATATGTCGGGCACTCCCTTGGGGCTCAGTACGCGGTCATTCCGGCCCTTCCCTGGCTGCCGGCGATTCCATGGGTGGCTTACCTGTTCGGCGCAATCTGGGTAGCGTGCGGCGCGGGCCTTCTGTCCCGTCGAACGCTACGAGCCGCCGCCATGACATTGGGCGGTCTTCTGTTGGTGTGCGCGATGGTTCTCGACGTTCCGAAAAATGCTGCGAATTTTGGGAGTATCTCGTTGCGCACGACCGCGTTTGAGCCTCTCGCTCTGGCGAGTCTCGCGTGGCTCTTACCTGGTGGGGACGCGGCGCCGCATCTGCTCGCACGTGGGAGTCGCTTCGTGCTCGGGCTGGCTCTCGTCGTATTTGGAGTGGACCACTTTCTCGCCCTCGGGTTCATTGCGACGCTGTTACCGAATTGGATTCCGTGGCACGTGTTCTGGGTCGCGTTCTTCGGCGTGGTATTCATTGCCGGCGGCGTGAGCATCGGCCTCAATTTCCTGCAACGTTGGGGGGCGGCCGGTACCGGGCTGATGTTCGGGATTTGGGTCGTCACCCTTCATCTCCCCAGAGTTCTTGGACTCTACGCCATTCCAGGGGCGCCGCGAAATCCCAACGAGTGGTCCAGCCTGCTCATCGCCGTCGGCCTATGGGGAGGTTTGTGGGCATTGGTGGGCACCCAAGCGCGCGTCGGGGCTGAGCAGGACTAAGCAGATCACTCCTGGACCGTGGTGGTTATCGAAGTCACAAAGATCGGTGATCCAGATCACGCACTCCTGTGCGGGAAATAACCCAAGTCAACCGGTTCGGCCCGCGCCGGGGATGCGTTCCAATTCGGCGAAGACGTCATAACTTGCGCAGTTTCTGATAGATACGGGAAACCTCGCAAGGAAACACAGGGCTTCGCGGATTGGCGCGCAGCGTGCCATTACCTGTGCGTGGGCGGTCGAAGCCGAGGGTTCTCGGCAGGCTCCTTGCCCAAGGAGGTTTGTGATGCGAGCTCCCTATGGTCTAAATATTCTTGATAATTGCGTGACCTGCCCGGTGAGAGGCGAACATTTGTTCTGCAATCTTTCCCTTCCGGCGGCCCAACGGCTGAACGAGGTCAAATCCACGGCTGTTTATCCGAAGTCGGCGATGCTCTTTATTGAAGGGCAGCAGCCGCGCGGAGTGTTTGTATTGTGCGTGGGAAAGGCGAAGCTTTCTACTTCTTCGCGCGAAGGCAAGACCATCATCACGAAGGTCTCCGACTCCGGAGATATTCTGGGTCTGAATGCTGTGGTATCGAACCGGCCGTACGAAGTGACTGCCGAGATGATGGAGCCCGGCCAGGCCAATTTCATTCCTCGCGATTCGTTCCTGCACATGCTGAAGGACTTCCCGGAAGTGGCCGTGCGCGTCGCCCAGCAGCTGAGCCGTAACTACTACACCGCCTATGAGGAGATCCGGACGCTGGGGCTCTCCGTATCACCGTCCGAGAAATTCGCGAAGCTTCTGCTCTCGTGGTCGAGCAAGAGTGCGCAAGACGACGGTTCGGCGCAGGTCAAGCTCACCATGACCCACGAGGAGGTTGCAGAGATCATCGGAACCACGCGCGAGACGGTCAGCCGGCTGTTTTCCGAATTCAAGAAGAAGCAGTTAATGCAAATGAAAGGTGCAACGTTGGTGATCCGCAGCCGCTTCGCGCTGGAAAAGATTTGCCAGTCCTGATGGTCGCAGCCGAATGCGGTCATTATTGGGTCATCTTCATTATTGGGTCATCTTCATTTGACCAAGGTCAGCATGATGACGCGATCAGTTTCATCGTTTTTCGACGGCGGGATTTTCAAAATAACGCCGTCCGCATTTTGGGTAAACTCCACATTTTCCCCGTCGAGTAGAGAGCGCGCTCCCGCCACTTTGGTGGCGATGGGCGGGAGCGCGAGAAGGGGAGCGGCCCAGTTCAGCACGTGAACGTATACCTTATTCTCCTTCTGAGTCGTGACTCCCCAATCCCCGGGAGCGATGGGACCTCCACGAGTGCCATAAATCGAATCCCCGTATTTTGACAGCCACTTGCCTACTGCCTGAAGGCGGGTGACGAACTGCGGATCAATTTCGCCGTTCGGGTATGGCCCAATATTCAGCAGCAAGTTGGAATTGTTGCCGGCGGCGCGCACCAGCCTGCGTTCCAGGTCTGCTGGACTTTTGTAGTTGCTGTCTCCGATGTTGAATCCCCAGGAATCGTTGAGCGTGTCGGAGCTTTCCAGCGGGAGTTGATTGCTTACGTAGTTGGTGTTGAAGCCGGCGGTATTCTGACCGGGGAGATCGCGCTCGAAGGTCTGCACGTCTTCGCCGGATCTGGGAGTTTGATGATGATTCGGAATGATGAGCGCGGCGGGCTGCAACAGGTGAATGAGCGCGTAGGTTTTGGGGAGATGCCAGTCGGCGTCGGGCTTATCCCACATGCCGTCGAACCAGATGCCGCCAATCGGGCCGTAGTTGGTGAGTAGCTCGCGCAACTGGCCATCCATGTAGGTGTCGAGGTAGGCATTCCAGTCGCCGTGGTCGGGGCGGCCGTTGTTCCAGTTGGTGGCGCCGCGCGGGTAGTAGTCCGGATTGTGCCAGTCGAGTTGCGAATAGTAGAAGAAGAGTTTGATTCCCTGGCGATGACATTCGTCGGCGAGCATTTTCAGCGGATCTCTCTTGTAAGGCGTCCGCTGCACGATGTTCCAGTCAGAAACTTTCGAGTCAAACATGGCGAAGCCGTCGTGATGGCGCGAAGTAATCGTGATGTACTTCATTCCGGCGGACTTGGCGAGGGCGACCCACGTCTGGGCATCGAATTTCTCGGGATCGAAAAATGCGGGCAGGCGATTGTATTCGTCGAGCGTCAGCTTGCGATTATGGAAGACCCATTCGCCATCGCCCAGAACGCTGTACACGCCCCAGTGGATGAACATGCCGAATTTCATGTCCTGAAATTCGCGGCGGGCTTGAATGTTCTCCGGGGATGGCTGGTAGTCGGTCTGGGCGGAGGCATCATATGCTGCGAAAATAGTGGTCGCGGCTAGGGCAATTACCCGAGCGCGTTTTGCCATCGTGAACTGCCGAGTCTTTGACATGTTTTGGTTCCCCATCTTGGGATCAAGCGCCTATTTAGCGGCCGGCACGAGGGCCTCGGCCAACGGAATTCCGAGCGTACCTGCGGTGCTCGACCTGAGATCGTAGATACCGGTGCGCAGGTATACGTATTGCCTGGGCACATCGATTTCCTTGTGGATCTGCAGACCCACCTGCTTCACACTGGCGTAGAGCTTGGGATCGAGGTTGACGTCGCCTTTGGTGACCACAAAGTTCAGCGGTCTGCCCTCGCGATCATAGGCGAGAAGGACGATTTCAATGTTGCCGTGGCGCGCACCGTCGGACGTGGGCTCGAGCGTGAGGTCATGCGCCGAAATGGCGAAGTCCACCCCATAGCGGGTGATCGGTCCTTTGAGATCGGGGTTGCTGCCGATGCGTGGGGCGTCCGGCGGCGGCTGCGGGTCCGAAGGCAGTATGCGTATCTTGTAAAGAATCTGAGTATAGTCGGGCAGATTGCGTCCCATGAGCATGAGCAACGGATCCGAATCCGGTTTCTGACCGGCGGCGAGCGCGGTTTCGACGTCGTAGGCGTAGTATCCGCGGCGGTAGGCCAGCGTGTCCTTGCCCGGGAGAAACTTCACCTGGATGCGCCGGTATTTCCCATCCATCTTGGAGTTGCTCGGCGTGTAGGCCAGCGAGTAGTACCGCGTGCCGTTATCGACCACGCGAGTCAAAGCATCGTTGAGTCCGTTGGTATTGTAGAAAGCCTGGCCGCCAGTCTCCCTGGCCAACTCGTCCATGGCGCCATGGTTCAAATCGCGATTCACTTCGCCGGCTTGCAAGTCCCGGATTTGATCCCGCATGGCCAGTGACGGCCTCTTCTCCCCTATCTCCTTGCCGTTGGCTTCGAATGCCGCATCCGGAACCAGGCCCTCTGCCGCGATTGGGTAGAGGGCGACCTGACAGGCGGTAAGCAGGACGGCGGTTTTTCGGATGTCCTCCTGGAAGCTCCCCGCTACGGTAAACGGATCGGGCACGTCGGGGTCAGCGAAAACATTCACGGGAAAAGAACCAGAGAACCAGATCACGTTCTTGCGGCCGGGAACGCCAGAAAGATAGCGCGCGAGCTGCCGCAGGGCCTGGAGCGTTAGCTCGATGCGCGACTCAGTCTGGAAGACAGCCGTGTCGGCAATGAACTGTTTCATCGCATTGATGGGATCGACGGCTGCCTGCGCCAGGGTTTGAGGAGCAGGGGAAGCCGAATTCTCTATCATGAAGTCGATCAGGCGCTGGTTGGCATCGGTCTCCGCGTTGGAGGCAAGCAGGGGGGACGGATTCGGCCCAGCTTTCGCGCCGTTGAGAACCGCCAACAATTCCGAGGAATCGGTGGTGACTCCTTGCAGCATGCGCAATTGCGACGACAGAGTGAAAATGGCAACGCGCGTGCCGGGCGGAATTGTCTTCAAATACTTGATCATCTGCGTGTGGACGTAGACCTGGTCCCGTGATGGCGTGTTCAGGGCGTCCAGCAGCAGCACGTTCACCGAATCCGCCGTCTGCGTGAGTGGGAAATTGGTGTAGACGTGGGGCGGCAGGGTGGGCAACTTTATCTGCGTGAGCGGTGCGCCGTGGTGTTCTTCGAAAGTGGAGATGGTCTGCGGTTTTCCGTCTTCCAAGATTTGGAAGTCTTCCTTATGCAGACCGGTGACGGCCTCGCCTTTCCCGTTGGTCACGACAACGTCTACGAGGACCAGCCCGACTTGGGTTTTGATTGTCGCAGCGGCCTTGCCGGAGTCAGGCGCCGCAGTTTGAGAGTGGAGCGACACGGCAACAGATAGGAGCAGAATGAGACAAAGGAAGCGGCGACGACAGCTTAGATACATGGCAGCCTTCTCGAACCTGAACCTTATCACAACCGCCGACCTCGCTGGACAGCTACCCGCACTTACTCCGGTGGCGCCGAAGGCAGCCCCATCCGCGCACGCACTTGCTGCCATTCCTCAGTCACACGAGGCTCACGCGAGAGCTCAGAGGCACGACGGAGCGACTGCTCCGCTCCCGGCAGATCGTTGAGCTTGAAGAGACATTCCCCGCGACCCGCCCACGCAAACCAATCTTGCGGATACAACTGGATGGCCTGGTCAAACATAGGCATCGCTTCGTCGCATCGCCCGTCTTCGTCAAGGCCGAGGGCAACCTGCACGTGCGCATTCGCAAGATTCTGGGCGACGGGGCCGTTATGGGGCGCGCTTTGGTGGGCCACGGTGAAGACGGTCAAATCATCCTTCCACATGCTTTCCTGCTTCACCGTTAATACGCTGAACGCCACTGCCACTAAACCCGCCGCTAAGAGCAAAGCGATGCGCCCTCTCTTTGCCAGATGCCATCCCGTTGTCAGAAGGAGCATCAGACCTGTCAAAGGCAGGTAGGTGTACCGGCCGTGCAGAAAATCGCCGGGATTCAGAGCGTTCAGGTTCAAGGTCAACAGAATTGGTAGCACGAGGATCAAAGTGCCCAGCAGCAATGCGCGCTCGGTTCCGACTGCTTCTTCATCCGGAAGATCACGCCGCGCCCTTCTCCAAGCCCAGATGCATCCCCCGACGAGCGCCGCCGCGGCGCAACACACGCCCAATCCCGGCAGAAGGACACCGTGCAGCGAGAACGTGTCTGCCAGGGTGGGATCGGCGAAGGCGCGCTCCCGGACCGGCCAAAGCAACACCTTTACATAGAACCAGAGAGTTGCGGGCCAGGAGAGCAGTACAGTGGTCCAAGGCAAATGCTGAGTAGGAGGGCTGAACTGGCCCTTCAGAGCATTGATGCGTAAGAGAAGATAGACCGCGGTCACGCTCAGGAAGGGCAGGGTCTCGCGGAACGCAGAAACCAACCGAATTTGTAACCCAGTGCTTTTCCCGTTCGCCGCCTCCTGGTCCCCCTTGCTGAACGGGATGATCAGAGCCATCGCAAAAAGCACGGCGGGCAACACTATGGCCGTTTCTTTCGCCATCACCGCAGCCAGGCAAGTTGCTGCAGAGGCGATGATCCACGGTGCCGAAGGATTTCCAGTGGACTTGCGGCGGAGCTGCTTGCGGGACTTTTTGTGAAATCTTCCAACTTCGGGCTGGTTGTCTGCGGAAACGTGCTCTATGTACACGAGGTACAGGAGCAGAGTGCCGAGCAGGGCAGCGGACATCAGAGGATCGGGCACCGTCACCCATGCCACAGATTCTGTCTGGGCGGGATGCAGCACAAACAATGTGCCGGCAATCAATGCGGCAACCCGATCCCGCAGCAGCTTCCATACCAATAGCCCAAGCAAAAGGGCCACTGTGACATGCTTCGCAATGCTGAGCAGGTGCCATCCCCACGGAGACGCTGCGCAGAGAATGTGATTCAGCCTCATCCACAACACGAACACCGGGCGATAGAAACTTAACGGCCCGCCGGGGACTTGTGCCCACACATAGCTCGTGAAGTACTCCCACACATGGCCGGGGGACTGCAAACGGGGATCGCCAACAAAACGGTGATCGTCGAGGACAAATTGGAAATTCAATGCGGCGCTATAAACGGCAAAGACAACCGCGGCCACGACAGCAGCCACGATGTACGCGGTGTGGGGCGAGAGCAGTTGCCGCCCTTGCGCCCTTGCCGCCAAGGCGGTAGGCTTCTGCTCCCGATTCAGGCTGCGGATTTTCATCTTGTTGGGAGACATTGTAAAAGCTGGTGGTCGAACCTGACAGGACGTCCTTGCAACCATAAGAAAGCACGGGGAACGGCGCACTTTGTTCCCCGCCCAATCTAACGCTTCCGTTTCGCGTCCTTGGAGTACTTCCTCAGTTTCCATACAATCTATCGGTCAGCTGGTCCACACTTTGCGTTTAAGGAGGTGAATGATATGACGAACCAGAAGGGATTGGTTCAGATTGCGAGTCGTTATTCCGTGGACGAAACCATAAAACGGCTACAGACGGCTTTCGCCGCAAAGGGGATGCAGGTGTTTGCCGTGGTGGATCACGGTGGCGAGGCGGAGAAGGTCGGGTTGAAGATGAGGCCGACGAAGGTGCTTATTTTCGGTAGTCCCAAGGGTGGCACTCCGCTGATGGTGGCAGCCCCGAGCCTGGCCATTGATCTGCCGCTGAAGGCGCTGGTGGCGGAGGACGCGGCGGGCAAGGTGTCGGTTACTTACAACGATCCGGAATATTTAAGAGAGAGGCACGGCGTGCCGGCGGAATTGATCAAGAATCTTGCAGGCGCGGGCGTTGTGATCGGGAAAGCTGTGGAATAATGCAGGCGGCATCATGAGGCAGCGTGTGTGATGGAGAATGCCAATCCCAATCGGGCGCGCGATCATCTGGCGAATGAGCGGACGTTTCTCGCCTGGGTGCGGACTGGGGCGGCGATCGTGGTGTTTGGATTCGCGATTGGGCGCTTCGCGATTGCGATGCGGCAGTTGACGGCGCTGCAGGGCCATCCCGTGCGGACGGCGGGAATGTCGGTGTGGATGGGGTCTTTCACAATTGTTGCGGGCGTAGTATTGGTGGTCGCGGGGCTGGTGCGGTATCGCAGGACGCGGGCGCAGTTGGATGCGGGGACGTTTGAGCCGGCGGGATTTGTGCTGGATCTGCTTACGATTTTGACGGTGCTGTTTGGGTTGGCACTGGCGGGGTATTTGATTTACACGCAGAAGGTTTTAGGGTGAAGCGCGGGGCCCAAGTTGGCGCATTACACCTTGCGAAACCGTCGAGCTTCGCTCGGCTTGTCCGGGTCAGAGACCCGCACCCACACAGAGATACGGGCCCACATAGAAACACGGAGACTATGGCGAACGATCAACGGAAAAACGATCAGGAAAAAGAGGCGGCGGCGCGGGCCAGTTTGCAGTTCATTAAAGATGGGCAGGTTGTCGGGCTGGGGACAGGATCAACCGCCGCTTACTTTATCAAGCTGCTGGCCGAAAAGGTCAAGAGCGGGCTGCGGATTCGGGGGATTCCTACCTCAATGCGGTCGGGAGAACTGGCGCAGAGCTTGGGGATTCCGCTGACTACGCTGGACGAATGCCAGGAGATTGCGGTCACGGTGGATGGGGCGGATGAGGTCGATCCGCAACTGCGGTTGATCAAAGGCGGCGGCGGCGCGATGCTCCGCGAGAAGATTGTAGCGTCGGCTACCAAGCAGTTAGTGATTGTGGCGGACGCGTCGAAGCAGGTGCCAGTGTTGGGGAAGTTTCCGCTGCCGGTGGAGGTCATTCGGTTTGCGCAGGCGCTGGTGGCGAAACGGATTCGGGCGCTGGGTGCCGACGTGCAGTTAAGAACCGGCGCCGACGGAAAACCTTTCATGACCGATGAGAAGAATCACATTCTGGATTGCCGGTTTGGACAAATCCAGGATGCGGATGACTTGGCGCGGAAGCTCAGCGACATGCCGGGCGTCGTGGAGCATGGATTATTTATCGGGATGGCGAGCGTGGCGTTGTTTGCCAGGGGCAGCGAGATTGTGGAACTTCGGCGGTAGGGAAGCAGCCGAGCTGCGCTCGGCCAGTCCAGATCTGAGACCCCCACAAGGAGAAGCAGATTCCTCGCTTCGCTCGGAATGACAACTTGGATGAAGGGAAACTGAATGGCAGCTGAGGCACAGGCACGCGGATGGAGTGGGCCGTCGCGGAGGCGGTTGCCCCGGTTTCCTGTGCAGGCGATGCTGGATGTGACCGTGCTGCGGTCAGGGATTCCAGACACAGTGCCGGGACGCGCGGTGAATGTGTGTGAGCGCGGGATTGCGGCCATTCTGTCGCAGGAATTGGTTCCGGGCGAAGCGGTGGCGATTGAAGTACAGCTGTCGCTGGTGACGGCTCCCTTGCGAGCGCGGGCGATCGTGAAGTACCAGGACAAACTCTGCAGCGGGCTCGAGTTTGTAGGACTACCGGCTGATCAGCGCGACGCCATACGGAAGTGGACCAAAGAGGCGAAGCCGGAGACGGAACTCAGCGCGAGTCCGACCGTTACAAGGGCGACAAAGATTGTCGATGCAAGCGGAGGAAACAGGAACACTTCGAGCAGCGGAGCGCGCCCGAGGAAGAAACGATTCGGGATGGGATGGACGATCGTTCTTGTCCTGGCGGCGTTCGCTGTAGCCGTGTTCTGGTGGCGTTGGAATCGAGGTTGGGCGGAGTTGGAATCAGGATTAAAAAATTCGGAGCTGGCGTCCGCGGCAAAACCCGAGGCGCGGGTTCCGGCGGAAGTGATGGAGAAGTTGCTGGTCCACCGGGTCGAGCCGACATATCCGGCGGAGGCGCGCAAGGCAAATCTGGAAGGGATTATTGCGCTGGACATTGTGGTGGGGCGGGATGGATCGGTGGTCAGCATGCACCCGCTCAATGGTCCTGAGGTCCTAGCCCGGGCGGCCATGGACGCCTTGCGTTGGTGGAAATTTGAGCCGTATCGCGTGAATGGGGAGCCGGCGTCGGTGGAGACGACGGTGGCGGTGGAGTTTAAAAGGTAGCGGCTTCCGGCTCTCGGCTTCCGGAATGGATCCTTCATCAGAAGACTCTAGAATTCTAAGTCCCTGCATGGCTGGGCAAAACATGCGGTTTCAGGCGCCTACCTTCGCGGTCGATGACCGGCCAGACTGATGCTGAAAGCCGGTGGCGGAAGCCGCTAGCCGGATTCAGGCTTTTTTCTTGCGCAGGGCGTGGAGCACGGTGGTGCCGCTGATGCCGAAGCAGACGACGGCTCCGAGCGCGGCCACAAGCAAAAGGTTGGCGCTGAAGTGGAGGACGTCGGCGAACACCGCGGCGACGGCGAAGACGAGTCCCAGTACATTCAGCCACAGCGGGGCGTGGACCGGAGTGCTCAGGTCTTTGCGGAGACGTAACTGCAGCAGCAGAGCGGCCAGTCCAATGGCAGCGACGACGACCAGGGCGAGCGGGCTGAGGAACGCGGAATGGCTGGTGTAGATCACCACCAGAGCGAGCGCGAGGAGGAGGAGACCGGCGGCAACGATAGTCCAGCGGCGTGGCTGGGGCGCGGGGGCCGGGTTGGAAGCAGCGTCGGGCAAGGAGTTCCGTCCCAAGTTATACAGGGCGGAGCGCGAAGTTTTCAAATGGGCGGGGGATCGGTTACTTCTGCTTCAGTTTGCTCTCTGCCAACTTCTGTGCTGCCTGCAGTGCATCTGCGGCTTTCACCTTCACATCCGGCTCCACGCCCGTTCCTTCCCAGTTGGTCTTTGAGATGGGATTGATGACTCTTATACCGGGTACGCGGATCGTGAAGTGATCATCGATTCGGTGCCCCATCCCCATGTGCCCGCGGCCCGATGTTGTCTCTCCGACAAGCGTGGCGCGTTTCACCATCTTGAGGTCGTAAGCGAATCCCTCTGCCGCCGAGAACGTTGTCGGTGACGTGAGCACAAAAGCAGGCTTGTCCGATAGTCGATTGCCTGGAACTGGCGGCAGCGTCCAGCTCTGCTCCGTGGAGTTGTCGCTGCGGTTGTAGAAGTCGTTCAGGTGCGTAGGATGATCGAACAGGTACGTGGCGATGAGGGCGACCGTGTTTGCATAGCCGCCGCGATTGTCTCGTAAATCCAAGATGATCGCATCCGCCTGGTTCAAAGAGTCCATTGCAGCTGCGATAGTTGTCCGGCAGATGGTCGCATCGGGAAACGCATTGAGTTTCAGGTAGCCGATGCTGTGCGGCAGGATCTTGACGGTTTCGATGGTGCAGTTGTTCTGCTCCATTTCCTTCCGATAGCGCGCAACCTCTTCAGGGGACGGTGCCGGCGGGTTTTCCGGCGTTGCGACGGTGCTGTAGACCGTCATCAGGTACTTGTCGTGGCTTACTTCCATCATCTGTTGGGTCAGAAGGTCGGCAAAGACTTCGCCATCCGTCGCCGCATCGTCGTCACCGCTCTTCTCATGCGCCAGGAGCGCGTCGGACATCTTCTGGGCAACATCCGGATCGATGTAGTACTTGGTTAGATTCGCGACCGCGCCGTGAATCACGCGCTGGCGCTGCGCGGCATCCAGAGTCACGTTTTCGATTCCGGTAGGGAGAGTTGCGCGGGTCGCATTCTGCGCCTTAGGTTGCAGAGCTTGCGGTTGGGGACGTCCGGAGTGCTCCAGGAACTGGGGCGAGTAGGACTGGAGGTCGCTCGGCCTGGCGGAGTTCGCGGCCAACTGACGCTTCGGCGGTGCGGTGGCCCGCACCGCTGGTTGTGCATTGGCGCTCCCTTGAGGTTGTGGATGGCCCGCGGCTGAGGATTGGGCGACGGGGTGTTGGGGTGCACCGTTCGGAACCACGCCTGCCGACGGGGGAACGGGCGCCGGTAGGTTGAGAGCCGAGTGGGGAGGGGATGGGACATCGAGCGGCGCCTTATTCTCCGAGCGCTGCGGGATTACTGGGGTCGCGAAACTCGTGCTTGCGTCTGCTCCTGAGTTAGTTTGCATCGATCGCGGGCTCTCAAACTGAACTTCCCGAATGCGCACATGCAGGACGTGGATCCAACTGTACCTGATGGCGAAGCAGGTGAGGCAGAAGATAACCGTCGACAGCACGAGGCCATGGATCACGGCGCTGGCGCGAGGGCGAAAAGGATCGAGAGTGTGGAAGGAAGGAATGCCATCGGGAGCAGGTTGCTGTGCGGGCGAGATCTCGTGCCAGAATTCCGGCCGCAGCGTCCACTGCCGCGCCAGCGAGAGCAAACCGTCTGCCAAGAGTCGCACGGCGGCTGCTTTTCCCGGAGTGTGGTCGAAGATCGAAAGCATCTCGTCCGCGAACCGCTTGCAGAAGCCGGAGGGATGCAGACGCAGAACGCAGCGGTACAACGGCCGAAGCATTAGGTTCTCCAGGGCTTAGCGATCTGCAAACGTGAGCGCGCCTCGCGCACGACTTCGTGGAGGCGGTCGGTTTCTGCCGCGAGCACGCCGCGGCCGATCGAGGTGAGGCGATAGTAGCGGCGGCGCGGGTCGTCGTCTCCGGGACGGCGGCCGAGCTCCTCCACAAACTTGCGCTGCATCAGCTTTTGAAGGTTGTCGTAGAGCGTACCAGGGCCCAATTTGTACTTTCCCTCGGACTGGCGGGCGACCTCCTGCATGATGGCGTAGCCGTGGAGATCTTCGGCGGCCAGGGAAAGCAGGATATGCAGCGTCGCCGGGGACAGGGGGAGAAACCTGGAAACGTCGTCCTTCATAAGTCGGAATCCATTATATCGGAATCCGAGTTATGGGTCAACAGAAATTCAAGCGCTGGGCGGAATGCGGCTGGCGCCGGCCAGCCACTCGGCTTGGCGAGGATCTCCGTTGTTGACGGCGTAAAGGACGAGTTCGACGCGGGTGGAGACGCCCAGTTTTTCGAAGATGCGGAAGAGATATTTCTTGATGGTGTGCGGGCTGAGGTTGAGCTCGCCGGCAATCTGGCGGTTACCCAGGCCTTCGGCGACGAGGGCGACGACCTGTTCCTCGCGCGGCGTGAGCAGGCGGCTGCCGCGCGAGTTGAGCACGCGCAGCGAGGGCACTTCGGAAATGAGGTCCATTACGTAGTTTAGTTGCTCAGTGTTGGCCCAGATCTGTCCGGCGGCCACGCGGAGGAGGCACCTGCACAGCAGGCGAAGGTTGGCGTCGGTGATGGAAAAAATGCCCCGGGCGCCGGAGCGGAACGCGCTGACTACCAGATCGCGGTCGCAGGTGTCGACGAGCAGAACCTTCGGGATCTCGGGGTGGGACAGGTGAAAACGGCGCAAGGTCATCACGGTGTCGGAGACGTTGGCGGACTGGTTCAGCGAAAGAACAGCGATCCGCGGAAGCTTCGAACTGACGGCCTGGAGGATGGAGATCGTATCCATCTGGCAGTTGGTGATGCGGAACTCCGAGTGGCGGCGCAGGGCGCTGGTCAGCAACTGGGCCTGCATTCGGTTGGAGTCCGCGATGAGGACCCCCATGGTATCGGAAGTGGCGTCAGATGACGCGATCATAAAAGCAGGTCTCGCAAAAACCAAAAGAGAAACGATGCGGCGATTGTAGGGAGTGGAAGTGCGGTTCACAAGGAAACTGGTCACAAAATCTGAGCGCTGCTCTCAAAACGGGAATTGAGATTTCCGTGCGGCGGGAATTGGGTGACCGAGGATTTCACTGTGGAAAATCGGGGGACGACGCCGCCAACGAACTTACAGCGGAAGAGCGAACCGTGCGCAAGCTGACGTTTCCGCTGGAAGAGAAATCGGTGCGACGAATTTCGAGTTCGGAAGTTTTGAAGCTTTGGGCCCGACCCGTGTGACATGACAAACACGCAAGTCTACTTTTGTGGGTACTCCTCAGAGAGAGGCGTCCCCAATCGTTCCCGCGCTCTTTGCCGGAACGAATCTCTACAAGCCATTGCGTTGATACGACCGCTCGTCCGGTGGGGGATTTTCCCGAAAGCGGAGAGCGTTCCACTTTTGTGGACGGAACTTCCTATGTCTTGCCGGTACCGGGGAGTGAGCTTAACTTTCCGAGTTAGGTCACGAAAGCGAATGACCCTCACCCCCAAAGGTATGGCGCAAGAACAGATGAAGCGGCTTTTTATATTCGTCCGATTCATAGCAATCGCGCTGCTGGTTGTGCACTGTTGTTCGGCCGTTTTCGCCCAGGAGAGGACCGATCTTGGCGGAAACAAGGATACTTCCCGAGCCAGCCTAACCGGGGCCGGAGCGGGAGGCAGTAGTACGACGGCCGAAAAACCGGGAGGAGCGGATGGCCTGGGAAACCCCTTACTCGGAGGGCAGCGCCGTCCGCTCTACCGGTTACAACCCAGCGACGTAGTGGAGATCGCTTTCGTCGTCGCGCCCGAGTTCAACCAGACCCTCACCATACAACCTGACGGTTACGTCATGTTGAAAGATGCGGGCATGGTGGAAGTCCAGGGGCTGAATATGGAGCAGTTGAGCGAAGCGGTACAGAAGGCGTACCGGGGATATCTGCACGATCCGCAGGCGACGGTGGCGCTGAAGGAATTTGAGCGGCCTTACTTTATCGTGGGAGGAGAAGTCGGAAAGCCAGGGAAGTACGAATTGCGCTCGGACACGACCGTGGCCGAGGCCGTCCAGATTGCTGGAGGGCTTACGCAGCAGTCGAAGCACTCCCAGGTCGTGCTGTTCCGGCGGGTGAATGACGATCTGATGGAAACGCGTGTGCTTAATCTCAAGAAAATGCTGAACCAGCGCAGCCTCAGAGAGGATGCGCACCTTCGGCCTGGGGATCTGGTTTTTGTCCCACAGAATTCGATTTCGAAAATCGCTCACTACCTGAGCAAACCTTCCGTAAGCATGTACATGAACCCTACTCCATTCTAGAAAGGAGTTTTTGCTCGCATGCCAGACGAAGACCCAATTCGCGCGCGAGAATCGGCACCCCCGCCCACCCTTCGGGAGCTGGCCATGGTGCTGTTCCGCCGGAGAAGGGTCTTCGTCTGCGTCTCAGGCTTAGTACTGGCGGCCGCGGTTCTGTATGCCTTTGCGGGGACAAAATATCAGGCCAGCATGAAAGTTCTGGTGCGACGCGGGCGCGCCAATGCTCCGGTGACTGCGGAGGAAAATGCTCCTTTGGACCTGACGCGAATAGTGATCACCGAAGAGGAATTGAATTCAGAGGTGGAGTTGGTGCGGGACGATGACGTCTTGCGCACGGTGGTGCAGGAGACTGGGATCGGCGGGCGTGACTGGTTTCACTTTCTGCGGATGGGTGAGGGAACCGCGGAGCGAGTAGAGCGGGCGGCGCGGCGGCTGGCCAAGAAACTGCGAGTGGAACCGGTGAAGAAAACGAACCTGATTGCAATCAGCTATGCGGCGGACGATCCGCAGACGGCGGCGAAGGTGCTGCGGTCCGTGGAGAAAGCATACTTGGAGAAGCATATGGAGGTGCATCGCCCCACCGGCGAGTATCGCTTCTTCGAGCAGCAGACCGGCGAATCGCGGCGGCAACTGGATGAATCGAAGCGGGAGTTGCTGGATTTTACGGCGACACGGGGTACCGTGGCGGCAGTAGAGCAACGTGATCTGGCGCTGCAGAAGTTGAGCGAAGTGGATGCCAGCTACCGCCAGACGCGAATCGATCTGACGGAGACGCAGCAACGTGTGTGGGAACTGCAGGCCCAGTTGGAGGATTTACCGGAGCGCACAACGACGCAGGTTCGCATGGCAGACAATCCGGAACTGCTGAAGGCTTTGAAGTCGAGTTTGTTAGATCTGCAATTGAAGCGAACTGGGTTGCTGACAAAGTTCGAACCGAGTCATCGCCTGGTGCAGGAAGTCGAGCAGCAGATTGCGCAGACAGAGGCGGCCATCGCTGCGGAGAATGCGTTACCGGTAAGAGACGAGACGACCGATAAGAATACGCAATATGAATGGGCGAAGTCGGAATTGCAGAAAGCCCAAGTGCAATTGAAGGCTCTGCAAGCCCGGGAGGCGGCGACCATTACGCAGGAAGTTGCCTACCAGGCCGTGGCGCGGCATTTGGGCGAGGATGCGATCACGCAGGATGACCTGCTCAGCTCGGAGAAGGCAGCACAGGAGAACTATCTTCATTACGTGAAGAAGCAGGAAGAGGCGCGGATGGACGATGCACTCGATGAGCGGGGCATTGTCAACGTGGCGATCGTGGAGCACCCGGTGGCTCCGGCTTTACCGGTGTGGTCTACGTGGACCGTGCTGGCGATTGGATTGGCCGCCGCGGGAGCGGCTGGCACGAGCGCGGCCTTTGCGGCGGATTATCTGGATCCTGCCTTCTGCACGCCGGAGGATGTCCTGGCCTACTTGAATTCCCCGGTTTTGGCATCCCTGCCGCGAAGGTCGCGAGGAAGGCTTCCGGCATGAGAGAAGCGGTCATGAGCCCCGAGCTGTTTGCTGCGCGGACGACCCAGCGGGAGCGAGCGCGTCCAGAGGATACGCGTTTAGAGCAGACGGGAGGATGGAATCTCCAAGACTTCGCCCGGGAGCAGATCCGTGGGCTGGTGCGGCAGGTTTTCCTTTCGAACGTCGAGCGATCGGTGCGGCAGGTCGTGTTCAGCGCGATGGAACCGGAGACGGATGTGCAGCACCTTTGCTGGCGCGTCGGCGAAGCACTGGCGCTGGAGACGGAGCAGAGCATTGCCGTCGTTGGAGAGTGTCCGCAGGCTTTGCATTATGCAGAGACGTACGCGGCGGAAATGACGGAGCACGCGGTCGACGGTGGAGGCACGGCGCTGCGGCGAACTGCGACTCGAGTGGGAGCCAATCTGTGGCTGGTGCCGCCGGCAGGAAACGAGGGAGAGCGGGTCACTACCGCCATGTTGCATTCGTACATGGGCGGGATGCGCAGCCAGTTTGAGTACTCGATCGTGGTGGGACCACCTGCTGCGGAGTCGAACGCTGCTACGACCATCGCGCAACTCGCGGACGGGATCGTTCTGGTGCTGTCAGCGCATCGCACACGGCGGATCACGGCACGCAAAACCAAAGAGAAGCTGGAAGCGGCGCAGGCGCACCTCTTGGGAGCTGTGTTGAGCGATAGGGTCTTTCCAATTCCGGAGGGGATTTACCGGCGGCTGTGAGGATGTGGGATGGCGTTTTGATTGAAATTCTGTGAAAAGCTGGCGAAAACGGGAGACGGGACACCACCCCTCGCTGGTGATCGAGACTCAGGGCTACGACGTGGAACGGGTTTGAAATGTCCTCTCTTTTTCTTAATTCCAGGCAGCAGAAATCCCAGGTGATGGACTGGGCGCGGTTGATTCCCGGAGGGGCTGCGGCGTTTCGTGACGGAGGAAAGAAGCCGGCCCGGTCGGTGAGGCCGTACGGGTCAGAAAACGTATCGGAGATCACGACCGAAGTCGTGGAGAGCGCGCAGGAGAACGCAATGACCGTACTCCTGCCGGGTCCGTTGCAAAGCCGGATGGCATGGAAATGGGTGCGCTCTATGGCGGCCGACTTCGCGCTGGTGGCGCTGAATTGGCTGTTGATTGGGGCGGCGCAAGTACCGCTGCGAGGGCTGTTTCCCCATGTGCGGCTCTTCGAGTACGCAGCCGGAGCGCCGGTCTCCCTTTTGGGGATTGCTTTACTTCATGCCGCTCTGATCACCCTGATGGGCTATACCGAAGGACTTCATACTGGAGATAGCAATCAGCGAGAGCAGGCCCGCATTCTGGGCAAGTCCGTTTTATGGGCGACTACTCTGTTGTGCTTCGCCTACGGCTTGCAGGGGGCTCCCTGGGCGACAAGCGGCTTGTTCTGCGGAGCCGGCTTGTTGCACTTTGGGGCGCTCTGGACGTGGCGGTGGCAAAGCGCCAGGCAGGGCCGTCGGGCGCCGACGTCGGGCGACGTGCGTAACGTTTTGATTGTCGGAGCGGGAAGCGTAGGACAGCGCGTCGCCTCCTATGTGGAGAGACATCCCGAAGCGGGGCGAGCTGTGTGCGGTTTCCTGGATAGCGAGAGGCCGCTGAGCAACAAAGTGATCGGGCGAGTGAACGATCTGGCTCGATTGGCACGTACGGGCTTTGTGGACGAGGTGATACTGGCGGCGCCGCACGACCGAGGCCTGACCCCGCAGGTGTTGCGTGAAGCGCGGCGTTTGCGGCTGGATGTGAAAATTGTTCCCGATTTGTTCGGGTGCAAGCCGGCGGGGAGAGAAGTCGAGCGAGTCGGAGACCTGCCGATGATCTGTCTGCACGCGGAGCGATTGCCGGCGGTGGGGCTGGTCTTGAAACGAGTGGTGGACGTGATGGGAGCGGGCCTGGCGCTGGCCATGCTGTCGGCGTTGCTGGCAGCGATCGCTGGATTGATTAAGCTGGATTCGCCTGGGCCAGTTTTCTATTCCGCACAGCGCGCGGGACGGAAGGGGCGACTGTTCCGCTGCTACAAATTTCGCACGATGGTGAGCAATGCGGATGCATTGAAAGAGCATTTGCGGGAGAGCAATCAGAGGTCAGGGCCATTTTTTAAGATTGCGGATGATCCGCGGATTACCCGGCTGGGACGTTTTCTGCGACGCTACAGCCTGGATGAGCTGCCGCAGCTTTGGAACGTATTGAAGGGTGACATGAGCTTGGTAGGGCCGAGGCCGCATCCGCTGGACGATTTTGCGGCGTATGAGATCGAACACCTGGCGCGGCTCGACGTGACGCCCGGAATCACAGGGCTGTGGCAGGTGTCGGCACGCCGCGATCCGTCGTTTCAGCGCGGCATGGAACTGGATCGGGAGTACATCCGGACGTGGAGCCTGAGGTCGGACTTGCGAATTCTACTGCGCACCTTTCTGGCTGTTGCTCGGGGAAGCGGAGACTGATGGAGTCGATCTCCCTAGGGCCGGCGCGGTCGGGGATCGGATACGCTCTCCCTGTCTGGGCAGCGGCGGTTGTTCTGCGTCCCCTGCAGGCGCTGATGGCGGCGCCTTCGCTGCTGTTTCTGGCGGCACTCACAGCAATGTTGCTGCGGCCTTCGGATGTCGCGTTCTACGAGATTGACCGGGTGGCATTCGTGCTTCTTGTGGTTGGAGTGGTGGGACGGGCGATGGTCCTGCGGCAACGGCTCTTCGCGGTGGAACGGGTGACGTGGCCGATGATTGGGCTGACAGCGCTGGCGCTTGCAAGTGTGATTGGACAACCGTTCGACAGCGAGACCTGGAGCCTGCTTGCGTCGAAATTCATCGTTCCCTTCGTGCTGTTTCATCTGGCGGGGCTGGTGTTCACGGAGGAACGGCGGTTCCGGCAGTTTGAGGTGTTCGCATTGGTGGTACTGGCGTATCTGAGCTTTACCGCAAGCGCGTTCCTGTCGGGTGCGCACTCGCTGATCTTTCCCCGGTTCATTCTGGATGAAAGCCTCGGGTTTCATGCCGACCGGGCGCGAGGGCCCCTATTGCAGGCGGTGGCCAATGGCGTCGCGCTAAACATTCTTGGGTTGCTGGCTCTGCATGCCTACCGGCGAGGAAGCGTGCGAGGCCTAAAGCTTGCGATTTTGCTGGCCTCCGTGCCGATCGCGATCCTGGCCACGATGACGCGAGCGGTCTGGTTGTCGTTTGCCGGAACGGTGGTGATGCTGATTCTCCTTTCGAACGGCCGTCCGCGGCGCAGAGCCTGTGTAGGACTTGTCTTGGCCGCGGGAGCGGGACTGGCGGTGCTTCTGAGTTCGCCTGAACTGCGTGAATCGTTGAGCGATCGCCTGGAAGAACGCGGGCCGGTGGACTATCGCGCCGCAGTTTATGCGGGCGGCTGGGACATGTTTTTAGAGCGTCCGCTGACTGGATGGGGTTTTCACCAGATGCCTGCCGAGTTGCCACGACACGTCAGCGGATACGAAGAAAAAGTTTTGTATCCGCACAACACTTACCTGGAAGTGCTGGTGGAACTTGGGGTGGCGGGGTTGGCGCTCTATTTGTGGCTTATGTGGGAGATGTGGCGGCTGGGTCGAGGTGCGATTCCAACTGAAGAGAAAGGCGGATTCCTAGATCCGCAATTTCACCGTCTGTGGCCGATTCTGCTGGCGGTGTATTGGGTAAATGCGGCGTTGGTTGTGATGAGCTATCAGTTCGTGAACGCCTTACTGTTCACGATGGCGGGCATGCTGGCGGCGCAGCGGCGGAGGGCGGAGCCTTCCCGATGATGCTGACGATCGCATATCTCGCCAATCAGTTTCCTTCTGCGGTCGAGCCTTATGTAGGCGAAGAGATCGAGGAGCTGCGCAGGCGAGGAGTTCGCGTGATTGCGGGCAGTGTGCGGAAGCCTGCGACGGATAAAGGTTCGGCGGCCGAGTGCGCTCCCCAAGTTGTGCTGCAGCCCCTCCAAGGAATCATTCTGCTGCGGGCGATCTGGCTCTGTGTGCGGCAACGGAAGAGGATTTCGCCGCTGATGGGGCGGATCCTCTTCCGAGGCGGTGAAGGCCCCTTGACGCGGCTGAAGGCGCTGGTACACACCTGCCTGGGAGCTTGTTACGCGGTGCTGCTGGGAGAACTCGAGGTCGAACACATCCACGTTCACCATGGATATTTCGGGTCGTGGATCGCAATGGTGGCGGCACGGCTGCTTGGCGTGGAATTCAGTATGACGCTGCACGGGTCGGACTTGCTGCTGCATGGGACTTATCTTGATGTGAAGCTTGAAAATTGTACGCTCTGCCGGACAGTGTCCGAGTACAACCGGGATTACATTTTGCAGCGGTATCCGACCGTGGATGCAGAGAAAGTGTTAGTGGCGCGCATGGGCGTGGAAGTAGCCGAGTGCACGGCCGTCCCCGTCTCGAAACCGAAAACGAATCGTGATTCGTTCACCTTGCTGGCCGTAGGGCGGCTGCATGCAGTTAAGGATCACGCGTTTCTGGTTCGGGCTTGCGCGCAACTTCCCGATGCGCACTTCGAGTGTTTGATTGCAGGCGACGGACCGGAATGGCGCAACCTGCAATCCCTGATTCGAGAATGCGGACTTGAGGAACGAGTCACGCTGCTGGGACACGTGGGGCGCGAGCACATGGATTCGTGGTACGACCGGGCTGACTTGGTCGTGCTGACGAGCCGGAGCGAGGGGATTCCGCTCGTATTGATGGAGGCCATGGCGCGCGGGAAGATCGTGTTGGCCCCCGCCATCACTGGGATTCCTGAACTGGTGATTGCGGGCAAGACGGGATTTTTGTACGAAGCCGGATCGCTGGATGATTTTGTCGCTCGGCTGCTCTTTATTCGTTCGCTGATGCAGGCGCCGGAGGAACCTCATCTTCGTCCCTACATTCTTTCGGCGGCCCGGCAACTCGACCGGGTACGGCATGCGGCCAAGGCGCAGGTCCGTCAAAATTTCAACCGCAGCAAGAATCTGGAATCATTCGGCGATTTATTCCTGCGGCGGATTGCTCCGCAGATAGAGAGCACTCCTCATGAGAATCTTATACTGCAACAAATATAACTATCCGTTCAGCGGGACTGAGGTCTACCTGTTCGAACTAATGGAGTTGATGCGAGAACAGGGGCACGAGGTGGCGCTGTTTTCGATGGCTGATCCGCGCGGCAAGCCGACTCGGTTCGATCGGCACTTTGTGCCGCACATTGACTTCAAAGCCAAATCGGGTTGGCGGCAGAAGGTGCGGCACGCGGGGCATGCGATCTATTCAACCGATGCGCGGCGGCGCATCCGCGCGATGATCGAGGAGTTCCGACCGGATGTGGCCCACGTGCGGAATATCTATCACCATTTATCGCCCTCGATTCTCTGGGAATTGAGAGCGCACAACGTTCCGGTCGTGTATCACCTGAATGACTTCAAGCTGCTCTGCCCGACCTACAACCTGGTGTCGCAGGGGCAGGCGTGCGAGGCCTGCAAGGGCGGCGAGTTCTGGCATGCGGTGAGGCCGAGTTGCTATCCGGGGATTGGCCCACGAATGACCTTGACCACAGAGGCCTATGTACACCGCTGGCTGGGCACATACAAGAAATGCGTGAACCTGTTCCTGGCGCCCAGCCAGTTTGTGCGGGACAAGTTCGTGGAGCATGGATGGGATCCCGGCAAGTTCGAAGTGCTGCCGCATTTTCAGAAGGCTCACGAATTGCGGCAGTTCGAGACAAAGAACGATGCGCCGCTACTGTACTTCGGAAGGCTGTCGGCTGAGAAGGGCGTTGATGATCTGCTGCGAGCAATGCAGAAAGTTCCACACATGCGGCTAATCGTCGCAGGCGACGGACCGCAGCGCGGGGAGTTGCAGGAATTGGCGGATTCGCTGGGATTGTCTAAGGTGAGGTTTGTAGGTCAGGTAGGGCGCGCGGAACGGGATGCGCTGATCGCCGAGTCGCGGTTCACAGTCCTGCCTTCCCACGCCTACGAGACTCTGGGAAAGACCATCCTTGAATCTTATGCCGAGGCGCGTGCGGTGGTGGCGTCGGATCTGGGATCGAGGCGGGAGCTGGTTTACCAGGGTGAGACGGGATTTCTATATCGTACCGGCGACGTGAATCAACTCGCAGCGGCGATTCAGTCGCTAGGCTCAACGCCGCTGTTGGCGGAGAAGATGGGACGCGCGGGCTGGGAATTGGTGCGACAGCGCCACACGGACGAGGGACACTCTCAGAAACTGTTGAGTCTGTACGAAGGCTTGGTCGCGCGCAAGACGGCTCGGAACCACGGAAATGCCGTAGCGACGGACTCGCCGTGGCAGTTCCCGTGGCCAACGTTTGCGGCGCGGAATCCGAATCCGATTGTGCTGGGGCAGAAGCGTAGGCTGCGGGTTGCGTTTATAGGCGGGCGTGGCGTCATCTCGAAATACAGCGGGATTGAGACCTATTACGAAGAAGTGGGAAAGCGGCTGGCGGAGATGGGACATGAAGTCACGGTGTATTGCCGCAAACACTTCACCCCAGCGCAGGCAGAACACAACGGCATGCGGCTGGTGCGCCTGCCAACCATCCAATCGAAGCATTTGGAAACCCTGATTCACACATTGCTGAGCACGATCCACGCACTGACACAGCGATATGATGTAGTTCACTACCACGCGCTAGGGCCGGCGCTGTTTTCGTTTCTTCCACGGTTGCTCGGAAAAAAGACCGCTGTCACCGTGCAGGGCCTGGACTGGCAACGAAAGAAGTGGGGATGGCTTGCGTCGGCGGTTCTGCGGCGGGGAGAGCGAGCGGCGGCATATCTTCCCACCGGAACGATGGTAGTTTCGCAGGCCCTGCAACGTCGTTACCGCGAACTCCACGGGATTGAAGCGTTCTATGTGCCCAATGGTGGGGTGCTGCGAGAACGGAGCGAGCCGAGAAAGAGTCTGGATTGGGGTCTCCGGCCGGGAAAGTACATTCTGTTTTTGGGAAGGTTTTCTCCGGAGAAGGGTTGTCATCTGCTCGTCGAGGCTTTTGAGCAGATCGAGACGGATGTGAAGTTGGTAATGGCTGGGGCCTCCAGCTACTGCGACGGATACAGTCGAGAGTTACAGCGGCACGCCAGTGATCGCATCCGCATACTCGACTGGGTTTCAGGCGAGACCCTGGACGAACTTCTCACGAATGCCATGGTTTTTGTCCTACCGTCGGATTTGGAAGGGTTGTCGCTGGCGCTGTTGGATGCCATGGGAGCGGGTGTCTGCGTGCTGACCAGCGATGTTCCGGAAAACCGGGAAGTGGTGGATGGAGCAGGCTTTACGTTTCAGCGCGGGAATGCGACGGATCTGGCAGAGCGGTTGCGCTTTTTGATTGCGAATCCTGCGGTGCGGGAAGCTGCAGGCAGAACGGCAAAGAAGCGGATCGCGGAGCGGTATCAATGGCAGAAGATTGCCGAAGGAATTGAGAAAACGTACTTCCAGTTGATGGGATGGGAACAGCTCGGTGCGCCGGCCAAGAAATCCAACGCGAGGGCTGTCGCAATAGGCGACAGCGGCGGCTCGGAACGGAGGGCGGGGTAGTCGCGACCGTCGCATTGAGCCTTTTAATCCGGTCCTGTGATCGCACTCCCGTTTAGCCGGCGCCGTCGCCTTAATCTCTTGCCGTAACCCGTACTGTTCTCTATGTCGACAATTTGAGCTTTGGACGGGGCGAACCCCGTCCTTTTTTATTACAATCAAGTGCTTGTCTTGCAACGGGCACGACGGCGACAACCAGCTTTAAAACGAGCGGAATTTCGCATGCGAAATACGATTCTTGTCACCGGGGGCGCGGGCTTCATCGGATCCAACTTTGTCTTGCAGCAGATGCAGGATGAATCAGGGTCGATCGTGAATCTGGATAAACTGACTTATGCGGGGAACCTGCACAATCTGGAAAGCATCACCCCAGATCGGCGGTATGAATTCGTTCACGGCGATATCGGCGATCGCGGTCTCGTTCGGCAACTAATGGAAAAGCACCAGCCGGGCGCGATTGTGCATTTCGCAGCGGAAAGCCACGTGGACCGCTCGATCCGGGGACCAGAGGATTTCATTCGCACCAATGTCGACGGGACGTTCGCGTTACTGGAAGAGACGCGAGCGTACTGGAGCGGGTTGCCGGACGGAGAACGGAAGAGCTTTCGATTTCTGCACGTTTCTACCGATGAAGTATTCGGCTCGCTTGGACCGGACGATCCGCCGTTTAGCGAAACCACTCCGTACGCCCCCAACAGTCCCTATGCCGCGTCGAAAGCCGCGTCCGATCATCTGGTGCGCGCCTACCACCACACTTACGGGCTGCCGACGCTCACCACGAATTGTTCCAATAATTACGGGCAATTTCAGTTTCCAGAGAAGCTGATTCCGCTGATGATCCTTAACGCGCGTGACGGGAAGCCGCTGCCGGTGTATGGAGATGGGAAGAACGTCCGCGACTGGCTTTACGTGGAGGATCACTGCGAGGCCATCGCAACGGTTCTGCGCGACGGTCAGCCGGGAGACACGTATAACATCGGCGGTTGGAATGAGAAGCCGAACATTGAGATCGTCGAGACCATCTGTGATCTTGTGGATGAGATGGCGCCGCGTGGCGCAGGATCCCGGCGTGAGCTGATCACGTTTGTGAAGGACCGGCCCGGCCACGACCGCCGCTATGCCATGGACGCGCGCAAGATCGAACGCGAGTTACGCTGGAAACCGAAGGCGACATTTGAAAGCGGCATTCGTAAGACGGTCCGCTGGTATCTTGAAAATGAAGGATGGGTGCGAAATGTGACTAGCGGAAGCTACCGGCAATGGGTAGCCACGCACTATTCCAGCTAATCGCGCAGAAGAGACGCGACGCGGTAGATCGATTAAACCATGACAGAACCCACGCGCTACAAAGGCATCATCCTGGCGGGAGGATCGGGCACGCGTCTGTATCCGGTGACGCAAGCCATGGGGAAGAGTTTGCTTCCCGTATACAACAAGCCCATGATTTATTACCCGCTGTGCACCCTCTTGCTGGCGGGTATCCGGGACATTCTCGTAATTTCGACTCCCGAAGATGTGCCCAAGTTTCAAGCCCTCCTGCAGGACGGGAGTCAATACGGGATTCGTCTGAAGTATCTGGTACAGCTCAAGCCCGAGGGCATCGCGCAGGCATTCCTGTTGGGAGAAGAGTTTTTGGATGGAAGTCCTTGCGCTCTAGTGCTGGGAGACAATATTTTTTACGGGCATGATCTCGCAAAAGATTTGCGTGCGGCGGCGGAGAAAACTCACGGGGCCCGGGTTTTTGCCTATCCGGTGCATGATCCCGAACGTTACGGGGTCGTGGAATTTGATACCAAGGGACGCGCCCTAAGCATCGAGGAAAAGCCGAAGCAGCCAAAATCGCGATATGCCGTCACCGGTCTTTACTTCTACGATAACCAGGTGGTGGAGATTGCGAAATCGCTGAAACCAAGCGCGCGCGGCGAACTCGAGATCACCGACGTGAATCGAGTCTACTTAAAGAAAGGACAACTGGAAGTGGTGGTGATGGGACGTGGCATGGCGTGGCTCGATACGGGGACGCATGAATCGTTGATGGATGCGGCGCTCTACATTCAGGCCATTGAAAAACGGCAGGGACTGATGGTCGCTTGCCCGGAAGAGATCGCTTATCGCTCCGGCTACATCACCACGGCAGAGGTTAAAAAGATCGGAAGCACAATGAAAAACAGCAGCTACGGCGCGTACCTGCTCCAGCTTTTGCGGGAAAAGGTGTTCTGAGGTTACGGCAGTCCAGGGATGAGGCGAGCGATGGATGCCTTTAGGAAAATTTCGACTTCTCTGCCGGGCGTCGTCATTCTGGAGCCGCGCGTGTTCGGCGACGAGCGAGGATTTTTCCTGGAGAGCTACAACCAGAAGGCCTTTGCGGAGTTGGGCATCCAGGAGCGCTTCGTTCAGGACAACCATTCCAGTTCGCGACGGAATGTCTTGCGCGGGCTGCACTATCAGATCAAACAGGCGCAGGGAAAATTGGTACGCGCGGTGGAAGGCGAGATCCTCGATGTTGCGGTGGACGTGCGCCGGAGTTCTCCCACGTTTGGTGGATGGGAGGCGGTGCGCCTGTCGGGCGAGAACAAACGCATGCTGTGGATACCCGCAGGTTTCGCGCACGGATTCCGCGTAATTTCGGAGACGGCGCAGGTGCTCTACAAGGCGACCGACTACTATGCCCCGGAACACGAACGGACTGTGGCATGGAACGATCCGGACTTGAAGATTGACTGGAAAGTGGAAGGCGAGCCGATCGTTTCCGCGAAAGACCAGCGCGGTACCGCTCTTCGCGATGCCGAGACTTTCGAATAGCCGCAGGAAATTACCGAAATGAAAGCAATGATTTTTGGCGCTTCGGGACTTCTGGGCAAGGATCTCAGGCGCGAGTGGACCGGGGATGAGGTTGTCGGTCTCGGGTCGTGCGACGCGGACATTCGCGATGCGGACAAGGTGCGGGAAGTGGTGGAGAACGCCCGTCCCGAATGGATCGTGGTAGCGGCAGCTTACACCAATGTGGACGACTGCGAGAGCCATCCGGGTCTGGCGTTTGCGGTGAATCGCGATGGGGCAGTAAATGTTGCGAAGGCAGCGAAGCGGACCGGTGCGAAGCTCTTGTTTCTCAGTTCCGATTACGTATTCGATGGAAAGAAGACGTCGCCTTATGAGACGGGAGATGCGCGCAATCCGCAAAGCGTTTACGGACGGTCCAAGGCGGAGGCGGAGGTCCGGCTGCTGGAAGTGCTGCCGGAGTGCTGCATTGCGCGGACTTCGTGGTTGTTTGGGACGGGCGGTAAGTGCTTTCCGGACACGATTCTGAAACTGGCAGCTAGCCGGCCGGCTTTGGACGTGGTCAATGACCAACGGGGATGCCCGACCTACTCCGTGGACCTGGCGAGGGCGATCATCAAGTTATGTCGCAACCATGCCAAAGGAATTGTGCACACCACGAACGCCGGGGATTGTTCGTGGTTTGAATTTGCACGCGAGATCGTAAATGGTGCGGGGCTTGCCACCGAGGTGCGTCCCGTCAGCAGTCAACAAATGGCACGTCCGGCGCCGCGTCCGGCCTACTCCGTACTCTCGGCGAAGAGCCTGCAGCCGTATGGAATTGCCATGCCGATGTGGCAGGATGCGCTTGAGAGATATTTGCGGGAACGCAAGAACTGAGCGTTCCGCTGGGCCGTTGCTTCGCCTGACGTGAGGCTGTTACGATGCGGCGGGGTTTCGCGTCATTGAAGTCCATCCTGAACTATATCGACGGGCAGTTTGTAGGCGGGAAGCGAGAGTTCGCCGACGTGAACCCGGCGGACGGCAGCGTGATCGCGCAGGTCGCGGAAGCAGATCAAGACCTGGTCGATGATGCGGTAAGGGCGGCCCGCAAGGCTTTGCGAGGCGAGTGGGGCCGGTTGACGGTCCGCGAGCGCGCTGCCAGGTTGCACAAAGTAGCTGATGCGATCGAAGCGCGGTTCGATTGCTTTGTCGCGGCCGAAGTGGCGGACACGGGCAAGCCCGTGGCGCTGGCTTCCAGGCTGGATGTTCCGCGTGCTGCGGCGAATTTTCGCGTGTTCGCCGATGTCCTCAAGACGGCGGGTTTGGAATCTTTTCAGACGGAAACGCCGGACGGCAAGAGCGCGCTGAACTATGCTGTGCGCAAGCCGCTTGGCGTGGTGGGTATCATCACTCCCTGGAACCTTCCTCTCTTATTGCTTACCTGGAAGGTCGCTCCGGCGCTGGCCTGCGGCAATACGGTAGTCGTGAAACCCTCCGAGGAAACTCCCGCGACCGCGACGCTGCTCGCCGAAGTTATGAAGGAAGCCGGAATTCCTGACGGCGTTTATAACGTAGTCCACGGGTTCGGCCCAAACTCTGCGGGTGAATTTCTGACGCAGCATAATGACGTGAACGCAGTGACCTTCACTGGCGAGTCGCAGACTGGAGCCTCCATCATGAAGACAGTCGCAGCCTCTGTGAAGCCGGTGTCGTTTGAACTCGGCGGCAAGAATGCGGCAATCGTATTCGCCGACTGCGACTTCGAAGAAGCGGTGAATGGCATCAGTGAGGCTGTATTCCTCAACACCGGGCAGGTTTGCCTGTGCGCGGAGCGGGTTTACGTCGAGCGCGCGATTTTTGATCAGTTCATCGAGGCGCTGAAGCGCAAAGCAGAGAGCCTGCGCCTTGGATCTCCGCTAGAAAAAACCACGGATCTTGGGCCGCTGATTTCATCGCAGCATCGCGAGAAAGTACTCTCGTATTACCGGTTGGCGCGTGAAGAGGGAGCGCTGCTGGTGACGGGAGGCGGAGTTCCCGAGTTCGGCAGTCTGCTCGACCAGGGCTTCTACGTGCAACCGACGATCTATACTGGATTGCCGGAATCGGCGCGCTGCATGAAGGACGAAATTTTCGGTCCCGTATGCCATGTCACTCCTTTCGACACGGAAGAGGAAGCGGTGAGCATGGCGAACGACACGAAGTACGGATTGGCCGCGTCGATCTGGACGACAAATCTAAAACGCTGCCACCGAGTGTCGCAGCAGATGAATGTGGGCATCACTTGGGTGAATTGCTGGTTCTTGCGGGACCTGAGAACGCCGTTCGGCGGAGTGGGACTCTCAGGCATCGGACGCGAAGGCGGCATGCATTCCCTAAACTTCTATTCGGAGCTGAATAATATTTGCATTCGGCTGTGAGGTCTGGGCCGGACGAGTGGAAACGCACAGATGGGGAAAGTCGAAAGCAAAGTTATTGATGGCAAGGCAAAGCCCCGCGGCAAGTATCCGCACGTCAAGCGCGCGGGCGACTTCCTCTTTGTATCCGGAACGAGCGCGCGCCGCGGCGATAACACGATTGCCGGCGCGGAGGTCGATGCGGTTGGAACGACGCATCTTGATATTCGAGTGCAGACAAAAGCCGTCATCGAGAACGTGCGCGACATCCTGTTGAGCGTGGGTGCGCAACTCGAGGACGTCGTTGAAGTGACGACCTACCTGGTAAATATGAATGATTTCGCAGGATACAACGAGGTGTACGGGAGGTACTTCGGCAACGATGGGCCGGCTCGGACCACTGTTGCCGTGCACCAGCTGCCGCATCCGCATCTACTGATCGAAGTCCGGGCTATGGCGTACAAGCCGGAGGAATAGGAGTCCTCATGCCGTCCATCAAAGACCTCAAGGCGTTTAACTTTCAGGGTTGGATCGAAGAGAATAAAGAAAAGTTCAAACCACCGGTAGGCAATGCGCAGGTGTGGGAGGACGGCGAAATGATGGTGACCGTGGTCGGAGGTCCCAATCAGCGGCGCGATTATCACGACGATCCGACCGAAGAGTTTTTCTACCAGTTGAGGGGCAACATCTCCCTTCGCGTGATGGAAAGTCCCGGCAACCCGCCAATCGAGATTCCGATCAAAGAGGGCGAGATCTTTCTCTTGCCGAAACACATGCGGCATTCGCCACAGCGGCAAGCGGGCAGCATTGGGGTTGTGGTGGAGATGCCGCGTCCTGAAGGCGCGCTGGATGGGTTCGAATGGTATTGCCAGAAGTGTAATCATCTGCTGTATCGGGCAGAAGTGAAACTGAAGAGCATTGTGCGCGACTTGCCGCCCTTGTTCGAGCAGTTCTACAGCAACGAGAATTTGCGCAAGTGCAAACACTGCGGCGCGGTTCACCCCGGCAAACAGTAAAAATGCCAGTCATCGACATCCACAATCATTTCTTTCCGCGCACCTGGCCCGATCTGGCGGCGCGCTACGGCACTCCCAATTGGCCGTGGATCAAGCACACCGAGGCGGGGAAGGCGGAGATCATGGTGGGCGATCGCTTCTTCCGCCAGATTTATTCTGCGTGCTGGGATCCCGAGGTGCGGCTCAGCGAAATGGACCGCGATGGCGTCGAGATGCAGATTCTCTCGGCCACACCAGTGCTCTTCGCGTATGAGCGTACTGCGAAGCATGCCTTGGATTGCGCGAAGTTGTTCAACGATGCGGCGCTGGAATTGTGTGCGCAGGGGAAGGGCCGGCTGAAGTCGCTGTGTCAGGTTCCTCTGCAGGATATCGACGCGTCGTGCATGGAACTGAGCCGGTGTATGCGTGCCGGCCACCTTGGAGTGGAGATCGGCAACCACGTGGGAGAGAAAAATCTCGACGATCCTGGCATCGTGACGTTCCTGCATCACTGCGCCGATGAAGGCGCGGCAGTGCTGGTTCATCCTTGGGATATGCTGGCGCCGCAGCGCATGCCGAAGTACATGATGCCTTGGACCGTAGGCATGCCTGCGGAGACGCAGCTTGGTATTGTCGCGATGATCCTGGGCGGAGCATTCGACAAGTTGCCGACGAACCTTCGGATTTGCTTTGCGCATGGGGGAGGAAGTTTCGCGTTCCTGGTGGGACGATTGGAAAATGCCTGGCAACATCATCCGGTGGCGCACGGCATTTGTGAGTTGCCCCCCAGCCGCTACTTGAATCGCTTCTTCGTGGATTCAGCGGTGTTTGACGAGCGCGCTCTGCAGTTTCTGGTGGGAACCATGGGAGCCGAGCGCGTAATGTTGGGCTCGGACTATCCCTTCCCGCTGGGCGAACATCACGTGGGGTCGTTGATTCGATCCAGTGATTTGCCCGAGCATGCGAAAGCCCTGTTGCTGGGCGGGAATGCGGTTTCGTTTCTAGGTCTGGGGAGAGAGAGTGTCGCCGCGACTGCCGAGGAAGTAACGGCTTCAGGGGACGGAGCACCTAGGTTGCCGCACGGCGAGCAGCTTACGTACAGTTCGTATCTCAGGGTTCCGGAGCTACTGCACCTCCAGCATCCACAGTCTTCGCCGCAACATCACGATGAGTTGCTGTTCATCATCGTGCATCAGACTTACGAATTGTGGTTCAGGGAATTGTTGCACGATCTGGATGCAGTGGTCGCGAACCTGCGGGCGGCGGGGACGAATCCCAAGTCGCGCGACGAGGTGTATGAAGCGGCGCGACTGCTGCGCCGCTGCACAGAAATTACGCGAGTGCTAGTCGAGCAGTTCACGATTCTGGAGACCATGCTGCCAACGCACTTCCTGGCGTTTCGGGGCAAGCTGGAGCCGGCCAGCGGATTTCAATCGGAACAGTTTCGCGAACTAGAATTCCTGTGCGGCCTGAAGGACGAGAAGATGTTGCGCTATCACCGGCCGACTCCGGAAGCCCATGCCCAGCTGGAACGGAGACTGCGTGAGCCTTCTCTGCACGATGTCTTCTTTGATGCCTTGCGGGCGATGGGGAAGCTGCAGTTCAGTGACAGTGCAACCGAGCGCGAGCGCTTCGACGCGCGGGCCCGGGCAATCCTCTCGCTCTACCGCGATGAACGCAGCAATCGCGACTGGATTGATGTGTGCGAGCGGCTCACGGAGTTTGACGAACTGGTGGTGAGCTGGAGACTGCGACACATTCAACTCGTGGAACGCGTGATTGGCGTCCGCATGGGAACCGGCGGAAGCGCCGGGTCGTCTTACTTGAAGCATACCCTGGACAAAAAATTCTTTCCGGAATTGTGGGAGGCGAGGACGCTGTTGACCGAATAGCTGACAGACGTTTCCCGTGTGCCTGAGTTCATCCCATGACTCGTAAACCCGAGACCGTTTCACTCATTGGCGCTGGGCTCAACGGACCACTGCTGGCCCTCGGTCTCGTCAAGCGCGGCTTTCGCGTCGTGATGTACGAGAAACGGCCGGATATGCGGCGCGTTCGAAGCAGCGGAGGGCGGTCGATTAATCTGGCCCTGTCTACCCGCGGGATCTACGCCCTGACCGAAGCCGGATTGTGGGACCAGATGCGCAAGATCATCATTCCGATGAAGGGAAGGATGATGCACTCGGCCACATCCGAGCTCACGTTTCAGCCATATGGGAAGGACGAGGCTGAGGTCATCAATTCGATTTCCCGCGCCGAACTGAATATCGCTCTGATGAATGCCGCGGAACATCAGGGCGTTAGGATCGATTTTCAACAACGTTGCACCGGGATCGATTTCAAGACTGGTACCCTTCAATTGCGGGATGAACGCACGGGCGCGGAGCAGGCGTTTGAATCGACTATTGTGATTGGTTGCGATGGGTCGGCGTCGGCGATTCGAGGCGAGATGCTGAAGCTGAGCCGCTTCAATTTTTCACAGCAGTATCTCGACTACGGGTACAAGGAGCTAACGATTCCTGCCAGCCCCACCGGAAAGCATGTTCTGGAGGAAAACGCGCTGCACATCTGGCCGCGGGGCAACTACATGCTGATTGCGCTGCCCAACGTGGACGGGACATTTGCTTGCATCCTCTTTCTGCCATTTGAAGGGCCAGACAGCTTCGCCCAGTTGACCACGCGTTCGGCAGTGGTCGAATGTTTTCAGTCGCGTTTTCCCGATGCGATTCCGCTTATGCCGGATCTGGCTGACAACTTCTTCGCCAATCCCACGGGTGCGATGGTGACGATCAAATGCTCCCCTTGGCATGTGGACGGGCGGGCTTTGCTGCTGGGGGATGCCGCGCATGCGATTGTTCCTTTCTTTGGCCAGGGAATCAATTGCGGCTTTGAAGACTGCACCTGCCTCTTGGCGCTGCTTGACCGGTATGGAGCGGACTGGGGCCGAGTTTTCAAAGAGTTTGAAAAGGTGCGGAAAATCAACACCGATGCGATTGCTGACCTGGCAGTCGAAAATTTCGTGGAGATGCGAGATCGTGTGGCCGACCCGCGATTTTTGTTTCGCAAGAAGGTGGAACTGGCGCTGGAGGCAAAATATCCTCGGCTTTTTGTTCCCAAGTACGCGATGGTGACATTTCATCGCATTCCGTATGCGACGGCCTTGCGGCGCGGACAGGTTCAGGACCTGATGCTGACGGAACTGTGTGACCGAATCGATCACATCGAAGATCTCGACTGGAGTAAAGCCGACAGGTTGATCCGCCGCGAACTCGCACCTCTGGAGCTGGTTTCGTGACCGATTCTCGGTTTCAGCCCGATGCAAATTTTGCAGCTGCGATGGATGCCCGCGATCCTTTGCGACATTTCCGCGATCGCTTTTGCATTCCAAAAACAAAGACTGGGGATGACTGCATTTATCTGTGCGGGCACTCGCTCGGGCTGCAACCGAAAACCGCGAGCTCCTATCTTGAGCAGGAACTTCGCGACTGGGCAGAACTCGGCGTGGAAGGGCACTTCCATGCAAGGAACCCGTGGATGCCCTATCACCGGCTGCTCACGCAGCAGACGGCAGCTTTGGTTGGGGCACAGCCCGCGGAAGTCGCGGTGATGAACTCGCTGACGGTGAACTTGCACCTGATGATGGTATCGTTCTACCGTCCCACGACCCAGAGGCACAAGATTCTGGTCGAGCGGGGAGCTTTTCCCTCGGATCAGTATGCGGTACAGTCACAAATCCGCTTCCACGGTTTTGATCCTGCCTCGTCTCTTCTCGAACTCACGCCCCGTGAGGGCGAATCTTGCATGCGCGATGAAGATGTCGAGTCGCTGATCGAACGCGAAGGCGATTCGATTGCGCTCATCCTCATCGGAGGAGTGAATTATGCCACGGGACAAGCCTTTAACATGGCAGGAATCACGAAAACCGGGCAACGAAGGGGATGCGTGGTGGGATTTGATCTGGCCCACGCCGCCGGAAATACAGCGCTGAGGCTTCACGACTGGGGGCCGGATTTCGCGGTCTGGTGCAGCTACAAATATTTGAACGGTGGTCCGGGATGCGTGGGAGGATGTTTTGTGCACGAGCGGCATGCGCGCGCGTGGGGATTGCCGCGCTTCGCAGGATGGTGGGGGCACGACGAGACGACACGGTTTCGGATGGGACCGGACTTTGATCCGATGTCGGGAGCGGAAGGCTGGCAACTGAGCAATCCTCCGATTCTGGCGCTGGCCGCTCTGCGCGCCTCGATGGACATTTTTTTCGAGGCGGGCCTGGAACGCTTGCGTGCCAAGAGCGTGTCACTCACCGGATATATGGAATTTCTGCTTGGCCAACTATCATCGCCGAAGTTTTCCATCAGCACGCCGGGTGAGGAAAAACGAAGAGGAGCCCAGATCTCCATCCGATTACCCAACGATGGCCCCAAGCTGTGCGACCGGCTCGCCGCGGCGGGAGTGATAGGAGACTGGCGGGAACCGGACACCTTTCGGGTCGCTGCGGTGCCCTTATACAACTCGTATCAGGATGTTTACGGTTTCGTGCAGCGATTTTCTGCCGCACTTTCGTAAGTACTTGCATCCCGTTTCTCTCTTGCTCTTGTTACCTTGGTAATACGTGGGCCGATCCCAGCGACCTTACAATTTGAGACGTGGGAAATTCTCCGCTCCAGCACGCTCGGAGGTGGACCGCCATCGTGTGCGCGGTGGTGTCTGTTCATCTCTTGTTGTCACTTCTGGCGCCGCGCGGATTTGCTCTCACGGCTTTTGGCGATATCCTGCAAAATATCATTCTGCTTTGCGCAACGGTCGCCGTTCTTTCCAATGTGAGGAAGGCTTCCCCGAAGGCCCGGCTGTTCTGGGCGCTTCTAGGTCTAGGTTTGGGTATGTGGCTGGCCTCGCAAGCGATGTGGACTTATCTGGAAGTCTACCTGCGACATGAGGCGCCCAATCCATTTGTCGGGGATGTGATTCTTTTTCTGCATATTGTTCCCATGATGGCTGCGGTGGCAGTCCAACCGCATGTTCAACAGGATGATCGCACGCTTCGCGTCGGAACCCTCGATTTCGCGCTTCTATTTACGTGGTGGCTGTTCCTCTATCTCTTTGTCGTGATTCCCTGGCAGTATGTGTATCCCATTGAGTCCGTATACGGCAGAAGTTTTGACCTGCTCTACGTTGGCGAAGAACTGGTGCTGGCGGCAGGCCTGATGCTGGTATGGCGAAGGAGTCGCGGAGCTTGGCGCAGCCTTTACCTCCATCTGTTCGTCGCAACCTTGCTCTATTGTGTCGCCTCCCTGATGGCCAGCGAAGCCATCGATCTGCATCTCTATTACACGGGCAGTCTGTTCGACGTGCCCCTCGTGGCTGGAATGGCCTGGTTCCTGCGGATTGGGTTCTTGCCGCGCGAGATCATGACACAGAATTCGGTCGAAGAAGTCCCAAGACGCGGTTACGAAATCTGGAAAGCGCGTCTCGCTATGGTGGCCGTAATCATCACTCCGTTAATGATGGGGTGGGCGCAATTTGGAGGAGATGCGCCGCAGAGTGTTCGCACCTATCGGCTGTTGCTGACCGTGGGTGTCATGCTCGTAATGGGCGCACTGGTGTTTGTCAGGCAACATTTATTGGATCAGGAGTTACTCAGCCTGCTGCGATTGTCGAGGCACAACCTGGATGAGATGTGCCGGCTCAAGGACGAATTGGAGAATAAGGAACATTCGCTGCGGTGGCACAGTCTGGAGTTGCAGCGGAAGAATCTAGAGTTGCAGGAAATCTCTTTCACAGATGTGCTGACCGGGGTGTGGAATCGACGCTATCTCGAAGAAATCCTCACAGCCGAGGCCGGGCAGGTGCTGCGAAATTACCAGCGTGTGCGGGGAAGCGACATCCGGAAGATGGATCATCGCGATCTGGTTTTCATCATGGTCGACATGGATTTTTTCAAGGAAGTAAACGACCGGCACGGCCATCCCGCGGGCGACAGGCTGCTGCAACTGGTGGCGCAAAGGCTCTCCACGATCGTTCGCAGGTCCGACGTGCTGGTGCGCTGGGGCGGAGAAGAATTTCTGATCATGAGCCGTTCGTCCGACCCCTCGGGGATTCCGGCCTTCTGCAGCCGCATTCTCGAAGTGATTGCGGCGGAACCATTCGATCTTGGCCAGGGAATCAGGGTGAGAAAGACTTGCTCCGTAGGATGGGCCGCATATCCCTGGAGCCGCGGCGCGTTTGAGGCGATTTGTGCGGAGGAATCTATTGCGTTGGCGGACGCGGCCCTCTATCGAGCCAAAGCTTTCGGCAGAAATCAGGGCGTGGGGATTGTGGCGACGGATGCCGCAAGCCAACACCCTGAGGCCGTTACTCTCGTATCGGTGCGAGAGGGAAATCCTCCGCTTGCGCGAACGATAAGAACCGAGTCTCCTAGTCAAGAAACGTTCCCGGGAGAGTTTCGCGAAACTCGGGAACCTGTCGAGAACTCCAGGCTGTAAACGTCTGCTCTAGCACGGCGCTTCCCTCTGAACATGCGTTCTCAGGTGCTTGACCTGTGAGAGCGTGTTGACTACATTGAGTAGCCGGCTTCACGGCCGCTGAGGCATAACTTCGAATGAATGCAAAAAATTCTTCGCGCAAGGCAGGCCTTCGCCAAAAGGCACAACTCATGTCCGCATCTGAAATTGAGCGCACCCTGGTGCGCCTAGCTTACGAAATCGTGGAAAAGAATAGCGGGGTCGATGGTCTAGGACTAGTCGGAATTCGCCGCCGCGGAGTTCCAATCGCCGAACGACTGGGCAAGATCATCACGCGTATTGAAAGCGCCAAGGTGCCCGTGGGGACTCTGGATATCACCTTTTACCGCGACGATCTCTCGACGCTCGGACCCAAGCCGGTAGTGCAGGAAAAAGAGATTGGATTTGAAATTGAGGACAAGAACATTGTTCTGGTTGATGATGTTCTCTTCACGGGACGCACAACCCGGGCTGCGCTCGACGCGCTTTTTTCACACGGCAGGCCGCGGCGCGTGCAACTGTGCGTGCTGATCGACCGGGGTCATCGCGAAATCCCCGTCGAGGCGACTTTCGTGGGCCGCAATGTGCAGACCACCACGAACGAAGTGATCGAGGTGAAGCTGACGGAGGTCGATGACGCCGAGAAGGTTCTGCTGATGGAAAAATAGAGAACCAAGAAGGAAATCGTGAGAATAAAAGGACGGTGGGGATCGACCCACCGTCCCTTTGTCTTAGGGAACGTAAGTTGCTATGCGATCCTGGTGCAGACTGCCTTGGTTTGTGTGTAGAGATTGAGTACGTCGTGTCCCATCTCGCGGCCCCAACCGGACTGCTTATAACCTCCGAACGGCAGCGCCGCATCGAAGATGTTGTAGCAATTGATCCAGACGGTACCGGCGCGAAGTTGTTCCGCCATGCGATGTGCCTTGCCGATGTCGCGAGTCCAGACCGCGGCAGCCAAGCCGTACTCGCTGTCGTTGGCGCGGGGAATGATTTCCTCCGGCTCCGTGAATGGCATCGCCACCACGACCGGCCCGAAAATCTCTTCCTTCACGACTTTCATCTTCTCCTGCGTGTTCACCAGCACCGTGGGTTCGACGAAGTATCCGCGGTCACCGGCCTTGTGGCCGCCAACGACTGCCTTTGCGCCTTCGGAGAATCCGGCCTCAAGGAATCCGCAAACGCGATTCATTTGCTCTTCTGAAACCAGAGGGCCCATCTGCGTGTCGGGATCAAGACCTGAGCCGACTTTGATTTTCCGGGCATGCTCCGCGACTCCTTCCACGACCTGGTCGTAAATCGATTTCTCGACGTACAGCCGCGAACCTGCGCAGCAGCACTGGCCATGGTTGAAGAAGATGGCGCTGGCGGAGCCAGGGATGGCGGTCTCGAGATCGGCATCTTTAAAGACCACGTTCGGAGATTTGCCACCCAATTCCAAAGACACTTTCTTGAGGTTGCCGGCGGCGGCGTGGACAATCAGCTTACCCACTTCGGTAGATCCGGTGAAGGCGACCTTGTCAACGTCAGGATGAGCGGCCAGCGCGGCTCCCGCCGTCTCGCCATAACCGGGGACAATGTTGACCACGCCTTCCGGGAATCCGGCTTCCATGATCAGTTCGCCGAGACGCAGAGCGGAGAGCGGAGTTTGCTCGGCGGGTTTTAACACCACCGTGCAGCCCGTAGCCAAGGCCGGACCTAGTTTCCACGCCGCCATGAGAAGCGGGAAGTTCCACGGAATGATTTGGCCGACGACTCCGACCGGCTCTCGCAGCGTATACGCGAGATACTTTGCGCCGGGGGTATATGGCACAGAGAGAGGAATCGTGTTGCCCTCAATTTTGGTCGCCCATCCCGCCATGTAGCGGAAGAGATCCACCGCGAGCGGGACATCGGCGGCCTTGGCAATGTTGAGAGGCTTGCCATTGTCAAGACTCTCGATGTAGCCGAACTCCTCGGTATGCTGCTCGAGCAGGTCGGCGAGTTTCCAGATCAAGCGACCGCGCTCAGATGCCGTCATCCGGCGCCAAGGTCCGTTATCAAACGCTTTGCGAGCAGCCTTAACAGCTTGATTGATGTCTTCACGATCGCCTTCCGCAACCTGCGCCAGAACTTCGCCGGTGGCGGGATTGTAAGTGGGAAAAGTCTTGCCCGACGCGGCATTCACCCACTTGCCGTTCACTAACATTTTTCTTGGTTTGTCGATGAACTCTGCGACTTGCGGGTGAATTTGAGGGGAAACTGCGATGCCCATAGGTCCTCCTTGGTCAACAAGTTCGTGCCAGCGAGAATAAAACGGCGAAGCGACCGAGGTATGCTAGCGCTAGGCCGGGACAAATGCAAATCTCGATTCCGCGCCGAACAATTATTCGCCGTACGGGACCCAGATATTCTTGACCTGGGTGGCGTGCTCCAGGAACCAGCGGCCTTCCGCCTGCTTGGGATTGAACCAGTCGATGGCGCGGCCCTCATTCGTCCAGACCTGCTTCAGGTTTCCGGTGGACATTGCCTTCGCTGCCGCGACGGTCGTTTCGTCTCCGTAACACCAGAGGCCGTCGACGTCGTCGTGTTCTGCGAGTGTCTTCAATAGCTGCGAGGCGTAGCCCGTCACGATATTAATCGCTCCGCCGGGCAGATCGCTGGTGTCGATAAGCTGGTAGAGGTCGCCGGTGATCAGCGGATATCTCTCCGACGGGACGGCAATCACCGTGTTGCCTGTGGCGAGCAGCGGCATCACGAGCGACAAAAAACCCAACAGCGGAGTTTCCGTGGGACAGATCACGCCAACGGTTCCGATCGCCTCGTTCATTGCGATTGCGATATTGCGGAAAGGCGGATTGTGCACCGCGCCGTCGAACTTATCGGCCCATGCTGCATACGAAAAAATGCGTTCGATTCCAAGTTCGACTTCCGCGGCGGCTTGCTTTTCGCCGACGGCCGCGGCGAGTCGATGGGCGATCTCGCCTCCGCGCTGGGAGAGGTTCTCGGCGCAGTAATACAGAACCTGCGCACGATTGTGTGCCGTAGCCTTTGCCCAACCTTCAGCTTTGCGAGCCGCTTCCACGGCATTGCGAATATCTTTCCGATTACCCAGAGGAGCTTCACCCAACAGTCGGCCATCGGGCGAGCGCACTTCCATGCTGTAGCCGGAGTCGGGACGCGCCTGCTTGCCGCCGATATAGAGCTTGACCGTGCGGTCGATGGCAGGCGTGCTTGCGTCGGGCTTCTCTTCTACTTCTGCAGCGGCAGGAGCACTCGCGGCATTTGCTAGTGTCGGAGCGTGTTTGAACCACGTGAGCTCCATGTATTCGAGCAAGCCTTCTCTGCCGCCTTCCCGGCCGTATCCGCTCTCCCGGTATCCGCCAAAGCCGCAAGCCGCGTCGAACAGGTTCGTGCAATTCACCCAGACGACACCGGCCTTGAGTCGCGCAGACACATGCAGCGCGACGTTGATGTTCTCGCTCCACACGCACGACGCCAAGCCATAGACCGTATTATTGGCCAATTCGACGGCTTCCTGCGGAGTGCGGAAAGTCATTGCGGCGAGGACGGGACCGAAAATTTCCTGCTGCGCAACGATCGACGTAGGATGCACATTGCTCAGAAGAGTCGGCGGAAAATAGAAACCTCGCGAGGGCAACACAACTTGCGGTTGCCAGCAGGTTGCTCCATCCGCAACGCCTTGCGCCACCATGCGCTCGATGCGGTCCAGTTGCACGCGCGCAACGATGGCGCCGATGTCAATCGCCTTATCGAGCGGCGGTCCGATGCGCAAGCTGCTCATGCGGTCACGAATCTTGGACATCAACGTCTCTGCGATGCTCTCCTGCATCAGCAAGCGCGACCCTGCGCAGCATACTTGGCCCTGATTGAACCAGATTCCGTCGACCAGGCCTTCCACCGCGCTATCGAGGTCTGCATCTTCGAAGATGATGAATGGAGATTTGCCTCCGAGTTCGAGTGAGAGGCGCTTGTGGCTTGCGGCAGTTGCGCTGCGAATCGCGCGTCCCACTTCCGTCGATCCCGTGAACGCAATTTTATCGACGTCGGGATGCTTCACCAGCGCCTCGCCGGTTGAGCCATCTCCGGTGACGATATTGACAACTCCAGCAGGCAATCCCGCTTCCTGGCATAGTTCAGCGAACGCGAGCGCCGTGAGCGGAGTAAACTCGGCGGGCTTCAAAACTACCGTATTTCCCGTTGCCAGCGCCGGAGCGATTTTCCACGCCAGCATGAGCAGCGGAAAATTCCACGGAATGATCTGACCTACCACCCCGCAAGGTTCGTACTCAGGAAACTCTTGGTCGAGCAATTGTGCCCAACCGGCGTGGTAGTAGAAATGGCGCGCGACCAGGGGAATATCGATGTCGCGGCTCTCACGGATGGGCTTCCCGTTGTCCATGGTTTCGAGAACCGCGAGAAGCCGCGAATGCTTTTGTACAAGCCGCGCGAGGGCGTAGAGATAGCGGGCTCGGGTGTGTGGAGTGAGGGCCCGCCATTCCGCAGACGCGGTACGCGCAGCACGAACAGCCGCATCAATGTCCGCAACGTCGCCTTGAGCGACCGAAGCCAACTTTTCCCCGGTCGAAGGATCAAGCGTGTCGAAATATTCTCCGGCCGCCGGTGTCTGCCATGCTCCGCCGATAAACAGTCCAAAGCGCCGCCCGTGGCGCTCCAGCCATGTTCCCGCCTCTTTGGGATCCTCAGGAGCAGGTCCGTACTCCATGCTGACAAACTTTTCGGCAATGCTCATTGGGCTCGGCTCACTTGTTCTCGGCGCACTTACTCACGTTTGACCACGACCATCTCGCCACGCATTTTCCCACTATGCAATCGGATGACGATACTCGGCAGAATAGCGTCCGGTTGCATAATGCTCCAACTGGCGCTCGATGTCTCCCAACAAGCCGCTCGCACCGAAGCGGAAGAGTTCTGCACGCATCCACGACAACCCGAGTTCTTCTTTCATCATAGCCAGCCAGTCGATCGACTGCTTTGCCGTGCGGATCCCTCCAGCGGGCTTGAACCCAACCGCCATTCCCGTTTGCTGCGCGTATTCGCGGATGGCTCGAACCATGACCAGGCTCACCGGTAGCGTGGCGTTCGTCGGTTCCTTGCCCGTCGAAGTTTTGATGAAGTCCGCGCCCGCCATCATGGCGACGAAACTGGCACGCGCCACGTTGCGCAACGTTAGCAGATCGCCCGTACCCAAGATGACCTTCATATGAGCCGCGCCACAGGCCTGTTTGAAAGCCGCAACCTCATCGTAGAGCGCCTGCCAGCGTCCGCCGAAAACATGGCCACGCGTGATCACGACATCGATCTCTTGCGCACCCGCTTCCACCGACCGGCGAATTTCCGCGACGCGCTCGGCCAGCGGCGACAGCCCGGCGGGAAATCCGGTGGAGACTGCCGCAACGTGAACACCGCTTCCCTCCAGGGCATGCAGCGCGGTTTCAATGAAGCTGTGGTAGACGCAGACGGCGCCCACCTTGACGCCGAGTTCCTCGATTCCGAGTTTCTGTACGAGATCCTGCTGAACCGGCCGTCGCGCCTTCGCGCACAATCGCCGCACGCGCTCATCGGTGTCATCGCCTGAGAGCGTGGTCAGATCCATGCAGGAAATCGCACGCAGAAGCCATGCGGCCTGCCACTCTTTCTTTACCGTGCGGCGGGCCACCTGCGTCTGGGCGCGGCGTTCCACGGCGCTCGTATTGACCCGAACTTCCTTCACCCAATTCAGGTCGAGAGGAATACCGGAGTTCGAGAGAAGCCCACGTCCGGCGAGCGTGGCGACCGCGTTCGCGGCCTGTTGCTCTGAAGACGTGACCGCGCTCCCTGACTTGCGCGCGAGGTTGGGATAGTCGTGATCGACCGACATAGCAACTCTGCTTTGTATCGTTTCTTTGGGTCTTTGAGAATGCGAGCCCGTGAGGCCTGAACACGGGCGGAATCCCTAAGTTGCAATTGTACGGCAGGCAAACTTACAAACGCGAATTCGATTGTCGCGGCGCGTTTCACTTCCGGACCGGCGCAAGAAAAGGATAGGAATTATCAGCGAGGGTTTACAATGACGCACGATTCAGCGATTGCAGCGCGCAACTTCGCCTGCATTTCCCGGTGAATTTTAATTCCTCTATGCACAAGAAGACACTCTCCGCCAAAGTGCGAAAAAAACTAGAGCAAGCGGCCGTCAAAGTCATGAAGAACGCGCATGCTCCCTACTCGAAGTTCCACGTTGGCGCTGCGATCCTCTTGACGAACGGCAAAATCTTTTCGGGCTGTAATGTGGAGAATGCCTCCTATGGAATGACCAATTGCGCGGAGCGAACCGCAATTTTCTCCGCGGTCGCCCAACTCGGTCCAAAGATCGAGATTCAGGCTGTAGCCGTCGCCAACGATCATGGGGTCGCTTGTTCGCCTTGCGGGGCCTGTCGGCAGGTGATCTATGAGTTCGGCCCTGACGCGACCATCTTTTTCCAGGGCGCGACCGGCCCGAAACAGGCGCACATCACCGAACTTCTTCCGGAAGGATACCGCCTCCAGTGAGCCAGAAGACCCCTCTGCCGCAAACGTTCCGTGCGATTGATGTGATCCGCAAAAAAAGGGATGGCCTTGATCTATCGCGGGGCGAGATCGAAGGGCTGGTGAACGCCTACACCAACGGGGACATCCCCGATTATCAAGTTTCGGCATGGCTGATGGCGGTAGTGCTGAAGGGTATGACGCGGCCAGAGACGGCAGCGCTCACGGATGCGATGCTGCACTCGGGCGACGTGCTCGATCTTTCCTCGTTGCCGGCGAAGAAAGTCGACAAGCACTCCACGGGCGGTGTCGGCGACAAAACTTCTCTGGTGCTGGCTCCGCTGGCTGCCGCAGCCGGGGTTGTGGTTCCGATGATCAGCGGTCGCGGTCTGGGTCACACAGGGGGAACGCTCGACAAGTTGGAGGCCATCCCCGGCTTTAACGTAAATCTTTCCGTGGCAGAGTTTCGCCGCGTACTCGAGATTTGTGGCTGTGCCATGATTGGACAGACGGCCGAGATTGCGCCTGCCGATCGTAAGCTCTACGCATTGCGCGACGTCACGGGCACGGTGGAAAGCCCCTACCTGATTTGCGCCTCCATCATGAGTAAAAAGCTGGCGGAAGGCATCGATGCGCTGGTGCTCGATGTGAAGACTGGATCCGGTGCCTTCATGAAGAACGAAAAAGACGCAGCCTTCCTCGCTGAGTTGATGGTTGAAACCGGAGAGCGCATGGGCAAAAAAGTAATCGCGCTCATCACGGATATGGATCAGCCCTTGGGAGACAAGATCGGCAACGCTCTGGAAGTGATCGAGGTTGTAGAAGTGTTGCGCGGCGGCGGCCCGGAAGATCTGCGGGACCTGTGCCTCGAACTTGCAGGATGGATGTTGCATCTCGGCGGAGTCTCCAGCACAGTTGCGGAAGGAAAACTGCAGAGCGCCAAACTCATTTCTTCAGGCAGAGCTCTGGAAAAAATCCGGCAGATGGTGGAACTTCAGGGCGGTGATGCTCGGGTCATCGACGATGCCAAGCGACTGCCGCACGCGCAGCGCACCACGCAGGTCTCAAGTGCAAGGTCCGGGTATCTCGCCTCCATGCAGTGTGAGCAGATTGGCACTGCCTGCGTGATTCTCGGTGGCGGACGCGAGCGCAAGGAAGATTCCGTAGACCCTGCCGTCGGAATTGTGCTGCACAAGAAAGTTGGAGATCGAGTTTCCGCCGGCGAGCCTCTCGCCACGATTCACTACAATGCGGAGGCTCAGGCAGCGAGAGCCCGGCAACTGATTGAGGCGAGTTGTGTTGTAACGGATGCAGCGCCGTCGACAAAAAGGCCGCTCATCCATAGAGTCATCGGCAACTCCGGGGAGAAACACTGAATGGGACGATTCACGGGAATTCTTGGCCTGTTGACGATGCTCGGGTTGGCCTACATCTTCTCCACGAATCGTCGTGCCATTCGTCTGAAAACAATCGCTTGGGGTCTGGGCCTGCAGTTCGTTTTCGCGATTTTCGTGTTGAGAATTGACGCCGGGCGGATCGTATTTCAGAAAGCCGGAGACGACGTCACGAAGCTGTTGAGTTATGCTTACGCCGGATCCCACTTCGTCTTTGGCGACCTGGCCAAGCCGGGATCGCAACTCGGATACTTCGCTTTCGGAGTATTGCCCACCGTCATCTTCATCGCCGCCTTCTTCGCCGTGCTGTATCACTTCGGGATCATGCAAATCATCATCAAGATTTTTGCCTGGGTCATGACCCGCGTGATGGGAGCGAGCGGCGCCGAATCCTTAAATGTGGCGGCCAGCATTTTTATGGGACAAACCGAAGCGCCGCTGACGATCCGCCCGTTTCTGCCGGACCTGACTCGTTCGGAACTGATGACCGTGATGACCAGCGGCATGGCGCACGTTTCCGGCGGAATCATGGCTGCCTACATCGCCTTTGGCATTGACCCAAAACACTTGCTGAGCGCCGTCATCATGACCGCGCCGGGAACGCTGCTGATGGCCAAGATGCTTGTGCCGGAAACTGAGCAGCCACGAACCGCAGGAAGAGTTGTCATGAGCTCTGAGGAAGAGAAAACGGAGAAGGAAGAGAATCTGCTCGGCGCAATTTCTCGGGGGACGACGGATGGCTTGCATCTGGCGCTCAACATTGCTGCGATGCTGATTTCATTTCTCGCGTTGATCGCGCTCGCCAATGGTATCTTCGGTGGCATCCACCATTACGCAGCCTGGTTTCCAGAAAGCCTGGAACAGATCTTTGGAGTCATCTTCGCGCCCGTAGCCTGGGTGATTGGCATTCCCAAACACGACTGCCGGATCATCGGCAACCTGCTCGGCACACGCATGGTGTTGAATGAACTGGTTGCATTTTCCATGCTGGGAGCACAGAAAGCAGCGCTTGATCCGCGCTCGGTTACCATTGCCACATTCGCGCTCTGCGGCTTCGCCAATCTCAGTTCGATCGGAATCCAGATCGGCGGCATTGGTGCGCTCGCGCCAAACAAAAGAGGCGAACTGGCTCGGCTTGGCGTCCGCGCAATGCTGGCAGGCACGATGGCCAACTTGATGTCGGCTTCAATTGCCGGCATGTTGCTTTAGGCTGCCGTAGTTCGTGCTCAGCCATTGGCGCGCGCGACCAGCAGAATTGCCAGCCCATAGAAAACAAACATGAGGGCAAGATAAAGCTTGGCGCGAGCTCCAGAGCCTGCAAATTCTTTCCAGGCCAGCACTCCCCACAGCGCCGCGACCATGGGCGCCGATTGTCCGATGGCGTAGGAAATCGCTACTCCCGTGAAGCTTGCCGCCACCAGATTGAAAACCATGCCCGTGCCCCAGATCACTCCGCCGGCCAAGCCCAGCAAGTGCCCCGATGGCGGTCCGCTGAAGAAGCCGCTGAAATTAACCGGCTCGCCGACGAGCGGTTTTTTCATGAAATAGATGTTCCAGAGGAAACACGAGAGCAGAGCGCCCAGCGTGAGAAAAACGGCAACGCTGTAAGGTCCGAGCGTGTTGCCGTGTGTCATAGACCGAGTCACAAATGGAGCCCACAGGCCCATCAACACTCCGGAGACGACGCACGTGACGATGCTCTTGCGCGACACCGGCCGGCCCGCGCTGGCCAGACTTCCATAAGCTTTGCCGTCGAGGATCACAGCCACCAGCGCGCACGCGACGCCAATCGCCAGGAACATCGCGTTTCCCTTCGGCTGCAGCGCATAGCTCAATACGACCCCGACCACCAGCGCGATTCCAATCGACACCGGGAAGGCGACCGCGAGCCCCGCCATGTCGATTGCGGCCACGAGTAGCAGATTCGCCAGGTTGAAAATCGCTCCGCCCACCAGAGTAGAAACGATGTTTGAAGTGTCCGCGCTCTGAAGGTTAGTCACAAAACTGCTGGAGTCGTGGCCGCTGCTCCCCATGGTGAAAGCGAGAATTAGTGAAATCAGAAAGATGCCAATCGCGTAATCCCAATAAAAAAGCTCAAAACGATAATTCTTGACTCCCTTGTAGGTGTTGGCCCACGAACCCCAGCAGATGGCGCTGGTGATCATCATCAACAGCGCAATCGTTAGACTCGGCGGCGTGAACATCGCGGTCTCCCTTGGAAAGTGTGTAACTGTACTCTCCTTCGCCGCGAGTCACAAGTCCGAATCGGAGTGCGAGCGGATTCTCGACCCTCTGGCCTGCTATGCTAGCGCCCGTGGCTCGCACGTTTCTCATTGACACCGATACAGCTTCGGATGATGCCGTCGCACTGATCATGGCTTTGTCTGCGTCGGATGTTCGCGTTGCAGCGATCACCGTCGTCGCTGGCAACGTGGAACTGCGACAGGCGACGCGCAACGCTCTCTACACGGTAGAGCTTTGCGGCGCGCGCGTGCCCGTCTACTCGGGCGCGGATAAGCCTCTCCTTCGTCCGTATCAGAACGCGACTTGGTTTCATGGGCGTGATGGGCTCGGAGATCACAACTATCCCGCGCCGCGGCAATCTGCGGCAGCACCGCACGCGGTCGACGCCATCATCGAGACGCTCGAGCAGAACCCTGGACTCGTTCTCGTCACGTTGGGTCCGCTGACCAACATTGCCCTAGCGGTGTTGAAGCGGCCCGAAATCGCGGCGAGAGTCAGCCGCTGTGTGGTGATGGGAGGAGCGCCCTGCTGCGAAGGCAACGTGACGCCGGCTGCAGAATACAACATCTGGGTCGACCCGGAGGCGGCGCGCATCGTCCTGCGCAGTGGCCTTCCCGTGGAATTGATTGGGTGGCAACTCTGCCGCGGAGACGCCGTGCTCCGCGAACCCGACATCGTTCGCGTTGCAGGATTCAATACCAAACTCGCCCACTTCGCCATCGAGTGCAACAGTCATGCGCGTGAGGCTTACAAGATTCAAACCGGTGAGGATGGAATCTGCCTTCCTGATCCGGTTGCGATGTGTGTAGCTTTGGACCCGACCGTGGGAACTGAGTGGGGCGAGCACTACGTCGATGTGGAGACGCAAAGCGAGCTAACGCGCGGGATGACGGTAGTCGATCGCCTGAATGTCGCGGAAGATGAGCGGAACCGGGCGGTATGGGCGCCTACGCTCGACACCCGGAAGACCAAAGTGTGCTGGAGCATCGATAACACGCGCTGGAAAAAAGCACTCTACGCGGCTCTGCGATAGAGAAGTGTTAGCCGTTCAGCTGCGTATAAGTTGCGCGTCGCAGGAATTCCCCCTGTCCCGCGCGTCCCATGAACTTCTCCCCTTCTACAACCACTCGGCCCCGCGAGAGAACTACATCGGGCATCCCCGTGACCTGAATGCCCTCGAACATCGAGTAATCGACGCGCATGTGGTGAGTCTTGGCGCTGATCGTGTGCTTGCGTTTCGGATCAAAAATCACCAGGTCCGCATCGCCGCCAACAGCGATTGTCCCCTTGCGCGGGTACAAGCCAAATAGTTTCGCCGGAGTGGTTGAAACCAGTTCCACAAACCGGTTCGCGCTGAACCGTCCGCTTGCCACCCCGCCCGAATAAATCAGGCTCATGCGGTGCTCCACACCTGGACCGCCGTTGGGAATTTTCGTGAAATCGTCGCGACCCAATTCTTTTTGCTCCTTAAAACAAAACGGGCAATGATCGGTGGAGACAACTTGCAGATGATCCTGCTTGAGGCCATTCCACAATTTTTCCTGGTTCCACTTCTCGCGCAGCGGCGGAGTGAAAACGTACTTCGCTCCTTCAAAACCGGGCGCATCCATGTTGTCGAGTGAGAGATACAGGTACTGCGGACAGGTCTCGGCGTAGACCGGAAGTCCGCGATCGCGGGCCTCGCGAATTTTTTCGAGCGCATCATTGCAACTTAAATGGACGATGTATATAGGCGCGCCCGCCATCTCGGCCAGCGCAATGGCTCGTCCTACGGCCTCGGCCTCTGCGGTCGTGGGACGGGTGAGGGCGTGATATTTCGGCGCTCGTTTTCCCTCTGCCAGGGCCTGCTGCACGATCACATCGATCGCGCTGCCGTTTTCCGCGTGCATGCAAACCAGTCCGCCGTTTTTCGCAGTCGTCTGCAGAGCTTTGAAGATGCTTCCATCGTCGAGCATGAACACGCCCGGATAAGCCATGAAAAGCTTGAAGCTGGTCACGCCTTCGTGCACCAGATCGTTCATCTCCGACAGTTGCCCGCCCGACACGTCGGTCATGATGCAGTGGAAAGCGTAATCGCACGTGGCCTTGCTCGAGGCCTTGCTCATCCAAGTGTCGAAGGCCTGGCGCAGCGGCTGGCCTTTGTATTGAATCGCGAAATCGATCAGCGTGGTGGTGCCGCCGAACGCGGCTGCCCGCGTGCCGGTTTCAAAATCGTCCGCGCTGGTGGTGCCGCCGAAGGGCATGTCGAGGTGAGTATGCACGTCGATTCCGCCAGGCAGCACGAGTTTGCCCGACGCGTCCAAAATCTTAGTAGCGTTCTGCCTCGGAAGATCCGCTCCGATGGCTCCGATCTTGCCGTTTGCAATGGCAACGTCCGCCCTGTAGGTATCCGTTGCCGTCACCACGGACCCGTTTCTGATGATCGTGTCGAAGCCCATCGAGTCCTCCGTCGCGCGGCCCCGTGCCTCTGGCCGGGATGCGAAAAAAGAATTCTATGCTACACTGCCGCACTTTACTTGTTCACATTAGTTATTCACAATCAGTTCTTCTGAATTTCTGCACGAAAGGACCGGCAATGCAATTCGGCATCACTCTAAAACCTGACATCTCGATCGAGCGCATCGTAGGTTTGACTCGGCAGGCGGAGGATGCCGGATTTGAATATGGCTGGGTTTTCGATTCTCACGTTTTGTGGAAGGAACCGTATCCTCTGCTGACCCTGATGGCGACAAACACACAGCGCATGCGGTTGGGTACATGCGTGACGAATCCCGCGACCCGCGATCTCACCGTAACCGCCAGCCTGTTCGCAACTCTCAACCTGATTTCCGGTGGACGGATGGAACTCGGCATCGGCCGCGGCGATAGTTCCCGACGCGTGATGGGCAAGAAGCCCGTGAGCTGGTCTCAGTTGGAAGCTGCCGTGGCGGAGTTCCGCGATCTTACGTCTGGCAAGGAAGTGCTGCACGACGGCCAACCCACCCGCCTCAGTTGGGCGAAAGATTCTCCGCGAGTTTGGATTGCAGGATACGGCCCCAAGGTGCTGCACATGGCCGGGCGTGTGGCCGACGGGATCATTCTACAGTTTGCCGATCCGGCTTTGATTGCATGGTGTATGGGTTTCGTGAAAGAGGGCGCTCGCGCAGTGGGCCGAGATGCAAGCCGGATCGAAGTGATGGCGGCGGCGCCACTGTGGGTTTCGAATGACTTGAGCGTCGCTCGCGAGCGAGTCCGCTGGTTTCCCGCCCTGGTCTCAAACCACGTGATGGATCTGATCCGGCAATACAAGCCCGAAGATCTTCCTCCCGCATTAACTTCATTTGTACAGGATCGCGGACATTACGACTATCAACATCATTGCGAGGTTGAAAGCGACAACGCGGACTTTGTTTCGGATGAAGTCGTGGACCGCTTCTGCCTAATTGGTCCAGTTGAGGCTCACCGCAAAAAGCTGCGCGAACTCGCCGATATAGGCGTTACCCAGTTCAACATCTATCTGATGTGCGGCGATGAAGAGCAGACGCTCGACATTTACCAGCGCGACGTGCTGCCTGCGTTCCTGAAAGCAAGGAAGACTTAGCGCCGGTGTTACGCGGCTTCCTGCGAAGCCATTGCAGTTTGCCGCTGAAACTTCATCATCGCGTAATAGGCCACGAAGGAAACCGCGAATCCGACGAACCAAGAGTAGTCATACAGCGCGCGCACTGACGGAACCGCGAGCCCAGCCAGCGCACTGCCCGCTCCCAGCGCCAGCGCGATCACCGCGCACCAGTTGAATCCCCGCGAATATTCATAGACCCCGTCCCGAAGGTAAAGGTCGTCGAGTTGCAACACTCTCCGCCGAATAACGAAGTAGTCGCAGATCATGATTCCTGCCACCGGCCCGAGAAAGGCCGCGTATCCGCCCAGCCACCCGAGAATAAATGTTCTGTAGTTGGAGAGCAGCTTCCACGGCATCAGCGCGATCCCCATGAAACAGGTAATCACGCCGCCCGTGCGGAAACTGATGCGCCGCGGCCACAGGTTGGAAAAATCATTCGCCGGCGAAACCACATTGGCGCCGATGTTGACATTGAGGGTAGCCAATAAAATTGCGATCAGCGAGATCACCACTGCCACGGGCGAGTGAAAGCGGCTGAGCAGTTGAACAGGATCCCAGATCGCAGTTCCGTAGATCACCACTGTGGCGGAGGTCACAACAATTCCCACGAAGGCGTACAGCGTCATCGTCGTCGGCAAAGCCAAGGCCTGGCCAATCACCTGTTCCCGCTGATTGCGCGCGAACCGTGTGAAGTCGGGGATATTCAATGAAACCGTGGCCCAGAAACCAACGGTCCCATTCAGTGCGGGAATCAAGAACTTCAAAAAGTCGGGAAAAGTGCTGAACCGCGACGGCACGGAAAACATGGGGCCGAAGCCACCCGCTGCATGATAGGCCCATCCCAACAGAAGCAATCCAACGCCCAACAAAACCGGCGCGCTGATGCCTTGCAGAATTCGGATGTACTCGATTCCTTTGAGGACAACCGCGAGGTTGATCAGCCAGAAAAGAAAAAAGCAGACGGCCGGCCCATAGGGAAAATTTCTCCAGCCGGGGAAAAGCGTTGCCAGCAGAGTGCTGATCGCTTCGCCGCCGATCCAGGCCTGAATGCCGAACCATCCGCAAGCGACCAGGGCGCGCAACACTGCCGCGATGTTCGCCCCCAGCACTCCGAAAGATGCGCGAGCCAGAATAGGAAACGGGATTCCGTACTTCGTGCCGGGATGCGAATTCAGCAGCATCGGCGCCAACACGATCACGTTGCCAATAAAAATAGTCACGACCGCCTGCTTCCAGTTCATTCCACCCTGAATCAGACTGGCAGCCAACATGTAGGTGAGGATGTTGACCGACATCGAAATCCACAACGCGGCGAAGTTGTAGGTTCCCCAGTGCCGCCGCTCGGCGCTGGCCGGCGCGAGGTCCTCGTTGTACAGAGGGCTGGATTCAATTCGAGAGCGGAGCTGCGAGGTGTGCGTCATCGTCGTGCGAGGTTTAGGAATCAGTCAGCCGCGACGGAGGCTCCGCTCTGCGTCGTCAACGGGCCGTAGGTCTCCGGTCTGCGATCGCGGAAGAACTGCCAAACTTTGCGGACTTCGGCGATCATGTCGAGATCGAGATCCGCGACCACGACTTCGTCTTTGTCGCGGCTGGCTTGGGCAATGATCTTGCCCCGCGGATTGCAGAAATAACTCTTCCCGTAGAATTCGCCGATACTCCACGGCTTCTCGGTCCCCACGCGATTGATCGCTCCCACAAAATAGCCGTTTGCCACGGCATGAGCGGGTTGTTCGAGTTCCCACAAATATTCCGACAGCCCGGCCACGGTGGCAGAAGGATTGAATACGATCTCAGCGCCGTTCAGTCCGAGGATGCGCGCGCCCTCAGGAAAATGCCGGTCGTAACAGATGTACACGCCCACACGCCCGTATTTGGTTTCGAAGACGGGATAACCGAGATCGCCGGGAGTGAAATAAAACTTTTCCCAGAATCCGGGATGGCAGTGCGGGATGTGATGCTTGCGGTATTTGCCCAGATAGCGCCCATCGGCGTCGATGACGGCTGCAGTATTGAAATACACTCCCGGCATCTGCTCTTCGTAAACCGGAACCACCATTACCATGTGCTGCTTGGCCGCAATTTTCTGCATGAGGCGGGTGGTCGGGCCGTCGGGCACGCGTTCGGTGAGTTCGTACCAGCGCGCGTTTTGTTCCGCACAAAAATATGGCCCGTAGAAAAGCTCCTGCAGGCAAAGGATCTGCACCTTCTTGCGCGCGGCCTGCTCGATCAGCTTCAGGTGCTTATCGATCATCGCCTTTCTGATCTGCGCAAGAGGGCGTTCGGTCGAAAGCGCGTTGCTGGCTTGAATCAAGGCACAGCGGACATTGCGGGCCATGGGGGTCCTCCCAAAACTTAACTATCGAGGAACGAAACTATAGCAGAAACAGCAGTCGCCTCATCACCCTAGGTCTGCGGTTCGCTGCACAAGTCGCGCCCACCGTTGACACACTCTGTGCATGCTAAATAGACTCGGCGTTCCGCCAACTTACGGAGACATTGGCAACGGCTATGGGAAAGCGCCCTCGAATTGCAGTGGTTGGTAGCGCCAACATTGACCTGACCACCTTCACGAATCAGTTTCCGAAGCCCGGAGAAACCATCTTCGGGCAGAGTTTCGATCTGGGTTTCGGAGGCAAAGGCGCGAATCAGGCCGTCGCGGCGCGTCTTTGCGGTGCGGAAGTCTTTATGGTCGCGCGGGTGGGGAGTGACCTCTTCGGTCCTGCGACCATTGAAAACTTCAGGAAGCAGGGAATTGACACGACCCATGTGAAGCAAGTCGAAGGATTGTCGAGCGGTGTCGCGCCCATCTTCGTTGAGCCCAGTGGCCAGAACCGCATTCTGGTAGTAAAAGGAGCGAACGATGCGCTCAAGCCGGCCGACGTGGACGCCGCCGCTGAGACGTTAAAAGCCGCCGACTGTATCGTGCTCCAGTTCGAGATCCCGGTCGAGACGGTTTATTACGCAATCCAATTCGCCCGCAAGCACGGAATCCGCTGCATCCTCAATCCTGCGCCGGCCCAAACGGTCGACCTAACAGCGCTGAAGGATCTCGACTACTTCGTTCCGAACGAGAGTGAAGCTGAGACCATCACCGGGCAGGCGGTGAAAAACGTCGAAGACGCGAAGAAGTGTGCAGAGAAACTAGTGGCCAGCGGAATTCGACGTGTGATCATCACGTTGGGAGCGAATGGATCTTTTCTCGCTAGCCGCGACGGAAGTGAACACGTGCCGGCCTTCGCGGTCAATAGCATTGACAGTTCCGGCGCTGGCGACGCTTTCATCGGAAGCTTTGCCGTATTTCTTGCCGAGGGCTTGCTCGAAAAAGAAGCGGTTCGCCGCGCGAATCTCTACGCCGCCTTGTCGACAACCGGAGTGGGAACCCAGAAATCCTTTTCTGACCGCGCCCGCTTTGATGCCGAATGGGGCCGCGAGGCCGTGAGTTCCTTGCCGCCGTCTCCTTCCTGACTGGATAAATTTTCTGCATTAGCCGATGCGAAAGAATGATCGCGACTAACACTTTCCACTACGAAAATTCTTGACTTAACGACAAGCAGCAAGTTATAAGCGCTGTCTCCAGTCCCGGCGCTTCCCAACCTCCCTGGAGGGGGCGGCGCTTTTCTTTGAGCGTGCCACCGCCGAAGGGGGTTCTAAAATGTCGAGCCAGAAGACGCGACTCGCCCTGTATCTCTGTTCGCTGGTATGTCTGTGCAGCCCGCTCCTGCACGGTCAGTCGACCGGCAGTTTTTCGGGCACAGTTTCCGACAACTCCGGTGCGGTCGTGGCCGGCGCCAAGATCACCGTCACTGCCCAAGCCACGAACATCTCCCGCGACGCAGTCAGTGACGATTCCGGACACTTCCTCGTTCCCTTGCTCGGCGTCGCTGATTACACGATTAAAGTCGAAGCCCCGGGCTTTAAGGTATCCGAAGCGAAGGACGTCCGCTTGCAAGTCGACGAACACCGCGAACTCGATTTCAAACTTGTGCCCGCATCGGTGAGTACGAGTGTTGAAGTAAATGCGACCGAGGTCGCGGTGCAGACGACGAATCCGACCCTGGGCCAGGTGATCACTTCCGAGCAGGTGGCGGAACTCCCGCTGAACGGACGCGATTTCGTCCAGTTGGCCACGTTAACCCCAGGCGTAACGCAGGAGACCAACCCGAACAGCTTCTTCAACGGGGGCCCCAGTAGCGAAGTTTCTGCGCGTGGCACGTATTCGCTTTCGGTCGGTGGCTCGCGCGCTCAAAGCACCGACTGGTTGCTCGACGGCAACGATAATAACGAGCTGACCGCCGGCGGCATTGCGATCCTGCCTTCGATCGATGCTATCCAGGAATTTAAAGTTCTCACCTATAACTACTCCGCCGAGTGGGGCACTCGTGCCGGTCCGACGGTGCTGGTCACCACGAAGTCAGGCTCGAACCAACTCCACGGGTCCGTGTTCGAATTCTTCCGCAACACGAAACTGGATGCCCGCAGCTACTTCGCTTCCACCAAAGAACAATTCAACCTGAACCAGTTCGGCGGCGCGCTAGGCGGCGCTATCAAGAAAGACAAGACATTCTTTTTTCTCGACTATCAGGCCAAGAGACAGCGGCATGGCATCCCCTTCACTGGCCTGATTCCGACGCCCGCAATGATGGGCGGCGACTATTCCCTGGATCCGTTCGGAGTTGCGCGTCCCGGCGCTTTCGATGGCAGTACCAATGCGGACGGGTTCGGCGATCTCGTCAATCCCTATTCAGGCAAGCCATTCCAATGCAATAGTTCAGGCAATCCAGTTGCGACCACGAACGGACTACAGGCCGGGGGTACACCTTGCGACAAGATCCCGATCGCCCTCGCCGGCCAGGGCGGAATGGCCGACCCCGCCGGTCTCGCACTGCTCAAGCTTTACCCTCAAAGCAATGCGAATAACGCGCAGCTCGGCTACAACTTCACCAACGTGCCGGTGAGAAAACTGAATGAAGGCGAATTTGATATTCGCCTCGACCACAATTTTTCCAGCAAGGACTCGGTGTTTGCGAGGTTCAGCTACGATCAGGCATACTCGTTCGTTCCGGGTGGCTCCCCGGGATTCGCCGAACAGGGCGCCTTCGCCAGCACACAGAACATTACGAATCACGGGCGCAACGTAGCAGTTTCTGAAACGCATCTTCTTTCCGCCAATACCATTAACCAGTTCAATGCGGGATTCAATCGAATCTTCAACCACATCTCATCCTTTGGCACCGGCACCTGCGAGGCTGCAAAGCTTGGGATTCAAGGCGCCGATTTGGGGGCCGCATGCGATAGCATCACGGGCTACCCTGCCAGCCTCAACCAATCCTCGAAAGATTGTGTGGGTTGCGGGCTGAGTTCAACCCAGCTGACCGGCTACTGGTCGGTCGGTGATCGCGGTTTTTCCCCGTTCCAGGGCGGCACCAATGTTTTCACTGTGTCTGATTCTCTAGCGCTGATTCGCGGCAACCACAACCTCCGCGTTGGCGGTGGGATTCGCGCTAATCAGATGAATGTGCTCACCAATGGCTTCGGTGACGGCTATTTCCTGATCTTCGGTAGCTTCACCGGCGACGCCACGGCCGACTTGCTTCTCGGTCAGATGGGTGGCGCCATTCACGATCAAACATTCCTGGGCGCGACGACTGGCCGTCGCTGGAAAATGTTTCGGCCTTTCGTGCAGGACGACTGGCGAGTCACCAACAACCTCACCCTCAATCTAGGAATCGCATGGTCGCTCAGCACGCCCATTACCGAAGCTCAAGGTCGCCAGGCGAACTTTAACTACACCACCGGGCAATACCTGATCGCCGGATCCGCCCCTGGGATTAGCGGTTGTACGAATTGCGTTCGCACCAATGGGGACGTGGGCATTCAGTTCGACAAGACCGCGTTCGAGCCGCGCATCGGCATTGCCTGGAAGCCTTTGGGCAGCCAGACCACCGCGATTCGCGCCGGCTACGCCATCTTCCACGATTCCGCCTGGAGCCAAGGCGCGCAAGGACTCTGGCAGAATCCGCCGTACTATGCTGAAGTCGACAATTTCCCTGGTGCGGCCTGCCCGTATGCGAACGCCACATCGGCAACCCCGGCGAACTGCGGGCTTCAACTCGGTTTCCTGCAGGCCAACCTGCAACCGATTCTCTCCGCTCCAAGCCCCGACAGCTTTACTGGGACCATCCAGACCCAGAACCTCAATTTCAAGCAGGGCATGGTGCAGCAGTTCAACCTCAACATAGAACATCAACTGCCCGCTGAAGTCGTGCTGACGGTCGGATACGCGGGATCCCGAAGTTCCCACATTCTGAACGATGGGCTGAACCAAAATATTGGATCCCCGACAGCGTGCGCTGGCGGCCCTAACGCCACACCTGGTTATACCCTCGGTTGTGGTCCCGGCGGAGCCTACTTCGCCGCGCCTTACGGCCCATTCACCGCAATCGATAACAACAGTGACAATGGCCGCGCTCGCTACGATTCTTTACAGGTCAAAGCCGAGAAGAGCGCGCGCCATGGCCTTTACGCCCTCTTGAGCTATACGTATTCCCGCACTTTTGATTCCGGCTTCCCAGACGGTCTCGGCACGCTGCCGGGTGCAATGTACTGGCCCCTGCCTGGGGCCAACAAGTTGGATTGGGGACTCTCTCAGCTCAATCTCAACAATCAATTCACCGCCAGCGTTCTTTACGACCTACCCTTTGGCAAGGGTAAACCTTTCGGCAGCAACTGGAATGGAGCAGCCAATGCCGTCCTTGGAAACTGGAAAGTGAATCTCATCGAAAAGGCTATCTCAGGATTTCCTCTGTTTGTCGTCGATAGCAACAACCAATCTGGCGTGAACTTTATGTGGAACGGAAATGTGTTGAACCGCCCCAACGAAGTTGGAGATCCGAACCGTGGCGGCCCGGAAGGGGGGAATGCAAATTGTCCCTCCCAAGTTCACACTCTGGAGCATTGGTTTAATCCCTGCGCCTTCGCAGCACCGCTCCCCGGAGAACTCGGAAACGCACCGCGGTCTCCGGTGTATGGGCCTCGTTTCATCAATACCGACTTCTCGGCGATTAAGGACTTTCCTTTGCCCTTCCGGGAGAGCATGAACCTTCAATTCCGGGCTGAGTTTTTTAATCTCTTTAACCACCCACACTTCTTCTTGCCCGGCACCAGCGCCGCCGGGATGCAAGACCTCGCCAGCCCCTCCAGCTTCGGGGTGGTAAACACAACCTTGAACGATCCTCGATTCATTCAATTTGCCCTGAAGCTCATTTTCTAGCGAGTGAGCTGCGTGGTCTCGATGCGGGCAGACTGGGCTCACCTAGTCTGCCCTTAAATTTGCAATCGAAATTCTGTCTGAGAAGGCTGCGATCCATCTTTCGAGGTGATGTGCTCGAGACTTTAACGATGACCAAGCCCACTGTCTTCCTTGCCGTCACATTGCTGTCGCTGGCGAGTCTGGCCAGTTCCGCCGAGCCGCGGCGCAAAGTCATCATCAACGAAGATTGCTCCGGACCCGGCGGCAGCAACATGCAGACGCTTCTGGTGATGATCCAGTCTCCGCAAGTGGAAGTTTTGGGCATCACAGTCGTGAGTGGAGATCAGTGGCGCGACGAAGAAGTAGCCCATACCCTGCGGCTGCTGGAAATTATTGGCCGCGCCGACATCCCCGTCGTGCCCGGCGCCGCGTTCCCGCTAGTCCGCAGTCGCAACGAAGCCAAACTGTGGCAGCAGCGCTATGGCAAGGTCGCCTACGCTGGCGCCTGGGATGAGCGCTGGTGGCATGAGGCTTCCGTCGTGCCTGCACTTCCAGAAGGGCAGCCTACAACCAAACCGGCAGACGAGGACGCGGCGCATTTCCTGATTCGAATGGTCCACAAATATCCGCATGAAGTGACGATCTACGAGGGAGGACCGATGACCAACCTCGCGCTCGCCATCTCGCTCGACCCGACCTTCCCGCAACTGGCGCAGGAACTCGTCTTTATGGGTGGAAGCCTGAGCCCGCAAACCGACAATCCCGAATTCCTGAACAATCCTCGCCACGAGTTCAATTTCTGGTTTGATCCGGAAGCGGCGGAGATCGTACTGCGCGCCCCGTGGAAAAAGATCGTCTGTACTTCCACCGATATCTCCGTCAGGACCCATATGACGTCCGCTTTGGTGAAACAGATCGAAGCCAGCGGAACCCCTCTGGCACGCTACATCGCCCGTTTCGCCATGCTCACGCCAGGCGCCGATATCATGTGGGACGAACTGGCCGCCGCCGCATGGATCGATCCGTCTTTGATTACCAAGCGGGAAACTCGCTACATGGGCGTGGACTTGGACCATGGCGCCGCGTACGGGAACACCCTGACCTGGGTAGCCAAGAGTGCCTTGAGGCCTGCCGCCCAATCGGTCGAAATTCAGATCGACCTCAACACCGAAAAGTTCTACCGCATGTTTGCCGACCTGATGATGGCCCCCACGCCAACCCACTGATCGCCGGCCACCACGCTGGCACCGAAATTGCGAACAGCATACAATGCTAAGTTACGAGCCTTTCCCATATGTCTCCCACTCCAGACGATCTCACCACTGTAAAAGACGACATGGTTGCCTTCATCGAGGGCCACGGCATGCGCCGCTTCCACGGCTACGTGGACTACGACGAGGTGCAATGCGTGATGTGGGAGATGGGCGGCAATCCTGACGGCTGGAAGGATTTCGTGGAATTGGCCAAGGCATCGGGCGCACCTTTCCTGACCATGCACTCCTGGACGCTCGAGCGCACCGAGTTAGATGAGATGGTGCAGCGCTTGACCAACTCAGAGTTCACCGACGGTGAAGATGTGGAAGATGCTCGCTGGCTCCGTGCCCATGTCGGCCGTGTAGGGTTTCTGCAGTTGGGTTGGGCCTACCAGGGATCGATGTTTCTCTGCGAGGTTAGCACTGAGTGGTACGAGCGCTACCAGCATCTGCTCGAAGTCTCCGACGAATTCGGCGGCCTCACCATGGACGAGCCCGACCAGGACGAAGAGAACTAATTCCTCGGGATGTCTTGGGAGTCTTTGTGTGGTCTAGATCTTGTTTGGGGCCGGGTCGGAGCCTGCCCTGAGCGCAGTCGAAGGGACCCGGCCGGGACAAGCGCAGCTCGGCGGCTCTCGAATCTCACCACTCTGCACACCCCTCCAGTAGTAAACTGCTCCATCACCCCATGCAGTGGATTCAAAGAGCAACTGATCAAGATCTTGTCGCGCCCCTGATCGCAGGCCTGCGCACTGATGCCTCGCTTCGCGGCGTCGCCAACGCAGCCCATATCCTCGCGCCTCTGCTCGTGCGCCGCGGCATCAACGATCTCGATTCAGCCGCCAGCTTTCTTTCCCCTTCACTTTCTCATCTGCACGCTCCCGAGCGCATGACCGGCCTGCGCGCAGCCGTCGATCGCATCGACGCCGCCATCGAACGCAAAGAGTCCATTCTCATCTACGGCGACTACGACGTAGACGGCACCATGGCCGTCATCATCCTGAAGACCGCGATCGAACTCTGCGGAGGCACGGCGGACTTCCACGTGCCGCACCGCATTCGCGAAGGCTACGACATGCGCGACGACGTCATCGAGCGCGCCGCCGCCTCGGGCATTCGTCTGATCGTCAGCGTCGACATGGGTATTCGCGCCTTCGCGCCCGCGGAGACGGCCCAACGCCTTGGAGTCGATCTGATCGTGACCGATCATCACCTGCCCGGTCCCGATGGCGTGCCCAACGCGCTGGCGGTCGTCAATCCCAATCAGAAAGGTTGCGACTATCCTTATAAGCAGCTCTGCGGCGCGGGCGTCGCTTTCAAGCTAGCCCAGGGATTGATGCAACGACGCCTGGATGCGAACGTTCAGAGCAAACTGCTGATGTCGTTCATGAAGGTCGTGGCGATCGCCACCATCGCCGATGCCGTGCCGTTAACCGGCGAGAATCGCGTCTTCGCTTCCCTCGGACTCGATGCGCTGCGCAAGGCGGTGAATCCCGGTCTCAAAGCGCTGTTGGAAGTCGCACAGATTTCCGCCAAGCGTCCACCGACCTCGGGCGAAGTTGGTTTCCGAATCGCGCCCCGCATCAACGCCGCCGGCCGCATGGATGTGGCTCGCGATGTGATCGAGCTTTTCAGCGTCAAAGACGCAGCCCGCGCCCGCGAATTGGCTGCCAAACTTGATCATCTCAATTCCGACCGCCAGGAAGAAGAGCGGCGAATCCTGCGCGCGGTGGAAGAGCGTTTCACGGGAGACCCCACGCTGTGCGATGCTTACTGCATCGTCGTCGACGGAGAAGGCTGGCACCGGGGTGTCATCGGCATCACGGCAACGCGAGTCGTAGAGCGCTACAACCGTCCGGCAGTGGTGATTTCACGTGACGGCGCAGAGGCCTTCGGTTCAGGCCGCTCGATTCGTGCGTTCCACCTGCTGGAGGCGATCGAGTCATGCGGCGATCTTTTTTCGCGCTACGGCGGCCACTCCCATGCCTGCGGATTCGCCATGCCCTCCGCCAATGTCGCCGACCTGCGCGCGAAGCTGGATGCGTTTGCCCGCACCCGCCTCACCCCGGCGGATTTCGATCCGACTCTCGATCTGGATGCGGAACTGGATCTGGCCGACGTCACGCCGGAGCTGTTTCAAGCGCTCCAACTGCTGGAACCCTACGGCATGGGAAATCCCGAACCCATATTCGCCGCGCGCGGCGTCCAGTTAACCGCGCCTCCTCGAATTCTGAAAGACAAGCACGTCAAGCTGAAGCTCAGGGCGGGCGCAGTCGGCAAAAGTTTAGCGCCTAACGCCAACTGACTCGGAAGAACTCTCAGCAGTCGCAGTACTGACAACTCCGCGCTGCCATCCCGACAGCGCCGCCATCCGGCATGAAGAAAAAGCCGCAGCCGTAGCCGAAGGCTACGCGAGCAGCCTTCAACTGAGAACTGAGAACCGAGAACTGAGAACCAAAATCACGTTCGACGCCCTGGGCTGGCACATGGCGGAGCGCCTGCAACAGACGCCGCTACTGGCGGGCGATTCCATCGACATCGCCTTCACCATCGGAAACAACGATCATCCCGAATACGGCGGCCTGGAACTCTCCTTGCGCGAATTCACAGCGATCAACCGCGCCCGCTGACGCGAAAAGGCTTGACACACATGCTGTCCGAGATAGTTATAACGAATTCGTTTATGGTATTGCGCGAAAAAATGGCAGCCACTCTCGCCGCACAGAAGATTCGCGCCTCAGCCCGCGTGACTGGGATTGCGCTTGCGTCCCGGAGGCCACCCGCCAAATCCTACGGATCGCACGCGCAGTATCTCGTCCGGAAAAGGACGTTTGCTTACTTCCTCGATAACCATCCGGCCGATGGCATCGTCGCCGTCAGCTGCAAGGTATTGCCGGGCGACAACAAGGCACTGGCTGGCGCTCAGCCGCGCCAGATTTTATCTTCCCGCTTGCAACTCGTGGTGGAGCGAAGAGTGGCCTGCCGGTTCGCGTAAGCCTGCGGTTGCGGCGTCGCCCCGGCAGGGATCCTCTTTCCGTTGGGACGACGAAGGGTGTCGCAGCTACGCGGCGCCTGCTCCATCCTCCGACTCGCTGGACCGCGTTTGCACTACTGTTCTTCCCCGTGTTGCTCGGAATCCCCTCGGCGCTCGCATCCGCTTTCGGTGCTCATTTGGTCTGGCCTGGTTTGGGTGGAGTCACGCTGGTTTCCGCTGCAACTGCGGCCATGTCATTCTTTTCGAATGTCTTATTTGCCGGGCTCCTGGAAGAGCCGGGAAGGCGCGGATTCCTCCTTACCGGGTACAAACCAATCGAGCCCTTCCGCCAGTCTCCTGGTGTGGCTGCACTTGAACTTTGCTGAGGTCCAGCATACTGTTTCTAGTTCGTTCACGATTTTCCAGGACGCTGCCAACCCGTGATGATTCTGATTCCGCTCATATCATCTATGATTCTGCATGTGACTGGTGATCCATCAGTTTGCCTTCACGCCGTCATCACCTTGTGTGCTCGCATGTCAGTCAGCACAATTGTTGTGTCTAAATCGGACGTATCCGTTACTGCAGCGTTCAAACGCGCCGCTCGATGGAAGATCGGCTCAAAGGCGGGAGTTGAATCGCTTTCACCACAGATGATAGTGCCCGTCGCGCCGCGCCATCTCCACCTTAGCGTCGAACAGCGCCGCCAGTCGCTCGACCTGAAGCATTTCCTCTTTAGGGCCGTCGGCGACCACTCGTCCGCGGCTCATCAGCACCACTCGTCCAATCTCCGGGACGATGTCGGCCAGTTCGTGCGTCACCAGGATAATGGCCGTTCCGGAATTCGCTAGCGCACGCATAGTCTGCCGCAAGCTTTGCTGCGCAGAGAGGTCGAGCGAGTTGCACGGCTCATCAAACAGCAACGCGCCCGGCTTGTGCACCAGGGCCCGAGCGATCAGCACGCGCCGCGCCTCTCCCGACGACATCTCGCAAACCGGCCGCTCCGCCAGATGCGATATTTTCAACTCGGTAAGCGCGGCGTCGGCCAACTCGCGCTGTCCGGCATCAACGGTGTGATTCGAAAAAATGCTGATACTGCTGAAGAAGCCGGACAGCACGACGTCCCGGCCGCAAGCATCTCCCGTGCACGAAAGCATCAAGTCATTCGACACGATGCCCAGCCGGGCCCGCAGTGTGAACACATCCCAACTCTCTTCTCCTAGGATCGCCATCGACGAGTCCGGCCGCGCCACCGGATAACACTCGCGGGTAATGGTCTTGATCAGCGTCGACTTGCCGCAGCCGTTGGGCCCGAGAATGGCTACATGCTCGTCTGCTCCAATGCGAAGGCTGAAGTCGTCGAGCGCGATCTTCTGCCCCCGCATCACCCGTAAATTATGAAAGTCGAGCAGAGGCGGCTTTTCGGCGGTTGTGTTCATCGCGATATGCGCATCTAAGTGTAGAGGAGAAGCCGTCTTCCAGCCGACCTCGATCGGCTTGGATTACACTGAACCCAGATGCCGCTTCAAGTCTACCGTCTGCGCCGCCTGTTGGCTGCGACCGCCGTGCTGCTCACGCTGGTCGTGGCGGGGATGTATTTCTACGCGCGTTGGCGGGCGACAAACGTGTTGAAACAAATCCCGGGCAAGATCGGGTATGACATCAAGCAGACGGCCAGCGGCTTCCAGTTTTCCAAGTCCGACGGCAAGCGCACGCTCTTTACCGTCCAGGCCAGCGACGTCAAAGAATTCAAGCTGAATGGCAACGCTGAGTTGCGCAACGTCAGCATCGTCCTCTATGGTCGCGATTCCTCGCGCTTCGACCAAATCTACGGCGACGATTTTGCCTTCAATCAAAAGACCGGCGACGTCACCGCCAAGGGCGACGTGCAGATCGATCTCGTCTCCAACCCGGCTGGCCTGGCCAGCCCCGATCAAACCACCCCGAAAGAACTCAAGAATCCAATCCACCTGAAAACACGCGATCTGGTTTTCAACAAAGACAGCGGAAACGCCATGACCGCTGCCCGCGTAGAATTTCAAACGCCGCAAGCCACAGGCTGGGCCATGGGAGTGAAATACACCGGCAAGAGCAACACGCTGACCCTGTCGTCGCAAATTCATGTGGTGCTGAATGGCCCGTATGCTGCCGTCATCCAGGCGGAGCACGGCATTATCACCAACGCTCCGCGCGAAATTACGCTCGACCATCCTCATGTGAGTCGGGAAGATGGAGCGTTGCAAGCCGATCAAGCGGTGTTTTATCTGAGCCGGGAAAATCAGGTCGAGAGGATTCTGGCCACGGGAAACGTTACCACTGAGACGCGGATGGAAGGCACGAAGCGCTCAGCCTCAAGTGCCAAACGGAATTCCGCGGCCGACAAAACAGCGGTTCAACCGCAACCGTCCGAAATGCGCAGTCGCGCCGACCAGGCGGAGTTCCTTCTCCAAGGCAAGCAGGACTTGCTCCGCACCGCAACCATGACCGGCAATGTGCACATCGAGCAAACCGGACCGCAGCCCATGCAGGGCGAAGCCGGCCGCGTAATCCTCGACTTCGCTGGCCAGAACCAGCTTCAGAAAGTTCACGCCCTCGATGGGGCCCGCCTGACGCAGAAAACCGTCGCGGGAACCCAGCCCGCGGCAAAAGCCAATGCAACCGGCCCCCAGGATTTCGAACTCACTGCGCCCATCATCGACTTCACGGTGGCGCAAGGCCACATCCTGCAAAATGCCGTCACCTCTGGCACCGCGCACATCACGATCGCGCAAAGGCAGGGTCCAGCTTCAGGCTCAGCGCAAGCCCTTGCAGCGCAGCGTACAGTTGTGACCGCGGGCAAGTTCGATGCGCAATTCACTTCCTTCGACAGCCGAAACCACCTAGCGAATGTCCACGGCGCGCCTGATGCCCGCATCGTCAACTCGACCCCCGGCGAGCCGGACCGCGTCAGCACCAGCGACTCAGTGGACGCCACTTTTCTTCCTCAGGGCGGCATCGACTCCATTACGCAACAGGGCAACGTCGCCTACACAGATGGGCAAGAGCCCGACAAGCGCATGCAAGCCTGGGCGAACTCCGCACGCTACACTCCCGCTGACCAGATGCTCGTCCTCACCGGCAATCCGCGCGTAGCCAACGGCGGCATGGCGACAACAGCGAAGATGATCCGCATCAACCGCGCTACCGGCGATGCTCTCGCTCAGGACGACGTCAAGAGCACTTACAGCGAATTGAAGGAGCAACCGAACGGAGCCCTGCTGGCGTCTTCTTCACCGATTCACGTCACCGCTCACAGCATGACGGCCCACAACAATCCCGGGGTGGCTGTTTACACGGGGAACGCCCGCCTCTGGCAGGACGCCAACATCATCGAGGCGCCTACGATCCAGTTCGACCGCGACCGTCGATTCGTCACCGCCCAGGGCACGCCCGCCGAGCCCGTGCAAACGATTCTGGTCCAAGCTGCAAAGGCTAGGGCAGAAACGACTCCCCCATCCGAAAAAACAAGCGGAAAAAGATCCAGCAAAGGGACGTCGCTCTCCGCATCGACCCCGATCTCCATTACCGCAGCAAGGCTCACCTACGCCGATTCCGAGCGCCGAATCCACTATGAAGGCGGAGTCATTGCCAAAGCTGCTGACTTCACCGCCTCGGCCAAAACGGTCGATGCCTACCTCTTGCCCCGCAGTCAAACCTCGAATACTCAATCGTTTGCCGGTCCCGGCCAGCTCGACCGCATGGTCGCACAAGACAACGTCGTCATCCAGCAACCCAAGCGCCGAGCCGAGGGACAAAAGCTGGTTTACACCGCCGCCGATGACAGGTTCGTCCTCACCGGCGGACCGCCTAGCATTTTTGATGCCGAACAAGGCAAGATTACCGGGGTTTCGTTGACTTTCTTTAGACGCGATGATAGGGTGCTCGTAGAAGGCGGAGCGAGTACTCCTGTGGTAACTCAAACGCGAGTGGCACGATAAATGCGTACTCTGGCCACCGAAGAAATTGGCAAATCGTATCGTGGCCGCCGCGTTGTAAATGGCGTCAGCCTGACGGTCGAGCAGGGCGAAGTCGTTGGATTATTAGGCCCTAACGGCGCAGGTAAGACCACCACTTTTTACGCCATCGTTGGCCTGATCCCTCCCGATACTGGCCGCGTGTTGTACGACGGTCAGGACATTACCGACGTTCCCATGTATCTTCGGGCTCGTCAGTATGGCATCAGCTATCTCCCGCAAGAAGCTTCGGTCTTTCGCAAACTGACGGTAGAAGAAAACATCCTCGCGGTTCTGGAGGCGCAGCCCATGTCCTGGCACGAGCGCCGCGAGAAGATGGAAAAGTTTATTGACGAACTGGGACTGGAGCACATCCGCCAGAATCGCGGGTATGCCCTGTCCGGTGGGGAACGGCGGCGCGTGGAAATTGCCCGCTGCCTGTGCATCAATCCCACTTTCATTTTGCTGGACGAACCGTTTTCTGGGATCGATCCCATTGCCGTGCTCGACTTGCAAAAAATTATCAGCAGCCTGCGGGCCAGCGGCATCGGAGTACTGATCACCGATCACAACGTACGCGAAACACTTTCGGTGACCGACCGGGCCTACATCATCGATGACGGCAGAATTTTCCGTCAGGGCCAGCCCGGCCAGTTGGCAAGCGACCCCGAAGTGCGCCGCGTGTATTTAGGCCAGAGTTTCTCGCTGGTATGAAAAAAGAGCAAACCACGAAGGACACGAAGTAACGCTAAGGACTTCCTTCGTGAACCTAGTGCCCTTAGCGGTTGACGGTTTTGCGTTTTACGGGATTCGCCCGAACTCATGGTCCTACTGCAGCACAAACTCAGCGTAAGGCTCTCGCAGCGCCAGATCCTCACCCCGGGCCTGGTGCAGATGGTCTCCGTCCTGGCGCTCAACAAGCTTGAGCTCAAGGACATGATCAACGCTGAGATGGTCGAGAACCCCGTTCTCGAAGAACTGGAAGACTCGGTTCCCCTGCTCGACGAAGTTGGCAAAAAGGAAGAAGACCGCGAACGCGCTGCCGCCGCCACCAACGAAGAAAATCCCATCACCGCCGTCGAGAAGAAAGATCCCTTCGAAGAGATCGATTTCGGTTCCTTTTTCCAGGATTATCTCGATCCCGGTTACCGTACCCACAACGAGATGGAGGACATCGAGCGCCCGTCGTTTGAGAATTTTCTTTCCAAGCCGACCAACCTCACCGACCATCTTGCCTGGCAGCTGGGCGCGCTCAGCCTGCGCCGCGAAATCCGCGAAGCCGCCGACCTGATCATCGGAAATTTGAACGAAGACGGATACCTGATCGCCAGCGACGACGAGTTGCTCGGCGTTGCCCCCCCTGTGCCCCCGGAGGCCGACGCCGCCACTGCGAAGGATATCGTGAACGAGGCGCAAGCCTTGGGCTTGGCAGAAGTTGCGGAGTCGGGCGCGGCAGCGGAAGAGCCTTCCTCTCTCGGAGAAATCCCCGACTCCGCAGAGATCGAGAACGATGTCGATCTCAACGCGACCGAGCCCGCTTACAGCGAAGGTGCCGCGACCGCACTCGCCGCTGAACCGCGCAGCGAAGCCTCTTTCTCCTCGCACTCCGCCGATTCTGCCGCTGCGGTTGCCCCCGCACTGCAGCCCGTGGCCCAAGCCCCGACTTACAAGCCAGGATTCACTTCCGCCGATCTGCAGGAAGCTCTGGAAGTCGTCCGTCAATTGGATCCTCCGGGCGTGGCCTGCCGCGATCTGCGCGGGTGCCTCCTCTACCAACTCCGCTATCACCAGGCGCAGCTCGCGCTGCACAAGAATGGCAACGGCACGGAGCAAGTTCTGAAGGACGCCATGGCCGTAGTCGACCAGCATCTTCGCGGCCTGCAAAACAAACAACACAAGGAGATAGCCAAGGCAATCGGCCGCCCTATCGAAGCCGTGCAGCAGGCGCTCGACTATATCCGCACCCTCGATCCGCGTCCCGGCCTGCGCTACAACAAAGTTCAGGCCCGTCTCATCGAGCCCGACGTCGCTTTCGTCAAACACGGCGACGAGTGGCTGGTCATCATGAACGACGAAGACCTGCCGCAACTTCGCCTGAATCCCGCCTACAAGAAACTGGTTACCCGCGATGGCACCAACGAAAAGAGCACCCGCGACTACGTCAAAGAACGCTACAAGAGCGCCATCCAGCTCATCAAGAATATCGAGCAGCGCAAGCAGACCATCACCAAAGTCTGCTATTGCATCGTTGCCCGCCAGCAGGACTTCCTCGAACGAGGCATCGATCAACTGAAGCCCATGATGATCAAGGAGGTGGCCGAAGAAATCGGCGTGCATCCTTCCACGGTTAGCCGTGCCGTGGCCAACAAATACGCCCACACACCGCAAGGCGTATTCGAGCTGCGCTACTTCTTCAGCGAAAGCGTTCAAGGTCCCGAGGGCGGGGGCACGTCTCTGCTCATCCTCAAACGCCGCGTCAAGAAGCTCATCGAAGAAGAAGATCCCAGCCGTCCGTTGACCGACGAGCAGATCACCCGCATCCTGCAATCCCAAGGCATTCAGGTGACCCGCCGCACGGTAGCCAAGTACCGCGAAGACATGCGCATCCCCAGCACGCACCAGCGCCGGGTAAAGAAATAATGCAGAAGTAAGAAGTCAGAGTGCAGAAGTAGGAGAGTGCTGTGCAGAACGACGTGCCACGTGTTATGTGGGAAATTCGATTTTCAATTCTGCATTCTGACTTCTTACTTTTGACTCCCAATATAGTGCCCGATTTAGCTCATCGACTGAATTCTTAGGAGGGGCGCTCATGAACGTGGAATACACTGGCAGACACTACGTAGTCACCCCCATCATCCGCAAAGAAGTAGAAACCGGCCTCACAAAAATCCGCAAAATTCTGGGCGACCGCTTTGAAACCAAGGTCATCCTCGCCGTCGAGAAGCACCGCCACAAAGCCGAAATCACCATCAGCCCGCGCAATGGCCCGCTGGTCGGCCTCGCTCAAGCCAAGGACATGTCCATCGCCGTCAACGAAGCCCTCGACCACCTCGAGAAGCAGGCGGTCAAATACAAAACGCGCTGGCAATCGAAGAAGCGTTCCGCCCGCAAGAGCGAGGAAGTTAAAAAGTGGAACGGCCATTCCACGACAAGTGATGATACCGATGTGCAACCCGTAATCGGCTTGTCGGAAAAGACAGCCGTCCCGGTCATGGTCCACAAGTATCCGGCCGTTGCCAAAACCACCGAGGTCCATCTGGTCCGCTCCGAGGACGCCGTAGCCATGCGCCCCATGACCCTGGAAGAGGCCATCAAAGAAGCTCACTTCCGCGACCGCGACGTCTTCGTCTTCCGCGATCCCAAGGGCAAGGTCATGATCCTGCACCGCACCCGCGACGGCAAAATGGAACTGATCGAAGCCCCGTAACAACTCATGTGGGAACGGGTTTTTGACCGGTCCAGGACGAGCGAAGCTCGTCTGTGCTTTTCGACACTGAGGGTGCCCCGCCCTTGTCTCGCCGTTCTGTGGCGAGATAGGGCGGGATTTTTATTCTTTCCGCGCCGGCGAACGATCTCCCGTTTGACGAGTCCCTCTATTGATACGTTTTAATAGCGATGATTCGCGTGCTAGAATTCGCCACCGAGGGAGATTTCGCCATATGACTCGTACCAGCCGCAAGCCTTCTTCCATCCTTACACCGTTGCTCCTGTCCATGGTTCTCAGTCTGCCCCATTTCCTCCACGCGCAAGCCGTTTCGCCAGCCAAGCTTTCCGTGCACTGGGAAGAACTCACCGCCTCCGACTTTCGCGAAGGGATCTATCGCTCCCAGGGAACCTGCCTGCTTCCATTCGGAATTCTGGAAAAGCACGGTCCGCACTTGCCGCTCGGCACCGATCTGCTCGATGTTCGTTACGCCGCGCTGCACGCCGCCGAGCAGGAATACGCCGTCGTTTTTCCCGAATATTATTTCGGCCAAATCGCCGAAGCGCGCCACGAACCCGGAACCATGGCTTACAGCCGCAACTTGCAACTCGCCCTGCTGCAGGAAACCACCGACGAGATGGCCCGCAACGGTTGCAAGAAAGTCCTGATCGTCAACGGTCACGGCGGCAACAATAGCCTGCTCCCCTACTTCGCGCAGACCCAACTCGACAAGCCCCACGACTATGTCGTCTATGTGTTCGACGAACACACGCCGCAACAAGGAGGTCCTGCAAAGAAGACCAAGATCGACATGCACGCCGGCGAAAGCGAAACCTCTAATATGATGATCTCCCACCCCGACCTCGTGCACCAGGACCGCGCGGCAAGCGAATCTGGCGCAGACCAAGCGCGCCAAAAAATTCCCGAAGATGTCTACACGGGAATCTGGTGGTACACGCGTTTCCCGAACCACTATTCCGGCGATGGATCCGTGGCGACTAAAGAGCTTGGCCAATTCCAGATGAAGTGGTGGATTGATTCTGTAGTGAAGGCGATCCGCGATGTGAAGGGCGACGACGTCAGCCTCAAACTGCAGAAAGAGTTCTACGAAAAGAGCACGCACCCGCTGGACACGCGGCCGTAGAGACGTCGCTTGCTGCGTCTCTGCTGGCGGACTACGACTTTCCGATGAGCACTCCGGTGATGAACACCAGCACACCGCCTAGTCCCACCTGCAACGCGGCGGAAACCCAAGGTGTGTCCATGTAACGCTTGCGAATCCAGGTGATCACGCCAAGTTCCGCCACCACCACCGCCGCTGCGGCCCACAATGCCGCGCGGAAATCGCGAATCAGGAATGGAAGTGTGTGCCCGATCCCGCCCAAAGCCGTCATCGCTCCGCAAATCAAGCCCCGCACCCAAGGATGCCCACGCCCGGTAAGGCTGCCATCATCCGAGAGCGCCTCCGCAAAACCCATGCTGATTCCAGCACCAGCCGAAGCCGCGAGACCCACCAGAAACGCGTCCGTGCTTTTCTGTGTGGCAAAGGCAGCCGCGAAAACCGGCGCCAGCGTCGATACCGACCCATCCATCAATCCCGCCAGCCCCGGCTGCACAATCTGCAGCACGAACAAACGCCGCTGCGCCACCTCTTCGTCGGCCTTCACATTGGCCGGGAGTTTCTGCTTGTCGAGTTCCTGAGCGCGCTCTTCGTGCTCGCGCTCCTCCGTCGCGAGGTCATCCAGCAGTTGCCGGATGCTCGCGTCCTGCGTGCGCGCGGAAGCTTTTTCGTAGAAGCGGCGAGTCTCTACTTCCATGGTGCTCGCCTCCTTGCGCACCGCTTCAATACGCAGAGGACGCACCAGCCACAGCGCCGGCCGATCGACAAAGCCGCGCACGTCCTGGCGGCGGATCAATGGTATGTGCTCGCCAAATTTCTTCTGGAAGAGTTCGAGCAATCGGCGCCGGTGTCCCGATTCTTCCTCCCGCATGCCGTCAAACATCGAAGCCGTCGCGGGATAATCCTGCCGCAACCCTTCGGCAAAGTCGGAGTATACGCGCTCGTCCTCTTCTTCCAGACCAATAGCCAGAGCCAGAACTTCGCGTTCCGTAAGATCTTCGAACTTTTTCATGACGCATAGCTTACCTGTCGGTGCGGGCCGGAGACAATCTCGCATTTCCGGCTTCTGACGGGCGATTGCCAGGCGACCCGGAGCCCGAAAGACGCGGTATCTCCGTTGGCAATCAGGAATGAAGCGAGGGCCGCGCCTGGAATGCTACTATCCAGTTCATGAACCCACGCGGGTCCTCTGGCCGGAAACCAAAGAAATCGAAAAGCGGAGCGAAAAGGCCCTCCCGCGCCCGACAGCACTCACCGGAACTGGTCATCATCACCGGCATGAGTGGCTCGGGGAAGGCCTCGGTGTTGAAAGCCTTCGAAGATCTCGGCTACTACTGCGTCGACAACCTGCCTGTCCAGCTCATCCCGCAATTTGCCGACCTGGCCGTGCAGTCCAGTGAGATTCGTCGCACCGCCCTGGTCGTCGACGTGCGTGAAGGCTCCAAGCTGGAAGATCTCCCTAAGATCTTGAAGTCAGTGGGACGCCTGATCCCAACTAAGGTAGTCTTCCTCGAAGCATCCGACTCAGTGCTGATGCGTCGTTTCAGCGAAACCCGCCGGCCGCATCCTCTCGGAACCGACTCCCCCGTAAAATCCGCGCTGAAAGAGGAACGCCGCCACCTGAGCGCCATTCGGGCGGTCGCCGATTTCGTCATCGATACTTCGAAGTTCAACGTTCACGAGCTTCGCGGTCACATCACGGAGCGTTTTCAGGAACAAGCCTCGGAAAAAAATATTTTGGTATCTTGCGTCAGTTTCGGATTCCGTCAAGGCGTTCCCGAGGACGCCGACCTCGTCTTCGACGTACGCTTCCTGCCCAACCCGCACTTCGTCCCCGAGTTCCGGCCGCTGACAGGGCGTGATCCGCGCCTCGCCAAATACATTCGCTCCTTCCCTCAGACCCGGGAATTCATCTCGCGCATCTCCGATCTGCTCGTCTACTTGCTGCCGCACTACATCCATGAAGGCAAGAGCTATTTGACCATCGCATTCGGTTGCACCGGCGGACAGCATCGTTCCGTCATGATCGCCGAGGAGGTCGGCAAACATCTTCGGCGCGCCGGATATCACGTGAAGATCGTGCATCGCGATATCCCGAAGTAGCCGGAACCGAGGTTCTAGAGCCTCGCGAAGGGTTCGTATCGTAAGTCCGGGAAACTGAAACGGCATTCCTTCGGATTACGACTCAAGTAGAATAGGGCCTTGCATCTCATGCCTATTCGACCAGCAGCTAGCGCTTGCGGTGGGCACCGCGCGGGAGTCCCATGCGGCAACTGACGCGGCTAATCCGCTATGCGCTCCCCTACTGGTGGCAGATCCTGTCCTCCGTTTTGCTCATGGCTGCGGTGGGTGGCCTCGACGCTTTCAAATATCTGCTGGTCCGTCCGGTGTTTGATCGGGTGCTGAACCCCGCGACCGGGTCGCAGAACATTCAGCTCTTCATGATCCCCGGTACGCACCACCCGGTCTACCTGCAGCAGTTCGTACCTTCGCATTTCACGAATGCCTGGACCATCGTGGCTTTTGCGCTGGTTGCTTCCACCATCCTCAAAGGAATTTGCGACTACTCCGGTACGTATCTGGTGAATCATGCTGGTTTTGGCATGATCACCGATCTGCGCGACGATCTTTACACCGCCCTGCTGCGCCGCTCTGCAGCATTCTTTTCGAAACACACCACGGGAACTCTACTCTCCACCATCATCAACGACATCGAGCGAGTGCAATACGCCATGTCGACCGTGCTCTCGGAACTCCTGCAACAGTTCTTCACTTTTGTTTCGGTGGCGATCGTGGTAGTGATCCTGGGCGGGAACCTTGCTTGGGTCTTGCTCCTATTTGTCCCGGTGATCGTCTTCTCGTCGCGTAAGATCGGTTCCCGCGTGCGTCACACTACGCGGCACGGCCAGGACAAGCTGGCAGAAATTCAGAATATTCTTCACGAGACCATCACCGGCAACCGGATCGTGAAGGCCTTTAACACCGAAGACTGGGAAATTTCCAGATTCCGCAACGCGGCTCGTCGTCTTTTCCGCGCGAATCTCCGCTCGGTGGCCGCCACCGCGATCAGTTCTCCGTTGATGGATGTGCTGGGTGTGGTCGGGATTGCTCTTCTGATCCTTATTGGCCGCGGCCGCATCGCGCACAATCAAATGACCCCCGGAGTTTTTGTTGCCTTCATTACCGCCGTCTTCAGCCTTTACAATCCGGTCCGCAAGTTCGCGCTCTTCTATAACAATTTCCAGCAGGCTCTGGGCGCCTCGTCGGAAATCTTCAAGTTCATGGATCTCGAAGATGATGTCCGAGAGAAGCCGCGCGCCAAGACTTTGCCGCGATTCTCGGGAACCGTTCGCTTCGAGCACCTCAGCTTCGCCTACGCCAACGAAGGCGAAGAATCCCACGATGTTCTGCATGACATCAATCTGGAAGTCCGGCGCGGCGAAGTCCTGGCCGTCGTCGGCTCCAGCGGCGCGGGAAAAAGCACTCTGGTCCACCTAATCCCCCGCTTCTTCGATGTGACCGCCGGACGTTTGCTCATCGATGGCCAGGATGTCCGCGACGTAACCCTCGCCTCCTTGCGGGCGCAGGTTGGCATTGTCACGCAGGAAACTGTTCTGTTTAACGATACTGTACGCAACAACATTGCTTACGGCCAGCCGCAAGTTCCACAGAAGGAGGTCGAGGCTGCCGCGCGTGCCGCACTTGCTCACGATTTCATTGTGGCCCTCCCGGCAGGGTACGATACTGTGATTGGAGAGCGCGGCGTGCGGCTTTCCGGTGGTGAGCGGCAACGCTTGGCCATTGCTCGGGCCCTGCTCAAGAACGCGCCAGTCCTGATTCTGGATGAGGCCACGTCCGCCCTCGACAGCGAGTCGGAAGCTCTGGTGCAGTCCGCACTGCATAATCTCATGAGCGGCCGCACGGTGTTTGTGATCGCCCACCGGCTCTCGACGGTGCGCCGTGCGGATCGTATCGTGGTGATCGAAAATGGCACGATTGCCGATATCGGCCGACACGAAGAGTTGATGAACAAGTTAGGTACGTACCGGCGTCTCTACGAGTTGCAATTCGCCAACGCAGATTCGCCCAAGGTAGTAGCGGAAACTTGAGAAGACGGCCCCTATGCCCATACGCTCCATGACAGGTTTTGCGCAAGTGAGAGGTGAAATTCAGCGCCAGGATAGCGCAGGCGCAGCCCTTCCCGTCGGACCGGGTCAGTCCAATGGACGGCTGGCTTTTGCGCTGTCGCTGAAGTCGGTCAACCATCGTTTTCTGGATCTGCATTTCCGGCTGCCTTCCGGGACCGATTCCCTCGAGATGCAACTGCGGCGCCTGCTGAAGGAAAAGATGGGGCGCGGCCACGTCGAAGTTTCTCTTAGTTTGGAGCGCGCGACCAGCGAGACGTTCTCGCTCAACCGCGAGATTGTCGGCGGTTATATCGCCGCGTTCCGCGCTGCTGCTGCTGAGTTTTCTCTGGCAGCGGTGCCCGACCTGAACGCCGTCCTGCGCATTCCGGGCGCGCTCGACTCAGCCAACGACAGCGCCGACGGCGAGATTGAGGCCGCAGTGATGGAAAAAGTGGGCGAGGCTCTGGATCGGTTGAATCAGATGCGCGAGGAAGAAGGCCGCGGCATTGCCCGCGAACTGCGCGAGCGCATGGTCCACCTGGTCGAGGCGGGGAAGAGCGTGCAGCAACACCGCCGCGCCGTGCTGCAGAACTATAGTGAGCGGCTGCAGTCCCGGCTCCAGGAACTACTGGGCGCAACCGTGGACAAGGAGCGGGTTCTCCAGGAGGCAGCGCTGCTGGTCGATCGCAGCGACATTCAGGAAGAAATCGTGCGCCTGGAAACGCACGTGCAGCATTTTCTGGGATTGCTCGAAAAGGGTGGCGAGATCGGCAAGAAGCTGGACTTCCTGCTGCAGGAGATGAACCGCGAAGCTAACACGCTGCTTTCGAAAACATCCGGCCTGGCGGGCGAAGCCCTGAAGATTACTGAAGCAGGTCTGGCCATGAAGGCAGAAATCGAAAAAGCGCGCGAGCAGGTGCAAAACCTGGAATGAGCGCAACCCACAAGCCGCTGATCTACATCATCTCGGCGCCGTCTGGCTCGGGGAAGTCGACCTTGGTCAACGAGTTGCTGAAGCTGGTTCCGAATCTCGATTTCTCAATCTCGTACACCACGCGTGCTCCCCGCGGCAGCGAGCAAAACGGCAAGCAGTACCACTTCGTTCCCCGCGAACAATTTGAGCGGATGATTCGCAATGATGAGTTCCTGGAGCACGCCAACGTCTTCGGAAATCGCGGGGATTGCTACGGCACGGCACGACGGTTCCTGCGGGAGGCGGAAGAAAAAAGGCACGACCTTCTGCTCGACATTGACGTGCAGGGAGCAGCGCAAGTCAAGGGAAAGTTGCCGGATGCCGTTAGCATCTTTGTGCTGCCTCCGGACCGCGAGACGCTGGAGTGGCGCCTACGCAAGCGCGGCGAGGACGCAGAAGACGTGATCCATCGCCGGTTGGTCACCGCCCGAAGTGAGATTGAGAACTACGACAAGTACGATTATATTTTGATCAACGACGATCTCGAGGAATCGATCGAGAGCCTGCAGTCGATCGTTCTGTCGGAACGTTTGCTGCGGTCGGGACAGCTTCTTTCCGCGGCGGAGAAGAAAATCGTGGAACAGGCGGATCGTCACCGTTTGACGAACGTCCGCGATCGGGTGGGGCCGATCCTTGCTTCTTTTGGCGCCCCCACGCCTTCGGCACGTCCTTAGATTTCGCGGTATCATTTTAGGGACGCCCAAAGCGGCGTCGGAGGCCGTGAATAGATTCGAGCGGGACGAGCCTGAGAATTGGCCGTATTCTGTGGAGCGCATTGTTCGACGTTCGGCAGGAATTAAACTTCGAACCTGATTTTAAGGGAGAGTCCCAATGAAGTTGATCGAAGGCTTTGATAGCAACTATCGATACATCTTGGTGGCGGCGCGGCGAGCGCGACAACTCCAGTCCGGTGCGCCGCCGGTCGTCGACACGAATTCCCGCAAGCCCTGCCGCATCGCGCAAGACGAAATTCGCGCCGGCAAAGTGAAGTGGGAAATTCCGGAAACCCGCACCGCTGCCGAGCAAGCAGAAGAGGCACTCGACAAGGCGCTGGGCCAGGATTGAGGAAGATTGTTGAATGTTCGTGTTCGTTGATTGTTGATTGCGAAACCGCGGGTACGGATGGTTTTGAATCAACCATCGAGAATCAGCAATCAAGAATCCATGAAAATCGCCCTCGGTGTGACCGGAGGAATCGCGGCCTATAAGGCGGCGGAAATTGTCCGCCTGCTGCAGGATCGCGGCATCCGTGTGCAAGTCGTAATGACGCGCGCCGCCCAGGAGTTTGTGCGTCCCCTCACCTTCGCCGCTCTCTCCGGAGAAAAAGTCATTACTGGCATGTTCGCGCCAGGCGAAGAGCATGAACCCAACATTGATTCCGCCATCGAGCACATCGCCGTTGCACAATCCATCGATGCGCTCGTGGTTGCACCGGCGACGGCGGATGTCCTCGCTCACTTCGCGCAGGGAATCGCCGGCGATTTTCTGACCACGCTTTATCTCGCGACTACGGCGCCGGTGGTGGTCGCGCCTGCCATGAATGTCAACATGTGGAACCATCCGGCCACGCAGGCGAATCTCCAGATCCTGCGGCAGCGGGGCGTGAAAATTGTTGAGCCGGGTGCAGGCTACCTCGCTTGCGGGATGACCGGTGCCGGACGCCTTGCGGAGAACGAATCCATCGTTACCGCAGTGATGGAAGCGCTCGGTGCCTCCCAGGATTTCAATGGCGAAACCGTGCTGATCACTGCCGGCCCCACGCGCGAAAAGATCGATCCCGTCCGCTATCTCACCAACCGTTCCAGCGGGCGCATGGGCTATGCTCTCGCCGAAGCCGCCTTGCGTCGCGGGGCGCGCGTGCTTCTGGTCAGCGGGCCAACGTCGCTCACTCCGCCGGGAGCCGTCGACGTGACTCGAGTCGAGTCGACCGAAGAAATGCGCGACGCGGTGCTCAAACTGCTTCCTCAGGCGAGCGTCGTGATCAAGACCGCCGCTGTCTCCGACTATCGCCCGAAAGCCACGGCGGGCCAGAAAATCAAGCGCAAGGGCTCGATGACCTTGGAACTCGAAGCCACGCCCGATATTCTGAAGGAGCTTTCTCTCAAGAAGGGTGCGCAGATTGTTGTGGGTTTCGCCGCCGAAACGGAAAACGTTTTGGAGAATGCGCGCCAGAAATTAGTAGCGAAGAATCTCGACGCCATCGTAGTCAACGATGTTTCACGCGAGGGCGTAGGTTTTGATTCCGACCGAAACGCGGTGACCATCATCACCCGCGACGTGGTCGTCGAAGTTTCTGAAACCACGAAGTGGGAAGTCGCTCAGCGCGTCCTCGACCAGGTCGTGCGTCTGCGCCAAAACCGCAAATCGCCCGTGGAAACCTGACTTCCTGCTCAGAAATTCTGTGCCATTCCGAGTAGCGGAACGCAGAGACTCTGTGTCATTCCGAGGAGCGAAGCGACGAGGAATCTGCGGTTCGTCGCCGCGCGCATATCCGCCTCCCGCTGCATTACAATCTAGGAACCGATGCCCCACACTCTTGGCCCCGAACTTCGGCAAGCACTCGCCGAACGTGTTCGCTACTACCACGAGATGGGCATATACGATTTCTACCGGCGCGAAACGCGAGTCTCCGAATCCGCTACAGCCGCTGCTGAAGTTGACGATCCGCCTTCCACATCCCAGGAACTGCGAGAGGAAATGGCCGCAAAAAAGTCCACTGTCGTTGCCAAGGTCGCCGACGAAAACATGCTTCGAGTGTTGACTCCAAATCTCGAGCATGCTGTCACCGACCCCATAGCCGCGCTCAAACTCATTCGCGAAGACCTGGGCGATTGCACGCGCTGCAAACTGCACAAGCAGGGCAGGAAGCAGATTGTTTTTGGCGTCGGCAATCCGCGTGCTGAATTAATGTTCGTGGGCGAAGGCCCCGGCGCCGACGAAGACACGCAGGGCGAACCCTTTGTGGGCCGGGCCGGTCAGTTGCTCAACAACATGATCAAAGCGATGGGCATTCGCCGCGAGGATGTCTACATAGCGAATATCGTGAAATGCCGTCCACCCGGCAATCGCACGCCGGAGCGCGACGAGTGCGAAACCTGCTCGCCGTTTCTCATGCGGCAGATCGCCGTGATCAAGCCCAAGGTCGTGGTAGCGCTGGGCGCGGTAGCGGCGAAAAACCTGCTCGCCATCAACGCGCCAATGTCGGAACTTCGCGGCCGCTTTTACGACTTTATACCCTCTGGCGCGGTTAGCAGCGATCCTTCCTGGCAGGGAGCGAAACTTGCGGTGACCTACCATCCCGCGTTTCTTCTGCGCGATCCGCGCCAGAAAGGCGAGGCGTGGAAAGATTTGCAGATGGTCATGAAATACCTGGGCCTTGAGCCTCCAAAGAAAGTAGCCGAATAAGCTGCCGATTTAACTTTCCTCCCGCGTCACTGCTATTCTCTGAGACCGATGCCCGAATTCTGTGACGTCGCTGTGCCCGTGCCGCTGGACATGGTCTTCACCTACCGCGTTCCCGCCGGGGCCACACCAGTGGTCGGCGGGCGCGTGCTGGTCCCGTTTCGCCAGCAGCGTATGACGGGCATCGTCGTCGAACTGCATGACCGCAAACCTTCCGTCACCGCGAAGAACATTCTTACGGTGCTCGACGCGACGCCAGTGCTCGATGAGCAACTGCTGCATCTAGGCCGTTGGATTGCCGACTACTACCTGGCCCCGCGCGGGGAAGTATTCCGCACTATGCTGCCGCTGAACGCCGAGTTCAAACGTTCGATCGGATACCGTCTCACGGAAGATGGCCAGATGGCGCTGCATTTGGCGGGTATGTCCGGATCGTCTGCCCGTTCGAAGCGCAGCCCGGAGGAGCAAGCCACCGAGTTCCGCGTCCTCGATTTTCTGGCGGGATGTGAGTCCGCGCCTGATGAATCAGATCTGGTCCGAGAACAGACGCTTCGTTCTGCCACGCGAGCGTCGAAATCCATTCTCGCCGGAATGGTCCGCAAGAAATGGCTGGCGCGCGAGGATGTGTCTGCCGCCCGGGATGCCACGCGCACCGTGAAGATTGCAGTGTTAAAATCTGCCGAGGGCAAATTGAACGACAACCAACAGATGCTGGTCGATACCCTGGCAGCATCCGGGGGCAAAGTGCCGCTGACCACGCTGCAATCGCTGGAGGTTCCGCGAACCACTCTCGCCACGCTGGTGCGGCGCGGCCTGGTTGAGATCCTGGAAGAGCCTGCGGAGTTCACCGTCTCGCGCTCCAAGCCGCGGCCTTCTCTCTTTGATTTCGATTTGAATCTCGCGCAGCAGTCCGCGCTCTCGCGAGTGCGCGAAGATGTCGCAGCGCGCAAGTTCTCTGGAATGTTGCTGCACGGTGTCACCGGCTCGGGCAAGACTGCGGTGTATCTGGCGGGCATGCGTGCCGTGCTCGAAGCCGGACGCTCTGCCATTCTGCTTGTTCCTGAAATCGGTCTGACGCCGGCGGTGGCGGCCGATCTACATCAAATCTTCGGCGAGGAAGTGGCCATCCTGCACTCCGCGCTTTCCGACCGGGAACGCGCCGAGCAGTGGCACCGCATCAAAGGCGGCGAAGCACGCATGGTCGTGGGCACTCGTTCGGCGGTCTTTGCCCCGGTCGCCGATCTCGCGCTGATCATTGTCGACGAGGAACACGACTCCTCCTACAAACAGGAAGAAACGCCGCGCTACCACGCCCGCGACATTGCTGTAATGCGCGCCAAGATGGCAAATGCCGTCGTCGTGTTAGGCTCGGCCACGCCGTCGTTGGAGTCCTATTTCAATGCGAAGAAGAACAAATACGTGCTCGTCGAGTTGCCCGACCGTGTGGAGCAGCGACCGCTGCCCGAAGTCGAAATCATCGACATGCGCCAGGAGTTCCAGGAAACCGGCCACGAGCAGGTGATCTCGCGCAAGCTCGCCGCCGAGATCAAAGAACGGCTCGACCGCCCAGAGCCAATGAAAGAGCAGGTCATGGTGCTGCTCAATCGCCGCGGATATTCGCCGGTCGTCCTCTGCCGCACTTGCGGCAAAAAGCTTGAATGCCAGAACTGCGCCATCGCGCTCACCCATCACAAGCGCGAGCACAAAATGGTTTGCCACTATTGCGGCTACACGGCGCCCGTGCCGAAAGCCTGTCTCCACTGTGGCAGCGAGTATGTTTATTTTCTCGGTACAGGCTCAGAAAAACTCGAGGAGTTGCTGCACGGCATGTTCCCGCAAGCGCGCATCGCTCGCCTCGATCGCGACACCGTTCGCAGCCACGAAGATTTTGAGCGAGCCTTGAACGCCCTGAACGAAGGCGAACTCGATTTACTCGTCGGCACGCAGATGATCGCCAAAGGCCACGACATTCACGGCGTGACGCTGGTCGGCGTGGTCGGAGCCGACGTCGCGCTCAGCTTGCCAGACTTCCGCGCCGCCGAACGCACCTTCCAGTTGCTGACCCAGGTCGCGGGACGCGCGGGGCGCGGCCAAACTCCCGGCAAAGTTGTGCTGCAGACCTATTTCCAGGATCACTACGCCGTGCAATATGCCGCCCGCCACGACTTCATCGGCTTCTACGAGAAAGAGCTGCAATTCCGCAGTTGGATGCACTACCCGCCCTATTCCGCGCTGGCCAACGTGCTGGTGCGCAGCGACAAACTCGATGATGCTTTGCAATGGGCAGGAACTCTGGGGAAATGGTTCGAGGCGACTCGCCACGAAGGGGTGCGCGTGCTCGGCCCCGCTCCCGCCCCCATCATGCGGTTGAAGCGCGACTATCGCTATCACTTCGTTCTCAAGTCGCCCAGCCGCGAAAAGCTCAACACAACCCTGCGTGCAATGCTGGCTCACGCCGCGCAAAAGAAGATTCCACGCACTCAGGTGATCGTCGACGTAGATGCACTCTGGTTAATGTGAATCCCTTTGGAGATAATCCTGACGGTATGCCGTCGGAGCCTCTTTTCTTCCCATCGCCTTCCGCGTGGCGCGCATGGCTTGAGAAGCATCACGCCGAGACCACCGAACTCTGGGTTGGCCTCTTCAAGCGGGAGTCCGGACGGCCGAGCATTACCTGGCCCGAGGCGGTCGACGGCGCACTCTGCTTTGGCTGGATCGATGGCATCCGCAAGCGTATTGACGACATCAGCTACAAAATTCGGTTTACGCCACGCCAACCGCGCAGCGTCTGGAGCGCTGTAAACGCGAGACGCGCTACCGAGCTTTCGACCATGGGGCTGATGCACCCCGCGGGCCTGTCAGCTTTTCAGAAGCGCGAAGGAAAGCGCTCCGAGATATATTCCTACGAGCAGAGAAAACGCGCCAAGCTTCCGGCGGACTATGAGCGAAGGTTTCGTACTCACCGGGCCGCATGGGCATTCTTTCGAGCTCAGGCGCCCGGGTATCAAAGAGTCTGCAGTTGGTGGGTCATAAGCGCGAAAAAAGAAGAAACCAAATTCAAGCGGCTGGCGACGCTGATTGAACATTCCGAGCATCAGCGAAAAATGCCAGCTCTCACTCGCCCACCCCGCAACTGAAGCGCGATTCAGCTGTGGGCTCTTCCACGAAAGAGTCGAGGACTTAGGTCGGCTGCCGATCGAGTCGGCCCAGCTTTCCCTCGCGATTATTGCCGGCTCATCTGGAACGGCGAGATCGTGAAGGTTAGCACGAGCATGATCACTGCCAGCAATGCCAGGGCCCACCGACTGGCAGGAAGCAAAGGATATTCGGGAGCTTGCCGTTGGCGATAGGTCATCACATTCATCACAATGAGCAGCCCTGCCCATACACGCCATCCGAGATACCGGTGTCCCAAATAGACGAGCACAATCACGGTAATCCACGACACGATGCGGTGCACCCGCGGAGCTAACGCATACACGATGTGTCCGCCATCCAACTGGCTGCTAGGCAGCAAGTTCAGCGCGGTCGCAAACATCCCCACCCACGCAGCTACCGCTGTCGGGTGCAGATAGATCCGGGTCAGTGGCAACGCGGCGATGGGATGATTCGGAGCAACCATGCGCAGGACGCTATGTATGACTTGGAAGATTGCCGGAAATCCTAATTGCAAGTCCGAAGGGCCAATGCCGGGGACCAGCGGCTTCGAAAGCATCATTGCGACAGCCAACGTGGCGACGGCCACGACAAATCCCGCGATCGGTCCTGCAATACCGATGTCGAACAACGCAGCCCGCGAACGGATCGGTGCCTTAATCCGAATCACCGCTCCCAAAGTCCCGATCAACGTCGGCGCAGGAATAAAAAAGGGAAGCGTCGCCCGCACTCTGTAGTACCGGCAGAACAGGTAGTGCCCCATCTCATGGGCGAGCAAGATGAATAGCAGCGTCGCTGAAAAAGGAATACCAAGCAGCAGGCGCGACGGTCGTGCGACCACCCATCCCAGGGGGAAAAATGGAAGCCATTCGTCGCCAGCGGCAAACGGCGGCAGATTATGGAGGAAATTGAACTCCATCCGCGCACCCACAACCAGCGTTGTGAAGCCGGTAGCCACCAGCAGTAACGCGTGCAGCCAATAGCGCTCGCTCGGCGGCCTTCTTACCGGGTGCGGCAGCGGGCGGTAGTACTCGAGCGTCGAAGTAGGAATCGGGGAATTAGGTTCCGACATGATTCTTCGGTCCGGACCCGAAGTCGGGACCCATCTTTGATGCTACTACGAGCGGAGAAAATGCGGACGCGAGAGCCATCGCGCGCGCGAAAGAGTTTGCCTCGGCTTTGGCGGAAGCCTCTCAGTCGATCGACTGCAGTTCTTTCCCCGGCTTGAAGCGCACGGCCCTTCCTGGCGGAATGGACACTTCGGCGCCGGTGCGCGGGTTGCGCCCGATTCCGGTCTTGCGCGGACGCACGTTGAACACTCCAAATCCCCGCAGTTCAATGCGATTGCCGCCGGCCAGCGCCTTCTTCATGCTCTCGAAGACGGTTTCCACGGCCAGTTCGGCCTTGGTCTTGGTGATGCCGGTCTTGGCCACCACTTCGTTGATGATGTCGAGCTTGATCACAAGCGGCTCCCGCGTGCAGGGTCAAGATGTTGCTTCAAGTGATTGATGCTAAGGGAGATAAGTAAGATTGTCAACGGGAGCATCTATCCCGTAAACTGGCAGGCAGCCCAGCCAAAGAGATTGAGTAATTGGGAAATCGGGTGATTGTGTAATTCTCTTGTGTAATCCGGCTGAACGCATTCCCCAGAGTCCTTCAATTTACTCAATTACAAAATTGCCAAATTACTCAATTCTTCAATTTCTGAAAGACTTCCATGCTGAAGAATGACCGCTGGATCCGCAAGATGTCCCAGGAACACGACATGATTAGCCCGTTCTCCGAGAAGCAGGTGAGTGAGGGCGTGATTTCCTACGGTTTGTCGTCTTACGGCTACGACCTGCGCGTGGCTGACGAGTTCAAGATTTTCACCAACGTGAATTCCTCCATCGTCGACCCCAAGCACTTCGACGAGCGCTCTTTCGTTACCGTGCAGACCGACATCTGCATCGTCCCGCCGAACTCGTTCGCCCTGGCGCGCTCCGTCGAGTATTTCAAGATTCCCCGCAGCGTCCTGACCATCTGCGTCGGCAAGAGCACCTATGCACGCTGTGGCATCATCGTCAACGTCACCCCATTCGAGCCCGAGTGGGAAGGCTTCGTCACTCTCGAGATCTCAAACACCACGCCGCTCCCGGCCCGCATCTACGCCAACGAAGGCCTGTGCCAGATCCTCTTCTTCCAGTCCGACGAAATTTGCGAAATCAGCTACGCCGACCGCAAAGGCAAGTACCAGTCGCAAAAGGGAATCGTTCTGCCGAAGTTGTAGAAGCACTGTCTTTGAGTTTTCATGAATCCTATTGGGAAGGGCATGGCTTTCAGCCGTGCCACCCAGAGCCGCCGCATTTCTACCTGCGCACCGGGCTGCTTCGATCGATCCCATGAAGGCTCTGCGGACGGATTGAGCGGAGTTCTTCTCGCGCGGGAAAACGATTGTGCGGTTGGTCGATCGAAGCTCTTGCTGCCCACTGATCCGGCGATCCACTAATCCAGCAAGCTTCGGAGCTCTTGGAAGTTGCGGACGATATGGTCTGCGCCCTGGCTCAGAAGGAAAGCTTCTGGAAAAGAAGTGGTGATGGCGGCGACATGGCATCCCGCCCTTTTGGCCGCGATCACTCCGTGTAGTGAATCTTCAATCACGAGACACTCCGTTGGATCAGCCTTGAGCCCGCGGAGCGCCCTCTGGAATATTTCTGGATCGGGCTTGGGGCGCGAGAAGCCGGAGGCATCCACGACATAATCGAAGCTGTCGGTGAGCCCAAGCAAACGTAGAGCCGCCTGCCGGTTTCTGCGCGTCGCTGACGTGGCGAGTGCAATCCTAAATTTTGTCTTCGCCCAATTCACGAACTCCTTCGCCCCTTCGATCGGCAATGCCAGGTGTTCCACGGCCTCGAATTCCTGGTGCTTGAGGCGTAGAAACTCCTCTACGTCAACGCTGACTTGCGGGATGGAAGGTACAACTTCGTTCATCATGGTCGCGTCGGGTCTTCCTTTGTACTGTTCGTATACCACCTCGGGCAGGGTGATTCCGAAGCGCGCAAAGGCGCGCTCCTTGGCGAGTTTATGCGCGGGCTCGGAGTCGATGAGCACTCCGTCCATATCAAAGATAACGGCGGTAATGTTCATATGGATTGGGCTGATGAGGTTGTAGATGCTGGCAATGAGCAAAGGTTTCCGGTGCCTCCCTCTTTCACTTGGAGAAGACAAACTATTCTCACCTG